>NZ_BAAAZZ010000002.1:1426957-1856310 GCF_039537165.1 Aeromicrobium panaciterrae | reverse complement strand
GCGTCGTGCGGGTCGCGGACGACCCGCACGACGCCTGATCTGTGCTGATTACTTGGTGTAGCTGCCGATCACGCCGTCCTTGACCTGCAGGAGGACGGTCGACGTCTTGCCGGCCTCGATCTTCGGCTCGTGCGTGTCGTTGAAGCTGAACGCACCACCGATCGGCAGGTCGAAGGAGTCGATCGAGTCGGTCTTCTCGATGACGCTCTTGCGGTCATCGGCACCCGCCTCCAGCGCTGCGAGGAACACGAAGAACGAGTCGTACGACAGGGCGGCCGACTCACCCGGTGCCTTGCCGTTGGCAGCCGTGAAGTCCTTCACGAACTTCGCCGGCCCCGGCTCGGTCGAGTTGCCGTCGAACACGCCGTCGATGATCGTGCCCTCGGCAGCGTCCGCGCCCGCGATCTTGATCAGCTCGGGGCTGTTGGAGCCCGCCGTCACGAAGATCGGGACGTCGAAGCCCATCGCACGGGCCTGCTTGATCTGCAGCGCGGCGTCCGTGTAGGTGTTGAGCAGGACGATGGAGTCCGCACCCGCATTCCGGAGCTCGGTGAGCTGCGGGGTGAAGTCCTTCTGCTTGGCCGACGTGGTGACCGTCTTGACGACGTTGAGGCCCAGCTCCTTGGCGGTCTTGTTGAAGTTGACCTTCAGGCCATCGCCATAGTCGTCGTCCGAAGCGAGGGCGCCGACCTTCTTGAAGCCGAGCTCACCATGGGCGTACGACGCCATCTCGCTGCCCATCTTGTCGTCGGCGACGAGCGTGCGGAACAGGTTCTTGTGCAGCTTGGCCGTGATCTCCGGGTTGGAGGAGTAGCTCACGTACAGCGGGACGTTGCAGCGTTCGTAGATCGGCTCAGCGGCGAGCGTCACCGACGAGTTGCTGTGTCCGAACACGGCGAGGATCTTGGTGTCGTCACAGATCTTCTGTGCCACCGAGGCACCCTGGTTGGGATCTGCGACGTCGTCGAACTTGACGACCTTGATCTTCTTGCCCTTGAGCGGTCCCGAAGGGATGCCGCCGCTCTTGTTGAGCTCGTCGGCGGCGAACTTGACGCCGGACAGCTGGTCGTTGCCGTAGATGCCGTTGTCACCGGTCATCGGGCCGGCAACGGCGACCGTGACCGTGCCACCACTCGAGCCGCCATCACCCCCGCTGCCGCCGCCACATGCACTGAGCGTGAGCGCGAGAACCGCACCTCCGACCAGCATTGCTTTGTTGACCTTCATTCGTACTCCTCATGGTGGTTGTGGTGCTGCCGTGCTGCCCCGCTCGATGACCTTCACCGCGCGGTGTCCCCCGCCCTGCCGCCTGCCGTTCGGACCTGCCGATCCGCGACGGGCGCACCGGGACGCCTATCCATCCCCCGACTCGGCGAGCTGGTCGCCGAGTCGCTCGGCGTCGGCCGTCACGACGCCGAGGAACTGGTCGGCGAAGCTCTCGTCGTCCTTGAGCTCGGCCGACGTACCGCTGTAGAGCACCTCGCCGGTGGCAAGTGCGTACACACGATCTGCGATCTCCAGGGCCCCGAGCGCGTTCTGCTCCACCAGCAGGACGGTCATGCCGTCATCCCGCAGCTTGGAGACGAGCTCGAGCACCTGGTCCGCGAGGACCGGCGAGAGACCCATCGACGGCTCGTCGAGCATGATCATGTCAGGCTCGGCCATCAGCGCCCTCTGGATCACGAGCATCTGCTGCTCGCCTCCCGAGAGCTGGCCCGCAAGGCTGCCGGACCGCCGCGCAAGGAGGGGTGTCGCGGCGATCACGGCATCCGCCCGCTTGCCGGCGGTGTGGAAGTTCTTGGTGAACGATCCGGCGAGCAGGTTGTCTCGCATGCTGAACCGCGGAAAGACCTGACGGCCCTCAGGTACGTGCACCAGCCCGGACTGCACGATCTCGTGCGCCGGCGTCTTGGCCAGGTTGATGTCGCGGTACGTGATCGTGCCCGCGGCAGGCCGCAGCAGACCCGACAGCGTCTTGAGCAGGGTCGACTTGCCGGCACCGTTGGCGCCGACGAGGGCCACGATCTCGCCCTTGTTGACCTCGATGCTGACGTCGTGGAGGGCTGTGACCGGTCCGTAGCGAACCGTCAGGTTTTCGGCTTTGAGCAGGGACTCAGACATCGCGGAACCGCTTTCCGAGGTAGGCCTCGAGCACCTGGGGATCGGCGCTGACGGACTTGGGGTCGCCGTGGGCGATGCACAGTCCCGCGTCGAGGACCATCACCCGCGACGCGGTCGTCATGACCACGTTCATGTTGTGCTCGATCACGACGATCGAGATCTTGCGCTCCTCGTGGATGCGCTTGATCAGGTCGACCAGGACTCTCGCCTCGCGCGGGTTCATGCCGGCCGCCGGCTCGTCGAGGAGCAGGAGCCGCGGGGTCGTCGCGAGGGCCCGGGCGATCTCGACACGGCGCTGGTCGCCGTACGCGAGATCCGTCGCGATCTCGTCGCGCTTGTCGGCGATGCCGACGAACTCGAGGATCTCGGCCACCTGGGCGTCAGCCGCGTTTTCGCGGCCACCCTTGGCGGTCCACAGTGCGTCGTACCAGTGGAACGTGTTGTGCATCCCGATCATGACGTTGTCGCGCACCGTCAGCGACGGGCACAGCCGGATGTTCTGGAACGTCCGGGCGAGACCCTCGTCGCGGCTGAGCCGGCGCGACGACTTGAAGCGCGACGGCTTCCCGTCGATCTCGATCTCGCCGCCGGTCGGCTTGTAGATGCCCGACAACACGTTCAGCAGCGTCGTCTTGCCAGATCCGTTGGGGCCGATGAGCCCGACGATCTCGTGCTGTCCGACCTCGAAGTCGACGCTGTCGAGCGCGATGACGCCGCCGAAGCGGCACCCCACGTTGGTCGCCTTGAAGATGGGTTCCTCGATCGTGATGGTCATGACCTGGCCTCCGATTCGGTGGGGACGGGCGGTACGGATCTCTTGAACAGCGAGAAGGGCGACTTGTAGGCAGCCGTGGACTTCTCGCCGATGCCGAGGATCTGGACGAGGCCTCCGGGCTTCCACAGCAGGACGAGGACGATCAGGGCGCCGAAGATCATCGACCGGTAGTCCTGCAGGGCGCGGAGGTACTCGGTCGAGCCGATCACGAGCGCCGAGCCGAGCAGCGGACCGGCTGTCGTCGCCATGCCGCCGATCAGGACGATCTCGACCACGAGGATCGACTGGTCGACGTTGAAGGTCGCCGGGCCGACGAAGCCGAGCAGGAGCACCTGCAAGACTCCCGCGAGGCCCGCGATCGCGCTGCCGACGCCGAAGCTGATCACCTTCGTGAGCGGCACGTTGATGCCGTGTGCACGAGCGATGACCTCGTCCTCGCGGATCGCCAGCAGGGATCGGCCGAAGTACGAACGCCCGATCACCCGGGCGAGGAGCGTCACGACGATCGCGACGATCAGCACGAACAGGTAGACGTTCTGGATCGACGAGAGATCCCAGCCGAAGAAGTTGCCGGCGGGGATGCCCGGAAGTCCGGTGGCGCCGCCCGTCAGGTCGTTGGAGTTGTTGAGGAACAGGTAGAAGATCTGGCCGACTCCCAGGGTGATGAGCGCCAGGTAGTCGCCGCCCACCCGCCACGACGTCAGGCCGATCAGCAGTCCGAAGACCCCGGCGCCCACCGTCGCGATCAGCATCACGAGGACCAGGGGGAGTCCGGTGTCGAGCATCAGCCGGGCCGAGATGTACGCGCCCGTGCCGAAGAGCGCCGCGTGGCCGAAGCTGAGCAGTCCGGTGAATCCGAGGATCAGGTTGAGGCCCGTCGCGAAGACCGTGAACACGAGGATCGTGGCAGCGACGCGGATCGTGTAGGGCTGTACGAGGTTGGGCAGGATGAACGCCAGCACGACGAGGGCGAGCAGCACCAGCCGCTGGACCGAGTTGGGGATGAACGACAGCATCAGACACGCTCCTGCACTCGTGCGCCGAGCAGACCTGCGGGACGGACCAGCAGGATCGCGATCAGCAGGAAGAAGGCGATCGCGTCACGGTAGGAGCCTGCGGATGGCCCGACCGTAGACTCGAGCACGCCGAGGATCAGCCCACCGATCAGCGCTCCCTGGAGGTTGCCGATGCCGCCGACGATCGCGGCTGCAAATCCCTTGAGCAGGATCGGGAAGCCCATGCCGAGGTAGACGACCTCGAGGGTGTTCGCGTACAGGAGGCCACCGATGACACCCAGCGCCCCGCCCGCGGCGTAGACCATCATGATGGTCCGGTTGACCGGGATGCCCATGAGTCGCGCCGCTGTCATGTCCTGGGCCACCGTGCGGATCGCGAAGCCCGTCTTGGTGAACTTCAGGAATGCGGCGAAGAGCACCAGCGTGATGACCGCGACGACCAGCGTCACCACGGCCGCTCGGGCTATCTGCAGGCCGAAGACGTCGAAGAAGCCCGAACCGGCGAACGACGGGAACGGCAGGGTGCCGGAGCCGTACTTGAGCTCGACGATGTTGCGGATGATCAATCCCATGCCGAGGGTCGTCATCATCGGTATGAGCAGGTGCGACTTCAGCACCGGCCGTACCGCGACCTCCTCCACGATGGCTCCCAGGAGGAGGCCCGCGATGATGCCGCCGATGCAGGCGACGGCGATCGGCAGGTCGAGGCTGGTGTAGAGGGCGAACGCCACGAACGTGCCTGCCATCAGAATGTCGCCGTGGGCGAAGTTGACCAGTCCAAGGGCTCCGTAGACGATCGAGAAGCCGATGGCCACGAGGGCGTAGATGCTCCCGATCGTGAGGCCGTTGACGAGTTGCTGGAGGAATTCCACGTGGGCTCCTAGTGGTCTGCCGCGATGGAGATGCCGGGACGGTTGGGCGCCAGCTTCTCGACGTCGAGACCGCGCGCCGCCAGGTCGGCGGGGATGTCCTCGCCACGTACGAGGGCCGCTCCGACCATGGCGGAGGCCGGCGAGGTCTGGATGCCGTACCCGCCCTGGCCGACGAACCAGAAGAAGTTCGGGACCTCGGCATCGGGGCCGACCACGAAGTTGCGATCCGGCACGAAGCTGCGAAGGCCGCCCCACGACGAGCTCACGCTCTTGGCGTTGAGGGTCGTCGCCGCGTTGATCTCGTCGATCGCGCGGGCGATCTCGAGCATGTCGGCGGACACGTCGCTCGGAGGTGTCGGTGTCTCGTCGGCGGGCGAGCAGAGGAACTGCTCGCCCTCCGGCTTGACGTAGAAGCTCTGGTCGATGTCGCCGAAGATCGGCAGGTCCTTGGTCTCGGCACCCGACGGCGAGCTGACCATGAAGATCGAGCGGAGCAGCGGCATCAGGCCGACCGGCTTGGCGCCGGCCATCTCGCCGACGACGTCGCCCCACGCGCCTGCGGCGTTCACGACCGCGGTCGCGGTGTGCTCGGCGCCGTCCGCGGTCGTCACGGTCCAGCTGTCACCGCCATGGGAGAGCGCGACGACCGGTGCGCTCTTGACGATCTCGCCCTTCTGCGCCCGCATGCCCCTCGCGTAGCCCTGGTGAAGGCCGTGCACGTCGAGCTCCATGGCACCGGGTTCGTACATGCCGGCATCGACGTAGCCCGGACGCACCGGGGGAAACACCTTGGCGACGTCCTCGGGACTCAGCAGCTCGGCGTCCGGCACGAGCGGAAGCACGTCGGCGTGGAGGTCGGCGATCACCTGGCCGCGGCCGGCCTTGGCGAACTGGAGCAACGGCCTGGGCGACATCAGCGCGGCCTCGAAGTACTCGGGGGGATTTTCGAAGAACGACCGGCTACCAGTCGTCAGCGCCCGGATCTCGGGACCGCCGTAGGTCTCCAGGAACGTCGCCGCCGAGCGGCCTGTCGTGTGAAAGGCAAGCGTGGACTCCATCTCCAGCAGGCACACACTGCGGTCCTTGGAGAGCTCATAGCCGATGGAAACACCGGCGATGCCGCCGCCGATCACGATCACGTCGTAGTGGGACATCCTGCTCAACCAACCCTCTCGATTCGCTTGTGATGACCATCACAGTGGGATGGACTATTTCACCGAATCGCCAAGTTTGCAAGCAAGCGCTTAGTCAAGTTTGAGAATTTACGTGCCCGAAATCTTTCCAGACTGAACAAGCGCGCACCCAAGCAGCGACTGGTTGAGACCGATGAACGTCCGCGGGTCCCATCCGGTGAGCTGGTGCCAACGATCCAGTCGGTAGGCGACGCTGTTGGCGTGGATCTGGAGCGCCTTGGCGGCGGCCGTCACCGAGAACCCCGACGTCATGAACTGCTCGATCGTCTCGACCAGATGGGGGTTCTCCTCGATCGCCTCCCGACGCTCCACGACGAGCGGGGCGAGGCGTTCCGACTCAGCCATCAGGCTGGCTCGCCACCAGTCGTCGCCGAACGCGCGCACGCGCTGCTCACCACCGACCGATTCAAGGCAGAGCCGGGCGTCCTCGATGCTCATCTGGGCTCCACGAAGGCCCGCGCGCTCCAGCCCCACACCCGCTGTCGGTGACGTGCCGAGACCGTCGATCACCTCGACGACATCCTTGGCCGAGGGGCCCTGGGCGAGCACCATCAGGACGGCGCCCTGCTGCACCGCGAAGGACACACCGTCGAGGTACTCGAGCTCCTCGTGCAGGGTCTGTGCGACTCCAATAGGCCTCTCACCTGCAGAGATGCATGCGGCGACGTACTCTCCAGCGACATCGAAACCGAGGCTCGCGGCCACCTCCTCGGCCTCGGGACCGACCTCCTCACGACTCAGCAGGGCCATCAGGCGGTGCCGCAGCGTGAGGTCCTGGGTGTGTTGGGCTCGCGAGACCGAGGAGTGTGACGCCGCCAGCTCCGTGGAGGTCATCTGCATCGAGTCCCACAGCAGGGTTGCCAGCCCGGGGAGGAATGACCTCCCCCGGTCGGCCCTTTCGTCGATGATCTTCCACAGCTCCCGGTTGCCCACGTGCCACGCACCCATCACTGCCTCGACACTCACGCCCTGGGTGGCCCGGAGCCGCCCGAGCGCACCGGCTCGACGCAGGTCCTCATCGGTCAGCTGGCGGCCCTCACGCAACGAGTCGACGATCCTGGTGAGCTGCTCGGTCACGTGCTCCACATGGTCACCGAGCGGGACGACCGAGTACTCCACCAGGTTGGCGCGGATCTCTCGGACCACACCCTTGGCGATGCTCGGCATCTCCTCCCGGAGCTGGTCGAGGACCTCGACGATGTCCTCACGACGCTCGGCTTTTGCCATGGTTATGGCCTCCTCTAGGGCTCAATCTGTGGATTCCACACATATTGCCCTGATTCCGCCCCAAATATCGTGTCTCTGACAGGAGACATTGGGAAGTTCACGAGGTTTTATGGGTAGAACCCCGGTTCAGCGCCGTTTCGGACCCGATTTCGGAGGATTTCATGGCAATCGCCGCCCCCCAACGCCTCGACGACCGCTACACCGTCGAGGACGGCTCGATCTATCTCTCGGGCCTTCAGGCACTCGTGCGACTGCCTCTCGACCTCCGCCGGCACGACGACCGAGCCGGGCGGCGTACCGCCGCATTCATCAGTGGCTACGAGGGATCGCCGCTCGCGGGCTACGACCTGGAGCTCCAACGACGCAAGGCCCTGCTCGACGAGCACGACATCGTCTTCCGCCCCGGCCTCAACGAAGAGCTCGCTGCGAACGCGGTGCAAGGCAGCCAGCTCGCCGGCAACCAGGACTCGTTGCGGTACGACGGCGTGATCGGGATCTGGTACGGCAAGGCACCCGGTCTCGACCGGGCCTCAGACGCACTGCGCCACGCGAACCTCGGCGGCGCACACCGCACCGGTGGCGCACTGGCCCTGGTCGGCGACGACTCGGTGGCGAAGTCCTCGACCGTGCCCAGCAGCTCAGAGATCGCGATGGCCGAGCTGGGCATGCCCATCCTGTCGCCGAGTGACCCTCAGGACGTCCTCGACCTCGGCATCCACGGCATCGCGATGTCACGCTTCAGCGGTCTCTGGGTCGGCATCAAGATCGCCACCAGCGTCGCCGACGGCTCGGCGACGACCGAGGTCTCCCCCGACCGGGTCACCACGATCGAGCCCGACAACAAGGTGGGCGGCTTGGCCTACGAGCACGAGGTGTCGGCGAACTTCCTCCAGCCGACGCTGTCGGAGCTCGAGTACAGCCTCTACAACAAGCGGCTGCAGCTCGCCCGCCGCTACGCCGTGACCAACGAGCTCAACCGGATCTTCGGTGCTCGAGAGGACGCCGTCGTCGGCATCGTGACGGCTGGTGCGACCTACCTCGACGTGCGCCAGGCACTCGGCGCGATGGGCCTCACCGACGACGAGCTCGAGGCCCGGGGTATCCGTCTGCTCAAGCTCGGCATGGTCTTTCCGCTCGACCCGGACGAGATCACCGACTTTGCGGACGGACTCGACGAGATCATCGTGGTCGAGGAGAAGCGTTCCTTCATCGAGGCCGGCATCAAGGAGATCCTGTACGGCCACCCGGATGCTCCGGCCATCTCCGGCAAGACGACGCTCAACCGTCAGCCGTTGCTGCGGGCCGACGCGGACCTTGACCCCGAGCTGATCGGCCGCGCGCTCAAGCTGCGCCTGTCGGAGCACGTGTCGCTCCCGGACGTCCCGATCGCCTCGCCGGTCAAGCTCAAACGCGCGACGATCCCGCTGCCACTGCTCGCCCGTACGCCGTTCTTCTGCTCCGGCTGCCCTCACAACCGGTCGACCGAGACGCCCGACGGATCGCTTGTCGGCGCCGGCATTGGTTGCTCCGGCATGGTCGCGCTGATGCCCGAGTCACGCGTCGGCAACGTCGTCGGCCTGACCCAGATGGGCGGCGAGGGTGGGCCGTGGATCGGTATGTCACCGTTCGTCTCGACCAACCACATGGTGCAGAACATGGGCGACGGCACGTTCCACCACTCCGGCAGCCTCGCGATCCGCGCAGCCATCGCGGCCGGGACCAACATCACGTTCAAGATCCTCTACAACTCCGCCGTCGCCATGACCGGCGGGCAGCAAGCCGTGGGCGGCATGACGGTCGAGGAGATGGTCCGCGAGCTGACCGCTGAAGGTGTGTCACGGATCGTCATCACGACCGAGGAGCCTCATCGATACAAGAAGGTGCGGCTGCCACGCGGCGTGCAGGTCCGCCACCGCGACGAGCTCATGAAGACGCAGGAGGAGCTGGCCCGCGTCAGCGGCGTGACGATCCTGATCCATGACCAGGAGTGCGCGACCGAGCTCCGCCGCAAGCGCAAGCGCAAGCTCGTCGAGGAGCCCGTGCAGCGTGCGTTCATCAACCAACGGGTCTGCGAGGGCTGCGGCGACTGCGGCGCGAAGTCCAACTGCCTGTCGGTCCAGCCGGTCGGCACCGAGTACGGCCGCAAGACGCAGATCCACCAGGCTTCCTGCAACAAGGACTTCTCCTGCCTGGACGGCGACTGCCCGTCGTTCCTCACGGTCGTCCCGGCGAGCACCGCGTCGGTCAAGGCGGCGAGCACGCCGCGACCCACGGCTGCCGACCTCGACGCCTCCGCTCTCCCGGATCCGGCGCTCGTCGTGCCGAGCGACGGCTTCGGCGTGCGCATCACCGGTATCGGCGGAACCGGAGTCGTCACGGTGGCCCAGCTGGTCTCGACGGCGGCCGCCCTCGCCGGCAAGCACGTCCAGTCGCTCGACCAGACCGGGCTCGCCCAGAAGGGTGGAGCCGTCGTCTCCGACGTCAAGATCACCGACACCCCCGGCCTGCAGGCCAACAAGATCGGCAAGGGACAGGCCGACCTCTACCTTGGCTGCGACGTCCTCGTCGCGGCCAGCGAGTCCTACCTGTCCGTGGCGAGCCAGGAGCGGACCGTCGCCGTGGTGTCGACCGCCGAGGTTCCGACTGGATCGATGGTGGCGAGCACCGAGGTGCTGTTCCCCGAGCTCAGCGAGACCGTCGGACGCATCGAGCCGGTGTCCCGCGCCGAGCACAGCCGGTATGTCGATGCTCGCCAGCTCACCAAGGACCTGTTCGACGACGACCAGTACGCCAACGTCTTCCTGCTCGGTGTCGCGTTCCAGTCCGGCGCCATCCCCCTCCGGGCGGCCGACATCGAGCAGGCCATCGAGCTCAATGCCGTCGCGGTGCAGCGCAACATCCAGGCGTTCCGCCGTGGTCGTCAGCAGGTCAGCGACCAGTCGGCGCTCCTCGCCACGATCTCGTCGCTGTCGAGTGCGTCCGAGGCGCAGGCCCCCAGCGCGGCAGCAGTCGCCATCGCCTCGGCGGTCAAGGCTGCTGCGGGTTCGGAGCTGGCCGAGCTGGTCCAGCGCCGAGTGGCCGACCTGATCGGCTACCAGGACGAGCGCTACGCGCGACGCTATGCCGAGACGATCGAGAAGGTCCGTGCTGCGGAGCAGCGTGTCGCACCCGACAGCACCGAGCTCAGCCTCGCGGCGGCACAGCACCTCCACAAGCTGATGGCCTACAAGGACGAGTACGAGGTCGCCCGTCTGTCGATCGATCCCGCTCTCGCCGCGAGCCTCAAGGAGCAGTTCGGCGAGGGCTACAAGGCGTCCTACCGACTTCACCCGCCGATCCTCCGAGCCCTGGGCATGAAGAAGAAGATCACCCTCGGTGCGTGGTTCAAGCCGTTCTTCGTGGTTCTCTACTTCATGCGCCGTCTCCGCAACACCCCGTTCGACGTCTTCGGGTACGCCCGCGTCAGGCGGCTGGAGCGTTCGCTCCTCGCCGAGTACGAAGGCGTGCTCGACGAGCTGACCTCGACCCTCGAGCCCGATGGCATCGATCGGGCGGCCCAGATCGCGGCCCTTCCCGACATGGTCCGCGGCTACGAGCACATCAAGGAGCGCAACGCCGCGGCCTACCGGGAACGCCTCGCCGAGCTTCGCTCCGCACCCACTGCGCCGGCCGCGGCGCCGGTCGGCCGATGAGCGCATTGTTCGACCTGACGGGTCGCACCGCACTGGTGACCGGCGGCGGCCGTGGCGTCGGCAAGATGGCGGCGCGCGGATTGCTCGAGGCCGGCGCCACGGTCTACATCGCCTCACGCAAGGCCGACGAGTGCGAGCGCACCGCGGAGGAGCTCTCGCCGCTCGGGACGATCGTGGCGCTTCAGGCGAACCTGTCGACGTACGAGGGTTGTCAGCAGCTCGCCGCCGACGTACGCGAGCGTGTCTCAAGCCTGGACATCCTGGTCAACAACGCCGGAGCGACCTGGGGTGCGCCGATCGAAGAGTTCCCGAGCGCGGCCTGGGACCGCGTGCTCGACCTCAACGTCAAGTCACCGTTCTTCCTGGTGCAGGAGCTCCTTCCGCAGCTGCGAGCTGCCGGCAGCGCCGAGCATCCCGCGCGGGTCATCAACATCGGCTCGATCGACGGGCTCCGAGTGCCGCTGCTGCCGACCTATTCCTACTCGTCGAGCAAGGCGGCCGTCCACCACCTCAGCCGCGTCCTGGCGGTCGAGCTCGGGCCGAGCCATGTCACCGTCAACGCGATCGCGCCGGGCCCGTTCGAGTCCAAGATGATGGAAGCGACGCTCGAGGCGGAGAAGGACGCATTCGAGCGGGTTGCTCCGCTCGGTCGCATCGGCAGGCCCGACGACATCGCGGGTGCAGTCGTGTTCCTGTCGAGCGCCGCGGCGTCCTACGTGACAGGCGTGGTGCTACCCGTTGATGGCGGTATCTCGATCGCCAGCATCATCTGAGCGTCGAGTCGTCGAGGCGCCGAGCATCTTGAGGATCAGCTCGACATAGACGTCGGCGAGCTGTGACGGCGACATCGGTCCGCGCTCGTTGTACCAAGGAGCAACGTCCATCAGCCGGAGCATCGCGATCGCCGTGCCCTCGATGTGGTCGACCGAGAACACCCCGGCGTCCACTCCGAGCTGCACCTCGTTGCGCACGATCTGGCTGATCGTGCGACGAATCTTGAGGATCTTGGCCACCCGGGTCACGTCGAGCGCCCTGAAGTCGGCGTTCACGACGCGTGCGAGGACGTGCTCCTCTGCGTGCCAGAGCACCGAGGCGCGCACCATGGCGGCAACGCGCCCGATCGGGTCGTCCGCGGAGGCGACGGCTTCCTCGATGTCGGACAGGATCCGGTCATGGGCGATGACCGAGATCTCGAACAGCAGGTCGGCCTTGGTCGAGTAATAGGTGTAGATGCCGGCCGGACTGGACCCGGCCAGGGAGGCGATGTCGCGGGTGGTGGTGGCGTGGTAGCCCCGGCCGGCGAACGCGGAGACGGCCGCCATCAGGAATCGGCGGGAGCCCTTGGGCATCACGTCGTCGAAGACGCCGCGGGGAGACACCGACTCGGGGTCGCGCTGGAATGGCATCCGCTTGCTGCCGGCGTGGGCCAGATCAGCGGGGTCGGCGGACATCGTGCTCCTTGTGTCAGGGATGAGTCGGTGAGGTTACTAAGCGCTTGCTTGGATTCTACATCCAGACAGGGACGGCAGTGACCAACCACAGAAGACACCCACCACGGTAGACGTCTGTGACCCACGCCACATGCTTCGCGTTCGCATCGCAAGACGGTCTCGGAAGGGGTTGGACCAGCCTCTTAGGCTCGCCTAAGAGAGAGCTTGAATCCCTTCCTCCCAGGAGAACTGCATGAGCAGGCAGCTGCGCGTCGCCGTGATCGGTGCCGGACCGGCTGGCATCTACGCCGCCGACATCCTCACGAAGTCCGAGGTCGACGTCACGATCGACATCCTCGACCGCGACCCGACACCGTTCGGCCTGATCCGCTACGGCGTCGCTCCTGACCACCCGCGCATCAAGGAGATCATCAAGGCGCTCAAGCGCGTGCTCTCCCACGACGACATCCGCTTCTTCGGCAACGTCAACTACGGCTCCGACCTCAAGCTCGACCACCTGCAGCAGTTCTACGACGCCGTCATCTTCGCCACGGGCGCGCGCGCCGACCGCGACCTCGACATCCCCGGCATCGACCTCAAGGGGTCGTTCGGCGCTGCCGACTTCGTCTACTGGTACGACGGTCACCCCGACGTACCCCGTGACTGGCCGTTCGACCCGGCCGCCGAGTCGGTCGCGGTCCTCGGCGTCGGCAACGTCGGGCTCGACGTCGCGCGCATGCTGGCCAAGACCGCGGACGAGCAGCTCGTCACCGAGATCCCCGACAACGTCTACCGCGGGCTGGCGGCCAACGCCGCCAAGGACGTCCACGTGTTCGCGCGTCGCGGGCCCGCCCAGGTGAAGTTCACGCCGATGGAGCTGCGCGAGCTGTCGCACTCTCCCAACATCGACGTCATCGTGCACCCCGAGGGCTTCGAGCTCGATGAGGGCTCGATGGACGCGATCCGCGCCTCGAAGTCGGTCAAGCTCGTCGTCGACGTGCTGCAGAACTACCTCGCCAAGGAGCCGACCGGCGCCGCGCACCGGATCCACATCCACTTCTGCCAGAGCCCCACCGAGATCCTCGGCGAGGACGGCAAGGTCGTCGGGCTGCGTACTGAGGTCACCGAGCTCGACGGCACGGGCAACGTACGCGGCACCGGCGAGTTCAAGGACTGGCCGGTGCAGGCGGTCTATCGCGCGGTGGGCTATCGCTCCGACAACCTCGCCGGAATCCCGTTCGACAGCGGCACCGCGACGGTGCCCAATGATGGCGGCCGGGTCATCGACATCGACGGCCAACCGCTGCCCGGCGCGTACGTCACCGGCTGGATCAAGCGCGGACCCGTCGGCCTCATCGGCCACACCAAGTCAGACGCCGCCCAGACGATCGAGCTGCTGCTCGCCGACATCGACAAGCTCCGGGCGCCGGCCAACCCCGCGCGCGAGGACGTCGACGCCTACCTCGAGGGACGCGGTATCGAGTTCACGACCTGGGCCGGCTTCGAGAAGCTCGAGGAGCACGAGATCGCGCTCGGCGAGGCCGTCGGCCGCACCCGCATCAAGGTGGTCCCCCGCGACGAGATGGTCGAGATCTCCCGCGATTTGTGACCTTGAGGGCGCTATCGCGCCCGGATGACGCCTCGAACGTCACACATCGCGGGGGTCAGGGGCGCTTGGGGAACTGGCTGAAGTCGGGCTTGCGCTTGGCCTTGTAGGCCTCGCGGCCCTCCTGCGCCTCGGCATTGCCGTAGAACAGCAGGTTGGTGTCGTGAGCCAGCTGCTGGATGCCGGCGTAGCCGTCCTCGTGCGCATGGAACGACGCCTTGCTGAGGCGCAGCGCGTAGGGCGACAGCTCCAGCATCTCGCGGCACCACTGGATCGTCTCGGCCTCGAGCTCGGCGAGTGGAACGACGGTGTTGATGAGCCCCATGTCGAGCGCCTGCTGCGCGTCGTACTGGCGGCACAGCATCCAGATCTCCTTGGCCTTCTTGGGGCCGACGAGGTCGGAGAGGACACTGGCGCCGTAGCCGCCGTCGAACGAGCCGACCTTGGGCCCGACCTGGCCGAAGACCGCGTTGTCGGCGGCGATCGTCAGGTCGCAGACCAGGTGCAACACGTGGCCGCCGCCGATGGCCCAGCCGGCGACCATCGCGATGATCGGCTTGGGCGTACGGCGCATCTGCACGTGCAGGTCGGTGACGTGGAAGCGGCCGACGGCGTTCTCGTCGGTCTTGTAGCCGCTGTCTCCGCGAACCCGCTGGTCTCCACCGGA
Organism: Aeromicrobium panaciterrae; assembly: GCF_039537165.1. Lineage (GTDB taxonomy): Bacteria > Actinomycetota > Actinomycetes > Propionibacteriales > Nocardioidaceae > Aeromicrobium > Aeromicrobium panaciterrae. Next base: position 1,841,711 of record NZ_BAAAZZ010000002.1, on the reverse strand, counting down.
GCAGAACGCCTTGTCGCCCTGGCCGGTCAGGATGATGACACCGACCTTCTCGTCCTCGCGAGCCACGTTGAGCGCGTGGCCGATCTCGATGATGGTCTGGGGCCGGAACGCGTTGTGGACCTCGGGACGGCAGATCGTGATCTTGGCGATGCCCTCGGGCGAGGTCTCGTAGGAGACGTCTTCATAGTCGCCGGCAGCGTTCCAGGTGACAGGTGCAGTGGTCATCCCGCCACTTTAGTGAGACGTCTGGATCGGGCTATCGGCGGAGGACCTGTACGTGACAGGTGCCTCCGGCCTTGGGTGCCGGGATCTTGGCGAGGGCGAACGTCGCCGAGCCGCCGGCCCCGATGTTGGAGAGCTGCTTGGTCATCGCCTGCTCGTCGCTGCCGGCTGCCTCGCCGACCAGGACCGTGACCTGGAACGTCGCCTTGTTCTTGCCGGCGTTGGAGATCGTGCCGGACGCGTTCCAGTCGCCCTTGGCATCTTTGGCGCACAGGAACTGCGACAGCGCCTCGGGCGCCGGGGTGCCACTCGGTGCCGCGATGGTCGGCTTGGGCGGCGCCTTCGTCGTGGTCTTGGTCGGTGTTGCCGTGGGCTCGGACGCAGGATCGGATCCACCGCCGCATGCGGCGAGCATCAGCAACAGGGCTACCGCGACCGTACGCATGACGCCATCCCATCACGTATCGACGACGTGCCAGCGGAGGCGCGGCATGAGGGATCGAGCCCGCGAGATACTATGACGTCCTACTATCTTTCAGGGAGCAGCGATGAGCAACATCGAACGCATCGGAGTCATCGGCGGAGGCCTGATGGGATCTGGCATCACCGAGGTGTCGGCCCGTGCCGGACTGGATGTAGTCCTCGTCGAGGTCAGCAGCGACGCCGCGAAGGCCGCCTCCGAGCGGGTCGAGGCTTCGCTTCGCCGCGCCGAGCAGCGCGGCAAGATCGAGTCGTCGGAGGTCGACGCGGTGCTGAGCCGCATCACGTACGCCGACGACCTCGAAAAGCTCGCCGACCGCGATCTCGTCGTCGAAGCCGCGTCGGAGGTCGAGCAGACCAAGCTCGACCTGTTTCGCCGGGTCGGCCAGATCCTGACCAAGGACGACGCGATTCTGGCCTCCAACACCTCGTCGATCCCGATCGTCAAGCTCGGTGCCGTGTCGGGGCGCCCGCACCACGTGATGGGCGTGCACTTCTTCAACCCCGCACCCGTCATGCAGCTGGTCGAGCTGATCCCGTCGCTGACGACGTCGCCCGAGACACTCGACCGCATGCGCTCCTGGGTCACCGACGGGCTCGGCAAGAAGCCGATCGACGCGACCGACCGGGCAGGATTCGTCGTCAACTCGCTGCTCGTGCCCTATCTGCTCTCGGCGATCCGCATGTATGAGGCGGGCTATGCGTCGGCCGATGACATCGACCGTGGCATGGTGCTCGGCTGCGGCCACCCCATGGGGCCGCTGGCGCTCAGCGACCTGATCGGGCTCGACACCGTCAAGGCCATCGGACAGTCGATGTATGAAGAGTTCAAGGAGCCGCTCTACTCACCGCCGCCGCTGCTCGACCGCATGGTCGACGCCGGGCTGCTCGGCAAGAAGAGCGGACAGGGGTTCTACGGCTACGACGCCTGACGGGTCGGCTCCCTGACGCCGTTGGCGACGTCGGGGAGCTGCGGCTCGACCCACAGCACCGCCACGGCGATCTCGAGCAGCACTCCGGCGAGCAGCAGTCCGATCCACACGTCACCCAGCCCGCGACCGATCAGCAGGCCGGCGACTGGCGGCCCCGTGACCGACGCTGCCTGGAACGCCGCAGAGTTGAGCGCGTTGTAACGGCCGCGCAGGTGATCGGGCGCCAGGTCGTTGACCATCGCGGGGACGGTCGGCTGCAGCAACGTCTCACCCAACGCAAAGACCGAGGCGCAGCCGGCAACCAACAAGGTCGCACCGACCGTGCCCGGGATCCACGACGTGGCTCCGAGCAGCATCCACGAGACGGCCCACATCACGGCCATCACGACCACGACGCGGGTGCGGCGATGACCGTCGACGCGACGCAGGACGAGCAGCTGGAGGAGCACGATGACCAGGGTGTTGGCCGCGAACGCCCAACCCAGCGCGCGAGTCGACACCTCGCTGACGGCCCGCGCGTATGCCGGCATCCCTGAGTTGAGCTGCGCATAGCCGATGAACGCCGCGACGAACGAAAGCAGCGTGAGGGGCAGGACACCGGGGCGTCGCAGCAGTGCGAGGTAGCCGACGCCGCCGGCATCGGCTTGCTCCTCGACCTCTGACAGCTCACGTCGATGGGGGCCACCGGCGTGCCGCAGGGGACCGAGCAGGAGGAGCGTCGCCGGGAGGTAGCTCGCCGCCTCGACGAGGTACATCGTCTGGAACGTCACCGGTCGGTCGACGTCGGCGACGAGGCCGCCGATGATGCCTCCGATGCCGACGCCGAGGTTGAGCAGGGCGAAGTTCATGCCGAAGTAGCGTGGCCGGATCGCCGAAGGGACGATCGTCGCCACCATCGACTGCGACGCCGGCCAGGACAGTCCGAAGCTGGCTCCGACCAGTGAGAGCCCGACGACCGCGACGGGAATCGTCTCCGCGAATGCCATCACGATCTGCCCGCTGAACGCCATCATCAGGCTGCCGATCATGGTCTTGCGGGCACCGATCCGGTCGATCACGACACCGCCCGGACCCACCACGACGACTCCGGCCAATGACAGCAGCGCCATCAGCAGCCCGACGGTGTCGAGGCTGAAGCCGCGGATCTCGTGCAGGTAGACCACCCAGAACGGCAGCACAAGGCCCGTGCCGATGAACTGGAATGCCACGACCGACAGCAGCAGCCGGCCCTCACGGGGAAGGTCGGTCCAGAACGTGCGGAGCGGGACAGGCGAGGGCTGGACGCTCATGTGAGCGGGCGGGATGTGGCAGTCACGCGTCCACTCTGGCTCATGGCACTGACGAAAGGGTCAGTGGCCGCCCTTGAGGATGCGAGCCAGGGCGCGCTGCTCGCGGCGCCAATTCGCTGGAAGGGGTAAGAATGAGAGCACCGTTACATCCGCGACTGGCACGCCGGAGGCCACTGTGTTCTATCCGCTGACTGTGAACGACTTCCTCGACCGCGCCGTCACGGTCTATCCCGATCGCATCGCGGTGGTCGACGAGCCCAACCAGCCCGCCGAGTCGTGGGGCGAGATCACGTACGCCGAGCTCGGCCGCCGAGCTCGCGCCCAGGCGGCGGCGCTCGACGGGATGGGTGTGCCGGTCGGTGGCCGGGTGGCGATCGTCTCGCAGAACTCCGCTCGCATGCTCACGTCGTTCTACGGTGTCTCCGGGTGGGGCCGTGTGCTCGTACCCGTCAACTTCCGGCTGGCCGTCGCCGAGATTCGCTACATCGTCGAGCACTCCGGCGCCGAGGTCCTGATGGTCGACCCAGACCTGCGCCACCTGGTCGACGAGATCGAGTGCAAGCGGTCGTTCGTGCTGGGCGAGGACGACGACAAGATCTGGGGCTCGACCGCTGAGCCCGAGCCGTGGGCCGGCGACGAAGGTGCGACCGCGACGATCAACTACACATCCGGCACGACCGCTCGCCCCAAGGGCGTACAGCTGACGCATCGCAACAACTGGCTCAACGCCACCGTGTTCGGGTGGCAGGCCTCGGTGTCTGACCGCGACGTCTATCTCCACACGCTGCCGATGTTCCACGCCAACGGCTGGGGCCACCCGTTCACCGCCACCGCGATGGGCGTGACCCACGTGGTGCTGCGACAGGTCGACGGCACCGAGATCCTCAAGCGCATCGAGAAGTACGGCGTCACCTACCTGTGTGCGGCTCCCGCCGTCGTGGCGGCCGCCCTCGACGGCGCCAAGACGTGGGACGGCGAGATCCCGGGACGCGACCGCGTACGCATCATCGTCGCCGGAGCTCCCCCGCCGACCCGGACGATCGAGCGCGTACGCGAGGAGCTGGGGTGGGAGTTCATCCAGATCTACGGACTCACCGAGACTGCGCCATTGCTGACGATGTCACGCATGCGCGCCGAGTGGGACGATCTCGACCCCCACCAGCAGGCCCTCAACCTGGGCCGCGCCGGCGCCCCGGCCGTGGGCGTGCGCATGAGGATCGACGACGAGGGAGAAGTGCTGGCCCAGTCCAACCACAACCTCGAGTCCTACTGGGACAACCCCGAGGCCACGGCCGACGCGCAGGCCGACAACTGGTTCCACACCGGCGATGGCGGCACGTTCGAGGACGGCTACATCACGATCGCCGACCGCAAGAAGGACGTCATCATCACCGGCGGCGAGAACGTCTCGTCGATCGAGGTCGAGGACGCGCTGATGTCGCACCCCGCCGTCAAGGAGGTCGCCGTGATCGGCATCCCCGACGAGAAATGGGGTGAGCTCATCACGGCACTGATCGTGCTCGATCCCGATGAGCCTGCCGTCGACGAGGCAGCTCTGATCGCGCACTGCCGCCAGCACCTGGCCGGCTACAAGTGCCCCAAGCGCATCGAGTTCCGCGACGAGCTGGCCCGGACGGCAACCGGCAAGCTGCAGAAGTTCAAGCTGCGGCAGCCGTTCTGGGAGGGACAGGAGCGCCAGGTCAACTGACCCGCCGAGTTGAGATACCATCGGTATCTCAACCCCCGAAGGGCCCCCATGACCTCCCTGCACGATCCCCTGACCCTGCCCTGCGGCCAGGTGCTCCCCAACCGCCTGATGAAGTCAGCCCTCAGCGAGGTGCTCGGCAGCAAGAGGCACGCACCCACGGCCGAGCTCGAGCGGCTGTACGCGACGTGGAGCAACGGCGGCTACGGACTCATCGTCACCGGCAACGTCATGGTCGACCGCACCCAGATCGGCGAGCCCGGCAATGTGGTGATCGAGGACGAGCGCGACCTCGACGGGCTCTCGCGCTGGGCCAAGACGACCCAGGACAGCGGCACACCGATCTGGATGCAGATCAACCACCCGGGACGCCAGGCCAACCTCGCCTCGCTCCGCACACAGCCCGTCGCTCCCAGCGCCGTCGCCCTCAAGGTCCCCGGCGCCTCCAAGCCGCGCGAGCTCACCGGCACCGAGATCGAGGACATCATCGAACGCTTCGCCACCACGGCTGCCGTCGCCGAGACCGCCGGGTTCAACGGCGTGCAGGTGCACGGTGCGCACGGCTACCTCGTGGCCCAGTTCCTCTCACCCCTGGCCAACCTCCGCGACGACGAGTGGGGCGGCGACCCGGAGCGCCGTATGCGCTTCGTGCTCGAGGTCGTCCGGCGCATCCGGTCACGCGTCTCCCCCGGGTTCGCGGTCGGCATCAAGCTCAACTCCGCGGACTTCCAGCGCGGAGGCTTCACCGAGGAGGAGTCGCGTGACGTCGTCGCCGCCCTCTCACAGGAGGGCCTCGACCTGATCGAGGTCAGCGGCGGCAGCTACGAGGCGCCCGCCATGATGGGCAGCGCCGCCCGGAGCACGCGCGAGCGGGAAGCGTACTTCCTGGAGTACGCCCGCGCAGTCCGCGATGTTGCCGGTGGCGTGCCGCTCGCCGTGACCGGCGGCAATCGGACACGTACCGCCATGGACGCTGCTCTGGCCTCCGGCGACACCGACATGATCGGCCTCGGCCGACCCACCTGCACCACCCCGGACTCGGCCAACGTCATCCTCGGCGCCGAGGACTCCCGGATCGAGGCCCACTCGGTGGGTTACCGACGTACGGGACTCCTCGCCAAGGCGATCGACCTCAAGGCCGTCAACGGCGCCGTCGAGCTCGCCTGGCATGAGGACCAGCTGCACCGGCTCGGCAGGGGCAAGAAGCCCGATCTCGGTCGCGGCAAGCTGCGTACGACCGCCGCACTGATCAAGCGCAGCGGTCGTGGAGCGCTGAGCAAGAAGCGGAGCTGACGCCGCCTCGCCAACTCGACAAGTTGCCCAGTTGGTGGCCCGATCTGGGCGGCAATCTGTGGTATCTGTCCATCCGTGGGTGCATCGCTTGTCCATCTATGCTCGGTGAGGTCCCTTGGAGTCAGGGCGACGCCGAGGAGGACGCATGTTCGAAGAGGGCCAGTACTTTGCACCCGTCGTCACCAAGGGTGACGGCAGCCTGTCGGTCGAGCTCGGTGACGGTCATCCGGGGCTGAACGACCCGGTCTACCGCGAGCGGAGAGACCTGCTGGCGACCCAGGCCGACCGGTGGAGACCGGGCGAGCCCGCCGCCGACGTCGCCTACACACCCGAGGAGCACGAGGTCTGGCGCGTCGTGTGCGAGGACCTCAAGGCCAAGCACCAGACGTACGCCTGCCGCGAGTTCCTCGACGGCAAGGAGGCCCTCGGGCTTCCCCTCGACCGCGTGCCCCAGCTCGAGGAGCTGTCGGACAAGCTCGAGCCCATGACCGGGTTCCGCTACCGGCCGGCTGCCGGGCTGGTGCCGCTGCGCGACTTCTACGGCGCCCTCGCCGATCGCGGGTTCTGGGCGACCCAGTACGTACGCCACCACTCCGTCCCCCTCTACACACCTGAGCCGGACGTTCTGCACGAAGTCGTCGGCCACGGCAACACGCTTGCCGACCGCCGCTTCACCGAGCTCTACGAGGCCGCCGGTCACGCCGCGCGACGCGTCGAGTCCGACGAAGCGCTGGAGTTCGTGAGCAAGGTCTTCTGGTTCACGCTGGAGTTCGGCGTCGTGCACGAGGACGACGGGCTCAAGGCGTACGGCGCCGGCATATTGTCGAGTCCCGGCGAGATCGAGGAATTCCGCGGGATGACGATCCGCCCGCTCGACATCGTCGACATGGGCACGCAGGACTACGACATCACGCACTACCAGGAGGTGCTGTTCGCCGGGCGATCCTTCGACCACGTCCGTGACGTGGTCGGCACGTTCTGGGCCGAGTGCACCGACGACTCGATCGCCAAGCTGCGCGCCGAAGCCGCCTGATCGGGCAAGAGCCAACCGGCCCGCAAGCGTGTGCTCGCGGGCCGGTCGGCTCATGTCAGGTCCTGAGGAGGAGATCAGGGCCTGATGCTGATGACGTCTCCCGCCGGGACGAACCGCTTGTCGGCGGCGTTCCACTTGATCGGACGGAATCCGTCGATACCCGTCAGCAGGTCAGGCTGGCTGAACCACTTGATGCCGTTGATCAGCATCGGTGACGCGTAGTCCTGCTCGCGGGCGGCTTCCATGACGCTGAGTCGCGTCAGACCATCATCGGAGCTGGCAGCCTGCTTGAGCGTGTTGATCAGCAGGTCGGCCTGCGTCCAACCCGAGACGGCCACGGCGTTGCCGATCACGTCGTCCGGGACTCCGGCTTCCTTCATCTGCGCGAGGTACTCCTTGACTCCGGCGTCGTCCTTGTTCTCCGGGGCGTTGGGGTCCTTGCCGAAGGCACCGAGCTCGACGCCGTCAGCTGCCTTGCCCGCGGCGACGTACTCCACGGCATTGACGCAGTTGCTCGGCTTCAGCACGAGCTTGGGCTCGTACCCGATGCGTCCTCGCGCGGTGTCGAACGCACCACAGGTTCCGGTGACGCCACCGTGGTAGACGACCTCGACGCCCTTGGCCTTCAGCGTCGTCGCGGCAGCAACGGGATCAGCGTCCGATGCCACCTCGGTGATCTTGAGGTCGGCAGCCTTGGCCGCAGCCTGGAACGCCTCGCTCTGGACCTTGCCGGATGCCGTCTGGTTCTCGGCGATGCCGATCTTGGCACCGTCGGGGAAACGGTCCTTGATCAGGTTGACGAGGAACTTCGCCTCGTTCTTGGCGAGCGGCAGGATCGTCGTGGTCCACGGGAACTGCTTGACGTCGACGTACGCGTCAGTCGAGGAGCTCGGGTAGAGCATCGGCGTACAGGCCGCGTTCTGGTCGTCGACCATGGCGCTGAGCGGGCCGGTGCCGAACGTCGCAAGCGCGTCGACCTTTTGGCTCTCGATGAACTCCGTGCCGTTGGCCTTCGCCTTGTCGGGCTGGAAGGCATCGTCCTTGTACGTGACCTTGACCTTGACGCCGTCGATGCCGCCCTTGGCGTTCTCGGCCGCGATCCGCGCGTCGTACCCGGCGGTGGCCAGCTCGACCGCACCGGCGACAGGGCCTGACAGCGGCGCGCTGTAGCCGACGTCGAACGTGCCCTTGATCGGGGCGGTGGCCGAGTCCGGGTCGTTGCAGTCGTCGAGGTTGATGCTGAACTTGGACGGATCGGACGACGAGTCGGACGAGTCGCCGCCACCGTCGCTGCTTCCGCCACAGGCGCCGAGCGTCAAAGCTGCGATCGCCAACGGAATTGCGAGGCGCCGTGCCCCGGCAACGTGGTTGATTTTCATGTCGTGCCTTTCTGCGTACTTCGTGGAGATGCGGACGCATCGCCCCGGACTTGGGAAGTGCGAGCTGCTGGTCGTCTAGGTCTTCGTGACCCCTTCCGGCTTCCGCGGAATGCCAGGCGTGACGACCACTACCTTGCGCACCGCCTTGGTGATCCCCCCGACGATTCCGGCCGGCGCCACGAAGATCACGAGGATCAGCACGACGGCGAACAGCACGGCAGCCACCTGCCCCTGCCCCAGCTCAGCTGTGTAATAGGGAACGAACACGACCGCGAGGGCGCCCAACAGTGGGCCACTTCGTGTCGCCTCGCCTCCGATGACCAGGCCGATCAGCAGGGTGATGCCGGCAAGCAGGGTGAAGGATCCCTCCGCGAACAGGCTCCCGATGTACATCGCGAACAGGCTTCCGCCGACTCCCGTGATGGCACCCGACACCCCGAACGCGGTCGTCTTCATGACCGCGATGTCGATGCCGGAGGCCGACGCGGCGATCTCGTTCTCGCGCACGGCAATCATCGCCATGCCGTAGCGACCACGGACCAGGTTGTGGACGGCCCACATCACGATGATCAGGACCACGACGCACAGCCAGTAGAGCCACTGGCCGCGCTCGCCGAGGGTGAATCCCGACCAGTCCGGCGGCCTGAGCTGCTGGCGACGGATCGTCATGCCTTCAGCGCCTCCCGTGAGGTCGTCGAAGTGCGCGATGATCTCGGGGAAGGCCACACCGAATGCCAGCGTCACCATCGCGAGGTAGAGACCGCGGATGCGCAGGGCCGGCAGGCCGACCAGCAGCCCGACGATCAGGCACAGCACGAGAGCCGCCGGGATCGTCATGAGCGGGTCCCACTCGTACTTCACGACGAGGACGCCGGTCGTGTAGGCACCCAGGCCGAAGAAGGCCGAGTGACCGACCGACAGCAGCCCGACATATCCGGTCGCGACGTTGAGCCCGGCGATGGCGATCGCGAAGATCGCCACGCGGGTCAGCTGCCCCTGGTTGAACGGTGCGAGCTGGCTGCCCCACAGGATGATCAGGACCGCGACCACTGCGCCGACGCCCAGCATCATGGTGTGCGCCCGGCTGCCTCGTCGTATGACGATCGGGCCCTTCGTGGAAGCCTTGTCGGTCGCGGGCTTCGATTCGCGCATCTCGGTGGTCACACTCGCTCCAGTCGACGCGTTCCATAGAGTCCGGTGGGCCTCACGACCAGCACCACGACGATGAGGATCAGGGCAAAGGTCAGGGAGAACGAGCCTCCGATGAAGGTGGCGTAGCCGTTGATCATCGCCAGCCCGACGCCCATGACCAGGCCGCCGACGACCGCCCCCTTGATGCTGTCGAGACCGCCGAGCAGCGCACCGGCGGAGGCGAAGATCAGCACCTGGAACATGGAGGCGAGGTTGAGCTGGCCGGGCGGGATCGTCGGCACCAGCATGACTCCGGCGAGCGAGCCGATCGCCGCCGACAGTCCCCAGCTGACCGTGAGGATGCGGCCGACCTTGATCCCGCAGAGGGCGGCGGACTCGGGGTTGGTCGCCACGGCGCGCATCTCGAGTCCCAGGCTGGTCTTCTTGAAGAGCATCGTCAGGCCGACCACGACGGCGAGAGTGACGGCGCAGACCAGGATCGAGTCGTAGTGCAGACGCGCACCCGCGATCGAGATGTAGTCGTTCTCGCCCGAGGGGAACATCGTCGGGAAGACCTTTTCGTCCGAGCCCCAGATCCAGCCGTCCAGCCCGTTCAGTCCTGTGAACAGGCCCAGGGCAACGATCAGGATCGCCGTCTCGTCCCTTCGTCGTACCGGACGGATGAGCACCCGCTCGGCGACGGCACCCATGATGAATCCCAGGATGATGACCGGCACGATCGCCACCCAGATGCTGAGGCCACGCTCGGTGAGCCACCACGCGACGTACGTCGTGAAGAGGGCGAACTCGCCCTGGGCGAAGTTGATGGTGGTCGAGCTGCGAAACACCACCACGAGTGCCAGGGCGATCAGCACGTAGATCGATCCGGCAGTCATGCCGGAGAAGAGCCTCGAGAGGAAGATGTCCATCGAATGAGTCCTAATAGCCTAGATACGCTTGGCGGATGTTGTTGTTCTCGCGGAACGATTCGGCGGTTCCCGACGACACCACGGAGCCGACCTCGAGCAGGTAGACACGAGCGGCGATGTCGAGCGCGAGCTCGGCGTTCTGCTCCACGAGCAGCAGCGAGGTTCCGGACTCGGCGCTGACCTTGCGCAGCGTGTTGAAGAGCTCCTGGACGATCAGTGGCGCCAGGCCGAGGCTGATCTCGTCGCACAGGAGCAGCCGAGGCCGACTCATCAGTGCGCGGGCGATCGCGAGCATCTGCTGCTCACCACCCGACAGGGTTCCAGCCACCTGGTCGGCACGCTCGGCGAGGCGCGGGAAGATGCCGAACCACCGGTCGATCTCTTCGTCGACGTCCTTCTTGCTCGGCAGTGCCGAGCCGCCGACGCGGAGGTTGTCGGTGACGTTGAGCGCCGTGAGCGTGCCGCGACCCTGGGGAACCAGGCTGACTCCGTGCCGGAGCATCTGGTCGGGCCGGGGGTTGCCCACCGACGTGCCGTCCACCAGGACGTCACCCGAGTGGGGGATGATGCCGGCCATGGCCCGCATCAACGTGGTCTTGCCGGCACCGTTGGCCCCCAGCACCACCACGACCTCGCCGGTGCCGACCGTGAGGTCGACGTCGTTGAGGACGTTGACCTGTCCGTAGCCGGCCCGGAGGCCGCGCACCTCGAGCAATTCGGTCATGCCGTCCTCCCGAGGTAGGCCTCGGCCACTGCTGGGTCACGCTGGACCTCGGCGGGTGATCCGTCGGCGATGATCCGGCCGAAGTCCATGGCGACCACGTGGTCGGAGATGCCCATCACGAGTCCCATGTGGTGCTCGACGAGCAACGCGCTGAAGCCGAAGTCCTTGCGCAGCTCGAGGATCAGCTCGCCCAGCTCGTTGACCTCCGAGTGGGTCAGGCCGCCGGCGGGCTCATCGAGGAGCAGAAGCGACGGACGGCTGATGAGCGCCCGGGCCAGCTCGACTCGCTTGAGGGTGCCGAACGGCAGCCCGGCCGCAGGGTGGAACGCGACGTCAGTCAGGTCGAGGCGCTCGAGCAGCTCCCAGGCCTCGCCCTCGATGCGTCGCTTCGCGGCGCGGGTCGTGGGCCAGCCCAGGATCGACGGGATCAGATGTGGGGTGCTGGTGCTGTGCGCTCCGACCACGGTGTTCTCGAGGACGGACAGCGTCGGGAAGAGCGCGAGGTTCTGGAACGTACGCACGATCCCGTGCTGCACGATCTGGTGGCGTCGCAGCGAGAGCAGGTCCGAGCCGTTGAAGCGGACGGATCCCTCTTCGGGGCGGTAGATCCGCGTGATGCAGTTGAACAACGAGGTCTTTCCGGCGCCGTTGGGGCCGATCAGCCCGCAGATCTCGTTGTCGGCCACGTCGAACCCGACGTGATCGACCGCCGTCACACCACCGAAGCGCATGACCAGCTCGGATATCTCCAGCACCTCAGACCTCCTCTGCTCTCCGGTTCTGCCTGACCTTGCGGGGCGTGATGCCCATCACTATAGTTAGCAACGTGACTAAGTTATACCCCATGCAGATGAAGCGGTCAACGGTCCGGCTCGAGCCGATTTCCGTGCCGCCGAGGCCCCCTCTTGTGGGCCCCATCGGTCTGCTCGGCGCGCCCAGACCTGATAGTCATGTGCCATGACCAGCCTCGAAGACCGCCACCTCGAAGACGGCGACTCCACCCCTCTCGAGGCGGGCGGACCCAACGCGATCGCCGTCGCCAACGGGGTCCTGGCCGACGAATGGTCGCTCTGGATCGTCCGCCAGGCCCTGCGGGGAGCCACCCACTACACCGACTGGCTCAACCTCGGTCCCATCCCGGGATCGGCCCTGACGACCCGGCTCGCGGCACTCGTCGACGGGGGCGTCCTGTCCAAGCACCAGTACAGCGATCGACCCGTTCGGTACGAATACCTCCTCACGCCACGTGGCCGGCAGGTCTGGCCGATCCTGATCTCGATGTGGGCGTGGGAGAAGGGCTGGGTCGACGATCCCGAGGTCAACCTGCCCCGGATGCGGCACACCACCTGCGGAGAGTTCTTCGACCCGATCCTGACGTGCGAGTCCTGCCACGCCGCGATCCGGTGGCGGGACGTGGAGGGCAAGGTGGGACCCAGCGGAGACTGGTCACGCAACCTGCAGATCACGGCGCGCCGCCAGCGTTCCCGCAACGACAAGCGGCCCAGCGAGGTCGTGAACGAGACGATGGAGCTCATCGGCAACCGTTGGTCCATCGCGATCCTGGGTGCGGCCTTCCTCGGCATCACCCGGTTCAGCGAGTTCCAGAAGCGACTGTCCGCGTCGCCCACGATCATCGCCGATCGACTGCGCGCCTTCGCCGACATGGGCGTGCTGGCCCAGGTCCCGACACCCGAACGCGCCGATTGGATGGACTACCGGCTGACCCCCAAGGGCCTGGCCTTCCTGCCCGTCGTGCTGCTGATGATCCAGTGGGGACAACGCTGGTTCAAGGCACCGGACGGTCCGGCGCTCGTGATGCACCACGTGGAGTGTGGCGCATCGCTGCACGTGATCCTGACCTGCAGCGCGTGCCACGAGCCGCTCAGCGGTGCATCGATCGAGGCCGTCGAGTCAGGCACCGGCGTCGTGACCGGACCACTGCCGTAGCAACCCGGGCCGTGTCCTAGTCGGGCAGGTGGCTCTCGCTGCCGAGCCGTGCGCCCGCACGTGAGACCAGACCGGGACCCTCGAAGGCGATCTCGCGTCGCGCGAGCGCGCCGTTGCAGGTGTTGCAGGTGAAGCGGGGCTCGAGCTCGGCCCCGCAGGCGGTGTGCAGCAGTGACAGACCGGACTGGCCATCGCCCGCAAGCCATCGTCCGGCCCAGCTGTTGATCGTCGCGGTCACCGAGAAGAAGTCGATGCCCTTGGGGGTGAGGCGGTACTCCTGCCGCTTGCCTCCGACACTGACCGACTCCCGGCTCAGCATCCCGGTCGCCACGAAGAGCTCGAGGCGGTGCGTCAGCGTCACCGGAGAGATCTGCAGGTGGGACTGGAACTCGCTGAACCGGCGGCTGCCCATCAATGCGTCCGACAGGATCATGGTCGACCATCGATCTCCCAGCACGCCGGACGCGTCGATCGGGCTGCCCATCGCCGGCGAGCGCCGCGACCGGCGACTCACCACGTCCAGCAGCAGCCGGTCGTCCACGCTGCCCTTGACGTCACGGGCCGTCAGGCCGATGGCCCCGCAGTGGCCACACCCGAAGACCGGTCGCGTCGACTGACCGCAGACGAAGTGCCGCAGCCGCAGGCCAGCATTGGGGTGATTGGCGCCGGCCCACGTACGGTCCCAGGCCCACAGGGCGATCATCACCCGCCACAGGTCGAGGCCGGCGTCGGTCAGGAGGTACTCGTGACGCGGTGGATTGTCCTGATAGGCGCGCGTACGCAGGACTCCGTCGTCGACCAGGCTGCGCAGGCGCCTCGACAGAACCGGGTCGGAGATGTTCAGCGAGTCGCGAAGGTCCTGGAATCGGCGTTGCTCGGCGAAGATCGCTCGCACAAGCCGGATGGTCCACATGTCGCCCAGCAGGACCAGCGCGCGACCCAGCGGCGAGGACGTGGATTCGACGTCCGGGGTGCTCGCGTTATCGGTCACGTCACACCCTTCGGCTCATGCAGCAACGCCTGGCGGCTCGGACTGCCGTCCGGCACACGCCAGCGTAGTACAGCCGGGCCAGATGCCGTCATCACAGGGCAGATCCGTTGACATGTCACTTTTGATCCTGTAGTAAATACTCATGGGCAAGGAACTCGAGGCACTGTGAAGCTGCATCCTCAGGACCGGGTCACGGCCTTCACCGAGGCCGGCCTGTGGGGTGCCCGTTCGTGGCCCGAGCTTCTGGACGAGCACGTCCGTACGATGCCGGACCGGCTGGCCGTGGTCGACCCTCCCAACCTCGCCGACATCAACGGCAGCACACCCCAACGACTCACCTGGAGCGAGCTCGATCGGCAGGTCAACCGGTTGGCGGCCCTGCTGCGCGAGCACGGGGTCTCGCGCGGCGATGTCGTCGGCATCCAGCTGCCGAACTCGGCCGATCTCGTCATCTCCTACCTCGCGCTCGCATCGATCGGCGCCATCTCCACGCCCTTCCCGGCGCAGTACCGCGCGTTCGAGCTCGAGCAGATGGGCCGGCTCGCACACATCACGGCCTTCATCGGTGCCGGCCGCATCCACGACCACCAGCTCGCATCGGTCGCGCCGCGGCTGCGCCAGATCCCGGAGCTGCACTCGATCCTGGGACTCGGCCCCGACCTGCCCGACGGCGTCATCGCGATCGACGTACGCCACGGCGACGCAGCCCGGGTCGAGCGGCTCGACCACGATCCCAACGAAGCCGTCACGATCTGCTGGACCTCGGGGACCGAGTCGACCCCCAAGGGTGTGCCCCGTTGCGCCAACGACTGGTATCCCATGGCGATCTCGAGCGTCGACGGCGCTGAGCTGACGGTCGACGACGTCCTGCTCAACCCGTTCCCGATGGTCAACATGGCCGGGATCGGCGGCATGCTCGTGCCGTGGTTGCTGACCGGCGCGGTGCTGGTGCAGCACCACCCGTTCGACGCCGACATCTTCTTCGGCCAGCTGCACGCCGAGCAGGTCACCTACACCGTGGCACCGCCGGCCCTCCTGATCCGCGCCCTCGACCTGCCGGGCTGCACGCCCGAGACCCTGCGTTCCGTACGCGTCATCGGGTCCGGATCCGCGCCGCTGCCGCCGTCCATGATCACCGCGTGGCGCGACCGTTTCGAGATCGACGTCGTCAACTGCTTCGGCTCCAACGAGGGCATCAACATGATCAGCGACGCGCGTACGGTCCCCGATCCGACGCAACGATCGGTCCTCTTCCCCCGCTTCGGCTCACCCGACCACACGTGGCGCAACCGTGCCTCGCGCGGTGTGCAGAGCAAGCTGGTCGACCCGGTGACGGGCGACGACGTCACCACGCCGGACACTCCAGGTGAGCTGCGGCTCATGGGGCCCGGCGTCTTCGCGGGCTACCTCGCCGGCACGGCATCGAGCGATCCGTTCGACGAGGACGGCTACTACTGCACCGGTGACCTGTTCCAGCTCGTGGCCGACGACGATGGGGAGCTCCGGTTCCTCAAGTACGTCGATCGCGCCAAGGACCTCATCGTCCGCGGCGGCATGAACATCTCCCCAGCCGAGATCGAGTCGCTCGTGCTCGGCCATCCGTCCGTCGCCGAGGTCGCCGTCGTCGGCGTGCCTGACGACACGCTCGGCGAACGCACCTGCGCCGTCGTGGTCGCCCACTCCGGCCACTCCCTGACGCTCGACGACCTGACGTCCCATCTGCGTGAGCTCAACATCGCGACCTACAAGCTCCCCGAGAGCCTTGTCCTGGTCGATGCCCTGCCCCGCAACCCCGTGGGCAAGGTCCTCAAGCGTGAGCTGCGCGTGCAGCACTCGACCCGACACCCGGAGGCATCATGACGCAGGATCTCTACGTCCTCGGCGGCGCACAGACCGACTTCGCACGCAACTGGGCCAAGGAGGGACTCGGCCTGATCGACATGCTTGGCGAGGTCCTTCCCGCGACGTTCGCCGACGCCCAGGTCGACCCCTCCGAGATCGAGGTCGTGCACGTCGGCAACCTCGCCGGCGAGCTGTTCGCGGGCCAGGCGCAGCTCGGCGGACTGGTCGCCGCGGCGGAGCCCGGCCTGGTCGGACTGCCGTCCACCCGCCACGAGGCAGCCTGCGCCTCGGGCAGCACGGCGCTGGTCGCCGCCGGAGCCGACATCGCCTCGGGCCGCTACGACGTGGCGCTGGTCGTCGGCATCGAGCTGATGCGCAACGTCTCGGCCAAGCAGGCCGCCGACAACCTCGGCACTGCGGCCTGGGCCGGTCGCGAGGCGGTCGACGCCGAGTATGCCTGGCCGGCGCTGTTCGCCGAGGTCGCCGACGAGTACGAGGAGCGCTACGGCCTCGACCATGCCGTGCTCGGCCGCTTCGCCGAGATCGCGTTCGCCAACGGCGCCCGCAATCCTCTGGGGCAGTCCCGCGACTGGAGCTTCCCCGCCGGATCGTTCGACGAGGACGACAGCGTCAACCCGCTCGTCGAGGGACGACTGCGCAAGACCGACTGCGGCCGCATCACCGACGGCGCCGCCGCCGTCGTCGTCGCCGGTCCGGACTTCGCCGCCGAATGGGCTGCGGCGCGGGGCATCGAGCTCGAGCAGCTGGCTCGCATCACCGGCTTCGGGCATCGTACGGACACCCTGCTGCTGGCCGACAAGCTCGCCGCCTCGCGGAGCACCGAGCACCTCTTCCCGCACCTGCATGGCGCGATCCACGACGCATACCGACGTGCGGGACTGTCGGGCATCGCCGAGATCGACGTCGTCGAGATGCACGACTGCTTCAGCATCACCGGCCTCGTCACGCTCGAGCACCTCGGCCTGGTCAGCGGCGGCAAGGGCGGCGAGCCGATCCACGACGGCACGATCGAGCGCACCGGTCGCCTGCCGGTCAATCCCGGGGGCGGCCTGCTCGCCGGCGGTCATCCCGTCGGCGCGACCGGCGTACGCATGGTCCTCGACGCCGCCCGCCAGGTCACCGGCACGGCGGGCGACCTGCAGATCGACGGCGCTCGGCGCGTGCTGACGGTCAACGTCGGCGGGTCGTTCACCACCGCGGTGTCGTTCGTCGTCGAGGCCACCCCGTGACATCCACCCACCACACCGCCCAAGAAGGAGAAGTCCCATGGACCTCGATGTCGTAGGACGCCTGCTGTCGACCCTGCCGGCCGACGACGACCATCCCTACCGGACCGGACCCTGGCAGCCGCAGACGACGGAGTGGAAGGCCGACAACCTCGAGGTCGTGCAGGGCGAGATCCCGACCGACCTCGACGGCGTCTACCTGCGCAACACCGAGAACCCGCTGCATCCCGCGATCCAGAACTACCACCCGTTCGACGGTGACGGCATGGTCCATGTGGTGGGCTTCCGCGACGGCACCGCGTTCTACCGCAACCGCTTCGTGCGTACCGACGGCCTGGCCCTCGAGCAGGATGCCGGCAAGAGCCTCTGGGCAGGCCTGGCCGAGCGGCCGAGCCAGTCGCTCATGGATCACGGCTGGGGCGCGCGCACCCGGATGAAGGACGCGTCGAGCACCGACGTCGTGGTCCACAACGGCGTCGCGCTGACGTCGTTCTATCAGTGCGGAGACCTCTACCGCGTCGATCCGATGACGGCCGAGACGCTGGGCAAGGAGACCTGGGGCGGCACGTTCCCGTTCGACTGGGGCGTGTCGGCCCACCCCAAGATCGACGACGCCACCGGCGAGATGCTGTTCTTCAACTACAGCACCGAGGCGCCCTACATGAACTACGGCGTGGTCGACGCCAACAACGAGCTCGTCCACTACACGCCCGTCCCGCTGCCGGGTCCACGCCTGCCGCACGACATGGCGTTCACCGAGAACTACGCGATCCTCAACGACTGCCCGCTGTTCTGGGACCCGGAGGGTCTGGCACAGGGTGCGTACGCAGCACGCTTCCATCCCGACATGCCGATGCGACTCGGGGTGATACCTCGCCGCGGCGGGCCCGACGACATCCGGTGGTTCGACGCCGAGTCGACATTCGTCCTGCACTGGGTCAACGCGTGCGAGGACGGCGACGAGGTCGTCGTCGACGGGTTCTTCGAGAGCGATCCGGCACCGGCTGACAACGGCATGGGTGACAAGTGGCAGCGCGCGTTCCGGTTCCTGGCGAACGACCGCATGCAGCCGCGGCTGCACCGCTGGCGCCTCAACATGGTCACCGGGCTGTGCAAGGAGGAGTCGCTGACCGACACGATCAGCGAGTTCGGCATGATGAATGGCTCCCACGCAGGCCAGAAGTACCGCTACGCGTACGCCGCCACCAGCAAGCCGGCGTGGTTCCTGTTCGACGGCCTGGTCAAGCACGACACCTGGACGGGCCAGGAGCAGCACTTCCGGTTCGAGGACAACGTCTACGGCAGCGAGTCGGCCATGGCGCCGCGGGTCGGCAGCGCCGCCGAGGACGACGGCTACCTAATCACGCTGACGACCGACATGAACCAGGACGCGTCGTTCTGCGTCGTGTTCGACGCGTCCGACATCACGGTCGGCCCCGTGTGCACGCTGAGGCTGCCGGAGCGCATCTCCAGCGGAACGCACTCGACCTGGGCGGCCGGCTCTGACCTTCCCGACTGGGCCCACGTCGATGACCCGGCCACCGCGGTCGGGCTCTGACCCTCCCGGCCAGATGACCTACCCATCGGCGCACGCCGCACAGTTCCCGGACAAGCCTGCGGTCGTCATGGCCGGCACGGGTGAGGCGCTCACCTACCGTGAGCTGGACGACGGGTCGCAGCGCCTGGCCCAGCTGCTGTACGCGGCCGGCCTGCGGCCGGGTGACCACCTCGCGCTGGTGCTGGGCAACCATGTGCGCTTCCTGGAGGTCTACTGGGCGGCGATGCGTTCGGGCCTCTACTTCACGCCCGTCAACGCCTACCTCACCGGCGGCGAGGCGCGCTACGTGGTCGAGAACTGCGAGGCGTCGGCACTGCTGATCGACGCACGGCTCACCGAGACCGCTGCGGAGCTGGCCGACCTGCCGATGCCCGTACGGCTCAGCATCGGCGGCGCGGTCCCGGGCTTCGACGACTACGCCACGGCGGTCGCAGGGCACCCGGCCGCTCCGTTGGAGGACGAGCCGCTCGGATCGCACATGCTCTACAGCTCGGGTAGCACCGGGCAGCCCAAGGCCATCAACCGCGAGCTGACCGGCAAGCACGTCTCGGAGGGCAACGAGGCCCTGCGCATCTGGATCTCGGCGGCGTACGACGTCTCGCCCGACACGATCTGCCTCAGCCCCGCACCGCTCTATCACGCCGCACCGCTCTCGCTGTGCGCCGCGATCTCGTCGATCGGCGGGACGATCGTGCTGATGGAGAAGTTCGAGCCGGCGCCCGCGCTGGACGCGATCAGCACCTACCGGGCGACGCACGCGCTCGTCGTACCCACCATGTTCATCCGCCTGCTGCGCCTGGACGACGCGACGAAGGCTGCCGCTGACCTGAGCTCGTTGAGGTACGCGATCCACGGCGCCAGCCCGTGTCCGGCCAGCGTGAAGCGCGCCATGATCGAGTGGTGGGGCCCGGTGATCCACGAGTACTACGCCGGCAGCGAGGACAACGGCTCGACGCTGATCGACTCCGAGCAGTGGCTGGCGCATCCCGGCTCCGTCGGCAAGGCCAGTCCCGGAAGCACGGTGCACATCTGTGACCCCACCGGCGCCGAGCAGCCTGCTGGCGTCGACGGGGTGATCTACTTCGAGACCGAGGGTGCCGACCACACTTTCGAGTACCGCGACGAGCCCGACAAGACAGCCGCCACGCGCCACCCGGTGCACCCGACGTGGACGACTCTCGGCGACGTCGGTCACCTCGACCCCGAGGGCTACCTCTATCTCACCGACCGCACCGACTACATGATCATCTCGGGCGGCGTGAACATCTCGCCGCAAGAGATCGAGGACGTCCTGATCGAGCACCCTTCGGTGCTCGACGTCGCGGTGTTCGGCATCCCCGACGAGGAGTTCGGCGAGCAGGTCAAGGCCGTCGTCCAGCCGACCGATCCCTCCGCCGACCCCGCGGAGATCTCCGAGGAGCTCCGAACGTACGCGCGCGAACGGCTCGCCCGGCACAAGGTGCCCAAGACCGTCGACATCATCGACGAGATGCCGCGGTCGCCGGCGGGCAAGCTCTACAAACGGAAGCTCCGCGACGCCTACCTCTCTACTCTCTAGGGTCGGAGCCCACGCGCGGTCCGGCCGGGCTGGCGCAGCTTGGCGGAGTCGGCCGCGAACACGCACAACAACGACCGGGTCTCGCGCGGATCGACGATGTCCTGGATGTCGAACGCCTCAGCCGTACGAAATGGCGACATCAGTGCCGCAACCTCATCCTGCTTGGCACGAATGAACTCGTCGGGATCGTCGGCCGCCTCGATCTCCGCGCGGTAGGCAGCCTCGATCCCTCCCGACGACGGGAGCGAACCCCATTGCGCCGACGGCCAGGCGAACCGGCGCTGGAGTCGACGATGGTGTGACTGGCCGGCGCCGCCGACGCCGTACACCTTGCGCAGGAGCACCGAGCACCACGGGATGCGGGCCTGGTAGATCGCAGTCAGGGCGCGCATGCCGTGGCGGATCGCGCCGGCCCGTTCGCCGGCCGTTCCGATCATGAAGCCGGGGTTGTCGACCAGGTTGACCAGCGGCAGATGGAACGTGTCGGCGAGGTCGACGAAGCGGACCGCCTTCGCCGCCGACGTCTCGGTCCAGCTCCCGCCATAGATGTAGGGATCGCCCGCCATGATCGCCACGGGCCAGCCATCAAGGCGGGCGAACCCGGTGACGAGCGAGCGACCGTACGATGCGCCGATCTCGAAGAAGCTGCCCCGGTCGACGAGCGACTCGATGATGGGCCGGATCCGGTAGACCTGTCGCGGATCCCGCGGGATCGCATCGGCCAGCCAGTCGTCCGCCCGCCCCGGATCGTCGGTGACGGGCCCGCGCTCCGGCACCTCGTCGACCGACGGTGGCAGATAGGACAGGAATCGCCTGGCGCTGGCGAACGCCTCCTCCTCGGACTCGACGATCGCGTCGACCGTGCCGTTGGGCCCGTGCACGTCGACCCCGCCGAGCTCCTCCTTCGTCACGGTCTCACCGACTCCGGCCACGACCGGCGGCCCGGCGACAAAGGTCTGGCTGAGCCCTCGCACCATGACGGAGTAGTGGCTCGTCACGAGTCGAGCTGCACCGAAGCCGGCGACGGGACCGAGTCCGAGCGCCACCACGGGGACCACCGAGAGGTTGTCGATCGCGAACTCGAAGCCGGGGAGCATCGGGACATAGCTGCGTCCCATCTCCTCCAGGCTCCGGATGCTGCCGCCACCACCGGTGCCGTCCAGCATCCGCACCAGGGGGAGACGCAATTCGCCCGCCATCTGCTCGGAGTAGACCTGCTTGTCGACGATCGCGCCGTCCGAGGCACCGCCGCGCACCGTGAAGTCGTCGACCCCCAGCACGACCTTGCGGCCCTCGATGCGCGCGGTGCCGGTGATGAAGTTCGCCGGTACGACGTCGACGAGCTCACCGTCGACGTAGCGGCTCTTGGCCGCCAGCACGCCGATCTCGTGGAACGAGTCGTCATCGACCAGGGCGGCGATCCGTTGCCTGGCGTCGCTCTTGCCACGTCCGTGCTGGCGGGCAACCTTCTCCTCGCCGCCCATCCGCTCGGCGATCTCCCGCCGACGGGCGATCTCGTCGAGCTCGGGCTGCCACTCACTCACGTGTCGTCCCCCACGATCGCGACGACCTGGTTCTCCGCCACTGGGTCTCCCTCCGCCACCCGGATCTCACGCACGAGCCCGGCGATCGGTGAGCTGACGGGGATGTCCATCTTCATCGCCTCGACATGGACGACCGAGCCGCCGACGGCGATGTCCTGGCCCACCGACACCTGGACCCGGGTCACCGTTCCGGCGACCTCGCTGCGTACCTCGACATCCATGACCATTCCTCTCGTCGGCCGGCCAAAGACCAGATCCATAGCACGAAATAGTGACTTGCGTTACTGTAGCGTAACGCTCATCTGGAGGGTTCTTGACGACATCACCGCAGGTCACGCCCCGTTCCGGCATTGAGCTGATGAGCGCCCCGGAGCTCATCGCCCACCGCGCCGCGCTCTCCCCCGACACGATATTTCTGCGCGATGTCGCCGGCGGCACCCTGACGTACGGGCAGCTCCACACCGACGCACTCCGCTGGGCGGACGCGCTCGAACGCGGTGGCGTGCAGCCAGATGACGCGGTCGGGTCGATGCTGCCCAACGGCACCGACACGTACGCCGTGTGGCTGGGAGCCGGCTGGCTCCACGCCATGGAGGTGCCGATCAACGTCGAGCTTCGCGGGTCCGTGCTGCGCCACGTGCTGACGGACGCGCGGGTCGAGGTGCTGGTCGTGCACGCCGATGTGCTCGACCGGGTCATGGCCGTCGCGGACGAGCTCCCTGCGCTGCGACTCATCGTCGTGATCGGTGCGCCGGGGCCTCTCCCCGAGGGCCCGCGACTCGTCGGCGCCGAGACATTCCTCTCCGACGCGGGCGAGACGCCGCGCGTGCCGCCGCAGGGCCACGACATCGCCTCGGTGCTCTACACGTCGGGCACCACCGGCCCGTCCAAGGGCGTGCTCGTGCCATGGGCCCAGCTGCAGGCCGGCAGCGTGCCGACGATCCGGTTCGCCACCAACGACGGTGCCGACCGCTTCTATGCGACGGGCTCCCCCAGCCACGTCGTGTCCAAGGGCGCGTTCATGACGATGGCCCTGACGGAAGGAGAGCTGATCGTCCGCCCGACGTTCAGCCTCAGCGAGTTCTGGCTCGACGTCCGCCGGTTCGGGATACGCAGCACCGTGCTGGTCGGCGCCATGGCGGACTTCCTGCTCGCCGCCGAGCCGGCGGCCGACGACGCCGACACGACGCTCACGAACGTCCTGATGGCACCTGTCACGCCCCGCGTCGATGAGTTCAACGCCCGCTTCGGGACTCGTGCCTGGACTGCCTACAACATGACCGAGATCAGCGTGCCGTTCGCGACGGAGGACTGGGGCATCGACGATCCTGCGTCGTGCGGCGTCCTGCGTACTGACTTCCCCCACTACGAGGCCCGGCTGGTTGATGAGTGGGACAACGAGGTCGAGACGGGTGAGGTCGGCGAGCTGATCGTACGAACCGGTGTGCCCTGGACGCTCAACGCCGGCTATCTCCACCAGCCCGAGGCCACCGCCCGGGCATGGCGCAACGGCTGGTTCCACACCGGCGACGCGTTCCGCCGAGACGCCGAGGGACGCTACTACTTCGTCGACCGGATGAAGGACACGATCCGGCGGCGCGGCGAGAACATCTCCTCGTTCGAGGTGGAGGCCGAGGTGCTGCAGCATCCCCAGGTCGCCGAGTGCGCCGCCGTCGCGGTGTCCGCCGACGAGCTCGAGGACGAGATCAAGGTCGTCGTGGTGGAGTCGGCACCGGGTGCCCTCGATCCGGCCGAGCTGGTGTCGTTCCTCAGCAGCAGGGTGCCGAGGTACATGGTGCCGCGCTATGTCGAGATCGTGGCCGAGCTGCCCAGGACCCAGACGTTGCGTGTCCAGAAGGCCGAGCTGCGGGCCCGACAGCCGGGAGGCGTCCTGTGGGACCGGCAGGTCAGTGACCGGTGAAGACCGCTGGACGCTTCTCGAGGAATGCTGCGACGCCCTCACGGTGGTCGTCCGACAGCTGACACTCGGTCATCGCCGCGACATGTGCCACCAGGTGCTCGTCGCGGGCCTTGGCGCTCGACTCGTTGAGCAGCCGCTTGACCCGCTCGATCGCGAACGGCGAGCCGCTCGACACGCTGGCCGCTAGGGCGCGGGCGGCAGGCATCAGCCCGTCCGGCTCGACCACGTCGAGCACGAAGCCGATCCGCTGTGCCTCGTCGGCCGGGATGAAGTCGCCCGAGAACACGAGACGCTTGGCCATCTGCAGCCCGACCAGCTGCGGAAGGAGCCACGTACCGGCGCCCGTGTCGGGCACCAGACCGCGCTTGACGAAGATCCACGAGAACGTCGCCCTCGTCGATGCGATGCGGAAGTCGCACTGTGTCGCGAGCTCGACGCCCAGGCCGGCGGCGGGCCCGTCTATCGCTGCGATGACGGGCTTGGTCGCATCGTGCAGGAACCAGTGCTGGCCGTCGGTGTGCTGCGTACGGTCTGCCGGATCCGTGCCGGGCTCGACGTCGTGGAGCTCGGTGAGATCGGTGCCGGCGCAGAACTGGCCGGGTGAGCCGGTGAGGACGATCGCACGCACGCCGGGATCGTCCTCGGCGGACTTCACCGAGTCGCGGATCGCCGCCAGCATCGCGTAGCTCAGCGCGTTGCGCTTCTCGGGACGGTCGATCGTGATGACCGCCAGGCCGTCATCGACGGAGTAGCGGACGAACTCGGCCGTGCTCGTCGTACCTTCGCTGCGCCCAGTCATGCCGGGACCGCCGTACGGTCGGCGACGAACCGGAACTCGACACCGCACAGCAGCAGGGACTCGCCGACCCTGGCCGGATCCGTGGCGGCGACATCGACCGCCACCAGGCCGGTCGACTCACCAGAACGTACGAAACGCAGGACCGTTTCCTGCAGCGGCAGGGTCGTCGGGTCCGACAGCGGGACGTCGAGGATCGTCGACCACGTCTGCGCCATGGCCTCGGGATCCGGCGTGGCGAGCTCGGCGCCGACGATGTCCCTGGCCACGTCGGTGCATGACGCCTCGAAGATCCGTGGTGCGAAGTGCCAGCTGTCGTGGGGGTCCACTTGGTCGAGCTCGGCAAGCGTTCCCAACGCCTTCGGGTGCCACTGCGAGATCCGATTGCCCTCGAAGTCCTCGGCGAACAGCGGCTCGATCCCGAGCTCAGCTGCTCGGGCGATGTCGGCCGACAGGTCGTCGACCTGGACCACGAGCATGTAGCCGACCGCACCCTTGCGCTCCACCAGACGGCCGTGGGAGGAGTCCGACGTCATCGGCGCGCACAGCTCGAGGAACGTGTCGCCGAACGACAGGACCTCGTGGACGAACCCGAGCTCGGCCATCGACTCGGGATCGCGTGTGCCACTGGTGTTGCCGAACGCCGCGCGGCACTGCGCGATCGCCTCGTCGAGATCGGGGACCAGCAGGACGACCTGCCGGATCGTGGGGACAGCGGACATGGCTCCTCCTAGGACGTCACGGACTGGGCAGGGCTCGCAATCTGGGCACGCAGCTCTCGCTTGAGGATCTTGCCGATCGCGTTGCGCGGCAACGCCTCGACGACCTCCAACCGTTCGGGCCACTTGAAGGTCGCCACTTCCTTCTCCTTGAGTGCCGCGATGATCTCGTCGAGGGTCGGCGCAGCGGTGCCCTCGCGGGGAACGACGAAGAGGCAGACGCGTTCGCCGAGGCGGTCGTCGGGCATGGCCACGGCTGCGACCTCGGCGATGCGCTCGTCGGCGATCACCAGGCCTTCGAGCTCGGCGGCGGAGATCTTGAAGCCGCCGCGGATGATCAGGTCCTTGGCGCGGTCGACGTGCTTGAGGTACGACGGGGTGTCCGCGTTGATCTCGAACACGTCGCCGGTGCAGAACCAGCCGTCCTCGTCGAATCCGTGGCGTCCCTTGTTCCAGTAGCCAGCGAAGATCGTCGGACCCTTGAGGCGCAGCTCCCCTGCACGCCCCGGCGTGGTGATGTCGGTGCCGTCCTCGAGGCTCACGAGTCGTCCGCTCATCGCCTGCGCGACGTCGATCCGGTAGGGCATGTCAGCGATGCCGTACCTCGGGAAGAACTGTCCGCGTTCGGTCGGCTCGGGAACCGTGTCGGGGTCGGAGAAGAGGACACCCCCCTCGTTGGAGCCGAACAGGTTGAGGACCTCCACGCCGTGGTCGCGTTCCCACCGGCCGATCATCCAGCCGGAGAGCGGAGCCGAGCCCGAGCCGACGGCCCGCAGGGACGAGAGGTCGTGGGTGTCGAACGCGACGTCGTCGGCCACCAGCATGTCGAGGACCAGCGGTGGAGCGCAGGTGTAGGTGACGCGTTCGTCCTCGATCTGCTTGACGAAGACGTCGAGGTCGAACGGGTGGTGCTGCGCCAGCGTCGTGCCCAGGGTGATCCACGGCATGAACATGCCCGCGAGGCCACCACCGTTGACCATGGGGAACGGGTTGAGCAGCACATCGCCCTCGTGCAGGCGCGGCGCCTGGGAGCACGCACCCGACAGGACTTCCCAGTCGCCGTAGGCACGGGGCACTCCCTTGGGGATGCCCTCGGTCCCTGAGGTCCAGACCAGCGTGACGCAGTCGTTGGAGTCCAGGTGGAGAGCGTCGAGGTGGGAGCGGAGCTCGCGCGAGTCGTCATCCGCCTCGCGCATCAGGGGATCGAGCAGTCCCACGCCCTCATGGCTTCCTTCACCGAACGCCAGCACGGTCTCCAACGACTCAACGTCCTCGGCCAGGGCGACGCCGTCAGCGGCCAGCTCGCGTCCGACCGCGTGCGTTGCCGTGACGAACAGCCGGAGACCAGCGGCCTCTCCCATGCCGCGCAGCTCATGACGGCGGTACTGGACCGGGAACGGGGTGACGATCGCGCCGAGGCGGGCAATCGCCAGGAGGGTGATGGGGAGCTCGACGGAGTTGGGCAGCTGCACGCCGACCACGACATCCTTGCGGACCCCGTGGTCGTACAGCACCCGCGAGAGTCGGTCGACCTGGTCGCCGACCTCGTGCCAGGTGAGCCTGCGGGGCGGACCCTGGATGAACGTCTCACGGTTCGGCGCGTCGATCAGCGAGGTCCGGTCGGGCACCTCCCGGCGATGCTGGTCGAGGAGGTCCGACCAGGTCCGTTCGCTCCACCAACCGTCGCGCCGGAATCCGGCGGCTGCTTCCTCGGAAAACAGTTGCACTGTGCCCCACCTCTCCATGCCATGTTCGCACCCGGCGCGCATGACGGACCCATCGTAGACGAGCAGAGCCAAAACTACTAGATAGCAAGTGACTATCCATTTGGCGAAGGTCAGGGCACAATGGTCTGCGAGCGAGCATCCTTGCTCCGATATCACCCCGCGTACGAGGAGGGAAGCCGATGAGGCAACTGGCGAGCCAGGTTGCGATTGCCGCCTCTCTCTTCAACAACGATAGTCGCCATACGGGCGCGGTGAACGACGCATGAGCGACCTCGACCCAGTCCTGGTCGACACCTCCGACGGCGTCGCGGTCATCACCCTCAACCGTCCAGAGCGGCGCAATGCCTGGACGGTCGGCATGCAGGCGGGCTACTACGACGCCCTCGCCGCTGCCGCCGCTGACACCGAGGTCCGCGTCATCGTCGTGACGGGAGCCGGCGACTCGTTCTGTCCCGGAGCCGACACCCAGGCGCTCACCACCTACACCGAGACCGGGACAACCAATCCGCTCGCCGACGAGATCGTCCAGCCCGAGTGGTTCCCCAGCACGATCCCCAAGCCGATGATCGCCGCGATCAGCGGACCGTGCGCCGGCATCGGCCTGGTGCAGACCCTGATGTGCGACATCCGGATCGCCTCGCCCGATGCCCGCATGTCGACCGCCTTCGCGCGTCGCGGCCTGCCCGCGATGCACGGCGGCGAATGGCTGCTCGAGCGCATTGCGGGTGCCGCCGTCGCCCACGAGCTGCTGCTCACCGGACGGATGTTCGACGGAACCGAGGCCCTCCGCCTCGGCGTGGTGCACGAGATCGCAGCGCAACCGCTGGATCGCGCCATGGAGCTGGCCCGCGACATGGCAGACCACTGCTCCCCGACGTCGATGGCCCACATCAAGGAGCGCCTATGGACCAGCCACACGCGCACGCTCGGCACGACGGTCACCGAGGCCGACGCGATCCTCGACGACTTCCTCTCGTCCGACGACTTCCGCGAAGGAGTTGCGAGCTTCACCGAGCGCCGCGCTCCCCAGTTCCGTGGAATCTCCCGCCCGCTCTGATGACCTGAAGGACACCATGATCAGCCCACTGCGCCAACCGCTCCGCCTCCCGGTGGTGGCGGCACCGATGTTCCTGATCTCCGGCCCCGACCTCGTCGTGGCGGCGTGCACCTCGGGCATCGTCGGCGCGTTCCCGGCGCCCAACTGCCGTACGCCCGAGGAGCTCGACCGCTGGATGGGCACGATCCGTGAGTCGCTGGGCACGGCGGCCGACGCCGACCCCCACGCGATCATCGCGCCGTGGGCAGTCAACCTGGTGACACACAGCACCAACGAACGCCTGGCCGACGACCTCAAGCTGGTCGCGCAGCACCAGCCACCGATCGTCATCACGGCCCTCGGATCACCTGCGCCCGTCATGGACGTCGTCAAGGGCTACGGCGGATTGGTCATCGCCGACGTCGTCAGCCTCAAGCTCGCTGCCAAGGCCGCAGCGATCGGTGTCGACGGTATGGCGTGCGTGTCCAGCGGCGCCGGCGGACACACCGGGCACCTGTCGCCGTTCGCCTTCATCTCCGCAGTACGTGACACGTTCGACGGCATCATCACGGTCGGCGGCGGCATCAGCGACGGCTACGGCGTGGCCGGCGCCATCGCTGCCGGCGCGGACCTCGTCTACATGGGCACCCGGTTCCTGCCGACGGTCGAGAGCCTCGCACCCGAGGCGTACAAGCAGATGATCGTCGACCATGGCCCGGACGACCTGATCGTCAGCGCCGGCATCACCGGCACGGATGCCTCGTGGCTGCGCCCCAGCCTCATCGCCAACGGCCTCGACCCCGACAACCTGGTGGCACCAACCGCTCGCGACTACAACTCCGCGTCATCGCCCAACAAGCGGTGGAAGGACATCTGGGCCGCGGGCCAGGGACTGCACACGATCCGTGCGATCGAGCCCGTCAGCGCGGTCGTCGACAGACTCGAGCGCGAGTACCGTTCGGCGCACGAGCGCTTCGCGGGGCTCGGCCTCACCTCCGTCTGAACAAGGAACCGTCATGACCTACGAGACCCTCGTCCTCAACGTCGCCGACCACATCGCGACGATCGAGCTCAACCGCCCCGACAAGCTCAACTCCATCGACAAGGTCATGCTCGACGAGCTCCCCGAGGTGTTCGCCGAGACCAACGCCGACCCCGACGTACGCGTCGTCGTGGTGACCGGTCGCGGCAAGACGTACTGCGTGGGCGCCGACCTCTCCGGTGGCTCCAAGACGTTCGACTCCGACGAGGCCGGCTGGGGCGACGAGATCGACGAGTTCCGCGACGGTGGCGGGCTCATCACGCTCAAGATCTTCGAGTCGACCAAGCCCGTGATCGGCGCCGTCAACGGCGTCGCCGCCGGACTCGGCGCCACGATGCTGCTGCCGATGGACTTCATCCTGGCGGCCGAGTCGGCCCGCTTCGGGTTCGTGTTCGCCAAGCGCGGCATCGTCCCCGAGGCGTGCTCGACGTGGTTCCTGCCCAAGAAGGTCGGCATCAGCAAGGCCGCCGAGTGGTTCTACACCGGCCGCATGGTGTCGTCGGCCGAGGCGCTCGAGTCGGGCCTCGTACGCAGCGTCCACACCGACGAGGACCTGCTCCCGGCGGCGTACGCGCTGGCCCGCGAGATCGCCGACAACGCCTCACCCGTCGCAGTAGGCATGATCCGGCAGATGCTGTGGCGCTTCGTCGGGTCGGACCACCCGATGGACGCGCACCGCATCGACTCGCGGATCAACTACGAGCTCGGCACGACCCCCGACGTCGTCGAGGGCATCACGTCATTCCTGGAGAAGCGCCCGCCGCAGTTCCCCGGACAGCTGCCCGGCAACGAGCCGACGTCATACCCCTGGTGGGAAGAACCCTCGTTCACCCAGGGCTGACGCCGGGACCCTGTCCGGGGGGCCGGATTCCCAGGAGGTCCCTCGAATCTGGCGTCCGCTTGACAGTGGTCAAGATCCCAGCAGGTCCCTCGAATCTGCCATCCGCTGACAGGAATCTGGCACTCCACCCTTGATGCAACAAGGGTGAAGTGCCAGAAACGAGGGTCCTGCTGGGAATCTAGGGACTCAGTGGCCGAAGTCGTCCGTGATGCCCATGCCGGCGAGCAGCGTCGGGCGGTCGTAGTACTCGAGCCACTCGGTGATCTTGCCGCCGTCCATGCGCATGATGCCGACGACGGGAACCTCACCGTGGTGGCCGTCGTAGTCGAAGTCGTCGACGCGCTCGACGAAGACTCGGCCGTCGATGATGCCGATGGCCTTGATGTGCAGCTTGAGGCGTTCGGCCTTGGCGCCGAGGATGCCCATGCGCTCGGCGATCGCCGCCCGGCCGACGACGGGCTCCTGCATGACGCTGTGCAGCACTCCGTCCTCGGCGAACAGGTGGACCACGCGGTCCCAGTCGAGGCTGTCCCAGGCGTCGAACATCTGCTGCGAGAGGTCCAGCTTCTCTGCATCGGTCATGGTGCTCATGCGGTGGCTCCTTCGTTGGTGGTCTGGCGCAGCTCGCGCTTCAGGATCTTGCCGACCGGGTTGCGCGGCATCTCGTCGCGGATCTCGAGTCGTTCTGGCAGCTTGAACGAGGCGATCTTCTTGCCTCGCAGGAACTCGACGAGCTCCTCGAGCGTGAGCGTCGTGCCGGGCGCCAGCGTGACGACGGCGGCGATGCGCTCGCCGAGCACCTCGTCCGGGTCGCCGACCACGGCGACGTCGACCACCGCGGGGTGGTCGCCGATCAGACCCTCGAGCTCGACGGGTGCGATGTTCATGCCGCCACGGATGATCAGGTCCTTCGCGCGGTCCAGGTAGTGGAGGTACTGGTTGCGGTCACCGGCGATCTCGAACAGGTCACCCGTCTTGAGGTAGCCCCGTTCGTCGAACGGGCTCGGACGGTTCTCGCCATGCAGGTAGCCGGCAAAGACGGTCGGACCAGTGAGCCGGAGCTCGCCGCTTCGCCCGGGCTCGTTGATGTCCTCACCTGTCGTGACGTCGACCAGGCGTACGTCGATCCACTCCGAGACGCGCCCCGACCACTTGATGCCTTCGGTGCCGTAGCGCGGGAAGTACTGGGCACGATCGTCGGGATCGGGGAAGTCCTCGGGGCTCGACAGCAGGCCGATGCCCTCGTTGGAGCCGAAGAAGTTGATGACCCCGATGCCGAACTTCTCCTGCCAGCCGCGCACCATGACGGGTTGCAGCGGCACCGATCCGGAGCCGATGCGGGTCAGGCTGCTCAGGTCGATCTTGGCCAGGAGCTCCTCGTTGTGCAGGAGCATCCAGAGCAGCGCCGGCGGGGCAACCGTGTACGTGGCCCGCTCCGCGGCGATCTGCCCGAGGAAGGTGGGCAGGTCGAACGGATGGTGCTGCACCAGGACGCAGCCCACTCGCAGCCACGGAAGGAACATGCCGTTGATGCCGGCCATGTTGACCATCGGGAACGGGTTGAGCAGCACGTCCTCGGGCACGATCGCCGGCACCTCGACGGTCGCCCAGCTGATCGCGATCCAGTCGTAGTGGCATCGCGGCACACCCTTGGGCTCGCTCTCGGTTCCAGACGTCCAGCAGATCGTGAGACAGTCGTTGGGGTCGTTGGGATCCGCGGCGACGTGCGACTCGACCCTCGCCCGCTGCTCCAGGCTCGCGGCGGTGGGCGCTACATGCCGGACACCGCCCGGCAGCGCTGATGCGATCTCCTCGGCGGGGCCGTACGCGATCACGTCCTTGACGGATGGCAGCAGCTCACGGGCCGCGTGGATGTCGTCGACGGGTGAGCGGTTGCCGAACTGGGGCACCGTGACGAACGCCTTGAACTGCGCCTGCGTCGCCATGCCGACGATCTCGTTCTCGCGGTACTGCATGGGCAGCGGCGACACGATGATGCCGAGCATCCAGGCGGCGATGTAGACCTCGACCAGCTCGATCGTGTTGGGGATCTGTACGCCGAGGACGTCGCCGCGTCGCAGGCCCAGCTCGAGCAGCTGGTCGGCCAGGAACGTCGACTCGGAGTCGACCTGGTTCCACGTGAGCCGACGCGGAGCACTGCCCGTGAGGTCAACGCGGTTGGCCGGATCGACCACCGCCAGCTCCTCGCCGCGTGTCTCCACCTGGTGGCGGAACAGCTGGTCGACGGTCTCGTCGGTCCACCATCCCCGTTCCCGATAGTCCTTCACCTTGTCTGCGGGATGAAGTCCCCGTGTGCTCGTCATGTCGACTCCTGTGACCTGTGCGCCAGTGCCCCGAGGAGTGGTTGTGGAACCGCTCACGACTCGTGACACTTCAGTTAGCAGTGTGATACACCTTACTACAGTAAACAGTGCGAGTCGTCAACGACCGCGTGAGGCACCTGGAACGGGAGTAGTGGCATGAGTGATCTGAGGGGGGCACCCGTCGAGGGCGCCCGCATCGTCGTGACCGGCGCCAACCGGGGAATCGGACTGGCATTCGTGCAGGAAGCGCTCGCCCGGGGAGCCGCCACGGTGTACGCCGGCGTGCGCGACACCTCCGACGTGACGCCCGAGCTGAAGGCGACCGGGGCCGAGATCGTGCAGCTCGAGGTCACCAGCGCCGACGACATCGCCGCTGCTGCCGCGCACTGCTCCGACGCCAATGTCCTGATCAACAACGCCGGGCTGCATGCGCAGGACCGGCTCGTGAAGGCACAGGATCCTGACGCCGCCCGCAACGAGATGGAGGTCAACTACTTCGCGCCGCTGGCCACGATCCGCGCGTTCGCTCCCGTGATCGCCGCCAACGGCGGCGGCTCGATCGTCAACGTCCTCTCGGTCGCCGCCATCGCGCCGACGGCCTTCATGGGCGGCTACTCACCCGCCAAGGCCGCCGCTCTCTACCTCGGCGGCATCGCCCGGGCAGAGCTAGAGCCGGACGGCATATCTGTCACCTCCCTCATCGTGGGTTCGGTCGACACCCGGATGGCCGCCCACGTGGAGGGACAGAAGGAGGACCCACGCGACATCGCAATCGCCGGACTCAAGGCGATGTCACGCGGCGAGTGGACCACTGACACCGATCGCATGGCGATCGAGTCCCGCGCCCGCCTGGCTCGCGACCCGATCCGCTACGAGCGCGGCCTCGGCAAGCTCCTGTTCGTGACCGAGCTGAGCACGAAAGCATGACCGGTCCGATCCGCGTCGCGCAGTGGGCGACCGGCGCCGTCGGCAAGACGATCCTGCGCGGCGTCATCGACCGACCCGACCTCGAGCTCGTGGGCTTGTACGTCTACGGCGACAAGAAGGTCGGCCGCGACGCCGGTGACATCGCCCGCCGCGAGACCACCGGGGTCATCGCGACCCGCGACCTCGACGAGCTGATCGCGACCAGGCCGCAGGTCGTCATGCATGCACCACGCCTCCAGGTTCCGTACGAGAAGCACGACGAGCAGCTGCTGACCCTGCTGCGAGCGGGCATCAACGTCATCACCACCGCCGGCCAGCACTTCCCGCGGGCCCACGGCTCGGCGCGCGAGCAGATGTTCCTCGACGCATGCCACGAGGGCAACAGCACGTTGTTCGGCATCGGCGTGAGCCCCGGCATCATCGGCGAGCGCCTGGCTCTCGGGCTGACCGGTGCGAGCATGTCGGTCGACCGCATCACGATCGACGAGGTGCTCGACGCCAGACGCATGCCGGATCCCGACTTCGCGTTCACCGTCATGGGGATGGGCTCCGACCCCGCCACCCTCGACGGCACCGGGCCACTGCCCACCCTGTATGCCTCGCTCTACCTCGAGACGATCGCGTTCATGTGCGAGCGCATGGGCGTGACGTACGACGAGATCAAGCCCGACCACAAGGTCGTCCCTGCCAGTCGCGACCTCGAGGTCGCCGCGGGACACATCGCCGCCGGCACCGTGGGCAGCACCGAGTGGCGCTGGCACGCCATCGTCGACGGCACGCCGTTCATCACCCTGGCGATCATCTGGACGATGGAACCCGAGCTCGAGCAGTACGCCGGCCGCGACGAGTGGACGATCCACATCCACGGCAAGCCCGAGATGGTGGTGACCCTCAACCTGGTCGAGCCCGACGAACCGGGCAGCCGTACGACAGCGGGCCAGTACATCACGGCCGGTCCGGCACTGGCCGCCATCGAGCACGTCGTCGCAGCGCCCGCCGGAATCTTCGAGCCGCCCGTCTTCGCACCCTTCAGGGCCGATCGGTGATGACCGAGCAGGTTGGCCAGGTCGTCGTACCGACTCCTCCGGAGTACCTCGATCCGCACTACTCGTTGCATCCAGACGGCACCCGGGTCGAGCGGCTGGAGGACATCCTCCGCAAGCGCGCGGCTGCCACTCCGGACCTGCCCGCCGTCATCACGCCCGACGGAGTCACCTCGTTCGCCGAGCTGGATCGCGAGGCCAACCGGGTGGCGCAGGCGCTGCTCCGCGACGGCGTCGTCCCGGGCGATCGCGTCTCCTACATCGGTGAGAACGCTCCCTCGTTCCTCGCCGTCCTCTATGGCGCCTCGAAGATGGGCGCGATCCCCACGGCACTCAACTTCCGCCTGGCAGTGCCCGAGATCGAGTACATCCTGGGCAACGGAGAGCCCACCGTCGTGGTGCTCGGCCGTGAGCAGGAGCGCCTCGCCCAGGCGGCCGCCGCCATCTCCTCGGTGCGCACCGTCGTGACGGTGGCGGCCGGACCGGGCAGTGTCGCGTACGACGACTGGCTCTCCGGCGTCAGCGATGACGACCCCGGCTACTCCCGCGATCCAGACGACACCGCGCTGATGTTCTACAGCTCCGGCACGACGGGGCGGCCCAAGGGCATCGAGCTCACCGGCGCGAACCTCGGCCAGGCGCTCGCCGCGATGCACTACCTGCTGGAGCTCGACACGACGGCGGTGGCGCTGGCGCCCGTACCGTTCTTCCACGTCTCGGGGCTGGGGCTCGCCATGGTCAGCACCCTCAACGGCAGCGCACTGCTGCTGCGCAATCCGACGTCCCCCGCCGATCTCTGCCAGATCCTGCAGGAGGACAAGGTGACCCACGCGGTGGCCGTGCCCACCGTCATCCAGTTCCTGATCGCCCTGCCCGAGGTGCGCGAGGCTGACTGGTCGCACCTGCGCTACATGATCTACGGCGCAGCACCCATGCCCGAGCCCGTGCTGCGCGAGGCGACGGAGCTGCTGGGGTGCAAGTTCCTCCAGAGCTACGGCCTCACCGAGTCGACCGGAGGCGTCACGATCCTGTTGCCGGAGGACCACGCCGTCAGCGGTGGCACGACGCATCGCCTGCGGTCGGTCGGCCGTCCGATGCCCAATGTGCCCGTACGCATCGTCGACCCCGAGACGCTGGAGGACCTTCCAGTCGGCGAGCGCGGCGAGGTGCTGATCGGCGGCGGTCACGTCATGAGGCGCTACTGGCGCAACGAGGACGCGACCGCTGCATCCATCACGCCCGACGGCTGGCTCCGCTCCGGTGACGGCGGCTCGTTCGACGCCGACGGCTATCTCTACCTGCACGACCGGATCAAGGACATGATCGTCTCGGGCGGTGAGAACGTCTATCCGGCCGAGGTCGAGAGCATCCTCACCGGCCACCCCGCAATTGCCCAGGCCGCCGTCGTCGGCGTACCCGACGAGCGATGGACCGAGGTGCCGATCGCCGTCGTCGTCCTCGCCGAGGGCCAGTCGGCGACCGAGGCCGAGATCATCGCGTGGGCCCGAGACCAGATGGCCCATTTCAAGGCTCCGACGAGGGTCTCGTTCGTCGACGCCCTACCCCTCAACGCCAGCGGCAAGCTCCTCAAGACCCAGTTGCGCGCCGACCACGGCGGCCGCTGACGTCACGGTCCATCGAGCAAGCAGTTCCCTGTTCTGCTGCGGCGCCGTCGGGTCTCGGGACATGATCGGCATGTGGGCGTGCTTCGGGTGATGTTGGTCGACGACGCCGCTCTCGTCCGCGAAGGAATCGCCCGGCTGCTGAGTGACGAGGGCATCGACGTCGTCGCGCAGCGTTCCGACGCCGTCGACCTCGTCGCTGCGGTGGAGCAGGCAGGTCCCGACGTCGTCATCCTGGACGTCCGGATGCCGCCGACCCACACCACCGAAGGCCTGGACGCGGCGTTGGAGATCAAGCACCACCACCCCGAGATCGGTGTCCTGGTGTTGTCGCAGTACGTCGAGACACGCCATGCAGTGGACCTGCTCATGGGCGCCCACAGCGGTGTCGGCTATCTGCTCAAGGAACGCATCACCGCACACTCCGACCTGGTCGACGCCATCACCCGCGTCGCCGAGGGCGGCACCGTGATCGACCCCGAGGTCGTACGAAAGGTCCTCGACACGCCGCGCCGGTCCGATCCCCTCGATCGACTGACCGTCCGCGAGCAGGAGGTCCTGGCTCTGGTGGCCGAAGGTCATTCCAACGCCGCGATCGCAGACCTGCTGGCGACCAGCGGGCGAACCATCGAGACCCACACGAGCCGGATCTTCGCCAAGCTCGACCTGGACGCCACCTCGAGCACGCATCGCCGCGTGCTGGCCGTGCTCGCACACCTGCGAGCGAAGGCCAGCTGACGTTCATCAGCCCGAGGGCGAGAACCCGCCAGGGAGAACGGGGGCGGCGATGGCGTTGAATCTACGGTGACGCAGTTCGTCCTCAGCCGCCACGATCGCCAGCAGCTCCTCGAACTCCTCGCGAGCGATCCCCAGCTCATCGACCGAACGCTCCAGACGACTGAGCTCGTCGGGGGTCAACGGTCCGTCACTGGAGCACAAACGTATGGCGTAGTACACCTCACCGCGGGCAACCTGGGAAAACCCCGGTATGACCTTCATGTCATCAAGGGTGTCGGAGTCGTCGTATGCCGCGATCGCCGCGATCACCCAGTCGGCGCCACGCGCGGCCGTGTGATATCCGATCAGCCATTCCCGCTCACGCTCGGTGATCCGCCGATTCCCTCCCGCGATCAGCATGGCGGCCTTCGCCGCCATCAGGTTGTCCTCGTCGGTGATCTGGTCGCCGGCTTCACCGGGCATCTCCCAGTGCTCGTGCACCCACCACCGCAGCGCGACCAACCGCTGCTGTGCGGCATCGGTGAGCACGGTCTGGGCGAGTGGGATGTCGGCGGTGACCGTCGTACCAGATCCGGGCGGGCTGTCGATCCCGAATTCGCCTCCGAGCGCGCTGATTCGGTCAGCCAGCCCCTGCAACCCGGATCCGGGAGAGCGTTCGGCACCGCCTGCTCCTTGGTCACTCACAGTCACACGGAGCGCCTCGTTGACCACCTGCGCGTGCACCGTCACGCGGCCTGCGTTCGCATGCTTGTTTGCGTTGGTGAGCGCTTCGGCAATCAGGTAGTAGGCAGCGACTTCCACGGCCTCGGGAAGACGCTCGTGCAGGTCGACCTGCAGATCAACCGGTATGCCGGGACGTTCGGCGAGCGCCTCCAACGCGCCTGGGAGACCGGCGTCGTCGACGATCGCCGGATGGATACCACGAGTCAGTTCACGCAGCTCGGAGATGGCATCGCTGAGCTCACGGGCGGCATCGTCCAGGAGCGCCGTGAGCTCGGGGTCGCCGGCGGCCCGTCGGCTCGCCAGCCGGAACATCAGCGCGAGACCGACCAACCTTTGCTGTGCACCATCGTGGAGGTTGCGCTCAACACGCTGGAGCTCGCGGTCGCCGGCGTCGATGATGCGCGAACGTGAGGCCTGCGCTTCCATGAGCTCGGCCCGAAGCTGTGCCTTGAGGCGTTCATTGTCGAGGGCCAACGATGCGGCGTCGACCGCCGCGCGCAACCGCTTCGGATGTCGAAGGAGGCGAGGATCGTGGACGAGACCCGCTATCGGCTTCCCGTCGCGATCGATCGGAGTGAACGCGCGACGCCCATCCAGGCCCGGCCGCGACGTCTGCTCCCCGAGCCCGCTGATCCAGCCGCCGCGGCCGACCTGGGTGTAGACGATCTCAAGGTCCGGATCGGCGAGGGCCCGGCGGAGCCCGTCGCGGACGGTCTCGTCCGGACCCCCGGCGCCGAGCCCGGCAATCACGTGCACGAGCCGCTCGTCGGCGGTCCGAGCGAGGACGAACCACGCTGTCAGGGTCAGCGGGGCCGCGACGACGATGAGCTGCGACCACAGGTCGTACGGATGGTCGAGGTCGAACATGACGAGCGCGGCGGCTGCAAGCACTGTCACGGCGATCAAGCCGATCCGCAGCGCTCGGACCATCAGGCCAGGAACTCGTTGATCGCGGCGAGCGAGAGCTCGTCCTTGCGGATGTATCCGGCAGCGACACCATCGGCCAAAAGGCGTCCGTGATCCACGTCGAGAGTTGAGATCAGGATCACCACGGTCTTACCGACTTTCCCGCGCAGCCGCCGAGCGACCTCCACGCCGTCGATCCAGGGCATGCGGATGTCGACCAGAACGGCGTCAGGATACCAATCCTGGACCGACGCAAGGGCGTTCGCGCCAGATCCGAGCTCGGCCACTACCTCGACACCTTCAGCCTCGAGTGCACGACGGGCCATCGCCCTGAACCGCGGGTCGTTGTCGACAAGTACGATCCGCAGCGGCATCGGCCCAGCCTGTCACCACCAGACCTCGGCGGGATCCGTGCTGGCACGGACGACAACCGCTCACCGGGCACCTAGCGTCAGGGCATCCCTCCCGAATGGACTCCCCGCGATGAGCACTTTCACGAGCATCACCTCGGCGCGACGGCGCGTCGCCCTCAACCTCGGACGACTCCTCGTGCTCTCGAGCATGGTGTCCGTGGTGGTGCTGACGCAGTCCGGTGCTGCCAGCGCCAGCACGACCAACTTCGCCCCCGGCGTGGACTACGAGACCGGGAATCAGCCCGTCAGTGTCGTGGTCGGCGACTTCAACGGCGACGGTGACCCGGATGTCGCTGCCGTCGGCAGCACGGTCTCCGTGAACCTCGGCGGCCCCGGTGGGTCGTTCGGTCCCGCGGCCCGCTACGAAGGAGGTTTCGAGCTCCGATCGATCGCGATCGGTGACTTCGATGCCGACGGCAATCCGGACCTCGTCGTCGCCGATGAGTACGGCGACACCGTGTCCGTCCTGCTCGGGAGCCCTGACGGGACGTTCGGGGATCCGACCTACTACCCGGTGGACGTGACCCCGACTGCGGTGGCGGTGGGCGACTTCAACGGCGACGATGATCCCGACCTCGCGGTCACCAGCGCCGTCAACGACACCGTGTCGATCCTGCTCGGTGGACCCGGCGGCACCTTCGGCCCCAAGACGTCGTTCCAGGGCGGGTTCAGCAGCCCCCTGTCGGTCGCGGTCGGTGACTTCAACAGCGACTCCGATCCCGACCTTGCTGTCGGCGACTCCTTCGGCAAGGTTCACGTCCTGCTGGGCAGACCGGCCGCGACGTTCGGCGCCGCGACCGTCTACTCGATCGGGGAGGCTCAGGAATTCAACAGCATGAGGATCGCGCTCGGCGACTTCAACGGCGATTCCGACCCCGACATGGCGGTCGTCGAGACGGGCCGCGCTGTCTGGACCCTGCTCGGCGCGAGCGGCGGAACCTTCACCACGCCACTGGGTTACGTCGTCCCCCACGCGACAGACGTCGCAGTCGGGGACTTCAACGACGACTCCCGCCCGGACCTCGCGATCTCCGAGAACGTCGGCAAGCTCGACGTCCTCCATGGCAGAGGCGACGGCACGTTCGTCAATCTCACCCAGTTCCCCACCCGCGGCGGCTCAACGGCGGTGGCAGCGGGAGACTTCGACGCGGACGGCCGAACCGATGTCGTGCTGACGAATGAGCAGAGCCCCGGACGGAGGAGTGGCATCTCGGTGCTGCTGAACCCCCAAGACATCACTCCACCGAACACCACCATCACCGGCGGCCCGACCGGGCCGGTCAACCACGCGCCGACGTTCACGTTCACGTCGTCCGAGCCCGGATCGACGTTCGCGTGCCGCGTCGACGACGCCCCCTTCAGCCCCTGCTCGTCTCCACGCTCGCCCGCGGGGTTGGCCGACGGTCCTCACACGTTCGAGGTGCGGGCGACCGACGCCGCGGGCAACGTCGACCTGACGCCCGCGAGCCGGACGTTCACGGTCGACACCGTCGCGCCGGACACCACCATCACCGGCGGTCCCGACGATGCGACCAACGACAACACGCCCACCTTCACGTTCGTCTCCTCCGAGCCAGGATCCACGTTCGAGTGCGGCTTCAACGGCGCCTTCAGCGACTGCACCTCTCCGTACACGAGCGACGGGCTGGGCGACGGGGAGCACACGTTCGAGGTACGCGCGAAGGATGCCGCCGGGAACGAGGACGCGAGCACGGCCAGTCGGTCGTTCACGCTCGACCGGAACCCGCCGACCACGTCGATCACCTCCGGTCCGAGCGGCGTGACCGGCGACCGTACGCCGACGTTCGGGTTCACGTCACCCGAGCCCGGCGCGAGATACGAGTGCCGCGTCGACGATGCAGCGTTTGAGGCCTGCACGACACCGCACACGACCGATGAGCTCGCCGACGGTGACCACGTCTTCCAGGTGCGGTCGGTCGACGCCGTCGGCAACACCGACCCGATTCCGGCAGCCAAGGCGTTCACCGTCGACACCGTCGCGCCGGACACCACGATCTCCTCCGGGCCGTCCGGCATCACGTACGACCGGACGCCCAGCTTCAGCTTTCCCTACACGGACGGGGCACTGTCGCACGAGTGCCGGGTCGATGACGAGCCGTTCGCCACCTGTACGTCGCCGACGACGACGAACCCGTTGAGCGACGGTGAGCACACATTCGAGGTGAGGGGCATCGACGGCGGGGGCAATGTGGACCCGACCCCGGCGAAGCGCACCTTCACGATCGACACCGAGATCTTCAGGACCGGCATCACCGCCGGCCCCAGCGGACTGACCGCGGACTCCACGCCGACGTTCGCCTTCGCGACCCCGGACCCGAACAGCACCTTCGAGTGCCGCGTCGCGCCCGCGCCCTTCGCGGACTGCACGTCGCCCTACACCGCCCCGGAGCAGTCCGACGGAGAGCACACCTTCGAGGTCCGCGCGACCGACTCGTACGGAAACGTCGAGCCGACGCCGGCCAAGCGCACCTTCACGGTCGACTCGGTCGCCCCGGACACCACGGTGGACTCCGGGCCGACCGGCACGATCGACGACCAGACGCCGACGTTCGGCTTCAGCTCGCCGGATGCCGGCGCGACGTTCGAGTGTCGCGTCGACGGAGCGGAGTTCGGACCGTGCGCGTCGCCGTACACCACGGCGGCGCTCCCCAACGGCAGCCACATGTTCGAGGCGCGCGCCAAGGACGCGGCAGGCAACACCGACGCGACCCCCGCCGGCCGGACGTTCACGGTCAGCGCCGACGACACGGCGCCGAAGACCCGGATCGACTCCGGCCCGGCGGACCTCACCAACCAGGTGAACGCGAGGTTCACGTTCTCGGCCGACGAGCCGGCGACGTTCGAGTGCAAGCTGGATGCGGGTGCGTACGCCTCGTGCCACTCCGGTGACACCTTCGGGCCTCTGCACGAGGGCACGCACGCGTTCTCCGTACGAGCGACCGACCAGGCCGGAAACGTCGACCCGATCCCTGCCACGAGGAGCTGGATCGTCGACACCACGCCGCCCCAGACGACCGTCACCAGCGGACCGTCCGGGTTGAGCCTGCTGTCGAGCAAGGCGACGTTCGAATTCACCTCATCTGAGGGCGGTTCACGCTTCCAGTGCCAGCTCGATGGTGGCGCCTGGGAGTCGTGCAGCAGTCCGCGGAACCACACCGGCCTTCATCTCGGCAACCACACCTTCTCGGTGCGTGCGATCGATCCAGCAGGCAACACTGACCTCACCCCGGTGGAGCGAACCTGGTTCACGCTCGGACTGCTCCCCCTTTGAACAGCCCTGCCGGCACTTCTGACGGAGCGGTCAGCCGGTGTCGCGGAGGATCATCACAGGGACGCGGCCGGCGTCAGCCGCGCCCCTGAAGGATCAGACGATGGTGAAGTTGACTCCGCTGACTTTCACCTTGCGGTCGGCGGGCTCGCGGCCAGCGACGGCCTTGACGTCGACGCCGGTCATCATCTTGACGTCACCCTTCACGAAGCGGGCGGTCCGGGCGCCGATCGCCACCTGGAGGACCCCGTCGACCGTCTCCACCGGGACGTCGAAGAGTGTCGACCACTTCTGGGCCAACGCCTCGGGGTCGGGGTTGCTGACCTCGACGGCGAGCACGTCGTCGATGAGCGGGTTCTCGGACACCTCGGCGTCGATGTCGTCCCAGAACCACTGCTCGGCCTCGGGGATCTCGTCGAGCTCGACGAGGATGCCGAGGTCACCCGGGTGCAGCTGCACGATGCGACGGTCATAGACCACGAGGTCCTCGATGGTGCGGGCACCCAGCGTCTCAGCGCGTTCGAGGAGCGGGCCGAGGGCGGGCACCTGGATGGCCAGGCCGTAGCCGCCACCGCCACCGACCTTGGAGGTCCACTTCGCGATCGGTGCTTCGGGCTTCAGGGCGCCGACGAGCTCGAGGTGCGCTTCGGGGCCGACCCGGAACGTCTCGTCGTCCATGTTGATGCCCTCCAGGAGGGGATCGGCGAAGCCCTTGGCCAGGCCGAAGGCCTCGCGCAGCTCCTTGCTTGCCAGTTCCATGTCGCCCGCGCCGATGATGACCTGGCGAATGATGGGGAAGGTTCCGTTCGTCATCCGATGTTCCTCTCATGTCCGGCCCACCACGGAGCACGAAGCTCACGCTTGAGCACTTTTCCGGAAGGGTTCCGGGGCAGCTCCTTCACCAGCTCGACGCTGGTGGGGCACTTGTAGTGAGCGAGGCGCTCACGGGTGAACGCGATCAGCTCGTCGGGATCGATCGTCTCGCCGGCCTTGGGGACGATCACCGCGTGCGGCGACTCACCCCAGCGCTCGGACGGCACACCGATGACCGCGACTTCCTGTACGGCGGGGTGCGCCATGATCGCGTTCTCGACCTCGGCGGGATAGATGTTCTCGCCGCCCGACATCAGCAGGTCCTTGATGCGGTCCTTGAGGAAGACATAGCCGTCGGCGTCCATGTAGCCGGCGTCGCCCGTACGGAACCACTCGCCAGGCCAGAACGCCTCCCTGGTCTCCTTCTCGAGGCGCCAATAGGCCTTGGTGACACCGGGACCGC
Source organism: Aeromicrobium panaciterrae (assembly GCF_039537165.1). Classification (GTDB taxonomy): domain Bacteria; phylum Actinomycetota; class Actinomycetes; order Propionibacteriales; family Nocardioidaceae; genus Aeromicrobium; species Aeromicrobium panaciterrae. Next base: position 1,798,564 of record NZ_BAAAZZ010000002.1, on the reverse strand, counting down.
GCGTCACGACCTCGCCGACGACGCCGGTGTCACACAACTCACCGGTGTCGGGATCCATGATCGCGACCTCGAGCCCGTCCACCGCCCGGCCCGCCGAGCGAAGCTTGCTGTCGGGACCGACCACGTGGTCCTCGGGGCGCAGGAACGTGGTGACGCCGATTGTCTCGGTGAGGCCATAGCTCTGGGACAGCTGAGCTCCGAAGACCTTCTGGGCGCCGAGCATCACTGTCTCGGAGATCGGTGACCCGCCATAGACGACGTGCTCGACGCTGGAGTAGTCGGCCGCCGACGCCTCCGGGCTGGTGATGAACAGCTGCATCACGGTCGGGACCATGATCACGTGCGTCGCCCGGTGCTGCACCAGGAGGCCCAGCATGTTCTGCGGCGTGACCTCGGTGAACTGCACGATCGTCCCCCCGGCGGCGAGCGCGATGAGCGACCAGCCGCCCGCGGCAATGTGGTAGTAGGGCGTGGGTACGAGGCTCACCGACGAGGTCGACACATCGAACAGTGCGCTGAACGCATCGACGGCCCAGAGGAACCCGGCAACCGTCGTCGTGACGCCCTTGGGGCGGCCCGTGGTGCCGGACGAGTACATCAGCGAGCACAGCGCATCGCCGCCCTGGTCGCGCTTGGGGTCTTCAGCGGGCTGGGCTGCCAACCACGTCTCGTACGCCTGCCATCCGTCGGTGACTTGCGGCTCGGCGGCCTGGGCGAAGACGAGCCGGAGTCCCGACCAGTCAGCCGGCACGGATCCGGTCAGATGGTCCTCGACGAGGATCGCCGCGGGCTCGGCGTCACCGAGGATCCAGGCGATCTCGTCGGGCGCCAGGCGGAAGTTGAGCGGCACGATCACGACGCCGGCCTTGGCCGCTCCGAAGAACAGCTCCCAGTACTCCGTGGCGTTGCGGGCGAGGTAGGCGACCCGGTCGCCGACCGCGAGGCCGTGCGCGACGAGCCCGGCGGCGACGGCGTCCGAGCGCGAGGACAGCTCGCCGTACGTGATGGTGCGACCCTCGCCGACGATCGCGTGCGAGTCGGGGTATGAGGTGCCGTTGGCGCGAATCACCTCGGCGAGCGTGGTCCAGGTGGTCTTCGTCGTCATGCGTCTTCCTCTCGTGCTGGTGTCGAGTCGTCGCGACCGACGATCGTGATGTCGTGACCTGTCAGCACCTCGTGGCACTGGTCACAGCGGAACGTCGCCTCGAACGCCTCGCCGCACGATCGGTGGTGCTGGACAATGGCGGGGCCCTCGGGAGCCACGAACCACTCCTGGCCCCACTGCAACGAGGTCGCGACGACGGGGAAGAAGGCGCGGCCCTTCTCGGTCAGCCTGTACTCCGCCCAGTCGGGGCGCTGTGCGTTCTGCGTCGCGACCAGGATGTCGATCGCCACGAATGCCCGGAGACGCTCGGCGATCAGTGTCGGGGGTGCGCCGAGGCTCGCCTCGAAGTCGGAGAACCGGGTCATACCGCGGAACGCCGCGCCCAGCAGCGCCGAGGCCCAGCGGTTGCCGAACACCATCATGGTCTCGGGGAACAGCCCGGCCGACGTACGGGACGGGTCGGAGTCGGCGCGGCGGCGCGTGGCGGACTCTGGCACCGAGCGCTCCCACGAGCCGCTGGGTCCCCACTCGGCCGCGACGTCCTTGGCCTCGACGGGCTTGCCGCACGCGCCACAGGACAGCAGCGGTGCGAAGTCATGACCGCACAACTCGTGGTGCATCGTCGGGAGCCGCTCGGCGTGCTCCTCGACCCAGCGGCGCTCCCACTCCCAGATGGCCAGCATGAACGGCCAGAGCGCCCGGCTCCGATCCGTGACGACGTACTCCGCCCGCAGCGGATTGGTCTGGTAGATGTTGCGGCGCAGCAGCCCCTCACGCACCAGCAGGTTGAGCCTGCTGGTGAGCACCGAGTTGGACACCGGCAGCGCCGACATGAGCTGGCCGAACCGGCCGACACCCTGCAGCGCCTGCTGGATGATCAACAGCGTCCACTCGTCGCCGAGCAGACCGAGCATCCGGCCCAGCGCATTGGTGCCGCCGGGCTCGAGCTGGGTGGGCTGTGACTCCAAAGCGGAGAAGCCGTCGCTGTCGCTAATCGCTACAACCCCACCGCATCGGCCGCCGTGTCGGCGGTCTGCCACCGTCGCAGGTCGGCACCCGGTGCCCAGGTCGAGTGGGTGCCGCTCGAGATGCGCTCGGGCAGCTTGAGCTTGCAGATCGGTCCGTCCTCGACCCGTGCGGCGTCGAGCACCACGCAGTACGACGCGTCGTCGTTCATGTCGGTCGTCAGCGTCACGAGATAGCCGTCATCCTCCGCGGTGCTGCCTATCCGCGGGGCCATCGCCGACTCGCTGCCGAACACGCCGTCGCCGAACGAGAAGCGCTCCTCCGTGCCCAGCAGCAGATCGTGCTTGACCAGTCCGTCGAACAGGAACCAGGAGGGCTTGCCCGACGCGGCGTACGCGTAGCGGTACTCGCCACCGGTGTAGGCGCCGTTCATCATGCCGAACTCGGTGATGCTGTCGCTGAGCTGCTCCTCCTTGACCAGACCAGTCACCAGGTTGAGCCGCCACCGGTGCAGCCGAGACTGCATGCGGTCGAGGGCGAGGAAGCGGAACGCTCGCTCCCAGGCGTTGCCCATGCCGTTGTCGGCAGGCTCCGGATCGCCCTGGAAGAACCCGTCGAGCACGATCTCGTCGCCGTCCTCGTACGCGTTGACGAAGTGCAGGACGTACGTCGCCTCGGCCTCGAACCACTTGATGTCGGACGTCTGGCCCTTGCGCGGGATCACGGCGAAGCGGGTCGGGGTCTCGGGATGGAAGCGGGCGATGTGCGCGTCCTGCTTGAGCGCCTCGGGCTCCCAGTAGAGCGGGCAGTCGTTGAGGATCGCGTAGTTCTCGGTGAACGCCATGTCGTGCGGGAGGCGGGGCCCCGGCAGCGGTACGTCGACGTAGTGCGTCAGCTCGTTGGCCTCGTCGACGACGCCGTAGTGCATGTAGGGCGCTTGCTTGCTGTAGTTGAAGAACAGCATCTCGCCGGTCCGGTCATCGACCTTGGGGTGAGCGGACACGCCCCACTCGAAGGGGAACTTGCCGCCCCAGGTCTCCTTGCCGAGCGTGTCGCCCGACATCGGGTCGACCCGATAGAGGTCGCCGCACTGGTAGAACGACGTCAACGCGACACCTCGATGAACCAGCACATCGGTGCTCGACGCGTCCTTCATGCGCGTCCGCGCGCCCCACCCGTCCTCGCGCTTGGCGGAGCCCGGGCGTTCGGCAAGTCCGGCCCACAGTGCGCCGCCTGCCTCCTGCTCGGCGAGGAATCCGTCGGTCTTGATGAAGCGGTTGCGGTAGAACGCCTTGCCGTCGCGGAAGCCGACGACGTGGATCATCCCGTCACCGTCGAACGGGTGGTAGTTCTTCAGCGACGGGTGGACGGGGTTCTCGGTGTTGCGGAGGTAGACGCCGTCGAGGTCCGTCGGGATCTCTCCTTCGACGACCTCGAGGTCGTCGGCGTTCCACTCCGTCGTCTGAGGTTGCCACGGGCCCGTGCGGTAGGGGTGGTCGTCGTCCGCCGGAAGGGTGGACAACAGCCGGGCGACAACTTCAACGTCCATCGAGGGACTCCTTCATCTGCGGGTCGAGGTTCATGAGGTGGGTGCGGCGCCGACGACGAGGCTGACCGTCGTGGCGGTGCTGCCACCGAAGTTGAGCGTGCCGAACGTCGTGGCGTCGTCGAGCTGGTAGGCGCCGGCCGTGCCGCTGACCTGCTTGGAGGCGTCGAGCAGCATCCGGACGCCGCTGGCGCCGACCGGATGGCCGCCGCCGATGAGCCCGCCACTGGGGTTGATCGGGAGGGTGCCGCCGGGCTCGATCTCGCCGTTCTCGATCGCCTTCCACGACTCTCCCGGACCCGTGAGGCCGATGTGGTCGATCGCGGCGTACTCGCTGGGCGTGAAGCAGTCGTGCGTCTCGAGCCCGTCGAGCGCCTCGAGCGTGATCCCGGCGCGGTTGAACGCGTCGTTGACCGCATCGCGAAGATGTGGGAGCACGTACGGGTTGTCGCGATCGCGCTCGAGCTTCTGTGACAGGCCGAGGCCGACCGTACGGTGTCCCCAGCCGAGCACCCGGGCGATCGGGGTGGCACCCGGATGGCGCTTGAGGTAGGAGTCCGTGACCAGCACGACGCCGGCGCCGCCATCGGTGACCTGGCTGCAGTCGAAGCGCCGGATGCGGCCGTCGATCACCGGGTTCTTGTCGTCGTCGAGGCCGACACCGTTGACGAGGTCGGGGACGTCCCACTCGCGGGTCTGGGCGTTGGGGTTGCGCCGACCGTTCTTGAAGTTGATCTGGGCGATCGCGCGCAGGTGCACGTCGTCGAGGCCGTAGCGCTCGTCGTACTCCTCGGCGATCTCGCTGAACATGTAGGGCCACATGAATGTGGCCTCCTCACCCTCGTGGCCGATCCACGCGGCGGCGCCGAGGTGCCCTGCCGCATCGTCACCACTGACGGTCTTCTCCAGCTCGATGCCCAGCACCAGCGCGCTGTCGTAGTGGCCTGCGCCGAGATCGGCCATGGCGGAGAGGACGGCGATGCTTCCCGAGGCGCACGCGGCCTCGTGCCGTGACGCGGGCTTGCCCCAGAGCTCGGGGCGTACGGTCGCCGGCATCGCGCCGAGCTGACCCTGGCCCGTGAACAGCTGGCCGAAGGCGTTGGCGACATGGATGACGCCGATGTCGGCGGCGTTGATCGACGCCGCCTCGAGCGTGTGGTCGACGACCTCGGCCGTCAGGTCGGCGAAGTCCTTGCCCTCGCGCGTCAGGTTGCGGGCAAAGTCGCTCTGGTAGCCGCCCAGCACCCAGATGTTCTCGCTCATCACGGTCTCCTCTGCGTCACCCACCGCGTGTTCGAGCGGTGGGGTTGCCAATGTCCGGCAACCGTACTACAACTAACAGAGTATCTCCACTAGCTGAATGAGGATCCATGTCCGAAGCCTTCGTCCTCGACTACGTCAGGACCCCGCGTGGAAAGGCGAGCCCCAAGGGCTCGCTCCACTCCCACTCACCCCTCGACCTGGTCGTCCATCTGCAGCAGTCGCTGGAGAAGCGCAACAGCCTCGACGTCGAGTCGGTGGACGACGTGATCCTGGGCTGCGCCTCACAGGTCGACGAGCAGGGATCCAACATCGCCCGTACGGCTGCGCTCCTCGCGGGCTGGGGCGACAGCGTCCCAGGAGGCACGATCAACCGCTTCTGCGCGTCCGGCGTCGACGCGGTCGGACAGACCGCCGCCCGGATCCGCGCCGACGACCTGTCCCTCGCCGTCGCCGGCGGGGTCGAGAGCGTGTCGCGCGTACCGATGTTCGTCGACCGTGGCCCGCTGTGGGCCGATCCCGCGATCATCACGACGATCGGCTCGGTGCACATGGGCATCGCCGCCGACCTCAACGCGACGATCGAAGGCTTTTCACGCGAGGAGCTCGACGCGTACGGACTCGAGACCCAGCTCAAGGCAGCCAACGCCCGGGCCGACGGCGCGTTCGAACGCTCGCTCATCCCGGTGCCCTCGAACGAGGGCGGGCCGGGTCTCGACCACGACGAGCTCGTACGACCGGGCACGACGCTGGAAGGCCTCGCCGAGCTTCCGCCGGCATTTGCCGAGCTCGGCGAGAAGGGCCAGGACGCGATCGCCCTCGGCGCCTACAACGGAGTGGACTCGATCTCGCACCTGCACACCGTCGGCACGTCTCCCGCCATGGCCGATGCCAGTGCCCTGCTGCTGCTCGGCAGCGCGAAGGCGGCCGAGAAGGCCGGGCTCGCGCCGCGGGCCCGCATCGTCGGCGCGGCGTCGACGTCGGTCAACGCCGTGGTGATGCTGACCGCAGGGCAGAGCGCCGTCGAGCAGGTCATCGCCCGGGCCGGTCTCACCGCCAACGACATCGACGTGTTCGAGTTCGCCGAAGCGTTCTCGGCGCTGTGCCTGCGCTTCCGCCGCGACCTCGACGTCGGACCCGAACGCCTCAACCCCAACGGCGGCACGATGGCGATGGGACACGCGTTCGGCGCCACCGGCGCGATCCTCGTCGGCAGCTGCATCGAGGAGCTCGAGCGACGCGACGGCCGCTACGGCGTCGCCGCCGTGAGTGGTGCGGCAGGGCTCGGCGTGGCCGTGCTGGTCGAGCGGATCGCCTCATGAGCACGCTCGACGGCCAGGTCGCGATCGTCACGGGTGGCGGCAAGGGACTGGGCCGCGCGTTCGCCATTCACCTGGCCGAGCTGGGCGCGGCGGTCGTCGTCAACAATCGCAACCGCGTCGTCGACGCCGACGGCCGCAGTGCCGCCGACTACGTCGTCGACGAGATCGTCGCAGCGGGCGGCCGGGCTGTCGCCAACTACGGCGATGTGTCCGACCCAGCGACCGCCGACGCGCTGGTCGCGGCGGCTCTCGACACCTGGGGACGGCTCGACATCTGCGTCACCAGCGCCGCGATCAGCGGTCCGCAGATGTTCCACAGCACGACCGCCGACAACTTCGCCCATGTCATGGCGATCAACGTCACCGGTACGGCACTCGTCACTGCCGCCTCGATGAAGGTCATGCGCGAGGCCGGTCGCGGGCGCATCATCATGATCGCGTCGACCGCAGGCCTGCACGGCGAGCCGACCGTCTCCGCGTACGCCGCCAGCAAGGGTGCCATCATCGCGCTGGCCCGCACGGCAGCGGCAGAGGGTGCGCGACGCGGCGTCCTGACGAACGTGCTGCTCCCCTACGCCACGACGCAGATGACCGAGGAGGGCATGGATCCCCGCTTCGCCGAGGCGATGCGGGCCGAGCTCGTCGCCCCCGTCGTGGGAGCACTCGCCGACCCCACGTCGACGATCAACGGCCAGGTCATCGTGGCCGCCGGCTCGGGCATGCGCGTCGCCGACTCCGTCGAGGGTGGCACCGTCATGCTGACCGACAGCCTGACGCCTGACGACCTCCAGTCGCTGATCGACAAGAGCCGGGCCGGCTCGCCCCACACGTACGAGCACGCCCTCGAGGCATTCAAGGACTTCGCCTCAGAGCTCGTCTGACCTGACCCACAACCCGAAAGAAATCCCATGAATGATGTGCCCTGGGGCGACCTCGCCCTCAACTTCCTGATCGTCGCCGCCGCCCTGACGGTGTTCATCGCCGCGATCATGGCGACCGCCATCCGCATCAAGAACCAGTCGATCATCGACATCTACTGGGGACCCGGGTTCGTCGTCGCGGCCGTGGTCTCCTACCTCGTCTCGGCCGGCGACGGCGGCGACGACACCCGGCGCCTCGTGGTCCTCCTCCTCACCGCCGCGTGGGGACTGCGACTCGGCCTCTACATCGGCATCCGCAACACCGGACACGGTCAGGACAAGCGCTACACCGCGCTGATGCGCAAGCAGGAGGGCTCGCTCATCGGGTTCCTGATCCGCAAGATCTACGGACTGCAGGGCGTGCTGATGCTGATCATCTCGATCCCGGTCCAGTTCGCGATGTACCAGAACGAGAAGCTCGGCGTCATCGGCACGATCGGCATCGTGGTGTGGGCCATCGGGTTCCTGTTCGAGGCCGTCGGCGACTGGCAGCTCGCCCGGTTCAAGGCCGATCCGGCCAACGAGGGCAAGATCATGGACCGCGGCCTGTGGGCGTGGACGCGTCACCCCAACTACTTCGGTGACACGGTCGTCTGGGCCGGCCTGTTCCTTCTCGCACTCGGCGAGTGGTGGGGACTCATCACGATCATCGCGCCGCTCATCATGACCAAGCTTCTCCTCTCCTACAGCGGCAAGGCGCTGCTCGAGAGGAGCATGCGCCGCAGCAAGGGCGAGGCGTTCGACGCGTACGTCGCCAAGACCAGCGGCTTCTTCCCGATGCCGCCGCGCCGCCAGCCGTCCGGAGCGGACACCGGGGCCTGATGCAGGGCACGATCGGGCTGGCCGAGCTGTTCGACCTGGACCAGACCGGCGAAGACACCTGGGTCGGACGCACCGACGGCATACGCCTTCCCCAGCTGTTCGGCGGCCAGCTCGTCGGCCAGTCGCTCATCGCGGCCGGCGCAAGTGTCGACGGCAAGGACGTTCACTCGGTTCATACGACGTTCCTGCGCGGAGGTGCGTCCAACGTGCCTGTGACGTTCCGCGTCGAGCGCCTGCGGGATGGTCGGCAGATCTCCACACGCGAGGTCAGTGCATGGCAGGGCGACCGGCTGCTGTGTCGGTCGATCGTGTCGTGCGCCGAGCCGTCTGACGGCATCTCGCACAGCAGGCCCGCACCGACCACCCCCGGACCGGACGACTGCCCCGACATCCGGGAGGTCGCCGCCGTCGATGGTGGCCTGGGCGAGTTCTGGGACGACTTCGGATCGGTCGAGGTACGCCTCGCGCCGGACGTTCCCGGCCAGATCACGCACTCGGCATCTCCTGCCAACGGCGTCTGGATGCGGTCGGTCGACCAGCTCTCCGACGATCCGCTGGTGCATCGGGCGGCCTTGGCGTACGCCAGCGATCTCATGCTGATGTCCACCGCCGTCACCCCGCACGGGCACACGCCGGGCTTTGAGCGATCACTCGCCCGCACCTGGAGCGCGGTGTCGCTCGACCACACCATGTGGTTCCGCGGATTCCCGCGCGCCGACGAGTGGATGTTGTTCGAGCACACGACCCCCATGGCCGACGCGGGCCGTGCCCTCATCGAGGCCGCGGTGTTCGACCACGACGGGACGTCCATCTGCCACGTCGCCCAGGAAGCCCTGTTCCGACACAACTGACCCTGCACGCACCCAACCCACGGAGGACCCATGTCCAGCGAGATCCACCCCAACATCCAGCTCCTCGACCGCATCATCGTTGCCGCTGAGGCGGGCGACCCGGCCGACATCTTCAACGTCTATGCACCTGACGCCGTGATCTGGCACAACCACGACCTCAAGGAGCAGACCGTCGAGGAGAACGCCAAGGTCCTGGTCGCCATGGATCGCTGGGTCAGCGACCGTACGTACTCCGACCGACGCGTCACGGCGTACGACGGCGGCGCGGTGCAGCGGCACGTGCTGCGCGGCACCAACCGTTCGACCGGCGAGGAGGTCACGCTTCACGCGTGCGCCGTGATCACGGTCAACGACGAGGGCCGCATCACCCGCCTCGACGAGTACTTCGACTCCGCCGAGGCAGCGAAGTTCAGCGCCCACTGACTCAGACGAAGAAGTCGGTCAACGCCGCGAGCCACTCCTTGGGCGCCTCGTGCCACAAGGCGTGGCTCGCCTCGATGCCGACCCGGATCGCGTCCGGACGGATCTCGAGCAGGTCGGCTGAGTGGCCGGGATGCACCAGGCCGTCGTGCTCGGGCACGACGACGAGCAACGGCTGCGTCGTCGACCGGAGTGCGTCGGCAGAATCGACTCGGCGGATCAGGTCGAGGTGTGCGCGCGTACCGGCCGGCAGCGACTCGCCGAACGCCTGGGCCGCGAGACCGACCCATCGCGGGCCCCGCTTGTCGATCGTCTCGGGCATGAACGCCGTGCTGAGGATGAACCGGCCGTTCTGCTCCTCCGTGCCGTCGGCCAGCAGCCCGTCCCAGAGCTCGAGGAGCGAGAGCATCGACGGTCGGGGCGTGGCGAACCCGGCACACAGCGCGAAGGCCGACACCCGATCCGGATGGGCCGCCGCGAGGTGCGTCGCGATCGTGGTGCCCATCGAGTAGCCGCACACTGCCGCAGTGGCGATGCCGAGGTCGTCGAGCACCGCCGCCAGCTGGTCGGCGATCGCCACCGCGTCCAACGGCTCGTCTCCCACGGGCGACCCCCCGACTCCGGGCAACGACGGGGCGATCACCGTGAACGTCGACGCGAGCTCGTCAAGGAACGGGAAGTTGTCCCGCGGCGAGCCACCGGCACCGTGCACCATCATCAGCGCGGGTCCGCTGCCGAGGACTTCGACGTCGAGTGGTGTTTTCACGAAGCCAGCCTAGGGTGCTGACTCATCCTCATCAGGTGCGGCCAGCTCGCCCTCGGGCAGGAGCACACCGTCCGTCGTCCTCCACGACACCCAGGCTCGATCACCTGGGCGCACCGCCGAGGCTGTCGTGACCGCCTCGCGTACGAGTCCCTCCGTGCCGTCGGGAAGACGCAGCGCAAACTTGCGCGTCGAACCCAGGTAGACCTCCTCGAGCACGTCGATCTCGATCGCCTCGCGACTGTCGTCGGGTTGGTCCTTGCTCAGGATCAAACGCTCCGGCCGCACCATCACACCGGCTCGGCTGCCCGCCGGCAGGGTCCCGGCCACGCGCAACCGTGCAGAGCCGACGGCCAGGAACGTCCCCCGCGTGTCGTGCTCGACGGTCCCACGCACGATGGTCGACTCCCCGAGGAACGTCGCGATGAACATGGTCTCGGGGCGCTCGTAGAGGTCGATACCGGTGCCGACCTGCTCGATGTGTCCGCGGTTGAACACGGCGATGCGGTCGGAGAGGGCCAGCGCCTCCTCCTGGTCGTGGGTCACGAACACGACGGTGCTGCCGACCTCCCGGTGGATGCGGCGCAGCTCGAGCTGCATCTGGTCGCGCAGCTTGCGATCGAGGGCGCCGAGCGGCTCGTCCATGAGCAGCACGGGTGGCTGGTAGGCGATGGCCCGGGCGAGGGCGACGCGCTGCTGCTGGCCGCCCGACAGCTGCGAGGGACGCCGGTGTCCCATGCCGGCAAGGTCCACCGTCTCGAGCGCCTGGGTGACCAGACGCGTGCGAGTCGCCCGGTCGATGTTGCGCTGACGCAGGCCGAAGCCCACATTGGCCGCCACGTCGAGGTGCGGGAAGAGCGCGTAGTTCTGGAACACCACGCCAAGGTTGCGCTCGTGGGCGGGCGTACGACTCAGGTCGACGCCGCCCACCTCGATGCGACCCGCGTCGGGCTTCTCGAAGCCCGCGAGCAGGTTGAGCGTCGTCGTCTTGCCCGAACCCGACGGGCCGAGCAGAGTGACGAACTCGCCGGGCTCGATGGACAGGGTGACGTCATCGACGGCAACGACGGGTCCATACTGGCGGCGCAAGCCGGTCAGATCGATCGCGGCGCCACGGGCGGCTGAGGAATCGTTCACAGGAGAGGCCCTCTCTCGGTAGTGGTGCGACGTCCGAGAATCGTCAGCGCGGCACAGAGGACCACGGTCGTGGTCAGCAGGATGACGGTCGCCGCGGCGGCGATCGTCGGGTCGGTGTCGCGAGTCATCGACGACCACATCAGGACCGGAAGGGTGCTGAGGTCCGGTGTCTGGATGAACAACGACATCACCAAGTTGTCGAGCGACAGGATGAAGGCGAACAGGGTGCCGGCCAACAGCCCCGGCAGGATCAGGGGCACGGTGACGCGGCGCGCGGTCATCCACGGACCGGCCCCCAGGCTGGCGGCGGCACGCTCCAGGTTGGGATCGAACCCGGCGAGGCTCGCGGTGACCGTCGTGACGACGAGCGGGATTCCCAAGGTGGCATGGGCCAGCACGAATCCCGTGAGCGTGCCGACCAGGCCGATCTTGAGGAAGAACGAGTAGAGGCCGACCGCGAGCACGATCTCGGGGACGATCAGCGGGATCAGCAGCGTCGACCGGACGACCTCCCGGTTGATCGAGCGGAGGAACCGCCGCAGTCCGAGAGCCGCTGCCGTACCGACGACGGACGCCGTGAGTGCCGACAGCGTGGCGATCAGCAGTGAGTTGCCGAACGTCGTGCGCCACGCCGGCTCCTCGACGAGCTGTCGATACCAGCGAAGCGACCAGCCGCTGGGTGGGAACCGGAACGAGGCCTGGTCGCCGAGGCTGACCGGGATGACGATGAGTGTCGGGACGATGAGCAGGAGAACCGCGAAGAGCGCCGCCGCCCACACGAGCAGGCGTCCGGGCCTACGCATCTGACGTCCTCGAACCGAGCAGGCGCCGCATGAGGGCGGCGATGCCGAGGACCATCAGCGTGATGGCCAGCAGGAAGGCCGCCAGCGCAGCTCCGCGGCCGAAGTTGAGGAGTGTGCCGACCTGCTGGAACACCGCCTGGCCGACGAGTGAGGTGGTGGGCGAGCCGAGCAGCGCCGGGGCGACGTAGAAACCGAGGCTCATGATGAACACGATGAGACAGCCGGCCCCGACTCCCGGCAGCGACAGCGGCAGGAAGATGCGGGCGAACGCCTCGCGGGGCGAGGCGCCGAGGCTCTCGGCAGCGCGCAGGAGGGACGGGTCGATCCCGCGCATCGTGGCGTACATCGGAAGGACCATGAACGGCAGCAGGAGCTGGACCATCGCGATGCGCGGAGCCCAGACGGAGCCCAGAATGGCGCCGTCGAAGCCGAACGGTTGGAGGACCGACTCCACGATGCCGTCGGGCTGGAAGAGGATCAGCCACGCGAACACGCGCACCAGGAAGCTGGTCCAGAACGGAAGGACGACGAGCAGCAGCAGCACCGACCGCGCGCGGGCACTCCGGGTCGTTGCCATGACGTACGCGAGCGGGTAACCCACCAGGACGCACATGCCGGCGACGATCAGCGCCGTCACGATCGTGCGCCAGATGATCTTCAGGTAGACGGGGTTGTCGAACACCCACGCGTACGGGCTCTGGCCGTTGTCGCGCTGGGTGATCGAGTCGAGCAGTGCAAGCACCAGGGGATAGAGCGCGACAAAGCCGATGATGACCAAGCCGGGCACCACCAGAGCCGGCGCGAGACGTCGTCTCGCACCGGCTCCGACGAAGGGGCTCGAATCAGCCATTGATCCAGGTCGTCCACTTGTCGATGTAGTCTGCGACGTTCTTGCCCCAGAACTCGCTGTCGATCGTGACCGGGTCCTTGAACGGAGCAACGTTGGCCTGGAACTCGCCCGTGACCTTGTCGACCTTCGGCTTGGAGTTGACGTTGGTGCCGGGGTAGCCCGAGCCCTCGGTCGTCTTGGTCGAGGCTTCCTCACCCAGTGCGAAGTTGATCAGCGACATCGCGGCGACCGGGTTGGGTGCACTCTTGGGCACGACGAGGACGTCGTACTGCAGCAGCGGGCGATCGTGGACGGCCTTCCAGTTGGCGCCTGCCTTGACGCCGTTGAGCACGCGTCCCGACCAGAAGATGCCCATGTCGGCCTGTCCGGACTCCACCATCTGCTGAGCCTGAGCACCGGTCGTCCAGAACACCAACGAGCTCTTGATCGTGTCGAGCTTCTTGAGCGCCCGGTCGACGTCGAGCGGGTAGAGATCGCTTGCCGCGACTCCGTCGGCCATGAGGGCTGCCTCGAAGATCGCGACCGGGTTGCCGGCGTAGACGCCGCGCTTGCCCGGGAACGTCTTGGTGTCGAAGAAGTCGGCCCAGGTCTGCGGAGCCGTCTTCAGCTTGTCGGCGTTGTAGGCGAAGATGTTGCCGGTTCCGACGATCGGCACGGCGCAGTCGGTGCCCTTGTTGTCCTCGGGCAGCTGCGAGCGGTCGATGATCTTGTCGTCGAGCTTGCGCAGCAGCGTCCCGCAGTTGGCGGCGGCCCAGCTGTCCTCGACGTCGACGACGTCCCAGGTGCCCTTGCCGGCCGTGACCTGCGCCTTGAGCTTGGCGTAGTCGGTCGGCGAGTCCTGGGTGATCTTGGCGCCCGACTTCGTCGCCCATGGCGTGAGGATGCCGACCTGCAGCTTCTGGATGTCGCCGCCGTAGCCGACGAACTGCACTGACTGACCCTTGAGGACTCCGTCCTTGACGACTCCGGCCTCAGGCGCTCCCCCGAGATCGCCTGCGGTCAGGCCGCTCTCGTCCGACGATGACCCGCCACATGCGGCGAGGACCACCATGGCGGCCGCTGCCGACAGGGCAAGTGCTGACCTGCGTGAACTGATGCTCATGTCTCTCACTCTTTCATTCCGGGGGTGGGGTTGACGGTGCTCTTCTCGCGCGGTGGCTTGAAGTCGGTGGAGGTGCGGGGCAGGCACAGGCCGAGCCAGTCCGCGACCATGCCGGGCTTGTCCGAGCCCGTGGCGGCGATCGTGCAGCGGTAGCGCATCAGATATCCGCCGTTGCGTGGTGTCGCCTCGACAATCTCGACGCTGAACGAGAGCTCGTCGTTGATCGTCATCGATGACGGGAAACGTACGCGGTCGACCCCGTAGTTGTAGGAGAAGCACTCCGTCGGGTCGACCCGGATGCACTGGTGCAGGAGGAAGTCGCACAACGAGAGGCTGTGGAACCCCTCGATCATCCCGTCGGGGTAGTCGGTGGCGAGGGTCTCCTCGTACACCGCAGTCACGCCGGTGACGTCCTCGAACGTGTCGATCTCGTCCTGGTTGACCCGGAAGGAGTCGACCGTGAACGTGCTGCCGACGATGTCGGGCAGCTCAGCCATCGAGAGGATGCGGGGGCTCATGCGGTCTCCTTCGTCCGGTCCCAGGAGGACTCGGTGGTGTGTCGGCCGTCCACCTTGAGGGCGGCCTTGAGGATGCGTTGCGACGGGGTACGTGGGAAGGGTTCGGTGCGCAGCTCGACGTACCGGGGAACCTTGTGGGGCGCGAGACGCTCGTGGGTGAACGCGATGAGCTCGGCGATGTCGATGTCGTCGGACGTCGGCAGCACGTACGCCTTGACCTCTTCGCCGCGCAGCTCGTCCTCGACCGGCACGACGGCGACATCCTGGACGCCCGGGTGGAGGCGAAGGATCTCCTCGACCTCGAACGGTGCGATGTTCTCGCCGGCACGGCGGATGATCTCCTTGAGCCTGCCGCGGAAGTAGTAGACGCCGTGGACGTCGCGCTCGATCTCGTCGCCGGTGCGGTAGAAGTCGCCGTGGGTGATGCGCTCGGTCTCGGCGGGCTGGTTGAGGTAGCCCGCCATCATGTAGGGGCCGTCGACCGCGAGCTCACCGATCGCCGCACCCTCGAGGGTGTTGCCCTCGGGGTCGAGCAGCACGGCCCGCAGCTCCGGGACGGGAAGGCCCAGCGCACCCGAGCCGACGTACGCCTCGCCGAGGCCGGGCGGCATCAGGATGTTGGGACCTGTCTCGGAGAGACCGTACGCCTCCAGCCACGGGAATCCGAAGCGCTCGATCAGCTCGGCGTGCTGCTTGGGCGGGATGCCGATCTGGATCGCCAGGCGTACCGAATGGTCGCGCTCGTCGGGACCGGGCTGACGCTTGAGCAGGAGGTTGGGGATCGCGCCGATGCCGACCAGCACGGTGACGCCGTTGTTGCGGACCACGTCCCAGAACCGGGAGACGCTGAACTTGCGCATCGACACGAAGGACGCGCCGGTCACGATGCTGACCGTCATCATCCAGATCGCGTCGCCGTAGAAGAACAGCAGCGGGTTGAGGATCTTGTCGTCCTCGGAGAAGTCGTAGACCCGCACGTTGACGTCCGCGTAGCGGACGAGCTCGCCCTGGACGTGCGCGCACCCCTTGGGGATGCCGGTGGTTCCCGACGTGTAGGTGATCGAGGTGACGGTGCTGAGCGGCGGCGGGGCCGTCAGCAGGTCGCGTGGCGAGTGGCCGGAGTACAACCCGGCGAGGCCGTCCGGCTCCGGGCCGTCGACCAGGTGCACGAGCTCGAGATCGGGGCAGTCGGCCAGCGCCGCGCGAAGCACCGGGTCACTCGAGGAGTCCGAGATTGCGACGCGGGCCCCCGAGTCGCGCAGCATGTGAACGACCTCGGACGTACGCCCCGCAGGGTTCATGCTCACCATCGCGTGACCGGTGCTGAGCAGCGCGAGCCAGGCGATGAAGAACTCGGCGCGGTTGCCGATCGCCATCGCGATGGGGTCCGATGTCGGGACCGTCGCCATTGCCCAGCCGGCAACCTTCTCGGCGCGCTCGAGAACCTCGGCATTCGTCACGACGGTGCCGTCCTCGAACGTGATGAACGCGCGATCGGGGCGAGCCTTCAGCAGCGGTACGAAGGTCTCGACGAGCGGGACCTCGGCAACGACTTGCCAAGCCTTGGTGTCGCTCCAGCGGTAACTCCCGGTTTCGGGGTCGAGGATCGCGGCGATCGTGCTCATCTGTGTCTGGCTGCCCTTCGATGTGATGTGTGTAACAGACGTTGTACAACATCTGTTGCATAAAAGGGAAGTGAAACGGCCAAATGAAATCGCGCCGACACCCAAATGTGACCTGGAGCGGTCAGGAAGCGGCGCTGGACTCCGTGATGCCGAGCGACGTGAGCATCGCTTCGGCGGCCTCCATCTGGCGCTCCGGAGGCCAGCTGTCCTGGTGCTCCACCGCGAGCAGGATGACCCCGGTCACGAACACCCGCAGCAGCTCGACCACCGATTCGCGCCGGTCATCGGGCACGAGGTCGCTGAGGTGCTCGCGGAGGTCCTCACGCATCGACTCGTCGTACCCTCGCGCTGTCTTCTCGAGACTGGGTGCGGCGTGCCGCTCTGCGAGCAGCCTGATGCGCGCGATCTCGCGACGGATGCCCTCGGGGCGGGTGGGCAGCGCCCACTGGAGATAGCCCCGCAGCCGGCCGACGGGGTCGTTCGCGCCCGCCTCCATCGCAGCGGCCTCGGACCGGCCGAGCTCGATGAGTCGCGCAGCGACGCCCTCGAAGATCGCCTGCCGCGTCGGGTAGTAGTGCGTCACCAGGGTCACGGAGCCACCGAGCCGGCGCGCGACCTCGCGAATCGTCACCGCGGTCGGCCCCCCCTCGGCGATGAGCTCGATCGTGATCGTCACGATCTGGTCGCGACGGTCGTCATGGTCGACCTGGCGTGGCATGAGACGTCCTGTCCTGTCGTGGAGCGGGAGACGGTACCCGCTGGCTGACAGAGTCTCACGCAGCTCCACGCGACATCCGGCGGTGCCGGGTTCTGGTGGGACCGGGCTCGCGTCAGCCCCCGTCGCGCAGCTGCGCCGAGAGCGGGCAGTCGAACGGGTCGCGTGCGCGCAGGCCGACGTTGTTGAGGTAGTCGACGACGATCGCGTACGAATGGAAGAGCCCGACCTCCATGTAGTCGATGCCTTCACGCTCGCAGTGCGCTCGTACGAGCGGCTGCGCCTTCTTGAGGTTGCAGCGCGGCATGCTCGGGAACAGGTGATGCTCGATCTGGTAGTTGAGCCCGCCCATGGCCCAGTCGACGACGGGGTTGCCCTTCACGTTGCGCGAGACCATGACCTGGCGGCGCAGGAAGTCGAGCTTCATCTCGGGAGGGATGATCGGCATTCCCTTGTGCGCCGGCGCGAACGAGGCGCCGAGGCAGAAGCCGAAGACCGCCATCTGGATCGCGAAGAAGGCCGCCGCCTTGCCCAGCGGGAGGAACGCCAGCAGGATCGCAACGTACGCGACGAGTCGGGTGACCACGAGGAACAGCTCGAGGCGACGCCACGGCTGGTTGGACGACTTGTCGCGTGCGGCACGGATGCTCTCCGCGTGCAGGTTGAGGCCCTCGAGCGTCAGCAGCGGGAAGAACAGCCAGCCCTGCCGCTTGACGAACCAGCCGGAGAACCCGCTCGTACGCTGCGCGACGATTCCGGGAGTGAACGCGATGGCACCCGGACCGATGTCGGGGTCGTAGCCCTCGAGGTTGGGGCCCTTGTGGTGCATGTTGTGCTTCGAGCGCCACCACGCGAAGCTCAGCCCCGCGAAGGCGCTGGCGAGGATGCGGGCGGTCCACGAGTTCCACGTCCCGGAGGTGAACATCTGCCGGTGCGCCGCGTCGTGACCGAGGAACCCGAACTGGGTGACGATCACGCCGAGGGCGGCGGCGAGGATCAGCTGGAACCACGAGTTGCCGAGCAGGAAGAAGCCCACCCAGATCGCGAAGAACGCGGCGACGTGGGCACCGATCTGCCACCAGTAATAGGTGTGGCGCCGCTCGAGGAGGCCCGCATCCTTCACGTCCTGCATGAGGTCGGTGAAATGGCTGACGTACTGCTCGTTCGGAGCGGGTTGGTGAATTTGTTGCGTCATGTGCGGCCCCTTTCCCACGGACCGTGCATCGCATCGTCGCGGCCGTACGCCGCGGACTGACTACGCACTTTCAGCATGGCACAACATCCGGCACCCGCGACCCCGGGAAGCCACCCAGTTGTCCCCCGGGATTGTGCCCACGTAGGGGCCATCAGCCGGCCCGCGGACTCACGCGGGCACGGCTCCCGGGAGCTCGGGGGCCCTCAGCGTGCCGAGCTGCACGCGGGCGCCGAGCTCGTCACGAACGCCCCAGTGCTCTGCCAGGCGACCACCTTCGACGCGATAGATGTGCGCCGTGGTCATGGCGTACGTCTTGCCGGCTGCACCCGGACCATGGACCGCGTCGATCCCGACCCCACGGGCAAGCGCCCGGATCACGACTCGGTCATCGGTGGCGAACGCGTCCTCGATGGCGTAGCGGATGCCGAGCACGTCGTGCACGACCGTGAGGATCTGTCGATAGCCCTCCGGGCCCGGCGGCAGCGGGATCGGGGAGCCGTGGTCGACGAAGTCGCTGGTGACGGCATCCTCGAGACAGGAGAAGTCACCGGAGTTGATCGCGTCGAAGACGGCGCGGGCGCGAGACAGGGCCGTGGCACTCATGACTACACTTCTTTCACTCGAACGATAATCCAATGGAATGAGAATCTAGTGGAATCGCGCCCCGGTGACAAGAGGGCCTACAGCTCCGAGATGCGAGCCGAGCAGGCACGCCACACCCGCGCTCGCATCGTCGGCACTGCGCGAGAGCTCCTGCTCGCCCATGGGTACTTCGCCATGACGGTGCCGCTGCTCGCGAGACGCGCCGGAGTCAGCCCGCAGACCGTCTACAACTCGGTGGGCGGCAAGGCCGACGTGGTCAAGGCCGTGTACGACGTCCTCCTCGCCGGCGACGACGATCCCGTACCCATGAGTGAGCGGCCGGAATTCCGATCGGTCGTCGATGCGCCTGACGTCGGCGAGTACGCCCGGGCGTACGCCGCGTGGACCAGGGGCATCTGGGAACGGGTCGGCCCACTGCTCGGAGTCATCCTCGCCCACGGACCGGGCGGCGACGACGTCCTGGAGGCGTTCCTCAGCACGATCGACGAGGAGCGCCGGGTCGGAAACTCGCACAGCCTCGAAGGGCTGAGCGACCGAGGCGCGCTTCCCGCCGGGCGCACCATCGACGAGCTCGTGGCCTCCGTCTGGACGCTCACGGCACCAGAGGCGTACGACCGCCTGGTACGGCGGTCCGGCTGGCCGCCGTCGCGCTACGAGACGTGGCTGGCAGCCCAGCTGGCAGCTGCCCTGGCCGACTGACCTCGCACCCGACCAGCTGACGTGGCCCCCCGCCTCAGCCCAGGACGAGCAGGAGGTCGCCACCCTCGGCCTGGCGGGTGGCGCCGATCACGAGGCGTTGGACGGTGCCGGCTCTGGAGGCCGTGATGGCGGCCTCCATCTTCATCGCCTCGATCGTGGCCACGGTCTGGCCCGCCTCGACCGTGTCGCCCTCGGCGACGAGCGGGCTGACGACGCCGGCGAACGGTACGGCGACGTGCTGGGCGTTGCCGGCATCGGCTTTCTCCGAGGTGGTGACCTTGGAGTCGACGGAGCGGTCGCGCACCTCGATGGGTCGGAGTTGTCCGTTGATCGTGCCGAGCACGTTGCGCATGCCGCGCTCGTCGGCGTCGCCGATCGCCTCGACGCCGAACAGCAGCAGGTTGCCCTCGGAGATCTCGACGTCGGTCTCCTTGTCGGTGCGCAGCCCGTAGAAGAACGCCCGGGTCGGCACGACGGAGAGGTCGCCGTACTGCTGACGAGCCGAGTCGAAGTCGTCGGTGGGTCCGGGGAACAGCAGCCGGTTGAGGGTGTGGCGGCGGTCGCCCTTGAGGCCGTCGCGGTCGTCGTCGTCGAGCTCGGTGACGCGGACCTTGGTCGTACGACCCTCGAGCGCCTTGGTCCGGAAGGGTTCGGGCCATCCGCCGGGTGGGTCGCCGAGCTCGCCCGACAGGAACCCGATGACGGACTCGGGGATGTCGAACGACGCGGGGTCGTCGGCGAACGCGGCCGGATCGGCGCCGACCGCGACGAGGTGGAGCGCGAGGTCGCCGACCACCTTGGACGACGGCGTGACCTTGACGATGTTGCCGAGGATGTCGTTGGCGGCGGCGTACATGTCTTCGATCTGCTCGAACTTCTCGCCGAGACCGAGGGCGATGGCCTGCTGGCGGAGGTTGGAGAGCTGGCCGCCGGGGATCTCGTGTCGGTAGACGCGGCCCGTCGGTGCCGGCAGTCCGGACTCGAACGGGGCGTAGAGCCGGCGCACACCTTCCCAGTAGGGCTCGAGGGCGTTGATCGCGTCGATGTCGAGCCCGGTCTCGCGCGGTGAGTAGTCGGTGGCGGCGACCAGGGCCGACATCGACGGCTGGCTGGTGGTGCCCGACAGCGCGGCCGAGGCGACGTCGACCGCGTCGACGCCCGCGTCGATCGCCGCGAGCAGCGTGGCGAGCTGGCCGCCGGCGGTGTCGTGGGTGTGCAGGTGCACCGGCAGGTCGAAGCGCTCACGCAACGCGGTGACGAGCGTACGGGCGGCCGGCGCGCGCAGCAGCCCGGCCATGTCCTTGATCGCCAGCACGTGCGCGCCCGCCTCGACGATGCGGTCAGCGAGGTGCAGGTAGTAGTCGAGCGTGTAGAGCTTCTCCGCGGGGTTGGACAGGTCACCGGTGTAGCAGAGCGCGACCTCGGCGATCGTCGTGCCGGTCTCACGCACGGCCTGGATCGCCGGGCGCATCTGGTCGACGTCGTTGAGGGCGTCGAAGATGCGGAAGATGTCGATGCCGGTCTCGGCTGCCTCCTCCACGAACGCGACCGTGACCTCGGTCGGATAGGGCGTGTAGCCGACGGTGTTGCGTCCGCGCAGCAGCATCTGCAGGCAGATGTTGGGCGCCGCCTCGCGCATCGCGGCGAGCCGCTCCCACGGGTCCTCCTTGAGGAACCGCAGCGCCACGTCATAGGTCGCGCCGCCCCACGCCTCGATCGACAACAGCTGCGGGGTCATCCGGGCGACGTGCGGGGCCACGCGTACGAGGTCACGCGTGCGTACGCGGGTCGCCAACAACGACTGGTGCGCGTCTCGGAACGTCGTGTCGGTGACACCGACGGTCTCGCGCTCGCGCAGCGCGGCGGCGAAGCCTTCCGGGCCGAGCTCGGCCAGCAGCTGGCGGGAGCCGTCGGGCGCAGCTGCGGCGAGGTCGATCGCCGGGAGCTTGGACGCGGGGTCGACCTTGGTCGGCGAGGATCCGTGCGGCTTGTTGACCGTGACGTCGGCCAGCCACGACAGGATCTTGTCGGCCGGGTCGCTGGTGACCTGGGCCTCGAGCAGCTCGGGGTGCTCGTCGATGAAGGTCGTCGTCACGGCGCCGCCGGTGAAGTCGGGATGAGCCAGCAACCCCTTGAGGAACGAGATGTTGGTCGAGACACCGCCGACGTGGAACTCCCCCAGCGCCCGCTCGGCACGGCCGACTGCGGTCTGGAAGTCGCGACCGCGGCATGTCAGCTTGGACAGCATCGAGTCGAAGTGCGCGCTGATCGTGGCGCCGGTGTAGACGGTGCCGCCGTCGAGGCGTACGCCAGGACCGCCCGGCGAGCGGTAGGACGTGATCATCCCGGTGTCGGGCCGGAAGCTGTTGGACGGGTCCTCCGTCGTGATGCGGCACTGCAGGGCGAAGCCGCGCGCCTTGATGTCGTCCTGCACGTCGAGCCCGAGATCGGCGAGCGTCTCGCCGGCCGCGATCCGCATCTGCGCCTGCACCAGGTCGACGTTGGTGACCTCCTCGGTCACGGTGTGCTCGACCTGGATGCGCGGGTTCATCTCGATGAACACGTAGCGGCCGTTGGCGTCGAGGAGGAACTCGACCGTGCCGGCGCACGAATAGCTGATCGACGCGGCGAACTTCACCGCGTCGGCGCACATCGCCTTGCGGATGTCGCGGTCGAGGCCCGGCGCCGGTGCGATCTCGACGACCTTCTGGTGACGCCGCTGCACCGAGCAGTCGCGCTCACGCAGGTGCACGACGTTGCCGTACTGATCGGCAAGGATCTGCACCTCGATGTGACGGGCGTCGACGACCGCCTCCTCGATGAAGCACGTCGGATCACCGAACGCGCCGTCGGCCTCGCGCATCGCCGCCTCGATCGACTCGCGCAGCATCGCCGGGTCATCGACGCGCCGCATACCGCGTCCACCACCACCCGCGACCGCCTTGACGAACAGCGGATAGGTCAGGCTCTGCGACGCAGTGACGAGCTCGTCGACGTCGGCCGAGGGCTCGACCGAGTTGAGCGTCGGCACGCCGGCAGCCTTGGCCGCCGCGATGGCACGAGCCTTGTTGCCGGTGAGCTCAAGCACCTCCTTGGCCGGACCGATGAACGTGATGCCGGCGTTCTGGCACGCCTCGGCGAGATCGGGGTTCTCCGACAGGAAGCCGTATCCGGGATAGGTCGCGTCGGCGCCGGCCTTGACCGCGACGTCGACGATCCCCTCGGGGTCGAGATAGGCCCGAACCGGGTGGCCCGCCTCGCCGATCTCGTACGCCTCGTCGGCACGCACACGATGCTCCGAGCCACGGTCCTCCACCGGGAACACCGCGACGGTACGAGCCTCGAGCTCGTGCGCGGCACGAAAGGCACGGATCGCAATTTCGCCTCGATTGGCGACGAGGATCTTCTGGAACACGAGCCATCCCAAGGGTCAGAACGAATGGATCCCCAACGTATCGCTCGATTGTCACGGCCACATTGCGAGGGGACCCTCATGTTTGCGGGTCGGGGTCGCCCGATCGAGACAACCGGGTCTACGACAACCACACGGTGCTGTTGTGCCGTACGCGCCGGGGCAAGATCGTGCGGCGGGAGGACTACTACCTCGACACGGTCCGCATGGCGGCGTGTCCGGCCAGCCCGTAGCAGCCAAGCTCGGGGAACCGCTGTTCCGTCACGACACGCTCGCGTACGAGCGACCGCGCTCTTCTCGCTCCCACAGCGGGTCGGTCGTGTCGGTCCCCTGGGTGCGCAGCTCGCGCTTGAGCACCTTGTTGGTCGCCGTCGTCGGCACCTCGTCGGCGAGGCGTACGTACCGTGGCCAGCCCTTCGGCGAGAGGTCGGCCTGCTCGGCGAGGAACTCCTCGAAGTCCGCCGGGTCGAGCGTGGCGTCGTCGCGGAGCACCAGGGTCGCCATCAGCTGGTCGCCGACCAGCGGATCGGGCACGGCATAGACGCAGGCCTGACTGATGGCCTCGTGGCGGAGCAGCAACGTCTCGATCGTCGCGGCGGCGAGGTTCTCGCCGTCGACCCGCAACCAGTCGTCGGTACGGCCCGCGAGGTAGATGAATCCCTGGTCGTCGCGGTAGCCGAGATCGCCCGACCAGTACATGCCGCCGTCGAGCCGCGACGATGTCGCGCCCTCGTCGTTGTAGTAACCGCCGAAGAACCCGGCGCCCTGCGTGTTGACCAGCTCGCCGACGCACTCGTCGAGGTTGGTGACGGCGCCGGTCTCGTCGAACACCGCCGGCGGGCGCTCGGTCCGGGTCTCCTTGTCATAGACGGCCACGCCCTCCCACGGCACGCCGATCGAGCCGGGCGGGGTGTCGTCCGTACGGACGATGATGACGGCGGTCTCGGTCGAGCCGAACCCGTCGACCACGGTGCAGCCGAACCGGCGGCCGAACTCGGCGATGTCGCGATCGGAGGCCTCGTTGCCGAACGCCACCCGCAGCGGGTTGTCGGCGTCGTCGGACAGCTCGGGGGTGGCCAACACGTACGCGAGCGGCTTGCCGACGTAGTTCATGTAGGTCGCGCCGAGGCGCCGGATGTCCGGGAGGAACTGCGAGGCGCTGAACCTGCGCGCCAGTGCCAGGGTCGAGCCACCGGTCAGCGCGGGAGCGAGCGAGGCCATGATCGCGTTGGAGTGGAACAACGGCATCGCGCTGTAGCAGACGTCGTCGGGCGTGAGCCCGAACCGGTCGGCGAGGTTGGCGCCCGACATCACGGTCATGAAGTTGCTGACCTGGACGGCCTTCGGGTCACCGCTGGTGCCGGACGTGAAGATCAGCATGAAGGTGTCGAACGCCTCGACGTCGGCGAAGCCGTCAGCTCCGCGCGGCTCGGCGGCCACCAGCTCGAGCCACTCCTCGCTGTCGGTGTCGACGACTCGCACTCCACCGAGATCGAGCCCGTCCAGCAGCGGCAGGTGCTCCGCGTCGGTCAGCAGCACCTGGCAGTCGGCTCGACGTACGTCAGCAGCCAGCGACTCACCGCGCCGCGTCGCGTTGATGCCCGCCGTGACGTGTGCACCGATCGCACCGGCCAGCAAGGCACGGACCATCTCGGGGGTGTTCTCCATGAGCACGCCGACGTGCAGCGGACGATCCGGGGCGGCCCAGCCGCGCAGCACCCGGGCACGAGCCGCCGCATCACCCACGGTCTCGGCCCAGGTCCACGACTCGTCGCCGAACACCAGGCCGGTGGCCTCGCTGTCGGCGAGGGCGCGGACGAGCTGCTGGACGGTCTCAGCCATGGGCCACCTCACGCTCGGCAGACGGGGAGCTCTCGAGCACGGGCGCGAGGTGTCGTACGAGGAAGCTCACGGCGTGCTTCACCGCAGGTTCGTGGAAGGGCTTGCCGGAGAACAGGTCGAAGTGGTCGCCGGGATAGTGCCGCACCTCCACCTGAGCGGCGAACGCCGCCTTGGCTGCGGCGAGCGCTGGAGCCAAGGGGCGAAGACGAGTCCTGGGCCCGACTGAGCGGTCATGCTGCCTCCAGTGCCATGGAGGTCAACGTAGCGGAGCCAGGGAGTCAGCGGCGTCGCTTGGACCAGACCGTGACCTGCTGGCCCGTGAACGGCACGGGGAGGTTTTGCACCTGGCCGGCAGCGGCGAGGGCGAGCTGCAGCTCGGCGACCCGTTGCCGGAGCGCATCGACCTGGTTCTCGAGCTCGATGACTCGACGTACGCCCTCGAGGCCGAGTCCCTCGGCGGTGAGGCGGGCGACCTGGCGGAGCAGCTCGATGTCGCGCAGCGAGTAGCGGCGACCGCCACCGCCCGTACGCGCCGGCACGACAAGCTCGAGGCGGTCGTACGTGCGCAGCGTCTGCGGGTGCAGGCCCGACAGCTCAGCGGCGACGCTGATGACGAACACCTTCGCCTCGGGTCCCGGCGGGACGAATGATGAGTCCATCACTTGGCCTCCTCGAACAATCCATCACGCGGTGAGGTCGAGCCGCGGGAGTCGCGGAGGGCCTCGACCGCAGCCTTGGCTTCGTCACTCAGGGTCGCCGGGACCTGGACCTCGACCGTGACGAGCAGGTCACCCTTGCCGCCGGCCTTCTTGGTCGCACCCTTGCCGGTCGCCCGGAACGTACGACCGTTGGGCGTGCCCGCGGGGATCTTGATGCGTACGGGCGGTCCGTCGAGCGTCGGGACCTGGATCTCGGCACCGAGAGCTGCCTCGTCGAAGTCGACGGGAACCGTGATCGTGAGGTTGTCACCCTTGCGGCCGAACAGCTTGTGCGGCTCGACGTGGACGAGCAGGAAGAGGTCGCCGTTGGGACCTCCGGCCTCGCCCTTGCCGCCCTTGCCCTTGAGCCGGATGCGCTGGCCGTCCTTGACTCCGGCCGGCACCTTGACCTGCAGGGTGCGGCTGGACGGAGCGCGACCAGATCCGCGGCAGGTGTCGCACGCGTGCTCGACGATCAGGCCGCGACCGCGGCACTGGTCGCAGGGCTCGGTCATCGCGAAGAGACCACCGGCGGTGCCGGTCTGCGAGCCGGAACCCTGGCACTTGGGGCACACCTTGGGAGTGGTGCCCGGCCTCGCGCCGGTGCCGTGACACGTCGGGCACGGCTCGTCGCTGGTCATCCGCAGCGGCAGCGTTGCGCCGTCGACAGCCTGCTGGAACGTGATCGAGGCCTCGGTCTCGAGGTCGTCGCCCTTGCGGGCTGCCGAGCGCGTACGCCCACGGCCACGGCCGCCGCCGAAGAGACCACCGAACAGGTCGCTGAAGTCGGGCTGGCCGCCTGGCGGGCCGTAGCCGCCCGCGGCTCCCCTGAACTGCCCGAACATGCTGCGCTGGTCGTCGTACTCCTTGCGCTTGTCCTTGGACGAGAGCACGGCGTAGGCCTCGGAGACCTCCTTGAAGCGCTCCTCGGCGGCCTTGTTGCCGGGGTTGGAGTCGGGGTGGTTGTCACGGGCGAGCTTGCGATAGGCCTTCTTGATCTCGTCCTGCGTTGAGTCCTTCTTGACACCGAGGACCTTGTAGAAGTCCTTGGTCGACCAGTCACTGGCTGCCATGACAACCCTCCCTTCTGTTACTCGTCCGGAGCTTCGTCCGTCAGCGGCGCTGCCGGCTCCTGTGTTGATTGTGGCTGTACGTCCTCCGTTGCGGGCTCGACCACGCCGACCGTTGCAGGCCGCAGCACACGGTCGCCGTGGCGGTAGCCGATGCGCAGGACGCTGTCGATCGTGGTGGTGTCGACGTCGGCTGACTCGCCGGCGTGGAACACCGCCTCGTGCACCGAGGGATCGAACGGCTCGCCCTTGGCGCCGAACGACTCCAGACCATGCTTCGCCGCGAGCTGGTGGATCGCATCGGCGACGGCCTTGAAACCGCCCTCGAGCTCACCGTGCTCGTCGGCTCGACCGATGTCGTCGAGCACCGTCAGGAGTGACTGCAGCACTGCCGTCTCGCCCTGGGCGCGTACGAGCTCACGGTCGCGATCGACGCGTCGCTTGTAGTTGACGTATTCGGCCTGGAGGCGCTGCAGGTCGGCCGTTCGCTCGGCGAGCTGCTGCTCCAGTGACGGCGGGGCCGGGGCCTCAGCCGGCGGAGTCTCCTCCGCCGGCGTCGGCTCCTGCTCAGGGGCCGAGCCGTTGTCCGGCTCGCTCACTTCTGAGCTTCATCCTCGTCGACGATCTCGGCCTCGACGACGTCGTCGTCATCGTTGCCGGAGTCGTCGCCGGTCGGTGCGCTCTCCTGGGCCTCGGCGGCGGCCGCGGCGTACATCGCCTCGCCCATCTTGGAGCTGGAGGCGCCGAGCTTGGCCACGGCTGCCGCAACGGCGTCCGCGTCCTCACCCTTGAGGGCTTCGTTGAGCGCGTCGAGGTCAGCCTGCACCTCGGCCTTGACGTCGTCACCGACCTTGTCGCCGTTCTCCGCGAGGAACTTCTCGGTGGAGTGCGACAGCGACTCGGCCTGGTTGCGGGTCTCGACAGCCTCACGGCGTGCCTTGTCCTCCTCGGCGTACTGCTCAGCGTCCTTGACCATCTTGTCGATGTCGTCCTTGCTGAGGGCCGAGCCGCCGGTGATCGTCATCGACTGCTCCTTGCCTGTGCCACGGTCCTTGGCGGACACGTTGACGATGCCGTTGGCGTCGATGTCGAACGTGACCTCGATCTGCGGCACGCCACGGGGCGCCGGCGGAAGGCCGGTGAGCTCGAACGTGGCCAGCAGCTGGTTGCCGGCGGCCATCTCGCGCTCGCCCTGGTAGACCTGGATCGCGACGGACGGCTGGTTGTCGTCGGCCGTCGTGAACACCTCGGACCGCTTGGTCGGGATCGTCGTGTTGCGCTCGATGAGCTTGGTCATCACGCCGCCCTTGGTCTCGATGCCGAGGCTCAGCGGGGTGACGTCGAGGAGCAGGACGTCCTTGACCTCGCCCTTGAGCACGCCGGCCTGGAGGCTGGCGCCGATCGCGACGACCTCGTCCGGGTTGACGCCCTTGTTGGGCTCCTTGCCACCGGTCAGCTCCTTGACGAGCGTCGCGACGGCGGGCATACGAGTCGATCCACCCACGAGGACCACGTGGTCGATCGCGTTGAGCGCGACGCCGGCGTCCTTGATCACGCTGTTGAACGGCGCCTTGGTGCGCTCGAGCAGATCGTGCGTGATCTTCTCGAACTCGGCGCGGGTCAGCGTCAGGTCGAGGAACACGGGGTTCTTCTCGGAGTCGACCGTGATGTAGGGCAGGTTGATCGACGTCGACTGGCTCGACGACAGCTCGATCTTGGCGCGCTCGGCAGCCTCGCGGATGCGCGGCATCGCCATCTTGTCCTTGGTCAGGTCGAGACCCGTGTCGCTCTTGAACTTCGTGACGATCCAGTCGATGACCTTCTCGTCCCAGTCGTCACCACCCAGGTGGTTGTCGCCGCTGGTCGCCTTGACCTCGATGACGCCGTCACCGATCTCGAGCAGCGACACGTCGAACGTGCCTCCACCGAGGTCGAACACGAGGATCGTCTGGTCGTCGGCCTTGTCGAGCCCGTACGCGAGCGCTGCCGCGGTGGGCTCGTTGATGATGCGGCTGACGTTGAGTCCGGCGATCTCACCGGCTTCCTTGGTCGCCTGACGCTGGTGGTCATTGAAGTAGGCCGGCACCGTGATGACGGCGTCCGTCACGGGCTCACCGAGGTAGGCCTCGGCGTCGCGCTTGAGCTTCTGCAGGATGAAGGCGGAGATCTGCTGGGGGTTGAACGACTTGCCGTCGATGTCGACGGTCCAGTCGGTGCCCATGTGGCGCTTGACCGAGCGGACCGTACGGTCGACGTTGGTCACGCCCTGGCGCTTGGCCACCTCACCGGCGAGAACTTCGCCGTCCTTGGCGAACGCCACGACGGAGGGCGTCGTGCGCGCACCCTCGGCGTTGGCGATGACGGTGGGCTCGCCGCCTTCGAGTACGGCGACGACCGAGTTGGTCGTACCGAGGTCAATTCCGACCGCTCTGGCCATGGTGTTTCCTCCTGTGGGGTGGTGCTTGGGATGTTGCAAGACGTGGGTCAACAGACTTGAGTCCGATGTTATCAACCTTGCTCAAGAGCCCCGTATTCCGGGTTCCCGGAGAGATTCAGCCCGGCGGGATGGCGGCGTCGATCGCCGCGGCCAGCACCAGCACCAGTCCGTCGACGAGCTGGGTTCGCGTGATCGATCCCGGGTGCACCAGCCAGCGGGAGACCGACGCATCGACCATCCCGACCATCCCGACAGCGAACACCTCGTCCAACGGGATCGTCGGGCGGACCTCCCGCTCCTCCGCCAGCTCATGCGCCATGGCGACGGCCACGGAAGCCAGCCGGCCTTTCACCTGGTCGACGGGGTCGGCGATCAGTTCGGCCTGGTGGGCTCGCGTGAACCAGTAGAGCGAGCGATGCTCGTCGATGAAGTCGAGATAGCCGTCCAGCACCCGGCGGATGGCCGTGCTCACGTCGTCGAGCTCGCTGAGATCGGCGATCACATTCTCGTAGACGAGCGCCGCGACGTGGGCAACGATCGCCTCGTCCAAGTCGGACCGCCCGCTGAACTGGCGGTAGAGCACCTGGCGGGTGACACCGGCGGCCGAGGCGATCTGCTCGACGGAGGCGGCCGGGCCGACGGACTCGATGACGGCGACTGCCGCCTCCACGAACTCCGTTCGCCGGCGATCACGATGCCCCGCCCAACGCGTCGACCGGCCGTCCTCGGCTGTCGACTGCTGCGGTTCCATGTCCGCAGACTAGCCCGAACATTACATGTGACAGCAAGTAACGTATACTTGATGTCACATCTACCCTCTGGAGCTCCTCATGCTGTCTGCCGACTCGTTGCCCGTCTGGGTCCCGCGACTGATCGCGACCCTGGTGGTCACCGTCTTGGGTCTGGCGCTGATCAGCCTCGCGCTCGTGCTGCCCGCGATCCCGCGCCTGGTGGAGGCCAGCGACACACTCCCGACTGCCGCGACCGTCGTGGACGGTGCACCCACGACGCTCGAGCAGGTAGAACGGATCGACGGCAACGTCGCCAAGGTGACGCCTTCCGTGATCACGGCTGTCGACCAGATCCCCGCGCTTGCACAACAGCTCGAGCGGCTTCTCAAGCTCGCCGACACGCTCCACACCGACGTGGGTGGGCTGCAGGAGAGCGTCAAGCCACTCAGCTCAAGCGCCAAGGAGCTGGTCTCGGTCGCCCAACAGGTCGAGTCACTTCGTACGACGCTGACCCAGCTGCTCACCCTGGGCGCACCCGTGACGGAGCTCTCGACGGCAACCGGACCCATCCTGGAGCAGCTGCGCCAGCTCAACGAGTCGGCAGCGACGCTGGCATCGCTCGCGAAGACGATCGAGAGCCTCGACGAGCACATCGCCAACCTGGACCGCAAGACCGGCCCGGTGCTGTTCCCCGCGACACCCTAGGAACGCTGGCGGGCGGCTTCGTAGAGGAACACCGTTGCTGCACCGGCGGCGTTGAGCGAGCTGGCTGAGCCTGAGATCGGTATGCGAGCGACTGCGTCGCAGGACTCGCGCCACCCCGCGCTCATGCCTGACGTCTCGTTGCCGATCACCAGCAACGTCGGGCCCGTGAGGTCGTGGCCTGCGATGTCGACGTCACCCGACTCGTCGGTACCCACGACTTCGAGCCCGGCCTCGCGCGCCCAGGTGAGCACCTCCACATGGCTGCGCTGGCGTACGACCGGCAGCGCAAACAGCGAGCCCGTCGATGCGCGCACGGCACGCGGATCGTACGGATCGGCAGCGTGCCCCGTGACGATCACGGCCCCGGCTCCGAACGCATCGGCCGCGCGTACCACCGTCCCGATGTTGCCGGGGCTGCTCGGTCGATCGAAGACCACACCAAGGAAGTCGGGGCCCGCCACGATGCGCGACAGATCGTCCGGCGGCATCTCGACGACGGCGACGAGCTCGGCTCCACCGTCATCCTTGCCGCTGAGCTCGGCGAGCAGGTCTCCCGACATCGCCACATGATCGGTCGCGACGGAGCTGACGAGCCCTTTGGCCCAGTCCGAGAGATCGGCGTCAGCGTCATGGAGCAGCGCTCGTACGGACCAGCCGTGCTCGATCGCCAGGTTGATCGGGCGCACACCCTGGACGAGGAACTCCCCAGCACGGTGGCGCTTGTTGCGGTTGGCGATCAACGTTTCCCACTGCTGGAACTGCGCATTGCGCTTGGAGATCTGCCGATCGCTCACGCGCCAGTTCTAGCACGCCACGCCAGATGCCGTAGTTTGCTCACCATGCAGACCTCGCCGGTGCAGGACCGGCTCGCGCGGACCGTCCTCGATCTCCTCACCGAGACCACGAGCCGCCAGATCTCACGGGAGATCGCCCACCTCGCGGACATCGGGGTCGACACCAGCGACGACGGCACGCACATCGCGCCGCCGGGCCTGCTGATGCCGGCGTCCGGCGCCATCACGACACTGGTCGTCGCCACATCGAGGGACCACCCGGACGTCAGCGAAGAGATGCGCGTCGCCGTCTGGCCCGTGGCCGAGGGCGACGATCCGGCGTTCGTGGTGACCCTGTCTGGCTCAGACCGCACGCTCCCGATCGCCCTCAGGGAGGTGCAGCCCGAGCTCTCGGCTCATCTGCGCGGGCAGGTCAATGACTTCGTCGCGGCAACCATCGCGCAGGTGGTCACCGAGCTGAACGTCGGGATGCAGCGCACGTACATCCGCGAGTCCCACGGCGATGAGGCCGAGTACACCGAGGACTGACGTCGGTGATCAGCAGTCGGCGGCCCGGGCGAGCAGCAGTGCGCGTTCCTGCTCGTTCTGCGTGAGCGCGGCGGCGCGCTCGAACTCCGCGCGCGCCTCTGTGCCGCGCCCCAGCTTGGAGAGCAGGTCGCCGCGGACGCTGGGGAGCAGGTGGTAGGTCGCCAGCTCGGGCAGCTCGGCCAGCTGGTCGACGAGGGCCAGCGCGGCATCCGCGCCGTAGGCCATCGACACCGCGACCGCCCGGTTGAGCTCGACGACGGCGGATCCGGTGATCACGGCGAGTGACTCATAGAGCGACGCGATGCGGGTCCAGTCGGTCTCGTCGGCCGTACGCGCCCGGGCGTGACACGCGGCGATCTCGGCTTGCAGGACATACGGTCCCGGGGCTTCCGCATTCGCGTTCGCTCGTCCAAGAGCGGCCAGACCTCGCCGGATCAGCAGCTGGTCCCATCGCGAACGGTCCTGGTCGAGCAGAAGGACCGGTGCACCGTCCGCGTCGAGGCGCGCGGCGGTCCGGGACAGCTGGATCTCCATCAGTGCGAGCAGCCCGAGCGCCTCGGCGTCGTCGGGCACGAGCCCGACGAGCACGCGACCCAGGCGTACGGCTTCCTCGCTCAGCGCCGGCCGCATCCAGTCGTCACCAGCCGTAGCCGAGTAGCCCTCGTTGAACAGCAGGTAGATCACCGCGAGCACGGCCTCGAGTCGTTCGGCGCGTTCGTTGTCGGCCGGCTCCTCAGTTGGGGCGTCGACGTCGGCGAGCGTCTTCTTGGCGCGGGTGATTCGGGCACCGATCGTCGCCTCGCTGGTGAGGAAGGACCGGGCGATCTCGCTGGTCGTGAGTCCCGCGACCAGCCGGAGCGTCAGTGTCCGCTGCGCGTCGTCACCCAGTGCGGGGTGACAGCAGATGAACATCAGCCGGAGCACGTCGTCCTCGACGTGATCCACTGCTGACTGGATCCCGGCCACGATGTCCTCCTTCCCTTCTGCGATGTCTGCATATGCGCGATCCTGGCGCTCACGGCGCCTGAACCCGTCGATCGCCCGGCGCTTCGCGACCGCCATCAGCCAGGCACCGGGATTGTCGGGGATGCCACGATCGGGCCACTGCGAGAGTGCGGCTTCGAGCGCGTCCTGCGCGAGGTCCTCGGCCAGGCCGACGTCGCGGGTGATGCGTACGAGGGCGGCGATCAGCTTGGTCGACTCAAGTCGCCAGACGGCCTCGACCGAGCGGTGGAGGTCGGAGTCGGTCATGACATCCGATCCAACCACCACCGCTCATCGGGGTCACTCCGGGTCGGTGAGACTTCCGGCGACCTGGCGGAGCTCGGTGAAGAACGAATCCGGGATCTCCGGCCAGTTCGCGACATGCAGCTCGACGAAGCCACGCGTCCAGGCTTCGGCGTCCTCGCGAGTCGGCGCATCGATCATGATGAAGCCGCCGACGACCTCCTTGGCCTCGGCGAATGGGCCATCGGTGGTCGTGACCTTGCCGCCGCTTGGCCGAACACGGACCGACTCGGCGGTCGGCGCGAGGCCGGCATCGGTGACGACACGTGCATGCGTCTCGTCGGCGACATGGGCCACCATCGCGTCGAGCAGGGCCTCCGGAGGCTCTTCCATGTCGTATTCGTCGAGGTGGATCAGTACGAGGTACTTCATGTCAGGCCTCGAAATCGTCGGGGCCGAAGACCTGGCGGACGACACTGGTGCCCTCGAACTCGGGCCACGTGTCGAGGTGGATCTGCATGAAGCGACGTGAGTACTCGACGGCCTCCTCGACCGAGCGGACCTCGTACATGCCGTAGCCGCCGATGACTTCCTTGGCCTCGGAGAACGGACCGTCGGTGACAGTCATCTTGCCGCCGGACACCCGGATGTGCGGGCTGGTGTTGATGTCGGCCAGGCCGCCCTGGTCGATCGCGACGCCGGCCTTGATGAGCTCTTCGCCGAACGCGCCGATGGCCTCGAACAGCTCGGGAGGCGGCGGGCCCCACGGCTGCTTGGGATCGGACTCGATGTAGCTGAGGAACCGCATGATGTCTCCTTCGTCAGTGGTCGGCCCGCTGCGGGCCAGCCTTCACCCCTACGTCGACCGGGTCCACCCCAATTCGACACGGCCGTGAAAGTTTTTCTAGCGCAGGGCGACGACGATCACGCCGACCGCAACCCCCACGATGAGCAACGCGAGCAGAACGGCGAGCACCGCAGCGCCGCCGAAGCCCGGGAGCGGCTGACCCGTACGCATGGCTCGCTCCGTGGCGCGCCACCGCCGCCACGACTCGACGACTGCAATCGCCGCTGCAAGGAGCAGCAGCAGAGAGGCGCCCGTGGCCACCCACGGATCGAGGCTGACGGCCGGGACGTGCACCGCAACGGCGCCGGCGAGCAGGGCCAGGGCTGTACGGATCCAGGCGAGGAACGTGCGCTCGTTGGCGAGCGAGAGCTGGGCATTGGGATCGCTGCCGTCGTCGTACACGCCGCTCGGGAAGCGCTTGTCGGTCACACCGGCACCGAGGTGTGCCGGTCACACATGTGGTCGGCCGCAACACACGAGTCGCACCGGTTCATCTGCCTCACGCAGGACACGTCACCGCAGTCGGCGACGTGGTTGGTCGGTGCGCTGCACCGGTCGCACGTCCCGACGAGTGCCGTGTGGTCGGAGAAGTCCATCGTGATGCGGTCGTCGAAGACATACAGCGAGCCTTCCCACAGACCATCGTCGCCGTAGGCCTCGCCGTAGGTCGCGATGCCACCGTCGAGCTGGTAGACCTCCTGGAACCCGCGATTCCTCATCAG
This sequence comes from Aeromicrobium panaciterrae, assembly GCF_039537165.1. GTDB lineage: Bacteria > Actinomycetota > Actinomycetes > Propionibacteriales > Nocardioidaceae > Aeromicrobium > Aeromicrobium panaciterrae. The sequence continues at coordinate 1,764,329 of NZ_BAAAZZ010000002.1, read as the reverse complement.
CGGTGTCAACACCTCACACCGGATGCCGCCGGTGCAGTAGGTCACGACCGGCTTGTCCTTGAGATGGTCGTACGCACCGCTGTCGAGCGCCGCGATGAACTCGCGCGTCGTCTCGACATTGGGGCGGACGGCACCGGCGAAGTGCCCGATGTCGGACTCGATCTGGTTGCGGCCGTCGAAGAACACGACGTCCTTCTCGGCCACCAGCGCGTGCAGCTCTGCCGGGGTGAGCTTCTCTCCGCCACCGACGATGCCTTCGTCGTTGACCTCGATCTCGTCGGACGCACCGAACGTCACCAGCTCCTCGCGTACCTTGACGCTCAGCCGGGGGAAGTCCGCCGTGGTGCCGTCGGCGAGCGCGCGGCCCTCGCTCCACTTGAAGTCGATGTCCTTGAACGGCGGATAGGCCTTGGTACCGCGTACGTACTTCTTCATCTCGACCACGTCACCGCCGAGAGTCGCGTTGATGCCGTGTGGCGAGATCAGGATGCGGCCGCGGAGCCCGAGAGACTCGCAGAGGGTGTGCTGCCAGAGCCGGATCGCCTCGGGGTCAGCCAACCGTGCGAAGGCGTAGAACAACAGGACTTTGGGCGTGGCCACGGCTCAATCGTAGGACGTGGGCGAGGCGTCTAGGCTCGATGGCGTGACCGAGCTGCATGAGATGGACGCCACGAGCCAGGCAGAGGCGCTCCGTTCCGGCGACGTGTCGTCGGTCGAGCTGGTGCAGCACCACCTCGACCGCATCGACGCCCACGGCGAGGCACTGGGTGCCTTCATCACGGTGACCGCCGAGCAGGCACTCGAACGCGCCGCCGCGGCCGACATCGCCTTGAGGGGTGACGCGGCGCCATTCACGGGTGTGCCGATCGCGATCAAGGACCTCACGTTCACGCGGGACATCCCGACCTCGATGGGCTCGGCGGCAATGCGCGACTTCGTGCCACCGGTCAACGCCTACGTCGTCGACCTCATCGAGAAGGCTGGGTTCATCAGCCTCGGCAAGACCAATACACCGGAGTTCGGGCTCTCGTCCTACACCGACAACGACATCCTCGGACCGGCCCGTACGCCGTGGGACACGTCGCGCAATGCCGGCGGTTCGAGCGGTGGCGCCGCAGCGGCGGTGTCGGCCGGGCTGGTCCCCTTGGCGCAGGGCAGCGACGGCGGTGGGTCGATCCGCATCCCGGCGAGCTCGTGCGGCATCTTCGGCTTCAAGCCGAGTCGTGGACGCGTGAGCGCCGGCCCTGCAGGCAGCGACTGGAGCGGCCTCGCGGTCGACGGGCCGCTGAGCCGTACGGTCCGCGACGCCGCCGCGTTGCTCGACGCCATGGCGCACCCGATGCCGGGCGACATCCGCCCGCTCCCCGATCCCGCTGTCCCATATGTCGAGTGGACACGCCGCGATCCGGGGCGCCTGCGCATTGCCCGCTGGTCCGGCACACACCTGGAGGGCATCGAGCCCGGACCCGACGCACTGGAGGCGTTCGACGCAGCAGGTGAGCTGCTCGAGTCTCTGGGGCACGAGGTCGTCGACATCCCCAACCCGTTCCCGCAGGCGCTCGAGCCACAGTTCAACGTCATCTGGTCGAGCGGGATCGCCGGCGTACCCCTGCCACCCGAGGCCGAGGCCGTGCTTCGACCCAACACCCGCTACTGGCGGGCCAGGGGAGCAACCGCCAGCGCGATCGAGCTGAGCCAGGCGATGCAGTTCCTCGAGGCGACCACACGTGAAGTCGTCACGAGACTGTTGGCATACGACGCGGTCCTCACCCCGACCCTTGCCCTCCCACCTCAGCCCGTCGAGTGGTTCAACGAGTCGGGAGACCCCGTCGAGGACCATCACCGCGAGCTGCTTTACACGCCCTACACGGCGCTCTACAACATGAGCGGACAACCGGCCGCGAGCCTGCCGCTGCACTGGTCGGCGGAAAGCCTGCCGATCGGTGTGATGCTCGCCGGGATGTCCGGCCAGGACGGTGCGTTGTTCAGCCTCTGCGCACAGGTCGAGGCCGCTGCCCCCTGGCTCGATCGCCGGCCGGCCATCTGACTGCCTTCAGGCGGTTCGGCGTCGGCAGGGCTCAGCTTCGCGCGGTCATGATGATCGGGTCGCCGTCGGTGATGGCGATGGTGTGCTCGACATGAGCACCACGTGACCCGTCGGCGCTGCGGATGGTCCAGCCGTCGCCGTCCATCACGATCTCGTCGGTCGAGTGGAGGAACCATGGCTCGATCGCGATGACGAGTCCGGGCTGCAGCGTGAATCCACGACCCGCCCGGCCGTCGTTGGGGATGTGCGGGTCGCCGTGCATCGTACGACCGACACCGTGACCGCCGAACTGGGTGTTGATCGCCAAACCGTGTGAACGACCGACGGCCCCGATGGCAGCCGAGATGTCACCGACCTTGTTGCCGGCCCGGGCGACGCTGATCGCCGCGTCCAACGCCTCCTGCGCCTGGTCGATGAGGCGCTGGTCCTCCTCGCGCGGCGTGCCGACGATGACGCTGATCGCCGAGTCGCACACCCAGCCGTCGACCGAGACTGCGAAGTCGAGGCTGGCCAGGTCGCCGTCCTTGAGCTTGTAGTCGTGCGGCAGGCCGTGCAGGACCGCGTCGTTGACCGACGTGCACAGGACCTTGCCGAACGGCATCGCACCGAATGACGGGTGGTAGTCGATGTAGCAGGACTCGGCTCCGCGCTTGCGGATCATCTCGTGCGCCAGTGCGTCGAGGTCGAGCAGGTTGACACCGACGTCGGCTGCCTCGGACAGGGCCGAGAGCACCTCGCCGACGAACGCGCCGGCGGGCCGCATCTCGTCCAGCTGGGCCGGGGTGAGCAGCTCGATCATGACTTCTCCTGCCCGAAGACGCTGAGCTGTCCGAACACGTACGACAGCACCATCGCGCTCACGCCGATCCCGGCCATCGCGGTGTGGCGGAAGACCGTGTCGAGGCCGTTGCTGAACACCGACGCGGCGACGAGCGCACCGCCCAGGAGGCCCAGCGCGGCAGCGGCGTGGGTCGCGGGCACCCGCTTGGTGGCCGACTCCCAGTGGATGTACATCGCGCCGGCGAACACGGCGGCGGCAAAGACGGCAAGGACCCGGATGCCGGGCAGCGCGTCCTGCGACCAGTCAGTCGCGAGCTCCACGGCGAACAGCACGAGGACGACCAGCTCGGCGATGAACGCCGCGATCTGCCATTTCTTCACGCACCACAGAGTACGGGGTTGCACCGCAGCGGCTCGTGACACCCGAGGCGCCGGAGGGCGCCGTACGTGTCCCACCTCGCGGGTCAGGATTCGAGCGAGGCGCGGAACCGGTGCATGCCGGTGAGCCAGTGATCCGTGTCGGCCGCCTTGCGGGCATACATCGGGCCGACGTCGGCGTGGGGGAGCGCGAAGAACCGGCCCGCGCCCACCGCCTCGAGCAAGACGTCCGCAACCGCCAACGGCTCCAGCGTGTCCCCGGCGCTGGTCACGGACTTCATGCCGAGTCGGGCATCGTCGTCGCCGGCGGTCTCGCCGCCCTGCAGCATGTCGGTGCGTACGCCCATCGGGCACAGGCAGCACACCTGGACACCGCGGTCGCCGTACGTCGCCGCGAGCCACTCGGCGAATCCGACGGCTGCATGCTTGCTCGTCGCATAGGTCGGCGACCCCAGCTGGGTCAGCAGGCCGGCAGCCGACGCCGTGCTGACGAAGCATCCGCCGTCGTCGCCGTCGAGCCATTGGGGCACGAGGGCGCGCGCCGCATGGACGTGCGCCATGACGTTCACATCCCACGAGCTCGCCCACTCGTCATCCGTCGCCTCGAGACCGAAGCCGCGAAACACGCCGGCGTTGGCTACATAGAGATTGACCGGATCCCCGGCCTCCGCGATGAGCGCCGCGACGTGCGCAGGATCTGAGGCATCGCCGGCCACATGTGCGACCCGGCCCGGGTGGTCTCGGTCGAGACGTGTGGCCGTGGCCTCGAGCCGACCCGGGTCGAGGTCGCCGATGACGACCGAGGCACCGGCCTCCAGGAGCCGCTGCGCGATCGCCTCGCCGATGCCACTGGCAGCACCCGTGACGACGGCGTTGGCACTGCTGACGTCCATGCTCAGCGGTGCTTCTTGAGCTCGGCGCGGGCCAGCGAGTTCTTGTGCACCTCGTCGGGTCCGTCGGCGAAGCGCAGCGTGCGCATGCCGGCTGCCCACTCGGCCAGCGGGAAGTCCTGGCTCAGGCCACCGGCACCGTGCACCTGGATCGCCTTGTCGAGGATCCAGCCGACCGTCTCCGGGGTGGCGATCTTGATCGCCTGGATCTCGGTGTGCGCCCCGCGGTTGCCCGCCTTGTCCATCAGCCAGGCGGTCTTGAGGACCAGCAGGCGAAGCTGCTCGATCTTGACGCGTGACTCCGCGATCCAGTCGCGGACCACGCCCTGGTCGGCGATCGGCTTGCCGAATGCGACTCGCTCCGACGCACGCCTGCACATCAGCTCGACGGCCCGCTCGGCGATGCCGAGGGAGCGCATGCAGTGGTGGATGCGACCGGGACCGAGGCGGGCCTGGGCGATCGCGAAGCCTTCACCCTCGGCACCGATCAGGTTGCTGGCGGGCACCCGTACGTCGTGGAACTCGATCTCGGCGTGTCCACCGTGGTCACGGTCGTGGTAGCCGTACACGTGCATGCCGCGCAGGATGTCGAAACCGGGGGTGTCGCGCTCGACCAGGATCATCGACTGCTGGCGGTGACGCTCGGCCGACGGGTCGGTCTTGCCCATGACGATGAAGATCTTGGCGTTGGGGTTCATCGCGCCGGTGATCCACCACTTGTGACCGTTGATGACGTAGTCGTCGCCGTCCTTGACGATCGACGTCTCGATGTTGGTGGCATCCGACGAGGCGACCTTGGGCTCCGTCATCGCGAACGACGAGCGGATCTCTCCGGCAAGGAGCGGTCTGAGCCACTTCTCCTTCTGCTCGGGGGTGCCGAACATGTGGAGCACTTCCATGTTGCCGGTGTCGGGAGCGGCGCAGTTGACCGCCGCCGGAGCGAGCTGGATGCTGCGCCCGGTGATCTCGGCGAGCGGCGCGTATTGGAGGTTGGTCAGTCCCGCTCCGTCCTCACCGGGGAGGAAGAAGTTCCACAGTCCGCGCTTCCTGGCCTCGGCCTTGAGCTCCTCGAGGACCGCCGGAGGTGACCAGGTGTCCTCCTTGATCGCGGTCTGCATCTGCTCGTGCGCGAGGGGCTCGGCGGGATAGATGACCTCGTCCATGAAGGCTTCGAGCTTGCCGATCATGTCGACGGTCTTGGCGTCGTATTCGAAGTCCATGTCAGGCCGCCGCTGCCATGACGTAGACGACCTCGGCGACGAGTGCCGGCTTCTCGGTGCCGTCGATCTCGATCACGTAGTTGATGATCGCCTGGGTGCCGATGGCGATCTCGTTGGTCTCCTTGAGCGTGGCGACGCCACGTACGCGCGAGTCGACCGGAACGGGGGTCGGGAAGCGCAGCTTGTTGGCGCCGTAGTTCATGCCGAATGCCAGGCCCTGCACCTCGTAGATCTGCTCACCGAACATCGGCAGCAGCGCGAGGGTGAGATAGCCGTGGGCGATGGGTCCGCCGAACGGGCCCTTCTTGGCGGCCTCGACATCCACGTGGATCCACTGGTGGTCACCGGTCGCGTCGGCAAACGCATTGATCTGCGCCTGGTCGACCGTGTGCCAGTCACTCTTGCCGATCTCTTCACCGACGGATGCCTTGAACTCGTCGAGACTCTTGAACACGCGGGCTGCCATGCGAAACCTCACCTCCGGGAAACTAAGCGCTTGCTTAGTCGGCACACTAGTACGCCGACCGGCCAGTGCGCCAGAGGGCTACCGAACGAGCTCGGCTGCTCCGGCGACGATCAGCAGGGCGATCGAGACGACGTCGGCGCGGACGACCCGGCGCATCGAGGCGTTGATGCCCGGAATGCGAGCGGCAATCACGAGGAAGGCGAGATCGCTGACGAGCACGCCGCCGATCACGTACGGGCGCGCGTCCTCGCAGAAGATCGCCAGCACGAGCGCCGCGGCAAGGAGCCCGAACAGGACAGCACGATGCACGAGCAGCACGGCGAGGTCGGGGCCGTCGACCTTGACGTCGTACATCGTGGCGACCTGCGCGGGCCCGAGCGCACCGACGACGGGCACGGCGTGGATCAGGGCGGAGCCGGCGAGACAGGCGATGATCACGATCTCCATCACCTCATCGTGTCAGGTCAGGACGCGGGCGGCGATGCCCGTGGCGCCGAGCAGCGCTGCGACCACGATCCCGCCGAGGTCGAGACGCGTCCACGGCGCGGGCTCGGCCCACGTACGGTCGTGCGCCGTCGCGAAACCCCGCGCATCCATCGCGATCGCCGAGGCCGACGCGCCGCGCATGGCCTGCACCAGGAGGGCGAACGAGACGTTGGCGGCATAGCGGCCGTTGGCGATGGGGTTGCGACGTGGTCCGAAGCCGCGTACCCAGCGCACGCGCTCGAGCTGCTGCCAGGCGAGCCCGAATCCGGTGAATCGCTGCAAGGCCGCTGCGAAGGCAGCGATCAGCCGCGCCGGCAGGCGCAACGTCTGCGCGAGATAGTCGGCGAGCCGGGACGGGTCGACGTACCCCGCCATCACCGAGCCCGGCCAGGCCAGCACGACGATTCGTATGCCAGCCGTGACCGCCTCCTCGACGTCATGGCCGCCGAGGCGCCACGTCGAGTAGACGATCGTCACGGCGGCGATCGCGGTGAACCCGAGGCACGCCAGCGGATAGCGCCAGCCCGGCAGCAGGATCACGGCGGCGATGGCGTACGCCCCCCATGCAATCAACGCGACCGGCAGGCTGCGGATCCAGAACGATCCGAGCAGCGAGAAGAACCCGATCGACAGCTGCGCGAGCGGGTTGAGGCGGAGGACCCAGGACCTCACACCAATGCACCTCCGACCATGCGGCGCTCGGCGTCGATCGGCAGGCTGGCGTCATGCGTCGACACCGCAACGGTTGCACCGGCGTCGCGGGCAGCGGTGATCCAGCCGACGACCGCGGCCCACGTTCCGGGGTCCTGCCCGACGGTCGGCTCGTCGAGGAGCATGACGCCCGGGCGATGCGCGAGTGCAGCGGCAAGGGCGAGGCGACGCTGCTCGCCACCTGAGAGCCGGTACGGGTTGGCGCCGGCGAGATGACCCAGACCGAACACGTCGAGCACCGCGTCGACGTCGACGTCGCGGCCGACCTTTGCGCCGGTCTTGGCGACCTCGTCGGCAACGGTCGAGGCGAGGAATCCGTGCTCCGGGTTCTGCGGCATCCAGCCGATCGACTCGGCAAGCTGGGGTGAGCGCCAGCGGCGGATGTCTGGGGTGACCGTGCCCGATGCCGGCTTGAGCAGTCCGCCGAGGACCGCGATCGCAGTCGACTTCCCAGCACCACTCGGACCCGTGAAGGCGGTGATCGCTCCCGGTTCAAGGGTCGTGGTGAGGTCGCGGAGGGCCTTCGTACGTTGTGTGCCGCGGAGCGTACGGGTCACCAGCTCCACCGAGACATCCTTCGCAGCAATGCTCAACGCCTCTGCCGCTGGGGTGACCAGACCCGGGGGAACGGCCAACGGCGTGGGCTCGGGCTCCCCCGGCATCCACACGCCTTCCGGAGCCGGACCGGCGAGGAACGCCTCCACCGACCCGTCGCTGATCACGACGCCACCCGGGCCCAGCACGATGACGCGGTCGACGTGCTCGAGCCACGGCTCGATGCGGTGCTCGACGACGACGAGAGTGCGTTCTCCCGCCGCCCCGACAATCGCGTCGCGCACGGACTCGGCCGTCGCCGGGTCCAGCATCGAGGTCGGCTCGTCGAGCAGCAACAGGTCGGGTTGCATCGCCAGGACCCCAGCGAGCGCGAGGCGCTGCTGCTCGCCGCCGGACAGCGCCGAGGTGAAGTGGTCTCGCCCGTACGTCAGTCCGACCGCTTCGAGCGACTCATCGACGCGGGACCAGATCTCGTCGCGCGCCATGCCGGCGTTCTCCGGGCCGAAGGCGACGTCGCGGCCGATGCGCTCGGCGACGACGGCGTCCGCGGGGTTCTGCAGGAGCAGGCCGAGGCGGCCACCCACCACGGCCGTGCCGTCGAGGTCACCCGCGATCGTGCTGCCGAGCGCGCCGGCGAGACCATGCAGCAGCGTGGACTTGCCCGCGCCACTCGGTCCGACCAGCAACACCCGCTCGCCGGGCCCGATCGTGAGATCGAGCCCGGCAACGACGGGATTGCGTCGACCAAGAGGGCGCCACGTGAAGCCCGCGAAACGGGCTTCACCCCGTTGCATCAGCCCCTCAATCCACCAGCGAGGCGTTCACCTGTTCGCGCCCGACCGGGAACGCGTCGAGCACCCCCGCCTTGGCCAGCGCTCGGACGAGGTAGAAGCCGCCGATGCCCGCGACGATGACGCCCGAGAGCACGAAGAAGCCCAAGTGGGCCAGCTTGCTGCCGAACGAGTAGTCGGGAACGTAAGCGTGCCACTCGTAGAACGACTCGAACGCACCCGCCAGGGCACCCGAGAGCGCTGCGACGACGACGCCGAACCTCTTGTAGAAGAACAGGAGGAAGATCAGCTCGGCGCCGAGGCCCTGCCAGAAGCCGGACGCGAACACGCTGAAGCCCCACTGCGTGCCGCCGACAATGAAGGTCGAGACGGCGGCGGCGATGAACTCCGTCGCGAACGCCGCACCCGGCTTGCGGATGACCAGCCCGCCGACGACGCCGGCGGTGAGCCAGACACCGCCGAGCAGCGCGGAGCTGGGCGGGTAGCCGAAGATGGCCAGCCCGCTGAGGGGCTCGTACAGCTTGCCCCAGCCCCAGAAGATGACGCCGAAGGCGACTCCCAGGGTGGCGATGGTGACCAGGTCGATCGTGCGATAGCGCACGTCGAACCCCGCCTTGGACGTGGTTGCAGAACTCATCGTGACTCCCTTCGCCGGTACTAACCGGTGCAGGTTCAAGGGTCTGCGGCGGATCCGCACTCTCAGCGCCCTCTGCGTGGCGCTCCCCTGTCGTGTGGCCCCACTCTATCCCCACCGCTAGCGTGAATTGCATGAGCACGGCAGAGGACTTCCTCCTGATTGCGACCGACCCCGAGAGCGGAAGGACCCAGCTCGACTCGATGCGAGACCAACCAGTGCTGGGCGGCGCCTTCCTGCTGGACCTGGTGGCTGCCGGGCGGCTCACGCTCGAGGGTGAAGGCCGCAAGGCTCGCGTCGTGGTGCAGGACCCGGCGCCGGTTGACGACCCACTCACCGAAGAGGCCTTCGCGCGCGTACGCAACCGTGGCCGCCAGAAGCCGCAGAGCGCCGTCACCAGGCTCGGGCGTTCGGGCCGCAAGCGGACGTACGCGGCGCTGGTCGCCAAGGGGAGCGTGCGGCACCGGCCGGCCAAGCTGCTCGGCATCTTCGCGCTGACCAGGTACGACGTGGTCGACACGGCCCGGCGCGACGACCTGCGTGGCCGGATCCGCAGCTCCCTGCTCCACGACCAGCCGACCGACTCCGAGACGGCACCGCTGGTCGGCCTGCTGTCGGCCGCCGACATGACCAAGATCGTGGTCGACAAGCCGGACCGCAAGGTCGCGAAGGCGCGCGCGAAGGTGCTCGCAGACGGCGACTGGGCGAGTGAGGGTGTGCGCAAGGCGATCCAGGCCGCCCAGGCTGCCATCACCGCCTCGATCGTCGCCGCCTCGAGCTCCGCGGCAGCGTCCGGCAGCAGCTGACTGGGTACGTGCGCCAGAATGGGCGCATGTCGGTACGCACGCCTGACCCCAACCCCGGTTGGCTCCCCGAGTTCGCCCTCGACGAGACGCGGGCACGGGTGCCGATCCTGTACGTCGAGGCCGTGCCCGTACGCGTCGATGCGCTCGGACAGGTCGAGAGCATCGGCATCCTGCTGCGAGGCTCGTCGACCACCGGTGTCATGAGCCGCACCCTGGTGTCGGGTCGCGTGATGCACGGCGAGTCGGTGCGCGAAGCGCTGATCCGCAACCTGCTCAAGGACCTCGGCCCGACGGCGTTCCCGCAGCTGCCCGCCAGCACCGTGCCGTTCTCGGTCGCGGAGTACTTCCCGCTGCCAGGCGTCACCCCTCTCTATGACGAGCGGCAGCACGCCGTCGCGCTGGCGTACATCGTGCCGGTCACCGGCGAGTGCAATCCACGCCAGGACGCCCTCGAGCTCACCTGGCTCACGCCCGAGGAGGCCGCAAGCCCCGCGGTGCTGGACGAGATGGAGGGCGGTCGCGGCTCACTCCTGCGAGAGGCTCTTGCGTCAGTGGGTGCCCTCCCTCGATGACGTCGCTGCTGGTCCGCCGCGCCCTCCCCGAGGACCTCGAGGAGATCATGGCGCTGCTGGCACAGGACTCGATGCACTACTACGAGGAGCCGGCCGCGGTCAGCGCCAACCAGCGCGCCGCGTTCGACGAGATCGACACCGACGTCAACCAGGACCTGCTGGTCGGCGAGCTCGACGGCCAGATCGTCTGCACCGCCCAGGTCACGTGGATGCGGATGCTCGCCGCCGACGGCGGTCTCTACTGCCAGGTCGAGGCCGTACGTACGGATTCTGCGATGCGCGGACATGGCATCGGCGCGCTGTTGATGGAGTCGATCGAGGGCGAGGCCCGAAGACGCGGCGCTGCCCGCATCCAGCTGACGAGCAACAAGGAGCGCACCCGGGCGCACACGTTCTACGAACGGCTCGGTTATGTCGCCAGCCACGTCGGCATGAAGAAGTACCTCTGACCTCAAGTTTCCCAGCAGCTGCTGGGAAACTGGCACTCCTCCCTTGTTGCAACAGGGGATGGGTGCCAGATTTCTGACCAGAGTCTGGTCACTCGCCGCGATACCGGCGGTCCCGGAGTAGTCTGTATGTTGAGACAATTCGTATCAGGATGTGGACATGCCCAAGCCCGTGCCGAACCGCTGGCTGATGCTCGCGGTCGGCATGATCGGCCAGGCCGCCAGTTCGGTGTTCGTCAACGCGGCACCGTTCCTCATCCCCTACCTCCACCTGGTCAAGGGGCTCACGCTCGTCGAGGCCGGCTTCCTCGCCTCCGCGCCGCTGGTCGGCATGATGCTCACGCTGATCGCATGGGGAGCGATCGTCGATCGCATCGGCGAGCGCCTGTCGATGACGATCGGCCTCGGCCTGCTGGCACTCGGCTCGACCGCCGCGGCGCTCAGCACGTCGTACGTCGCGATCGGCGTCTTCCTCTTCCTGGGCGGGATGGGCGGTGCCAGCACCAACTCCGCCAGCGGCCGCATCGTCGTCGGCTGGTTCCCCCCAGAGCGGCGCGGCACCGCGATGGGCATCCGGCAGACGGCCCAGCCGCTCGGTGTGGGGATCGCGGCGCTCGTCGTCCCCAACCTCGTCGACGCGTACGGCATGCGACCCACTCTGCTGACGATCGCCGGCATCTGCGGCCTGGCAACCGTGCTCGCCGGCACGCTCGTCGTCGATCCGCCACGTCCGAGCCGGTCCGAGTCCGAGGGCCTCGGCCACCTGGTCAACCCCTACACGCGCGACTCCCGGCTGTGGCGCATCCACCTCTCCTCCACCCTGCTGGTCGTCCCCCAGTTCACGGTGTGGACGTACGCACTGGTGTGGCTCATCGACGAGAAGGACTGGTCCGTGCTCGCGGCCAGCATCCTCGTCGCCTCGACCCAGCTGCTCGGCGCTGCAGGGCGCATCGCCGCGGGTGCGTGGTCGGATCGCGTCGGCAGCCGCCTCGGCCCCATGCGTACCGTCGCGATCGCAGCCGCCGCCACAATGCTCGCCCTCGGCCTCCTGGAGGGCACGGCACTGGCCGTTGCGCTCATCGTCATCGCCTCCGTCATCACGGTCGCCGACAACGGCCTGGCCTTCACGTCCGTCGCCGAGATCGGCGGTCCCTACTGGTCGGGCCGCGCGATGGGCACGCAGAACACCGGGCAGTTCCTCATGGCCGCGGCGTCACCCCCGGTCATCGGTGCGCTGGTGACGAGCCACGGCTACGCCTGGGCCTTCGGTCTGGTCGCCGTGTTCCCCCTGCTCGCCATCCCACTGATCCCCGTACGCGGTGAAGCATCACCGAAGTCACACGACCGTGACACAGCCGCTGCCGACGATGGCGGGTAGTCTCAGGTCGAACTCAAGAGCAATCGCTGCAGGTAGGAGTGTCCGATGTCGACTGTGTTGGTGCTTGGGCTCTTGCTCAATGCAATCGTGTTGCCGATCGCGGGCAAGCGCGTCGTCTTCCTCTACAGGCTGATCATGAGCGGCCAGCCCGCTCCCGATCGCGTCGAGGGCGTCACCAGCCGCATCGGCCGGGCCATCAAGACACAGGTCGTCGAGGTGTTCGGCCAGAAGAAGCTCCTCAAGTGGTCGATCCCCGGCGCTGCGCACTTCTTCGTCTTCTGGGCGTTCCTGATCCTCGCGTCGGTCTACCTCGAGGCCTACGGATCGCTGTTCAAGCCCGGCTTCGCCATCCCGTTCATCGGCACGTGGGACGCCCTCGGCTTCCTCCAGGACTTCATCGCCGTCATGGCCCTCGTGGGCCTCGCCACGTTTGCGATCATCCGCATCAAGAACGCACCCTCCAAGCTCGGCCGCAAGTCGCGCTTCTCCGGCTCCCACCTCGGTGGCGCCTGGATCGTCCTCGGCATGATCGTGCTCGTCGTGGCGTCGATGCTGCTGTTCCGCGGCGCCGGCGTCAACACCGGACAGTTCCCGTACGGCAAGGGCGCCTTCGCATCCCACCTCGTCGGTGACTGGCTCTCCGGGTTCAGCGAGCACACCAACGAGGTCCTGGAGCACGTCGGACTACTTCTCCACATCGGCATCATGCTGGTGTTCCTGATCCAGGTGCTCAACTCCAAGCACCTCCACATCTTCCTGGCGCCGCTCAACGTCCTGTTCAGCCGCCGCCCCAACGCCCTGGGCTCGATCAAGCCGCTGATGATCAACGGCGAGCCGCTCGACATGGAGAAGATGGAGGACCTCGAGGAAGAGGACTTCGAGAAGCTCGGCGTCGGCAAGGTCGAGGACTTCAGCTGGAAGGGCATGCTCGACTTCGCGACCTGCACCGAGTGCGGCCGTTGCCAGAGCCAGTGCCCCGCGTGGAACACCGAGAAGCCGCTCAGCCCCAAGCTCCTGATCATGGGACTGCGTGACCACGCGTTCGCCAAGGCTCCCTACACGCTGGCCAAGGACGACGCCGCCCGCGACGCGCTGCCCGACAAGGTCAAGGCCGAGGCCGAGCGCGCACTGGTCGGCCCGACCGAGGGCGATGCGTGGCACCCGACGGGCGGCGCGGTCATCGACCCCGACGTCCTGTGGTCCTGCGTCTCGTGCGGCGCCTGCGTCGAGCAGTGCCCCGTCGACATCGAGCACGTCGACCACATCATGGACATGCGTCGCTACCAGGTGATCGTGGAGTCCAACTTCCCCGCCGAGCTGACCAACATCTTCAAGGGCCTCGAGCGCAAGGGCAACCCGTGGGGCATGGATCCCAAGGGCCGTATGGACTGGGCCAAGAACCTCGACTTCGAGGTCAAGCAGGTCGGCGTCGACGTCGAGGACCTCGACGAGGTCGACTGGCTGTTCTGGGTCGGCTGCGCCGGCGCGTACGAAGACCGTGCCAAGAAGACGACGCAGGCCGTTGCCGAGCTCCTCGACATGGCGGGCGTGACGTTCGCGGTCCTGGGTGACGGCGAGACCTGCACCGGCGACCCGGCGCGGCGAGCCGGCAACGAGATGGTCTTCCAGCAGCTGGCGATGCAGAACGCCGAGGTGTTCAAGGAGACCAAGGTCAAGAAGGTCGTCTCGACCTGCGCCCACTGCTTCAACACGCTCAAGAACGAGTACGCCGAGTTCGGCGTCGAGCTCGAGGTGGTCCACCACACGCAGCTGCTCAACCGGCTCGTACGCGAGGGCAAGCTGACCCCGCTGCCGCCCGACGCCGAGACCGAGAAGAAGAAGATCACCTACCACGACCCGTGCTTCATCGGTCGCCACAACAAGGTCTACGAGCCGCCGCGCGAGCTGCTCAGCATCATCCCCGGTGCCGAGCTGGCCGAAATGCCGCGCAACAGCGAGAAGTCGTTCTGCTGTGGCGCCGGTGGTGCGCAGATGTGGATGGAAGAGACCATCGGCACGCGCATCAACACCAACCGTACGAAGGAAGCCGTCGCCACGGGTGCCGACCAGATCGCCGTGGCGTGCCCGTTCTGCCGCGTCATGCTGTCGGACGGACTCACTGCCGAGCAGAGCGAGGGCAACGCTCGCGAAGAGGTCGAGGTGCTCGACGTCGCGCAGATGCTACTGGCCGGCGTGAAGCGTGCACCTGCCAAGCCGTCCCAGGCAGATGACGAAGCCGTTGTCGCCGAGGCCGAGGCCGCCACCGCTGCCGCCGTCGTCGAGAAGGCGACCGAGGCCGAGCCCGACGCCGAGGACAAGGCCGATCCCGACTCGATCTCCGCGACCGAGGACGCCGCGCCCGCAGCCGACGCTGCCGCTGAAGCCGCCGCCGGCGACAACCCTGTCACGGCTCACGAGGACAGAGAGCGCGGCGCGGATGAAGCCGTGCACGACGTGCCCGCCGGCGACAGTCAGTCCGAGGACGAGGGTCCTGCCGAGCAGGTCACCGAGGTGCCCGACGAGACGGAACCCGTCGAGGGGGACGCCCGCGAAGAAGAGGCTGAGGCCGCGGACGCGGCCACGACGGCCGACGACGAGGCCGTCGAGGAATGGCTCCAAGAGGGCGGTACGCCGACCGACAAGGACGACGAGACCAAGCCCTAGGCAGCGTGCATGACTCGGTGTCCGTGCCTCAGCGGGCTGACGTACGAGGAATGCTGCGGACGACTCCACTCAGGGTCTGCTGTCGCCCAGACGGCGGAGCAGCTGATGCGGTCGCGCTTCAGTGCGTTCGCGGTCGGCGACGTAACCTACCTCCTCGCAACGTGGCACCCCGACACCCGGCCGCCGTCGTTGGAGCTCGACGCCGAGCGGAGCTGGTATCGCCTCGACATCCTCAGCACCAGCGGCGGTAGCCCGTTCGAGACCACGGGCGTCGTCGAGTTCGAGGCGTACTACCGCTCACCCGACGGAGCCGACAGCCAGCACGAGGTCAGCCGCTTCGTCCGCGACGACGGCCGATGGTTGTATGTCGACGGGACTCGTTAGGCCGTGATCATGGTCAGCAGCGAGTCGATGAACGCGGTTCGCGGCTGGATGCCCTTGCGGTTGCCCACCAGCTTGGGGACACAGGAGCGCTGGAATGCGTCGTTGACGATCATCGAGGCGACGACCTTGGGGTCGACGTCGCCGCGTACGAGCCCCGCCTCCTGCTGACCGGCAAGGTAGGCGCCGATGCCGGCGATGCCGCGGTGCGGACCGAAGTCGTTCTCGAGCATGTAGACGTGCAGCGAGTCACGCAGCTCGGCGTCGGACTGGGCGGCGATCAGCACGTCGAGGCTGCCCGTCAGGAACGCCTCGATGCTCTCCGACATCGTCGTCACGACCTCACGAAGGTCGGATCCGTGCCGCACCTCCTCCAGGTGCAGCGGCCCGACTGAGCGCTCGAACACGGCCTTCAGCAGGCCGAAGCGGTCGTCGAAATGATAGAACACACTGCCCTCGGAGACGCCGGCCCGCGACGCGACCTCGCGAGTCGTCAGCCTGGCCATCCCTCGTTCGCGCAGCAGCTCGTGGGTCGCCTTGAGGATCTCCTCGCGACCACCGGACGGCGGACGTCCACGCGTCCTCTGTGGTGCTGCCATCCCGCCACCATAGCGGCACGAGCCAATTCTTGAGTTCTGACTCAGAATATGTCACTGTACCTGAGTAGCCACTCAGTAAATACCTCATCTCCTCCGGAAGGGCCATCATGACCACCGACATCGCACCACCGGGCATCCTCGCGACGACCCGCGGAAAACTCATCCTGACGCTGCTCTGTGCAGTCGGATTCCTCGACCTCATCGACGTCACGATCGTCAACGTCGCGCTTCCCGCGATCCGCGGGGACCTCGGGTTCTCGGTCCAGGAGCTGCAATGGGTGCCGAGCGCCTACCTGCTGACGTACGGAGGATTCATGCTCCTCGGCGGCCGGGCCGCCGACCTGCTGGGGCGCCGCCACGTCCTGGTCGCCGGCATCGTCATCTTCGGCATCTCCTCGCTGATCGGCGGCTTCGCCGACACGTCGACCGTGCTCGTCGGCGCCCGCCTGGTGCAGGGCGTCGGTGCTGCCTTGACGATTCCGGCGACCCTGTCGATCCTCACCACGACGTACGCGGAAGGACCCGAGCGGCACAAGGCACTCGGGGCGTGGGCGGCTGTCGGCGGCCTGGCGTCGGCGGTCGGCGTGCTGCTCGGCGGGGTGCTCACGGAAGGACCCGGCTGGCGCTGGGTGATGTTCATCAACCCGATCATCTGCGCCTTCCTCATCCCCGCGATCCATGCCCTCATCAACGACGACCGGCCGGCGGAGCGCAAGCACGGCTTCGACCTGGTCGGTACGGCGCTCGCCACCGGCGCGATGCTGCTCGTCGTCTACACCCTCGTCGAGGCGCCGGACGAGGGCTGGGGCTCGCTGCGGACGGTCGGTGGCATGGTCGGCTCGGCCGCCCTCCTCGCGGCGTTCTGCCTCATCGAGTCACGCATCCGCAATCCACTGGTGCCGCTGTCGGTCTTCCGGATCCGCGGGTTGGCCGCCGCCAACATCACCCAGCTCACGGTGTTCGCCGGGTTCGTGTCGATGTTCTTCTTCCTCAGCATCTACATGCAGTCGGTCCTCGGGTTCTCCCCGATCAAGACAGGTCTCGCCTATCTGCCGGTCTGCGTCGTCATCGGCGTCTCGGCCGGCACGGCGTCCAGCCTGATCGGCCGGGTCGGCACGCGGCCGCTCGTGGTCGTCGGCGCACTCATCACGGCGGTGGGTGTCTACCTGTTCTCGCGCATCCCGGTCGACGGCTCGTACGTCTCGGACCTGCTGCCGGGCATGGTCGTGATGTCGCTCGGCATCGGCGCCGTGTTCGTCGCACTGATCAACGCCGCCAACGCCGGCGTGCCGAGCGAGCAGGCCGGCCTCGCTGCCGCGCTGCTGAACTCGTCGCAGCAGGTCGGCGGTGCGCTGGGTCTCGCGATCCTGTCGGCGCTGGCCACCTCTCGTACGAACGGGCTGCTGACCGACGGAGCCCATCCGGACGAGGCACTGGTCGAGGGCTTCCAACGCGGGTTGTTCGTCGGTGCGGTGTTCCTCGCCGTCGGTGCGCTGATGGGCCTGCGTGCGACCAACACCCACGAAGCCGAGGTGGCGGCATGACGTACGCAGCCATCGAGTCGGTCGCCCGAGTCGTCAGCGTCGTGCTGGGCGGGATCTTCACCGGCTTTCTCCTGACGATCCTGGTCCTCGAGCTGTCGCTCAGGCGCTTCGACGCGTCGGTCTACACCCAGGTGCGGCAAGTCGAGCTCGTCCGCATGGACGCCCTGGCGACCGGGACGCTGCTTCCCACCGTCATCGCCGCGATCGTCCTGGTCTGCGTCGGGCTGAGGCGGGGCGGGGCAGGCCTCGGGCTCACCTCGGCTGCCCTCGTCCTACTGCTGATCGTCTTCGTCACGACCGTGACGATCAACCTGCCGATCAACGCCGACCAGCTCGACTGGTCGGTCGCCCGGCCACCGGCTGACTGGGCGACCGACCGTGATCGCTGGCAGGTGGCGCACGCCGTCCGCACCGCCGCTGCCGCGCTGGCGTTCGGCTGCCTCGTGCTCGCCTCAGGTCTCCACCGGCCGCGGCGGGGCGGCGTACGTCAGCTGGTCGCCGCCACGAGCGGGACGCCGGGGCGATAGGCGAGGTGGACGTACGACGGGGCGTTCAGCACCGTGAAGTCGGCCTTGGCGCCGACTCGCAGGTGCCCGACGTCGTCGAGCCGCAGCGATGCCGCGCCCCCTGCGGTGGCCGACCAGAGCGCTTCGCGAGGGCTCATGCCCATGTCGCGTACGGCGACGGCGATGCAGAACGCCATCGACGACGTGAAGGAGCTGCCGGGGTTGCAGTCCGTCGCCAGCGCCACGGCGGCTCCGGCGTCGAGCAGGCGGCGGGCGTCGGGATAGGGCTGGCGGGTCGAGAACTCCACACCCGGGAGCAGTCCGGCGACGATGCCCGAGTCGGCGATGGCGGAGACGTCGGCATCGGACAGGTAGGTGCAGTGGTCGGCCGGCGCGCCGAGCTCGGCGGCGAGCTGTACGCCGGGTCCGGGGCCGAGCTGGTTGGCGTGGATGCGCGGCAGGAGCCCCGCTGCGATGCCGGCCTCGAGCACGGCGCGTGACTCGTCGGCGCCGAATGCGCCGTCCTCGCAGAACACGTCGATCCACCGTGCATACGGCGCGCACCGCTCGAGCATCTCGCCGGTGACCAGCTCGACATAGTCGGCGATCTCTGACTCGGCCGGCACCACATGGGCGCCGAGGAAGGTGGTCTGCTCGGTGAACTCGCGGGCGATCGCCAGCGACCGCGCCTCGTCGTGCACCGTCAACCCGTAGCCGCTCTTGATCTCGACCGTCGTGGTGCCCTGGGCACGCATCTCGGAGAGGTGACGAGCGACGTTGGCCGCGAGCTGCTCGTCGGTCGCAGCCCGGGTCGCGGCGACCGTCGTACGGATGCCCCCCGCGGCGTACGGCTGCCCCGTCATCCGGGCCTCGAACTCCGCGGAGCGGTCGCCTGCGAACACCAGGTGCGTGTGGGAGTCGACGAATCCCGGGATGACAGCCGCACCGCCGACATCGCGTACGGCATCGGCGTCGGGTGCCTCGGTACGCCGTCCGAACCACGCGATCCTGCCGCCGTCGACGACGAAGGCTGCGTCGTCGAGGATCGGCTGCTCGTCGTCCCACGTCACCAGCTCGCCGATGTTGGTGACCAGCATCGGGGTCATGCCCGGCTCCAGCACGCATCGATCGCCGACTCGAGCAGCTCGGCGACATCGTTGGGGTCGCCCTCGACGTCGGCAGCCGTCGCAGCCCAGAGCAGCTCGTGGGCGCCGGCGGTGCGTACCGAGTCGACGACCTCGATCGTGTCGGTGACGACGAGACCGAGCGACTCGTGACCCGTCGTGGTCGCGGCGAGCCAGAGCTGGTCGGCGGTCCATGCACCGCGTACACCGGTCGACAGCCGCTCATGCATCTCGACGGCACGAGCCTCGGCGAACATGTCGATCACGGTATTGCTGTCGGAGCCGAGTGTCAGCCGGGCGCCGGCATCACGCAGTGCGACGCTGGGGCCGATGCCATCGGCGAGCTCGGCCTCGGTCGTGGGGCAGAAGCAGACGTACGAGTGGTGCGTCCCAAGCGTCGCGATGTCGTCGGTCGTCAGGTGGGTCGCGTGCACGGCGGTGGTGCGCGGCGTCCAGGCTCCCGCCTCGGCGAGCAGGGCGACGGGGGTGAGCCCGGTGGCGGCGACACACTCGGCATTCTCGGCGGGCTGCTCGGACACGTGTGCGTGCAGGGGCGCATCTGGCAGCGCCCTCGCGACGGTCGCGAGCTGGTCGCGGGGCACCGCGCGTACGGAATGGATCGCCGCACCGATCACGACGTCGTCGGCGTCGGCGTGCTTGCGGGCGAGGGTCTCGACGCGCGCAGCCCAGGCATCCGCGTCACGGTCGGCGAAGCGCCGCTGCGCCCCCTCCGGCGCCTTCCCGAATCCGGCGGCCAGGTAGCACGTGTCGAGCAGCGTGATCCGCAGGTCGGCCTCCCGGGCAGCGGCGATCAGCGCCTCCCCCATCGCGTTGGGATCGTCGTACGGCGTCCCGTCCGGCTGGTGGTGCACGTAGTGGAACTCGCCGACGCTGCGGATGCCGGCCAGGTACATCTCGGCGTACGTCGCGCGGGCGAGGTCGAACAGCAGGTCGGGGTCGAGCGCCCCGGCCAGCGAGTACATCTGGTCGCGCCATGACCAAAAGGATTCTGCGCCTGTGACCCGCCCTCGCAGAGCACGGTGGAACGCGTGACTGTGGCAGTTGGCGAAAGCCGGGACAGTCGTCACGTGGCCAACTCACGTACGACGGCGGTCAGCGCTTCGATGCCAGCTTCACAGTCGGAGTCCTCGGCGAACTCGGCCGGCGAATGCGAGATGCCAGTGGGATTGCGCACGAACAACATTGCCGTCGGGACGTGCGCGCTCAGCACTCCCGCGTCATGGCCGGCGCCGGTCGGCAGCACCGGCGCATCGAGCAGCGTTGCGAGCCGGTCGCGCAGGGCGGAATCGAACTCCACCGCCGGGCTCACCGACTCGGCCGTCAGCTCGACCGTGGTGCCATCACGTCCTGCTTCGGCCTGTGCCGCCGCGACAATATTGTCGACAAGTCGATCCAAGGTGCCTTCGTCGGCGGCGCGGGCATCGAGCCACGCACGAACTCGCGACGGTATGGCGTTCGTGCCGCCGGGCTCGACCTCGAGCCGACCGAACGTCGCACGCGCTCCGGCATCCGTGGCGAGGCGACGAGAGGCGAGCACACTCGCAGCGTAAGCCTGCATCGGATCGCGGCGGTCCTCCATGACCGTGGCGCCGGCGTGATTGGCCTCGCCGCAGAAGTCTAGGCGCCACCGGCCATGCGGCCAGATCGCCGAGGCCACTCCGACAGGATCACCGGTGTGGACCAGTGATCGCCCCTGCTCGACGTGGAGCTCGACGAACGTACCGATCCGGTCGAGCAGGTCTGATGGGCCGACAGTCTGGGGATCACGTCCGCGGGCCTTGAGCACCTCCGCCATCGTGATGCCGTCGCGATCCTTCTGGGCGAGAGCCCGGTCGGCGCTGAGCACGCCGGTGATGAGCTGCGAGCCGGCGCAGGCGATACCGAAGCGCGCACCCTCCTCGTCAGCGAAGTTGCCGATCACGATGGGACGGCTCGGCGTGACACCTTCGGCGCGCAACCGGTCGACGGCCGCGAATGATGACGTGATGCCGAGCGGGCCGTCGTACGCGCCGCCATCCGGTACGGAGTCGAGGTGCGATCCGATCAGCAGTGCATCCGTGGCACTCCCCCACCACGCGAACTGGTTGCCGTTGCCGTCCTCGACGAGCTCCATCCCGCGAGCCGCCGCCTCGCCCGAGAACCACTCCCGCAAGAGCATGTCGGCGTCGTTCCACGCATACCGCCGATAGCCGCCGGTCGTCGGATCACGACCAATGTCGTAGAGGTCGGCGAGGCTCATTCGCTTCCTTCGGTCGCTGGCGCTCCCTCACGGTCGCTTCGCTCCCTAGGATCCTCGCTTCGCTCGGACATCGGGACCCGGAGGCCCCGCTCCTTCGCGACCTCGGCGGCGCGGTCATAGCCCGCGTCGACGTGGCGCATGACTCCCGTGCCCGGATCGTTGACCAGGACGCGCTCGATCTTCTGCGCAGCCAGCGGCGTACCGTCCGCGACGATGACCTGACCTGCGTGGATCGAGCGACCGATGCCGACACCGCCGCCGTGGTGGATCGACACCCAGGTCGCACCCGACGCCGTGTTGAGCAGCGCGTTGAGCAGCGGCCAGTCGGCGATCGCGTCCGAGCCGTCCGCCATGGCCTCGGTCTCGCGGTACGGCGACGCCACCGAGCCGGAGTCGAGGTGGTCGCGTCCGATCACGACGGGAGCACTCAGCTCGCCGGACGCCACCATTTCGTTGAACCGCAGTCCGGCAAGGTGACGCTCCTGGTAGCCGAGCCAGCAGATGCGAGCCGGCAGTCCCTCGAAATGCACCTTCTCCTGCGCCTTGGTGATCCAGCGGGCCAGGTGCTCGTCCTCGGGGAACAGCTCGAGGATCGCCCGGTCCGTCGCGGCGATGTCGGCGGGATCACCTGAGAGCGCGGCCCAGCGGAAGGGACCCTTGCCCTCGCAGAACAGCGGCCGGATGTACGCAGGCACGAATCCGGGAAACTCGAACGCCCGATCGAACCCGCCGAGCCGCGCCTCCTCGCGGATCGAGTTGCCGTAGTCGAACACCTCGGCCCCGGCATCCATGAAGCCGACCATGGCGCGTACGTGCGTGGCCATCGACTCGCGCGCCTTGAGGGTGAAGCCGTCCGGATCACGCGCGGCCTCGGCGTGCCAGTCGGCGACCGTGATGCCCTCGGGCAGGTAGCTCAGCGGATCGTGCGCGCTGGTCTGGTCGGTGACGATGTCGATCGGGGTGCCGCGCTCGAGCAGCTCGGTGAAGATCGTCGCGGCATTGCCGACCACGCCGACCGAGAGCGCCCGTCGCTCGTTCTTGGCCGCGACGGCGCGTTCGATCGCCTGGTCGAGATCGGTCCAGTACTCGTCGAGATAGCCGTGCTTGACCCGCCGCTCGAGCCGAGTCTCGTCGACGTCGACCACCAGCGCGACGCCGTCGTTCATCGTCACGGCGAGTGGCTGCGCACCACCCATGCCACCTGCGCCACCCGTCAGGGTCAGCGTCCCGGCGAGCGACCCGCCGAACCTCTTGCGTGCAACGGCACCGAACGTCTCGTACGTGCCCTGCAGGATGCCCTGCGTGCCGATGTAGATCCACGATCCGGCCGTCATCTGGCCGTACATCGTCAGGCCTTCGGCCTCGAGCTTGCGGAACTCCGGCCAGGTCGCCCAGTCGCCGACCAGGTTGGAGTTGGCGATCAGCACTCGAGGCGCCCACTCGTGGGTGCGGAACACGCCGACCGGCTTGCCCGACTGCACCAGCAGCGTCTCGTCGTCGGCGAGCGTCTCCAGGGTGCGGACGATCGCGTCGTACGCCTCCCAGCTCCGCGCGGCCTTGCCGGTGCCGCCGTAGACGACGAGGTCCTCGGGGCGTTCTGCCACCTCGGGATCGAGGTTGTTCATCAGCATGCGCATCGGCGCCTCGGTCTGCCACGACTTCGCGGTGATCGTGGTGCCGCGGGCTGCGCGGATGGTGGGACGGTTCATTTCAGTTCTCCTTGTGCGGCGTGGAGGAGGGCGCCGGAGCGTACGAGCTCGGTGGCGGCCTCGAGGTCGGGTGCGAGGTAGCGATCGGGACCCGGGCCGGCGACCCGCGTACGGAGCAGCGCGATGGCCGCACCGGTGGCGGGCCCGGGCTCGAGCGGCGCGCGCAGGTCGATGCCACGTGCCGCGGTGTAGATCTCGATCGCCAGCACGCGGGTCAGCAGGTCGACGGAGGTCCGCAGCTTGCGGGCGGCGGACCAGCCCATCGACACGTGGTCCTCCTGCATCGCGCTCGACGGGATCGAGTCGACGCTGGCCGGGGCCGCGAGCCGCTTGAGCTCCGACACCATGGCGGCCTGCGTGTACTGCGCGATCATGTGACCCGAGTCGACGCCCGGATCGTCGGCGAGGAACGGCGGCAGCCCCTGGTTGCGCGACGCGTCGAGGAAGCGATCGGTACGACGCTCGCTCATGCTGGCGACATCGGCCACCGGGATCGCGAGGAAGTCGAGCACGTAGGCCAGTGGCGCTCCGTGAAAGTTGCCGTGCGACTCGATGCGTCCGTCGGCGAGCACCGACGGATTGTCGATCGCCGATGCCAGCTCGCGGCCGGCAACCGTGGTGGCGTGCTCGAGGGTGTCGCGGGCTGCACCGTGCACCTGCGGAGCGCAGCGCAACGAGTACGCGTCCTGCACGCGGCCGTCGCCAACTCTGTGACTCGCCACGATCGGCGATCCGGCCAGCAGTGCCGCCATGTGCTTCGCCGACGCGGCTTGCCCCGGGTGCGGGCGCAGCGCCTGCAGGTCGGCGGCGAGCACGCGATCCGTACCCATCAGCCCTTCGATGCTCATCGCCGCCGCGAGGTCGGCGGTGTCGAGCAGCCGCCGCAGGTCGTGCAGCGCGAGCACCAGCATGCCGAGCATCCCGTCGGTGCCGTTGATCAGCGCGAGCCCTTCCTTCTCGGCCAGCTCGACCGGCGCCAGGCCGTACGAGCCCAACGCCTCGCCGGCGGGACGTACGACTCCGTGGTCCTCGACCTCGCCCTCACCCATCACCGCGAGCGCGCAGTGCGCCAGCGGAGCCAGGTCGCCGGAGCAGCCGAGGCTGCCGTACTCGCGGACGATCGGCGTCAGACCGGCGTTGAGCATCGATGCATAGGCCTCGGCGGTCTCGAGCCGTACGCCGGTGTGACCCGATGCCAGCGTCGAGAGGCGTAGCAGCATCAGCGCCCGCACCACCTCGTTCTCCACCCGCGGACCAGCGCCGGCAGCGTGCGAACGAATCAGGCTCTTCTGCAGCTGGGTGCGCAGCTCGGGCTCGATGTGCCGGGTGGCCAGGGCACCAAAGCCGGTCGAGACGCCATACACCGGCGTGTCCGACGCCGCCATCTCCTCCACCACCGCACGCGACCGCGTGATCGCCTCGCGTGCCTCGGAGCTCAGCTCGACGAGCGTTCCCTCGCGCGCGACACGTACGACATCCTCCGGCGCCACCGCGCCGACTCCCACCATCACGTTGCCCATGCTCCATGGGACTCCTCCGACGGGTCTCCGCGCCATGGGTGCAGAGACAGTCCTGTCTCGGATACGAGACAACTACTCCGGCGAGAACACGTCCTCGATCGAGCAGTCGAACGTCTTCGAGATGAGGAACGCCAACGGGAGCGACGGGTCGAACCTGCCCCGCTCGATGGAGATCACCGTCTGCCGCGAGACGCCGAGCTCTTGCGCCAGGTCAGCCTGCGTCCACTGCCGCTCCTGGCGACGGCCGGCCACGTTGTTCTTCATCGCAGCGAACGGTGACGAATCACGGCGTAGCGCAAGCCGGCGTCCACCACGCTGAGCCCGATCAGGCCGAGCAGCACCGGAAGGGCATCGACGTCGTCCCCACGGAGCATCAGCACGATCGCGACCACGAGCGTCGCGACCAGCACGTCGAGAAACGCCCCGGCACCAGCCTGCTTCATCCAGAGGGACTCGACGCTCTCCTCTCCGTGCGAGTCACGTGCGACGGTGTGGTTCGTGACAAAGATCTTCCCGCCCAGCGAGAAGGCCGGATAGGCCGCGCACATCGCACCGACACCCGCTGCCGGCCAGAAGTTGCCTGCGTTGGTCACGCCCACCAGCAGTGCGACGGCGATGGTTGCGACTGCTCCGAACGCTGCCGCCAGCACATAGTGGGCCACCGGTGCTCGCCTGCCGGATGTCAAGGTCGCTTTACTCATGGATCGAGTAAAGCACGCTTGACTTCGATCGTCGAACAGATGTCTCGGGTACGAGACACTGGGTGCATGGCCCGTCCCGTACCCGCCGCAACCACAACGCTGCGCGTGCTGCGCTTCCTGTCGTCGCAGCCCGTCCCGGTGTCGGCCGCCCGCATCGCAAGCGCCACGGACCTGCCACGGTCGTCGGCCTATCACCTGCTCGCGGCGATGGCGGATGAAGGCTTCGTCATCCACTACCCCGACGACCGCACCTGGGGCATCGGCATCGCAGCGTGGGAGGTCGGGCACGGGTTCGCGCGCCAGGAGCCACTCGCCCGTCTCGCCCGTCTGCCCCTTGCCCGGCTCGTCGACCAGGTCGGCCAATCAGCCCATCTGGTGGTGCTGCACGGCGCCGACGTCCTCTATGTCATCGAGGAACGTGCGCCCGGTCGTCCTCCGTTGGTCACCGACGTCGGCGTCAGGCTGCCCGCTCACCTGACGGCGTCGGGCCGCGCAATCCTGGCCTCGCTTCCAGCCGCGCAGGTGCGTGCCCTCTACCCGGACAAGGCAGCCTTCACGTCGCGCACGGGAGCCGGACCGCGTACGCCCAGCGAGCTGCGACGACTCCTCACCGACACCCGTCAGCGTGGCTATGCAACCGAGGACGGCGAGGTGACGGCGGGATTCGCGTCGATCGCGGCGCCCATCGCGGCAGGAACGATCCACGCCGCCGTCGCCGTGACGTGGGAGGCGCGCACCCCCGTGGACGGACTCGCCGAACCCGTCGCAGCCACCGCCGCCGAGATCTCGCGACGCCTGCGCCCGTAGTCGCACGTGACCTGAGACACAGGTCCGTCGTTGGTTACCCCGGAGTAGGTAGGGCCTCTCCACTTGTCTTCAGGAGCACCATGCGCGTACGTCCACTCCTCGTCCTGACTGCACTCGGCCTCACCGCCTCCGCCCTGGTCCAGCCGGCCAGCGCCGCGGATCCGACCTACACCGTGCAGACGCTGCACTTCGCGGTGAGGACCGGCGCCGCCAACAACGTGCCGTGCGACGTCGTCGGCGACCTCTACGTACCGAACTCCGCGACCGCGTCCAAGCGGGTCCCGGCGATCCTCACCACGAACGGCTTCGGCGGCTCCAAGAACGACCAGGCCGGACTCGGCAAGGCGTTCGCCTCCCGGGGCTACGTGGTCCTCTCCTACTCCGGACTCGGCTTCGGCGGCTCAGGCTGCAAGATCACTCTCGACGACCCCGACACCGACGGCAAGGCTGCGAGCCAGCTCGTCAGCTACCTCGGCGGCAAGACCGGCATCGCGTTCACCGACGCCGGGCACACCGTTCCCGCCCCCGCCCTCACGGTGGTCCAGCGCGACACCAGGGACCACGCCGGCAACGCCTCCACCAACGATCCGCGCCTCGGCATGATCGGCGTATCGTACGGCGGCGGCGCGCAGTTCGCCGCGGCATCCCTGGACATGCGCATCGACACGCTCATCCCCGGTGCGACGTGGAACGATCTCTCCTACTCGCTGTCGCCCAACAACACGGCGCAGACGTCGGGCGTCAGCACCGCCAACCCCGGCGCCGCCAAGCTCGTCTGGGCCCTCGGGTTCGCCGGGCTCGGGATCGCCAACGGCCTGCAGAACGTCGCCAGCGACCCGTCCCGCATCGTCGGGTGCCCCAACTTCGCCACCTTCGTCTGCCCCGCACTCGTCTCGGCCGGCGTGACAGGCTTCGTCGACCAGACGACGACCGCCAAGCTGCGGCACGCATCCGTCGGCAGCTACGTCTCGAAGATCAAGATCCCGACGCTGCTCATCCAGGGTCAGGACGACACCCTCTTCAACCTCAACGAGTCGGTGGCGACCTACCAGGCACTCAAGAAGCAGGGTGTCCCGACCAAGCTGGTGTGGGTCAACGGCGGCCACTCCGGTCCGATGGCTCCGGGCGAGATCGACTTCGGCAACCCCAACCCGGCGACGCAGCACATCTCCAAGCGCGCCATCGAGTGGTTCGACCACTACCTCAAGGGCTCGAGCGTCAGCACGGGTCCGGAGTTCACGTACTTCCGCGACTGGGTCAGCTACGACCCCGCGGGCTCGGCGGCCGCGGCGTACGCGACGTCGACAAGCTTCCCCGTCGGCACCGCGACGAAGTACTACCTGTCGGCCGGCAAGCAGCTCGTCACCTCGACCGCCGCGATCAAGCCGGACACGCAGTCGTTCCTGACACTGGCGGCCGGGCTGCCGTCGACCATCGACCCGTTCGACGTGCTCGCCGGCTACGTGAAAGGGCTGCCCGCAATCGAGCAGGACCTGCCGGGCACGTTCGCGAGCTGGACCACGCCAGCCCTGACCAAGAACACCGATGTCGTCGGCTCGCCCGTCGCCAACCTGCAGGTGTCGGCGCCCACGTCGGCACTGACGCAGGCGACCGGGCCCACGGGACAGCTCGTGGTCTTCGTCAAGGTGCTCGACGTCGACGCCGCCGGCAAGGCGACCCTCGTACGCAACCTGGTCGCTCCGGTCCGTGTCCTCGACGTGACCAAGCCGTTCAAGGTCACGCTCCCCGGGTTCGTCCACCGGTTCGCGGCCGGTCACAAGATCCAGCTGGTCGTGGCCGGCGGCTCGGTCAACTACCGCGGAGGCGTGCTCCCGACGGCGGTCAGCATCGCCGCCGGCTCGACCGGCCAGACCCTGACGCTGCCGATCGTCAACTGACGGACGCAGAAGGGCCCGGCCTCGAAGGAGACCGGGCACTTCTCGTACGCCTACCGCTGGGGAGTCACCTCACCAGGTTTCGAGGGGCGGCTTCGCCGCGTTCCACTCAACCTGCCTTCGCGTTCGTGCGCAGAGAGCACCCAGCTCAGGCATCCCGGCGGCGGAGCAGGTACCACGCGAGAGCCAGCAGCGCTGCCGTCTCGGCGGCGAACACGCCGAGTCCGGCCCACGCGCCGAGCAGCTCGGGGTTGAACGGTACGGGAGCCGCGATCGCCCCGCCGGCGTTGCCGGGCATCAGCTTGGTGACCCAGTCACCGAACGACCCGGGGATCAGGAGCACCATGTTGCCGACGACGAACACCAGTGCCAGCACGATCGAGATCGCCGCCGCCGTGTGCCGGACGAGGAAGCCGACCGCCATCGAGAACAGTGCGAGACCGGCCAGGAACAAGCCGCTGCCGTACATCGCCCGGGCCACGTTGCCCTCCAGTGCCAGGCCGATGCCCTCGCGGTCGAGGAAGTAGTTGCCACCGACGTAGCCGAGCAGCGCCGTCAACGTTCCGACGACGAAGATCACCGACGAGACGACGATCGCCTTGGCGGCGAGGACACGACCTCGGCCGGGCACGGCGGCGAACGTCGTACGGATCATGCCCGTGCCGTACTCGGAGGTCACGGTGAGCACACCGACGATCACGGCACAGACCTGGGCGATCATCATGCCCCAGGTGATGAAGGATCCCGGCGACTCGTCGGCATCGTCGCTGGCCAGCCAGCTGGCGTTGCCCCAGCAGATCAGCGTCGTGAGTGCCGCGCCGAGCACGACGAGGGCGAACATGGTCCACCACGTGGACCGGACGGTCCACAGCTTGATCCACTCGGCACGAAGCGTCGTGCCGAAGCCGGCCGGCTCGACCTCGACCCCGGTGGTCGCCTGGATGGTGTTGGTGGTGCTCATCGTGATCCAGCCTTGATCTCGTCGGCGGCCTTGGCGTGGTACTCCACACTGTCGGCCGTCAGGGTCATGAACGCGTCCTCGAGCGAGGAGCGGACGATCGCGAGCTCGTGGAGGAGCAGGCCGTTGGTGCCGACCAGCTCGCCGATCGCGGCGGCGTCGAGACCCTGGACCCGCAGCTCGTCGTCCGCATGGCTGACGTCGAGGCCGTTGGACGACAACAGTGCGGCCACGTCGGTGAGCCGGGGTGCCTTGACGCGTACGTACGACGCGGCGTGCTCGGCCATGAACTCCTGCATCGAGCAGTCCGCAAGGATCGAGCCGCGACCGATGACGATCAGGTGATCGGCCATGAGCGCCATCTCCGACATCAGGTGGCTGGAGATGAACACCGTACGTCCCTCGTCGGCGAGCTGACGGGCGAGCGAACGCACCCAGCGGATGCCCTCGGGGTCGAGGCCGTTGACGGGCTCGTCGAGCATGACGACCGGTGGGTCGCCGATCAGCGCGGCGGCGATGCCAAGGCGTTGGCCCATGCCGAGCGAGAACTTGCCGGCGCGCTGGCCGGCCACCGAGTCGAGTCCGACGAGCTCCAGGACCTCGCCGACGCGGGTCGTGGGGATGCCGTTGCTGGCGGCCAGCCAGCGGAGGTGGTCGCGGGCGGTACGACCCGGGTGGATCGCATGCGCCTCGAGGAGCGCACCGATCTCACGCAGCGGAGCCGGCGACGCGGTGTAGCGGTGACCGTTGACCGACGCCGTGCCGCTGGTCGGCGCATCCAGGCCGAGGACCATGCGCATCGTGGTGGACTTGCCGGCGCCGTTGGGGCCGAGGAAGCCGGTGACACGGCCCGGCTCGACCGTGAAGTCGATGCCGTTGACGGCGGTCTTGCCGCCGTACGTCTTGGTGAGTCCTTGGGCGCGGATCATGCGGATCGCCGCCCAGACGTGTCTGAAGAAGTCATACGTCCAGCGTGACGGGCGGCGCCCCCGAGCGACATCGGTGAGCACCCCGGATCACCCCTGATCACACCCCGACGGGATGGGTAGGTTGGTGGCATGGAACCCGGGAGCGACCAGTGGCGCGACGAGCAGCGCCGCGACATCCTGGCGTTCGCCCGCCGGTCCAGGCGTGACGCAGGCGGGTTCGCGTGGCTCGACAACGACGGCGGATTCGACCCTGACGCCGATCTCCAGCTCTGGATCACGGCGCGCATGACGTACGTCTTCGCGCTGGCGCACCTGGGCGGTGACGACGACGCCCTCGACCTGGCGGAGCACGGCGTACGGGCTCTGACCACGACGTTCCACGACGACGTCAACGGAGGCTGGTACGCCGAGGTCCGCGCCGACGGCAAGCCGGCCCAGACCGGCAAGTTCTGCTACGAGCACGCGTTCGTCCTGTTGGCGGCGTGCGCTGCGAAGGCGGCCGGGGCCGAGGGTGCGGACGCGCTGCTCGACGAAGCGACGACGGTGCACCGTACGCGGTTCTGGGACTCCGGGGCAGGCCGCTGCCGTGAGGAGTGGAACGAGGACTGGACGGTGCTTGACGGCTACCGCGGCGCCAACAGCAACATGCACAGCGTCGAGGCCTACCTCTTCGCCGCCGATGTCACGGGTGACGCCGTCTGGCGCAGCCGGGCGCTGGCGATCTGCGAACGGTTGATCGGCCTCCATGCCCGGGCGCACGACTGGCGCATCCCCGAGCACTACGACCACGACTGGACGCCGATCCCCAACTACAACGTCGAGAAGCCGGCCGACCCGTTCCGGCCGTTCGGCGCGACACCGGGCCACGCATTCGAATGGGCCCGGCTCCTGACACAGCTCGCCGCCAGCCTCGACGAGCCGGCACCGTGGATGCAGGAGGCCGCCGAGGAGCTGTTCTCGCGCGCGGTCGACGACGCGGTCGACGACGACTCACCCGGCATCCCCTACACGACCGACTGGTATGGATCACCCGTGGTCGAGGAACGATTCCACTGGGTCATCGCCGAGGCGGTGCTCGCGGCCCACGCACTCAGCGCCTCCACCGGCGAGGCGATCTATGACGGGTTCGCCCGGCGCTGGTGGGCGGAGACCGACGAGTACTTCGTCACCGGGACCGGCTGGATCCACGAGCTGTCCCCGACGATGGGACCGTCCGCGCGTACGTGGCAGGGCAAGCCCGATGCCTATCACGCGTTCAACGCCGTGACGCTGCCCAGCCTGCCGCTGGCACCGTCCCCGGCCCAGACCATCGAGAGGCTCACATGACGATCCTGGTCATCGGCGAGGCACTGGTCGACATCGTCGATGGCGAGCCCCACGCCGGCGGATCACCGTTCAACGTCGCCATCGGCCTGGCCCGGCTCGAGTGCGACACGGTGCTCGGCACCCAGATCGGCAACGACTCCTACGGCACGATCCTGCAGCGCCACATGGCGGAGTCGGGGGTCGACCTCGCGCTGCTCGACCCGGTGCTCGCCCGTACGTCGAGCGCCACCGCGACGATCGGCGAGGACGGCAGCGCGTCATACGTGTTCGACCTGCAGTGGGACCCCGCGGCGATGCCCGACCCGTCGGCGTTCGAGGCGGTGCACGTCGGATCGCTCGGTGCTGCGCTGATGCCCGGCGCCCATCGGGTCGCCGAGCTGATCGCCACTGCCGATGCGATGGGCCTCGCGGTGTCCTACGACCCCAACGTCCGGCTCGCGGTCGAGCCCGATCCGGCGTTCTGGCGCGAGGTGTTCGGCGCCGTGGTGCCGTACGCCCGCATCGTGAAGATGAGCGACGAGGATGCTGCGGTGCTGTTCCCGGACGAGGCACCCGAGGACCTCGCTCGACGGCTCGCGGGCGAGGGCAAGCTCGTCGCCATCACCCTCGGCGGCTCCGGAGCCGTGGTCGCGGGCGGATCCGTGGTCGCAGGTGCGGATGCGCCGTCCGTCGCGGTGGCCGACACGATCGGTGCCGGCGACTCGTTCATGGCCGCGATGCTGTCGTGGTGCGCGGCCTACGCCTGGCCGCCCGCCGACCAGCTCGACGACACCGAGCTCACCGACCTCGCGGAGTTCTCGGTCAACGCCGCGGCGATCACCTGCTCACGGCCCGGCGCCGATCCGCCGAGGCTCAGCGAGCTCTGACGGGTCGCGCTCCGCGGAGCGCGACGCACTCCGCGGCGACCCTCGCACCGGCGGCGAGCGCGGCCTCGGGATCGCGGTTCTTGGTCCACACGCTGAGGAACCCGGCGCAGAACGCATCGCCGGCGCCGGTGGTGTCGACGACGTCGGTCGCGGATGCGGCGACCGTGTGGTCGCCGAACCTCGCACCGGCAGGGCCGAGGGTCACCACGACGTCACCCTGGAGCTGCAGGAATCCCTGCTCGTCGTCGTTGGGGAACAGCAGGTCGGCATCGGCGACCCATGACGTGAACTCGTCGCGGCCCGCGGCCTCGAGGAACCCCAGGGAGCTCGGGTCGACGCTGATGCCGATCGACCGGCGGCGCGCCTCGGCCATCAGCTCGAGGACGATCGGCCGTACGCCAGGATCGAAGAACGAGTAGCCCGTGAGGTGCAACCACTCGATCTCGTTCCAGATGTCCGCCGGGAAGTCGGCCGCTCGAAGCGTCGTGTTGGCGGCGCGGTCGACGTACATCGTGCGATCGGCAGCGTCGTCGAGCGTCAGCACGATTGTCGCGGTCGGCAGCGCGGGGTCGGAGGTGATGCGGGCATCCACACCGTATGCCGTGAGGGCATCGACGTGCCGCTGGACGCCATCCGCCCCGGCCCTGCCGACGAAGCGTGCGTACGTGCCGAGGTGTCCGAGCCAGGCTGCCACGTTGGCCGCCGAGCCACCCGGTGTCATCCGGATCTCCGACTCGGTGTCGCTCGCCGCATTGACGGTGCCGAGCGGTCGTACGCCGATGTCGTCGACCACGTCTCCGACGACCAGGATCATCGGGCAGCCCAGGACAGGGCGATCTCACCGGCAACGCGGATGTTGTTCTCGGCGATCTTGAGGTTGACCGCGAGGCTCTTGCCGCCGGTCAGCTCGACGATCGTCAGCAGGAGGAACGGGGTGACCTCCTTGCCGGAGAGCCCTTGCTCGTCGGCCTTCCGCAGCGCCTCGGTGAGTGCCTTGTCGTGCACGGCCGGATCGAGCTGCTCGGACTCCGGCAACGGGTTGGCGACCAGGATCGCGGCGTTCTGGCCGAGCGCGTCGCGGGACGCCATCACCGCGGCAACGGCTGACGCGTCGGGCACGGACCAGTCGAGCTGTTCGCCGGAGTCGGTCAGCCAGAAGCTGGGGAACCGGTCGGTGCCGTAGCCCAGCACGATGACGCTCAACGACTCGAGCCGCTCCAGGGTCGCGGGGATGTCGAGGATCGACTTCACCCCCGCCGAGACGACCGTGATCGGCACCTCCGACAGCACCGTGAGGTCGGCAGACTCGTCGAACGTCTCGGATGCGCCCCGGTGCACGCCGCCGAGCCCGCCTGTCGCGAAGACCCGAATGCCGGCGAGGTCGGCGATGTACGAGGTGGCAGCGACCGTCGTGGCACCGCTGCCGCCACGGGCGAGCGCGATCGGCAGGTCACGCACGCTGAGCTTGGGGATGTCCTCGCCCGCGATGCGTACGAGCTCCTCATCCGTCAGCCCCGCCTTGAGTCGGCCGTCGAGCACCGCGACCGTGGCCGGCACCACGCCCATGCCGGTGAGGATCGTCTCGAACCCGCGCGCCGCCTCGAGGTTGTCGGGACGCGGCAAGCCGTGCGAGATGATCGTCGACTCGAGGGCAACGACGGGCTGCCCGACATCGAGAGCGGCTTGGACGGCTGGCGAGATGTCGAGCGGGAGAGTCACCGGGTCAGCCTAGCGATCCCGCGAGTGGTGCAAATCCACACGCGAGCGGTGCAGATCTGTGCAACACGCCGTCTCACATTCCCGAATCCGCACCACTCGCGGGGCGGGGAGAGACGCTAGATCTCGGTGCGGTGGAAGTTGGCGTGCGAGCGCGAGGCCGTCGGGCCACGCTGGCCCTGGTAGCGCGAGCCGTACTTCGCCGAGCCGTAGGGATTCTCCGCCGGCGAGCTGAGCCGGAAGTAGCAGACCTGGCCGATCTTCATGCCGGGGTAGAGCTTGATCGGCAGCGTCGCCACGTTGGCGAGCTCGAGCGTCACGTGACCTGAGAAGCCCGGGTCGATGAAGCCGGCCGTCGAGTGCGTCATCAGGCCGAGCCGGCCCAGCGACGACTTGCCCTCGAGGCGAGCCGCGATGTCGTCGGGCAAGGTGACCAGCTCGTACGTCGAGCCGAGCACGAACTCACCGGGATGCAGGATGAACGCCTCGTCCTTGCCGACCTCGACCTCACGCGTGAGATCGGACTGGTCGACGGCGGGATCGATGTGGGGGTACTTGTGGTTGTCGAAGACCCGGAAGAACTTGTCGAGGCGTACATCGATGCTCGACGGCTGGATCATCCCCGGGTCGAAGGGGTCGAGCGCCACGCGCCCAGCGTCGATCTCGGCAAGGATGTCGCGGTCGGAGAGAAGCACGAGAGAAAACTAACCCATGCGGCTCTGCCAGCGTCCTGTCTCCGCTTGAATGGTCGCCATGCGCGCCGTCACGTGTCACCAGAGCCAGCTCAGCGTCGTCGACCTCGAGACCCCGGTCCCCGCCACGGGCCAGGTGCTCCTCGAGGTGCAGCGTTGTGGCATCTGCGGCTCCGACCTCCACGCCCGCGTGCATGGCGACGAGCTCGGCGCGGTCATGGTGGAGACCGGCTACGACGACTTCATGCGGTCCGACCAGCACGTCATCCTCGGCCACGAGCTGTATGGCGTCGTCGCCGATCACGGACCCGGCACCACCAAGAAGCTCGCCACGGGCACGCCGGTGGTCTCGCTGCCGCTGCTCCGCAACGGCACGGCCGTCGACGCGCTCGGTCTGTCGGCCAAGGCGCCGGGCGCGTACGCGGAGTACCTCGTCACCCAGGAGAACCTCACCCTCAAGGTCCCCAACGGACTCGCCGCCGACGTCGCCGTGCTGACCGAGCCGATGGCCGTCGGCTGGCACGCGGTTGCCCGCGGTGAGGTCAGGAAGAAGGACGTCGCAGTCGTCGTCGGATGCGGTCCGGTCGGGCTCGCGGTCATCACGATCCTGAAGTCGCGGGGCGTACGCACGATCATCGCCAGCGATCCGTCCCCAGGTCGCCGGGCCCTGGCCACCAGGCTGGGCGCCACCAGCGTCGTCGACCCGACCGAGGGATCGCCGTTCGCGACCGCCAAGGACCACAAGCACTTCACGACGGTGCCGGACACGCTCGGCGCCGCGATGGACGCCATCGACCAGATGTCCAGGCTCCCGGTCGGCTGGTGGCACGCCTGGCGTGCCGCCGACAAGGTCGGTGCGACCAACCCCAAGGCGCCGGTCATCTTCGAGTGCGTCGGCAACCCCGGGATGATCGACAGCATCATGGCCGGGGCACCGCTGTTCTCGCGGATCGTCGTGGTCGGCGTGTGCATGGGCGGCGACCAGATCCGGCCCTCCATGGCGATCAACAAGGAGATCGACCTGCGCTTCGTCATCGGCTACACGCCGCTGGAGTTCCGCGACACGCTGCACGCCCTGGCAGACGGCACGATCGACCCGTCGGCGATGCTGACCGGTCGCGTCGGCCTCGATGGTGTCGCGACCGCGTTCGACGCCCTCGGCGATCCCGAGACCCACGCCAAGATCGTCATCGACCCGCGCCTCGACGGCTCGCAGGTGCATGCCAGATGATCGTTCACACCGTGCTCCTCGAGCTCGATCCGGACAAGACGGCGGAGATCGACGCCGCGGTCCAGGGGCTGCGGTCCCTGGCAGCGCTGCCCGGCGTCATCTCGATGAGCGTCGGCCCGGACGTCAGTCCGGAGAACCTCGCCGACGGCTTCACCCACGCCGCCGTCGCGGTGTTCGAGTCGGCGGCGGCGCGCGACGCGTACCTTCCCGCTCCGGAGCACCTCGCGGTCGTACGCCTGCTCCAGGCCTGCATGCGACGGGTGACCGTCGTCGACATCGAGGGGTGATGGTGTTCACGATCCGTGAGGACGACCTGTCCGGCCCCGAGGTTCGTCAGCTGCTCGAGCGACACCTAGACGACCTCGCGCTGCATTCTCCCGCCGAGTCGATGCACGCGATGTCGGCCGATCGCCTGAGCGGGCCCGATGTGACGTTCTGGTCGGTGTGGTCGGGCGACCGTGTCGTCGGGTGCGGCGCACTCAAGGAGATTGACGCGACCCATGGCGAGGTGAAGTCGATGCGCACGATCGACGACGTACGCGGACAGGGCGTCGGCGGGCTCGTCCTCGAGCACCTGCTCGGCGAGGCACGCCGGCGCGGGTATGCACGAGTCAGCCTCGAGACCGGCAGCGACGAACCGTTCTTCGCGGCTCACCGGCTCTACGAGCGCCACGGCTTCGTCCGGTGCGGACCGTTCGCCGACTACGCCGAGGACCCGTGGAGCGTCTTCATGACGCTGCAGCTCTGACGGCTCGGCGCCTGCGGACGGCGGCGATGACGACGGCTGCGACGAGCACGGCGGTCATCACGAACCAGCTCAGCGCGTACGGGCGGTTGAGCACCGTCATGTTGTCGGGCTTGCCACCCTGTCCCGAGAGCACGTTGACGAACGCCAGCGTCAGCGTGCCCCACAGCAGGAAGCCGATGCCGGCGGCAGCACGGACGTGACTCGGCAGGAGGCGCGCACCCAGGACGCCGATGCCGACCGTGACCGGCGCGAGGATCGCGTCATGCAGGATCACGCCACCGACCAGGAACACCGCCACCGAGATCAGCTGCGTCGACGTGAAGTCGCGCATCAGCCAGACACCCCAGAGGCCCACACCGACACCCAGCGCAAGCAGCGCGGCGCGGATCTCCCTCATGACGTGACCTCCAGCTGGCGGACCCACTTGGTCTGCAGGACTCCGGGACGGTTGGGCGCGATGATGCGGCACGGGTAGCCGTGGTCGAGCGACAGCGTCTCGCCGTTGAGCTCCAGCGCCAGCAGCGTGCGGTGGTCGCGGACGAAGTCCGCCGGGAGCTCCGACGTACGGAACGCGCCGATCGTCTGCATCGAGCGGACCTTCACCTCCGAGTCGGGATCGCCGCCGGCCAGCTCGACGAGGTCGCGGACCGAGACGCCGGTCCAGAGCGCGCTGCGGCTCCAGCCCTCGACGCACGCGATCGGCAGCCGGTGGGTGCGCTGCGGGAGCGCGGCAAGCTCGGCGCGGCTGAACGTACGCGTGGTGCCGGCGATGACGACCTCGAGCCGGAAGTCCGGGTCGGCTGCAGCCTTGGCGGCACCGGCAGCCCTGGCGGTGCGGTTGACCGGGAGGTCCTGCGGACCCTCGCCGTCACGCACGCCGAACACCGAGACCTTGCGGAGGAACGGCACGGTCTGCCCCGCCGTCAGCAGCACCGCGAGACCGGAGGCGGCCGTCGCACCGAGCAGCACGGAGCGGCGGGTGGGGGCATGTTCGTCGCCGGAGCCGGGGTCGTACGGCTCGTCGCGCCGCGGCTCGAGGGGCGAGCCGAGGGCCTCACGGATGACCGGCAGCTTGACCGCGATGTGCACCAGCAGCGCGCCGATGAGGATCCAGGCCACAGCCTCGTGCGTACGGCGGAAGCTGAACTCCCACGGGTACCACTGGGCGATGTTGAGAGCTCCGGTCGTCAGCTGGAAGACACTGGCCGAGACGAGCACACCGATCGACGCCTTCTCGAGCAGGTCGACGACCAGGGCTCGTTTGAATCCCGGTGGCTGAGAGGAGACGAAGCGAAGCGGAGTCTCGAAGCCGGGAGGAAGGATGAAGAGTCGCGGGTAGACCGACCACAGCTTGACCAGCAGCAGCGGGATCGAAGCCGTGCCGGTGATGACGTGGAGTCCCTGCGTCACGCGGTAGAGCTGGGTCGGGTGGGGCCCGATCGGCAGCCAGCCGGGAGCCGCGTACTGGTAATGGCTCCACATCCCGGTCACGAAGCAGATGCCGAACGCGATGCCCAGCGCGATGCCGACCCGGGCGCTCAGCTCGGTGCCACGTGCCCGGCTCGTGAAGTCCTCGGGGCTCGGGAGCCGCTTCTCGATGTCCGCGACGGTGGGAATCCTCATGTCAGGTCCGCACCAGCGTCGCGGTGTGGCGCCCGCCGGCGCTCGCGGTGCCGACGACGGCCATGCCGGCCTGCTCGGCGACGGCGTCGATCGCGTCCAGCCCGACGACGGCCCACTCGAAGTACGACGACAACCGACCGTCGACGCGGAGCCGGCGGCGGTCGCGGACGAGGCCGAGACCATGATCGGCGACCTCGGCGATGACCGATCCACCCGGAGCCAGGACCTGGCCGAGCCGGCGGAGCAGGCGTACGGGGTCGCCGCCGATGCCGAGGTTGCCGTCGGCGAGCAGTGCGTACGCCCAGCGGCCCTCACCGGGCACGACGCCGAACACGTCGCGGCGCAGCGCGAGGGCACCGCGGACACGCGTCTGACGTACCGCCTCGGTCGACACGTCGATCCCCATCGCCGGCACGCCATGTGAGGAGATCTCCGCGACCAGCCGTCCCGGACCGCACCCGACGTCGATCGTCGCCATGTCGCACGGGTCGATGAACAGTTCGCGGTCGACCCAGTCCGGCGCCGCGCTCCACTGGCCGATGCCGAGCTCCTCGGCCCGGCCGACCGTGTCGACGAAGTGCCCCGAACGGCCGGCGAACACCGCGTCGAAGGCGCTGACCGCGTCAAACGTGCTCGTCATGACAGCGCCCCCACCACGGCAGCGACCCGGGAGATCGGGAGCTCGGCGGCGATGGCCTGCGCATCGTCCCAGGTGTCCATGTCCCGGCGCACCGCGATGTGGGCGACGTCCCCGAGGGCCGCTTCGGTGAGTGCACCGGTGTCCGCCTGTGACATCGGTACGTCCGCCAGCGCCGCCGCGTCGGCACCGTCGGGGAGGCCGAGCAGCCACCACCCGCCGTCGTCGGCCAGGCCGATCGTGCGATGGCCCGCGTCGACCAGGCGGCCGGCGTCGAGGAAGTCCTCGACCGTGACCTGCGGGGTGTCCATGCCGACCTGGACGACCCCGCGCCCACCGTCGGCATCGGCGTGCGCGTGGGCGATGCGCTGGCCGAGACCGTCACCGCGCTGCTCGATGAGCGTGGGCTCGCGGAGCGCCTCGGTGATCTCGCCGAACCGTGCGGCCTGCGTGAGGTCCCCGGTCATTGCGACGACCAGCGGCCAGCCCACGGCGGCGGCCGCGTCGAGCGTGTCGAGCAGCGCCGCCGCGGCGAGCTCGGCGGCTGCCTCGTCGCCGATCGTCTGGGCGATGCGCGTCTTGGCGAGTCCGGCGACGGGCGCCTTGGCGACGATGAGCAGCGTGGGGTGGCTCATCGCAGCACCCCGGCGAAGTCGCGGATGACCCGGGCGGTGCCGGTCAGCGATCCCGAGACCTTCGACTTCGTCCCGGCGGCACGGCTCTGGTACGCCACGTCGATCTCGGCGACGGTCCAGCCGGCCTCGGCGGCCTTGAGCATCAGCTCGAGCGGGTAGCCGAACCTCCGGTCCCCGATGCCGAGGGCGAGGAGGTCGGCGCGGCGACACACGCGCATGGGTGCGAGGTCGTGGATCGGGAAGTCGCTGCGGCGACGTATCAGCCCGGCGAGGAGCGTGGTGCCGGCGCGAGCGTGCCACGGCCAGACGCCGCGGGAGACAGGACGGCGGCGACCGATCGCCATCGTCGCGGCGCCCTCTCGTACGAGGTCGAGCATCGGCACCAGGTCGAGGAGCCGCATCGACGCGTCGCCGTCGATCACGGCGACGAACGTCGCCTCCGCGGCGAGCACACCCGCGTGAACTGCGGCGCCGTAGCCCGGGCGGGTCTCGCTGATGACGTGGGCGCCGAGCGAGCGAGCGACGTCGGCAGTCCCGTCGGTCGAGCCGTTGTCGACCACGATGACGCGCCAGCCCGGGGGCACCGTGGCGAGCACGAGGGGCAGCGCGGCAGCCTCGTCCCGGCAGGGAATCACCACGTCGCACACGGTCATGCTCATGATTCGACGCTAGGGCCGCGTTGGCTTGGTCACCACCGATGCGGGATGACGGACCCATGACATCGGGTGCCGCTCGACCCCCGCGACGTGCCCTTCGCACCTAGGCTGACCAGCGTGTCCACGCCCGTGATCTCCGCGCGCACCGCCGCATTCTCGGCGGCCGGCGGGCTGCTGCTCGTCGTGGCGGCATACGTCGTCCCGCGCTGGTGGTACGAGGACATCGACGTCGAGTTCCCCCCGCTTCACGCCAGCTGGGACCCGACGTTCCCGCCGGGAGCTGTCGCGGTCATCGCGATCGGCATCGCCCTGGCACTCGTCCTCCCGTCCCTGGCGGCGCGGCTCCGCTGGCCGGCGCTGCTGCTGGTCGCGTTCAGCACGTTGTGGCTGTGGATCATGGCGCTCGCCATGACGCAGGGCACCGACGGCCTCGCCAGCACGTTCGAGCGCAAGCAGGAGTACGTGTACGACGCCCAGCACGTCACGTCGATCAGCACGATGCTGCACGAGTTCATCGACCGGATCCCGCTCGACTCGGCCGACAACTGGCACGTCCACGTGGCGGGCCATCCGCCCGGCGCGCTGCTCTACTTCGTGGGCCTCGACCGGCTGGGCATCACCGACCCGTTCTGGATCGGCGTCGTCTGCGTGACGATCGCCTGCACCGCCGTCGTCGCCGTGATGATCACGTTCAGGACCCTCGGCACGGAGAAGCTGGCCCGCTCGACGATGCCGTGGATCGTGCTGGCACCGAGCGCGGTCTGGATGGGCGTCAACGGCGACGCCGTGTTCACCGCCGTGGCCGCCTGGGGGCTCGCACTCCTCGCCCTCGCCGCCACGAGGTCGTCAATTCCCGCGGCGATCGCCGCGGGCCTGCTGCTGGGCTGCTGCGTCTACCTCTCGTACGGCCTGGTGCTCCTCGGCATCCTCGCCGTCACGGTGCTGCTGATCGCCCGAACGTGGCGCCCGTTGCCGTGGGCCCTCGGTGGAGCGGCGATCGTCGCAGTGGCGTTCACGGCAGGCGGGTTCGCGTGGTGGGAGGCTTACCCCGTGCTCCGCCAGCGCTACTACGACGGCATCGCCTCAGACCGGCACTACTCGTACTGGGTGTGGGCCAACCTCGGCGCGTGGACCTGCACCGTGGGGCTCGCGGTCTGGGCCGCGTTCCCCGCCGCCCGTCGCCGGCTCCGCACGAACGTGCTCGTCCAGCTGGCCGGCGCGGCGATGCTCACGATCCTCGTCGCGACGCTCTCGGGCATGAGCAAGGGCGAGACCGAGCGCATCTTCCTGCCGTTCACGATCTGGGTCGTGGCGCTGCCCGCCCTGCTGCCGGCCCGCTGGCACCGGGGACTCCTTCTCTCACAGGTCGCACTGGGTCTGGGCGCCCAGCTGCTGCTCCTCACGAGGTGGTGAGCATGGACACCGCTCGACCTCACGTCCTCGTCGTCGAGGACGAGCTCGCCGTACGCGATGTCGTACGCCGCTACCTCGAGCAGGAGGACTACCAGGTCAGCGTGGCCGACGACGGTCCCTCCGGGCTGGCCGCGGCACGCGAGCTCCGCCCCGACCTGATCGTCCTCGACGTCATGCTGCCCGGCCTGAGCGGCCTCGAGGTGTGCGAACAGCTGCGGACGACCGACGGCTCGTCCGTGCCGATCATCATGCTCACGGCGCTCAGCGAGACCGACGACCGCATCGCCGGGCTGACCAGCGGCGCCGACGACTACGTCGCCAAGCCGTTCAGCGTCAAGGAGCTCACCCTGCGGATCGGGTCGGTGCTGCGTCGCGCGCACACCGTACCCTCACCGATCGACGGCGTCCTGACCGATGGCGACCTCTCGCTGAACCCGGCGTCGCGCGAAGCTCGGCAGGGCGACGAGCCGCTGGCGTTGACGAGCCGGGAGTTCGACCTGCTCCAGTTCTTCCTCCGTCACCCGCACGAGGTGTTCAGCCGCGACGAGCTGCTCAAGCAGGTCTGGGGCTGGGAGTTCGGCGACCACTCGACCGTGACGGTCCACGTCAAACGACTGCGCCACAAGGTCGAGGACGTGCCGGCAGACCCACGGCGACTCGTCACGGTCTACGGACTCGGCTACCGATGGGACCCCGCGCCATGAGCTCTGCAGACCTGCACTCGGTCGTCATCGGCCTGATCACCTCGCTCGGCGTCGTCGCGGTCGGCGCCGTGATCCTCCGCCGGCTGCGTACGCGGGCGCTGACGACGTCGATCGTGCTGCTGACCCTGGTGCCGCTGATCGCGATCATCGTCGGCGTCGTCGGCACCAGCCAGTTCATGTTCACGGCCGAGCTACGTCGTACGGCCCTGGTCTGGCTCGTCGTGACCGCGGTCAGCGTGCCGAGTGCGATCCTGCTGGGCCGGACCCTGGCCCGCAAGATCGTGTGGGAGCGCGAGGCGCTCGACCGCGAACGCAGCGCCGAACGGTCCCGTCGCGAGCTGCTCGCCTGGCTCAGCCACGACCTGCGCACGCCGATCGCCGGCGTGCAGGCGATGACCGAGGCGCTCGAGGACGGCGTCGTGTCCACCCCGGAGGACGTCAAGCAGTACGCCCAGCTCATCCGCGGCGAGACCTTCCGGCTGGCATCGATGATCGACGACCTCTTCGAGATGTCCCAGATCAACGCCGGGGTGCTGCGGCTCGACGTCGGACCGATCGCGGTCGACGACGTCGTACGCTCTGCCGTCGAGGCCGCCCGGCCCTCCGCCGAGCGGCACGGTGTCACGGTGTCCGTCGAGGGCCGGCCCGAAGGCACCCTCGCCGTGGGTGCTGCGCCCGAGCTGGTGCGGGCGCTGCGCAACCTGCTCGGCAACGCGATCCGCCACACGCCGGAGTCGGGCGAGGTCGTGGTGTCCGTCGGTGCCGACGAGTCCGAGGTGTGGCTGCGGGTGGCGGACGCGTGCGGCGGCATCCCGGAGGACGACCTCGCGAACGTCTTCGAGATGGGCTACCGCGGGACCGCCGCCCGCGAGACCGCACGGTCGGGCGAGCCGCAGGGAGCCGGCATGGGACTCGCGATCGCCCGCGGCCTGCTGGACGCGCAGGACGGCTCGATCGCGGTGCACAACCACGACATCGGGTGCCAGTTCGAGATCCGCCTCCCGGCCGCCTAGAGGTGTGCTTAGCGTTCGCGGAGTGGATCGGTCGCCAGCCGGGCCAGCCCGTCCTCAGGCCTGGTCGCCGCGACGAACCCGAGGCCGACCGCCGCCGCACGCGGCGACGCGACCACATGGCGTACATCGAACCGCCGGTAGTCGCCCGTCAGCTCCGGCTCCGGCGCGCCGGCCGCACCTGCCAGTGTCGCCGCCATCTGCCCGATCGTGAACGGGTGCCCCGAGGCCACGTTGTAGGCCGACAGGCCCACGGGATGCCCCGCGACCTGCTCCATCGCCAGCACGTTGGCGCGGGCGATGTCGGTGACGTGGACGAAGTCGCGCATCTGCGCACCGTCCTCGAACACCTTCGGCGCCTCGCCACGGGCGATCGCCGACCGGAAGATCGCCGCGACCCCGGCGTACGGGGTGTCGGCGGGCATGCCCGGACCGTAGACGTTGTGATATCTCAGCGCGATGGTCCTGGCGTTCTCGAGCGTGCACCACGCCGAGGCGTAGTGCTCCTGGGCGACCTTCGACGCGGCATAGCTGGTACGCGGGAGGAACGGCGTGTCCTCGGCGATCTCCCGCCAGGTGATCTCGCCGCCGCACACGGGACACCGCGGATCGAATCGTCCTGCGGCAAGGTCGTCGTCACGGCGTACGGCAGGTGGCACGTCACCGTCGACGGGGCACGTGTAGCGCCCATCGCCATAGACCACCATCGACGAGGCGAGCACGAGATTGGTGACACCGGTACGCGCCATCGCCGCCAGGACTTGCGCCGTGCCGGCGTCGTTGTGCTCGGCATAACCGGGCAGGTCCTGGGCGTCCACGCCGTTGCCGACCATCGCCGCCTGGTGGCACACGACGTCGATGCCGGACAGCAGGTCGTC
The DNA here is from genome assembly GCF_039537165.1 of Aeromicrobium panaciterrae. GTDB lineage: Bacteria > Actinomycetota > Actinomycetes > Propionibacteriales > Nocardioidaceae > Aeromicrobium > Aeromicrobium panaciterrae. The sequence continues at coordinate 1,720,437 of NZ_BAAAZZ010000002.1, read as the reverse complement.
GAGCGGATCGTGCCGGACGTCGCGGCGGATCGTGCCGTCCGGGATCACCGGGTTCTCGCCGTGCGCCATCGGCAGGAAGCCGTCGACCTTCACGACCTCGTGACCGGCGAGCTCGGCCTGCGCGGCGACGTGCGTACCGATGAAGCCGGCAGAGCCGGTGAGCAGAATCCTCACGGGAGTGCGATCGGCAGGTCCATGCCGTCGACGGCATGCGAGCACGAGCAGTCGCGCTCGGTGCCGAGTCCGCCGATCACGCCGGTGAGCGCTGACTTGAGGGTGTCAGTGTGCGCCGAGAACACCTCGAACACGGCGTCCATGCTCACCGCCGAGGCCTCGTCGACGCCGGCGTCATGGTCGGTGACCAGGCAGACGGTGGCGTAGCAGAGCGTCATCTCGCGGGCCAGGATCGCCTCGGGATGACTGGTCATCCCGATGACGGCCCAGCCCTGCGCGGCATACCAGCGCGACTCGGCGCGGGTCGAGAACCGCGGACCCTCGATCACGACGAGCGTTCCGCCGTCGACCGGGTCGTGCCCCTCGAGACCCGTGAGCAGGTGACCGCGGAGCCGGGTGCAGTACGGGTCGGCGAACGACACGTGACACGCGTTCTGGTCGAAGTAGGTCTGGATGCGATGCGTCGTACGGTCGACGAGCTGGTCCGGGACCACGAACGTCCCGGGGCCGTACTCCACCTGAAGACCGCCGACGGCGCACGGCGCCAGCACCTGGCGTACGCCGAGGCTGCGCAGCGCCCACATGTTGGCGCGGTAGTTGACCTGGTGCGCCGGGAACTCGTGGTGCTTGCCGTGGCGCGGGAGGAACGCGACCGTACGATCGCCGACCCTCCCTATCGCGATGGGTGCCGACGGCGTGCCGTACGGGGTGTCGACCTCGACCTCGCGAGGATCGTCGAGGAACGTGTAGAAGCCCGAGCCGCCGATCACGGCGACATCAGGTGCGTCAGTCTCAGCCATGCCCCGAGCATGGCATCACGAGACACACCTCGCGCAGCGACTGGCAGCGCGAATCCGATAGCCTCGTCCAACTGTCGGCAACGGCGACGATCGATGAACCCGGGCCGTGGGCTGTTGTGACTCGACGCAACCTCTTGGCCGCATACGCGGCGGTCCACACTCACCACTGTCACGCGGACCACGGCCCAGGATCATCGACCGCCGGTCACAGTCGTCCCCTCACGTCATAGCCACCGTCGACCAAGAGGGACTGCCCGGTGATGTAGCTGGCCGCGTCGCTGACAAGGAAGACGAGGGAGCGCGCGATCTCCTCCGGCTCTGCGGCGCGCCCTAGTGCAACCGTGCCGACTTCTGCGCGCACGCCATCGCTCCACGTCATGGACATGTCCGTCTTGGCGAAACCCGGTGCCACCGAGTTGACCCGAACTGCCGGGGCCAGCTCCTTCGCGTACGCGGTGGTGACGTTCTCGAGGGCCGCCTTGGCCGCACCGTACGCCATCGTCTCCGGGCTCGAGAGGTGGTCGCGGCCACGGATCGACGACACCGTCGCGATGGCACCTCCACCGCGAGCGAGCATGTGCGGCACGACTGCCTGGATGAAGTGGACCGGTCCGAGCACGTTGGACCGGAACATCTCGAGCCACAAATCGTCATTCGGGATCAATGGCGGTGTCTCCGCGACGGTGCCGAGAGTGCACACGAGAGCGTCCGGAACGACGCCCCGGGCGACGAGCCCTTCAACGGCTCTCGTGACCGCTTCGGCGTCGATGCCGTCGCACGCGATCCACTCGGCATCCAGTTCAGTGGCCAGACCCTCGAGAGCCGGCGAGACTGAGCGGCCATGCACGACGACCTTGGCCCCGGCCGCACTCGCAGCTCGAGCCGTACCAGCGCCGATGCCACGTGAGGAGCCTGCCACCAGGACGGTGCGTCCCGTCATATCGATCATGACGGAGCTGACGCCAGGATGAGCGCCGCACCCTTCTCGCCGATCATCATCGACGGCGCCTGGGTGTTGCCGCTGATGATGGTCGGCATGATGGACGAGTCAACGACGCGCAGGCCCTCAAGTCCGCGGACCCTGAGCTGCGGATCGACCACTGCGAGCTCGTCAACGCCCATCTTGCAGCTGCCGACGGGGTGGTAGTCAGTCTTGCCCCATGCGCGGATGTAGTCGCGGATCTGCTCATCGGTCTCCACAGACGGACCGGGAAGCTGCTCGTCGCGCAGCAACTCCTTGAACGCGTTCTGCTCGAACACCTTCCTCATCCACTTGAAACCTTCGACCGCGACGTCCATGTCGCGCTCGTCGGCCATGTAATTCGGATCGACGACCGCGGGAACCTTCGGATCGGACGAAGTAATCGTGACAGCGCCAGAGCTTTTCGGCCGGACGTTGCACGCGAGGAGCGTCACTCCGTGACCCGGAACCTTCTCGGCATTGCGTGCGCCGTCCTTCCAGACGACGTACGCCGGCAGGAAATGGAGCTGGATGTCGGGGGACCGGACGTCATCGCTGCTGCTGACGAAGGCACCTGCCTCGGTGATGGTCGCGGTGGCGGGGCCCGTCCGGTAGAGGCCGTACTCGATCGCGTGCCGCACTGCGCGGTCCCACCGATCCTCACCGCTGTAGGTGACAGGTTGGCGCGCCTCGCGGGTGATGTAGACCTCGAGTTGGTCACGCAGGTTCTTGCCGACTCCAGGCAGGTCGTGGACGACTTCGACGCCGGCGTTCGCGAGCTCGTCGGCCGGACCGATGCCCGACAGCAGCAGCAGTCGCGGCGAGTTCAGCGCACCGGCGGCGAGAATGACTTCGCCCTCTGCCCGTGCAAGCTGCTCCTTGCCCTTGCGGATGAACCGCACGCCGGTGGCACGGCCGCCCTCGATGAGGATCTTCTGCACCTCGGCCCGTGTCAAGACGGTCAGATTCGGCCGGTCCATGACCGGATGGAGGAACGCGGTCGACGCGCTCTCACGTCGCGCGTCACGCTGGGTGACCTGGTGGAAGAACACACCTTCCTGGCTTGCGCCGTTCGGGTCGTCGGTGCGCTTGATTCCCGCCTCCTGTGCCGCGCGCAGGAACGCCCAGGAGGTCGGGTTGTGCTGGACCTGATCGGCGACGTTCAGCTCACCGTCGATGCCGTGGTAACCATCGGCCAGGCGCTCGTTGCGCTCATGCACCGTGAAGTACGGAAGCACGTCGTCGTACGACCAGCCGTCGCAGCCCATCTCTGCCCACTCGTCGTAGTCGAGCTTGTTGCCGCGGACGTACAGCATCGCGTTGACCGAGGTGCTGCCGCCGAGCGCCTTGCCCTGTGGCAGGAACATCGACCGGTCGTTGAGGTGCCTCTGCGGCGCTGTGTCGAAGATCCAGTTCGCCTTCGTGCCCATCAGCTTCGCGAACCCGGCCGGGATCTTCAGCAACGGGTGGCTGTCCTTCTTCCCCGCCTCGAGCAGCAGTACCCGGTTCGCGGGGTCGGCACTCAAGCGGTTGGCGAGCACACAGCCCGCTGCTCCGGCTCCGATGACGATGTAGGTGTAGCGGGTCATGACGTCCTTACTTCCTGATTCGTACGAGGGGTAGCGGCGATCGCCGCCGTCGTGTTTCGTGCCGCTGCGCGTAGGGTCTCGGGGTCGCCGGCTTCAATGACCTCGAGGAGGCCCAGCGTCGACCAGGTCTCGGCGGTCGAGTCGTCTCGACCGACCACGGCGACGACGGGTACGCCATGGCGGCGTGCAGCCCGAGTCAGTCCGTCGAGCACCTTGCCCTGGGCGCTCTGCTCGTCGAGGCGGCCCTCGCCTGTGAGCACGAGGTCTGCGACCTCAAGCTTCTCGTCGATGGCGTGCAGCGCGAGCACGGTCTCGATGCCCGAGACAAGCTCGGCGTCGTGGACGGCCCACAGCGCGCCGGAGAGCCCTCCTGCCGCGCCGGTGAAGGGGATGCCACGCGGATCCCTCGGGTAAGAGGCAGCAAGATCGTGAAGTCGGGCCGTCAGGCGCCCGACCATCGCGGGGTCAGCGCCCTTCTGGGGCCCATAGACCGCGGCGGCCTGCTCGTAGGGGGTCGTCACGTCGCAGAGCACACGAACCTGAGCGTCGTGAAGACCGCCTGCCTCAGCGATCGCCTCGAGCGCGCCCTGACCACCATCGGAGCAGCCGCTTCCGCCCACGCCCAGAAGAATCTGTTGGGCGCCGGAAGCCACGGCGGCAGCGATGACCTCGCCTGTGCCCCGGCTCGTCGCCGCATAGGCGTCGACCGTATCCGGATCGACAAGATGAAGACCTGATGCGCTCGCGGTCTCCACCACCGCAGTCGTGCCGTCGGACGACAGGAGGTACGCCGCAGTGACGGCACGACCATCTGGTCCGGTTGCTCGCACGTCACGTCGTGCACCGGGCACGACCGTCGCGAGCGCTTCGAGCGTCCCCTCGCCGCCGTCGGCAAGCGGTGACAACAGGGCCACACCACCCGCATCCTCGACGCCGGCGCCAAGTGCCGCCGTGACCTCGACGGCAGTCATCGTGCCCTTGAAGGAGTCGGGTGCGACAAGCACGCGGATGGTCATGTCACGCCGCCTCGGCGATGAGTGTCGTCATACGACCACATATGTCGGAAACAACCTCGTCCGCCGAGCGGGACCACACCTCGGCGTTGAGCACCTCGACCTCGATCCACCCGTCGTATCCACCCGCGTCGACCGCCCGCAGGATGCCCGCCAGGTCGATGATGCCGTCGCCCGGAAGGCCGCGACCAGCGAGCAGGTCAGTGGTCGGGACGAGCCAGTCGGCGACGTGCACACCCCGGACAAGTCCTGTAGCGGCCTCCAGTGACGACATCAGCTCGGGGTCCCACCACACGTGATACGTGTCGACGACCACGCCCACCTCGGGACGGCTGACCAGGCGTGCAAGGCGCACCGCCTGGGCCAGCGTGACGACGGCTGACCGTTGTGCCGCAAACATCGGGTGGAACGCTTCGATGGCGAGGGCCACGTTGGCGTCGGCCGCGTGGTCGGCAAGTGAAGCAATGCCGTCGACGATGCGGGACTCAGCATCGCGGAACCCCGCCTCTGTGACCGGGCCGCAGACCAGGACCAGTGACGCCGCTCCCAGCTCACAGGCCTCGTCGACCGCGCGCCGGTTGTCATCGAGTGCCTCGCCAGCGTCGCGGTTCGTGAAGAAGCCACCCCGGCACAGGCTGGAAGCGACGACGCCATGGTCGTCAAGCAAGGCACGAGTCTTGGCCGCGTCGCCGCCGACAAGCTGATGACGCCACGGTGCGACCCCCGAGACCCCATGCGTCGCACAGGCACTGACGAGTTCCTCGGTGGTCGAGTGCTCAGTGGTCGCCTGGTTCAGCGACAGCCGTTCAAACGTCAGGGTCACTGCACGACTCCTGCCACCTCGAGGAACTGACGCATCCTGTGAGTCGCCAGTTCCGGATCGGCAAGAGCACCAGCAGCGTCGGCCAGCACGAACGTCTCCGCGAGGTGCGGCACCGACCGCCAGGTCTCGGCACTCGCGACCATCCGGAAATGGTCCTGATGTCCGTTGAGCCAGGCGAGCAGCACGATGCCTGTCTTGTACGCAGACGTCGGCGTAGCGAACACGTGCCGCGAGAGCGCCACGGTCGGATCGAGGATCTGATGGAACCCCGCGGTGTCACCGTCATCAAGACGTGCGAGTGCTGCGCGAGCTGGGACTGCCAGGGCGTCGAACGCCCCGAGCAGGGCGTCGCTGTGGCCGTACTCGTCGCCAGCGATCAGTTCGGCGTAGTTAAAGTCGTCGCCGGTGTGCATGTGAACGCCCGACGGTAGTCGCCGCCGCAGGTCCACCTCTCGCTTCGCGTCAAGCAGCGATATCTTCGCCCCGGAAATCTTCTGCTGGTTCGCCTCGACCAGCGCTATGAAGGTGTCGGCGGCGATGTCGAGGTCGTCGCTGCCCCAGTAGCCCTTGAGGGAAGGGTCGAAGGTGACGCCGAGCCAGTGAAGGAACACGGGAACGGGACTCTGCCGGATGACGTCGCCATAGACACGGAGATAGTCGTCTGACGACGACGCGGCAAGTGCCAAGTGACGGCTGGCCATCAGGACCGGCACTCCCCCTGCTTCGCCGATCCAGCCGACCTGTTCGACATATGCGTCGACGATCCGCTCGAGCGAGTGCATCTGCCCAGGCTCGAGCTGGTCGGTCATCGCCCCGAAGGCGACTGACCCTCCGACACTGTGTGCCTCGGCTCCCGAGCGTCGGATCAGGTCACGAGCGAGTCTCCAGCCCAGCCCTCCACCACGCTGGGCGGTATCCATCGCGTCGGCGACACCGAGGCCAAGGCCCCAGACATGGCGCCGGAACGCCAAGGTCGCGTCCCAGTCGATGCTCTGTGGGCTTCCGAAGTCGGCCGGGTCAGTGAACGGGTTGGCGACGACGTGAGCCGCCGCGAACACGGACCTTGTCACTGGCGCGGTGCCATCGAAAGGAAGGTCGAAGACGTACGACCGAGCACGTGCGGTGTGGGTCGTGACAGTCCCGTCCGCGTGCGGAACGCGCAGGCTGGTCCCTGAGGTCAGCGTCGTCATGCGCTGATCTCCTCGTCGGCGTGTCGCGCCAGTTCGCGTGTTCCGGCAACGATGGATGCGCGCCACTCGTCACCGAGAGCGGTCGGATCGAACAGCCTCGGGTCCATGATCCGAAGGTCATCTGCGACGTCGACGCCGGCAGGCAGCAGATCGAGGACATCGTGGTTCAGGTCGACTCCGGGCGCGACCTCGATGAGCACGAGACCACGATCACCGAGCTCGAAGACTGCCCGCTCCGTCACATACAGGACGCGCTGACCACGTAGGCGCGCCTGCTCAGCGCTGAAGGTGACTTGCTCGACGACGTCGACAATTTTGCGGTTGAGTCCCTCCTGCTCGATGGTCAAGGCCCCATTTGCGGGCACTGCAGACAGCCCGCCAGCAGTGAACGTTCCACAGAAGACCACCGTCGAGGCATTCTGGGAGATGTTCACGAATCCACCTGTGCCGACAACGCGTCGATTGAACTTCGACACGTTGACGTTGCCGAGGCGGTCAATCTGCGCGAAGCCCAGGAACGTGATGTCCAGGCCACCCCCGTCGTAGAAGTCGAACTGATAGGGCTGATCGAGCACGGCGATCGGGTTGGTTGCAACGCCGAAGATGACACCGCGAGCGGGAACACCGCCAACCAGACCCTGCTCGATGGTGAGGGTGAACAGACTTGACCACTCCTCCTCGGCCGCCACAGACGCGACGCCATCGGCAATACCGACGCCGAGGTTCACGACGTCTCCGTCGCGTATTTCCGAGACCGCCCGCCGAGCCACGACCTTGCGCTGGTCCAGCGGGAACTCCTCGAGGTGACTCAGGGCGCCCTTGATCGAGCCTGCGAATGCGGGGTTGTAGTCGTGTGTGACTAGCTGACGTTGGTCCTTGTGCACGACGACGACATCGACACAAATGCCGGGTACGACGACCTGGCGCGGGTCGAGGCTGCCGCCCTGGGCGACCTGCTTCACCTGGGCGATCACGAGACCGCCGCTGTTGCGCGTCGCCTGCGCAATCGACAGCATCTCAAGACGTGCCCCTTCCTGCTCGAGCGAGATGTTGCCCCACTCGTCGGCCGTCGTGCCACGGATGAAGGCAACGTCAAGGTTGAGAGACGGATAGAAGAGCCATTCCCGGCCATTGAGCTCGAGCACTTGGACGAGTTCTTCGGTCGTGACGTCGTTCAGGCGTCCGCCCTCGAGCCGTGGGTCGCAGAACGTGCCGAGCCCGACGTGGGTGAGCAGACCCGGTCGTCCGCCGGCGATTTCACGGAAGAGCTGGCTCATGACCCCCTGCGGAAAGTTGTAGGCCTCGAACTCGTTGTCGATGACCATTTGGCTCATGCGCGGAGCCATTCCCCAGTTGCCGGCGATGATGCGGCGTGCCAGGCCGGGGAGAGCGAGGTGGTCCATACCGCCACCTTCACGGTCGCCGATCCCGGTCGTGTGGACAAGAGTCAGGCCGGACGGCGCACCCGTCTGGCCATAGATTTCGCCCAGCGTGCGGATGAGCAGGTCGGGCTCGACCAGGCCACCGCCCGAGCCGCCGATGGCGACTGTGTCGCCTGGGCGCACCATCGCGACCGCGTCTTCCGCGGAGACGAACACAGGTCCGCCACGAATACGGCGACTGGTGTTGTCGTGCTGGTCGTTCATCGGACTTCCTTCGAGGGGAGAGTGGTCAGCGGCGTCACTGCATGACTCCGCCACCATTGAGATGGAGGGTCTGACCATGCATGAAGCTGGACGCTTCGGAGGCGAGGTAGACGACGGCGGGGGCGATCTCGTGGGCCTCGCCCATGCGTCCGGCGACGAGGCCGGCGGTGCGCTCGCGGGCTAGCTCCGGCGTGAACGCGGCCGCCGTCATCGGTGTCGCGATGGGTCCCGGCGCGATCGCGTTGACCCGGATGGTCGGCCCGAGCTCTCGAGACATCGCGCGGGTCAGACCGAGAACGCCAGCCTTGGCGGCGCAGTAGCTGCTGTAGCCGGCGGCTCCCTTGAAGGCCAGCTGGCTCGCCAGATTGATGACGACACCACCGCCGCGGTGAAGCATGCCCTCGACGGCGTGGCGGGACACCACGAAGACGCCATCAAGATCGACGCTGATGGTCTTGCGCCAGTCGTCGAGACTCATGTCCAGCAGTCGTCCCTCGACCATGTACCCGGCGTTGTTCACCAGGATGTCAATGGGTCCCGCTTCTTCGACGAAGCGAGCCGCGGCGTCCCAGTCCGAGACATCGCCTTCGACCACTCCGGCGAAAGCGTTCTGTTCGGCGAGCTCGTCGGCGAGGTCTTTGGCCTGCTCGGGCTGGTCCAGATGGTGGACGACAACCGCTGCGCCGGCGTTGGCGAGGCCTAGTGTCATCTCGCGGCCCAGGCCACCCACGGCCCCGGTGACGAGCGCCGTACGGCCGGACAAGTCGAACGGACCATTCATCGCGCACCCCCGTACCAGGCTTCGCGACGACCGCGGCGCAGCTGGATGGTCTTGTTCTCAGTGAAGAACTCCATTCCTTCGCGACCAAACTCCGCCCCGTAACCACTGTCGCGGCGACCACCAAGCGGAATCTCGGGAAAGGCGTCGGTTGAGCCGTTGATCCAGACTGTGCCGGTGTTCAGGCTCAGGGCGACGTCGAACGCCTCATCGATGTCTTGCGTCCATACCGAAGCGGCGAGACCGTACCGCTGTGCGTTCGAGCGGTCGATCACTTCGCCGAGATCGGTGTAGCGCTGCACAGTCGTCACCGGGCCGAAGAACTCCTCACGGACTGCATGGTTGGTGTCGACGTCGGTCGCCAGGACGGTCGGGGCCAGGTATGGCGCGGCAGCTGTGCCCTCGACCTGCACCTGCGCCCCACCGGTGATGAGAGCCGCCCCTTCCTCGGTGGCGCGCTCGACACCGGCGAGAACATCCGTGAAATGCTGGCCCGAGATGAGAGGACCCATCTCGGTCGCCTCGTCGTGAGGGTCGCCGAGGGAGATCTGCGCCGCTCCGGCGGCGAGGCGCTCGATGAGCTCGTCGGCGATGTCGGCGTGCGCGAGGATGCGCGACCCGGCGACGCACACCTGTCCTTGGTTGAAGTACGAGGCGAACAGCAGACCATCCACCGCGACGTTGAGATCGGCACGTGAGGTCACGACGACCGGGGTCTTGCCGCCTGCCTCGATCGCGACCCGCTTGAGGCGGTGCTGACCGGCGCCCGCGGCGATGTAGCGACCCGTATTGGTCGAGCCGGTGAAGCTGATGACGTCAGTGTGCGGATGGCTGACGAGCGTCGCCCCGGCGGAGCCCTCGGCAATGAGCACCGACAGCGCGTCGGGCTCAAGACCCGCCTCGTAGAGGAGGTTGGCCGTGGCCAGCGCAGTGAGCGGCGTCAACGGGCTGGGCTTGATGACGATGGTGCAGCCGGCGGCCAGTGCCGGAGGGACCTTCTGACCAAGAATGCCGAGCGGGAAGTTGAAGGGCACGATGATGCCGGCGACTCCAGCCGGCTCGCGGACCGTCATCGCGAACACGTCCCCGGCGATGTCACGCACGGTGCGACCGTTGATGTCACGGGCCAGTCCAGCGAAGTACTCGAACGCGTTGACGGTTGCCCCCACCTCGCCGCGTGCCTCACGAATGGGCTTGCCGGTCTCGGCGACGAGGAGTCGGGCGAAACCCTCCGCGCGCTCAGCCATCAGCTGGGCGGTACGCAGCAAAACCGTGGCCCGGCCGCGACCCGTCGACCTGCCCCATCTGCCATGGTCGAACGCACGCCGCGCCGCGGCTACCGCAGGCTCGACCGGGGAGTCGGTCGTGTCACCCCCGGTGAAGATTGCGCGACCGACTGACGGGCCGATACGGGCGGCCATGGCATCGGCCGCGCCGACCCCCCTGCCAGCCACGAGTGAACCGATGACAGGGATGCCTTCACGGATCTCGAGGACTGCCGGCCCGAGCAGCTCCGGGTCGAAAGCTGTCGGAGTGGTCGAGGTGGTCATGATGTCTGTCCTTCGATGAGATGTGCGGAACGCGCGGCCCTGGCGGCTGCCTTTCGCTCGAGGAAGCCGTGCTTGCGTGCCCGGGAGGGCTCGTACAGTGCGTAGAAACCGGCGAGAGCCACCTCGAGATCGAGATGACCACGGAGTTGGCCGAGCAGGCTCTTGGCCATCGCGGTCGCGGTCGGCTCGGCGGCCAGGAGACGGTCGACGACTGTCGTGACTGCGGCGTCGAGGTCCGCCACGGCGTGCGACGAGGTCACGACAAGAAGCTCGGCAGCACGCCGGCCGTCGATCAGCTCGCCCGACAGCAACAAGTGTCGGGCGACGCCGTGGCCAGAGATGTCAGCGAGGCGCGCGACACCGCCCCACGAGGGCAGGTTGCCCAGACCAAGCTCGGGCAGGCCAAGCACTGCGTCATCGGTGGTGATGCGCAAGTCACAGGCCAGCGCCAACTCGAGGCCGCCCCCGACCGCAGTCCCTTCGATGACACCCACGGTCACCTGCGGCAGGTCGGCAAGGGCGGCAAACGCCTTGCTCCCGAGCCGCGACTGCTTCATCGCCTGGTCGTACGAAGGGTCGACCCAGTCGGCGATGTCGGCACCGGCGCAGAAGGTGCCGCCTGCCCCGCGGAGCACCACGACACGGACGTCGTCCCGGTCGCCGATCTCGGCCACATGCCCTGCGAGCTGCTCGAGCATCGAGTTGTCGAGCGCATTGCGTTTGACGGGACGGTCGAGCGTGATCCGCGCGACCCCCGTGGCGTCGACGTCGAGCGTGACCGACATGACGAGTCCTTTCTCTGGATTGGGTGGCCTCAGGCCTTGCGGCTCTTGGCGATGCGATCGATGAGGAGCGCCAGGATGATGGCGGCGCCGACGGCGACCTGTTGATAGAAGGCCTGCACGTTGAGGGACGTCAGACCTGCCGTCAACGTTGCGATGAGCACCGCGCCGAATGCGGCGCCAGCCATTGACCCGTATCCGCCCTCGAGCTTGGTTCCGCCGATGACCGTGGCCGCGATGGCCGTCAGCAGCAGGTCGGCACCCAAGGTCGGATCGGCGGCTCCCAGTCGGGCGGTCAAGATGCCGCCTGCAAGCCCTGCTGCAGCGCCAGCGACGACGTAGGCCGTCGCGGTGTGGCGGCCTACCTGGATCCCGGCAAGCCGCGCAACCTCGGAGTTGCCGCCTATCGCGATGAGGTACTCGCCGAAGACCGTGTAACGGAGCACGAGCGACGACACGATGGTGAGGACGATGAACAGCACGACCGGGATCGGAACGCCCGCAATACGACCAGCAAGCGCGTTCTCGAACGCGACCGGGATGCCGTAGACAGCCTGGCCGCCTGCGATTATCAGCGCGAGCCCCGCGTAGATGCCCATTGTCCCCAGGGTCACGATGAACGGCGTGATCTTGGCGATCGTGACCAGTAGTCCGTTCACCAGTCCGCACAATGCGCCGACGAGGAGTGCGAGCGCGATAGCGACGGCAGCGGGCATGCTGTGCGAGAACGAGCCGGCCGCGACCGCTGTCACTGCAACGGTCGAGCCGATGGACAGGTCGATACCGCCGGTGATCAGCACGTATGTCTGGCCGAGCGCGAGGATGCCGACGACGGCTGCCTGCAGCAGGACGTTCATCAGGTTGCTGCCGTCGAGGAAGAACGGGCGGGCGATGCCGAATCCGATGATGAGGGCGGCGATGACGACAAGGAGGCTGCCCTGGCGCGCGGCCCCGCCGAGGAGCCCTCGGAGGTCGAGCGGCGGACGGTTGGCATCCCGGACGGGAGCCTGCTCGTCAGATGCTTCGAGTGTGATGGGCTGGTTCATCGGGGTCTCCTGTAGATGTCAGGTCGGATGGTCATTCGGCGGCGGCGTGACGGACGACGGTCTCTTCGTCGGCCTCATCACGATCGAGCTCGGCGACGACGCGTCCGCGCCGCATGATGACGACGCGGTCAGCCATAGCGAGCACCTCGGGCAGGTCGGACGAGATCATCAGAACCGCCTTGCCGCGGTCTGCGAGATTGCGCATGATCGCGTGGATCTCGCCCTTCGCGCCGACATCGATGCCTCGAGTCGGCTCGTCGAAGATGTAGACGTCGCTGTCCTGACGGAGCCACCGGGCCAGGACGACCTTCTGCTGGTTGCCGCCCGACAGAGTCCTCACCGGACGGTCGACCTGCATCTTGGTGTTGAGCGGCTTGAGCGCGGCAGTGGCGACATCACGCTGGACTCGGCGGTTGATGAAGCCACGACGCCCGGGCGGATCCATCAGCGTGACGTTTGACGCGGTGGTCATGTCCAGCGAAAGGCCCTGGTGCTTGCGGTCCTCGGTCAACAGCGCAATCCCAGCGCGAATGGCGTCGAGCGGACGGCGGATGACCACCTTCTTGCCATGGACCCAGATGTCGCCGCTGGTCCGCTTGTCCGCGCCAAAGACAGCGCGGGCGAGCTCGGTTCGACCAGCGCCCACCATGCCGGCCAAGCCGACGACCTCGCCGCGCCGGACCGTGAGTGACACGTCGTCCACGACACCGGGAACAGTCACGTGCTCGATGCGGAAGAGCTCTTCGCCGGGCTGGGTATCACCGGGGCCGACTCCGTGGGCGTCGAGCTGGCGGCCAACCATCAACCGCACGAGGTCGTCCTCGGACTGGATCTCAGAGCGCAGGAGGGTCGCGACGAGCTGACCGTCTCGCAGCACAGTCACCCGATCGGAGAGCTCCAGTACCTCCTTGAGACGGTGAGAGACATAGATGATGGCGACTCCGGAGGCACGAAGATCGTCGATGATCTCGAAAAGCCGCTCGCTCTCGGCAGTCGTCAGCGACGCGGTCGGCTCATCCATGATGATCGTCCTGGCGTCGGTGCTCAGCGCCCGCGCCAGCTCGACCAGCTGCTGCTGGGCGACACTCAGCTGAGAGACGGGGATGTTGATCGGTGCGTCGAACCGCAGTCGGGTCAACGACGCGGTCGCACGCTCGCGAGCCTCCTTCCAGTCGATGATGCCGCCGCGGTTGCGCTCGGTGCCGAGCACGACGTTCTGGATCGCGGTCATTTGAGGGACCAGGCTGAGCTCTTGGTGGACCATCGCGATACCGGCGGCGAGTGCGTCCGAGGGCCGGGCAAATTCAACAACGTTGCCGTCGACCCGGATTTCACCGGAATCGGGGCGCTGGACACCGAAAACCGTCTTCAACAACGTCGACTTTCCGGCGCCGTTCTCACCCAGGAGGGTGTGGACCTCGCCGGGGTGAGCCGTGAAGCTCACCCCGACGATCGCCTTGACGCCAGGGAAGGTCTTCGTCAGGTCGATCACCTGCAGGGCTGCGGTCGCCTCGCTCATGATGTGCCTGTCCTTCTCTGGTTCGGTTTCAGTGGATGGGTCGGTCGGTCATTCGGAGAACAGGTCGGTGAGGACCAGGCCCGCGTTGTCATAGAACTCGTCGACGTTGTCGGCGGTGATGAGCTGTGCCGGCGCAACGATCCACGCGGGAACGTCCTGACCCTCGAGGTGACGCACGGCGGCCTCGACGGCCCAGTAGCCCTCCCAGTACGGGAGTGGGCTCACGGTGGCCGTGAAGTTCCCGGCGCGAACACCGGCGATCGCCTCGGGTACGCCGTCGGTGCCGATGACCGAGATCTTCTTGCCGGACGCCTTCACGGCCTTGGCGACGCCGATTGCCATGGTGTCGTTGTTGGCGTAGATGCCCTTCACATCAGGGTGCTGCTGGATGATCTGCTGCGTCGCAGCGAAGGCCTTATCACCGTCCCAGTCACCCGGGACACTGGCGACGAGGTCGAGGTTCCCCGCCTTGGCTACACCTTCCTTGAAGCCCTTGATACGAAGGATCGCCGCGCTGGAGCCGGCCTGTCCTTCGACCTGTGCGACCTTGCCTCCGGCCGGGAACTCCTTGGCGAACTCTGCAGCGGCCTGAATGCCGTTGAGCTCGTGATTCGGGCCGACGTAGGTGGTTGCGGCCACGCGTGCGTCGTCGACGTTCACAACCGGAGCGCCCTGCGACTTCATGGTGCGCAGCGCCGGCGTGAGGTTCGACGTGCTCTCGGGCGCGATGACGTACGCGTCGAACTTCTGGCCCGTCAGCGTCTGAGCGATCGTGAGCTGCTCAGTCTGGGCGCTCTCGCTGCTCGCGGCCTGGACGGTGACATCGATGCCGAAGTCCTTGGCGGCAGCCTCGGCGCCCTTCTCGATGCCCTGCCAGTACTGGTTGGTCAGCGCCTTGAGGATCACCGCGACGCGGTAGTCCTTCTCGGGCTTGACGGTGCCGAGAGTCGAAGCAAGCTTGGCTCCCTCGAGCTGCTTGGCATCACTGGCATCACTTGCGTAGGTGTACTTGGCATCGTCGCCGCTGGAGCCATCCTGCGCTGAGGAGCAGGCTGCGAGTCCGATCATCGCGGTTGTCGCGGCGACCGCCACGAAAGTGCGCTTGAGTCGAATCATTTCTGGTCGTGCCTTTCTTGAGAAACGGTGCTGTGGACGACACCGGTTGGTCCCGAGAGAAATCGTTTTCCTATCCGAGCTGCAAGGAGTGTCATTACTCCCACAGCTCCGGTGGACACCCGCACGTCGAGCCGAGGACGAGACGTGCCGGCAGCACATCAAGCTGCGGAGGCGCGCCGGTCTTGCCATCCCATCGGGACTGGATGCGAGTCAGGAGGATGCTCGCTGCACGAGCGCCGAGCGCGCGGGCAGAGCTGTCGACGGTGGTCAGCCTGATGCCAGGCATGCGGCTGACCCACACGTTGTCGAAACCGACAACGGCGACGTCCCTCGGGACGTCGAGACCGAGTTGGTCGCAGGCTTGCAGAGCGCCGAGTGCCATGCCGTCGGACGGGACAAAGACTGCGGTCGGCCGGTCGGTCCCGCTCATCAGGGCAGCCATCGCCTCGGCGGCATCCTCTCGACGAGAGCTGGCTGCCTGAACCACGAGAGCGTCGCCGGAGGGGAGGTGACGGTCCTGGAGGACCTCTTCGTACGCTGCCCGACGCTCGATGAACGGAGCGACCTCGGGCGGACCAGCGATGTGACCGATTCGGGTGTGACCGTGCTCGGCAAGGTGCTCAACCGCCATGCGAGCGCCACGCAAGTTGTCGGCGATGACGGTGTCGACACTGGTGGACGGTAGGTGCCGGCTCGCCAGCACGACGTTGACTCCCGAGGTGACCAGGTCCTGGACTTTGGATCCCACCATCGTCACTGACGCCATGATGATCCCGTCGACCTGCCGCTGCCTCATGGAGCGAACCGCCAACGATTCCTTCTCAGCGGAGCCTTCGGAACTGCTCATGATGAGCGTGAAACCCTCGGCGCCGAGCACCTCGTCAACGCCGTCGACCAGCTCGGCGTACAGGGGGTTCACCACGCTGGCAACGATCACGCCGATCGTGTGGGTGCGGCCATGAACCAGGCCCTGCGCGATGGCATTGGGCTCGAAGTCCAGCTCTGCGACGGCGGCCGCGATGCGAGACCGTGTCTCTTCTGACATGTAGTAGCCGTTGCCACCGAAGTACTTCGAGACGGTGCCCTTGGACACACCAGCACGCGCGGCGACATCGCCAATCGTGATCCGACGCATTCCCGTAGGAAACCGGTTTCCCATAGCCCGAGACTATGCGTGACCCTCGTCACTCTTGTCAAGCGGTCACCGGAACTTGGTTCTGACCACTGCGGGGACTACGGGAGAAGCGAGGCCTCCCGCCCTCGCGCGGCAGCACCAGCGAGGCGGCTTCGCCGCGTGGGAGGCGCTGCAATGGTGGGGGTCCCGCCATCGCCTCTTGACTGGGTGCTTCGCACCGGATGAAGAGCCGATGACGGGATCCCTCGTGCGGCAGCACCAGCGAGGCGGCTTCGCCGCGTGGGAGGCGCTGCGATGGTGGGGCCCGACTCGATTCCCGCCATCGTCTCGCGGTTGCGCGCTGCGCGCGGAATGGCGAGCCGATGACGGGATCCCTCGTGCGGCAGCACCAGCGAGGCGGCTTCGCCGCGTGGGAGGCGCTGCGATGGTGGGGGTCCCGCCATCGCCTCTTGACTGGGTGCTTCGCACCGGATGAAGAGCCGATGACGGGATCCCTCGCGCGGCAGCACTTGAGGGCGGCTCCGCCGCGGCAAAAGCACTGCAGGGAGGGGACCCGACTCGATTCCCGCCATCGTCTCGCGGTTGCGCGCTGCGCGCGGAATGGCGAGCCGATGACGGGAATCGAACCCGCATGTCTTGCTTGGGAAGCAAGCGCTCTACCACTGAGCTACATCGGCGTTGAGGTCGAGCGACCTCGACACCAGCCTATCCATCGATCGCGCGTCAGCGCCCAAAGATTTCTTTGACTGCAACGGCAGCAGTTAACCGCCGATCGGCGGCAGGGTGACCAATCCGGATTCCCGCTCGTGGCGAAACACCGGTGTCAACACCACGACACCTCCCAAACGAATGAGAGCACATCATGCGCACCAAGAACCGCAAGTTCATCGCCGGCATCGCGCTGGCTGCTGCGGCGGCCTTCCCGCTCGCAGCCTGCTCGTCGTCGGACAGTGACGGCGGCTCCAGCACGTCGGCTCCCAAGGCACTGGCCTCGATCGACGGCCTGACGGGCGAGAGCACCGCGATCCTCCTCGACCAGGGCTTCGTCGACGCACTGACATCGCTCAAGCTCACACCCGGTGTGGTCGGCACCGCCGCCCTCACCGAGGGCTCCCTGGTCTTCCCGATCACGGGCGGCAACGTCACGTACTTCAAGCCCGGCACGGTGTCCCCGTACGTGATCGGCCAGATCCAGCACGAAGGTTCGGGCCTGTCGCTCACCGCTGGTGACACCAAGGTCGAGCTGACCAACTTCAACGTCGACCCGGGCGTCTCCCGCGTCTACGGCGACGTGTCGGTCAACGGCAAGGTTGCTGCCACGAGCGCGTTCCTGTTCCAGCTCAACGGAACCACGCTGAAGCCGCTCCAGAGCGAGGGCGACACCGCCATCCTCGAGGGCACCAAGGTCTTCATCTCGCCGGTCGCAGCTGACCTGCTGAACAAGACCTTCGGCACCGACGCCGTGACCAAGGATCTCCTGGTCGGCATCGCGAAGATCACCGTCAACACCACCTCCAGCTGACGGCCATCATCTCCCGGTAGGGAGCAACAACCGCTGTGGGCACGCCTCCTCTCATCCGAGGGCGTGCCCACAGCGCTGTGACCTCCAGGGCGTGCCTAGACCGCCTGGTGGGCGTCGGCGACGGCGCGGGCCTCGTCGCGAAGAGCCTGGACGACGAACCGTACGGATGGCCGCTCGAACCGGTCGGGCCGCAGCAGCGCCGAGATCTCGCGCTTCGCCCGGATGCCGACCAGCGGACGGGTGACCAGCCCGTTGCCATGCTCACGAGTCGTGAAGCGGGGCAGGATCGCGATGCCGTGACCAGCGGCGACCATCGACTCGACGATGCCGTTGTCGGCAATGCGTTGGGCAATGCGTACGGGCTCACCCGTCGACGCGACCACCTGGCTCAGCACCCGGTCGAACGGGAAGTCGTGGGGCGCACCGATCCACGTCTCGCCGACGACGTCCTTGGGCGACAGGCTCGCCTTGGAGGCCAGCCGGTGGTCCTCGGGCAGCGCCACGTCGAGCGGCTCGCTCATGAGGGGTATGACCTGCAGCCCGCGATCATGCCAAGACGCCGACGTCGTGGGGGAGTCGGCGATCACGACGTCATAGTCAGGGGTCAGGTCGGCGAACTCGAGCTTGGTGAGGTCAAGGTCATTGCAGACGAGATTGATGTGCGGCTCGTCCGCGAGGCGGGTGAGCAAACCAGGCAGCAGCATCTCTCCACCGGTGGCAAATGTCGTGAGCGTGACGTCGCCGGCAGGCTGCTCCATGAACTCACGCCACTCCGCCTCGGCCTTGGCGACAGCCACCGCGATGTCGGTCGCCGTCTGGGCCAGGGCGCGACCCGCCGCGGTCAGTGCGACGCCGCGTCCGGAGGGTTCGAGAAGCGCCACTCCGGCCTCCTTTTCCAGCACTTTCAGCTGCTGTGACACCGCTGACGGGGTGACTCCTGTCACGTCCGCGACGGCACCCACGGTGCCCCTCTCGGCCAATTCACGCAGGAGCTCGAGCCTTTTCATGTCCATGTAGCCAGTCTACACATTACGTGTAGTTTTCTTAGATTGTGCTTGACGGTTTGGCGACTCATACTTGAGGTACGCAGTCACCCAGCCTTTGAAGGAGGCCAGCAATGATCATCACCGCAATCAGCGCCATCGTCATCGCCGTGATCGGAGTTGGCGGCACCGTTCACTCCGTCTCGCACGACGGCTTCGGTCGCATCCCGACGCAGATCCGCTGAACCACGTCAGCCAGCAAGGAGCCGGTCATCCCAGCAGGGTGGCCGGCTTCTTCATGTCCTACGAGATCGCCGCGGCGATGCGCTCGACCATCGAGATGTCCGATGTCGTCGGCACCAGGTGCACCTCGTCGGCGCCGATCTCCTCAAGCTGCTTCAGGACCGCGAGCAGCTCGTCCTCGGTCCCGGCGAACCCCGCGGTCGGAGCCAGGGCGTCGACCAGGTCTGCCGGCAGCCAGTTCATGTAGTGCCGCAGGTGGCGGTGCATCTGGTCACGCGCGCCACCCACGCCGTCATCGAGGGCAACCCAGAACGACGTGGTGAGCCGCGGAGCCGTACGACCTGCCTCCCGCCATGCCGTGCGAGCCACGTCGAACAGCGTCTCGGCGCGCGCCAGGTCGAGGTCGAGCTCAAACCCAGCGAGTCCATCGGCCCAGACGGCAGCGCTCCGGATCGTCCTGGGCCCGGTGCTGCCGACGAGGAGCTCCGGGCCACCGGGCTGCACCGGCCGCGGACCCACGGGACGCACGGCCTCGGTGACCTTCTCCCCCGCCCAGACGCGCTTCATGACGGCGACGCGCTCGGCCATGCCGGCCATCGTCCTGGTCGACAGCTCGGCACCGACGGCGCGGTAGTCCTCGTCACGACCGCCCACACCGAATCCCGCCGTCAACCGCCCCTTGCTCAGCCGGTCGCCGGTGGCCAGCGCCTTGGCCAGCATCACGGGCTCGTGCAGCTGCGGGACGATCACGGTCGTCACGATGCGTACGCGATCGGTCCACGCCGCGACCGCGCCCAGCAACGTCAGCGTCTCGGGGTTGTCGAACGCCATCCGTTCGCCGAAGCACAGCGACGAGAACGGTCCGGCATCGATCGCCTGCGACCATTCCTCGAGGGTGTCGGGGCCGAGGTCCGGCTCCATGATCGGCAACGTCATCCCCACCTGCATGAGGGACATGCTGACAGATAGCGTCGCTCGGGTGAGCACGATCGGCTTCGACCTCGACATGACTCTCATAGATTCGCGGCCCGGAATCCGTGCGGTGTATGAGGAGCTCGTCCGCGAGAGCGGCGCGCCGATCGACGTCGATCTCGTGGTCTCACGGCTCGGTCCGCCGATCGAGGTCGAGCTGGCCAACTGGGTGCCGGGCGACGAGGTCGACCGGTGGTCCGACCGCTACCGCGAGCTCTACCCCGAAATCGCGCTGCCGCTGATCACGGCGCTTCCCGGAGCGTACGAGTCGCTGGACGCCGTACGGCAGCGTGGCCGCGCCATCATCATCACCGCCAAGCATGGGCCCAACGCGCAGCTGCACATCGACCGCCTCGAGCTGCCGGCCGATGCCGTGTTCGGCCGCGTGTGGCGAGCCGGCAAGGCCACGGTGCTGACCGAGCAGGGTGCCACGACGTACGTGGGCGATCACGTGCACGACATGGAGGCAGCGACCCTCGCCGGGGTGACCGGCATCGGGGTCGCCACAGGTCCCAGCTCGGCCGACGAGCTCCACGATGCGGGAGCGGACGTCGTGCTCACGACCCTCGAACGCTTCCCGGACTGGCTGTCCTCCCAGCCGATGTGACCCTCCCGACACGGCTGCCGCGAGGAGTTCACTTGTCTTTGCACCACCTCCGGCGGATACTTAAGTTACTACCCAGTAGCAACACTGCTGCGCGCCGCGCGGCCCACACAAGGAATGGCGTCAATGAGCCACTACAAGAGCAACCTCCGCGACACCGAGTTCAACCTGTTTGAGCTCTTCAACCGCCAGGAGATCCTCGGGACCGCCCCGTTCGACGAGGTCGACCTCGACACGGCCAAGAGCATCATCAGCGAGATCGAGCGCATCTCTCGCGAAGACCTGGCCGCCTCGTTCGACGACTCGGACCGCAACCCCCCGATCTATGACCCGGCCGAGAAGACCGTCGTCATGCCCGACTCGTTCAAGAAGTCCTACAAGGCCTGGATGGATGCCGAGTGGTGGCGCCTGGCCCTTCCCGAGGAGCTCGGTGGACAGCGTTCGCCGGCCTCGCTCGTATGGTCGACCGCGGAGTACGTCCTCGGCGCCAACCCCGCCATCTGGATGTTCGCCTGCGGCCCCGCGTTCGCCCGCATCGTGTTCGAGAACGGCATCGAGCGTGACAAGAAGATCGCCCAGCACATGGTCGATCGCCAGTGGGGCGCGACGATGGTCCTCACCGAGCCCGACGCCGGATCCGACGTCGGCGCCGGTCGCACCAAGGCGACGATGAATGAAGATGGCTCGTGGAACATCGAGGGCGTCAAGCGCTTCATCACCTCGGCCGAGCACGACATGGCCGAAAACATCATGCACCTGGTCCTCGCCCGCCCCGTGGGCGTCGAGGGTGTCGGCGGACCCGGCACCAAGGGCCTCAGCCTCTTCCTCGTGCCGAAGTTCCACTTCGACCACGAGACCGGCGAGCTGACGGGTGAGCGCAACGGCGCCTACGTCACCAACGTCGAGAAGAAGATGGGCATCAAGGTCTCCACGACCTGCGAGGTCACGTTCGGCGACGGTGCACCGGCCCAGGGCTGGCTGCTCGGCGAGGTTCACGACGGCATCAACCAGATGTTCCGCGTCATCGAGAACGCCCGCATGATGGTCGGCTCCAAGGCCATCGCGACGCTGTCGACCGGCTACCTCAACGCGCTCGACTACGCCAAGGAGCGCGTCCAGGGTGCTGACCTGACGCAGGCCAACGACAAGGCGGCGCCGCGCGTCGTCATCACCAACCATCCCGACGTACGTCGCTCGCTACTGACGCAGAAGGCGTTCGCCGAGGGCCTGCGTTCGCTGATGATCTACACCTCGACCTTCCAGGACAACATCCTGATCAAGGAGTCGACGGGTGAGGACGCTTCGCTCGATGAGGCCATCAACGACCTGCTGCTCCCGATCGTCAAGGGCTACGGCTCCGAGCGCTCGTGGGTGCTGCTGGGCACCGAGTCGCTGCAGACGTTCGGCGGATCAGGCTTCCTGCAGGACTACCCGATCGAGCAGTACGTCCGCGACGCCAAGATCGACACGCTGTACGAAGGCACCACCGCGATCCAGGGCATGGACCTGTTCTTCCGCAAGATCGTCAAGAACAAGGGCCAGGCGCTCGGATTCCTCAGCAACGAGGTCCAGCAGTTCGTCGAGAGCGAGGCCGGCAACGGTCGCCTGAAGGTCGAGCGCGAGCTGCTCGCCAAGGCCCTCGAGGACGCACAGGCCATCGTGGGTGCCGCGTTCGCCGATCTCATGTCGTCCAACCCGGCCGACGAGAACGGTGACATCAAGAAGATCTACAAGGTCGGCCTCAACACGACGCGCCTCGTTTACGTGCTGGGTGACCTGGTCGTCGCGTGGCTGCTGCTGCGCGGCGCCGAGGTGGCGCTCGAGAAGCTCGGTGGCGAGGTTTCCGCCGCCGACAAGAGCTTCTACGAGGGCAAGGTCGCGGCCGCGAGCTTCTTCGCCCGCAACGTCCTCCCGCTGATGGCGGGCGAGCGTGCGATCGCCGAGAACATCGACGACTCGATCATGGAGCTCGACATCGCCAGCTTCTAGCGGACACAACGAAGGCCCCCACCCTCGGTGGGGGCTTTCGTCTGCCCGGCGTGGGAAGGTGACTGCGTGAAACCGACGAGTCCGCTCTGGTACGTCGCCGCGCTCTTCATCGCGCTCGGTGCCGCGGTCATCGCGATCACGGTCGCGGCCAGCGCGTGGGACCCCGTGCGCGAGGCGACCGTACGGCCGATCGCCGAACGCTTCGACGGCACCGGCAAGAGCGTCGCCGTGTTCACCGACATCGTGCAGCCCGAGCGCGACGTGACGTGCCGCGCCACCGGGCCGGGCAAGAAGGTCACCGAGATCCCGCCCCTCGACACGCCCGCGCAACGCCTGGAGATCACCGTCACCAACGGCACGGACGAGTGGCACCTCATCGGCATGCTCACCAAGGGCGACAAGGACCAGCTCATCACGTGCACGCCGAAGGACCGGCGGGTCGACGACGCGACCTACACGTACGCCGCGGTCGAGGGCTATGCCTCGAAGGGCAACGTCGCGCAGGGCGTCTCGGCCATCGGCACGGCGCTCGGCCTCGGGCTCGCCGCGTGGACGTTTTGGTGTCGCCGCAAGAAGCGGCTCGAAGCGCCGTAGGGTGTGGCCCCATGAGCTGGAAAACCACAGACATCCCAGACCTGACCGGCAAGCGCGCCGTCGTCACTGGAGTCACCGGAGGGTTGGGCCTCCACACCGCGATCGAGCTGGCGCGCCATGGAGCATACCTCGCCGTCACGGCCCGCAACCCCCAGAAGGCCGAGGAGGCCGTCGCGCGCATCCAGGGCGACGTCCCGGGTGCCACGGTCGATGTCGTGGCGCTCGACCTCGCGGACCTGGCTGACGTGAAGCGCGCTGCCGACGAGATCGCCGCGTACGGCAAGGTCGACATCCTGGTCAACAACGCCGGGATCATGTTCCCGCCCAAGCCGTCCACGACGGTCGACGGCTACGAGCTGCAGATGGGCACCAACCACCTCGGCCACTTCGCCCTCACCGCGCACCTGTGGCCGTTGCTCGTGACGTCGCACGCGCGGATCGTGTCGGTGTCGTCCAACATGCACAAGGCCACGAGCGGCATCGACCTGCGTACGTTCACCACCCCCGAGGGATCGCCCCGCCGCTACAAACGGACCCAGGCGTACGCGGAGTCCAAGGTCGCCAACCTGCTCTTCGCCAACGAGCTCGACCGCCGGGTCAAGGCAGCCGGCATCGATGTCGTCAGCGTCAGCGCGCACCCGGGGTATGCGTCCACCAACATCACCAAGACCGGACCGTCGGTGGGTGGCAACTCGCTGCAGGCGACCGGGATGCACCAGGTCTCCAAGGTCATCGCGCAGTCCGCGGCCGCCGGCGCGTGGCCGCTCCTGATGGCCGCGACGGACCCGTCGTTGAAGGGCGGCGAGTACGTCGGTCCGGGCGGCCCCGGTCAGTGGCGCGGGCGACCCAAGCTGGTCGGGATGTCACGGACCGCACGCGACACCCACCTCGCGAACGCCCTCTGGGCAGCGTCAGAAAGCGCTGCCGGGGTCGAGTTCACCGTCTGACCGGCCGACGTGGGATGGCCCACAAACGGTGGGGTTGGCCGTCAGGTTGACGTAACGTCGAATGCCTGATGATTCGAGACATGACGCACAGCGACTTCGACACGATCGTCCACCTCAACCAGAACGCCCTTGAAGGGGTCGGCCCACTCGACAACGAGAGTCTCTCGTTGCTCGTGAAGATGGCCGACCAGGCCCTCGTGGTCGACCACGGCGACGGCGACATCGCCGGCTTCGTCATCACGGTCCCACCGGGCGCCGAGTACGACTCGAGCCGCTACCGCTGGTTCGAGGACCAGCTGGTCGACGACTACGTCTACCTCGACCGCATCGTCGTCGCCGAGGAGCACCGGCGCGAAGGCGTCGCCTCGACGTTGTACGACGAGATCGAGGCAGACCTGCCGATCGCGCTGGAGGTCTACGAGACCAACGACGTCTCGCTGGCGTTCCACGAGAGCCGCGGCTTCGAGGAGATCGGCGCACTCGACCACAACGGCAAGACCAACCTCATGCTGGTCCGTGAACCAGAAGCCGACGAGTCCGTCGCCTGACCCCAGCCGAGCTCCGCGATGTGTTGCCCTGATGGCGTCATCCGGCCGCGGTGACGCCATGGGTGTCACACATCGCGGGGCACCGGCCTAGAACTCGGGTGTACGGCCGTACGCCTCGGGTTCTTCGCGCATGATCTTGGCCCGCACCCGGACGCGGTAACGCCAGATCTGCACGAGACCGATGCCCCACAGCACGTACTGGAACGACATCGCCCAGCGGAACGCCGAGGGCGTGTATGCGGCGCTGGCACCGGGCGTACGCCAGTCGAGGATCAGGCCGATCGCGACGACGAGGACGAGGCTGGCGAAGAACCCGCCCTGGTTGATGATGCCGATCGCGGCACCCATGCGGTGCACCGGATTGAACGAGCGACCGAAGTCGAAGCCGATCATCGACGCCGGACCGCCGACGCCGACCGCGAGCATCAGCAGGACCAGCAGCCAGAACGGCGCATCGCCGCGCCAGGTGAGGACGATCGTCCACATCACGACGATCGCTCCGACGATCGAGAGCACCAGCGTCGACCGGTGCCAAGGATGACGGGTGATGAACCATGCCAGCGCCGGGCCCGCTGCCATGACCGCGACGACCAGGATCGTCAGTAGCGCCCCGGCCTGGCCCGACGAGAGGTTCTCGCCGCGTACGAAGAACGGGTAGCCCCACAGCAGGCCAAGCGTGGTGGCGCTGAACTGTGTCGTGAAGTGCGTCCACAGCCCGAGACGGGTGCCGGGATGCTCCCAGGACTCACCGAGGCTGCGCCGGATCGTGGTCAGCGACATCGGCGGTCCTGAGGCCGAACGCTCGTCGGGCGAGTCGCGGATGAACGCCAGCAGCGCCACCAGCAGGACGATGCCGAGCGAAGCCGCCAGCAGGTACGCCTTGGTCCACCCCAGCTCCCGCAGCGCCAGCGTCATCGGGACCGCGGCGATGATGCCGCCCAGCTGCCCCAGCACGCCTGTCATCTGCGTGACGAGCGGGATGCGACGCGGCGCAAACCACGTGTTGACCAGCCGGAGCACGCACACGAAGATCATCGCGTCGCCCATCCCGACGAAGAGCCGGGCGAGGAGCGCCACCGCGTACGTGTCGGCGACGGCGAACAGGCTCTGCGCCGCCGTGAGCGTCAGCAGTCCCGTGAGCATGATCCGGCGCGACCCGAACCGATCGAGCACGAGCCCCACCGGGATCTGCATCAGCGTGTAGACCAGCAGCTGCAGCATCGTGAACGACGACAGCTGAGCCGCCGAGATGTCGAAGCGCTCCGTCGCAGCGAGGCCCGCGACCGCCAGAGACGACCGGTGGAACACCGCGAGCAGGTAGACCAGCAGACCCACGACCCATACGGCCACCGCACCGGGCGATGAGCGGATCTGGGTCACCCGTCAAGACTAGTGAGCCCCGGCGGCGCCCGTTCGTCGGCGCTTGGCCTAGAACGTGAGCGCCACCGCTGGATCGTGCAGGATCGCTGCGACATCGGCGAGGAAGCGTGATCCCTGCTCGCCGTCGACCAGGCGGTGGTCGAAGCTCAGCGCCAGCGTCGTGACCCAGCGCGCGACGATCTCGTCGTCGTCGCCGACCCACGGGCGCTTGTTGATCGCACCGACGGCCAGGATGCCGGCTTCGCCCGGGTTGAGGATCGGGGTGCCGGCATCGATGCCGAAGACACCGATGTTGGTGATCGTGAACGATCCGCCCGCCATCTGCGCCGGCTGCGTCTTGCCGTCACGCGCCGTCGTGATGAGCTCACCGAACGCCCGGGCCAGCTCGAGCAGCGACATCGAGTCGGCGCCGACGACATTGGGAACCACGAGTCCGCGGGGAGTGGCGGCGGCGATGCCGAGGTTGACCGAGCCCTTCAGCACGATCTCCTGCGCTGCCTCGTCCCACGATGCGTTGAGCTCGGGGGTGCGCTTCATCGCCAGCAGCACAGCCTTGGCCACGATCAGCAGCGGCGAGACGCGTACGTCGGCGAACACCGGGTCCTTCTTGAGCTGCTTGACCAGCTGGACCGTCTTGCTGACGTCGACCGTCACCCATTCAGTGACGTGCGGTGCGGTGAACGCCGACGACACCATGGCCTCGGCGGTCATCTTGCGGACACCCTTGATCGGGATGCGTACGTCTCCGGCGCCGGACGGCTGTGGAGCCGGTGCTTGGGTGGAGGCGCGACCCGCAAAGGCCTCGACGTCTGCGCGGGTGATGATCTCGCCGGTGCTCGGCACGGCACCGAGGTCGATGCCGAGGTCCTTGGCCAGCTTGCGTACGGGCGGCTTGGCCAGGGCACGCAGCGGCTTGTGCTGCGCGACCTTCTCGGTGTCGACGGACGCCACGGCACCCTTGCGGGCGCGACGCTTGATCGACGAGGCGCGTGGCCCGTAGCCCACCAGCACCTTCTGACGCTCCTGCGGGGGTTCGGACGGCTCTGCCGCCGTGGCGGTGCCCTCCACCGCCGGAGCGCCGATGAACTCCGGCGTCGAGAAGTCGCTGGCGGTCGGGGCGGCAGCCTTGGGTGCGGCCGCGGCCTCGTCTGCGGAGGTGATGCGGATGATCGGGGTACCGACATCGACGGTCTGGCCCTCGGCGACGAGGAGCTCCTCGATCGTGCCTTCGTACGGGCTCGGCAGCTCGACGATCGACTTGGCGGTCTCGATGTCGACAATGATGTCGTTGACCTTGATGACGTCGCCGACCTTGACCTTCCAGGTGACGATCTCGGCCTCGGTCAGACCTTCGCCCACGTCGGGCAGCTTGAACTCACTCATCTCAGTACTCCAGCGAACGGTCGACGGCGTCGAGCACGCGGTCGAGTCCCGGCAGGAACTCTTCCTCGACGCGGCTCGGCGGATAGGGCAGGTCGTAGCCCGTCACGCGTTGCACGGGCGCCTCCAGGTGGTAGAAGCAGGTCTCGGTGATGCGCGCGGCGAGCTCGGCGCCGAGGCCGAGGGTCTGCGCGGCCTCGTGGACGACGACGGCGCGACCCGTCTTGCGCACGGACTCATAGACCGGGTCGAGGTCGAGCGGTGACAACGTACGCAGGTCGATGACCTCGAGGCTGACCCCGTCGTCGGCAGCGGCGGCGGCCGACTCCAGGCACGTCTTGACCATCGGACCGTACGCGATCAGCGTCGCGTCGGAGCCCTCGCTCAGGACGCGTGACTTGAGCAGCGGGTAGGGCTCGCCGTCGAGGTCGACCTCACCCTGGTCCCAGTAGCGGCGCTTGGGCTCCATGAACACGATCGGGTCGTCGCTGGCGATCGCCTGCTGGATCATCCAGTAGGCGTCGTTGGCGTTGGAGCAGGACACGACCTTGAGGCCCGCAGTGAGGGCGAACTGCGCCTCGGGGCTCTCGGAGTGGTGCTCGACTGCGCCGATGCCACCGCCGAACGGGATGCGGATGACGATCGGCATCTTGACCTTGCCCTGGCTGCGGAAGTGCAGCTTGGCGACCTGGTTGACGATCTGGTCGTACGCCGGGTAGACGAAGCCGTCGAACTGGATCTCCAGCACGGGGCGGTAGCCGCGCATCGCGAGGCCGACCGCCGTACCGAGAATGCCCTGCTCAGACAGCGGGGCATCGATGACCCGGCTCTCGCCGAAGTCCTTCTGGAGACCGTCGGTGACGCGGAAGACGCCACCGAGCCGGCCGACGTCCTCACCCATGATCATGACCTTGTCGTCGGCCTCCATGGCCGCGCGAAGTCCGGCGTTCAGGCCTTTTGAGAGGGGCATCTTGGTCATGCTGAGGTCCCTTCTGCTTCCACCACTCCTGATGGTTCGTCGCTTCGCTCGAAACTGTCTCTGAACCGGAGGTAGTCGTTCTTCTGCTCGAGCAGCTCAGGGGTTGCACCGTCGACGTAGACCTGGTCGAACAAGGCGGCCAGATCGGGTTCCGGCAGCGACTTGCACGTCTCGCGCAGGTGCTTGCCGAGCTCCTCGGCCTCTGCCTCGAGGTCGTCGAAGAACTGCTGCGGCGTGCCCTGCACCTGGAGGTAGCGCTTGACCCGCTCGATCGGGTCCTTGAGTCGCCACGTCTCGACCTCGGCGGCCTCGCGGTAGCGGGTCGGATCGTCGGAGGTCGTGTGCGCACCCATGCGGTAGGTGTAGGCCTCGATCAGGCTGGGGCCCTGGCCGTCACGGGCCTTCTGCAGCGCCTGCGTCGTGACGGCATGGCAGGCCAGCACATCGTTGCCATCGACGCGTACGCCGGTGAAGCCGAAACCGCTCGCACGCTGGGCGATGGGACCGCGGCTCTGGCGGTCGGTCGACGCCGAGATCGCGTACTGGTTGTTCTGGCAGAAGAACACGACCGGCGCGTTGAAGACCGCGGCCCAGTCGAGCGCCTCGTTGACGCTGCCCTGGCTGGTGGCGCCATCGCCGAAGTAGGCGATCACGGCGGCATCACGGTCGGGATCGTTGTGGCCGACCGCGTCATCGAGCGTCAGGCCCATGGCGTAGCCCGTCGCGTGAAGCGTCTGCGCGCCGATGATGATGCTGTAGAGCGCGAACCCGCGTTCGGCCGGATCCCAGCCACCGAGCTCGACGCCGCGGAACATGCCAAGGAGCAGCGCCGGGTCGACGCCACGTACGAGGGCGACACCGTGCTCGCGGTAGGTGGGGAAGGCGAAGTCCTGCTTGCGGAGCGCGCGACCCGAACCGATCTGCGCGGCTTCCTGACCCTGCGACGGCGCCCACAGTCCGAGCTCGCCGTGGCGCTGCAGCGCCTGGGCCTCGAAGTCCATCCGGCGCATGAGGAACAGGTCGCGGTAGAGGTCGCGGATGCTGTCGTCGTCGCCCTCGTAGGCGAAGTCGGGGTGGCTGACTCGCTCACCCTCGGGCGTCAGGAGCTGGACGAGCGGGAAGTCCCCCGCAGGATCGTCAGCCATGTAGGTGTCGGGCGTCGTCAAGCTCATGCCGCCGCCTCCGTAGAAAAACCACTGTACGGAGGAACGGCATGAGTGCCGTGCCCTTGGTTCGCTCGCTGGCGCTCGCTCATGCGTCTCCCTCAATCAACCGGCTGCGGGGTCTCCGCGCCGGAGTCGAAGCGGTGGAATCGTCGTGTCACAGGGGTGGTCGGACGGGCGGCGATCCCACGAGCGTGATCGGCATCACGCTTCCAGCGATCGTATCCCGCTGCCGGTGGGCGGACCAAACCGTGCAGGTCGGCCGCGAACGGGCGCGTGGAGGGCAGGCGAAGCATCGGCGTCCCGAAGGCGTACGGCCGAACCCGAGTCATGCGGTGCTCCTAGGTGTGCTCCCACCCGGGCACGACGATAGCGAGAGAAGAGCCCCCGCTGGAGGTCTTGGTCACGACTACCAACGAGTAGTTTTCTCAGCCGTGATCTACGAGCCACCCAGCGGCCAGCGAGACGAACTCGGCGTTGACTGCCGGATCGCCGACGCTGATGCGCACCCCGTCGCCCGCGAACGGTCGTACGGACACCGGGTCGCAGGCCGCTGCGAACTCCATCGCGTCGTCACCCAGCCGGAGCCAGACGAAGTTGCCCTGCGCCTCGGGCACGTCCCAGCCCTGGTCACGCAGCGCGGTCAGCATGGTCTCGCGCTCCTTGACGATCGACTCGACCCGAGCGCTGAGCTCAGCCTCGGAGTCGAGGGATGCGACGGCTGCGGCCTGGGCGAGGTCGGTGACGCTGAACGGCGCCGTCGCCTTGCGGATCGACTCCGCGACCGAAGGCTGGGCTATCGCGTAGCCGACTCTCAGACCCGCGAGCCCGTACGCCTTGGAGAATGTACGCAGCACGACGACGTTCTCGTGCTCGGCGAGGAGCGCCAGACCGTCCGCAGCCTCGGGGTCGCGGACGAACTCCACGTACGCCTCGTCGACCACCACGATGATCCCTGCCGGGACCTTGGCGAGGAACTCGACGAGGTCGGAATGCCTGACGATCGGGCCGGTGGGGTTGTTGGGCGTGCAGACGAGCACGACGCGGGTGCGCTCGGTGATGGCGTCCGCCATCGCGTCGAGGTCGTGGGTCGCGTCGGCGCGCAGCGGCACACGTACGGTCGTCGCACCCGTCAGGTCTGCCGCGATCGGATAGGCCTCGAACGAGCGCCACGCGTAGACGATCTCGTCGCCGGCCTCGCAGTGCGCGTTGAGAAGGGCGAAGAGCACGGCAACTGAGCCGGTGCCGGCGGCGAAGTGGTCGGGGCCCAGCGCAAACTTCTTGGCCAACGCGTCATAGAGCACCGTCATGCCGGCGTCGGGGTAGCGGTTGATGCGTCCCAGCTGCGTCGCGGCGCGCTCCATCACACCGGGCAGCGGACCGTACGGGTTCTCGTTGCTCGACAGCTTGAAGTTCTCGTCGGCGGCTGTCTTGCCCGGCTTGTAGAGCGGGATGTCATCCAGCGCCTTGCGCGAACGGGGACTGCTCATGCGAAGTGTCCTTTGACTCGCTCGCTCATGTCGCGACCTTATCCCTGCCCCGGTTTGAGCATTTCGCGCCCGTTCGCCCAGCGCCTTCACGCACGCCAATCATCCGGAAGGGCGGCCGCCAGGCGTTCCTGCCCCGCGACAACCATCTGGTGAAACTTCCGCCGCTCGTCCCTGGTGAACGTGGGCTGGTAGTCCCAGGCGACGTTCAGAATGTTCGTTCCGTGGAAGAGCTTGTCGAGCATCCGGTCGGCGTCGCGGCCGTGGAAGTCGAGAGGTCGCCCGATCGAGTAGGCGATGTCATCGAGCAGGCTCCAGCCGTTCCACAGGAGGTTCGCTGTGACCCTGTCCAGGGGACCAGCAGGGAGTTGTGGAACCTCGATGTCGATGTGGACTTCGTCCTCGGAGAAAACGGTCCCCGTCTCCGGCTTGATTGCTGCACCGCCGCTGAGGACTCGTGACGCCAGCTCAGTCGAATCGTCTGCGACGACAAGCGTTCCGCCGTCGACCCAGACGACGTCCGGTCCCTCATCGCGGACGAGATACGCGAGGCACCCGCGGCGGCCACAAAAATCGAACGTGACCGCCTGCACGAACGCGTCGGGCTCCAGCATGGGCTCGAGCCTGACATACACAGAGATCGTGCCGCTGACACAATCGGGGCGTGACGGCACGCAACCCCCGACTCGGCTACGTGCTGGTGCTGGTCGGCGCGGTGCTGTTCGGGCTCAACGGCGGTGTTTCGCGGGTCGCGATGTCGACCGAGCTCACGCCCGAGATGTTCACGTCGCTGCGCATCACCGGAGCGACCGTGGCGTTCGTGCTGTACGCCGCGCTCTTTCGCCGCTCGGCGCTGAGGCGTCCCGTCGGCACCCAGCTCCTGCTGATCATCGGGCTGGGCCTGGTCGGCGTCGTGGCGCTGCAGCTGACGTACAACGTGGCCATCACCCGGCTGCCGCTCGGCATCGCGCTGCTGATCGAGTACCTCGCGCCGGTGCTGGTCGTGCTGTGGGTGCGGTTCGTCCGCAAGGAGCAGGTGCACCCCCGGATGTGGCTCGCGGTCGCGCTCGCCATGGTCGGTCTGGCAGTCGTGAGCCGGGTGTGGAACGGGTTGACGTTCGACGGACTCGGCGTCGTCATGGCGCTGCTCGCGGCGGTCAGCTTCGCGGCGTACTTCCTGATCGCCGAGCACAACGTCGGCATCGACGACCCGCTGCGCGTCATTCTGTGGGCGTTCATCGTGGCGGCGGTCGTGATGAATCTCGTCCAGCCCGTGTGGGAGTCGCCCGGCCTCGGTGGCACGACCAGCATGCTCGGACGGCTCGACGACGTCTCCGCGCCACCGTGGCTGGTGCTCGGCTGGGTCGTGCTGCTCGGCACGGTCGCACCGTTCTTCCTGCAGATGGTCGCGCTGCGCCACATACCGGCGACGATCGTCACGGTTGTGGCGATGCTGGAGCCCGTCATCGCCAATATCCTCGGGTGGGCGTGGTTCCGCGAGTCGCTGACCCCGGTGCAGGTGCTGGGCGCGGTCGCGGTGCTGGCCGGCATCGTGATGGCGCAGACGGCGCGAAGCACCGCGCCGTCCGTGCTGCCGCCGCAATGAGCGGTCTTCGCCTCCGGTGGTGCAACAATCGGGCATGCCCAAGTTCTTGACCACCTGGATCCTCAGCTCGGCCGCACTGGCCATCGCCGCCGGACTGCTCGGCGAGCACATGAACATCGGAGAGGGCGACAGCACCGCGGCCCGCGTCATCTCGATCGCGATCGTCGGCGCCATCTTCGCGGTCATCAACACGTTCGTCGCACCGGTCATCAAGACCCTCTCGCTGCCGTTCATCATCATCACCCTCGGCTTCGCTCTGCTGGTCATCAACGCCCTGCTCCTGCTCCTCACGGAGTGGCTCACCGACAAGCTCGACGTGTCGTACTTCGAGATCGACGGCTTCTGGTGGGCCGTCCTCGGCGCGGTCGTGATCTCGCTGGTCAACGTCGTGCTGGGGATGTTCTTCAAGAAGAAGTGACAGGCCCCTACCGCGTCGCCGTGGTCTGCCTCGGCAACATCTGCCGCTCCCCCATGGCCCACGTCGTGCTCGACGCCAAGCTGCGCAGCGCGGGACTCGACGACCGGGTCGAGGTCGTGTCGTCCGGTACGGGTGGCTGGCACCAGGGCGAGCCGATGGACCCGCGTGCCGCTGCCGTGCTGAGCGCCGCGGGCTACGACCCGACGCGACACCGCGCACGTACGTTCAGCACCGACTGGTTCGCCGAGAACGACCTGCTGCTCGCGATGGACCACAGCAACCGGGCCGACATGAGCGACCAGGCGCCGACCGTCGCGGAGCAGGCCCGCGTACGCATGTTCCGCGAGTTCGACCCCCAGGCCACCGAGAGCGACGACGAGGTGCCCGATCCCTGGTACGGCGGCGAGGCGGGGTTCGCCGCCGTGCTGGAGATGATCGAGCGCACCGCAGACCACCTCGTGGACCAGCTCCCCGACCTCATGGAGTCCTGAGTCTCCGATCTCGCGAACGGGCCACCATCTCCCGGGGTAACGTCGTGGACATGGCACGCATGACGGGAACCGCCGCACGGGCGGAAGCTCTCCTCGGTCAGGGTGTCGTCTCCACCACCTCCGTCGCGGGCGGCGACATCTGCACGTCGACACGGCTGCGGCTCACCGACGGCCACAACGCGATCATCAAGACCCGGCCCCAGGCTCCCGCGCAGATGTTCATCCGTGAGGCCGACGGGCTGCGCTGGCTCGCCGAGGCCGGTGGAGCGCGCGTGCCCGAGGTCCTCGCCGTCGCCGAGGACTGCCTGATCCTCGCCTGGGTCGAGCAGGGCAAACCCACCCCCGACGCCGCCGAGCGGTTCGGCCGCGACCTCGCCGCCACCCACCAGGCCGGTGCTCCGACCTTCGGCGCCGAGACCGACGGGTTCATCGGCCTCGCACCCCTGCCCAACCGTCCGCTGCCCACGTGGCCGGAGTTCTTCGCGTCGCGGAGGGTCATGCCGTACGTACGCGCCGCCGTCGACCGTGAGGCGCTGACGCTCGAAGAGGCCGAGACGATCGAGGCCGCGATGCGCCGCATCCACGAGTTCGCCGCCGACGACGAGCCACCTGCGCGCATCCACGGCGACCTGTGGTCCGGCAACATCGTCTGGGGCGCCGACGGCAACATCTGGCTGATCGACGCCGCCGCGCACGGCGGACATCGCGAGACCGATCTCGCGATGCTCGCCCTGTTCGGGGCTCCGCACCTGCAACGCATGCTCGACGCGTACGACGAGGCCGCGCCGCTTGCCGACGGGTGGCGTGCTCGCCTTCCCCTCCACCAGCTGCACCCGCTGCTCGTGCACGCCGTGATGTTCGGCGGCACGTACGGCGCCCGCGCTGCCTCCGCCGCCCAGTCGCTGCTGGACGGCAGCGCATCCGAAGCCGCCCGCGGCTGAGCGTGAGCGTCCCACGGCGTAGCCGTCATACTGCGAGGCGTGGTGAGATCACAAGGCGACGCAATGACGCCTGACTCAGCCAAACCTCAGGCATGACGGGCACACTGAGACCCATGCGAATTCTTGTCGTCGACGATGACCGCGCGGTGCGCGACTCGTTGCGCCGCTCGCTGGAGTTCAACGGCTACACGGTGGAGCTCGCATCCGACGGCGCCGAGGCCCTGGCCAAGGTGCCCCAGATCAACCCCGACGCGATCATCATGGACGTGATGATGCCCCGCCTCGACGGGCTCGAGGCGACCCGCGCCCTGCGCGGTGCCGGCAACGACGTACCCATCCTCGTGCTCACTGCCCGCGACGCCGTGTCCGACCGGGTCGACGGGCTCGACGCCGGCGCTGACGACTACCTCACCAAACCGTTCGCGCTCGAGGAGCTGCTCGCCCGCGTACGCTCGCTGCTCCGTCGCTCGAGCCGTGCCGCCGCCGTCGAGCCCGACGAGAAGCCGCTGGTGTTCGCCGACCTCTCTCTCGATCCCGTGACGCGCGACGTCACCCGCGGCGACCGTGCCCTGTCTCTGACCCGCACGGAGTTCGCCCTGCTCGAGCTGTTCCTGCAACGCCCCAAGCGCGTGCTCGAGCGTTCGTTCATCCTCGAAGAGGTGTGGGGCTTCGACTTCCCGACGACGGCCAACTCGCTCGAGGTCTATGTCGGGTACGTACGTCGCAAGCTCGAGGCCGAGGGCGAACCGCGACTGCTCCACACCGTGCGTGGCGTCGGATACGTCCTGCGCGAGACCCCACCGTGATCGAGCCGTTCCGCCGGCTCGTCCGACCGCTCACCTCCCGCATGTCGCTCGCGCTGCGCGTGGCGATCCTCACGACGCTGTCGGTGGCCGTGACGCTCGCGATGATCAGCGCGATCGTCTATGTGACCGTCGCTGCCGAGTTCAAGAGCTCGTTGGACGACTCGATGCTGCGCCGCGCCAACGACGCGGTGGCCGCCAACTACGTGCCCACCGAGAAGAACGACGCCGAGGACGCCCTGACCGGCGTCAAGGCGTTCGTCGTCCGTGGCGGCGAGTTGTTCGCCAAGGCCGCCGACAAGGACTTCCCGTTCGACCATCACGAGGTCGCTGTGTCGATCGGTACGCAAGAACGATCGATGCGCACCGTGAAGTACAACGGCGTCAGCTACCGGGTCGTGGCGGTCCGGGCAAGCCCCGGCGTCGCGCTGGTCCTCGCCCAGCCGATGGAGTCGATCGAGCGCGCACTCGACCGCCTCAAGGTCATCCTCCTGCTGAGCTCGGCCGTCGGCGTCGCCCTGGCCGGCATGGCCGGCTGGGCGGTCGCCGCCAACGGCCTGCGACCCGTGCGCCGCCTGACCGCGGCAACCGAACGTGTCGCCCGCACCCAGCAGCTCACTCCGATCTCCGTCAGCGGCAGTGACGAGCTCGCCCGGCTCACGACGTCGTTCAACTCGATGCTCCAAGCGCTCGACGCGTCACAGCACCGGCAACGCCAGCTCGTCGCCGATGCGGGTCACGAGCTGCGCACCCCGCTGACCAGCCTGCGTACCAACATCGAGCTGATCGGACAGGCAGCCGACAACGCCGAACGGTCGCTGTCGAGCGAGGAACGCCACGAGATCATGGGCGACGTCCGGTCGCAGCTGGAGGAGATGACGACCCTCGTCGGCGACCTCGTCGAGCTGGCCCGCGACGAGCCGATGCGCCGCGACCCCGAGCCTCTCGACTTCGCCGACGTCGTCACCCAGTCGGTCGACCGCGTACGACTGCGGGCCCCGGGCGTGACGTTCGACGTCGAGCTCGAGCCGTGGCTGGTGTTCGGGGAGTCGCAGCTCCTGGAGCGAGCCGTCACCAACCTGCTCGACAACGCCGCCAAGTGGAGCCCGAGCGGCAGCACCGTGCGCGTCCGCCTGACCGAGGGGGCGCTCACGGTAGCCGACCAGGGCCCCGGTATCGCTCCCGATGACCTGCCGCACGTGTTCGACCGCTTCTACCGCTCGAGCGAAGCCCGTACGCTGCCCGGCTCGGGACTCGGCCTGTCCATCGTGCGTCGCGCCGCTGACCGCCACGGCGGAACCGTCGACGCGGCGTCCGAATCGGGCGGCGGCACCCTCTTCACGTTCGTCCTGCCGGGTTCTGAGGAAGGCTGATTCTTTCGCCTCTCACACTCCGCCCTCAGCGCGGTTTCAGAAATAGGCGAGAATCTTGAACCATGAGTGAAACGCACGATCCTTTCGCCGACCGTCCGTACGTCCCGCCGACCGCGCGCGACGCCGACGAGCCGACCACCCCGACCGCTCCGACCACCCCGACCGCTCCGACCGCCCCGACCGCTCCTGCCGACACCGCACCCGAACCGGCAGACGAGGGGTGGCGTCCCCGGCGCAACGACCCCGCCGATCAGCCGGTGGAGACCACGGTCGCCGAGATCCCGGTCGCCGAGATCCCGGTCGCCGAGCCCGTCGTCCAGCCGTCCGAGCCGTCCGCCCCGGTGGCCGAGCCGATCGGCGCCGTGAGCGAGTCGGCCCCGGTGGCCGAGCCCGCTCCCTACACGCACCGATACAGCGAGGCTGAGCCCGCCATCGCGGCCGCGAGTGCCGAGGCCCCCGCAGCTCCGGTGGCTCCAGCGGCTCCAGCAGCTCAGACGGCGACCCCCACGCCGACCACGACATTCCCCGTGCCCGACTTCGGCGGCGACGAGCCCGCCACGCCGCTGTCCACGACCGGCGATGAGCCGCCCAGGCGCCGTGGCCGCAAGGTGGCCAGCGTCGTCGCGCTCGCGGCGCTCGCAGCCGGCGCGGGATTCGGCGGCGCCTATGCGTACGACACCCTCAACGACGACGACGGCACCGCCACGGTGAGCTCGCTCGACACCGGCAAGACGACCAGCACCAGCGTCCCGGCGAGCGCGGTCTCGAAGGTCGCCGAGAAGGTCTTGCCGTCCGTCGTCCAGATCAACGTCAAGGGCTCGAGCGAGTCCGGGTCGGGCACGGGCATCATCATCAGCAGCGACGGCAACATCCTCACCAACAACCACGTGGTCGAGGTCGCCGGTGACGACGGCACCCTGACCGTCGCATTCAACGACGGAAGCAACGCCACCGCCAAGATCGTCGGCACCGACCCGCTCACCGACCTCGCGGTCATCAAGGTGTCGGGCAAGACCGGCCTGACCCCGGCAGCGCTCGGCAGCTCGGCCAACCTGCGGGTCGGCCAGGAAGTCGTCGCGATCGGTTCGCCGTTCGGCCTCGAGAGCACCGTGACCAGTGGCATCATCTCGGCGCTCAACCGCCCCGTCACGTCGTCGTCGGCCACGGCCAACAGCCAGGCCACCACGTTCCCGGCGGTCCAGACCGATGCTGCGATCAACCCCGGCAACTCCGGCGGTCCACTCGTGGATCTCAGCGGCAACGTCGTGGCGATCAACTCGGCAATCCGCTCTGGCGCCTCGGCGGGTGAGGCCGGCTCGATCGGCCTCGGGTTCGCCATCCCGATCGACCTTGCCAAGAATGTCTCCAAGCAGCTGCTCGAGGGCAAGAAGGTCGCCCACGCCCGCATCGGCGTCAAGGTCGGCGCAGCCGTTTCCGAAGATGACATCACCGGCATCGGCGCTCTCGTCTCCGAGGTCACCAAGGGCGGTGCGGGCGAGAAGGCCGGCCTCAAGAAGGGCGACATCATCACGGCGGTCAACGGCCACCCGGTGGCGAGCAACGAGGCGCTCGTGGCATCCGTACGCGGCTACCAGCCGGGCGAGACCATCGAGGTCACCTACCAGCGTGACGGCAAGACCATCACCACGAAGGTCACTCTCGACTCCGACGGCGGCAAGCTCGAATAGAGCCTCACCGAGACGGCCGGCCGAAAGGTCGGCCGTTTCGCACGCCAAGATGGCCGATTTCCGCTCGTGGGTGTCGGTGCCGATCACTAGCGTGGGTACGTGAAGAACCGCGACCTCTCCCTGCCGGCGCTGCTGGTCACCGTCCTGCTCTGGGCTTCCGCCTTCGTCGGCATCCGCGCGATCGCCGACACGTTCTCCCCGGGCTCACTGACCCTGGGGCGGCTCGTCGCGGCCTCGATCGCGATGACCGTCATCGCCTGGCCCCGCCGCGAAGTGCTCCCGACCGGCAAGCCGCTCGGCATGATCGTGCTCTACGGCATCGTCTGGTTCGGTGCCTACAACGTCGCCCTCAACGCCGCCGAGCAAGACCTCGACGCTGGCACGACAGCCCTGATCGTCAACATCGGGCCCATCCTCATCGCGCTGATCGCGGGTGTCATCTTCAAGGAAGGCTTTCCCAAGCCTCTCCTCGCGGGCATGGCCGTGGCCTTCGCCGGTGTCGCCCTGATCGCCCTCAGCACGCAGGACTCGTCCGTCGAGACGGCCAGCACGATCGGAGTGGTCCTCTGCCTCGTCGCCGCTGTCTGCTATGCCATCGGCACGCTGAGCCAGAAGGTCGCGCTGCGCGACGTGTCACCCGTGATGTCGGTGTGGCTCGCCTGCCTGGTCGGGGTGGTCGTCTGCCTGCCGTTCGCACCCCAGCTCATCGACGAGCTGCGTGATGCATCCGCCGGCGACATCGGCTGGCTGGTGTTTCTCGGGGTCTTCCCGACCGCAATCGGCTTCAGCACCTGGGCCTACGCCCTCAAGCGCCTCTCCGCCGGCCAGGTCGCCTCGACGACCTACCTGGTCCCCGCAGTGGCCACGTTGATCTCGTGGGCCTACCTCGGCGAGATCCCGACGGCTCTGGCGTTCATCGGTGGCGGCCTGTGCCTGCTCGGTGTGACCATCACCCGTCTCAGGCGTCGCACTGCCGTGATCGAGGACCCGGCTGGACTCGAGCAGTCACACAGATGACGGGCCGTGGGCGCGCACAAGCGATCTGAAGGTCGACGCAGCACGCGCCTTCACCTCGGTGAGGTCACGATCGACGTACTGGTCGAACATCGCCATCCCCAATTCGAGCGCGTCCGACACGTAGGTCGCGAGCACGTCTGGAACGAGCCCGTCGCCCATTTCGCGGGTCCGCGCCTTGAGCGCGATGAGCTCGTCCGTCGCCTCACGAACCGCGACTGACGATCCGTTCTCCGCAAGAAGCGACCCGAGATCCATGGGCGGCGAGGCCGAGTCAGGATGGCTCTCCAACCAACGGATGCTGGCGGCCGGGCGGAGCGCGTAGAGGAACCGCTTGAGGCTGACCTCACCACCACCGCCATATCGCCCCCACTGATCCCGGCACACATGCGAGTAGTGGCGGCCGACGGCCGGGCGGTCTGCCACGGCCTCGACCATGTCGAGCAGCTCGGTCCTGAACTCCTCCGAACCGCGGTACACGTACGGCGATCGCAGCCACTCGACGACCACGGCGTTGCCCTTTACCGCGAGCTGGATCGCTTTGCGCAGGTCCCAGCCGTTGACGTCGACGATCTTGTCCAGCGGCGTCTCGATCACGTCACGATCCAGCCACGGCGAGAGATACGCGCGCTCAGATCGCAGGTAGATGAACCGGCAGTCATAGTCGCTGTCAGGAGACGGGAATCCCCACGCCCGGCTCCCGCTCTCAATCGCCCAGGTGATCGCGACCGACTCGGTCTCCTCGATTCGGTCGAGTCGACGATCGATTTCGGTCACGACGTCGCGGTCGAAGGCTTCGGGGATGGCGCGCACGCTGACACGCTATCGACCCACGGTCATTCCAGGGCGAGCTTGACGGCTGCCTGCACGTGGAGCAGCGTCGTCGGGAACACCGGTGTCGCGACGTGAGACTGGTCGACCAGCAGCTCGATCTCGGTGCAACCGAGGATGACACCCTGCGCGCCCTCGGCCCGCAGACGCTCGATGACGTCGAGATAGATCGCGCGTGACTCGTCGCGGACGACACCGAGGCAGAGCTCCTCGTAGATGATCTCGCTGACCAGCTGACGGTCGTCGGGCCCTGGCAGCACGACGTCGAGGCCGTGCGAGCGGAGTCGGTCGACATAGAAGTCCTGCTCCATCGTGAAGATCGTGCCCAACAGCCCCACGCGGCTGAGACCGGCCGCCTTGACCGCGTCGGCAGTGGTGTCGCCGAGGTGCACGAACGGCACGGAGATCGCCGCCTCGATCGGCCCCGCCACCTTGTGCATCGTGTTGGTGCACAGCACGACGAGATCCGCACCCGCGGCTTGCAGCCTTCCGGCGGCCTCCGCCAGCACGGTGCCGGCGTCGTCCCAGCGGCCCTCGACCTGCATCGCCTCGATCTCGGCGAAGTCGACCGAGTGCATCAGGATCTTGGCGGAGTGCAGGCCGCCGAGCTGATCGCGTACGAGCTCGTTGGCGAGGCGGTAGTACTCGGCCGTGCTCTCCCAGCTCATGCCGCCGAGCAGGCCGATCGTCCTCATCCGATGAGATCGGTGACCAGGTCCCGCAGGATGCCGAAGCCGTTCTGCGTCAGGATCGACTCGGCGTGGAACTGGACACCGCGGTAGTGCGGTCCGGCCAGCAGGTGGATGTCGCCGGTCTCGGGATCGGTCTCGACCGTGACGCCGTCGGGCAGGCCGGCGGCGGGCACCCGGGCGACGAACGTGTTGTAGAAGCCGACGACTTCGGGGCGGCCCAGCACCTGGAGCGTGCTCTGGGTGCCCTGGAAGACGATGTCCTTGAATGCCAGGTCGAGGCCGAGCTGGTGGCTCAGCGCCTGGTGACCGAGACATACCGCGAGGAAGGGCCGCTCGGTCTCGAGCAGCCCGGCGACCACGCCGTGCATGACCGCCATCTTGGGATCGTCGACCTCGCGCGGGTCGCCGGGTCCGGGGCCCACGACGACGAGGTCATAGCCGTCGAGGTCGCCGTCAGCGTAGGCGTCGTGCCGGATGATGTCGGTCGTCATGCCGAGCACGCCGAACACGTGCGACAGCATGTTGACGAAGTCGTCCTCGCCATCGACGACCACGACTCGCTTGCCGACGAGCGATGGTACGGGGGCGGCGCCGGACTGGTCGGTCAGCCAGAACTGGCTGAGTCGCTGGTTGCGTGAGCCGAGCGCGATGATCACCTCGTCCTCGCGGGTGAACGCGTCGAAGCCATCGACGGGCTCGGGCGCCGACTCGACGAGTCCGAACGCGCTGAGGATGCCCGACGCCTTGGCCCACGTCTCCTTGGTCTCATACATCGGGTCGGAGTCGCGTACGAGCGTTGCTCCCGCCGTCACCTTGAGGTTGCCGTCGAGGTCGACATCGGCCGTCCGGATCAGGATCGGAGCGTCGGCGCGGGGGGCGCCGTCGGCGTCGCGGCCGATCAGGGCGGCGATCGAGGCGTAGTAGCCACGGCCGTCCGCCTCGTACTTCTTGATCAACCGGCAGGCGTTCTCGACCGGGCTGCCGGTGACCGTCGCGGCGAACATCGAGTCGCGGAGCACCTCGTTGACGGTGCGGTGGGTGCGGCCGGCGAGGAGGTACTCGGTGTGCACCAGGTGGGTCATCGGCTTCAGGTAGGGCCCGAGCACGAGGCCGCCCTCGTGGCAGATGTCGCACATCATCTTGAGCTCTTCGTCGACGACCATGAAGAGCTCGTAGATCTCTTTCTCGTCCTTGAGGAAGGAGAGGAGCTCACGCTTCTTGTCGGCATGCGTCTCGAGGCCGCGCATGCGGAACGTCCCGCTGATCGGGTTCATCCGCACCTGGCCGGCCTCGACGCTGACGTGGCGTTCGGGGCTGGCACCGATGAGGTAGCGGTCGCCGGTGAAGATCAGGAACGTCCAGAACGCGCCGCGCTCGCGCTCGAGCAGGCGGCGAAACACCGTCAGCGCCCGCTCGTGACCCCAGTCGGCCACCTGGGCCCGGAAGTGACGGCCGATCACGAGGTTGGCGCCCTCGCCCTGGCCGATCTCCTCGTCGATGATCTGGCGGACGACGTCGGCGTAGTCGTCGTCGCTGGTCTCGAAGCCGCCGCGATCGGCGAAGTCGATCGGCAGGTCGGGGAGCAGCGGCAGCAGCTCGGCGATCGGCACCTCGAGGGAGAGCTCGGCCGCGATCGCGCTGAGCGGGGTGCCGTCCTGATGGGCGTCGAAGCCCCGTTCGCGGACCTGCGCATATGGCACCAGGACCAGGTGGTCCCAGCCCTCGGCGTCGCCCGGGACGGCGGGGATGTCGGACAGCGAGTCGAGATCCGTACGCGTGCCCCCGACGAGCGTGACGGTGTCGGCGTCGCGCACCCGGATGAGCGCGAACGCCGGCTGCGCGAGGAGGTCGTCGAGGGTCGTCATCAGACCCCGATCCTATCGGCGTGCGTCGAGCAGTGTTCACGGCTGTCATGGGTTGACCTGCGTACCGATTCGTTGGCTGGGTGCTTCGACCGGTAACCTCGTCCGCGGAGGATTCGCATAGTGGCCTAGTGCGCTCGCTTGGAAAGCGGGTTGAGTGAAAGCTCTCAGGGGTTCGAATCCCCTATCCTCCGCCAGACGCCGAAGCCCACCCCGAGGGGTGGGCTTCTGTCGTCGATCGGGGCCGGCGACTCAGATGTCGCGGTCGCGGATTGCTTCGACCGCGGCGTCATCGCCGATCAGGTCGTCTGCGGGCTTTGCGATTCGCTTGAGATGCGCTTCTTCGTGCGCCGTGACAGGACTTCGACGCTCCCAGGCGATGACCAGACCGAAGGCGGCGAGGACGATGGCCCAGCCGACGACCGCATCGAGCACCCAGTGGTTGCCGGTGCCGACGATCACGATCGCCATCGTTGCCGCATAGAGAACGCCCAGCGCCTGGACGATCTTGGGGACACCCGCGCGGATCAGGACCAGCGCGACCCAGAGTGCCCACCCGGCATGGAGCGACGGGAACGCGGCGAGCTCGTTGGTCATGCCGCCAAGGCCCTTGGGCGCTGACGCGTCAGCGCCCCACCAGCCCGCATAGGAATAGAGACTGAGGACGTCGGTGTACATGCCTTGGATCAGTCGGGGCGGTGCCGTCGGCATGATGAGGTAGAACATCAGGCCGATGATCGTCGCGAGTGCGAGCGACCGGCGCGCGGTGACGTATTCGCTGGCGCTGCGGCGGTAGATCCAGATCAGCACGACCATCGTCACGATGTAGTGCGTGGTGGCATACCAGTAGCTGCCGAACACCCCGAGCCAGTCGTACTGCACGAACTTGTCGTTGAGCCACGACTCGGCATCGATGCGCCAGGACTTCTCGAAGTCGAGGATGTCGAGGGCGTGACCGCGGGCCGGGGCGAAGTCGTTGGACGCCAGGA
This sequence comes from Aeromicrobium panaciterrae, assembly GCF_039537165.1. Classification (GTDB taxonomy): domain Bacteria; phylum Actinomycetota; class Actinomycetes; order Propionibacteriales; family Nocardioidaceae; genus Aeromicrobium; species Aeromicrobium panaciterrae. The sequence continues at coordinate 1,676,816 of NZ_BAAAZZ010000002.1, read as the reverse complement.
GACGGGACGCGCTGTAGGCGACATAGAGGACCGCCAGGAAGGCGAACTCGATCGCGCCGCGCTTGATGCGGCTGGCCGAGAACACCCAGGAGAGCGGGGATTGGCGCACTGCAGGCCGGTTTGAGTTGCTCATCGCACCTCCTGCATCGCGCACGAGGCGCCGGGAGTGTCGCCTCATAGGGATATCTTTTAGTCACCCGATAACAGGGGCAACCAGAGATGTCCCTGATTTCTTCCCTCAGACGCTACCGTCTATCACCGACGTTTTTTGAAGATGTTCTTGACGATTTCACCCACAAACGTCCGGTTGGCCTCTCCGACCGCGCGATCGACGGTCGACATACGGCCTGAGGACGCCGTCGTACGAGGTGCCTTCGGAGCCTTGCGGGCGCCCTCTCGGCCTCCTCGCGATGCGTTCCGCCTCCTTCGGCGGACGACGGTTCCGGCGCCCCACGGACTGTCTGTCTAGACTGCGGGGGTGATCTTCCGACGGGTGGCTGAGGGGCGGCCCTATCCGGAGCACGGGCTGAGTGCGGGTCAATGGGCCGAGATCCCGCCCTCGCAGGTACGCCTCGACGACCTCACGACGACCAAGACGCAGCTCGACCTTGAGCACCTGCTCGAGGACGACTCGACGTTCTTCGGCGACCTGTTCGCCCACGTCGTCAGCTGGGAGGGCGAGCTGTTCCTCGAGGACGGCCTGCACCGGGCCCTTCGCGCCGCGCTCCAGCAGCGCAACATGCTGCACGCCCGCGTCCACTCGATCGGCAAGAAGGCGTGAACGTCCGCGTCCTCACCATGTTCGGTGCCGCCGTCGTGTTCGTCCTCGGCAGCGTGCTCGGCGTGCAGATGCTGCTCGCGAAGCCGAACGACCCACCGCCGGCACCGACCTGCAAGGCGCAGACGGTCAAGGCGGGCGAGCAGCTCACCAGCAACGTCGTGACGGTCAACGTGTTCAACGCCAGCAAGCGCGCGGGTCTCGCCAACCGCGTCACCATCAACCTGCAGCGCAACGGCTTCCTGGGCGGCCAGATCGGCAACAGCACGAGTGCCGCCAAGCAGGCGGCCGTCACGATCCTGACCAACGACCCCAACGATCCGCGGGTCAAGCTGGTTGCGGCACAGTTCCAGGACAAGGTGGTCTACGCCGCGCCCGACATCACCGTCAAGGAAGGTGTCGCGGTCGTGGTCGGCGACGCGTTCACGAAGCTCCGCGGCAAGCCGGCGCGCAGCGTCGTCGCCGCGACCGACGTGACGACCTGCGTGCCGACCCTCCAGGTGCCCTAGTCCTCGGGCTAGTCCTGGTTCTTGCCCCAACCCGCAAGCCGGCCGTGACGGCCCACGTCGCGGAGCCGCTGCTCGGCAGCCTCCCGGACCGACCGCGCAGCGACGATCAGCAGGTCGTCGTCGACCGCGAGGCGGTCCGTCCGGTGCGGCACGAACGTCTTGCCGTCTCGTACGACCAACGACACCGACGCGCCCGTCGGAAGGCGCAGCTCACCGATCTCGACGCCGGCAAGCTTGGATCCCCTGGGCACTCGGATCTGCAACAGGTCGGCTGACACCCGCTCGAGCGGCGCGGCCTCGACCTCGACGTCGCGGGCGGCATCGGTGAGCACGCCGCAGAACGCAGCGAACTTCGCGAGGGGCGCTGCCTGGACCAGGGTGTAGGCCACGACGAACACGAAGACGATGTTGAAGAGGTCGTCTGCGCCCTTGACCCCGGCGGCCAGCGGAATCGTCGCGAGGACGATGGGTACGGCTCCGCGAAGGCCGGCCCAGGCGATGAACGCCTGCTCGGGTCGCGGACGGTCGAACCACACGGCACAGGCTGCAATCGACAGCGGACGGGCGACGAAGGTGATGAGCGCACCCGCGGCGAGTCCCGTCCACACGTGCCACCACTCGAAGCTGCCGGGATCGGCCAGCAGCCCCAGCATGACGAACAGGCCGATCTGGGCGAGCCACCCGATGCCCTCGACGAACGACTTGGTCGCCGTACGGTGTGGCAGCTCGGTGTTGCCCAGCACCAGCGCAGCGATGTAGACCGCGGCGAAGCCGCTGGCGTGGACGGTTGCCGCCGAGGCGTACGCCAGCACCGTGAACGCGAACACGACGAGGGGATAGAGACCCGACGCCGGGAGGGCGACCCGGCGCAGCAGACTGGCGCCGACCCGGCCGATGACGAAGCCGAAGACCACACCGACGATCAGCTCGAAGATGATCAGCCCGGTGAACGCCCACGCACCCTTCTCGGCGAGGTCACCCGCACTGATCGCCACGACCAGCACCACGATCGGAGCGTCGTTGAGGCCGGACTCGACCTCGAGGGTCCCGGTGACCCGGTGCTTCAACGGAACCGAGCGAAGGACCGAGAACACCGCGGCGGCATCGGTCGGCGTCATGACGGCGGCGAGCAGGAAGGCCAGCTCCCAGTCGAGGTCGAGGAGGTAGTGCGAGCCGACACCGACGACGACCACGCTGATCGCCGAGCCGAGGGTCGCCAGCAGCATGCCGAATCCCATCGACGGCCGAATCTCCGACCATTTCGTGGAGAGACCACCTTCCGCGAGGATCAGCACAAGGGCCGAGAACCCGAGGACCAGTGCCAGGTCGGCATCGTCGAACGGGACGCCGAGCCCGGAGTTGCCGAGCAGGAGGCCGAGCCCGAGATAGACGAGGAGTGAGGGAAGTCCGGCCGAGACGGAGAGCCGCACTGCGAGGACCGCGAGGATCAGGACTCCAGAACCGATCAGCAGCAGCTGGTCGAGCTCGTGGACATCCACGCGGGCCTCCTGGACTCGACGGATCACGATTCTATCGGGCGGCAACTGGTGGTCTTCCACCATGGTCCCAACCGTCAGGTGACACAGTTGGAGTGGCGCACAGCACCGGCCTCCGGTTGGCTGGGCCGATGGATCGACGCAGCGTGCTCGGCCTCATGGCGGTGTCGGTCGTCGCCGCGTGTGCGCCGTCACGAGCGAAGGGTCGGTCAGTGGAGACCATCACGTACGGCGACGACCCTTCCCAGCTCGCCGAGCTCACCCGGGCCAGGGGCCAGGCCTCCAAGGGGGTCGTCGTGGTCATCCACGGTGGCTTCTGGCGCTCGACGTACGACCTGTCGCTCGGTCGTCCGCTTGCCGCCGACCTGGCGGCGCACGGCTGGGACGCCTACAACCTCGAGTACCGTCGCGTCGGCAACGGCGGCGGCTGGCCCGCCACGTTCGAGGACGTCAGCGCGGGCATCGACGCGCTGGCCGCCATCGATGGGCTCAACACGTCCACGGTGATCACACTGGGCCACTCGGCGGGCGGTCACCTCGCGGTGCTGGCTGCCGGGCGTACGGACGCTGCCGTACCGGTCACCGCGGCGATCTCGCAGGCCGGCGTGCTCGACCTGCGGGCTGCCATCGACGACAACCTCGGGTCGGGTGCCGTCAACGCATTCCTCGCAGGCGCGCCCATCGGGCCGGCTGATCCGACAAGCCAGACACCCCTCGACGTGCCGGTACGCTGCGTGCACGGCGAGGATGACGACACCGTCCCGGTCAGCCAGTCGGTCAGCTACGTCGACCGGGCGAAGCGCGCAGGAGCAGATGCCGAGATCGTGCGCGTCGAGGGTGACCATTTCGTCGTCATCGACCCGTCGTCGCAGGCGTGGGTGCGCACGTTGGAGATCCTCGAGGCGCTGTAGACGCGCAGCAGGGGCGCCCCTGACGGGACGCCCCTGGCACCTCAGCGAGCCTCAGCCCTTGAAGGCGTCCTTGACCTTCTCGCCGGCCTGCTTGAGGTCGGACACGGCTTGATCGCCTCTGCCCTCCGCCTCCAGCGACTCGTCATCGGTTGCCTTGCCGGTGGCCTCCTTGGCCTTGCCCTTGAGGTCATCGGCTGCGTTCTCGAGCTTGTCGTCGAGTCCCATGATCTGTCCTTTCGTCGGTTGACCCCCACGTACCCATCGACGCGCGGGCTACACCGCGGTGTCACTCATGGGGAATGTCTCGCTGGGTCTCGCGTAGCAGCCAGTCGACCACCTCACGCGGATCCCGCGATGCCGCATGGACAGCGAGCTGGTGTTCGGCGCTCGTACCGTCGCTGACGATGCGCCGGATCTGCTCGAGCTCGTCGCGGGTGCCGAGCTCGGTGGCCGCGTCGGAGACGAGGCGGATCAGCTGGTCCATCGCAGAGGCGAACGGAACCTCCGTGCCGAGGCTGAAGTCGGCCAGCTGGCACCGAACCCCGAACCTCATCGCACGCCTTCGATTCTCCTCGATGAGCGAGGTCGGCACGACGTCGTACGCCACGCCGCGGCGATGCTCGGCGAGCAGGTGCGCGATCAACGCCTGGGAGAGCGCGACAAGGGCCACGGTGTCCTCGATCCGCGTGGGCATGTCCGAGATGCGAAGCTCGATCGTCGGATAGTGCGGACTTCGGCGGACGTCCCACCAGAGTCGTCTCTCGATGTCGATGCTGTTGGTGCGCAGGAGCAGATCGACGTGCCGGCGATAGTCGGCGTACGACGCGAAGGCATCAGGGATCCCGGTGCGCGGCAACGCGCGGCGCAGCTCGGCGCGGGTGCTCATGAGACCGCTCGGACGACCGTTCCAGATCGGTGAGCTCGTGGACAGCGCGAGCAGATGCGGAAGGTAGGGGCGCAGTCTGTTGATGACAGCGACCGCCTCGTCATCGTCGGGAACTCCGACGTGGACGTGCAGTCCGAAACAGGTCAGCCCCGGCGCGGGTCCCCCCAGCTCGCGGGCGACCCACCCCATGCGCGGCGTGTCGGTGAACACCTGCGCACGCCAGTCGGAGAAGGGGTGTACGCCGGCGGCGGCGATCGCGAGGCCCGCGCGGCCTGCGAGATCCCGTACGGCGATGCGATTGGCGACGAGCCCCTCACGGATCGTCGCCACGTCGCTGCACACGTCGGTGACGATCTCGATCACGCCCTGGTGGACCTCCTCACGCAGCCTGGGAGCCAGCGCGTGATCCGCCAGGGCGGCAACATGCGTCGCGGCCGACACCAGCTCGAAGGTGGACGGATCGATGAGCTGGAGCTCCTCTTCGACGCCGAGGGTGAGCGTGGTCGGGATCATCAGCTCGGACTCGTGCGCACCAGCAGATCGAGCTTTCCGAACAGCGCGTTGAGCTCGTCGGACACCTCGCGCAGCTTGCGGGTGCGCGCGGCTTCGTCGTGGGCGAAGCGGGCGTGCTCCGTCACGTGTGGCGCGGAGATCGCGATGCGAAGGGCCGCGGCGGACGGGGAGAGCTCGACCGCTTGGCCCAGCAGGAAGCGACGTGCACCGAGCGCGCGTTCCGCGGGCTCGTCGAAGACGCAGGGTTCGGCCATCCGCTCACGGAGCCGGCGTACATCGGCCAGACCGAGATGCTGCCCGCCCGAACGGAGCTTGAACGTGAAGATCGTCTGCATTACGGAGAGGCCGTCGTCGTCGGGGTGCCCCGGCCCTCGCCACGGCGCGTCCAGCAGCTCGATGGATGGAAAACGCGACGCCGCATCGGCGATCGCCGCGCCCAGTGCCACCAGGATAGATCGCCGCACGAGTGGTCGTACCTGGCGATAGGCGCGCATCTCGGCGAGGCCCGCCGCCCACCGCAGGAGCAACCCCGCATTGGTCGGTGTCTCGATCCACGCATCCATCTCCCACCGCGGCGGGACCGCGCACCGCGAGAGATAGTGCTGAAGTCCCGCGGGCCACGGACCGCGCGGCGCCCCCCAGGTTGTTCGCGGAAAGAGGACCGCGCCGGAGAAGCACGGGCCACCGTAGAACTTGGACGCGCTGAAGATCACCATGAAGCCGCGGGCGAGGTAGTCACGCAGCTCGCGATCGCCGAGGCGACCCTGCGCTGCATCCACCACCACCCGCACCCGATCGGAGCTGGCGGCGACGAGGCTCTCCACCAGCTCCACGGAGGGCACCTGGACCCCGGTCTTGGATGACTCGACGACGTGAAGGAGAACGCGCTCACCGCGGCCGAGCGCGGCCGACACGAGCATCGTGATCTCGGTGGCAAGCGCATCGTCATCGCGCAGCGCACCGCCCTCGTCGCGGATACGGACCGGGTGAAGTGTCACCGAGCCTTGCGGGAAACCGGCAATCGCAGCGCCCTTGACGATCGATTCACCCGACGACGGCGACGTGCTCGCGCAATGACGTGCGCCGGCCGCGAGAGACGTGTTGGCACCAAGCTCACCCTCCGCGACCAGGATGTTTGCGATTCGGGTCGAGTCCTCGCCGATCAAGAATGCGAGCGGGATGTACTCGGCGTCGGTTCCCGATGGCATGAACACGATGTCGATCTCGTCGGCGGTGAGCCCCACGAGGTCGAGCAGCTCCGCGCGCAGGTTCTCGCCCTGCGCGGAGGCTCGGTCGTGACTGACGCGTGCTGCCTCGAACGCGCGCGCTGACGGCGACGATGCCGTGCACGAAGACCACGTCGCCACCTCGGGCTCGGGGCGCATCAGGCAGCCGTATCGATTCCTCCCGCTCATGGGATCGGCCGTGCTCCGCTCGTCGCCTCCGCTCGAGAGAAGCGCCTGGATCAACGTGTGCCTCCTGGTCAAGACGCGATCGCGTCCCCCGATTCGCCGCGGCATTGCAGCGTACCCTCACCGATGCCCGGGCTACACCGCGGCGACGCGGCCCATCCGCTCGACAGCCTCGGTGAGGATCTCGGGAGTCGTCGCATAGTTGAGTCGTACGTGGCCGGCGCCGTTGCCGAACGGCAGACCGGAGTTGAGCGCGACGTGTCCGCGCTCAAGGAACGCCTCGGCCGGATCGTCGCCAAGGCCGAGTGCGCGGCAGTCCAGCCAGGTCAGGAACATCGCCGGTGGCGCCTGCCACGGCACGGCCGGCAGGTGCGTGGCCAGCTGCTCGGCGAGCAGCACGCGGTTGTCGGCAAGGTCGGCGAGCAGCGCGTCGAGCCACGGGCGGCCCTCGCGGAACGCCACCGTGTGCGCGATCGAGCCGAGGTGGCTCGGACCATGACCAACAACCTCCGGCAGGCGTGCCAGATCGTCCGCTGCGCTCTCACCGCAGACGATGAGTGCTGCCTTCACACCGGCGAGGTTCCATGCCTTGGAGGCCGACACCAGGCTGAACGCGTTGCCGGTGCCGTCGACGCTGAGATAGGGCACGAAGCCCTCTGCCACGAGCGGCGCATGGATCTCGTCGACGATCACGCGTACGGCGTAGGTGTCTGCCAGCGCCGCCACGCCGGCGAGCTCGCCCGCCGTGTGCACCGTGCCGGTCGGGTTCTGCGGATTGCACAGCAGATAGCTCACCGGACGCCTGTCCGCGCCGGCCCTGATGAACGCCGCCTCGAGGGCCTCGAGGTCCAGGCGGCCGTCGGTGCCGAGCGGGGCGTCGACGGCCGTGCGTCCGGCGTGCTCGATGAACCCGTAGAACGGCGGATAGACCGGAGGGTTGACCACCACGGGGTCACCCGGTTCCGACACGAGGTCGAGCAGCTCGACGATGCCGGTCATGACGTCGGCGACCAACGACGTACGGGTCGAGTCGGCGCCCTCCCAGCCCCACCGGTCGGCGGCGAAGTCGGCGTACGCCTCCGCGTACGCCGAGCCGTGCGGGTAGCCGACGTCGCCGGAGCTGACGGCGTCCGTCAGGGCACGCTCCACGGGTTCGGCGACCCTGACGTCCATCTCGGCGACCCAGAGTGGCAGCACGTCGGGCGGGTACTCCCGCCACTTGATGCTCGTGCGCTGACGCAGCTGATCAAGCGTCAGCTCACGCAGCGGGTGCACTAGTCGACCGGGGTCAGCAGGAAGATCGGGATGACCCGCTCGGTCTTCTCCTGGTAGTCGGCGTACGGCGGGTAGGCCTCGACGGCGCGATCCCACCAGAGCGCCCGCTCGTCACCTTCGAGCTCACGCGGCGTGTAGTCCTTGCGTACGGCGCCGTCCTGCAGCTCGACCAGAGGAGCGTCGACGATGTTGTTGTACCACGCCGGGTTGTCGGGGGCGCCCCCCATCGAGGCCACCACGAGGTAGTGGCCGTCGTGCTCGACTCTCATCAGGGGAGTCTTGCGGATCTTGCCGGACTTGGCGCCCAGCGTGAACAGCAAGATGATCGGGCGATCCATCATCGTGTTGCCCTGCTCGCCGTTCGTTCTCTCGTAGAGCTCGGCCTGCTCGCGGGCCCAGTCGGACGTGCTCGGTGCGTACTCTCCAGTCAGTGGCATGACTCAAGCGTTGCAGATAGTGCCCAGAACTGTCAGACCCTGCCGCCAGAATGGGCATGTCGCCGCCGCAGGTCAGGGGGATCGCGGCCCGAGGATTCGAGGACAGCATGGACTGCAGGATCGAGCTCATCTTCATTCCGGTCACCGATGTCGACCGGGCACGCGACTTCTACGTCGACCAGGTCGGTTTCACCCTCGACCACGACACTCGTGTCAACGACGACCTCCGGTTCGTCCAGGTCACACCGGTGGGGTCGGCTTGCTCGATCGCGTTCGGCCAAGGGCTGGGCGGCAGCCTCCAGCCCGGACAGCAGGACAGCATCCAGGTCGTCGTCGAGAGCGCCCAGGCGGCACGCGACGAGCTGATCGCCAACGGCGTCGACGCCACCGAGCTCGACGTGCAGCCGTGGGGCACCTTCACCAGCTTCGTCGACCCCGACGGCAACCGCTGGCACGTCCAGGAGCTTCCCGCGCGCTGACAGGGCAGACTGTCTCCGTGACCCCGGAGATGCCTGCGGACCTGCTGACCCATGCCCTCGAGGCCAAGGGATTCATGCCCGAGGACGAGGGAGAGTTCCTGCATCGCATTGCTCGAGAGCGGCTGCCGTTCGGGCCGGCGCTCGAGATCGGCACCTACTGCGGCAAGTCAGCGATCTACCTGGGCGCCGCGGCGCGCGAGGTGGGCGGCACCGTGCTGACTGTCGACCACCACCGCGGCTCGGAGGAGAACCAGGCCGGCTGGGAGCACCACGACGCGTCACTCGTCGACGACGAGTTCGGCCTGATGGACACCTTGCTCGTGTTTCGCAAGACGATCGCGCGCGCCGGGCTCGAGGACCAGGTCACGGCCGTCGTCGGCAAGTCGACCAGCGTCGCGACCTGGTGGCACACCCCGGTCAGCCTGCTGTTCATCGACGGAGGTCACGCCGAGGAGCACGCCCAGAACGACTACACAGGTTTCGCGCACTGGATCATGGCAGGCGGCGCGCTCGTGATCCACGATGTCTTCGAACGGCCCGAGGACGGCGGCCAAGCCCCGTTCCACGTGTGGCAACGCGCCGTGGCGTCGGGAAGCTTCGAGCCGCGCGAGACGGTGGGCTCGATGCGCGTGCTGACACGCAGTCGGGGAGACGCCGGCCAGCCAGTCGGTTGACGGGCAGGTCTGACGCGCCGGCGGTGAGTCGCCCGGCTCGCGTTCGTGTGTGGTGGCGTTGTTTTGGCAATGAAGGGGCCGCGTGATTTTGGGGGTGGTTGGTGACACGCTGCGGCCTCCGCTACGTGGTTCCACACCCTTGTGCCGTCCGGCGAGTTATCCACAGGTTTTGCCTCTGATTTCAGTGAAATAGTTGGGTTGTCCTCTTGTCTGCAGTGGTCAGTTCTGGGTAGAATCGAACAAACGTTCCCATACATCGACCGGGGGGTCCAGATGCTGATCGAGCAGCTTGAGTCGTTGACCGACGACCTCGCCAGCCTCGAGCCCTGGACACTCACCGGTTCTGAAGTTCGAGAGGCCGCCGTCGCTCTGCAGAAAGCCCGCACCACCATGGACGCCGCGTTGGCGCGTGTTGCGGGCGCTGCCGATGCCATGGGTCTGGCCACCGATGATGGTGCGACCTCGACCACCGCGTGGTTGGCCAACCTCACCGGCATCCACAAAGGCGAAGCAGCCAAGCTGGTCGGCCTGGCGCGTGTGACGACCGAGCTCACCGGTGCTGCGTGGACGTTCGGCCAGATCACGACCGATCAGGCGGGTGTGATCATGAAAGCCATCCACGGCTTGCCTGACTGGATCGGTGACGAAGAACGCGCCGACGCCGAGAAGCACCTGATTGCTTTGGCTGCTGACCACAATCTCGACGACCTCAAACGCCTCGCGAACCATGTGATGGAGGTCATCGACCCCGACGGTGCTGACGAGGTCCTGGGCAAGAAGCTCCAAGATGAAGAAGCCCGCGCCTGGGATGCCACCCGGCTGACGATGCGTCGTTGTGGTGACGGCACCACCGACGGCAGATTCAAGCTCCCCGACGCCGACGCCGACGTCCTGCAGGCTGCGGTCGAAGGGATCATCGCCCCCAGACGGTCCAGCATCAACGAGACCCGCCACGGTGTCGACGACTTCAACGCGCTGCCCCGTGCCCAGCGGATGGGGCTGGCGTTCGTCGAGCTGATCACCCACCTGCCCACCGAATCACTGCCCAAAGCCGGAGGACTCGCCGCCACCGTCGCGGTCACGGTCGACATCGACGACCTCCGCACCGGGCGCGGTGTCGCGACCAACACCTCAGGCACCACCATCTCGGCCACCAAGGCGCAGAGGCTCGCCTGCAACGCCCACCTCGTCGCCCTCTACCTCGACTCAGACTCCAGGGTGCTCGACCACGGCATGACCCGGCGACTGTTCGACCGCCACCAACGGTTGGCCCTCGCAGTCCGCGACCAAGGCTGCGTCTGGCCCGGCTGCGACCGACCACCCGCCTGGTGCGAAGCACACCACCTCAACGCCTGGTCCGAAGGTGGACCCACCGACCTCCACCAAGGTGCCTTGTTCTGCCACTTCCACCACTTCAAGCTCCACGAAGGCGAATGGCTCGCCCTGATCGCCGACGACGGAGTTGTTGAAGTCATCCCACCAAGGCGCGTCGACCCAGATCAGGTCCCACGTAGACACGCCAGATTCACCAAACAACAACCCCGCGCCGCCTGACAGTCGGCGGAACAGGTGAACACACGTGGGCTTGGCGGTGGAGGACACTGATGCCGTGGATATCGACATCGAGCAGTTGTTGAGACGCGTCGTTGACGACGTCTTCGGCGATGCTGTGGATGTGGTCTACTCCCCGTTCGACAAGGAACGATTCCGACAATTCCAAGCGTTGGTGACTTCAAAAGCCGATCCGTCAAAGCAGGTCAGGCTTCGCGCGACCTACGAGTGGTTCGACCTTCGCCTGCTCGATCTGAATGTCGGCACCGTCGATTTCGACTACTCGGATGACGAGGATGAGAAGGAGGCAGTACTTCGACCGCTCGCGACGGCTGGTCTCGCCTACCTGCTCGGCAAGTATCAACTGGATCAAGAGCGAACCCGTCTCCTACGACGGGAGAAGCCGATCGTGAAAATAATCGTCGATGGTCACCATTGGCTCTTGGGGAGAAACAGCAGCCGGATCTTTCCGTAACCGCTCATGCGCACTAGGTGTATTGGGAGTTTGCGCGCTTGCCAAACCCATTGGATCGGTGGAATGGCAACCGAATGCGGCGGCGCTGATCGGTTGCAAATCCACCGCTCACCGTTGGTGCGCTCACCCGCACAGACTCAGCGGGTGACGCCGGCGAGCTCGTCGCGCTTCGGGCAGTCGCACTCCAGCGCGATCTCGTCGAACTCCACGCCGATGCCGTGCCCCGTCATGATGCCCGAGCCGAAGGTGGTCGAGGTCAGCACGTCCCAGGCCAGGACGACCGCCGCAGCCGTGTAGGTCGTGTGCTCGTGGGGCCAATGGACTCCGTCGGGCGTGACGTAGCCGGTCCAGTAGGCGCCGTCCTCGGTGCGGAGATGCTGCATGTCGGTGAACACCTGCTCGGCGCGTGGGTCACCGATCGCCTGGAGCGCCATCGCCAGCTCGCACGTCTCGGCGCCGGTGAACCACGGGTTCTCGCTGACGCAGCGAATGCCGAGGCCGTCCTCGACGAACGTGTCCCAGCGTGAGGCCAGCATGTCCGCAGCGGCGTCACCGCGTACGGCACCACCCAGCACCGGGTAGTACCAGTCCATCGAAAATGTCGACTTGTCGAGAAAGAGGTCACGGTGCTCTCGCAGGGCGTGACCCAGCCGTCCGCCGGCGAGCTCCCACTCCGGCTGCGGCTGGTCCATCAGGTCGGCGAGGGCCACACCGCACCGCAGTGCCTGGTAGATGCTGGAGCTGCCGGCGAGGAGCGCCTCGGCGTTGATCTTGGCCGGGCCGTTGGCGTCCCACTCGCGCGACCAGGCGATGCCGCCGAAGGGCAGCTGCAGGTCGACGACAAGATCGAGCGCGCCGCGTACGACCGGCCACATGCGCTCGAGGAACCCACGGTCACGACGAATCGACCAGTGGTGCAGCACGCCGACCGCGATGTAGGCCGCCATGTTGGTCTCGCTGCTGGCGTCCTCGACATTGCCGGCGACCAGCTTCATGGGCCACGAGCCGTCGGCGCGCTGGGTGCGGAGGCACCAGTCGTACGCCTTCTCGGCCGCCTCCACCTCGCCACCCACGAGCAGCGCCATGGCGCCCTCGACGTGGTTCCACGCGTCGGTGTGCTCGCCGATCGTCCACGGGATCGCCCCATCGGGCTCCTGCATCGAGGCGATGCTGGCAGCCGTCTGGGCGATCTGCTCGGGAGTCATGACGTGGCGCCATCCCCATCCAAAAGGGCGGGCTTGCGCAGGTAGAGCACCATGCTCTTGCCGATCACGGGGTTGAGGACCTTCTCCGCCAGACGTGTCGCCGTGCTGTAGCGCGGGGTCTTCATGATGTCCCAGACCAAGACCTGGTGATAGGCCTTGACCAGGGGGTTGTCGTCGTTCTTGACGCCGACCGCGCACTTGAGCCACCAGTAGGGCGAGTGCAGGCCGTGCGCGTAGTCGATGCCCTCGAACTCCATGCCAGCGTTCTCGAGCTTGCCGATCAGCTCCTTGTCGGAGTAGATGCGGATGTGGCCACCGGGCGTGTTGTGGTAGTCGTCGGAGAGCTTCCAACAGACGATCTCGGGCAGCCAGCGGGGAACCGTGACAGCCATCGTCCCGCCCGGACGCAGGACGCGCACCAGCTCGTTGATCGCCTGGATGTCGGCGGGGATGTGCTCCAGGACCTCCGAAGCCACGACCCGGTCGAACTCGCCGTCGGCGAAGGGCAGCGCAAGGGCGTCGCCCTCCTTGATGTCGGCTGAGGCGCCCTCGGGCACCTCACCGGCTTCCTTCATCGCGCCGAACAGGTCGAGTACGTTGGCCAGCTCGTCGGCGTCCTGGTCGAAGGCGACGACATCGGCGCCGCGGCGGTACATCTCGAACGAGTGCCGTCCGGCGCCCGCCCCCATGTCGATGACACGGTCGCCCGGCTTCAGGCCCAGACGGTCGAAATCAACTGTGAGCACTTACTTCTCCCCTGCGTTCCTTGCTGCGTGAGCAGCGATCACTTCTTCGTAGGCGGCTGCGGTCGACTTGGCCACAGCGCCCCAGCTGAACATCTCGAGGACGCGCTGGCGTCCGGCCTTGCCCATCGCCTCGCGGCGCTCGGGATCGTCGAGCAGCTCGGCGATGGCCGCCTCGAGCTCACCGACGTCACCGGGTGTGACGAGCTTGGCACAGACGCCGTCCTCGCCGACCACCTCGGGGATCGCGCCGGCACGGCTCACGACGAGCGGCGTGGCACAGGCCATCAGCTCGGCAGTCGGCAGCGAGAAACCTTCGTACAGCGAAGGTACGCAGGCGATCTCGGCCGAGCCCATCACGTCGACGAGCTCAGAGTCGCTGATGCCGTTGACGAACCGTACGTGCTCGGCGATGCCGAGGTCGTCGATCAGCTTCTCCGTACGGCCGCCCGCCTTGAGGGTCGTGACGAGCACCAGCTCGACGTCGCGCTCGGTGCGGAGCTTGGCGAATGCCTCGAGCAGCGTCGCGATGCCCTTCATGGGAGCGTCGGCGCTGGCCATGGCCACGATGCGGCCCGGCACCCGAGGAGCGGTCGGCGGCACGAATACGTCGTCGACACCGAGCGTGATGACCTCGAGGACCGACGGGTCGACACCGAAGTCGGTGATGATGTCGCGACGGCTCGACTCCGACACCGTGAGGATCTTGGTGAGCTGCTTGGCGACGCGCTTCTGCATGCGCAGGAAGCCGTACCAGCGACGCGTGCTGAGCTTCTTGCGGAGCGGCGCCTGCGCCAGGTCGATGCGGCGGTCGAACGTGATCGGGTGGTGGATCGTCGTGATGAGCGGGAAGCCCATCTCGGCGATGTCGAGCATGCCAGAGCCCACCGTCTGGTTGTCGTGGACGATGTCGAAGTCGCCGATGCGGTCCTTCATCAGTCGCGCGGCACGCTTGCTGAACGTCTTGGGCTCCGGGAACCCCGCGGTCCACATCGTGAGGACTTCCTCGACGTCGATCAGGTCGCGGAACTCCTTGGGCTTGGGCGTACGGAACGGGTCAGGCTCGCGGTAGAGGTCGAGCGACGGCACCTTGTGCAGGATGACGCCCTCGTCGAGCTCCGGATAGGGCTGCCCCGAGTAGACCTCGACGTGGTGGCCCAGTGCCACGAGCTCACGGCTCAGGTGGCGAAGGTAGACGCCCTGGCCACCGCAATGCGGCTTGCTGCGGTAGGACATGAATGCGATGCGCACGAGCGCCTCCGTCGGGTCGAGCTTTGCTTCAGCCCTGGTGGGCTGAACTTTCAATTGTCTCGCGTACTGGGTTCAAACAGGAAATTCTGGCGCTGAGGCCTGCATCACGTCAGCGCCCGGAGTTCTTGCCACTGTTGCCGGGATAGAACGTGTGGCTTGCCGTCACGCCGCCGTCGACCGCGAACTCGCCGCCGGTGGTGTAGCCGCTCTCGTCGCTGGCGAGGTACACGTACAACGGCGCGATGTCCTCGGGCGTTCCCACGCGCTCCAGCGGGATGCGCGTCGCGCCCCACTGCATCGCGAGGTCGCCGCCCTGCGCCTGCGTCATCGGGGTGTCGATCATGCCGGGGTGCACGGAGTTGACGCGTACGTTGTGGGCACCGAGCTCGACCGCGGCCGACTTGGTCATGCCGCGGATCGCGAACTTGGTGCCGGCGTATCCCGTCAGCGACGCCATGCCGGCGAGCCCCTCGACCGACGAGCAGTTGATGATCGAGCCCTCGCGGTTGGCCTTCATCGCCGGGGCGACGGACTGCATGCCGAAGAACGTGCCCTTCATGTTGACGTTGATCAGCAGATCGAGGTCGGCTTCAGACATCGCGTCGACCTCACCGAAACGCAGCACGCCGGCGTTGTTGACGAGCACGTTGACGAAGCCGCCGAGGTTCGTCTCGGCGTATGCGACGACCTCGGCCCAGGACTCGGCGCTGGACACGTCGAGGTGGCTGAAGAACGCCGACTCGCCGAGCTCGTCAGCCAGCAGCTTGCCGGCATCGTCAGCGACGTCGGCGATGACGACCTTGGCGCCCTCACGTACGAAGTGGCGCGCGATGGCCGCGCCCTGGCCCTGGGCGCCACCGGTGACGATCGCGCGCTTGCCCGCGAGACGGGACATGTGTTCCTCCATGATGTGTGGGTCGGTCAGAGCGAGAGAATGGCGTCGGCCGCGAAGCTGATCTCGGGATTGCGATCGGCGAAGAAGCCACCCAGCGAGCTGTCGAGCTCCTCGGGAGTCCAGATGGCTGACGTGGTGTCGAAGCGCTGCTCCACGACGGGTGCCGCCACGAGTGCCACCATGCCGCCGTAAACGACGAACACCTGCCCGCTGATGCGGGACGCGGCCGGTGAGGCGAGGTAGGCAACCAGGGGTGCCACGTGATCTGCACTGTAGGGGTCGATCTCCTTGCCGGACTCGTCCTCGCCGAACACTGCGGCGGTCATGGCCGTACGGGCGCGCGGGCAGATCGCGTTGGCGCGTACGCCGATGCGGGACAGTCCGCGAGCGGTCGTCAGGGTGAGCGCGGCGATGCCGGCCTTGGCGGCGGCGTAGTTGGCCTGTCCGGGCGAGCCGGTGAGGAACGCTTCCGACGCGGTGTTGATCACGCTGGCGTCGACGGGTGCACCGGTTTCCTTGGAGACCTGCTTCCAGTGAGCCGCGGCGTTGCGCGACAGCAGGAAGTGACCCCGCAAGTGGATCTTGATGACGAGGTCGAACTCCTCGTCGGTCATGTTGAAGAGCATCTTGTCGCGCGTGACTCCGGCGTTGTTGACCACGATGTCGAGGGAGCCGAAGCTCTCGAGCGCGGTCTGCACCATCAGGTCCGCGGTGGCGCGTTCACCCACATCTCCGGGGGCCACGACCACTTCGGCACCGAGAGCCTTGATCTCGTCGGCGGCCTCGTCAGCTGCACCGGGGAGATCGTTGAGCACGATGCGCGCCCCAGCTCTGGCCAGCGCCACAGCCTCTGCACGACCCAGACCCGCGCCGGCTCCGGTGACGACCGCGACGCGGCCGTCCAGGTCCGTTGCGCTCATGCGTCTTCGTTGATTCGCAGGGCGGACTTGGGACACACGGCGACGGCGCGCTGCACCCGGTCACGGTTCTCGTCGGTCACCGTGGGGTCCTCGACCTGCAAGAAGTCGTCGTCATCGACGTAGAACACGTCGGGTGCCATTGCCTCGCACAAGGCGTTCGCCTCGCACACATCGAAGTCGACCTCGACCTTTGCCATCGCGGATGCGCTCCTCACTCCCAGGACGGTGGAACTAGAACGTGTTCTATTCTATCCCAGCGCCGTGAGTTTGGATATGGCCCAGTCCCCATCGCCGCGGGTCAGGGTGATCACGAGGCTGTTCTGGTTGGCCTGCTGCTTGGCGTCCTTGCCGACACCCGCCGACGTCGTCTGGTTGAGGAACACCAGCACGGTCGCCTTGTGCTCGGTTGCGCTGATGATCGCCGACGACACAGCCGTCGCCTGCAGCACGACCTTGTTCTTCTCGGTGTTGGCCCTGACCTGCGACATCGTGGCGTCGTATTCCTTGCGGAACGACTTCGTCATGCGGGCCCGAGCGGTCTCCATGTCGTTGTCGAAGGTCTTGTAGTCGTACGACAGGGTGCGCGTCGCGAGGTCCGCCGCCGAGATGAGCACCTCCGTACGGGCATCCTCACCGACCAGCACACCATTGGGCGCCGCGGCGGGAGATCCCTGCTCCGCCCGCCACCACAACGCGCCGACGCCGATGGCCGCGACGGCGACCAGCGTCGCCAGCACCAGCGTGAGGTTCGCGCGGAGCCCGCCGAGGCGGTCGGCCAGCGAGACACGCTCAGCCGGCACGTCCTGCATGACGCTGGCGGGAGCGGGCTCAGCCGCCTTCTCGGCGGCGGCCTTCTTCGCGGGAGCCTTCTTGGCAGGAGCCTTCTTGGCGGCCGCCTTCTTGGCCGGCGCTGCAGCCTTCGCGACTGTCGGCTCTGATGTGGGCTCGATGACGGGCTCGACGTCGGACTGGCAGAACCGGCACTTGATCGCGGAGGCCTTGATGGTCTCGGCGCAATAGGGGCAGACGCGTTCGTCGCGCTTGAGCTTCGCCATGACGTCAGCCCACGAACTCGAGCTGGGAGATCAGCCACCGGTCGTCGACCTTGGCCATCGTGAGCTTCATGCGCCAGAACCGGTCCTCGACCTTGCCGTTGGTGCCTTTGTTCTTGACCTTGCTTCCGGCCGCCACGAAGACCGTCGCCGAGTCGTCGTCGGACTCGCCGATCGCGACCTGGTCGACGTGACCCGTCGAGACCGACTCCTGGCTGACGGCCGCGTCCTTCAGTGACTTCAGCGAGGTCTGGTACTGCTTCTTGAACTCCCCCGTCGCGCCGTCGAGGACCTTCTTGGTCAGCGCGTCCATGTTCGTGTGGTCGATCTCGAGGAACGCCAACGTCTCGGCGCGGGCGGCCTTCTTGACGGCCGCGAACTGCTCGGCCCGAGCCTCCGCCGGGGTGCTGCCCGGTGCTGCGGCGTCACCGCGTACGGCGAACATCACCAACCACCCGACCAGAACTGCCAGGACGACTGCGAGTGCGGTGTTGGTGGTGGGGCGTTTCACTGATTCTTCCAGTCGAAGAGGGGCGGTGCGTACTTCGTGCCACGCATGTTGATCGGCGGGCCGGAAGCGCAGTTCGCCTCATAGTACGGAGCGACAAAAGACTCCTCCGACGACGGACGCCACTGGCCCGGCGGGAGATAGCCCTCGGTGCAGGCGGCGGGTGTCAGCTCGTTCAGGTTGAGGTGCACGCGGCCGTACTTCTGGCCGTCGGTGGATTCGCCGCTGGTCAGGGCGGACGGACCTGAGGCGATGAGACGCGGGAACGTGACCAGGAGCTGCTCGAGGGCAGGGAGTCGTGCGTCGAGCACCTCGGTGACGCTGATCAAGGGCTTGAGCAGCGGGGGCAGCGACGTGCGCAGCGTGCTGACGAGTGCGGTGAGCTCATCAGCCGACGGTGCGGCCTTGTCGAGGATCGTGCGTACGTCCTTGTCCGACGCCGCGAGGGTGTCGGTCACGTCTGCGAGGTCGTTGGCAAAGGACCGGATGTTGGCTGCGTTGGACCTCTGGGTCTCCAGCACCGTGTTGGCGTCGTCGAGCAGCGAGAGCGTCTGCGGCTCGTTCTCGACGGCTGAGTCGATGAACTCCTGGGCGCTGTCGACCATCGACCGCAGCGGGTTGGCGTTGTCCTTGAACATCGTGCCGAGCTCAGTGACCACGGTGTTGAGCTCGCCGACGTTGACGCTGGAGACGAAGCTGTCGAGGTCCTTGAGCAGCACGTCCTCTCCGAGCGGGAGGCTCTCGGGCGTGCCGCGTACGGTGTCGCCGTCCTTGAGCAGCGGGCCGCCCTTGGTCGTCGGCTCGAACGAGATGTATTGCTCGCCGACGACGCTGAGGTTGTGGACGAACACGGGAGAGTCGGCCGGGATCTTGGCGTCGTCGTCGAGCGCGAGGTCGACCCGCAGGCCGTCGCCCTGGACCTCCATCTTGGAGACCTTGCCGATGCGCACACCGCGATAGCTGGCCTCGCTGCCCTCGTAGAGTCCGCCCGAATCGGGGAGCATGACGTGGACGGTGTAGCCGCGGCCGAGCGCCTGGTCGACGAAGCCGAGGTAGTTGGCGCCGACGTAGAGGATGCCCATCACGCTCAGCATGACGAAGGCGACCAGCCTGACCTTGATTCCACGCCTCATCGCGAGCCGCCTCCCAACAGTCCGCCGATCAGCTCGACCAGGCCGTTGTCGTTGGCCGTGGAGTCCTCGGTCCTGGGCTCGCCTGCGCCGCCGCTCGGGGTGGATCCGAGCAGATCGTGCAGGAGCGAGTCGGGTTGCCCGTTCTTGGCGATCGACTCGGGATCGGCTGCCTCGCACAGCGGCAGCGTCGGGAGCAGCGCGCACAGCGGATCGATGACCGCACTGCCCAGGCTGCAGATCGGGGCGGTCGGGAGTCCACGACACAGGGTCACGACCTCGTCAAGCGTCGTGGGGATCAAGCCGCCTTCGCTCACGGGGGTGAGCTTGAACTGCATCTGGAAGATCACGTTGGCGAAGTCGCCCTTGACCGTGTCTCCCGCGTCGATCGGGAACGGGTAGCTCGATGCCGACACCAGGCCCGGCACGAGCGAGTCGTCGGCGTCCGACAGGTTGCGCAGCACGGGTTCGAGGTGGCGGAGCTCGGCGACGAGATCGTCCTTGGTCTCGTTGACCACCCGGGTGCCGACGACTCCGAGCTTGTCGAGCTCCGAGAGCATGCCGACGAGCTGCGTGTGCTGGTCCCTCAGGACATTGATAGCGGGTCCGGCCGCATCGAGCGCCGCGCCGATCGTCTCCTTCTCGTTGACCAGGGTGCGGCTCAGTCCGTTGATCGACTCCAGCGCCCGGACGATGTCGCCCTTCTGGGAGTCGAGCGTGCCGACCAGGGTGTTGACCTGGTTGAGGACGCTGCGCATCTTGTCGGTGCGGCCGTCCATCATCGCGTTGAGCTCGCGGGTGATGGTCTGGAGCTGGCCGAGGCCGCCGCCGGTCAGCACGAACGAGAGCGCACCGAGAACCTCCTCGACCTCAGGATTGCGGCCGGTCCGGTCCATCGGGATCACGTCGTTGGGACCGAGCCTGCCGACACCCGCCGGCTTGCCGTCGGCTCCCACGGGAGCGGATAGCTCGACGTACTTCTCGCCGAGCAGGCTGGTCTGGCGGATCTCAGCCACCGCGTTGTCAGGGAGCACGACGTCGTCGCGGACGAGCATCGTGATCTTGGCGTTCCACCCCGACCGGACGATCTCCTCGACCTGACCGACGGGCACGTCACCGACCATCACGGCCGAGCGGGGTACGACGTTGAGCGCGTCGGCGAACTCGGCGCTGACCTCGAAGCCGTTGTCCTTGCTCACCTTGTTGCCGGGCAGCGGCAGGTCGTAGATGCCGTTGAACGTGCAGCCGCTCAGGGCCAGCGCGAGGAATGCCGCCACGACCAGGCGGAGTCGACGACTCATCACTTGCCGTCACCACCCAGCAAGGAGAGGAGATCGGGCACGCCACCGGGCTGTTCACCGGTCGGCACCAGCTGTGACGGGTCGATGACGGTCGACGGCGTCGACGACGTCGACGAGCCGGGAACGGTCGGCGTACCGCCCGAGATCGCCGGGAGGATCGGTGAGAACAGCGTCGTGATCACGTTGCACACCGCGTCCATGCCGGGAACGCCGGTGTTGATCAGGGTCTGGCACAGGAACTGGTCGGGCCGGAACTGGACGCCAGGCGCGATCTGGACGCGGGAGCCGTACGTGCCGGTGGACGGGTCGAACGCCAGCGCGAGGTTGCTCATCGCGAGCGAACCCTTCTGCACGACGATGCCGACCGCGTCCTTCTGGTTGTCGACGCGCTGCAGGAGGCTGGCCAGCAGGTCGACGTCCTTGCCGAGCGTCTCGCGGTTCTCGCTGACGAACCCCTTGACCGAGCCCAGCACCCTGGCGAGGGACTCGAGCACACCCTGGAGCTCGTCGCGCTCGCCGGCGAACTGCTCGGACACGCCGGCAATCTGGGTCAGGAACTGCTGCACCGTGGCGTCGTTGGTCGCCAGGGTGTCGGTGATGGCCGCCAGCGAACGTACGTTGTCGAACAGCGGGCCGCGGTTGTCGGCGAACACCTCGGCGGCCTGTGAGAGGTTGCGGATCGTCTCGGAGCCGAGCGCACCGTTGCCCTCAAGGGCCTTGGTGCCGGCCGTCAGCAGGTTGTCGAGGGCACCGCTGGTCGTGCCGGCCTTCGGGCCGAGTGTCGTGGCGAGGTCGTCGAGCGACTTGAACATGCGGTCGAGCTCGATCGGCACCTGGGTGCGAGCCAGGGGGATGTCGCCGCCGTCCTTCATCACCGCGCCCTTGCTGTAGGCCGGGAAGACCTGGACGTAGCGGTCGGCGACCAGGGTCGGCGTCACCACGGCAGCCTCGGCGTCGGCGGGGATCTTGTAGTCGCTGTCGTAGGTCATCTCGACCCGGACGCTGTTGCCCTCGGGCACGACCTTCGTGACCTCGCCGACGCGCACGCCCATGACCCGCAGGTGCGTGCCGGGGTAGACGCCCACGGCACGGTCGAAGTGCGCCGTGACGGTACGCGAGCTGTCGCCCGGGAAGATCAGGAAGGCGAGCAGCAGCAGGCCGACCGGGATCGCGGCCAGCACGAGCTGTGTCCTTCGGCTCCACCTGCTCATCAGCCACCACCCGGCTTGGCAGGCAGGAACTCGCCGGCGAACACGCCCACGATGTTGGGGACGTAGGCGTCGAACCACGGTCCGGAGCCGACGATGTTGCCGAGGATGTTGACGTACGGTCCGTAGTTCTTGATGAGCGTCTCGATCTGGTCTTCGCGGGCGTGCAGGAACAGCAGCACGTTCTCGAGCTTGTCGAGCGTGGGCTTGAGCTGCTCGCGGTTGTCCTTGACGACACCGTCGAGCTCGTCGGCCAGCTGCGTGGCGTTGACGAGCAGGGCATGCACGGCGTCCTTGCGCGTCTGCAGCTCCTGGAAGATCAGGCTGGCCTGGTTCATCAGCTCCACCAGGTCGCCTTTGCGCTCATCCAGCAGCTGGGTGACGTTCTTGGAGCGGGCGAGCAGCTTCTCGATCTCCTCATCGCGGGTGGCGATGGTCGACGACAGGCGCGACAAGCCGCTGAAACTCGTCTTGACCTCCGGCGCGGCCTGGTCGATCACGTCGGCGAGCGAGTTGAGGGCCGTGGTCAGGTTTTCCTTGTTGGTCTCCTCGGTCTGCGTCGTGAGCTGACCCAACGTGCCGACGATGTCGGGACCCGCGTCGGTACGCGTGATCGGGATCGTCGCACCGGCCGGAAGCTGACCACTTCCTTCGGGCTTGATGTTGAGGAACTTCTCGCCCAGCAGGCTCTTGACCTCGACGCTGGCATGTGTCGAGCGACCGAGCTTCGCGTCCTTGACGTCGAAGTCGGCGATGACCTTCTCGGTGCCGATCGTCAGCTTGCTGACGCGGCCGACACGTACGCCGGCCACCTGGACCTCGGCGCCGGTACGCAGGCCGCTCGCATCCTTGAGCTCGGCGTGGAACGTCGTGCCCTTGAAGAACGGGAGGCGCTGGATGTTGAACGACGCCACCATCACGAGCAACAGGATGGCGATGGAGACGGCGCCCAGGCGCAGGATCTGTGAGTCGCTTCTACGGGCCATGTCAGTTGCACCTCGTGGCCTGGCTGTAGAGCGTGAAGTCCGCCATCGCCTTCTGCACCTCGGCTGGAAGCGCATTCATCAGCTTGGTCGGAAGCACCACACCGCCGTGGAACTCGCAGAGGTAGTAGTTGTACCAGGATCCGTAGACGCCGATGCGGGTCTGCTTGGTGAGCATGGCCGGCAGCTTGTCGAGGGTCTCCTGGAGGTAGGCCTTGTTCTCGGGCTTGGCCAGCAGCGTGAACAGGCGACGCAGCTGGGCGACGTCGTCCTTGATCAGTGGGCGGCTCTGCGTCAGCAGGTCGGCGACCTGCTGAGTGACGTCGGCGATGTTGGTCAGGGAGCCACCGATGACCTTGCGGTCCTTGGCCAGGTCGCCGAACCACGACTTCATGCTGACGAGGAGCTCGTCGAGCTCCTGGTGGTGGTTGTCGACCGTCTGCATCAGCGTGCTGAGGTTGGTGATGACATCACCGATCAGCTGGTCGCGGTCGGCCAAGGTGCTGGTGAGGGATGCGGTGTTGGACAGCAGCTCCTGGATCGTGCCGCCCTCGCCCTGCAGCACCTGGATGAGGTTGAGCGACAGCTTGTTGACGTCGGCGGGGTTGAGCGCCTGGAACAGCGGCTGGAAGCCCTGGAACAGCTCGGTGAGGTTGAGCGCAGGCGTGGTCTGCTCGAGCGGGAGCGTCGACTTCGGCGCCAGTCGCGGCGATCCGGGCTCGCCCTCGGCCAGCGACAGGTAGCGGTCGCCGATCAGGTTGAGGAACCGGATGCTTGCCTCGGAGTCACGAGTCAGGGGTACGCCGTCCTTGACCTTGAACGTGACCATCGCGTGGTCGCGCTTGTAGATCTCGACCTTCTTGACCTTGCCGACGACGACGCCGGCAATGCGTACCTCGTCGCCCTTGGTCAGCTCCGAAGCGGTCGTGAACTCGGCCTTGTATTCCGTCTGAGACCCCATGCCGTAGCCGCCCATGATCGCGATCAGCAGGCCGAGGGTCATCAGCGACACCACCGAGAAGATGGTGAGCTTGATCGCGGCGATCCGGAACGCCGTGTCGCGGCTGCTCATTTTGGGGCCCCCCGGAAAGCGCGAGCGGGCACGAGGATCGGCTCACGGAGCACACGTGGAGCTGGGGGTCCCCCCACGAGCGCAGCGAGTAGGGGGCGCGCTTTTCTGGGGTGTCTCATTTGATGCCCCCGTCCGGGTCGTCCTTGTCGGAACCGTCCTTGAGCGGCTCGAACGTCGCGGGGATCTTGTTGTTGTCGGGCAGGCCGAGGCACCAGGGCCCGTGGCCGACCTCGCCGAACTCCGGGGTGTCGGCAGCCGTGTAGCCGGTACGTTGCGGCGCGCCCAGCTCGAGGGTCTGGTGGATGATCTTGTCGGGGTCGTCCTTGCCGCCACGACCCTGGAACACGTTGGCGGTGTCCTCGCGCTGGCTGTCGATGCCCTTGAGGAGGCAGGGCAGCTCGGGCGAGTAGGTGTCGAGCAGCGCGA
The DNA here is from genome assembly GCF_039537165.1 of Aeromicrobium panaciterrae. Taxonomy (GTDB): domain Bacteria; phylum Actinomycetota; class Actinomycetes; order Propionibacteriales; family Nocardioidaceae; genus Aeromicrobium; species Aeromicrobium panaciterrae. Next base: position 1,652,726 of record NZ_BAAAZZ010000002.1, on the reverse strand, counting down.
GCAGGGGCCGACCCGACCTGACCTGGTCGATCAGCAGCTGCTCGTTCTCCGTCAGGGTCGCGCGGGTGACCTTGGCAAGGCCCGTGATGCTGCCGAGCGCCAGGTTGAGCGAGTCCTGCTTGCTCGTGATCGTCTTGGCCGTGACGGTGGCGTTGCCCAGCAGACGGATGAGGTCGGGCGCGGCGAGGTCGTACGTGTTGGCGACGTCCTTGAGCAGGCCGAGGTCGGTCTTGAGCGTCGGCAGCTTGACGTTGAGCCGCGACAGGTAGGAGTCCAGCGACTCGAACGTGTCGCCGAGCTGGTCGCCCTTGCCCTCGAGCGCGTGCGCGAGGGCATACAGCGTGGCGTTGATGTCGGCCGGCTTGATCGAGCGGAGCAGCGGGAACAGGTTGGCCATGATGCTCTGCAGCTCGACGTTGGTCGTGACCCTGCTGGCCGGGATGACCGCGCCGTCCTTGAGCTTGGCGACGCTCGCGACGTTCGTCTCGTCCTGCGGCACCAGCTGGACGTACTTCCTGCCGAACAGCGTGGTCGGCATGATCTGCACCGTGACGTCGGCCGGGATGTTGCGGGCGGCCTCGGGTCGCAGGGACAGGGTGATCTTGGCCTGCTCGCCGGTGCTCTCGATCTTCTTGATGTTGCCGACCAGGGCGCCGTGCATGCGCACGTCGCCGAACTTCGCGAGCTGCAGGCCGGTGCGCTCGGCCATCACCGTCACGTCGGTGCTCCTGGTGAACTGCTTGTTGTAGAGCGCGATGCACAGCCAGATCATCAGCGCGATCGAGACCATGAACGCGACGCCGGCGACTGCGAGGCGTCGACGTTCGGCTGGGGTGTCGTGGATCAGGTTGGCCAGCATCAGATCACCCCGTGATCCGGACGGTGGTCGTCGAGCCCCAGATGGCGAAGCTCAGGAAGAAGTTGGCGACGATGACCGTCACGATCGAGGAACGGATGGCCTTGCCGACGGCCAGGCCGACACCGGCGGGACCGCCCGACGCGGTGTAGCCGTGGTAGCAGTGGATCAGGATGATCAGCACGGCCAGGACGATCAGCTTGCCGAACGACCAGAGGATGTCGATGGGTGGCAGGAACTGCCTGAAGTAGTGGTCGTAGGTGCCGACCGACTCGCCATAGATCATCGTGGTGATCAGTCGAGGTGAAAGGTAGGACGCCAGCAGCGCGACGGTGTAGAGCGGGATGACCGCGATGAAGCCGGCGATCATGCGAGTCGTCACCAGGAACGGCAGCGACTGCACGCCCATGACCTCGAGGGCGTCGATCTCCTCGGAGATGCGCATCGAGCCGAGGCGCGCGGTGTAGCCGCAGCCGACCGTGGCCGCCAGCGCGATCGACGACACGAGCGGGGCGACCTCGCGGGTGTTGAAGTAGGCCGAGATGAACGCCGTGAACTTGGCGACGCCGATCTGGCTCAGTGAGGCATAGCCCTGCAGGCCGACCTCGGTGCCGGCGAAGAACGCCAAGAACGCGATGACGCCGACCGTACCGGCGATGACCGAGAGCGCGCCGACGCCGAACACGACCTCGGCGAGGGTCTTCCACACTTCCTTGCGGTAGTCGCGGAGCACCTTGGGGATGTAGCCGAGGCACTTGACGTAGAACAGCAGCTGGTCGCCCATGCCCTCCAGTCGGGAGCGCTGGGACTTGGCGAACGACGCGCCGAGCTCGGTCAGGGTGCTCACTACAGACCTGCCTGGGGCACGAACTGGAAGTAGAGCGCCGTGATGATCGAGTTGATCAGGAACAGCAGCATGAACGAGAGGATCACGGACTCGTTGACCGCGCGGCCGACACCCGCGGGCCCGCCACCGGCGTTGAGGCCCTTGTAGGCGCCGACGATCGCGGCCATGAAGCCGAAGATCGCCGCCTTGATCATCGCGACCCAGATGTCGGTCAACGTCGCGAGCGAGGTGAAAGAGGCGAGGAACGCACCCGCCGAACCGCCCTGCACGATGACGGTGAAGAAGTAACCGCCGGCGATTCCGGCGGTGATGACGATCGCGATCATGAGGACCGATACGACCAGGGTCGCGGCCGCGCGAGGCACGACCAGCCGATGGACCGGGTCGATGCCCAGGGTCTCCATCGCGTCGATCTCTTCACGCATCTTGCGTGCGCCCATGTCAGCGCAGATGGCCGAGCCCGCCGCGCCGGCGATGATCAGGGCGGCCGCGATCGGGGCAGCCTCACGTACGGTCGCGAGCACCGCCGTGGCACCGGCGAACGACTCGGCACCCAGCTGGCCGGTGAGGTTGCCGACCTGGAGCGCGATGACCGCACCGAACGGGATCGAGACCAGGATCGTCGGCATCATCGTGACGCTCGCGACGAACCAGGCCTGCTCGACGAACTCACGGAACTGGAAGCGAGAGGTGAACGTCAGCTTGATGACGTCCCAGGCGAGGGCGAAGACGTGACCCGGACCGCGGAGGACCATGGTGGGATTCATGCCCATGCCTCCTCCTGTATTCGTGCGAATCCGGGGTGACGGCAAGCACAACGGAGAGAGCTGTTGTTGGTCCGAGTCATTCGCGCTCCCTCAAGCGATCTCAGTACAGTAACGAGCCAGTGTGACCTGCGTTACGTTTTTGGCCTGAGACCTCAGGCGATTGTCAGGTCGGCTCACGAGTAGGTCACGCGAACCTTCTCGGACGCGGCATCGCTCTGGCAGGCGAGCCGGATGCCGTCTGCGAGGTCCTCGTCGTCGAGCACGTCGTTGTTGCGCATCGTGACCTCACCCTCGAGGATCCGCACGGCACAGGCCGAGCACTCACCCTCGCGGCACGAGTAGGGGGCCTTGACTCCCTTGCTCTCGAGGTGCTCGAGGAGGGTCGTGCCCGGCTTCCAGTCGTCGAAGTCGTACTCCTCGCCGTCGAGGTCGACCTGGAGGTTGACGGGCGGACCGGACGGCACGGAATCGGCGGCCGGCTCCACCTCGATCACCTCGACGTCGAACGGGTTGCCGCCCAGGGAGACGAACTTCTCCTGGTGGCGACGCTCGCGAGGGAACCCGAGCTCCTTGAGCGCCGATGTCGCGGCCTTCATGAACGGGGCAGGCCCGCACACGAACGCCTCACGCTCGAGGTGGTCGGCCGCGAATGCCTTCAGCTGCGCCTCGGTCGGCAGTCCCTGCACCGACTCGAGCCAGTGCACGACCTGGAACCGCTCGGGCTGCGCTGCAGCGAGCTCGGCCAGCGAGGCGTGGAAGATGACGGAGCGCTCGTCGCGATTGGCGTAGAACAGGGTGATCTTGTTGACGCCGTCGGCGAGAGCCGCACGGATGATCGACATCACCGGCGTGATGCCGCTGCCACCGGCGAACAGCAGCAGGTCGACGTCGAGGTCCTTGGGGGTGAAGATGCCGCTCGGCGGGAGCACGCGGAGCTTGTCACCGGCCTTGAGGTGCTCACAGATCCAGCCCGATGCATAGCCGTCCGGCGTGCGCTTGACCGTGATCGTCAGGGGGCCACCGTCACCGGGCGTCGACGACAGCGAATAGCTCCGCGCCACCAGGCCGGTCCGCTCGCTGGGCACCGCGACCGTCAGGAACTGTCCGGGCGTGTAGGCGAAGAACTCACGGTGCTCCCCTGGATCGAGGACGACGGACCGGGCATCACCGGTCTCCTCGACAACCTCGAGGACCTCGAGCTCGAACGACGGATCGGTCATGCAACAGGCTCGTTCTCGGCTCCGACCGAGACGGCGCCGTCACGGACGGCTTCCTCGATCGACTTGTTCAGCCGCGGGCAGCCGGCGTGGACCGGACGTCCGCCCTCCTGGCGTTCCATCTTGGCGAACGACGTGCAGTCGCGGACCGCTTCCTGGGTCCACTGGATCGAGGTGTGGTGCTCGCTGTTCTTGCGGACGAGCACGTGTGCCTTGCAGTCCAGACAGGGCACGTCCTGCAGATGGCTCTGCGTGTAGAGCTCGCGATCTGCAAACGTCTCGGGGAGTGACGGGACGATGTAGGACATCTAGGTCGTGCCTCTCACTTGGTGGCCGATCAGGGAGCGCGGCATCCGCGCCCGACTGACATGGCCGAGGAGCGAGGCGCACCGGGGTTGTGCTGCGAGCGACGAGAACGCAGTCAGGCGGGATGCGGGGCCGTGCGAGCCGGCCATCGAGGTGGGAGGCATGGCCTAGGTATGGGCCTTCTCGGCCTCGCGGTCCTCGGCTTCCTTGCGGGCAAGGTTCTCCGCGACCTCTGCGCGCCAGTTCTCGTTGGCCTTGGTGGTGTCGACCTCGAACTCGAACCGCTCGACCATCTCGGGCTCGATGTCGGCCTTGTCGACGTAGAACTGCTCGTACCAACGACGCAGCTGGTAGACCGGGCCGTCCTCCTCGCAGAGCAGCGGGTTCTGCACGGGCGCCTTGTTGAGCCAGATCGCGACGTCCTGCTCGAAGCCGACCTTGAACGACTCGGAGTACTTGTCGCCGATGTACTTGGCGGTCGCCTCGTCGACACCTTCGGGCTTCTCGACGCACAGTCCGTACTGCAGCGTGAACGAGTTGGGTCCCGTCGGGATGTGGCAGTTGATCAGGATGACCTTGGTCAGGAAGCCCTTGTAGTCGGTGTCGAGCCAGTTGATCATGTAGGACGGCCCGAAGTAGGTGGCGACCGACTTGAGGACCAGGTCCTCGTCGCCGTAGCCCTCGGCGGTCATGTCAGGACGTCCGGTCGACTCCATGAACTGCGTGGCCTGGTCGCCCTCGAACACGTTGCGGAAGTTGGTGGGGAAGGCGAAGTGGATGTAGAAGAAGTGCGCCATGTCGACGACGTTGTCGATGATCTCGCGGCAGTGAGCGTTCTCGACCGGGAGCGTCTCCCAGGTCCAGTCGGTGTACTTGTCGGTACCGACCCCGGGGAGCTCGGGCGGCAGCGCGTCCATGTCGGCGGCGCTGCCCTCGGGGTCGTGCCAGATCAGCAGCTGGCCGTTGCGGACGACGGCTTCGTAGCGTTGCGTACGCGCGCGCAGCGGCACCCGCTTGGCGTAGGGGATCGCCTTGCACTTGCCGTCGCCACCCCAGCGCCAGTCGTGGAACGGGCAGGCGATCTCGTCGCCCTTGACGGTGCCCTGCGTCAGGTCACCGCCCATGTGGCGGCAGTAGCCGTCGAGCACGTTGAGCTTGCCCGCCGAGTCGGCCCAGACGACGAGCTTGCCGCCGAAGGCGAACACCTCGTGCGGCTTGCCGTCGTTGAAGTCACGCTCCAGGCCAAGGCAGTGCCAGCCACGTGCGAATCGATCCGGGACAGAACCAGCGTCCAGCGTGCGGGTCTCGGTCACGATTGCCTCCCACGGTGTTTGAAACAACGAAGTCCAGGTCTGGGCATGTGAACTCAGTGGACCAAAACGAGAACACGTTATAGTTTTACCACATGTACGTCGCCCTGACAGCCGACCAGCTTCGCCTTCGCGATGAGGTCCAAGGCTATTTTTCCGAGCTCGTCACCCCCGAGATCCGGGCTGCGCTGGCCGCAGCAACCGGTGAGTTCGGCGACGTCACCGTCTACAAGGACGTCATCCGCCAGCTCGGCGCTGACGGCTGGCTCGGCATGGGATGGCCCAAGGAGTACGGCGGCCAGGAGCGCTCGATGGTCGACGAGCTCATCTTCTCCAATGCGGCCATGGTCGCCGGCGTACCCATCCCGCACCTGACGCTCAACACGGTGGGCCCGACCATCATGCGTTACGGCAGCGAGGAGCAGAAGGCGTACTTCCTCCCCAAGATCCAGCAGGGTGAGCTGCACTTCTCCATCGGCTACTCCGAGCCCGGCTCCGGCACCGACCTCGCGTCGTTGCGCACCAAGGCCGAGCTCGACGAGTCGACCAACGAGTGGGTCATCAACGGCCAGAAGATGTGGACGTCGCTGATCCAGTACGCCGACTGGATCTGGATGGCGTGCCGCACCGATCCCGACCTGCCCCGACACAAGGGCCTGTCGATGATCCTGGTGCCGGCCCAGGCCAAGGGCGTCTCCTACACGCCGGTCCACACGATCGCCGGGGTCGGCACGAGTGCGACCTACTACGACAACGTCCGGGTCCCGGCCGACAACCTCATCGGGGGTCGCGGCGGGGGTTGGGCGCTGATCACCAACCAGCTCAACCGGGAGCGGGTCGCCCTGACCTCCTCGGCTCCGCTGGTCCACTCGATCGAGCTCGTCACCAAGTGGGCGCGTGAGACCAAGAACGCCAATGGTGTGCGCGTGATCGACCAGGAATGGGTGCAGATCCTGCTGGGACGTGCACAGGCCCGTACGGACGCGCTGACGCTCATGGGATGGAAGCTCGCCGCCGAGATCGACTCGCTCTCCCCTGCCGACGCCTCAGCCGTCAAGGTCTACGGCTCCGAGCTGGCCGTCGAGGTCTACCGGGCGCTCAAGGAGATCGTCGGCCCCGCCGCGATCGTCGCCGCCGACTCGGCCGGTGCCGTGATCGCCGGGCGTCTGGAGCGCTACTACCGCTCGTCACTCGTCATGACGTTCGGCGGCGGCACCAACGAGATCCAGCGCGACATCATCGGCTACGTCGGCCTCGGCATGCCGGCCGCGAAGCGCTGAATTCAAGAACACTGACAAGGGAAACCACATGGACTTCTCACTTCCGGCCGAGGCCGAAGAGGCTGCAGCGCTCGCCGCGACGATCCTCAAGGACCACACCACGACCGAGCGGCTGGCCGAGGTCGAGGCAGCCGGCGCCCGGTTCGACCCGGTCCTCTGGAAGGCGCTCGGCGACGCCGGTCTCCGGAGCCTGACGACACCTGAGGCGCACGACGGTGCCGGGCTCGGCTTCCTCGAGCTGTGCCGCGTGCTGGTCGAGGTCGGCCGTACCGTCGCCCCCGTCCCGCTCGCCACCGACTCAGTTGCACGACTCTTCCTCGCCGAGCACGGCACGGATGAGCAGCAACAGGCCGCCTTCACCCGGAGCGTCATCAGCGCCGCGATCGCCGAGGAGCACGAGTACGTACCCTCCGTGCCGACGACGACGGCTGCCCTCGACGGCGTCGAGTACGTGCTGACCGGCACCAAGTACCTCGTCCACGCGGCCACCAACGCCGACGCGTTCCTGGTCACCGCGACCACTCCCGACGGCACCGGCGTCTTCCTGGTCGATGCCGACGGCGTGCAGATCCGCGAGCAGAAGCTCAGCGATGGCGACGCCCTGGGCCTGGTCGAGCTGTCGGGCGTACGCGTGCCGGCTGACCGGCGAATCGGCAGCGGCGACGCCGCCCAACGCCTCGTCGACCTGCTGACGGTCGCCAGCTGCGCCGTACAGCTCGGTGTCACCGAGGGCGCGCTGACCCTCACGGCCGAGTACGCCAAGGTCCGCGAGCAGTTCGACCGGCCGATCGGCACGTTCCAGGCCGTCGCGCAGCGCCTCGCAGACGGCTACATCGACACCCGCTTCCTGGCGCTCACCGTCTGGCAGGCCGCCTGGCGTCTCGCCGAGGGACTGCCCTCGACCGAGGCCATCGCGACGGCCAAGCTGTGGGCGTCCGACGCCGGACACCACATCGCCCACACCACGGTGCACATCCATGGCGGTGTCGGCATCGACCTCGACGGCGAGGCGCACCGCTACTTCACCGCCGGCACCCGCTACGACTTCGAGTACGGCGGGCAGACCGAACAAGCCCTGCGCCTCGGCAAGCTGCTCGCCGCCGAACCCGCGTGAGCGTCCGGGACCTGCTCCTCGCCCGCGCGGAGCAGGACACCCCGGCCCTTCTGACCCACGCCGGCTCGTGGACCTGGCGCGAGCTGATCGCCGACGCCTCGTCGCGAGCCGCCGCGATCGCGGGCCTGCTGGATCCCGTACGCCCACCGCACGTCGGACTGTTGATGGACAACACCGCGGAGATGCTGCTCAACCTCTCCGCCGCGGGGCTGGGTGCGCACGTCGCGGTGGGGGTCAACAGCACGCGTCGCGGCGACGCTCTGCTCGCCGACCTGCAGCGCGCCGACGTACAGCTCCTGCTGACCGACGCCACGCAGAGGCACCTGCTCGACGGGCTCGACCTGTCGGACATCCGCGTCATCGACACCGACGAGTGGGACGTGCCATCCGGTGCGGCACCCGAGGCCTCGCCCAACGACGACTCGCTCTTCATGCTGATCTTCACGTCGGGCACCAGCGGTCGGCCCAAGGCGGTGCGGATCACGCACCAGAAGATCACGGTGCCGGGGTTCTATCTCTCCGACAAGCTCGGGCTCGGCCCGGACGACGTGCACTACATCGCGATGCCGCTGTTCCACTCCAATGCGGTCATGGCCGGCTGGGCGCCGGCGCTCCACAACGGCGCCACCGTGGCACTGCGCGAGAAGTTCTCGGCGTCGGAGTTCCTCTCCGACGTCCGGCGGTTCGGGGCGACGTACGCGTCGTACGTCGGCAAGCCACTCACGTACGTCCTGGCGACACCGCCCCGACCCGATGATGCCGACAACCCGCTGCGGTTCGTGTTCGGCAACGAGGCCGGCGACCGTGACATCAAGGCGTTCGGAGAGCGCTTCGACTGCCACGTCGTCGACGGGTTCGGCTCGACCGAGAACGCCGTCATCGTGAGCAAGATCGAAGGAACGCCCCCGGGCGCGCTCGGCTGGCCCGCGGACGGTGTGGCGGTGTACGACCCCGACACCGTGACCGAGTGCCCGCCGGCCGTACGCGATGCCGATGGACGCGTCACCAATCTCGACGAGTGCGTCGGCGAGCTGGTCAACACGACCGGCGCCGGACAGTTCGCGGGCTACTACAACGACGAGGAAGCAACCTCCGAGCGGATGCGCGGCGGGATGTACTGGTCCGGCGATCTCGCCTACCGCGACGCCGACGGGTGGGTGTGGTTCGCCGGTCGTACGGCAGCGTGGCTCCGTGTCGACGGCGAGAACCTCGCCACCGCGCCGATCGAGGCGATCCTGCTGCGCCATCCCGCGATCGACCAGGTCGCGGTCTACGCCGTGCCGGACGAGCGCGCCGGCGACCAGGTCGCGGCTGCGCTGGTGTTGCGCGGCGAGCTCGGACCCGACGACCTCGAGCGATTCCTCGACGAGCAGCGCGACCTGTCACCCCAGGCGCGGCCGCGCTACGTACGTGTCGTCGCCGAGCTACCGCGCACCGCGACGCACAAGGTGCTGCATCGCGAGCTCAGCGCTGCCGGCACCGCCGACGTCACCTGGACCCGCGAGGAGCGCGGCACGGCCTACTCGTGAGCTGCCCCTCGACGCATCGCCGGACTACTTGGTTGCTTCGCCCTGACAGAGCCGGCAGGGGGTGAGGCCGTCGGTGTCCGCGCCGACGGGACGCAGGTCCTCACGACTCGAGATCAGGCTGCAGTCGGCACGGTGCAGGGTCGACCCTCGACCCGCGACGACCAGCACGGCGCCGGGATCGCGCTTGCGGACCACGGCGCGTACCTGACCGCGCTTGGCATCCTCGAGCACGACGCCGTTCGACATCGCCGAGCTGCCTGCCACCGAGCTGGCGAGCCGGAGCACGGTGTCGGAGAGCTGGCGCTGCGACTCCTTCTGCTCACCGCCGATCCGGGCCAGCCAGGAGCCGAAGTAGAGGAAGCCGCCGACGAAGGTCATGCCGAGCCCGAACACGGCGGAGACGAGATAGGACATCTGGTCGTAGGCGTACGGGGTGTGCGCGGCGCCGTACCAGCCGAAGCCGATCACGATCAGCCCAGCGGGAAGCAGCACCACGCCGGCGATGAAGAGCACCTGGTGCAGCACCTGGGCAGGATCGCTGCGCAGGGGGGCCGTGCCGTCGCGCGAACCCGCACGTGGCATCACGTGGGGCGCCCTGAACTTCGCCGGACGGCGTTCGGTCGTCGTCATGTCAGGCCTTCCTGAGGTCTGGGATGCCGGCCTTGAGGCCGAAGGAGCAGGCGGACGCACCGCCAAAGAGGAGCATCCCCGCCGAGCGGAGATACCAGGCTGCGCCACTGGCGAGTGCCAGACCGCCGAGCAGCAGCAGCATCGGCAGGCTGCGCAGCGGTGGCATTCCCTTGGCGACCGGGGCGAGTGCCTGGGGTCCACCGTCGACCGCACCGGCCGGCGGGATGTCGTCGAGCGCGGGTGCGCCGACGTCACCGGGGAGGCCCCCGCCGGGTGTGCCGGCTCCCCCGCCCAGGTCGGCGAGCGTGATCGTCTCGGCGGAGACCTGGGTCGAGCCGAGGTGCAGGACCAGCTTGGGTGCGATCGTGTTGAGCGACAGCAGGAGCCCCTTGATCAGGTTGGCCTGTCCCGGAAGATCGGGAATGCCCGAGACCAGGTCGTCCAGCGGCAACGACGGCAGCTTGGAACGCAACGCCTTGGTGTCCAGGGTGATCCGCGCGGCCTCGGCGTTGATCGTGCCCTTCGACCCGGCCGTGACGACATCGGGCTTGGGCACCTCGATCGAGACCCCCAGCAGCTTGAGCAGCTCTGCGGCCGACGACGGAATGCCCGGGATCGGCGTGACCTTGCCGGCGGCGGTGAGACCGTCGGGACCCAGGGCGATCTTCTGACCTGCGATGGTCATGCCACCGATGTCGACGGTCTGCGTCGTCTTGGCGCCGCCGTCGAGACTGCTGGTCGCCTTGGCCACCACGTTGACCCCCGTCAGCTTGATCAAGCCACTGAGCAGGCGGATCTCGCCGATGCGGCTGGTCGCCGTGGCGATCACGGTGCTGCCGTCGTAGTCGGTGCTGGAGACGCTGGTCATGCCGTCGAAGTCGATGAGGAGACCCAGGGTGCCCAGCGGGTTGGGCGATCCGGTCGCGGGAGGGCCGGACTTGGGGCCGAGCAGGCCGGTGAGGGCGTCCAGCGGGTTGGCCGGGGCCGCCTTGCCGTCTCCGGCGTCTCCGTCGGAGACGTCCGACGAGGTGTAGCCGACCTTGGCGATGGTGCGCTTGTCACCGGCATCGACCCGTCCGATCATGCCGGGCAGGAACTCCTGGGACTGCTGCGTCGTGTCGCCGGGGAATCCGGCGTTGGTCTGCACGGGGTAGCCGCCGCCCGTGAGTGCCTCGGGCAGGCCGAGCTGCTCACCGAAGGTCTTGAGGCCCTCGCCGATCGCCGGGCCGGGCCACATCGCCGAGGCGCGCGCCCGCGTCGCCGGCCCGGAGCTGCCGTCGACGCGGGTGTAGGACAGGTCGAACTCGGCTTGCGGCTCGGTCGGAAGCGGCAGGGCGGGCTCGAAGATCTCCAGCTTGAGCGGCGTCGCCGTGGCCATCGTGGTGAAGCCGCCGTACGTGACGGCCTGCGCGGGTGCACTGCCCGCCGCGGTTCCGCCCGCCACCAGGCCGAGGGCGAGCAACGCCGCACCCGTGCGCTTGGTGCGCCGGGTCAGTGCGCGCGTACGACCGACCAGCGTCCTGTCGTACAACGTCTTCTCGCTCGCACGCTTCATGCGGCACCTCCCAGGATGACGTCGGCCATGATGTCGTTGATCTCGTCGGGTTCGCCGGTGGCCACCACGCGACCGCCGGTCATCACCGCCGCGTAGTCCGACACCTTCAATGCGGTACGTGCGAACTGCTCGACCACGAGGATCGAGACACCGGACTCGGCGATCTGCCCGACCGTCTCGTACAGCTCGTCGACGATCAGCGGCGCGAGGCCCATCGACAACTCGTCGAGAAGGAGGAGCGCGGGGTCTGAGCTCAGAGCGCGCGCCATCGCCAGCATCTGCTGCTCGCCGCCGGACAGGGTCCCGGCGAGCTGGAAGCGGCGCTGCTTGAGCTTGGGGAAGTAGGAGTAGGCCGTGTCGTAGACCTTGTCGGCGCTGACGCCCGCATAGGAGATGAGCAGCAGGTTCTCCTCGACCGAGAGATTGGGGAACACGCTGCGTCCCTCGGGAACCGTCGTGAGTCCCAGCCGGGCCAGGTCGTCGGGCTTGGCGCCGCTGACGTGGACACCACCGAGGTGGATGTCTCCCGACGTCTTGTCCATCTGCCCCGAGATGACCTTGAGCAGCGTGGACTTGCCGCCGCCGTTGGGGCCGAGCAGTGCCACCACGGCGCCGCGGGGCACCGTGAGGTCGACCCCGCGCAGCACCTCGATGCGCCCGTACGCCGCGTGCAGGTCGACGACTTCAAGGATCGGAACGCTCATCGTGCCACCTCCTCCGTCACCGGCAGCTCGGCCGTCTCGTCCTCGCTGTAGCCGAGGTAGGCCTTCTGCACGACGGGGCTGTTGCGGATCTCCTCGGGCGTTCCGGTCGCGATGATCGAGCCGAAGTCGAGGACGTGGATCTCGTGGCAGACCCGCATCACCAGGTCCATGTCGTGCTCGACCATGAGGATCGTGCGACCCTCGGCCGCCAGCTCGAGGAGCAGGTTTCCGAAGGCATCCGTCTCCGCCTCGTCCAGCCCGGAGGAGGGTTCGTCGAGCAGCAGCAGCCGCGGGTTGCAGGCGAGTGCCCGCGCGACCTCGAGCAGGCGGGCCGTGCCGGTCGGGACCGAGTCGGCACGCTCCTCGGCGTATCCCAGGATGCCGACGCGGTCCAGCAGCTCGTCGATCCTCTGGAAGGTCGCCTCGTCGTCTGGTCGCATCATGCCGCGCAGTCCCTCGTGGACGTCGAGTGCGACGCGTACGTTGTCCTCGACCGTCAGCGAGCCGAACGCCTCGAGGCGCTGGAACGTGCGGCCCATGCCGTGCCGGGCCCGCCGTGGCACGGGCATGCGTGTGATGTTCTTGCCGTCGAGGAGCACCCGGCCCGAGGTCGGCGCCTGCAGACCGGTGATCACGTTGAAGCAGGTGGTCTTGCCGGCGCCGTTGGGCCCGATCAGTCCCGTGATCGTGCCCGACTCGACCTCGAAGCTCGCCTGATTGACGGCGGTCACGCCGCCGAACCGGACCACGACATCGTCAACGTGCAGCAACGGCATCCGGGTTCACCTCCTCCTGGCTGACGGGAGTCTCTTCCGTCAGGTCGAGGTCGTCATCGTCGCCCCTGGAGCGACGCGGCAGGCTCAACGCCGGGAGCCGCCTGGCGATCGCCGGGTAGACGTCGTCCTCGAGCCAGCCGGGCAGCTTGAAGAGCAGGTTGGCCAATCCGTTCGGGTCACGAGCGAGGATCACGGCGCCGACGCCGAGCAGCACGAACAACAGACCGGCAATCGACGGGTTGTCCGACTGTGCGACCGGCAGATACATCATGAAGATGCCGCCCAACGCCGCGCCCGTCACCGAGGTGACGCCCCACACGACAGCCATGAGCAGGAGGAGCAGGCTCGCGAAGAACTGGAAGTCGAAGGCCACGATCGTGCCGCGCAGACCGGCGAACAGCGCCCCTGCCAGGCCGGCAATGCCGGCGGACCCGGCGAACAGGCCGACCCGCAGCCAGCGCATGTCGATGCCGAGCGTCCCGGCTGCGGCCGGGCTGTCGCGCACCGCCACCAGGATCCTGCCCAGCGGTCCCTGTCGGACGGCGAGGACCACCAGAGCGATGATCACGAAGAAGATCGTCATCATCACCGCGTAGGCCCCGGTGCCGTCGAGCTTGAGACCGAAGACGGAGAGCCGCTCGGCCTCCAGCGGGTTGTTGAACTCAAATGCCAGAGCCGACTGGAACAAGAGCTTGTCCATCAGCTGCGCGAAGGCCAGCGTCGCCAGCGCCAGATAGAGGCCGGTCAGCCTGAGCACCGGGATGGCCACCAGCGCACCGACGGCGGCAGCGGCGAGCACCGCAACCAACAGCCCGAACAGGTTGGGCTGGTCGATCTTGGCGTACGCGACGGCGCCGACTCCGGCGAACGTGAACTGGGCGAGGGAGACGTAGCCGCCGTAGCCGGTCAACAGCACCAGCGACAGCATCACGATCGCATACGTCGCAGCGGTGCCGACGAGCAGCAGGTTGGAGCCGGACAGCATCGACGCGAGGACCATGACGCCGGCGACGAGCGCCGCGCCCCACACCACGGCGGTGCCCAGCGTCGGCACCGGGGCCGAGACCATGCCCTTGACCTGACCGACCCGCAGTGGCGCCTGGGGCAGCAGGACCAGGATCGCGAACAGGAACAGCGTCGGGATGACGGCCGGCAGCCCGGGGACCTTGTCGCTGAACGGGATGTCCTGCAGGTAGCCCACGACGTACGACTGGCCGATGCCGAGCGCCATCGCTCCGAGATAGGTCATCGGCAGATTGGTGAGCTTGCCGAGCATCGCCGCGGCGTACGCCGAGATCACCAGCAGCGTCAGGTCGAAGTACTGCAGTCCGACGACCGGGGCGAGCAGGATGCCGGCGAGTGCCGCCAGCGAGGAGCCCACGGCCCAGGCCAGTGCCGCCACGACTTGCGGGCGGCCACCGTAGAGCTGCAGGAGGTCGGGGTTGTCGACGGAGGCACGCATCGCGGTGCCGATGCGCGTACCGGACAGCAGCAGGAACAGACCCATCGCGACCATGACCGACAGGACCACCGTGATGACCTGGTGCCAGGTGATCACGACATCACCGAGGTGGATCAGGTGGCCACGGAAGAACTGGGGAAGCGATCGATCCTCGGCGGGCCAGATCTGCTGGGCGATGCCGATCAGACCGACCAGGAGACCCACCGTCACGACCAACGAGACGCTGACCGGTGCCGAGCCCAGGCCGCGAGCCAGCACGCGCTGGACGAAGACACCGAACAGCGGCGCTGCCACGAAGAGCACCAGGATCAGCGAGAGCCAGATCGGGATGTCCTGCTTGACCGAGAAGTCCCAGTAGACGAACGCGAACAGCATCCCGACAGCACCGTGCGCGATGTTGAACACGCGGGTCGTGCTGTAGGTCAGGACCAGCCCGCTTGCCGCGATGGCATAGGCCGCGCCCGTGAAGATGCCGATGAACGTGTAGGAGATGAACTCGCTCATGGGTGGGTCACGCCCTGCCTGCGCCGTGACAGACGTATGCGGTGCCCTTCAACGGCACCCACCTGCCACCGCGCAGCTGCAGGAAACGGGCGCACGACGGCGCGTGCTTGCCGCCGACGTCCATCGGCGAGTGGGCGCCGTTCGCGGTCCAGTTGTGGACGCCACTCACCTTGGAGACGAGCGAGGCACGTGTCAGCTTGCCGCCAAGGCTCAGCGACTCCGCGACGAAGAGCTTGGCAGCCGACCACGCGAACAGTCCGAAGAACGTCGGAGCGGCACCCGGGGCGACCTGCTGCAGCCACCTCTTGTAGAGGTTGACCTCCGACTGCGACTGCTCGAACGGGGTGAAGTTGGTGAACGTGATGGCGCCCTCGACCGCCGAGCCACCGCTTCGGACGAAGCCTGCGTCGTAGACCGTCGGGTCATAGAAGAGGACGTCCGGCTTGTAGTTGGCCGACTGCATGGCTTGCGCGAGTCGTACGCCCTGCTGGTAGCCGCCGATGAACTGGACCCAGCGCACGCCCTTGCTCTTGAGCTGCTGGACGTAGGGCCCGTAGTTGAACTCCGCGACATCGATGCCTGCGGAGTAGAGGAACTTCATTCCACGCTTCGTCTCGACCTTCTGCTGGGTGGCCGCGTTCTCGGCGGAGGCGCCGGCATTCAGGTAGAGGAACGCCGCCTTCTGGCTGGCCGCCTTGTAGTTCTTGACGAAGAAGTCGGGGACCGCGTTGCTGAACTCGCGCGCACCCGTCGCCTGGGCGCCGAAGCATGTCGAGCAGGCGTTGCGCGTGGCCGTCACGGCAGCGCTGCGGATGTCGGGGAGACCACACGACTGAGCGGTCGAGGCGCCACCGGAGTCGAACGCCGACATCGAGCCGACCGCGGCGAACGTGGACTCGCACAGCTTGGCGTAGGCCTGCTGGTCGGCGCCCGCATCCGTGCGGGAGTCGAGGGTGGTCAGGGCCAGCTTGCGGCCACAGATGCTGGACGTCGCGTTGAAGTAGGCGATGTAGGCCTTGGTGCCCTGCTGTGCCGACGTGAACAGACCCGGGACCGGGCCGCTGATGTCGGAGGAGTTGCCCAGCTGGATCACCTTGTCGGTGATGCCCTTCTGGTTCTTGAAGCCGTCGCACGAGCCGGACTTGACGCCCGGGATCGAACCGCTGGATCCTCCGGATCCAGCTCCCGCACCTGCAGCGTCGCCCGTACCCGCGTCGGCTCCACCGGCTGCGTCGCCGGAGCCGGCAACGTCCCCGGTCCCGTTCCCGCCACTGATGCCGTTGGGATTGTTGGCGGACTGGACGTACTCGGGGTCGAGCGTTGATCCTCCGCAGGCAGCCGGGACCACGAGCGCAAGCGCGGCGAGGGTGCCTATCGCCACGCGGCGCAGCCGCGGACTGCTGGGTGAACCTGGGGAGCTGGTACGGGGTCGTCGCAAGACAGGGCCTTCACTGTGATCTGGAGCTTTGACTGGGAGTGTGATCCAGCACACGCTCACCAAGGTAAGGCAGGACCAGCAGCAAATCCATGGATTTCTAGAACTTGTTCTAGAAATCCATGGATTTGGGCTACAGCGAGGAGAGGCGCTTGACGGTTTCTTCGTACTCGCTGATCAGGTCGGCCATGACCTCGGCGACCGGACGGACCTCGTTCATGGACCCGACGATCTGCCCCACCGGCATCGAGATGACGTCAGGGTTGCCGGCGAGGTTCATGCGGTTGTGCGCGTCGGCGACCAGGAGGTTCTGCAACGGCATCGGCAGCGGTGTCGGGGCGTCCTCGGCCTCCCACGCCTCGGTCCACTTGGTCCTGAGGAGACGAGCCGGCTTGCCGGTGTAGACGCGCGTACGCACGGTGTCGGCGCTCGATGCCCGCAGGAACGCCTCGGTCATCCCGGCGTTCGTGTTGAGGTTGGCGTACTCCTCGGTCGTCAGCCAGACCGAGCCGGTCCAGACACCTTGCGCACCGAGGGCGAGCGACGCGGCAACCTGACGACCCCGGCCGATCCCGCCGGCACCCAGGACCGCGACATCGGGTCCGACGGCGTCGACGATCTCGGGGGTCAGCACCATGCTGGCGATCTCGCCCGTGTGCCCGCCGGCCTCGTAACCCTGGGCGATGATGATGTCGACGCCGTTGGCGACGTGCGACATCGCGTGCTTCGCTGCGCCGGCGAGTGCGGCCACCTGCACGCCCGCGGCGTGGGCCTGGTCGATGACGTCCTTGGGCGGCGAGCCGAGGGCGTTGGCGATCAGCACCGGGCGATGCCTGCCGCTGAGTGCGATGTCGACGTGGGAGCGGGCCACGGAGTGGAGCCAGCCGAGCACGCCTTCGCGGCCCTCACCTTCGGGCAGCGGGGGCACGCCCAGCTGCTGGAGCGTTCGATCGACGAACGAGATGTGGTCCTCGGGGATCATGGCCTTCAGGTCGATGGCCTTGCCCTCGGTGGGGACCTTCATCGGCATCACGACGTCGACGCCGTACGGCAAGCCGTCGGTGTTGTCGTCCATCCAGTCCAGAACGCCGTCGAGCTCGTCGGCGTCGTTGAACCGTACGCACCCCAGGACTCCGAGACCGCCTGCGCGAGAGACGGCAGCGGCCACGTGCTCGGACGGTGTGAACGCGAAGATCGGGTACTGGATGCCGAAGCGTTCGCAGAGCTCGGTGTGCATCAGGCGATGGCCCCTTCGGCGTTGAGGGCCTCGAGCACGAGCTCCTTGGCCCGCGGGTACTGCGCCTTGCCGGTGGCGTTGCGCGGGATCTCCTCGACGAGCGTCAGGGTGCGCGGCAGCTTGTAGCCGGACAGGAACTCACGGAGGTAGTCGCGCAGCTCCTCGAGCTCGAGGGTCTCGCCCTCACGCGGCTGGATCAGTGCGGCGACGGCCTGGCCGAACTTGGCGTCCGGGATGCCGACGACCAGGACGTCGTAGACGGCGGGGTGGCGCTTGATCGCCATCTCGACCTCTTCGGGGTAGACCTTCTCGCCGCCGGTGTTGACACAGTTGGATCCGCGGCCGAGCAGGGTGACCTTGCCCTCTTCTTCGATCCGGGCGAAGTCGCCGGGGACCGAGATGCGCATGCCGTCGACGACGAGGAACGTCTCGGCGGACTTCTTCTCGTCCTTGTAGTAGCCGACCGGCACCGAGCCGCCACGACCGAGTCGGCCGATCTTGCCGACGCTGGTGGCGAGGTCGAGCACGTTGTTGTTCTCGTCGAGGACCACGCTGTTGGGTCCGAGGCCGACAACCGGACCGTCGCTCGAGATGTGCGTCTTGTCCTGCATGCCCATGCCCTGGAAACCGGTCTCGCTGGCACCGACGGAGTCGGTGTAGACCGGGTTGGGGAGCGCCTCGATCCAGCGCTCCTTGACCTCGGGGGAGAAGATCGCCGCACTGCTGGACACCGCGAACAGGCTCGCACCGGAGTAGGGGGCGTCGGTCCTGGCCTTGCGCTCGAACTCCTCGATCAGCGGGCGCGCCATGGCATCGCCGGTCATGAAGATGAGCATCACGCCGTTCTCGTCGATGATCTCCCACGTGCGCTGGGCATCGAACTTCGGCTCGAGGATCGTCAGGTGCCCCGCGAACAGGTGCATCAGCAGTCCCGCCTGGGCGCCGCCGTGCATCAGCGGACTGAGCGGGAACGTCACCATCCGGCCCTCTTGCGCGGCCTGCTTCGACTGATCGTACTCGTCGAGCTTCTCGCCGGTGTAGAAGTCGATGCCGCCGCCGAGGGTGCGCCAGAAGTCCTCGTGACGCCACATGACGCCCTTGGGGAATCCGGTGGTGCCGCCGGTGTAGATGATGTGGAGGTCGTCGGCGCTGCGCTCGGCGAAGTCGCGCTCGGCGGACTGGTCGGCGACCGCGTCGGCGTACAGGACACCGTCGAACCCGGAGATGTCGGACTGGTCGTCGGGCTCGATCACGTCGGGGATGACCACGACGGTCTGCAGCTTGGGGTGGTTGGGCTTGGTCTTGGCGACCAGCGGGGCGTACGTGCGCTCCACGATCAGGGCCACGACGTCGGCGTTGTCGAAGAGGTAGTTGAGCTCGCCCTCGACGTACCGGTAGTTGACGTTGATGTTGACGGCACGGATCTTGACGATCGCGAGCACGGCGACGACATGCTCGATGCTGTTCTTGGCATAGACAGCGACGTGCTCGCCGGGCTTCACGCCGCGCGACTGGAGGTAGTGCGCCAGCTTGTTGGACTCCGTCTCCAGCTCGGCGAACGTGACGGTCCGGTCGCCCACCTTGAGTGCGGGGTTCTCGGGGGCAGCGTCGACGGCGTGCTCGAAAAGGTCAGCGATGTTCAGTGCCATGCGCCCAAGACTAGAACACGTTCTCGTTTTTGACTACGCTGCCTCCCATGCCCGAAACGTCTGAAACCTCGCCTGACTGCCTCGTCGAACAGGACGGTCACAAGCTCATCGTGACGATGAACCGACCCGAGCGCCGCAACGCGCTCTCGTCCCAGATGCTCAGGATCATGGAGGACGCGTGGGACCGGGTGAACTCCGACCCGGAGATCCGCGTCTGCATCCTGACCGGTGCGGGCGGCTACTTCTGCGCGGGCATGGACCTCAGCACGGCCAACGAGAGGCCGCCGGGCGACAGCTTCGAGTCGGGCGACTTCGACCCGACGATCCTGAAGGGCCTGCTCAAGGGGTTCCGGCTCACCAAGCCGTTGATCGCGGCCGTCGAGGGCCCGGCGATCGCCGGTGGCACCGAGATCCTGCAGGGCACCGACATCCGGGTCGCCGGCGAGTCCGCCAAGTTCGGTGTCGCCGAGGCGCGCTGGAGCCTCTACCCGCTGGGGGGCTCGGCCGTACGCCTGCCGCGCCAGATCCCCTACACCGTCGCCGCCGAGCTGCTGCTCACCGGCCGACCGATCCTGGCACCTGAGGCGAAGGAGCTCGGACTGATCGGCCACGTCGTACCGGATGGCACCGCCCTGGCCAAGGCGCACGAGCTCGCCGACATGGTCGCCGCCAACGGCCCGCTCGCGGTCCAGGCGATCCTCAAGACGATGCGCGATTCGGAGGGCAAGCACGAGGACGATTGCTGGGCCGACGACGCCAAGGTCGGAGCCGCCGTCTTCACGTCCGACGACGCGAAGGAAGGACCTCGCGCCTTCCTCGAGAAGCGCCCCGCCCAGTTCACCGGCACGTGACCTAGCGCAGGACGCCGATCAGAAGCAGGACCGTCGCCGCGATGATGAGCGGCGCCAGCGTCGCGAGGAGACCGTCGACGATCCGCTCCTTCGTGGCGGATGCACGATGGTCGCCAGCTGCGCTCGGGGCGAACTTGCGCCCCGCGCCCCACAGCGAACCCAGCTGCATCGCAAGCCAGTTGGCAAAGCTGCTGTACGCCAACAGCACGATCGTGACGACCTGCCATGTGTGCGACAGGTCGACGTGGGGCCACAGCAGTCCGACGACGATGAGGAACGGCCCGTTCGTCATGCCAACCATGTGGGCGGCCAAGCCCATCCTCGGGTTCTTGAGGACGGGGATCGCCATGCCCGTGAGCAGGCCGAGCAACAAGAGGATCAGCCCAAGCGCAAACAGAAGCTCCTGCATATGCCCACGATAAACCCGTGGCGCGAGCCGTCGCTGCGTCTCCGGCCAAGCCGACGAC
This sequence comes from Aeromicrobium panaciterrae, assembly GCF_039537165.1. GTDB lineage: Bacteria > Actinomycetota > Actinomycetes > Propionibacteriales > Nocardioidaceae > Aeromicrobium > Aeromicrobium panaciterrae. The sequence goes on along the minus strand of NZ_BAAAZZ010000002.1, from coordinate 1,632,230 downwards.
ACCCTTCTCGGTGGTCGAGTGGGGAGCCTCGCCCGCGGCCGAGCCGTATCGAGACCACGTTCACGCGAGCAATCTGGCGTCAGCCGACGCTGCGGTCTCCGGTCCAGAACTTGGCTCGGAGGGCCTTCTTGTCGGGCTTGCCCAGCGCCGTCAGCGGAAGGGCGTCGACGACGATGACGTCCTTGGGTGACTGGACGGCACCCTTGCGATCCTTGACCAGCGCCTGGATCTCCGTCGTCAGCGTCGCGACGGACTCCTCGCTCGCGTCGACCTCCGGACGGAGCACCACGACCGCAGTGACGGCCTCGCCGAACTTCTCGTGCGGGGTGCCGATCACCCCGACCTGCGCCACCGAGGGGTGCTCGCCGATGACGTCCTCCACCTCGCGGGGGAACACGTTGAACCCACCCGTGACGATCATGTCCTTGGTGCGATCGACGATGTACCAGAACCCGTCCTCGTCCTCGCGAGCCACATCGCCGGTGTGCAGCCAGCCGTCGTGGAACGCCTCGGCGGTCTCCTCGGGCTTGTTCCAGTAGCCGGCCGCGAGCAAGGGCCCGGCGACGCAGATCTCGCCCGGCTCACCCTGCTTGACGGGCTGGCCGTCCTCGCCGAGCAGTGCCGTACGCAGGAACGCGCTCGGCCGCCCACAGCTCGCCAGCCGCTCGGGGGTGTGGTCAGCCTTCGAGAGGTAGGAGATGACCATCGGCGCCTCGGACTGGCCGAAGTACTGCGCGAAGATCGGGCCGAATCGCTCGATGGCCTCGGCCAGGCGCGTCGGGTTGATCGCCGACGCACCGTAATAGATGGTCTCGAGGCTCGACAGGTCGCGGGTGTGCGAGTCGGGGTGATCCATCAGCGCGTAGAGCATGCTCGGCACGAGCATCGTCGCGGTGATCTTCTCCTCCTCGATCGTCTTGAGGACGTTCGCCGGATCGAAGCCGGGCAGGACGACGAGGCGCCCGCCCTTGGCGACGACTGGCGCGAAGAACGCAGCGCCGGCGTGCGACAGCGGCGTGCACATCAGGAACGTCGGCCTCTCGGGCCACTCCCACTCGGCGAGCTGGATCTGGGTCATCGTCGCGATGCTCGACGCCGTGCCGATGACGCCCTTGGGCTTGCCGGTCGTACCGCCCGTGTAGGTCACGCCGACCACGTGGTCCGGCGCGAGGTCCTTCGCGGTCAGGGGCTCGACGTCGTACGTCGCCGCCTTCGCCGCGAGGTCGTCGATCGTGATGATCGTCTCGAGGCCCGGCACCTTCTCCTTCAGCGCGTCGGCCCGTTCGAGGAACTTGTCGATGTTGTCGACGATGAGGGCAGAGACGCCCGCGTCGTCGAGCACGTACGCGTGGTCCTCGAGCGATCCGAGCGGGTGCAGCGCCGTGCGGCGATATCCCTGGGTCTGCCCGGCGCCGATGATGAACAGCACCTCGGGGCGGTTCGAGGCGAGCAGCCCGACGGCTGCGCCGGTGCCGGCGCCGAGGTCCTCGAGGGCGCGGACGTAGCGGCTCATCTGGTCCGACATCTCCTGGCCCGTGATGCTCCGGTCGCCCAGCTGGAGCACGCTGGCATTGCGGTGCCGCTTGAGGGAGTGGAGAAGCATCTGCCCCGAGTGGGGTCCGCGGTAGGTGTCGGTGTCGAGAGTCTGAGCCATGCCATGAGACTAGAACACAGATAGAACGTGTTCCAGTTTTTGCCCTAGCATGACCAAATGGCTTACGACGTCGTAGTGGTCGGATCGGGTGGGGGCGCCCTGATCGGCGCCTATTTCGCGCAGCAGGCCGGGCTCAGGACCGTGGTGCTCGAGCGCACCGACAAGGTCGGCGGTACGTCGGCCTACTCCGGCGGATCCTGCTGGCTCCCGGGCACCGACGTGCAGCAGCGGGCCGGTCTCCCCGATTCGACGGAGGGCGCTCGCACCTACCTCGAGGCGCTCCTGCCGACGCCGTTGTCGACCAACGTCGAGGTGTTCCTTGCAGAGTCGCCCAGGCTGGTCGCCGAGCTCGAGACCGACGAGGCCTTCGCGTGGGAGTGGTCACCGTTCCCCGAGTACTTCGATGCGCCCGGCCGTGTGCCGATGGGCCGGTCGATCCAGCCCAGCAACATCCGCCGAGACGAGCTGCCCCCCGAGGTGGCGGCGCTCGTACGTCCCCCGGTCGAGCGTGACCGCGCCGGCGAGGGTGGCCGCAACACGCTCAGCGGTGGGCAGGCGCTGATCGCCCGCACCCTGATGGCGTTCGTACGCGATGGCGGCACCGTTCTCACCAACCAGCACGTCACCGACTACGTCGTGGAGGACGGGCGCGTCGTCGGGGTGACGACGGAAGGGGGCGAGACGATCAGGGCAGCACGCGGCGTCATCGTGGCGGCCGGCGGGTTCGAGGGCAACGACACACTGCGCGGTCTGCACGGCGTGCCGGGCACCGCCGGGTGGACCATGGCTCCGGCCGGCACCAACACCGGTGAGCTCATCATCGCCGGCCAGGCCCTCGGTGCCGCGATCGAACAGATGGAGCACGGCTGGCTGTGCCCCGGACTCGAGCAGCCCGGAGGCGGTGGCTCGTTCACCCTGGGCTTCCGCGGCGGCGTCATGGTCGATGCGGACGGCCGCCGCTATGCCAACGAGAGCCTCCCGTACGACCAGTTCGGCAGCCAGATGGCCGCGGCGCCCAACCGCATCCCGTCGTGGTTCGTGTTCGACTCGCGTGAGGGCGGCAGCCTCCCGGCGATCGCCATGCCCGAAGGCGATCCGGCCGAGCACCTCGAGGCCGGTACGTGGGTCAAGCGAGACACGATCGACGAGCTGGCCGCCGCGCTCGGGCTCACGGATCTCGGTGACACCGTCGCGCGCTTCAACACCTTCTCCGCGAACAGGGTCGACGAGGACTTCGGTCGCGGTGTCGATGAGTACGACAACTTCTTCACCGGCGGTGCAACCCTGGTCCCGCTCGAGACACCGCCGTACATCGCGGCCCGTTTCGTGCTGTCCGACCTCGGCACCAAGGGCGGGATGGTGATCGATGAGCACGGCCGCGTCATCCGTTCCGACGGTGGTCCCATCCCGGGGCTGTATGCCACGAGCAACAGCGCCGCGTCGATCTTCGGCCCGCTGTACCCCGGCCCGGGTGCACCGTTGGGGCAGGCCCTGGTCTTCGCCTCCCGCGCGGTCCAGCACATCGTCGAGGAACCGCAATGAGCAAGAGCGCATCGCTGATCAGGGTGCTGATCGCGTACGTCGCCTGCTTCGCGGTCGCGGGCGCCTGGCTCGCCTGGGGCCCGAGCACGGACAAGCTCTGGCTCGACACGCTGATCGCCGACCTGATCGCGACGGCGGTGATCTTCGCGTTCAGCCGGGCATACAAGAACTCCAGCTTCTACGACGCCTACTGGAGCGTCGTCCCGCCCGCGATGTTCGTCTACTGGTGGCTCGAGACCGATGCCGAGGGTGCGCGCCCCTGGCTGGCGCTGCTCGTGATCATGGCCTGGGCGATCCGGCTGACCGGCAACTGGATCTTCAACTGGCCGGGCATGCAGCACGAGGACTGGCGCTATCCGATGGTCAAGCAGAACGCCGGCAAGAACGAGGCCGCGGCCGATCTGATGGGCATCCACGTCTTCCCGACGCTGATCGTGTTCCTCGGGATGGTGCCCACGTACGTCGTCGTCACCAACACAGGCCGTGACGTCAGCTGGCTCGACATCGTCGCCGTCGTGGTCGGACTCGGTGCCGTGGCGCTCGAGTTTTTCGCCGACCTGCAGCTCCACCGCTTCGTGCAGGAGCGCACCCCTGGCCAGGTCATGGATCGCGGGCTCTGGTCCTGGTCGCGCCATCCCAACTACCTCGGCGAGGTCACCTTCTGGCTCTCCCTCGCGCTGTTCGGCCTGGCCGCGTCACCTGGTGACTGGTGGTGGATCTTCGCCGGCGCGATCGCGATGCTGCTGATGTTCCTGCTCGCCAGCATCCCGATGATGGAGCGGCGCAGCCTCGAACGCCGCCCCGACTACCAGGACGTGATCGACCGGGTGTCGATGTTCCTGCCGCGCCCGCCGAAGGCGAAGCGTTGACCAAGCCCCGGGTGGTCGTCGCGGGCCTGGGCGACAGCGGTCTGCTGACCGCGATCCACCTCAGTGCCGATGCCGAGGTCGTCGGCATCGGCACCAAGCCCGGGATGGTCAGTGGACAGGAACTGGGGATCCGGCTGGCCCGGCCCGACTTCTGGGCCAGGCACCACCGCATACCGTTCGAGCGCTATCGGAAGCTCGCCGGCGTACGCACTGTGCACGGCGCCGTCACCGGCATCGACACCGCCGGCCGCACCGTGACCTACAAGGATGCCGACGGCGAAACCGGCACCGAGTCGTACGACGTGCTCGTCATCGCGACCGGCGTGACCAACGGCTTCTGGCGGCGACCCGACGTGCAGACCGAGGCCGAGGTCGACGCCGCCGTCGCGACGGCGCACCAGACACTCGCCGAGTCCGAGTCGATCGCGATCATCGGCGGCGGCGCGGCGGCGGTGGGCGCTGCTGCCAACCTCTCCGGCACCTGGCCCGGCAAGCAGGTCGACCTGTTCTTCCCGGGTGAGGCCGCGCTGCCGCAGCACCACCGCGGGGTGTGGCACCGCGTCCGCACGCTGCTCACCCAGCGCGGCGTCGGGCTGCATCCCGGGCACCGTGCCGAGATTCCCGCCGGGTTCGACCTCGACCAGATCACCCACGAACCGGTCGAGTGGAGCACGGGGCAGCCCGCCACCTCGGCCGACGCGGTGGTCTGGGCGATCGGACGCGTACGACCCAACTCCGACTGGCTCCCCGCCGAGCTGCTGGACGACGGTGGCTTCGTACGGGTCGACGCCGACCTGCGCGTCACAGGTGCATCGGAGATCTTCGCGATCGGCGACATCGCCGCCACAGATCCACTCCGTACGTCCGCCCGCAACCGCGCAGACAAGCTCCTCGCTCGAAACATCCGTGCCCATCTCGCGGGCAGAACCCTCAAGCCCTACAAGCCACCCCGTCGCCGCTGGGGCTCGGTCGTCGGCACGCAGGACAACGGCCTCACGGTGTTTGCGCCGAACGGCAAGGGCTACCGCATCCCCAGCTGGTCGGTCGACACCGTGCTCCAGCCATTCATCGTGCGCCGCGGCATCTACGGCGGCATCAGGACCACCCCCGCCAGATCGAAATCGAAGGAGAAGTCATGATCACCTCGGACGCCATCATCTGGAACGCGCCCAACGACCCGCACCCGGCGCGCGAGGCATCGCAGCGGTCCTACTCCGCCGTCGCCAAGGGTGACCTCGCCGAGTGGCTGACGGTGTATGCCGAGGACGCCGTGCTCGAGGACCCGGTCGGTCCATCGATGTTCGACGCCGAGGGCAAGGGCCACCACGGGCACGCCGGCATCACGGCGTTCTGGGAGCTGGCGATCGCGCCGATCGACACGTTCGAGTTCACCATCACCGACTCGTTCGCCAATCCCGGCAGCAACACCTGCGCCAACATCGGCAGCATCAAGACGTCGTTCGCCGACGGCTCGCACACCACGACCGACCTGATCATGGTCTACGTCGTCAACGACGACGGCCGCGTCGCCTCGATGAAGGCGTTCTGGGAGCCCGACCGCACCATGGCCAGCTTCGTCCCGGCCTAGTCGGCCGCCAGTGAGGCCGCCCGCGGCCGAAACGTGAGCGAAGCGGCGTACGCCGACACGCTTGCGCGAGCCTCTCGTCTTGCGCCCCTTCGCTTCGCTCACGCCCTCGTACCTCGGGCTAGGGGCCGAGTTCTCGAGGTTGCCCCTTGCGGGCAAAACTAGAACGTGTTTCACTTTCCCGCGTGACTGAACTCGGAACGCTTCATGCACCCCTGAACGTCGAATTCGACTACACCCGTTCCCTCGGCCCCACGCTCTCCGGATTCATGAGCGGCCTCAAACGCCGCCAGGTCCTCGGTGGCGTGCTGTCCGACGGAACCGTGGCGGTCCCGCCGCCGGAGTACGACGCCACGACGTTCGCCCCCATCACCGAGCTCAGGCCGGTCGCCGATGTCGGCATGATCCGGAGCTGGGCCTGGGTGCCGGAGCCCGTGCCCGGCCAGCCGCTCGACACGCCGTTCGCGTTCGCGCAGATCGTGCTCGACGGCGCCGACAAGCCGCTGCTGCACGCCGTCGCGGTTGCGTCGGCAGCCGACATCCAGACCGGTATGCGTGTACGTGCCGTCTGGGCCGACGAGCCGGTCGGCGCCATCACCGACATCCGCTGGTTCGTGCCCGAGGGCGACGCACCTGCGACCACGCCAGGTCCCGAGGGTGACGCGGTCGAGGGCATCATCGCCCCGGTCAAGCTCTCGTACGACTACGCCGCCTCCCCCGAGGAGTCGAAGTTCTTCCGCGGCCTCGCCGACGGCAAGCTCATCGGCCAGCGCTGCCCCGTCTGCGAGAAGGTCTACGTGCCACCGCGCGGCGCCTGCCCTGTCGACGGGGTGCCGACGACCGACGAGGTCGAGGTCGCCGACCACGGCACCGTGACCACCTTCTGCATCGTCAACGTGCCGTTCACCGGCCAGCAGATCCCGATCCCGTACGTCTCGGCCTATGTCCTGCTCGACGGCGCCGACATCGCGTTCCTGCACCTGATCCTCGGCATCGAGGCCGCGGACGTACGCATGGGCCTGCGGGTCAAGGCCGTATGGAAGCCCCGCGACGAGTGGGGCACCACGATCGCCAACATCAGCCACTTCGAGCCGACGGGCGAACCCGACGCCGACTACGAGACCTACAAGGTGCACCTCTGATGAATGAGCGCCAGCGAATGAAACAACAAGCATCAGTCATGCCGGTGCATCCGTACCGTGCCTTTCCTACGGATGTGACGGCATGACCCGTGACGTAGCGATCGTTGGGTTCTCCCAGCGACAGATGAAGGAGTTCGACGGCTCCCCCACCTGCGTGGAGCTGCTCGTGCCGATCTTCCAGGAGCTCTGGGAACAGACCGGATGGACCAAGACCGACATCGGCTTCTGGTGCTCGGGCTCCAGCGACTACCTTGCCGGACGGGCCTTCTCGTTCGTGTCGGCCGTTGACGCGATCGGTGCACTGCCTCCGGTGATGGAGTCACACGTCGAGATGGACGCCGCCTGGGCGTTGTACGAAGCCTGGGTCAAGATCCAGACCGGGCTCGTCGACTCCGCGCTCGTGTACGGCTTCGGCAAGTCGAGCGCCGGTGAGCTCCGCCGGGTCCTCTCCATGCAGATGGACCCCTACACCGTCACACCCCTGTGGGCCGATGCGGTTTCGGTCGCGGCGATCCAGGCGCGTGCCGGGATTGAGGGTGGCGTGTTCGACGAGGCGCAGATGGCCGACGTCGTCGCCCGCTCGATGAGCGATGCCGCCACCAACGACAGTGCGATCCGCAAGGGCGCCACGACGACCGGCGACGTTCTGGCGCAGCCGCTGTATGCCGACCCGCTCCGCCGCTGGGACTGCGCTCCGGTCTCCGACGGCGCGGCCGCCATGATCATCACGGCCGCTGATGCACCGGGCTTCGCCAAGCTCAAGGGCAGCAAGGCGTGGATCACCGGCTTCGAGCACCGCATCGAGCCGGGTGCGTTGGGCAGCCGCGACCTCACGGTGTCCGAGAGCACCCGGTCCGCCGGTGCCGCTGCAGGCGTCGACGGCATCGACCTCGCCGAGCTGCATGCACCGTTCTCGCACCAGGAACTGATCCTCAAGGAGGCCCTCGGCATCGGTGACGACGTACGCATCAACCCGTCGGGTGGAGCGCTCACCGCCAACCCGATGTTCACCGCCGGGCTCAACCGCATCGGCGAAGCCGCCCGCGAGGTGTGGGCCGGCAACTCCCAGCGCGCACTCGCCCACGCAACCTCAGGACCAGCCTTGCAACAGAACCTCGTGCTCACGATGGAGGCCCGCGCATGACGCACACCCTTGCGGCCGTCATCGGCGTCGGCCAGACGCATCACCGCGCCAAGCGCGGCGACGTGTCGATGGCCGGGCTCCTCCGCGAAGCCATCGACCGCGCCATGGCGGACGCCCAGGTGACGTTCAACGACATCGACGCGATCGTCATCGGCAAGGCACCCGACCTGTTCGAGGGCGTCATGATGCCGGAGCTCTACCTTGCCGAGGCGCTCGGAGCGCCGGGCAAGCCGCTGCTCCGCGTCCACACCGCCGGCTCGGTCGGTGGCTCGACCGCGATCGTCGCGGCCTCGCTCGTCGAGGCCGGCATCCACCAGCGCGTGCTGACCGTCGCCTTCGAGAAGCAGTCGGAGTCCAATGCCATGTGGGCGCTCTCGGTGCCGGTGCCGTTCATCATGCCGGTGCACGCCGGGGCTGGTGGCTACTTCGCCCCGCACGTGCGCTCATACATCCGCCGCTCGGGAGCACCGACGCACATCGGCGCGATCGTGGCGGCCAAGGATCGCCAGAACGCGCTCAAGAACCCCTACGCGCACCTGCAGAACCCCGACACCACGGTGGAGTCGGTGCTGGCATCGCAGATGCTGTGGGACCCGATCCGCTACGACGAGACGTGCCCGTCTTCCGACGGCGCCATCGCCCTCGTCATCGCGTCGGAGGATGCCGTCAGCAAGTCCGACATCACGAACCCGGCGTGGATCCACGGCACCCAGATGCGCAGCGAGCCCACGACGGCTGCCGAGCGTGACCAGGTCAACCCGCACGCGGGACGCGAGGCCGCTGCAGCCCTCTGGAAGCAGGCCGGCATCACGTCCCCGATCGACGAGATCGACTGCGCCGAGATCTACGTGCCGTTCTCGTGGTTCGAGCCGATGTGGCTCGAGAACCTCGGCTTCGCGGAGCAGGGTGAGGGCTGGAAGCTCACCGAGGCCGGCGAGACCCGGATCGAGGGCAGGATCCCCGTCAACATGAGCGGCGGCGTGCTGTCGTCCAACCCGATCGGCGCCAGCGGCATGCTGCGCTTCGGCGAGGCCGCGCTCCAGGTCATGGGCGAGGCGGGCGAGCACCAAGTCGAGGGTGCCCGCAAGGCGTTGGGCCACGCGTACGGCGGAGGTTCCCAGTTCTTCGCGATGTGGGTCGTCGGAGCAGACAAACCGAGCCACTGACGGGGAAGTACACAACGGCCGGCCAACCCGAGAGGGTGGCCGGCCGTTTGTGTACGGGTCAGGCGTACTTGACCCGGAGCTCCTTGATGCCGTTGATCCAGCCGTGGCGCAGGCGACGCGGCTCGGCCAGCTTGGAGATGTCGGGGATCAGGTCGGCGATCGTGTTGAACATGATCTCCACCTCGAGGCGGGCCAGGTTGGCGCCGATGCAGAAGTGTGCACCATGGCCACCGAAGGCGAGGTGGGGGTTGGGATCGCGCATGATGTTGAACTCTTCGGGGTTCTCGAAGACATCCGCGTCGTGGTTGGCGCTGGCATAGAACAGGCCGACGCGCTGGCCCTTCTTGACCGTCACGCCACCGACTTCCATGTCCTTGAGCGCGGTGCGCTGGAACGACGTGACCGGGGTGGCAATGCGGATGATCTCGTCGATCGCCGACTTCGGCCGTTCCTTCTTGTAGAGCTCCCACTGGTCGGGGTTCTCGAAGAACGCGTTCATGCCGTGGGTGATGGCGTTGCGAGTGGTCTCGTTGCCGGCGACGGCGAGGATGATCGTGAAGTAGCCGAACTCGTCGGAGGCCATGCCTTCGCCGTCCTCGCCGGCCGTGACCAGCTTGGTGACGATGTCGTCCTGCGGATCCGCCTTGCGCTCCTCGGCGAGGGCCATGAAGTAGGAGAGGATCTCGATGCTCGCGGCCTCGGGATCGGCGTTGTACTCGGGATCGTCGTACGCCAGCATCTGGTTGGACCACTCGAAGAGCTTCTTGCGATCGTCGAACGGGACACCCAGGAGGTTGGCGATCGCGACGAGCGGCAGCTCGGCGGCGAGCTCCTCGACGAAGTCACCCTCGCCCCGCTCCTTGGCTTCCTTGACGATCTCGATGGCGTGCTCGGTGAGGCCTGCACGCAGAGCCTCGATCGCGCGAGGGGTGAAACCGCGGCTGATGATCGAGCGGGTCGCGGTGTGCACCGGCGGGTCCTGGTTGATGAGCATGACGCTCTGCAGCTCGACCTGGTCACGCGTCATGTCCGGGGCGAAGCGGATGATCGCGCCGTTCTCGCTGGTCACGAAGTCGTTGCTCTTGGAGACCGCGGAGACGTCGGCGTGCTTGCTGATCGCCCAGTAGCCCGTACCGCCCAGCATTCCGGCGCGCGACTCCTCGGGTTGCTCGATCCAGAACACCGGCGCGGTCTTGCGGAGCTCGAGGAACTGCTCGTGCGGGACGCCCGCTTCGTTGAGGATGGGGTCCGTCGGGTCGAAGCCTTCGGGGATGGCGGGTGCGGCGTCCAGCGTGGTCACGTAGAGCTCCTAGTAGTTTCTGCAACACGTTCTAGTTCTGATTCTATCTTTACACGGGCGCTGTCCAATCGGAAGGCTTGTGCAAGACGAGAACGTGTTCTAGTTTTGAGCAATGGGCACCCCTGTGATCGTCGATGCCGTCCGCACGCCTCAAGGCAAGAAGAATGGCGTCCTGGCCGGAATTCACCCCGCCGTCCTCCTCGGCATGACGCAGGCTGAGGTGATCTCCCGTTCCGGCATTCCCGCCGAGCTCGTGGACCAGGTCATCGGCGGCAACGTCACCTCGGCGGGCGAGCAGTCCAACAACATGGTCCGCCGCGCCTGGATGCACGCCGGCCTTCCCAACGCCACAGCCTCGACACAGATCGACGCGCAGTGCTCGTCGGCACAGCAGGCCACACACCTGATCCACGCCATGATCGGCGCCGGGCTCATCAAGGCCGGCATCGCGTGCGGCGTCGAGTCCATGTCTCGCGTCGGACTGGGCGCCAACGTGCCTCCCGGCACCGGCGACCCGCGTCCCGACGACTGGTCGATCGACCTGCCCAACCAGTTCGTGGGTGCCGACCGCATCGTGAAGGATCGCGGCTTCTCCCGCGACGAGGTCGACGCATTCGGTCTGTGGTCCCAGGAGAAGGCCAAGGCCGCCCGCGACGCCGGACACTTCGGCCGCGAGGTCTTCGCCATCAAGGCACCCGTCCTCGATGAGGAGGGCAAGCCGACCGGCGACACCCAGGTCGTCGACGCCGACCAGGGCATCCGCGAGACGTCGCTCGAGAAGCTCGCCACGTTGAAGCCCGTGATGCCGGACGGTACGCACACCGCCGGCACCTCGTCGCAGATCTCAGACGGCGCCTCGGCGCTGCTGCTGATGGACTCCGATCTCGCTGCCGAGCTCGGACTCACGCCGCGGGCGCGCATCATCACCTCGTGCCTGGTCGGCGCCGACCCCTACTACCACCTCGACGGACCCGTTCAGGCCACCGAGCGCGTGCTCAAGGACAGCGGGATGTCGATCTCTGACATCGACATCTGCGAGGTCAACGAGGCCTTCGCCGGCGTCGTCATGTCGTGGGCCAAGGTGCACGAGGTGCCCGAGGAAAAGATCAACGTGAACGGTGGCGCCATCGCCCTCGGTCACCCCGTCGGCTCGACCGGCACCCGGCTGCTGACCACGGCACTGCACGAGCTGGAGCGCCGTGACGCCAGCACCGCCCTGATCTCGATGTGTGCCGGAGGGGCGCAGGCATCGGGCACCATCATCGAACGAATCTGACAAAGGGACACCATGGCCAAGAACCAACTCCGCAACGAGGCTGACTACGTCGTGATCGGTGCCGGATCCGCAGGATCTGCCGTCGCTTCACGCCTCGCGGCGTCCGGCGCATCCGTGATCCTGCTCGAGGCGGGCAAGAAGGACACCTCGATACTCGTCACCAAGCCCGGCATGATCGGGCCGATGCATTCTGAGCCCAAGATCAAGAAGACGGTCGACTGGGGCTACTACACGACGCCGCAGAAGCACATGAACAACCGGGTGATCCCGCAGACCCGTGGCAAGGTCGTCGGTGGTTCGAGCTCGGTCAACGGCCTGCTCTGGGTACGCGGCAACCGCGCCAACTACGACTCCTGGGCCGCCGAGGGCAACGTCGGCTGGGACGCCGACTCGGTCAACGAGGTCTACAAGCGGGTCGAGGACTTCGAGGACGGCGCCAACGACTGGCGCGGCGCCGGCGGTCCGATCAAGGTCACCCGCCACACCCAGCGGACCGAGGCTGCGAAGCAGTTCGAGCAAGCCACCGCCGACACGCTCGGCGTCAAGATCCTCAAGGACTACAACGCCGCCGAGCAGGAGGGCGTCAGCCACTTCCAGCAGAGCGCGTTCGGCGGCAAGCGCTTCTCGTCGTCGCGCGGCTACATCACCAACGCGGACGTGCCGACCCTCGAGGTCCAGCCCGAGGTGCACGTCCAGAAGATCAACATCGAGAACGGTCGAGCCACCGGCGTCGAGGTCCTCGACAAGAAGGGCAGCCGGCGGACGATCCGCGCCGGCAAGGAAGTCATCCTCTCGGCGGGATTCATCGGTTCGGCCCAGCTGCTGATGCTCTCGGGAGTCGGTCCTGCCGATCACCTCACGGAGCACGGCATCCCGGTCCTGGCTGACCTCCCGGTCGGTGAGAACCTGCACGACCACCTGTTCGTACCGACGACGTGGATCATGCCCAACGCCGTGCACAAGGGCAAGGCCTCGCACTTCGCCATGGGACTCGCCAAGGAGCTCACGGTCGGCGGCTCGTTCCTCGAGAACTCGGTGTTCGAGACGGTGGCGTTCGTGCGCACCTCGCTCGCCACCGACGTCCCCGACCTGCAGCTGCACGTACTCCCCTGGGCCTACCCGTCGCCCAACCAGGACGCGCCCGTACGACACCAGGTCGACCCGCGCAAGGCGATCACCGTGATGTCGACGCTGATCTATCCGCGAAGCCGCGGCACGATCCGCCTCGCGTCGGCCGATGCCGCAACGGCACCGCTGATCGACATGAACTACCTCGCCGAGCCGGAGGACCAGCAGGTTCTCGCCGAGGGCGTCGAGATCATCCGCGAGATCATGAAGTCGGCCGCATTCGCCGGCAACGTCAAGCAGGAGCTGCACCCCGGCCCCGAGTACGACGCCGCCAACATGAAGGCCGAGGTCCTCAACCGGGCCACGACGGTCTATCACGGTGTCGGCACCTGTCGTATGGGGACGGATGACCGCGCGGTCGTCGGACCCGACCTCAAGGTTCGAGGCATCGAGGGCCTCCGCGTGGCGGACGCGTCGATCATGCCGTCGATCATCGGAGGCAACACCAATGCGCCATCCATCATGATCGGCGACAAGGCCGCCGACCTGGTGCTGGGTTCATGAGCGTCACACGGCCGGCCACCCTGACGCCGGAGCTCCTCGAGAGCCTGGTCAAGCGCGTACCCGGCAGCACCGGCAACACCTGGAAGCTGACCGAGGTCTACACCGGCGACCTGCTCGTCGAGCTGCCCCAGTCGTCCGAGAGCGACATCGAGCAGGCCTACGCCGACGCCCGTGCCGCCCAGGAGATCTGGGGGTCGTGGTCGGTCAAGAAGCGCCTCGGTGTCATGAAGCGGTTCCACCGCCTCGTGATCGACAACCAGATGCTGATCACCGACCTGATCCAGGCCGAGAGCGGCAAGAACCGGCGGATGGCGTTCGAGGAGACCTGCGACATCCCGATGGGCACGAGCCACTACATCAAGCGGGCGCCCAAGCTGCTCAAGGACCGCAAGCACGCCGGTCCGGTGCCGTTCCTGTCGAGCTCGACCGAGGTGCGTCGCCCCAAGGGCGTCGTCGCGATCATCGCGCCGTGGAACTTCCCGTTCGCGACCGGCATCTCCGACACCATCCCTGCGCTGATCGCCGGCAACGCCGTCGTGCTCAAGCCCGACAACAAGACCGCGCTGTCGCCGCTGCTCGGCGTACGCCTGCTGGAGGAGGCCGGCATCCCGCCGGGCCTTGTCCAGGTCATCTGCGGTGAGGGTCCCGACGTCGGCGAACCCATGCTGGCCAACGCCAACTACGTGATGTTCACCGGATCCACCGCGACCGGCCGGGTCATCGGCGAGCTCGCCGGCAAGAACCTCATCGGCTGCTGCCTCGAGCTGGGCGGCAAGAACCCGATGGTCGTGCTGGAGGACGCCGACGTCGACGAGGCCGTGCACGCCGCACTCTTCGGCAGCTTCGGCAACTCCGGCCAGATCTGCATGCACATCGAGCGCCTCTACATCCACGACTCGATCTACGACGAGTTCCGTGACAAGTTCGTCGCCGAGACCGCGGCGCTCAATGTCGGCGCCGAGTACTCCTTCGCGCCCGACATGGGCTCGCTGGTGTCGGTCGACCACAAGGACCGCGTCGTCTCGCACGTCGAGGACGCCAAGGCCAAGGGCGCCACGGTGCTCACCGGTGGCAACGCCCGTCCCGATCTCGGTCCTGCGTTCTTCGAGCCGACGATCCTCGAAGGCGTCACCAAGGACATGCTCGCCGGATCCACCGAGACGTTCGGTCCGGTCGTGGGCCTCTACCGATTCACGACCGAGGACGAGGGCATCGCGCTCGCCAACGACACCGACTACGGCCTCAACGCCTCGGTGTGGAGCAAGAACCTCGGCCACGCAGGTGAGGTCGCGCGGCGCATCGATTCGGGCAACGTCAACATCAACGACATCCTCGCCACGGCGTACGCCTCCAAGGGCACGCCCTCCGGTGGACTCAAGCAGTCTGGTGTCGGCGCCCGTCACGGCGACCAGGGCCTGCTCAAGTACACCGACGCGCAGAACATCGGCGTGCTCAAGAAGCAGGTCATGGAACCGCAGGGCAAGCAGACGTACGACGCCTACGCCAAGCAGACTCAGACGTCGCTGAAGCTGATGCGCAAGACCCGGCTCCGCTGAGTTTTGTCGATTTCGACGTTTCCCCCGTTTGGGTGAACCCCGCAGGTGAACGTGGGTAGCGTCCGAAGGGCGTCACCACGCAAGCTCCGCATTGACAGGTGGCGTCCTACTCGGAGGACTCCCCATGCGTTCAGTTCGCGTGCTCATTGCAGCAATCCTGATGGTCGCCCTGTGCTCCGTCGGCTCCACGGCGGTCGCCCAGGAAGCCGATGCCGCCCAGGACTCGACCAGCACACCGACCAGCGAGCCGACGCCGGATCCCGAGCCGGCGGCCGAGACACCCGCTCCGCCAGAGGACCCCACCCCGTCCCCCGAGCCCACCAAGGATGCACCGTCCCCTGACCCGGAGCCGACGGCCGACCCGACACCCAAGGATGACCCGGCGCCGAAGGATGACTCGCGCGACGTTCCCCCGGCGCCGAAGGCGTCCAAGAAGCAGGCAGTCGCCCTGGCGGCTGACGCATTCGCCGTCGACGACGAGTACACGATGGTCGAGAACTCCGTCAACACGCTGCTCGACCCCTCGGTCACGACGAACGACACCGGGATCAAGGCGGGCTCCGGTTTCGTCCACTCGGGAGCGAGCCACGGCCTCGTCGTGAACCTCTCGGGCGGCTTCGCGGCGGCATACACCTACGCCCCGTTCGCCGACTTCGTCGGCGACGACACCTTCACGTACACCTTCACCGGCACCGACGACCTCGAGCACACGGCCACCGTCACGATCCACGTCACCTCCGATGCTGGCGAACCTCACGCGGTCGACGACGAGTACACCGTCGTCCAGGACTCCGGCACCACCCTGCTCGATCCCGACGTCACCGCCAACGACATCGGCATCCCTGGCGTGACGTTGTACTCCAACTCGCCTGCCGGCCATGGAACCGTCACCAACTCCAACCCCTTGAATGGCCACGTCTACAGCTACACGCCCGACTCGGGCTTCCATGGAGACGACACGTTCACGTACGCCTTCCTCGACGCTGAAGGCCATCCGCACAACGGCGCCGTGACGATCCACGTCACTGCGTTGCCGGGCGAGGCCGTCGACGACGAATACACCGTCATGCAGGACTCCGGCACCACCGTGCTCAACCCCGACGTCGCCGCCAACGACACCGGCATCGGTGAGTTCGAGGTGTTCAGTCATGGTCCCGCAGCGCACGGCTTCATCAGCAACACAGGACCGTTCGGCGGCGGCCACGATTGGGCCTACTCAACTTCCCTGGGGTTTTTCGGTGACGACACGTTCGAGTACACGTTCATCGGGAACGATGGCCTAGAGCACACCGCCACCGTCACGATCCACGTCCTCCCGACGACCGTCACCGGACAGGCTGTTGACGACGAGTACACGATCGAGCAGGACTCCGGCGTCTACTTGCTCACCCCCGCCATCACCGACAACGACACCGGCATCGACTACAACACTCCGTTCGCCCACACGTCCGCGTCACACGGCTTCGTCAGCGACGGACCGGCGAGCGGCAATCACGACCTCATGTACGCATCCGTGCCCGGCTACATCGGCGACGACACCTTCACCTACACGTTCTTCGGCATCAACGGCAGTCCCTACACAGCCACCGTGACGATCCACGTCACGCCGTCGCCGGGCGAGGCCGTCGACGACGAGTTCACGGTTGCCCAAGACTCCGGCCCCACCGAGCTGCTCCCCAACGTCATCCTCAACGACCGAGGCGTGTCGAGCTCCTCACAGTTCTCCAACACCCCCGCGAGCCACGGAACCGTCACCAACGCGGTCCCGATGCTCACGACGTCCTACAGCTACACCCCGACCGCCGGCTACTTCGGTGACGACTCATTCACGTACACCTTCGTCGGCAATGACGGACTGGACCATACGGCCACCGTCACGATCCACGTCCTTCCGACGCCCGGCGTGACCATCTCGCCGGACGCGAACACCATCACCGAGGACTCCGCGCCGAACCCGGTGTCGGGCAACGTGCTCACCAACGACACGAGCCCGGTCGGCACCATGTCAGTGACCACGGCCGGCACGTTCACACTGGGCCACGGCGTCCTGGTGATCCACCCCGACGGCACGTACACCTACACCCTGGACAACACGAACCCGGACGTCGACGCCCTCAACGACAGCCAGACACTGACCGACACCTTCACCTACGGCGCCTCCAACGGGCAAGGCAGCACCGGTTCAGCGAAGCTCACGATCACGATCCACGGCCACACCGACCCGGTGCCGAGTGCGGTCGACGACGACTACACCGTCGCGCAGGACTCCGGCGCCACACTGCTCACGCCGACTGTCACCGCAAACGACAGCGCTGCGATGCCGCTGACGTTCACCAACACCCCCGCGACCCATGGCACCGTCACGTCCAGCATCTTCAGCTCCGACTACAGCTACACGCCGACTCCCGGCTTCTCGGGTGACGACACCTTCACCTACAGCTTCCTCGGCACCAACTTCGTGCTGCAGACCGCCACGGTCACGATCCACGTCACCCCGACCGCGCCCCTGCCTGCGGCCGTCAATGACGAGTACACCGTGACCCAAGGGTCCGGGGCCACACTCCTCGACCCCGACGTCTACGCCAACGACACCGGAGCGATCCCCAACACGTTCTCCCATTCGGGAGCTCCCCACGGGACGGTCAGCGGCGGTGCCGCGGGCGGGCACGACTACAGCTACCAGCCGTTCGTCGGCTTCCACGGCGACGACACGTTCACCTACACGTTCCTCGGATCCGATCTCAGCATGCACACCGCCACCGTGACGGTCCACGTCACCCCGACGGTCACACCAGCAGCGGTCGATGACGAATACACCGTCGCCCAGGACTCTGGGGCCACACTTCTCAACCCCGATGTCGCGGGCAACGATGCCGGCGCGCTTCCAGGCACGTTCTCCCACACCGCTGCCGGCCACGGGACCGTTGACAGTGCCACCCTCAGCGGTTCCGACTTCAGCTATGAACCCAACGACGGGTACTTCGGCGACGACAGCTTCACCTATGTGTTCGTCGGCACTGACCTCCAGCTGCACGCCGCCACCGTCACGATCCACGTCACGCCGACACCGTCCGCTGCCGTGAACGACGAATACACCGTCGCCCAGGACTCCGGGACCACCCAGCTCATGCCCGACGTCACCGGCAACGACTCGGGCTTCACGGCTCCCTTCACCCACGGATCCTCAAGCCACGGCACCGTGACCAGCACCCTCGGCGGACATGACTTCGGCTACGAACCCGACGCCGGCTTCTTCGGTGACGACACGTTCACGTACACGTTCACCGGCACCGACAACGTGAGCCGTACGGGCACCGTGACGATCCACGTGATCAAGACGCCGCTCCAGGCGATGGACGACTCGTACACCGTCACCGGCGACCAGCCCACCGTGCTGAACCCGCCGGTCACCAGCAACGACCTGGGCCTTGACCCGGGCGTCACGACAAGCCTCGCGACCCAGCCGGCACACGGCACGGCCGCGATCGACTCTTCCGGCAACATCACCTTCACGCCGAAGGACGGCTACGTCGGCAGCGACAGCTTCACCTATCAGCTGGACGTGCAGCAGGTGCCCCGCGTGCTCGCGTCAGCCGCCGCGGTCCAGGACCTGACCGGCACCGTCACGCTGACGGTCGCCGACCCCGACAATGCGGTTGGTGGCACCGGCGGCAGCGGCGATGACACCACCGAATCCGCCCGACCGCTTCCCGACACAGGCACGGGCCTCGGATCCAGCGACCTCGCCCTTGCGCTGCTGCTGGTCCTGCTGGGCACCGGCATTGTCGTCATCTGCAGGCGAGGTCCTCGGCAGGTATGAGCGCCAGGCCCTTCTCAAAAACTGGAACACGTTCTAGTCTTGCTGCATGACCCGGGAGACCCAGCTTCGTACGGCCGTGTGGGGAACGGGCAACGTCGGTCGCGCGGCGATCCGCGCTGTCGATGCCCATCCAGGGCTCGACCTCACCGCTGTGATCGTCCACAACCCCGACAAGGTCGGCAAGGACGCAGGTGACCTCTCCGACATCGGTCGTACGCTCGGCGTCGCTGCGACGGACGACATCGACGGCACGCTGGCCGGCATCGACGCGCTGGTCTATGCCGCTTCGGGCGAGATCCGCCCCGAGGAGGCGCTGGCCGACATCACCAAGGCAATCGCCCTCGGCATCGTCGTCGTGACGCCGTCCCTCTACGGGATGTACGACCCCGACTCGGCGCCCGCGGAGTTCCGCGACCCGATCCACGCCGCGATCAAGGAGGGCGGCGGCTCGCTGTTCGTCTCGGGCATCGACCCGGGGTGGGGCAACGACATCCTCCCGGTGCTGGTCAGCGGCCTGGCCTCGACAATCGACCAGATCCGGTGCCAGGAGATCTTCGACTACACGACGTACGACCAGCAGGACTCCGTACGGTTCCTGATCGGCATGGGCGAGCCGATGGACTACGAGCCGCCCATGGTGGCGCCGACGATCCCGAGCATGGTGTGGGGCGGACAGGTGCGACTCATCGCCAAGGCGCTCGGCGTCGAGATCGACGAGATCACCGAGCACGTCGAACGCCGTGCTCTCGACGAGACCGTCGAGAACGCCGCGATGGGCACCTTCGAGAAAGGCACGCAAGGCGCACTGCGCTTCGAGGTGCAGGGCGTGATCGACGGCGAGGTCAAGATCATCGTCGAGCACGTCACCCGCATCCATCCCGACTGCGCACCCGACTGGCCCTCACCGCCCGACGGCGGTGACGGCGCGCACCGCGTGATCATCGAAGGTCGACCTCGCATCGAGGTCAACGTCGAAGCAACCGACGAGGGTGGCAACCGCGCTGCAGGCGGCAACGCCACGGCGGTCGGCCGCATCGTCAACTCGATCCCCTGGCTCAAGGACAACGAGCCGGGTCTCTACGACGCACTCCAGGTTCCGCTCGTTCCCGGTGTCGGCAAGCTCTCAAGGACGGTCAACGCATGATCATCGACGTACCCGAAGGCAAAGACCCCATCAACTACGTCTGGGGCGAGATGGTCCCCGGGATAGGCGGCGCCGCGGCGACGATGGCGCTGAAGGTCTACTCCGACTCGACGCTCGGTCTCCGCGAGTTCGAGGCGGCGCGCCTGCGCATCGCGCAGATCAACGGGTGCCTGTTCTGCCAGGACTGGCGCACCGAGCGAGACGGCGAGAAGGTCGAGGACACGTTCGACGAGGCCGTACGCGAGTGGCGTACGACCGACGCGTTCGACACACGTACGCGCCTGGCCGCCGAGTACGCCGAGCTGTATGCGACCGACCACCACAGCATCGATCACGAGTTCTGGAAGCGGATGCTCGCCGAGTACGACCAGCGCGAGGTCGTCGAGCTCAGCATGTGCATCGGCTCGTGGCTCTCGTTCGGTCGTCTCAACCGCATCCTCGGACTCGACACCGCCTGCGTCCTGCCTTCGCACGTCGGATGACGACGCGCGTCGCCGTCTGGTCGACCGGCACCCTGGGTCGTCACGCCATCGCCGGGATCGACCTCAACCCCGAGCTCGAGCTCGTCGGGGTCTGGGTCAGCAACCCCGACAAGGACGGCAAGGACGCCGGACGGCTCGCCGAGCTTGGCCGCGACCTTGGTGTGCTCGCTTCGGCGGATCGCGATGCCGTGCTCGCCGCGAAGCCCGACTGCATCGTGTACTGCTCCATCACCGAGGATCGGTTCTTCGATGCCTTCGAGGACCTGGTGGGATTTCTCGAGGCCGGGATCAACGTCGTCGCCAGCGGTCCTGTCATCCTCGTCTACCCGAACCCGACGCTTCCTGACTCGATGTGGGAGCGCATCGAAGATGCGGGCCAGCGCGGCAACGCCAGCCTGCACGCGAATGGCATCGACCCAGGCTGGGCCAACGACATCTTCCCCCTGCAGCTCGCCTCCCTGAGCCAGCGAATCGATCAGGTGCGGGTGCTCGAGATCGCCGACTACTCGACCTACGACCAACCGGTCACGATGGGCGACATCTTCGGATTCGGCAAGCCGATCGAGGAGGTGGCGCCGCTCTGGCAACCGGGAATGCTCTCGTCCGGGTGGGGCCCGGTGGTGCGCCAGTTGGCGGCCGGTCTCGGCGTCACGCTGGACGAGCCGCTGGTCGAGAACGTCGAGCGGCTTCCCGCCGAGGCTGACATGTCGACCGTATGCGTCGACATCAAGAAGGGAACCATGGCAGCCGTGCGGTTCGAGGTCATTGGCATGGTTGATGGCGAGCCGCGCATCGTGGTCGAGCACGTGACGCGTACGCATGTCGACCAGGCACCGGACTGGCCCAAACCCGCCAGTGGAGATGGGTCCTACCGAATCGAGATCACCGGCGAGCCGATGATGACGGTCGACTTCACCCACATCGGCGAGCACGGTGATCACAACGACAGCGGCATGATCATCACGGCCCAACGCCTGGTGAACGCCGTGCCGGTCGTTGTCGCCGCCTCGCCCGGGCTGGTGACGGCGCTCGACCTGCCGCTGGTGACTGGCCGCGGGATCGTCGGCGTATGACGTTCACCGGGAAGAGCATCTTGGTCACAGGTGCGTCGTCAGGACTCGGCGCTGCCTCCGTACGTCGGTTCGCTGCGGGTGGCGGGCTCGTCTATGCCGCGTCCCGCGATCAGGACAAGCTCGCCGAGGTCGCTGCGTCGTGCGCTGACCTGCCGGGCGAGGTGCGCTTCGGGCCGCTCGACGTGTCGTCACCGCCCGACTGCCGGGCTGCTGTCGCCGCTGCCGTTGACGCGTACGGACGCCTCGACGTGCTGGTCAACAACGCCGGCCGCCACGACTTCCGCATCACGACTGACGTGACGGAGGACGAATGGGACGCCGACATCGCGCTCAATCTCAGTGGGGCGTTCTATCTCTGCCAGGCGGCGATCCCGCACCTGCTCGAGTCGTCGGGCAACATCGTCAACGTCGCCTCGGTCGCCGGCGTGATGGGCGAGGCCTACTCGGCGGCCTACACCGCCGCCAAGCACGGGATCGTCGGTCTGACCAAGGCGCTGGCGATCGAGTACCTCGACGCCCCGATCCGGGTCAACTGTGTCTGCCCCGGCGGCATGGACACCCCGCAGGTCGCGACGATCAATGTCCCCGACGGTGCTGACTGGGATCTGATCCTGCGCGTCGCCGCCAAACGCGGGATGATGACGGCCGACAGCGTCGCCGCCGTCATTGCCTTCCTGGCCTCCGACGACGCATCAGCCGTCCACGGCAGCGTCCAGACGGTCGACCAGGGTCACCTGGCTGGCTGAACGTCGCTCCCAACGACGTCACATGGTCCGGCGGACAGCTGGGACGACCATGCCGACGAGCCCCCGGAAAGTGGCCTTGACCATGTCAAAGAAGTCGAAGTAGTCACGCCACAACGTGATGCGGCCATCGCGGAGCTCGAACACACCGCACACCCAGAACTGCAGGCGAAGCGGCCCGAGCACGATGGCGTCCGTGCGTTCATTGAGCACGGTGGACCCGTTGGCGACGTTGCGGTGGAACTTCACCTCGAAGCTCGACTTGCCTTCCATGTGGCGCATCAGCTTACCCACGCGCCGACCCCCTCGGATGGTGGGCAGGCCGACGTTTTGGTAGACGAGATCGTCGGACATGAGGCTCTCGAAGGTGTCGAAGTCCTGCGCCTGGAGGGCCTCGAGGAAGGACTTCACGATGTCGGCGTTGTCGACGGGCGTGCCGCTGGTCGATTCCTCGGTCATGCCGTCAGCCTAGTCATCTACTCAGGTGCAGAGAGAGTCGCTGGCGGTGCGGGTCGTCGCCTTGACGGCATTGGGCTCGACGGGCTCGAAGCCTGCCGTCACGCGGTCGGAGCCGACGATCAGCCAGACCCCCGTGACGTTGGACGTCTGCTTGACGATCTCGGCCTTGAAGCCGAACTTCTTGTTGAGCGCCTTGGCGGTCGCCAGTGCCTCGGGGGTGCTGTCGACGAAAATTCGGGTCGCGGTGGCGTTCTTCTGCGCCATGGCGACGCCCGAGACGACGAAGTCCGAGCCGATCAGCGCGTTGCGTGCCCGAGTGGCGAGTCCGTCGGCTCCAGCGGCGTTGAGCACCTTGACGGGGGTCTTGGGCGTCTTGCCCTCACTGCCCTCCACCGGCACCTGGCGGTCCTTGGCGATCGCCGCGAAGATCGTGTCGGCGTCGGCAGTCTTGACGACGCGGTTGCGGTCAGTGGGTGCGGCGCCGTTGGGCATCGTGATGAAGCGGATGTTCTTGTCGTCGACCGCCTTGGCTCGTTTGGCGAGGCCCGTCAGCGCACTGATCGAGGAGATCTCCTCGTCGACCGTGATCGAGGAGGTGAGGGCGTTCAGGAACTTGAAGAGCCGATCGGGCCGGGTCAGCACGCCGGCGTCGCGGGCGCGGCTGATGATCGACGACATCACGACCTGCTGGTGCCCGAGGCGACCGATGTCGCTGCCGTCGCCCACGGCGTGCCGCGTACGGGCCAGGGCGAGGGCGTTCTTGCCGTCGAGCTTCTGCTTGCCGGCGGGCAGGTCGAGCTTGGCGTCGCGGTCGACCATGGGCTCGTTGAGGCAGACATCGACTCCGCCCAGGGCGTTGACCATCGAGGCGAAGCCGTCGAAGTCGAGCTGCACGAAGTGGTCGATGTGCACACCGCTGAGTGCTTCGACGGCGCGCACGGAGCAGGCCGGTCCGCCGGCCAGCGCCGAGTTGATCATCAGGTTGTAGCCGCCGCGGAACGCACCGCTTCCAGTGTCGTCACACGCCGGCAGTGTCGTCAGCGTGTCGCGCGGGATCTGTACGGCGTCGACTCGCGCATTGTCCTTGGCGAAGTGCACCAGCATGAGCGCGTCGCTGCGCTGACCCGACTCGTTGCCATAGCCCTTGGACTTGAGCTTGCGGGAGTCCGAGCCGATGAACAGGATGTTGGTCGCACCCTTGGGAGTGTCGTCCTTGACGACGTGATCCTTCTCGTCGAGGGCCGACGACCCGATGTTGCCGTTGAGCTTCCAGTAGGCCGCTGCGCCACCGATGCCGATCACCAGGGCCAGCACGCTGACGGTGATGAAGACACGACGCAGGATCCGCCGCGGACGGCGACCGGCGCGACGGCCGGGGCGTGGGGCAGTGCTCATCTCGGGCAAATCTCCTGCAAGTCTGGGGCCGATCGCGGATCGACAGAACTTCCAGAATACAAAACGGACCTGAGAAGAAGATGAGTAGACGGCGTGACCTTGCCCACCGCTCGCGGACTGCTCCGCCTAGCTGGCGCCGTACACCGGTTCGTTCGGGCCAGCTTCGGCTAGTAGGTCGCGGAGGGCAGGGCCGACCTCGGCGGTCTCCCACCGCCGACCGATGTCCTTCCTGGGACCGTGGGTCCAGCCCTGCTCGACGCAGATCTGGCCACCGTCGATCTCGATGACCCGGCCGGTGACATCGCCGGCCTCGACCGAGGCGAGCCAGGCGACGACAGGTGAGTTGTCCTCGGGCTTGGCCATCTCGGAGGTGTCGAACGCACCCTCCGTCATCCGGGTCTGCGCGACCGGCGCGATGGCGTTGACGGTGACGCCGTAGCGCCCCATCTCGGCAGCGGCGACGAGAGTCATGCCGGCGATGCCGGCCTTGGCTGCGGAGTAGGTGGTCTGCCCGATCGAGCCCTGGAGCCCAGCCCCCGACGAGGTGTTGATGACGCGCGCGTCGCGCTGACGCCCCTCCTTGGACTCGGTACGCCAGTAGGCACCCGCGTGACGCAGCGGCGCGAAGTGGCCCTTGAGGTGGACGCGGATGACGGCGTCCCACTCGTCCTCCGCGGTGTTGACGAGCATGCGGTCGCGTACGAAACCGGCGTTGTTGACGAGGATGTCGAGGCCCCCGAAGGTGTCGATCGCCTGGCGCACCATCGCCTCGGCATCGGCGAAGTCCGCGACGTCAGCACCGTTCGTCACCGCTTCGCCGCCCAGAGCCTTGATCTCGGCGACGACGGCATCGGCGGGTGACTCCTCCTTCTCACCTGCAAGCGAGACGCCGTAGTCGTTGACGACGACCTTCGCGCCCTGACGGGCCAGCTCGAGCGCGTGCGCCCGACCAATGCCTCGGCCGGCTCCGGTGACGATGGCAACGCGGCCTTCAAGCAACGACATGGTTCTCCTAGGGGTTCAGACGTGGAGGAAGACGGGGGGTTCGCCGCCGCCGTCGCAGCCGACGTTGGCGCCGCTGACGTACGACGCCAGGTCGCTGGCAAGGAACACGGCGACGTTGCCGACCTCGTCGGGGCGGGCCATCCGGCCCAGCGGAATCGTGGCCTCGATCTTGGCGACCCGGTCGTCGCCGCCGTAGTGGTCATCGGTCTGCTCGGTACGGCACAGGCCGACGTCGATCGCGTTGACCCGGACCTTGGGCGCCCACTCCATCGCGAGGCTCCGGGTCAGCGAGTCGATGCCCGCCTTGGCAGCCGCGTACGCCGCGATCGTGGGCGCTGGCCGGTTGGCGCTGATCGACGAGATGTTGATGATCGACCCGCCGTTGCCCTGCTGCTGCATGACCTGGTTGGCGACCTGGGCGACCAGCAGGGGCGCATTGAGGTTGAGGCCGATGATCTTGTCGTGGAACCGCGGCGACGCCTCGGCAGCCAGCGCTGCAGGCGCTCCGCCGGCGTTGTTGACGAGGACGTCGAGGCGTCCGTGCTCGGCGACGATGCCGTCGACCATGGCCTGCACGGACTCGGAATCGCGTACGTCGCACTGCACGTGGGTCGTGCCGGGGAACGGCTCCGCCTCCGAGCGTGCACACGTGACGACGGTGGCACCCGCGAACACGAAGGTCTCGGTGATGCCCCGCCCGATACCGCGCGATCCGCCGGTGACCAGGACCACCCGGCCGGTCAGGTCGATCGTGAGAGACATGCTGATACAGTACCAAGCAAGTGCTTGGTTGTGTACGGAAGGGTCTCCATGTCTGCAGTCACCAGCGAGCAACGCGTCGACGGGATCCTCGTCGTCACGATGGCCCATCCGCCCGTCAACGCCCTCCCCGTGCAGGGCTGGTTCGACGTGGCTGACGCGCTGAACGCCGTCGCCGCCAATCCGGCCGTCAAAGTCGTGATCCTGCGCGCCGACGGCAAGGGCTTCAACGCCGGCGTCGACATCAAGGAGATGCAGAACACCACGGGCTTCGACGCCCTGCTCGGCGCCAACAAGGGCTGCTTCGCCGCATTCAAGGCCGTGTATGAGTGCGCCGTCCCGGTCATCGCCGCGGTCAACGGCTTCTGCGTCGGCGGCGGCGTCGGCCTCGTCGGCAACGCCGACATCGTGGTCGCCAGCGACGACGCATACTTCGGCGTGCCCGAGGTCAACCAGGGCGCACTCGGAGCGGCGACGCACATGGCCCGCCTCGTACCGCAGCAGATGATGCGCTCGCTCTACTTCACCGCGGCGACGATCCCCGCCTCCGAGCTGCACCGGTTCGGTTCGGTCTACCGACTCGTCCCCCGCGACGAGCTCGACGCCACCGCGCTGGAGGTCGCCGCCGAGATCGCAGCCAAAGATGGGCGAGTCATCCGCGCCGCCAAGGAGGCGCTGAACGGCATCGAGCCGGTCGACGTCAACCACAGCTACCGGTTCGAGCAGGGCTTCACGTACGAGCTCAACCTCATGGGCGTGAGCGACGAACTTCGAGACGACTTCGCTGGAACCGACAAGGCAAAGGGCGGTAAATGAAGGCACCATCCAAGGAGATGTCGCTCGACGACGTCATCGGCCGCATCGAGGACGGCATGACCGTCGGCATCGGCGGTTGGGGCTCGCGCCGCAAGCCGATGGCGCTGGTACGGGCGATCCTGCGCAGCGACCTCCAAGATCTGCACATCGTGTCGTACGCCGGGCCTGACGTCGGCCTACTGCTCGACTCCGGCAAGGTTCGCCGCGTCACGTACGCGTTTGCGACGCTCGACTCGATCCCCCTCGAGCCGCTCTTCAGCAAGGCACGCGTCGACAAGACCGCCGAGTTCCGTGAGTGGGACGAGGGCATGTTCCAGACCGGGCTTCGCGCTGCGGCACAGCGCATCTCGTTCCTGCCGATGCGTGCCGGCCTCGGCTCGGCGGTGCTCGACAACGACACCGACCTGCGCACCGTGACCTCGCCGTACGACGCCGACGAGACGCTGGTCGCCGTGCCTGCGCTCAACCTCGACGTCGCGCTGGTGCACATGAACCGCGCCGACGAGCTCGGCAACGGCCAGTACCTCGGGCCCGACCCGTACTTCGACGACCTGTTCTGCATGGCCGCCAACGAGGCCTACCTGTCGACCGAGCAGATCATCGACTCCGCCGGGCTCACGGTCGACGCACCGCTGCAGAGCCTGCTGATCAACCGCACGATGGTGGCCGGCGTCGTCGAGGCACCCAACGGCGCACACTTCACCGACTGCACCCCGACGTACGGTCGCGACGAGAAGTTCCAGAAGGCGTACGCCACCGCCGCCAAGACACCCGAGGACTGGGCCGCTTTCAAGGAGCGCTTCCTGTCCGGTGACGAGGCCGCCTACCAAGCCGCCGTCACTGCGTTCAAGGAGGAGCAGGCATGACCGTCACTCGCGCGGAGTACTGCGCCGTTGCCATCGCCGACTGCTTCGCCGAGGACGGCGAGATCATGGGCAGCCCGATGGGACTCCTGCCGACGCTTGGCGCGCGGCTGGCCAAGAACACCTCCAACCCGTTGCTGCTGCTCACCGATGGTGAGGCCCGCATCCTGCGCGGCACACCGCCGCTGGGGCAGAGCGCCGATGTCGTCGAGGGCTGGATGCCGTTCCGCAACGTGCTCGAGCACGTCGTCCCGTACGGCAAGCGCCACGTGATGATGGGTGCGACGCAGATCGACAAGCACGGCAACCAGAACATCTCCGCGATTGGGCCGTGGGACCAACCCAAGCGCCAGCTGCTGGGTGTACGAGGTGCGCCGGGCAACACGGTCAACAACAAGACGTCCTACTGGGTGCCCAAGCACTCCGACCGCGTCGTCGTCGAGCAGGTCGACATCGTCTCGGGTGTGGGCAAGGCTCGCGCCAAGGCTGCCGGCCCGGCAGCAACGAAGTTCCACAACGTGCCGAGGCTCGTCACCGACCTCGGTGTGTTCGACTTCGAGGGCCCCGGCGACACCATCCGCTTCGTCTCGATCCACCCGGGCGTCACGGTCGAGGAGGTACGCGCGGCCAGCGGCTGCGAGATCCATGCCGACGGCGACGTACCGTTCACCCGCGAGCCAACCGAGGGCGAGCTCGTGCTGATCCGTGAGCTGCTCGACCCCAAGGAGCTCCGCGAGCGCGAGGTACCCGCCCGATGATCGACCAGCTGCTCTCCACGCCGCTGACCGAGCTGGTCGGCGTCCGTCACCCGGTCGTGCAGACCGGGATGGGCTGGGTCGCCGGACCGAGCCTGGTCAGCGGCACCGCCAACGCCGGCGGCCTCGGCATCCTCGCGTCGGCGACCATGACGATCCAGGAGCTTGAAGCGGCGATCCTCGAGGTCAAGAGCCGCACCGACAGGCCGTTCGGCGTGAACCTCCGTGCCGACGCCGCCGATGCGCCCGCACGCTGCGACCTGCTCATCGAGCACGGAGTGAAGGTCGCGTCGTTCGCGCTGGCCCCTAAGCCCGAGCTGATCGCCAGGCTCAAGGAGCACGACATCGTCGTGATCCCCAGCGTCGGCCTTCCCAAGCACGCGGTGAAGGTTGCCCAGTGGGGCGCCGACGCCGTGATGATCCAGGGCGGCGAGGGAGGCGGTCATACCGGCTCCGTCCCGACCACCCTGCTGCTGCCGACCGTGCTCGACGCGGTCGACATCCCGGTGATCGCCGCCGGCGGCTTCTTCGACGGTCGCGGCCTCGCGGCGGCGCTCTCCTACGGCGCAGCAGGCGTCGGCATGGGCACCCGCTTCCTGCTGACCGCCGACAGCCGCGTACCCGAAGCCGTGAAGCAGCGTTACCTCGCCGCGACCCTGGACGACACCGTCGTCACCAAGAAGGTCGACGGCATGCCGCACCGCATGCTCCGCACCGAGCTCGTCGAGCAGGTCGAAGCCGGCTCCGGCCTCCGGCGCATCATCCCGACCGCCCGCCGGACCCTCGAGTTCAAGAAGATGGCCGGCATGACGTGGAAGCAGCTCGCGATCGACGGACGCTCGATGCGCAAGGAGCAGGGCCGTACGCTCGGCCAGCTCGCCCTCGCCGCCAACACCCCGATGATGCTCAAGGCCGGTCTGGTCGAGGGTGATCCGTCCGCGGGAGTGCTTGCCTCGGGCCAGGTCGTCGGCGTGATCAACGACCTGCCGACCTGCGAGGAGCTGATCGACCGGGTCGTCACCGAGGCGGCGGCCGCGTTGAAGCGGACCAGCTCGTACCTGATATAGCCGCGGATCGTTGAACTCCTAGAACGCGCTCTCATGGGAGTCTGTATGCGCCGCATCATCGCCCTCGCCGCTGTCCTTGCCTTCGTCCTTGCCGGATCGCCCGCGACAGCGGAGACCAAGCCGCTCCCGGTGCCCTACAACTTCCTGCCCGCGGCGATCCTCGGTGGCACACCGAACGCCGACGCCCCCGGCACGAACGACTGGACGTGCAAGCCGTCCGCCGCGCACCCGCGACCCGTCATCCTGGTGCACGGCACGCTGGGCAACCAGGCGACCAACTGGCAGACGTACGGGCCGCTGCTCAAGAACGACGGCTACTGCGTCTTTGCCCTGACGTACGGCGCACTCCCCGCGCCCTACCCCGTCAACGCGCTGGCGGGCCTTGGCAGCATGCGCACCAGCGCGGTGCAGCTGCAGCAGTTCGTCGACCGCGTCCGTACGTCAACCGGCGCAGCGAAGGTCGACCTCGTCGGCCACTCGCAGGGCACGCTGATGCCGCAGTACTACATCAAGTTCCTCGGTGGCGCGTCCAAGGTGAAGAACTACGTCTCACTGGCACCGCTGTGGCACGGCACCGAGGTCATCCCGGCGCAGCTCGCCAACCTGCTGCGCCTCGACGCGTCCAACATCCCGGTGTGCGTGGCATGTGGCGAGTTCAACCCGGGCTCGACGTTCATGACGGAGCTGCGAGCCGGCGGTGTCGCGTCACCCGGAGTCACGTACACCAACATCGTCACGAAGTACGACGAGCTGGTGCAGCCCTACACGAGCGGCATCGAGCCCGGCATGAACAACATCGTGCTGCAGGACCGCTGCGCCATCGACTACACCGAGCACTTCGAGATCGCCGCCGACCGCAATGCGTCGCTCTATGTGCTCAACGCGCTCGACCCGGAGCACCCGCGACCCATCACCTGCACCCTGAGCCTGCCCTTCATCGGCGGACCCTAGGACGCAGCGGCGATCGCCTTGAGCAGGTCATCGGCCAGGTCGGCCCGGCAGATCAGCAGATCAGGCAGGTAGGGATGCTCGGCGTTGTACGTCAACGGCGAACCGTCGACGCGTGACGCGTGCAGCCCGGCTGACAGCGCCACGCCGACGGGCGCCGCGGAGTCCCATTCCCACTGGCCGCCATCGTGCAGGTACGCGTCCGCGTCGCCGCGCAGCACCGCCATCGCCTTGGCGCCGGCTGAGCCCATCGGGGTCGACACCGCACCGAACGCCTCGACCACGGCGGCACCCCAGGACGGGGGACGGCTGGCGCTCATCAGGAAGATCGGCCTGTCCCGCTCCACGGTCGTCGCGGTGGCGGTACCGGTCGCGTAGACCGTCGACAGTGCAGGCTGCGCCACCGCCGCAGACGTGATCCCGGAGCCGCGCTCCCAGAGGGCGACATGGACGGCCCAGTCGGTCCGCCCTGCCATCCCGTACTCGCGGGTGCCGTCGACCGGGTCGATGATCCACACCCGGTCAGCGCTGAGCCGTGCCGGCGAGTCAACCGACTCCTCCGACAGCACGGCATCGTCCGGCCGTTCGGCAGCCAGCAGCGTGAGCAACAGCTCGTTGGACCGCGCATCGCCCGCCTTGCCGAGCTCCTTGCCGGTCAACGACGAGGTGCGCTGCAGGTCGAGCAGCAACGCACCCGCCAGCGCGGCGAGGCGTGACGCGAGCTCGGAGTCGCTCACTGCTCGCGGATCCGGTCGAGGACGAGGTTGGCCAGCTCGGTGACATCACCGTCGCTCGGGCGCAGCAGCAGGTCGGGGCGCATCGGTGCCTCGTACGGTGCGCTGATGCCGGTGAACTCCGGGATCTCGCCGGCGCGGGCCTTGGCGTACAGGCCCTTGGGGTCGCGCGCCTCGCACTCGGCGAGCGGGGTGTCCATGAAGATCTCGATGAACGGCAGGCCGTCGGCCTCGTGGCTCGCCCGCGCTGCGTCGCGGTGCTCGCGGTAGGGGCTGACCAGGGAGACGATTGCGACGACGCCGGCATCGGCCATGAGCTTGGCGACCTCGGCGACCCGTCGTACGTTCTCCTGCCGGTCCTCAGGACTGAAGCCGAGACCGGCGTTGAGTCCGTGACGGAGGTTGTCGCCGTCGAGGATGTACGCCGGCTGTCCCGCGGCCACCAGACGACGCTCGACCTCGACCGCGACGCTCGACTTGCCCGAGCCCGACAGACCGGTGAACCAGAGCGTCCTGCCCTGGGTCTTGCGGAGCTCGCGGGTCACCGCGCCGCTGTGCCAGACGATGTTGGGCTCGTTCTGGACCTCGCCGAGGATCATGCCGGCGGCGACCGTACGGTTGGTCGCTTCGTCGATCAGGATGAAGCCACCCGTGTCGCGGTTGCGACGGTAGGGATCGAAGTGCAGCGGCTTCTGGGTGCGCAGGCGTACGCGGCCGATCTCGTTCAGGCCGAGGCTGGTCGCCTTCTCGTCGCGGTGCAGCGTGTTGATGTCGAGGCGGTACTCGAGGCTCTTGATCGTCGTCCGCGTCTCGCGGGTCGTGTGCAGGATCGAGTAGGTCGCGTCGGTGGCCAGCGACAGGTCGGTGTCCATCCAGGCGATCATCGCGTCGACATCCTGGGAGCTGGTCGGCCGGTTGTTGGGCCGGCACAGCATGTCGCCGCGACTGATGTCGATGTTGTCGGCGAGCTCGATCGTCACGGCCTGGCCGGTGAATGCCTCGTCGAGCTTGGTGCCGCCGGGTCCGAGCACGTTGGTGACGGTGGTCGAGAATCCCGACGGCAGCGCCACGACCTCGTCGCCCGGACGGAACACGCCGCCGGCAATCGTGCCGGCGTAGCCACGGAAGTCGTGGAAGTCGGCCTGCTGCGGCCGGATCACGTACTGCACCGGCATACGCGTGTCGATGAGGTTGCGGTCGGAGGCCACGTGCAGCCCTTCGAGGTGACCCAGCAGCGCCGGCCCGTCGTACCAGGGCATCGCGGTGCTGTGCGTGACGACGTTGTCGCCCGACAGCGCCGACATCGGGATGAACGTCAGGTCGGCGACCTCGAGCTTCGACGCGAAGGACGCGAACTCCGTACGGATCTCGTCGAACCGCTCCTCGGAGAAGTCGACCAGGTCCATCTTGTTGATGCACAGCACGATGTGCGGGATGCCGAGCAGGGTCGCGAGGAACGCATGGCGACGCGACTGCTCGAGCACGCCGTGCCGCGCGTCGATCAGGATCAGCGCGACGTCGGCGGTTGAGGCGCCCGTGACCATGTTGCGCGTGTACTGGATGTGGCCGGGGGTGTCGGCGATGATGAACTTGCGCTTGGGGGTCGCGAAGTAGCGGTAGGCGACGTCGATCGTGATGCCCTGCTCACGTTCGGCGCGCAGGCCGTCGGTGAGCAGCGCCAGGTCAGGGCCTTCGTGACCGCGGGCGGCGCTGGCCGTGGTGACGGCGCTGAGCTGGTCCTCGAAGATCGACTTGCCGTCAAACAGCAGCCGGCCGATGAGGGTGGACTTGCCGTCGTCGACGCTGCCGGCGGTGGCGATGCGGAGAAGCTGCGACATCAGAAGTAGCCCTCCTTCTTGCGGTCTTCCATGCCGGCCTCGGAGATCCGATCATCGGCGCGGGTGGCCCCCCGCTCGGTCACGCGTACCGCGGCGACCTCGTCGACGACCTGCTCACGCGTCTCGGCGGTCGACTCGACGCAGCCGGTGCAGGTGGCGTCGCCGACCGTACGGAACCGCACCATCGCCTCGAACGGTTCCTCGCCGTCCTCGGGCTCGATGAACCGGTTGACCGCGAGCAGCATCCCGTCGCGCTCGACGACCGTCCGGGTGTGCGCGTAGTAGAGCTCGGGGAGGTCGATCTGCTCGCGCTGGATGTACTTCCAGATGTCGAGCTCGGTCCAGTTGGAGAGCGGGAAGACGCGCATGTTCTCGCCCTTGTGGTGGCGGCCGTTGTAGAGGCTCCACAGCTCGGGGCGCTGGTTCTTGGGGTCCCACTGGCCGAACTCGTCGCGGAAGCTGAAGACGCGCTCCTTGGCGCGGGCCTTCTCCTCGTCGCGGCGGGCCCCGCCGAACACGGCGCCGAACTGGTTCTCCTTGATGCCGCGCAGCAGCGAGATCGTCTGCAGCTTGTTGCGCGGGCCGAGTGGTCCGCCGATCTCGGTCGCACGCCCGGCGTCGATGTCGTCCTGCACCGAGGCGACGATCAGCCGCAGCCCGAAGCGCTCGACGGTCGCGTCACGGAACTCGATGACCTCGTCGAAGTTCTGCCCCGTGTCGATGTGCATGACCGGGAACGGCACCGGTGCGGGCCAGAACGCCTTCGCGGCCAGGTGCAGCATGACGACCGAGTCCTTGCCCCCCGAGAAGAGGAGAGCAGGGCGTTCGATCGTGGCCGCGACTTCGCGGAAGATGTGGACCGCTTCGGCCTCGAGCTTGTCGAGGTCGGTCAGTTCGTACGTGATGGTCACGCGGCGTCCGTCCAGTCGATGCAAAAGTAGAACAGGTTCTAGTTTTGCATCCCACGGCGCTGACCGCAAGGACCTCAGGACGAAAGTAGCGCTGACACCTGCTCAGCGATGGCCCGTCGTACGTCTTCGGGGTCGGCGCCCGTGGCGTCGCTCATGAACTGGCCGAAGATCAGCCACCCCAGCACCGAAGCCCCCGCGACCGAGGTCTGCACCGCGTCGGCAGGGCCGCTGTCACGCCAGAGCCCGGAGAACAGCTCGGTCGTCGATGCCGTTCCGGGCAGTGCGGCCTCAGGACTGTCGAGCACAGCGTGCACCAGGGTGCGCCAGTAGGACGGCGTCGCCGCGAGGAGGTCGAGCAGCTCGGCGACGACCTCCGGAGACGCCGATCCCTCGGTCGGCAGGCCTGCCTCGACGACGGCCCTGACGACGACGTCGGCATCGGCGGCGAGCATCTGCTCGAGCACGTCGGCCTTGGTGCCGAAGTGGCGGTGCACCAGGGCGTGGTTGACCCCGGCGCGGGCGGCGATGTCGCGTACCGAGAACCCGTCGGGACCACGCTCGGCGACGAGGGCGCTGGTCGCGGTGAGCACTGCCGTACGGATCTGCTCGCGACCTCTGGGCTTGGCGTCGACCGTCATGTGAGAAGTCTATACACCGATGTAACCAACCGGTTACAGTCATCCGCATGCGTCGCTCACTCCTCTTCGCCGGTGCCGTCATGCTCGCGGCCGCGCTCGCCGCTCCCGCCCATGCGGCCACCCCCAAGCCCGAAGTCACCCTCCCGCCGATCCCCGCGATCAGCGGTCTCCCGATCCCCTCGCTGCCGACGGACCTGCTGGTCCCGAAGTTCACCGGAGCACCCGCGACGGCCAACCCGATCGTGCATCCACCGATCCCGCAGAACCCGTGGCTGTCGCCGGACGGCACCAACACGATGCACAACGACTCGTACGCCTCCGACGCCTATCAGGTCAGCGGCCCGCTGGGTCAGAACCTCAAGGTGAGGTCGGCGTCCTACGGCGTACGCGAGTGCGCCACCGTCGCATTCGACTCGCACGACCGCATCGTCGGGCTGTGTGGCGGGCTCGAGGGCTTCGGGATGATGGTCATCGATCCCGTGACGCTGAAGCCGATCTCGGAGATGCGCACCTCGGCACGCAACCTGCTCACCAGCGCCAACCCGTTCACCGACATCTGCGGCGGCACCTACTTCTTCCTCGACGGCGATGACGTCGCCTACCCGACGACAGCCAAGAAGTCGGTCCTCAAGATCAAGGTCGAGGACAACGGCAGGCTCACCCAGCTCGGCGAGTGGTCGCTTGCGGCCAAGGTCGCCGCCGACGACTGCCTCATCGCGACGATGCCCGACTACGACGGCCGCATCTGGTTCTTCACCCAGCAGGGCACGGTCGGCACGCTCGACCGCACGACCGGCGCCGTCCAGACGACGCAGCTTCCAGCGGGCGAGGAGGTCACCAACTCGGTCTCCACCGACGAGACCGGCGGCATGTACGTCGTGTCGACCCACGCGCTCTACCGGCTCGACGCCAACACCGGCGGCGTGCCCGAGGTGACGTGGCGCGAGACGTACGACCGCGGCACGAGGCTCAAGCCCGGCAACCTCTCGCAGGGCTCCGGCACCACGCCGACGCTGCTCGGCGACCGCTGGGTGGCGATCAACGACAACGCCGATCCCAAGACCAACGTGCTCGTCTACGACCGCCGCGAGGGAGTCGCCGACCGACTGCACTGCACGCAGCCGGTGCTCGCCGACAACGCGGGCACGACCGACAACAGCCTCGTGGCGGCCGGCAACTCGTTCATCATCGAGAACAACTACGGCTACGGCGGGCCGCTCACGACGCTGCTCGGCCAGACGTCGACGCCGGGTCTTGCCCGGGTGATCGTCGACGACGAAGGCTGCCAGGTCGCGTGGACCAACAACGAGATCGCACCCAGCTCGGTCGCCAAGGCGTCGCTCGGCAACGGACTGCTCTACGCGTACACGAAGCCGAAGCAGGCTGACCCGCTCAAGAACACCCTCGACGCGTGGTACTTCACGGCGATCGACATCCGCACCGGCCAGACGAAGTGGAGTCGCCTGATGGGCACCGGCATCCAATGGAACAACCACTACGCCGCGATCTATCTGGGTCCCGACGGTGCCGCCTACATCGCCACCCTGGCAGGCCTGATCAGGATCACCGACGGATGAGGACGTACGTCGTCAGCGGCGCCGCCAGCGGGATCGGCGCCGCGACCACCGCGCTCCTGCGCGGCCAGGGTGACCGCGTCATCACGGTCGACCAACGCGACGCGGATGTCGTGGCAGACCTCGGTACGGCTGCCGGTCGCGCAGAGGCCGTGGCAGGAGTACAGGCGCTGACCAACGTCGTGCACGGTGTCGTACCGTGCGCCGGCATCGTCGGCGTGGCCGGCGCCGACTGCGCTGCGATCGTGTCGGTCAACTACTTCGGTGCGGTCGATCTCGTACGCGGCCTCAAGCCACAGCTCGCAGCTGCCGGCGGCTCGAGCGTCGTGATGATCGCGTCCAACTCGATCACGGGGATGCCGGGCTGGCGGTTGTCGACCGCCGAGCTCTGCCTGGCCGGTGACGAAGAGGCCGCGCGGGCCGATGCGGTCGAAGCCGATCCGTTGACGGTCTATCCCGGCACCAAGGCCGCGCTCGCCTGGTGGGCTCGTCGCGAAGGCATCACCGAAGCGTGGATCGGCGAGGGCATACGCCTCAATGCTGTGGCACCCGGCTCGATCAACAGCCCGATGACCGATCGGCTGCTCGCCGATCCCGATGTCGGCCCGCTCGTCGCGGCCTACCCCTCCGCTCTCGGGCGCATGGGTCGGCCCGACGAGATCGCGGCGCTGGTCGCGTTCCTGCTGTCAGACGCGAGCAGCCTGATGGTCGGCTCGGTCGTGTACGCGGACGGCGGCACCGACGCGATGCTCCATCCGATCGCCCCCGAACGCTGGGTCCTCTAGCGCGACTCGACGTACTTCTTGAAGTCCTTGCTACCGGTGTCGAGCGCGCTCTTGAGCACGCGCTTGAGCACGAAACCGGGCATCGGGACCTTCACGCCGATCTCCAGGTCGAGCTTGATGTGCGTGCCGGAGTCGGTCGGCGTCAGCGTGTAGGTCGCGACCTGCTTGGACTGGACTGAACTCTCCGCCAGCACCCAGGTCACCGAGTCGAGGCCGTTCCACGTGTAGTCAGTGACCTCTTCGTCCTTGAAGCCAGCCGCGGAGACCTTGGCT
This sequence comes from Aeromicrobium panaciterrae, assembly GCF_039537165.1. Lineage (GTDB taxonomy): Bacteria > Actinomycetota > Actinomycetes > Propionibacteriales > Nocardioidaceae > Aeromicrobium > Aeromicrobium panaciterrae. The sequence goes on along the minus strand of NZ_BAAAZZ010000002.1, from coordinate 1,595,282 downwards.
CGTACGCGGTGCGGTCGACCGTCGGGGTGACGCGACTCGACCTCGGCCGACTGGTGCGCGCTGGAGCGCTGGGGCAGCTCCTCGATCGCCGCCACGGCGTCCATGACTTGCTCGGGCGTGGCATCGACGTCGAACTCGGTGGTGCCGGAGACTGCCATGTCCGGAATGTACCGGCACCCCCGCGATTTGTGACGTTAAAGGCGCTTCGCGACAGCTTTGACGCTCATAAGGTCACAAATTGCGGCGGGGAGCTAGAGGCGTTCGATGATGGTGACGTTGGCCTGACCGCCGCCTTCGCACATGACCTGCAGGCCGAAGCGACCTTCGGTGCGCTCGAGCTCGTTGAGCAGCGTCGTCATCAGGCGTGTGCCGGTGGCGCCGATCGGGTGGCCCAGGGCGATGCCGCCGCCGTTGACGTTGACCTTCTCGTGCGGGACGTCGAGCTCCTGCATCCAAGCCAGCACGACCGAGGCGAACGCCTCGTTGCACTCGAACAGGTCGATGTCGGCGACCGTCATGCCGGCCTTGTCGAGGGCGTGCTTGGTCGCGGCGATCGGGCCGGTCAGCATCCAGATCGGGTCGTCGGCGCGTACTGACAGGTGGTGCACGCGGGCCCGCGGGGTCAGATTGTGATCCTTGACGGCCTGCTCCGACGCGATGAGCATCGCGCTGGCTGCGTCGCTGATCTGCGAGGCGACTGCGGCGGTGATGCGGCCGCCGGGAGCCAGCGGCTCGAGGCCGGCCATCTTCTCCATCGACGTCTCGCGGGGGCACTCGTCGGTCTCGAAGTCGCCAACGGGAGCGATCTCGGCCTTGAAGCGACCCTCGGCGATGGCGGTACGAGCGCGCTCGTGCGACGCCAGCGCGAACGCCTCCATCGCCTCGCGGCTGATGTCCCACTTCTCCGCGATCATCTCGGCGGAGCGGAACTGGCTGACCTCCTGGTCGCCGTAGCGCGCCTGCCAGCCCGGCGACTCCGCGAACGGGGTCGTGAAGCCGTACTGGTCGGCGACCAGCATGGCCGCCGAGATCGGGATGGCGCTCATGTTCTGCAAGCCACCGGCAACCACGAGGTCCTGGGTGCCGGACATGACGCCTTGGGCGGCGAAGTGCACCGACTGCTGCGACGAGCCGCACTGGCGATCGATCGTCACGCCGGGGACGTGATCGGGGAGCCCGGCGACGAGCCAGGCCGTACGCGCGACGTCACCGGCCTGTGAGCCGATCGTGTCGCAGCAGCCCATGATGACGTCGTCGACGGCGCCCGGGTCGATTCCGGTGCGGTCGACGAGTGCCTTGAGCACGTGGCCGCCGAGGTCAGCGGAGTGCATCTGGGCGAGCGAGCCGCCGCGGCGGCCAACCGGCGTACGGACGGCGTCAACGATGAATGCTGAGGTCATGGCGAGGTGATCCCGTCGAGGAGGATGGTGAGGTACTGATTGGCGATGTCGTGGTGGCTGAGCTTGGCGCCGGGGCGATACCAGCTCACCGCGACCCAGACGGTGTCGCGGATGAACCGGTAGACCAGCTCGATGTCAAGATCCTGACGCAGGGCGCCGGAGCTGACACCTTCGGTCAGCAGCGTCATCCAGACGTCACGCGACTGCTGGTTGCGGTCGGCGAGATAGGCGAATCGCTCGAACGTGCCGAGGTAGGCGGCCTCGTTCTGGAAGATCGCCACCTCGTGGTTGTGCTGGTCGATCGTCTCGAACGAGACTCGTACGGCCGCCTCGAGCTTGGCGCGGGGGTCGTCGGTGCCGGCGAGGATCTCGGCGTACTTGCCGAAGAGCTCGGTCTGGAACGACGACAGGATCTCGTCGACCATCGACTCCTTGGAGTCGAAGTGGTGATAGAGCGAGCCGCTCAGGATGCCGGCGGCGTCGGCGATGTCGCGGACCGTGGTGTTCTTGAACCCCTTGGTCGCGAACAGCTCAGCTGCGATCGCCAGCAGCTCGTCGCGCCGAGTGCTCGTCTGGGTCTGCTCAGTCATGGCTAGGCCCGCTGGCTCGAGACGGAGATGACTTCACCCGTCAGGTAGGACGAGTAGTCCGAGGCGAGGAACACCATCACGTTGGCGACCTCCCACGGCTCGGCGGCGCGGCCGAACGCCTCGCGCTGCTTGAGCTCGTGGAGCAGCTCGTCGCTGGTGACCTTGGCGAGGAACGGGTGCATCGCCAGTGACGGTGACACCGCGTTGACGCGGATGCCGTACGGGGCGACGTCGAGCGCCGCGCAGCGGGTCAGCGCCATGACGCCGGCCTTGGCCGCGGCGTAGTGCGCCTGGCCTTCCTGCGCGCGCCAGCCGATCACGGAGGCGTTGTTGACGATGACGCCCTTCTTGCCGGCGTCCTTCATCCGGTTGCCGGCGGCGCGTACGCAGCGCATCGTGCCGGTCAGCGTGATGTCGAGGACGCGCGACCAGTCCTCGTCGGCCATCTCGAGGATGTCGGTCGTGCCGCCGAGGCCGGCGTTGTTGATCATGATGTCGACGCCGCCGTGCTCGTCGGCCAGGTCGAGCAGCGCCTGCACCTGGGTCTCGTCGGTGACGTCGACGGTGATGGCGCGTACGCGGTCCTCGCCGAATTCAGCACCGAGCGCTGAGCGCGACTCCTCGAGGCGGCGCTCGTGGGTGTCGCTGATGACCACCATCGCGGCGCCCTCCTCGAGAGCGCGGCGGGACACCGACGCGCCGATGCCGGCACCGGCTGCCGCCGTGACGACGACGACCTTCCCGGCGAGGAGGTTGTGCCCCTCGACGTAGTCGGGCGTGGGCTGTTCAGGTCGCATGACAGTCATCCGCGAGCCTCTCTGGGAAGACCAAGCACACGCTCGGAAATGATGTTGCGCTGCACTTCGTCGCTGCCGCCGTAGAGCGTGTCGGCACGGGAGAAGAGGTAGAGGTTCTGCCAGCGGCTGAGGTCGTACGACTCGCTCCCGGCGGTCAGGGCGCTGGCGCCACAGACCTCCATGGCGAGCTCGCCGAGGCGGCGGTGCCAGTTGGCCCAGACGAGCTTGGCGACGTTGTCGGCCCCGGGGGTGGCCTCGGTCAGCGAGCGGATCGCGTTGACGCGCATGACCTCGAACTCCGCGCTGTGCTTGGCGAGGCGGTCACGTAGCACGGGGTCGTCTAGCGCGCCGTTGCTTCGGGCCAGCTCGATCAGGTCGTTGAGCTCACGCTCGAAGCCGACCTGCTGGCCGAGCACCGAGACACCGCGCTCGAAGCCGAGCAGTGCCATCGCGACCTTCCAGCCGTCGCCGGGCTCGCCGAGGATCATCGACTCGTCCGTACGCGCTCCGGTGAACCACACCTCGTTGAACTCGACGCCTCCGGTGAGCTGCTCGATCGGACGGATCTCGACGCCGTCCTGGTCGAGCGGCACCAGCAGGAAGGAGAGGCCGTGGTGCCGCGTCGATCCGGGCTCGGTGCGGGCGATGACGAAGATCCAGTCGGACTTCTGCGCCCACGACGTCCACACCTTCTGGCCGTCGACGACCCATTCGCCGTTGTCGAGAACGGCCTTGGTGCTGACGGCGGCGAGGTCGGAGCCGGCACCCGGCTCGGAGTAGCCCTGGCACCACAGCTCGTCGACGGTGCGGATCGTGGGGAGGAAGCGGGCCTTCTGCTCGTCGGTGCCGAACTCGATCAGGGTCGGGCCCAGCAGCTTTTCGCCGAGGTGGTTGACGGTCTCAGGCGCATCGGCGCGGGCATACTCCTCATAGAAGATCGCCTGTTGCGCGAGGCTCAGCCCGCGACCGCCGTGCTCGGTGGGCCAGCCGAGGCAGGTCCAGCCGTGCTCGGCGAGATGCTTGTTCCAGGCCAGCCGTTCGTCGTACGCATCGTCGCCGCTGCCGGTGCCGCCGACGCCCTTGAGGTGCTCCCACCTGCCGGCGAGGTTGTCCGCCAGCCAGCTGCGGACCTCTTCGCGGAAGGCAGCGTCGTCGGTTGCCGTGCTCACCGTCGGCTCCTTCCTGATCCGGGTCGTACTCCGTTAAGGTAGCCTACCAAGCAAGTGTTTGGTTTGTTGAGAGGATGTGCCGTGGACGACACCGTTCCGGGTCTCGTACGCCGTGCCGCCAGGGAGTTCGGCGACAGCACCGCGTACTCGATGGACGGCCGCACGCTCACCTTCGCCGAGCTGCACGAACAGGTGCGCCGTACGGCCGCCGCCTACCGCGCCCGGGGTCTGGAGCCCGGCGGCTGCGTCGTGCTCTGGGCGCCCAACAGCATCGACTGGGTCGTCGCGGGCCTCGCGATCACGTACGCCGGCGGCACGCTGGTCCCTGCCAACTCCCGCTACACCGCGCACGAGGTCGCCGACATCGTCGAGCGCACCAACGCGCAGCTCGTGATCATCGCCGACGGGTTCCTCGGCAAGACGCAGATTGCCGACCTCACCGCGATCCGGCCCGATGCACCGATCATCGACCTCGCCGACGTTGCGACCCTCGAGGCTGACGACGAAGCGATCGCGACCGTCGAGGCGATCGCCGGCGCCGTCTCGCCCGACGACGTCGCCGACGTGCTCTTCACGTCCGGCACGAGCGGCCGACCCAAGGGCGTACGCAGCGCGCACCGGCAGACCGTTGCCGCGGCAGCCAGCTGGAGCGCGGTGGGCGAGGTCAGCGGCGACGACCGCTATCTCGTGATCAGCCCGTTCTTCCACTCCTATGGCTACAAGGTCGGCGTGCTCGTCGGGCTGCTGCACGGCTGCACGATCCATCCGATGGCGACGTTCGACGCCGACGCGGCGCTCGACCTGATCGCCGCCGAGGGCATCACGATGGTCCCGGGCGCTCCCGCGATCTTCCTGGGCCTGCTCGAGTCGCCGAAGTTCCCGAGCACCGACACCTCCTCCTTGCGCTTCGCCAACACGGGAGCGGCGAACGTACCCGTGGCCCTCGTCGAACGGCTGCAGACCGAGCTCAGCTTCGACCTCGTCATCACCGCATTCGGCATGACCGAGTGCGTCGTCGCCACGATGTGTCGCCGTGGTGACACCGACGAGACGGTCGCCACGACCTGCGGCAAGGCCATCGACGGCATGGAGACCGCGATCGCCGATCCCGAGACCGGTGAGCACCTGCCCGCCGGCACCGAGGGCGAGCTCCTGCTGCGCGGGTCGCAGGTCATGCTCGGCTACCTCGACGATCCGGCCGCCACCGCCGAGGCCATCGACGCTGACGGCTGGCTGCACACCGGCGACGTCGGGGTGCTGGATGACCGCGGCTACCTGCGCATCACCGACCGGCTCAAGGACATGTACATCTGCGGCGGCTTCAACGTCTATCCCGCCGAGGTCGAGCAGGCACTTGCCCGGCTCGATGGTGTCGTCGATGCAGCCGTCATCGGCATCCCCGACGAGCGGCTCGGCGAGGTCGGCAAGGCGTTCGTCGTACGCCGGCCCGACAGCGACCTTGACGCCGATGCCGTGATCGCGTTCGCTCGTGAGCGCCTCGCCAACTTCAAGGCACCCCGTGAGGTCACGTTCATCGACGCGTTGCCCCGCAACCTGTCCGGCAAGGTCCTGAAGAACGATCTGAGGAGCACATCATGAGCGAAGAAGACGTCGTCACCTACGAGGTCGTCGACCACATCGCCCGGATCACGCTCAACCGGCCGGACTACCGCAACGCCCAGAACTCCGCCATGACGTACGCGCTCGACGCCGCGTTCGTACGCGCCACCGATGACGACGACGTCAAGGTCATCGTGCTGGCCGGCAACGGCAAGCACTTCTGCGCCGGCCACGACATCGGCACGCCCGGCCGCGACGTCGACGTCGAGTTCGACCGCAAGGCTGTCATCCACTGGACCCACGTCGACAAAGAAGGCGGCGACCTGCGGTGGGCCCGCGAGTCGGAGGTCTACCTCGGCATGTGCCGCCGCTGGCGCGAGGTGCCCAAGCCCGTCATCGCCATGGTGCACGGCGCCTGCATCGCCGGCGGGCTGATGCTCGCCTGGTCGTGCGACTTCATCATCGCGTCCGACGACGCGTTCTTCTCCGACCCCGTCGTACGGATGGGCATCCCCGGCGTCGAGTACTTCGCGCACCCGTGGGTCATGAACCCCCGCGCCGCCAAGGAGTTCTTGTTCTCCGGTGACCGCTTCACGGCCCAGCGGGCGCACGAGCTCGGCATGGTCAACCAGGTCGTACCCGCCGCCGAGCTCGAGTCCACCGTGCTCGCCCTCGCGGGCCGTATCGCCGAGATGCCGCGCTTCGGCCTCGCGCTGACCAAGAAGGCCGTCAACCAGGCCGAGGACGCCCAGGGCATGCGCGCCGGCATGGACTCGGTGTTCGGCCTGCACCACTTCGCCCACGCCCACAACGCCGAGACGTCCGACGACTCCCTCGGCGGACTCGACGCCAAGTCGATGGCGAAGAAGAACAAAGAGGCCGCTGAGTGAACCTGGACTTCACACCCGACGAGGTCGCGTTCCGCGACGAGGCCCGCGCGTGGCTGGCGGCCAACGTACCGGCGGAAAAGCTGCCCTCGATGGACACCGCCGACGGCTTCGTCGCCCACCAGGCGTGGGAGAAGAGGCTGTCGGACGCCAAGTGGTCCGTCGTCTCGTGGCCCGAGGAGTTCGGCGGTCGCGGTGCGTCGCTGATCGAGTGGGTCATCTTCGAGGAGGAGTACTACCGCGCCGGCGCACCCGGTCGCGTCTCGCAGAACGGCATCTTCCTGCTCGCGCCGATCATCTTCGACCACGGAACGGCCGAGCAGCAGCAGCGCTGGCTGCCATCGATGGCCACCGGCGAGACGATCTGGGCGCAGGCCTGGTCCGAGCCCGAGGCCGGTTCCGACCTCGCCTCGCTGCGCTCGACCGCCAAGCGGGTCGACGGCGGTTGGCTGCTGAACGGCCAGAAGACCTGGTCGTCGCGAGCCACGTACGGGCACATGGGCTTCGGGCTGTTCCGCTCAGACCCGGAGGCCGAACGGCATCGCGGGCTCACGTACTTCTGCTTCCCGCTCGATGCCGAGGGCGTGACGGTACGCCCGATCGCACAGCTCGACGGTGAAGCCGGCTTCGCGGAGCTGTTCCTCGACGACGTCTTCGTTCCCGATGCCGATGTGCTCGGTGACGCGGGCGATGGCTGGCGCGTTGCCATGAGCACGGCTGGCAATGAGCGCGGCCTGTCGCTGCGTTCGCCGGGTCGCTTCTGCGCTGCGGCTGATCGTCTGGTCGACGTGTATGCCGGCAGTCCTTCTCCTGCGCTCTCGGGCGGCGTCGTCGATGCGTGGGTGCGCGCCGAGGCATACCGGCTCTACACGTGGGGCACCGTCACCAAGCTCGCCGATGGAGGTGACATCGGTGCCGCCGGCTCGGTCAACAAGGTGTGGTGGAGCGAGCTCGACGTCGCCCTGCACGAGAGCGCGCTCGACCTGCTCGGCGCCGAGGCGGAGGTCGAGTCGGCCTGGACCGACGGCTACCTCTTCTCCCTGTCGGGCCCGATCTACGCCGGCACGAACGAGATCCAGAGGAACATCGTCGCCGAGCGCATCCTCGGACTGCCACGGGAGGTTCGGGGATGACCACCCCAACAAACTGCTCACGCCGTCACCTTCGCGCGGGACGTCACGTCCCGCTGCGTTCGCACTTTGCCGGGGGCCCCGGATGAAGTTCGAGCTCACCTCTGACCAGCGCGACTTCATGTCAGCGCTGGACGGACAGATCGCCGCCGCCGATCCGGTCGCTGCCAACCGCTCGTGGGGCGACGGCGACACCAAGCCCGGCGAGGCTCTCTGGGAGCGCATCGCCGAGGTCGGAGTCTCAGGTCTGCTGATCGCCGAGGAGGACGGCGGGCTCGGGGCGACCCCGGTCGAGCTCGTCTGCGCCTTCGAGGTGCTGGGCCGCCATGCCGTGCCCGGTCCGTGGATCGAGTCGGCCGCCTACCTCGCCACCGCACTGCAGGGTCCCGAACGTACGGCGATCGCCGACGGAGCCATCGCCACCGTCGCCACCCCGTACGCGCTCGATGCCGACATCGCAGAGCGCTACGTCGCCGTCGACGGCGTGCTGCACCAGGCCGACCTCGGTGATCCTGCACAGTCGGTCGACCCGACCCGTCGGCTCTTCACGGTCACCGCCGGTGCGGCCGTGGCGCACGGAGACCTCGAGGCCGCCTTCGACCTCGCAGTCCTTGCCGCAGCGGCAGAGCTCCTCGGTGCCGGAGAGCGCGTACTCGAGGACGCTGTCACCTACGTGAAGCAGCGCACCCAGTTTGGTCGCACGATCGGGTCCTACCAGGCCATCAAGCACCAGCTGGCCAACGTGCGCATTGCTCTCGACTTCGCCCGACCGCTGATCTACGGCGCGGCGATGAGCCCGACGCCGCGTGCCGTCTCGGCCGCCAAGATCCAGGCCGCCGACGCCGCCGACCTTGCAGCCCGGGTTGGCCTGCAGGTGCACGGCGCTATTGGCTACACCGCGGAGTACGACCTGAGCCGCTGGTTGCTCCGCATCCGGGCCCTGCAGTCGGCCTGGGGCACCACGGCATTCCACCGCGAGCGAGTGCTCAATGACCTTCTCGGTCCCCAGGGAGGCCGCCCGCGGCCGACCGTGAGCGCAGCGAGGGGACACCAACCCGAGGATCCCGCGTGACCAACCTCGTACCCACCCAGGACCACATCGAGCTCGCGAGCTCGCTGCGCAAGATGCTCGACAAGCGCTCCGACAGTGGGGCCGTACGCAATGCGTTCAACGGATTCGACGAATCGCTCTGGTCGACGCTCTGCGAGCAGATGGGTGTCGCTGCACTGGCGATCCCGGAGGAGTCCGGCGGTGCGGGATTCACCCTCGCTGAGACCTACGTCGTGCTCGAGGAGCTCGGCCGTGCGCTGACGCCGACTCCGCTCCTTGCATGCGTCACAGCGGCTGCTGCGCTGACCGACAGCCCGCTGCTCGAGCAGGTCGCCGCCGGCACCGTCGCGACCCTCGCCTGGTCCGGTGTCACTGGCCCCGCCGATGCGCCCGTTGGAGTCACGTTCAAGGACGGCAAGCTCTCCGGCTCGGTGTCACCTGTCCTGTACGGCGATGTCGCCGAGATCATCCTCGTCGTCGCTGAGCACGACGGCGGAGTCGGCCTGTTCAGCGCCGACGCGTCAGCGGTGACGCGTACCAAGCTCGCCGGGCTCGACCCGACTCTCAGCTTCGCCACCCTCGACTTCGACAGCGTCGCCGTCGAGACGATCACCCTTGACGCTTCGTCGGCGCTGGCCTCGGCCCACCGCGTCGGCACCCTCGCCGCTGCGGCCCTGCAGGTCGGCTGCGCACAGCGCGGGCTCGACATGACGGTCGACTACACGAAGCAGCGCGAACAGTTCGGTCGCCCGATCGGCTCGTTCCAGGCGCTCAAGCACCGCATGGCCGACCTGCTCGTCCTGGTGCAGATGTCACGCGCCGGCGCTTGGGCCGCCGTACAGGCTCACGTCAACGGCGCACCCAACGCCGACCGTCTCGCGGCGGCGGCCGGTTCGTACGCCAGCGACGCCGCGGTCGCCGTCGGCGGCGAGACGGTCCAGCTCCACGGCGGCATCGCGATCACCTGGGAGCACGACGCCCACCTGGTCCTCAAGCGCGCACAGGCGCTCAACCAAATGTTCGGCCTCCCCCACCAACAGCGCGCGACACTGATCCCCTGAGCGCTGCACCGCTCAGGTCGCGACGACGCTCAGCACGACCTTGCCGTGCTTTCCTCGCTGGGCAACGCGCGCGAATGCCGCATCGAAGTCCTCGAGCGGGAACACACTGTCGACCTGCGGGTGCAGCTCCGGCAGCTCCGCGAGCTGCGCCCCATCGGGCTCCACGACGAAGTAGCGGGCACCAGGCGCATCGGCCGCGATCGTGATGACGGATTGCGCGCCACCGGCGTTGCGGGCAAGAGCTTCACCGCCAACCGTGTCGAACAGCAGATCGCAGACCTCACCGTCTTCGACCGGCACGGCACCGAGCTGCCGGGCGAGCTGAACAGCAACCTGTCCCACGCCACCGGTCGAACCGGTCACGAGGACACGCTGACCTGCGCTGAGCCCACCGTGGACCACCAGCGCCTGCCAAGCAGTCAGGCCGGGCATTGGGAGCGCTGCAGCCTCTTCATGGCTCAGCCCGGCCGGCTTGGGTGCGAGCACCGAACGCGGCACGCTCGCCCATTCGGCAGCAACCCCGTCGCGGTCGAACGGCGTCAGGGCGAACACCTCCTCCCCAGTGGACTCCACTACGCCCGAAAGTTCGTATGACGGGATCGCCGGCAGCCGATCCGTCGGCCAGGTCAGCTCGTCGCGAGTGATGGACGCGGCATGTACACGAACGAGGACCTCGTCCGCATTCGGCTCAGGTCGTGCGATCTCCTCGAGCCGAAGCCCGTCGGCGTGCAAACGTACAGATTTCATGAGTCCCCCTCGTTGAGTTCTTCCTGGCACCTCAGTAAAGGTTCTCCCAGAGGTCGGGAGCAAGGGGACCGCTTGATGGTCGGGCTCTCCGGCGAAGACCCGACAATCAGGGCACGATGTTGAAGTTTCGGCGGAAGGTGTTGTCCGGGTCCCAGACCTGCTTGATCCGGCGGAGGCGGTCGAGGGTGGCGGGTGGCCAAAGGGCGGCAATGTCTTCCGGCGTCTCCGAGCCGAGGAACCCGGCGTACGAGCCGATGCCCTGGTCGCCGATCGTCGCCCACACCTTGCGGGCTTCGACTCGATCGTCTTCCGTGGCATCTTCTGGCATGAACGCAGCGGAGATGATCATCGCCTCGGCGCTGCGATGGGCGAAAGCCGTCGCACTCGGGTCGACACGAGCGAAGGTGCCACCGAGATAACGCATGAAGACCACCCGGCCGCCGAGCTCGTAGGCCGTCGTGACCGCATGGATCACCGACTCGTCGAACGACTCGACCAGGGTGTTGCCGACGACCGGCAAAACGGGCTGCGGCGGCGGACCTTCTTCGAGGATCTCCGCGTACGGGCGCTCGCCGATGTCCTCGGCCACGACCGTGCCGATCGAGCGGAGCGGTTCGAGCGCCGACGTGTCATCACTGGCCAGGCATACGAAGAGGATCGCACCGGCAGGGAATGGTCCGAACGCCGGCCGCAGCGCCAATGTCGTGGTCAGGTCGTCCGGAGCGACGCGCATCGTCTCGACCCACCCCTTGACCAGCTGATCGAGGTCTTCGAGCGCGAACTCGATCATCCCGTAGCGCACGGTCGCAACGGGCTGCGCCTGGAACTCGAGCGCGGTGACCACGCCGAAGTTGCCCGCCCCTCCACGAAGCGCCCAGAACAGGTCGGCGTTCTCAGTGGCCGATGCGCGTACGACCTCGCCGGCAGCCGTCACGACCTCCGCCGCCAACAGGTTGTCGAGGGCGAGGCCGTGCTTGCGCAACATCCAGCCGAAGCCGCCGGCCTGGGTCAGGCCGGCGACACCGACGGAGATCGTGTCCCCTGAGCTGATCGCGAGGCCGTGCTCGCCCAGCTCGGCTGCGGCCGGGCCCCACGTGGCGCCACCACCGATGCGTACGCGGTCGTCACCGAGCACCTCGACACCGGCAAGCTTCGACAGGTCGATCACGACACCGTCGTCGATGTTGCCGAAGTTGAGCGCGTTGTGCCCGCCGTTGCGGATGGCCAGCGGGAGACCCTCGGCGCGGGCATGGCTGATCGATGCTGCGACCTCGTCGGTGGACGTGGGGAACAGCACCACCGACGGGTTGGCCGTGCCCGACTTCGTGGTGCGAGCGGCCTCGTAATCTGCGTCGCCGGGGCGTACGGCGATGTGGTCAATCGTCATGAGCTCGACCCTAGAACCTCAATCAGACATGAGGTCAAGCGTTCGTCTGCGCAGACCTCATCGACAGCCACTCGTCGCGGAGGATGGCGTAGCCGAGGGAGTCGAGCCACTGCCCAGACCTGTGCAGCGACTCCTTGACCGCGCGCTGCTCGAGGCGCATTCCGAGTCGTTCGATCAGGCGCACCGACGGCGCATTGTCGGCGAAGCAGATGGCTGTGATGCGGCGGACGCCGAGGGTCTCGAAGCAGTACTCAAGCAGCGCTGTCGCTGCTTCGGTGGCATAGCCCTGCCCCATGTGGGCGGGGTCCAAGGTCCAGCCGAGCTCGGCTTGGGACCTGACAGCCTGTTCGCTGACTTCGGCCTGCGCCCACGCGTCCTGGATCTTGATCATGAAGTCGCCGATGACGACGCCGTCGAGCTCGATGATCACCGTCGACGCCAAGCGCTCGGGATCGGCGAACTTCTCGCCGTACGCGGCCTCGTCGGTGGCGAGCTCGGTGATCCACTCGCCCACCTCCGGCAGTCGCCGGTACGGCCACGTCGCTGCGGCGTCCTCGACCGTCGCAGCCCGCAGGGTGAGGCGTGCAGTGCTGATCGGCAGGTCGGTCATGAAGCGCTCCGGTGAGTGGGCTGGATGAGGTAAGAGCATAGGTCCGCCAGACGTGGCGCCATGGGATGACCGCCACGATCACGACGGCTGGACCGACACCTCGCGGCCTGCATCATCGAGTCCGCCGCCCAGCTGGTGCGGGAGAGCGACCACGCCAGCTGACGGCCACGGGCTGGTCGGTGCGATCGGCGAGTACGAAGGCGCGTGGAGGATGGCGTACGTGCAAGGTCCCGAGGGCATCATCGTGTCGCTGGCCGAGCGACCCGGCTAGCCGAGACCGTCGAACGCGCGGACCTCGACCCGACCTCGGCACGCCGCCGAGCCCTCGGCCGCAAGCTTGAGCGCCACGTCGCGACTCGGCACGTCGATGACCCAGAAGCCGGCGAGCAGCTCCTTGGTCTCGAGGTAGGGACCGTCAGTGATCAGCGGCTTCTCGCTCTGCCCGTCGACGACAACTGCCTCGGTCGCCGACTCAAGACCACCGGCGAAGACCCAGTAGCCGTCGGCCTTCAGCTTTTCGTTGAAGACGCCGGTCGCGGCGAACGACTCCTCGAAGTCCTCTTTGGAGGCGTAGCTGCCGTAGTCACCCAGGTCAGCCGGTCCGTGCACGGTCATCAGATAGAGCGCCATGTCCCAAACCTTTCACAGCCACCGGATCGGTGCGAGGACGATGTCGAAATCGGGACCTTCCGGTCGACGTCCTGTTGAAAGGACCCAGTCACCAGCAAAGGATGGACCCATGTCACACATCACACGTTTCGACCACACCGGCATCACTGTCGCCAACCTCGACGCAGTCGAGGCGTTCTTCGTCACCCTGGGTCTCGAGGTCGAGGGCCGCGGGACAGTGCAGGGCGAGTTCGTCGAGACCGTGTGCGGCATCGCCGGCGCGACCTGCGACATCGTCATGCTGAAGTCGCCCGACGGCGTACGCCTGGAGGTCTGCACCTTCGTCACTCCCGACAACATCCCGAGCCCCACCGACGACCTGGCCAACGTGGTCGGCATACGCAACGTCTCGTTCGAGGTCGACGACCTCCAGGCCGCCGTGGACGCCGTCGCCGCCGAAGGCTACGGACTCGTCGCCGGCATCGGCGAGCACGAAGGCATGGTGAAGATGGCATACGTACGCGGTCCCGAAGGGATCGTCGTCTCCCTCTTCCAGTACCTCGGCCAATAGGGCGCGCCCTGCGGTTTACTGATGCGGTGGCTCTGCAGCGCTCGGGCATGGCGAACCTGCCCACCGGCGAGGGCGTCGCCTATGCGCTGACCGGCAGCGGACCGCTGCTCGTGGTGGCACCGGGATGGCTCAGCCACCTCGAGCTGGGCTGGGCGCTCCCGGCCGAGCGGATGTTCCACGAAGCACTGTCGGCGGGTCGCACCCTGGTCCGCTACGACCGTCCCGGCTGCGGCCTGTCCGATCCGTACGACGGACCGCGCACCATGGCGTTGGAGCTCGAGACCATCGCAGCGGTGACCGAGGCAGTCGGCGCCACCGAGTTCGACCTGCTCGGCTGGTCGCTCGGCGCAGCCGTCGCCGCACAGTGGGCGGCTGATCGGCCCGAGACCGTCTCGAGGCTCATCCTGTACGGCGGGTGGGCCCACGGCGCATCGCTCGGCGACGAGGACAGCAGGCGCCTCATCCTCGACCTGCTCGCCAGCCACTGGGGACTCGGCTCCGACCTGCTCACCGAGCTGTTCGCGCCCGACGCCGATGCCGGCACCCGGCGAGGCACGGCCCACTACCAGCGAGCGGCGTCGTCACCGGAGACGGCGGTCGCGCTGCTGAGCCTTGCGTACGAGCTGGACGTACGACCAGCGCTGGCGCAGGTCACGGCTCCGACGCTGGTGCTGCACCGGCTGGAGGACCGAGCCGCGCCGATCGACGGCGGACGACAGCTCGCCTACGCCATCGAGGGAGCTGAGCTCGTCGAGCTCGAAGGTCGCTCGCACCTCCCGGCGATCGGCGATGCGCAGGAAGTCGTCGACCAGATCCGCCGCTTCCTCAGCCTGCCCAAGCTGCGCCGCGACGTACCGACCGGACTGACGACACGCCAGAACGAGGTGGCCGCCCTCGTCGCCGAAGGCCTGCCCAACCGCGAGATCGCCGAGCGGCTCGGCATCAGCGAACGCTCGGCCGAGTCCCACCTCGAGCGCATCCGGCTGCGACTCGACTTCAGGTCGCGCGCGCAGGTCGCCGCCTGGTACGTCGCGACCCACCCCTCCAAGTGAGGTAGTTCCACGGCTGTCCCGGGCCCGATCCGTCGAGAGCATGGATGCATGATCACCACCCACTGGGCAATCGGCTGCTCCTTCACGTCGGCCTGCGAGTGGGCGCTGAAGGTGCCCGGCGGGAAGGTGGTCTGAGATGTCCCGTCGCCTCAACCTGTTCATCTCTGCAAGTGGCTGGCTCGGGTTCAACGCCATCATCGTGTGGACGGTGGCGTTCCTCGCCGACGCGGTGATCCCCCATACGGTCGACGGCGCCAACCGCACATCGACCGGCTGGGCCGTCGCGATCGACCTCGCCCTGTTGCTGCTGTTCGCCGTGCAGCACTCGGTGATGGCACGGCGATCGGTCAAGGTGTGGCTGCTTCGCTGGGTGGCGCCAGCGCTCGAGCGCACCACGTACGTGTTCTCGACCAACCTCTGCCTGGCGCTGCTGCTTGCACTCTGGCAACCCTTCGGCGACGAGGTCTGGCACGTCGACGGCATCGCCGCGGTCGCTCTCTGGTCGCTCTGTGGTGCTGGCTGGCTCCTGGCGATTGCGTCGACGTACGCGGTCGACCACCTGGAGCTGACCGGACTCCGGCAGGCGGGTTGGGCGCCGCCGCGCCCGGCCTCGGACAGCCTGCAGGTCGGCGGGCTGCACGCCGTCGTACGCCACCCGCTGATGACGGGCCTGCTGCTCGCGTTCTGGGCGACGCCGCACATGGGCGAATCGCACCTGCTGTTCGCCCTCACCTCGACGGGCTACATCGCGGTCGGCGTCAGGTTCGAGGAGCGCGACCTACGTCGTACGTTCGGCGCCTCGTACGACGACTACGCCTCCCGCGTGCCCGCCGTGGTGCCCGGGCTGCATCGGAAGGACCCGGCATGAGCATCTGGCACTCAGAGCCGTCGCTGGCGTTCGCCAACGAGCGCAGCGCCGGGAGCGTGATCAGCCACCTCGGCATCGAGTTCACCGACGTCGGCGACGATCATCTCGCGGCTCGGATGCCGGTCGACGCCCGTACGTTGCAGCCCGCCGGCGTGCTGCACGGTGGTGCGTCGGTGACGCTCGCCGAGACGTTGGCGAGCTGGGCGGCAACGTTCGTCGTCGATCCGGAAGTCGCCTATTGCGTCGGGATGGAGATCAACGCCAACCACCTCCGCCCGGTGATGTCGGGTGCGGTCACCGGCGTCGCCCGTCCGATCACCCTCGGACGGCGTACGCAGGTCTGGGAGATCCGGATCACCGATGACGCGCGCAAGCTGGTCTGCATCTCGCGCTGCACCATGGCGGTCGTCGAGCGTTGATCAGTCGTGGACGGGACTCGCTTGCGGATCAAAGGGAGGCGCCGCCGTCCGGGCAGCGAGCGCGGCGCGAGACGTGACCCCGAGCTTGGTGAACGCCTTGGACAGGTGCGATTCGATCGTCTTCTCACTGAGGAAGAGTCTGGCCGCGATCTCTCGATTGGTCAGGCCCAGGCCGACGAGGGCAGCGATCTCCCGTTCGCGTCCACTGAGTGAGTCGATCCCGGTCTCCCCGACTCCGCGGACGCCCCCACGACCCATGCGATGACCGAGCTTTCGAAGCTCACGGGAAGCTTCCTCGACCGTACGCTGCGCACCGCCACCCGCGGCCAGGTCATGGGCGGCTTTCAGCTGAGCGATGGCATCGACCTTGTCTGCCGACGCCTTCGCCGCGAGTATCCGAGCCTGAGCCTCATCGAGACGCGCGCCGATGCCGACGGCCCGATCGATCGCCGAGTGGGCCAGCTTTGACGCCGTCGGAAGGTCGCCGTTCGCCAACGCCACCATCGACCCGGCGCGCTCGGCGGCCGCCACTGCTCCATGCAGCCCGGATGCCCGTGACACTGCGGCAGCGCGGTCGGCCCACGCGGCGGCGGAGGTGAGATCACCGACGGTGATCGATGCCTCGACCAAACGCGGAGCCCAGCGTGCAATCCAACCCGGTTCCACGTCATACGCCGCCAGCAACGGCACGGCATGGTCGGCCTTTCCATCCGCGAGCAGGACCGCGCCGAGGACGGCGTTGCCGATGGTGACGAGCGCCGATGAGTCGAGACGCTCAGCCAGGGCGACGCTCTCCGACGCGGCGGCCCGGGCGAGATCGAGCTCACCAGCCTCGAGCAGGAAGTATGCCCGCATCCACAGCGCCCATTGGAGTGACTGCTCGTTGTGAACCAGCCTCGCTTCGAGCTCGGTGCGATCGGCCGCGGCAGCGCTCTTGTCGATCCGTCCGAGCAGCCCCAACGCGAGAACCTCGGCGATTCCCAGGGGTACCGCACCCACGACGTTCCCGGCCCGTCGCGCGGCAGCCGCACCTCGTCGCGACACCGTGAGGGCATCCTCGAACCGCTCCACGGCGACAAGTGCCCAAGGGATCGCCACGAGCAGCTCGGACCGCGATGCCAGCTCAGAGTCCGTGGCCCGATGGACACTCGCGACGGCGAAGTCGGCCTCGGCGTCAGATTCCACGTAGCGCCCCGAGTTGCGGTGGCCAATCGCCAAGATGGCGGCGGCAACACCATGGACGAGCTCGTCCGAGGTCTCCGCTGCCTTGGCCGATGCCGCCCACTGTCCCATCGCCTCGTAGTCACCCAGCTCGTATGAGGTCAGAGCAAGAGCTGCCATCAGCTCAGCCTTGCCGGCCGTGTCAGGCGACTCGAGGCTTCGAGTGAGTCGCCGGAGCGAGGCATCATGGCGGCCCAGCAACCTCTCAACCGATGCGGCGACGACGGTCAACCGACGACCATGCTCGTCGGCTCGGCCGCCGGCAGAGGTGTACTCCTCCGCCACTGCCAGCGCCTCATCCAGTCGGCCCGACTGGATCAACGCTTCGGCGAGCTCGGAGGCCAGGGTCGGATCGTTCGCCGCAGCGGCTCTCTGGGAGGCAACCAGCCAGTCAGCCGCGATCGATGGAGCCTGGGCTCTGACCTGAGCCGACGCATCCCGAAGCAACGCAGCAGCGACCTTGTCACCCGCCGCTGCAGTCAGCGCCAGGTGGCGCGCGATGTTCGGGAGCGGACTGTTTGCCTCGAGGAGCACCTCCGCGGCTCGCGCGTGACTTGAAAGACGATGACCCTGGGGCAGACCTTCGTACACCGCCGTTCGGATCACCGGATGACGAAACGCAAACTCCCGCAATGAGCTGGTCCCACGCACCAGACCCCGCTCGACCAGCGCGTCTGCTGACGCGAGGGCCGTGTTCAGGTCAAGGTGTGCAGTCAACCGCGCGACGTCGATGTCGAACGGGTCACCGACAACGGCACCCGCCTGCACGAGCGCTCGAGCCGCGTCGCTGAGGGCTGCAACATCGACTGACACGGCGGCGATGACCCCGCCAGGAAGGCTGGCCAACCCGTCAGCCTTGGCCAGCTCCTCCAGAAAGAGCGGATTGCCGCCCGACGCCTCAAACATTCGACGGCGATCGTCATCGCTCCAACCCGTGCCCATCAGTTCGTCAGCGGCATCCCGGTCGAGTGGCGTCAGGTCGATCACCGTGTGGGCGCGCCCGGTGGAGCGGATGGCGGCGCTGAGCTTGTCACTGACCGGACCGGGTCTCATCGCGATCACCAGCCCGTGAGGCACCCGAGGCGGCCGCCGTACGAGCGTCTCCAGCAGCTCTTGTGAGACCGAATCTGCCCAGTGGGCATCGTCGAGAACCATGACGAGCCGACCGCGGTCCTGCAGCTGTTCGGTCAGGATGCGAAACAATCCCCACCTGCCGTCAGCCTCGACGGCAGGCGGCTCGGGCAGGCCCGGCAGTGCCTCGCGGAACAGCCCGAGTGGCACGCTGCTCTCGAGCTCGGTCGCTCGGCCGGCCAGCAGCTCCCACCGCCGCTCAGCGGCACGATCGGCCACCCATCCGAGCAGGCGGGTCTTGCCGATTCCGGGCTCGCCCCTGACGATCACGAGCGGGTTCTCACCTCGCGAGAGCCCCTCTAGTGCCGCGCCGAGCTTCGCGATGTCAGCGTCCCGGCCCACGATTCGCACCTCGAAAGCATCCCACCCCCCAATCCGAGGAGCAGGGGATTCCCTGATGTTGCGGTGCCGGATGACTGCGAACGTCGTACTCGCACACACACATCCGACCTGGAGGTCCACCATGAACGGCAACATCACGAGCACGACTGACCTGGCAACCGCCCGCGCACGGAACGAGGCGGTCTGGCGCGCATCGGCGATCGCCCTCTACTCGGGCGACATCGACGGCTTTCTCTCCTACTGGAGCCCAGAGCCCCGCTATCGCGTCGCATATCCCGTCGAGGGAATTCCCGCCTTCATCAAGGGCGCGGAGCAGTTCCGGGCCATTTTCGGGGGCTTCGCATCGGCCGCCGCGCAGATTGGCGTGACCGGCGTGACGTTTCACCAGACCGACAACCCCGACGTCGTGATCGTCGAGGAGCACATGGTTGCGGATCTGCACGACGGCAGCCGCTACGAGAACGACCTGATCATCCGGGTCACGTTCCGCGACGGCCTGATCCACGACATGCTCGAGTACTACGGACAGGTCGCGCACCAGCAGCTCGCCGCGCGACTCATGGGCGCGGCCGAGGTGTCGGCATGACCACGGGCGCGTCGCTGGGGCTCCTCCACGGACCGGGGCTGACCGATGTGCGCATGATGGCCGTGGCCCACAGCAGCTTCCGGCGCGAGCTCAAGCTGTCGGTCCCCGCGGTACGTGCGGTGGCAGCGGGTGACACGCGGCGTGCCGCAGACATCGCCCAGCACGTCGAGATGTGGACCGGGTTCGTTCACCATCACCACTCGATCGAGGACGAGCTGTTGTGGGACAAGCTCGCCGCTCGCGTGCCCGAGGAGCTCGCACCGCTCGTCGAGCTGATGGAATCGCAGCACGAGAATGTCGCCGTACTTCTCGACGGGTGCCCGCCACTCGTGCAGCAATGGCGAAAGACGGCGTCACATGTCGACGGCTCACATCTGGCCGACCACCTGGCGGCGCTTGTCGAAGCGCTGTGTGAGCACCTCGACGCGGAGGAGGCCCATGTCCTCCCGATCATGGCGCGGCACATTCGCCAGGACGAGTGGGACGAGTTCACCGAACGTGGCATGGAGTCGATCCCGAAGAAGCTGCTTCTCACGGGTTTCGGCATGATGCTGTACGAGGGCGACCCCGACGCCCTCGCACTCGAGATCGCCAAGCTCCCGGCACCGCTGCGGCCGCTGCTGCCGTTCCTCGCCCGTCGGGCGTTTCGCACCTACGCCAAGCGGATCCACAGCACGCCAACCCCCGCTCGAGGTGCGTGACGCCGCCGACCGGGCGGTGCACGACCGCGCTTGTGAGAGCGTCAGGCACCGGGGATCAGATCGGTCAGCCAGGTGGAGATCGCCGTACGGATGGCTGGCGCTTCCTTCTTCAACGAGTGGTCGCCGGTCACCACGACGAGGGTGACACCGTCCTGGAGCGTCTTGGGGTCCGGGACGCCGAACGGATCGTTGCTGCCCTGGACAACCAGGGTCGGCACCGTCACGGCGGTGAGCTCGGCGAGCCGAGACTTCTCTGGACGACCCGGAGGATGCAGCGGGAACGCCAGGCAGAGCACGCCGGAAGCGCCCACGGCGTCGGACGTACGGCACGCGACTCGGCCACCGAACGATCGGCCGCCGACGATCAGCGGCACGTCGGCGAGGCCACCGATGCGTACCTGCGACACGACCGAGCTCCACGCAGCGTCGACCTGCGCAGGCGGTGCCGGCGCCTTGCGCCCCGCGACTCGGTACGGCTGCTCGACGAGAACAACCGTGAAGCCCAACCGCAGCGCCTCCTCAGTCGCGAGCCCGAGTCCCCCACCGGCTACGCCCCTCTTGGCGGGGGGACCCCCATTGTGCGCCGTGACACCGCCGCCCGCACCATGGCCGAGCATCAGCAGCCCGACGGGATCGCCGGAAGGGTGAGCGACATGCACGCGCGCGTCACCGTGCGATGTCGGTACGAGCGCAACCGCGAACTCAGTCATCCCGACAGCGTACGGACGGGTTTCAGGTCTCCGCTGGGACCTTGTGGCTCAATGCGCACAGCCACCGGCCATCGCCCTGCGGTACGTACACCTCGGAGATCCACTCGTCGGCCTCGTAGGGCGCTCCGTCCCACCGTCCCGTGCTGGCCTTGCGCGCGGTGAAGACCACGACTCCGCTGAGCTGCAGGATGCGGTCATCACCGATCGGCTTCATGGTGAAGTGCGCCAGCCGGCCCGACGCGATCCACCCGACCAGGTCCTCCTTGGGAGTTGGGCCCTGCGGACCGACATAGACCCAGTCGTCAGTCATGAAGCTCGCGATCAGGTCCGCATCATTGCTCGTGATCGCCTCGTCCCACGCGGCGGAGACCGCCCGCACCTCGTCCTCAGCTGTCATCGCGTTCCTTGAGCATGCAGGGCTGGTCCGAGCCAGCGCCTCACCAGAGACCGGATGTCGTCGGTCGAGTGAGGTGGATCGGCCGGGTACTGCAGGAACGACACGAACAGCCGCATCAGCATCTCGGCGAGGCTCTCGAGCTCGTCGTCCTTGACGCCGATCTCGGTCCAGTTCACCGGGAGGCTGCGCAGGATGTCGGCGCCGATCGAGAACGACATCGTGGTCGTGACGTCGCGGCTGAACACCTCGGTCTCACCGGCTTGGAGGAGCAGTCCGATGCTGGCTTCGCTGGGGATCTCCTCGATCGCGAACACGACCGCCTCGACAGCCACGTCGGCGGCAGAGTCGAACGTCGCGAGGTGTGCAGTCATCCGTTGTACGAAGTCGGCGAGCCCGGCCTGCGCCACGGCTTCCAGCAGCTCGGCGTGGCTCGGGTAGTAGCGGTAGACGGTCTGGCGGGTGACGCCGAGCTCGGTCGCGACGACCGACACGGTCGTACGCGCGGCGCCGAACTTCTCCACGCACGCACGCGTGGCAGCGATGATCCGCTGCCGCGCATCGTCCTCGGTGTGCGGCGGATTGCCCTGCCAACCGTGATGTCCCACGGGATCAGCCTGTCAGGGCGTCTGCCCGGACCTTCCGGCCGGTGTGGAGGACGTACAGGATTGCGGCGGCACCGACGAAGCAGAGGATCGTGTAGAGACCGCTGCCGATCGGGGTGCCGTCGCTGGTGATGCCGTCCTCGGCGTCGACGTACGCCGGCAGCGAGGTGAGCCACAGCCCGGCGAACACCACGATCCAGGAGGCCGGGTAGATCCGGGCGAACGGCGTCATCGGCTCACCCTCGTGGCTGCGCAGCTGCGTGACCAGGATCCACGTCCCGGCGATCCAGATGAGTCCGAGCTCGATGCCGAGGACCCACGCCTGCGCCGTGACGTTGGGGGTGTCACCGCCGAAGATGCTCGACGGGATGCCGAACAGGCTCATGGCCGGAGGTGCGAGCACACCCGCGAGCGCGATGCGCCAGACCAGCGACCAGCCGCGCCTCCCCCCGGTCCCTGAGCCCGTCGAAGGGCCGACGAGCTTCACGATCAAGAACGTCATGACGCCGAACGAGACCGAGGCGAACAGCACCATGCTGTTCATCGGCACCGAGGCGAGCGACGGATGGTTCACGTCCTGGTTGGCGTCGTTCCACGCCCACCACTGCAGCTGTGGGCCAAGCTGGTCGAAGATCTCGTAGAACACCTGGCACACGAACGCCACCGCGAACGAGCCGAGCAGCGCGCTCCGCTTGAAGACGCCCATGACGCGCACGGTCTCGTACGCGAGCTGGGCCAGTGCGGGGTAGATCGCGATGATGTAGAGCGGGAGGCGGTCCCACATGAACTGCACCGTGAAGATGTTGTGCGCGAAGATGAAGCCGAACTGCTTGTCGAGGCCGAACCACTCCGGGAAGTAGAGCGGCGGCTCGGTGACGAACAGGTAGACCAGCGGCGCGAACCAGAACGCCAGGTTGATCGGATCGCCCGCGCGGAACCGGCGGAGTGCGTGGACGAACGCGAAGATCGCGCCGGCGATGACCAGCAGCTCCAGCACTGGCATGGTCCAGCTGGCCAGGTCGAACGGGTTGTGGAATGAGACGACCGGGCTGACGTCGTGGCAGTCGAAGCCGAGCTTCTGGGTGACCGCCTCGGCGGCCTTCTCACATGTCGCGTCCGTGTTCATCGCGAGGCCTCGAGCTCGGGCAGGGCGGTGCCGGCCTCAGCTGACCAGTCCCGGCCGGGTGGGTCGAGCTGTGGGTCGAAGCCGAACGGGATCTTGTGCCGGCCGAAGACGTCCTTGACCTTGAACCGGGCCAGCCCGAAGAGCACCCGGGGGCTGCGCATCATCGTCCCGACCGACTCGTCGAGGTTGAAGACACGAGCGAAGTGCTCATCGACGACCTGGTCCTCGCGCGATGCGCCGGTGATGGCGTTGAACATCGAGGCACCCACCGATCTGAGGATCCGGCGCTGCCACGATGGGATCGTCTCCGTTCCGGTGGCGCAGTCGTAGCCACGGTCGCGAGCCATCGCCATGCTCCATGGCCCCTTGAGCACCTTGGCCTGATCGGCGAGGTAACGCTTGTGGAATGCAGGATCCAGTGCGGTGGCCCGCTGCAGTGTGTCGCGGAGGAGCACGGCCGAGAGTGCCGCAGAGCTGATGCCCTGGGCATAGAACGGGTTGAAGGCGCAGATCGAGTCGCCGACGAAGACGATGCCCTGCGGTGCGACGAGCAGCTTGTCGTAGCGGCGCCACTTGTTGCCGGTCGACTTCGTCAGGTGCACCTCGGACGTCGGCGTCGAGGCCGCCATCGCGGCGAGGAACTTCGGGGTCTGCAGATTGCCGGCGGACTCGACGAACTCCTCCTCGTTCTTGGGCATCTCCAGCCCCCACGACCCCATGCATGCGATCGAGCGGTTGCCCTCGATCGGGAAGAAGTTGGAGAGGTACTCGTGCTCCTTGGGGTGCTCGCCCTTCTTCTCTGTCGGCATGATCACCATGTGCTTCCACCACCAGGTGTCGGCGCGCTCCTCGGCTGACGGCAGGTCGTACCACTGCGAGACGTACGTGACCTTGGCATCAAGGGTGATGACCGGCACCTCGGGCTGCCCCGCAGCCACGAGCCAGTCCGACACCTTCGAGCCACGACCGAGCGCGTCCACGACGAGGTCGGCGTCGACCTCCTCACCACTGAACTTCACACCGGTCACGCGGCCCGATTCGTCGATGTTGATCCCGGTGACCGTCACGCCCTCGCGGATCGTCACGTTCGGCAGTGCGCGTACGCGGTCGCGCAGGACTCGCTCGATCAGAAGCCGCGAGCCGTAGACCATGTCGAGCGCTCCACGCTTGCGCGGCGACCAGCCGACATCGGTCATGTGCGCGGTGTCCATCGACGCGATCAGCGGCATGCCGCCGGCCGCGATCAGGTCGTCCTCGAAGCCAGGAAACAGCTCCCCGATCGCCCGCCGACCCGAGTTGAGCAGGAAGTGCGGGTGCTTGCTCTGGGGTACGCCGCGACGGTGCTCTGCCTCGATCGGCAGCTCGTCGCGCTCGAGGACCAGCACCTCGTCGAAGTGCGAGGCCAGCGCACCCACGGCGGAGAGACCCGCCATGCTGCCGCCGAGAACCACTGCCGTCTGCCCAAACCTCATGCCGGACCCCTCAGATCAATCATACAAAGTCTGGATGATTGTATGAATGGGTGCGAGCAATCGTCAAGGGCCCGAGACGGGCCTGTGGTCTACCTCGCTTCGCTGAGATGGACCATGGCGTCATAGAGCTGCTGGTCCGTCATCGGCGGCTCGGGGATCGGATGCGCCCGCTCAGCCCGATAGGCGTCGAGCATGAGGTAGAGGTGGCGGCGCCAGGCGTTGGGCGCGGCGATGCTGGTCGCATCGATCATCCGGCCGCTGGACCAGATGAGGTTGACGATGTCGGCCTGGGTGATGTCGGAGCGAACCTCGCCGGCTGCCTGGGCTCGGGCGAGAACGTCCTCGATGTGCTGGCACATCTGGTCGTGGATGCGCTCAGTCTCGGCGCTGTCGGTGAAGCGGCGGGAAAGAAAATCGTTGAAGCCTCGGTCGCCCGCCTGCACGCTGAACAGGTTCTCCAAGTAGGCAACGAACCCATCCCACGGATCGTCGATCTCCAGAGCCTTGACCGCCCCACTGAGGAACTCCTCGAGCCGAGGCTTGAAGGCAGCCATGAGCAGGTCCAAGCGGGTCGGGAAGTGGCGATACAAGGTGCCGATGGACACGCCTGCGTCGCGCGCGATCTTCTCCAACGACGCGTCCACGCCGCGCGCGGCGAACTCGCGCTGCGCCGCGGCGATGAGCTTGTCGCGACTCTCCCGCGCATCCCGGCGCAAGGGCCGACGCACCTGATCAACGTCGCTCGTACTCATTTCCCCATTCTACCAACCTGAGGCACCCCTCCGGAATAAACCGAGGCCCCCCTCCGGTTATATCGATGTCAACGCAAGACTTCACGGAGGAGACACATCATGGCTACACCCACCCTCAGCATCATCGGCTCGGGCAACATGGCCAGCGCCATCGGAACCCGGGCGGCCAAGCACGGCCACACCGTCGAGATCATCAGCCGGAACACCGCCAAGGCCCAGAGACTCGTCGACCAGATCGGCAACGGAGCCACCGCCGGCACGTACGGCGCACAGCCGGCGGGTGACATCGTCATCCTGTCGGTCCTGTACGCCGACGCGGTTGACGTGGTCACGTACTTCGGCGAGGCGCTGGCAGGCAAGACCCTTGTCGACATCACCAACCCGTTCAACGCCGACGCCAGCGGACTCGCGACAACTGAGGGCAACTCGGTGTCCCAGCAGATCGCCGCGGCCGCCCCCGAGGACGCACACGTCGTCAAGGCATTCAACATGCTCTTCCGTGACGTCCTCGCTGACGACAAGCCCGTTGACGTGTTCTTCGCCGGCGAAGACGCCGAGGCGAAGGCGCGCTTCGCGGCGTTCCTCCGGACCGTGGACATGCGGCCCCTCGACACAGGAGGGCTCGAAATGACCTACGTCCTTGAATGGGCCAGCATCCTGCTGATGGGTCTGGCACGCAACGGCGCCGGCTTCAACCTCGCCCTGGGAGCCGACGTCCGCTGGGGGTTCTCCAGCGTCGGTGACGCCAGTTAGCCTCGTGGGCGTGCCGTCGTACAACACCGTCATCGCCCTTCCCACCGCCGACCGTTCCCGCGCCTTCGCCTTCGCACGGGCACTTGGCTTCGAGACGCCCGGCGAGCTGGCCGACGACGGTGTCCCCGAGCCGCTGCGGGTGCAGCTCAATGAGCAGACCGCGCTGATGTACATCCCGACCGGGGGATTCGGCTGGGTCACGGCAGGGCGCCCCACCGCCGAGTCCGGGACGTCGGAGTGCCTGGTCAGCCTGCAGGTGGACGCTGTCAGTGAGGTCGACGAGCTGGTCGGGCGTGTCGATGCTGCAGGCGGTCAGGTCGTGTCAGGACCTGAGCAGAAGTCCTGGGGCTACACCGGTACGTTCACCGACCCCGACGGTCATCTCTGGGAAGCCATCGTCTCGTTGATCTGACTCAGGAAACATCGCCAGAAGCCGACGCAATCGATCCGATCGATATCGAGAGCACTCAACGCGTCCTACCGCCGCGATCACGGCGGGGTTTGTTCCGACAGTTTCGTAGAATCCGCCCATGATCATCGTGGTTTCCGGAACGCACGCTTGCGGGAAGACTTCGCTGATCGATGCGTTCGCAACGGCGCAGCCGCAGGCGCGCGTTCTGCCGGATCCGTTCGAGGTGCTCGACCAATACCAGACCGACCAGGGTGCTGGCATCTTTTACCAGCAGTTGGAGATTGCAGCGGCCCGGATCCTCGAACCCCACGTTGGGTTGGTTATCGCCGAGCGCGGCCCGTTGGACTTCCTTGCCTACCTGGATGCACTTGAACGACTAGAGCGCCCGACGCCGTCGCGCGAGCATTTCCGTCAGGGAACTGACCTGTGTGTCGAGGCCATGAAGAATGTCGACTTGGTTGTTCTGCTTCCCCTCAACTCCACCGACCGCATCGACGTTCCTGCTGACGAAGACCCCGATCTGCGCACAGCAATGGACGAGGCGCTTCTCGAACTCGCCGACGACCCGGACCTGACCGGAAGAGCTGAAGTCGTCGAGCTGGCGGGGGCGTCAGAAGTGCGCCTGGTTCAGCTCGAGCGATTGGTCGCTCTGTTCGGGGACTGAACGTGACGGGAACCCAACATGGCGCCCCGTGATCGTCAACTCGTTGACCGAACAGCTCAGCTACCACTCGACGGGATGGCGAGCGCCCACTGAGTCAATCCGCCGCTTTTGCTCGCTGTTTGACCCACAGGTTCGCGTTTTCGACGAGCCGCCTCACTGCTGGGCTCTTGTACGTGGCGACGTCGTCACCCTTGGTTACGTCGCCGAGGGCATCGCGGATCTGCTCGGTCTGCCGGGCCGCTTCGCCTCGAAGCCAATCGGGATCAACGAACAGTTCATCGGCTTCTCGCGTCCAGTCTGCCGCTTTCACGGATGCAGCACGGAACGTACCTGCAACCGACATCGACAGATCGTTGCCGGTCCCGTCGGAGTAGGCCAGGTGGCTGTTCAGGTCGTAAAGGGGAGCGAGCGCGACGTTCGAGCCGCTCAACATCAACGAGTAGTTGCGCGCATGTGCGTCGGTGCCGCACACCAGCCAGTTGTAGATGAGCGCCTGGACGAAGCGCTGGTTGTCCCCAACGTCTCGCGCGGTGCTGTGCTCGTTGATGAGCTGCGCGACCACGGCTGCGCCAGGCCCGCCCTGCGACTCGTATTTCCGCGAGGGCCTGACACCGAGCGCCTGGCACATGTCTTCCTGGTGCAGACGGCTCCACGTGCCAGTGGCCGACTGAATCCGGTCGAAGCGCTGGACGACGACGGCCCGGGTGTCACCGAACTGCTCGATCGATGTGCGGGCAACACGAAGCCCAAGGGCCGCGGCGGTACGCATCGTGACGTGCTCGACCAGATCCTGATCCTCCATGCCCGGGATAGCGGGTTTGATGATGTGCGTCGAGGGGATGGCATCATGCGGGTCCGTCCAGCCATGGTCAGTCCGATACAGAGCGATCTTGGCTTGGGCGCCAGCCAGCGAGAACTTTCCGGTGTGCGACTCGTCCAGTGACACCGGCAGGTCAGCCTTCGCCCGGCGCAACATCTCGGCCACGTCATCATCGGTGAGTCCCCGCGCTTCGCCGGTCCGATTCAGTACGGCATCGAGCCTGCTGGGCCGGACGAACTGGGCCGCGCCCGCGACGTCTTCGCCGACGTACGGCATGAGGGCCAACGGGCCCGGCTCGATGACGCCGAAGCGACGACGCCACTGGCGCAGGGTCTCCGGACGGTCTGGCAGCAGCGCCTCAACCCACGGAACAAGGACGGTCTCGCGGTAGCGACCGGTCGGCCCCGGCATCGAGACAGAGAGCGGTGTGAAGTCGGCTGCGGCTGCATCTTCGTAGCGCAGTCGTGCCCTGTTCTTGCCGATCCGGTTGATGTCGCCGACGACGCGACCGTTCATCACCACGTACAGGGTGTGCTCGTCAGACAGCGGGATGGCCGCGCTCATCGGTCGTACTCGCTCAAGTGCTCGTCGAGGTCGAAGGCTTCCGCGCCCTCCGGGATCGCCCTGTTCGCGGGCAGCGACGGCCGCGTGAGGACGACGGCGACATCGAGCGCCGCAATCACGCGCATGACCATGTCAAGCGGAGCAGAGACCTTCTCCCCCATCTCGAACGAGTTGAGCCACTGGCGGCCGACGTTGGCGAGCTCGGCCAACGCAGCCTGCGTCAGACCGTCAGCCAGCCGTGCCTCGCGAAGCGCCGGGCCGATGTCGTCAGGTCGAGACGCCTGGATCGTTGTCGCCATATGGCGACAGTAACATTTGTCGTCATATGGCGACAAGGTATTCGTGTGGCGCAGCCAGAACTCACTCGGCGGTGCGGTAGCGGCCCTGGTGGAACAGCAGTGGCTTGTCGGCCTCGCCCTGGCCGAGCTCTTCGACCTTGCCGATCACGAGGTAGTGGTCACCGGCTTCGTGGACGTCCTGGACGACGCAGTCGACCCAGCCGACCGTGCCCTCGAGCCGAGGAGTGCCGTTGGCCGTGAGGTCCCAGGCGAGTCCCGCGAACTTGTCATCAGCCCGCGACGCAAAGACATTGGAGATCTCCGTCTGGTCGGCGGCGAGCATGTTGACGCAGAACCGGCGAGTCTGCCGGATCGCCGCAAATGCGCGTGACGTCTTCTGCGGCAGGAACGCGACCAGAGGCGGGTCGAGCGAGACGCTGGTGAACGATTGGCAGGTCATGCCGACCGGCTTGCCACCCTGCATCGTGGTGATGACCGTGACGCCGCTGGCGTACTGGCCGAGGACGTCGCGGTACTGGCGGGCAGCAGCCTGCGCCGCCTCGCCGTCGATCTCGACGACCTCACCCGGGCGCCACGAGAAGAGCTCGTGCTCGCCGCCGAGATAGGAGTCGATCAGCTCACGGGACGGCCAGGACGTGGCGGCATCGGCACTGATGCCGTCAGGGAGTTCTGCGTCAGTCACGGATCCCACTGTGTCAGGCCTAGCCGGACTGCCCGAACGCGTGGCCCCAGTACGAGACAGCCGTCGACTCGCGGGCGACCCAGCGCTCGTCGCTGACCGTGAGGCCCTCGCAGCCGAACTCGATGTCGAAACCACCCGGCGACTTCACGTAGAACGACACCATCTCGTCGTTCATGTGACGGCCGAGCGTCGCCGACAACGGTGCCTTGTGCTTCTTGACCCGCTCGAGGGCGCGGCCGACGTCGTCGAGCTTCTCGACCTCGAGCATGAGGTGGACGCAGCGGCTCGGGTTGGGCATCGGCAGGAAGGCCAGCGAGTGGTGGCGCGGGTTGACGCCGAGAAACCGGAGCCAGACCTTGGAGCCGGGCTCCTTGCCGACGAACTCGCCCGGCATCGACATCGAGTCGCGCAGCCGGAAGCCGAGCACGTCGCGATAGAACTTCAGCGCCTCGACGTCGTCGTCGACCGGGATGACGACGTGGCCCATGCCCTGGTCGCCGGTGACGAACGTCGCGGCGTACGGGGTCACGACGGGGCGTGACTCGTACGTGATGCCGTGGAACAGCTCGAAGACGTTGCCGAAGGGGTCGGCGAACCGTACGAGCTCCTGGACCCGGCGCTCCGCGAGCTCCTCGGCCGTGCCTTCGGTGGTCTCGACGCCGGCCTTGGCCAGGTGCTCGCGCGCAGCCTGCAGCGCGTCGTGGTCGGCGAGCTCCCAGCCGACACAGTCGAGCTGGTCGGTGTCGCCGGGGAACACGACGAGTCGGGCCGAGACCTCGTCGATGCGGAAGTAGAGGTTGTCGGGGTTGGGGCCACGACCCTCGGCGAGGCCCAGCACCTTGCCGCCGAACTGCTTCCAGGCATCCAGGTCAGTGGAGGAGACCCGGGCATATCCCATGGACTTGATGTCGATCATGACTGCTCCTTCCTCGGTCGTTCGACGTGGTTGGAGAGGTATGCCGTGCAGACCTGGCGGAACTCGTCGGCCGCCTCGATCTGCGCCCAGTGTCCGCAGTTGGGGAACACGTGCAGCGTTGCCTTGGGGATCATCTTGAGCGCGACGAACGCGCCGTCGAGCGGGTTGACCCGGTCCTCGCGGCCCCACGTCAGCAGCGTCGGCCGCTTGATCAGGTGGGCGTCGCGCCAGACCAGGCCGTCCTCGTACGAGTCGGGGTTCCAGAACGACATGCCCATCGCCTGCATGGCCTCCTGCGCGCCGGGCGCCGTGGCGTCGGCGAAGCGTTCTTCGACGAGCTCGTCGGTGACCAGCGACTGGTCGACGACCATGGTCGAGATGAACGCGCGCAGCGACTCGCGAGTCGGGGTGGCACCGAAGTCCATCAGTCGCTTGACGCCCTCGGTCGGGTCGGCGTGGAACAGGCTGAGGTTGAGACCCCCGGGCCCCATCAGCACGAGGCGGCCGACGCGCTCGGGGAACATCAGCGCGAAGCGCGCCGCCGTACCGCCACCAAGGCTGTTGCCGAGCAGGTGGATGCGGTCGATGCCGAGCTCATCGAGGAAGTCCTTGATGATCTGGGCGGAGTGGCGGAAGTAGTTGCCCACGACCGGTGGCTTGTCGCTCTGGCCGAAGCCGGGCTGGTCGACGAGCAGCGTACGAAAGTCCCCGGCGAAGCCGGGCAGCGCCGAGCCGAAGTTGGACCATGCCGACGCACCGGGTCCGCCGCCGTGCAGCATGACCAGCGGCAGTCCGCCGCCGATCGCGGTCGGCTCACCGGCCTCGTAGTAGTTGAGGGTTAGATCGCCGGCCTTCGCAGATCGGCGGGTGGACTCGCGATCGAGGCCAGCCATCAGTACATCCCTGGGTCGACCTTGTGACCGAACTCCGACATCCCGAACATCTGCAGGGCGCGCTCGGGGTCGTTGGCGGCGTGCACCCGACCGGCGTGCGCATCGCGCCAGGCGCGCTGCAGGTAGGTGCCGTTGGCCAGCGCGCGCCCACCCGACGACTCGAAGAGGACGTCGATCGCGTCGATCGCGCGCTGGGTGCCGAGCACCTGGTCGCGGCGGACCTTGAGGCGCAGCGGGATCGGGATCTTCTCACCCTTGGCGACGAGCGCCTGCTCCTGGCGGATGTTGGCCATGCAGAGCTCCCACGCGGCGTCGATCTCGCTCGACGCGCGGGCGATGCGTACGGCCGCGAACGGGTCGGACGAAGCCTTCTCGCCGAGGTAGGCGGCACGTACGCGTTGCTGCTGCTGCTCGACGTGCTCGGCGTACGCACCCCGCGCCATGCCGACGATGGGTGCCGTGATGGTCGTGGTGAACAGCGAGTGGAACGGAAGCTTGTAGAGGTCGCTGGTGTTTTGCTCCTGGCCGGGGCCGAAGCAGCGGCCGGTGTCACCCATCGAGAGCGTGAACTCGTTGGGGATGAACGTGGGTGCGACGACGATGTCGTTGGAGCCGGTGCCAGCGAGGCCGACGACGTTCCAGACGTCGACGATCTCGTACTTCTCACGCGGAACCATGAACGTCTTGAAGTCGACGACCTGGCCCTCGTCGTTGGAGACGAGACCACCGAGCAGGACCCAGCTGGCGTGCGCCGAGCCGGACGAGAAGCTCCAGCGACCCTCGAGCGTGTAGCCGCCCTCGGTGATGGTCGCCTTGCCGGTGGGGGCGTACGACGAGCTCAGCCGGGTGCTGGTGTCAGCGCCCCACACGGCCTGCTGCGCATCGTCGTGGAACAGGCCGACCTGCCACGGGTGGACGCCGAGGACCGAGGAGATCCAGCCGGTCGAGCCACATGCGGAAGCGATCATCGCGACGGCGGTGTAGAAGTCGATCGGATCGGACTCGAGGCCGTCGAAGCGCTTGGGCTGCAGCATCCGGAAGAATCCGGTCTGCTCCAGCTCCTTGACCGAGGCGTCGGGGACCTGGCGGAGACGCTCGGTCTCGTCAGCGCGCTCGCGGAAAGCGGGCAGAAGGTCGTGGATGCCGTCCAGCACAGCCTGGGTCATTGCAGCTCCTTGGGAGTTTCGTCTCAGTCGCAATACTAGAACACGTTCTAGTAACAAGTCCATCGGCGGCCTCGTCGGGAGGCAGATCCCCTGCCACACTGACGCCATGTCCGCTGCCACGAGCGCAACCGAGTTCCTCGCCCTTCACCAGCACGGTGCCGGGTTCATCCTGCCGAACGCCTGGGACGCCGGCTCGGCGCGCATGCTCGAGCAGGTCGGATTCGCCGCCCTCGCCACGACCAGCGCCGGCATCGCGTTCAGCCGCGGCGTCCCCGACGGAGGGATGGACGGCACCGAGATGCTCGACTGCATCGCGGCGATCGTCGAGGCGGTCGACTGTGCCGTGAGCGCCGACCTGGAGTCCGGCTACGGCGAGACCGCCGACCAGGTCGCCGACACCATCGCGGCGGCGGTCGAGATCGGCGTCGTCGGCGGCAACCTCGAGGACGCGCAGGTGCCGGGCGAGCTGCTCCCCGTCGAAGCCGCCCGCGAAAGGGTCGAGGCCGCACGCAGCGTCGCACCCCTGGGGACGTTCGTGCTGAACGCGCGCACCGACCCCTACATGGTCAAGCACCCTGATGCGTTCGCCGAGACCGTCCGCCGGGCCGAGCAGTATGTCGAGGCCGGCGCCGACTGCATCTTCGTCCCGGGCGTCAGCGATGCCGGCGACATCGGCCGACTCACCGCTGAGATCGGCGCCCCCGTCAACGTGGTCGCAGGACTCGTCGAGCCGGTCCTCGACGCAGCGACGCTGCGAGACCTCGGCGTCGCCCGCATCAGCGTCGGCGGGACGCTGACACGGGCGGCGCTCAGCCTGATCGACCGGGCCGGGCGCGAGATGCTCGAGCACGGCACGTTCGGCTTCGCCGAAGGGTTGATCTCCTACGGCGACTTCCAGCAGAAGCTCCGCCGCGACTAGAACTCCTTGAGCTCGAGCGCACATCCCTGGTCGTAGCCGGCTTGGGCGGCGGCGGGACGCAGCGCGACGTTCATCGCGTTGGCGCCGAAGAGGTGCTCGTCCCCGTCGAGCGGGACAACCACCTCAACGCGGCTCCCTCCGGCTCGGAGCGCATCGACCTGCGCCGGGAGATTGGTGCCCCACTCCGGCGGAGTCAGCGATCGCCCGCCGAGCGGCGACAGCACCAGCACCCGGTCGAAGCCTGCAGCCAGGTCGGCGTTCTCGGCGTTGGCCCGGTAGCCGCCGTCGATGTAGAGGCCGTCGCCGATTCGGTACGGCAACCCGCCCCCGGCACAGCTCGCCGCCACCGCATCGACGATGTCGACACCGCTGTGACGGTCGAACGAGACCGGTTCGGCCGTACGCGCGTCGACCGCCGTGATGATCACGCGGCGCTCCGGCCACCGCGCAGCGGGCAGCCGCATCGCGACGATGCTGCGCCACTGCTCCGACCACGCACCGTCCGAGGCGGCATCGGCCTCGAGCGCGGCGAGGCACATACGGCGCCGCCAGTCAGCCACATCCGAGGACGACGCGATGACCGATTGCAGCCGGGCGAGATGGTCGTTGACCGGGCGGTTGGGCGGCGGCCCGGGCCGCTGCGGGATCGGCGCGACCGACGCCGCGAACAGCTCGGGCGGCGTTGCATCGGCGAGCTGAGCAGCGGCGGTCGAGCCCGCTGACGTACCGATCGTGAGATCGGCGGAGGTGACGTCGAGACCGACATCGAAGAGTCCGGCGACGATGCCGATCAACCAGGCGTTGCCGGTCGATCCGCCACCGCCGAGGACGAGAGCAGTAGAAGAAGTGTTCATGGGATTGCCTTTCACGTATGCGTGTCAGGCGCTCCCGGCGACTAGATGAGTCGCGAGCCCGTGCTCTGCAGGGGAGCGCCCGATGTGGGTACGTACACGGGTCTCACCTCCTGCCGGTCGAACAACGAACGTGGCAACTCTATCGCGCCTCAGGCGTTGGCTTCGTCCTTGGCCTTGAGCATCAGCGCGATGTCGATGAGCTGGTCCTCCTGGCCGCCGATCAGCTTGCGCTGTCCGGCCTCGAGCAGGATCTTCGCACCAGAGACGCCGTAGCGGTCGGCGGCGTTGCCAGCGTGCTTGAGGAACGAGGAGTAGACACCGGCGTAGCCCATCATCAGCGTCATCCGGTTGAGCGTGCACTCCTCCGGCATCGCCGGGCGTACGACGTCTTCGGCCGCGTCGACGATCTGGAGGAAGTCGACACCGGTGTTCCAGCCGAGCTTGTCGGCGACGCCGATGAACGCCTCGAGCGGGGTGTTGCCGGCACCGGCGCCGAAGCGGCGTACGGATCCGTCGATCTGGGTGGCACCCGCGCGGGCGGCGACGACGGTGTTGGCGACGCCGAGGCCGAGGTTCTCGTGACCGTGGAAGCCGATCGTGGCCTCGTTGCCGATCTCGGCGACGAGGGCGTGTACGCGATCCGCGACACCTTCCATGATCAGCGCGCCGGCGGAGTCGACGACATAGACGCACTGGCAGCCGGCATCGACCATGATGCGGGCCTGCTTGGCGAGCGTCTCGGGCGACTGCGTGTGGCTCATCATCAAGAAGCCGACGGTCTCCAGGCCGAGCTCGCGGGCGAGGCCGAAGTGCTGCTGCGACGTGTCGGCCTCGGTGCAGTGGGTGGCGATGCGACAGATCTGGCCGCCGTTGTCCTGGGCGGCCCGGATGTCGTCCTTGGTGCCGACGCCGGGAAGCATGAGGAAGGCGATCTTGGCGTTCTTGGCCGTCTCGGCGGCGAGCTTGATGAGCTCCTGCTCGGGCGTCTTGGAGAAGCCGTAGTTGAACGACGATCCGCCGAGACCGTCACCGTGGGTGACCTCGATGACCGGGATGCCGGCTTCGTCGAGCGCGCCGACGATGTCGCGCACCTCCTGCGGCACGAACTGGTGGCGCTTGTGGTGCGAGCCGTCGCGCAGACAGGTGTCGGTCAGCCGGAGGTCGAGCGTGCTCGACGGGTCGGTCTGCGACCAGGTGCGGGCGAGGGCGTCGATGGATGCGTCAACGCTGGAGACGGGTGCTGGAGTGCTCATTTGATGATCTCCCTTGCGATCGACTCGCCGACTCTCGTCGCGGCGGCGGTCATGATGTCGAGGTTGCCGGCAAACGGTGGCAGGTAGTCGCCAGCGCCCTCGACCTCGACGAAGATGCTGACCTTGGTCATGCCCATCGTGGCCTCGGTGGCGTCGTCGAACTGCGGGTCCTGCAGCAGGCGGTAGCCGGGCACGTACTCCTGCACCGCCTTGGCCATGTCGTAGACCGACTCGGCGATCGCATCGCGGTCGGCGGCGGCGCTGACACCGCAGAAGATGGTGTCGCGCATGATCATCGGCGGCTCGGCGGGGTTGAGGATGATGATCGCCTTGCCCTTCTCCGCACCGCCGATCGTCATCACGCCGTTGCTCGTCGTACGGGTGAACTCGTCGATGTTGGCGCGGGTGCCGGGTCCGGCGGAGGCGCTGGAGACCGAGGCGACGATCTCGGCGTACGGCACCGGGGCGACGCGCGAGACGGCGTAGACCATCGGGATCGTGGCCTGGCCGCCGCACGTGATCATGTTGACGTTGTCCTTGGTGATGTGTTCCTCACCGTTGACCGGGGGGATCACGGCAGGACCGACGGCGGCGGGCGTCAGGTCGATCGCCTTGATGCCGGCCTCGGCGTAGCGGGGGGCGTACTCACGGTGCACGTACGCCGAGGTCGCCTCGAAGATCAGCTCGGGCAGCTCGTCCTGCTTGAGCAGCCAGTCGACACCCTCATGGGACGCCTCGACGCCGCGATCGCGGGCGAGCTTGAGGCCTTCGGACGACTCGTCGACGCCGATCATCCAGCGCGGTTCGATGACGTCGCTGCGCAGCAGCTTGTAGAGCAGATCGGTGCCGATGTTGCCGGGTCCGACGATGGCCGCCGTGACTTTGCGGGACATATTTCTTACTCCTCGAAGGAGACGGTCAGGGGCGCGAACCCGCTGATGGAAGCCGTGACGCGGTCACCCGCGGCGAACGGTACGAAGGGCCCGAGGGCCCCGGACAGGATCAGGTGTCCCGCACGCAGCGGGTCGCCGAAGCGGGCGGCCTGGACCGCGAGCCAGCGCAGCGCCTCCAGCGGATCGCCGAGGCAAGCGGCGCCGTTGCCGGACGAGCGCACCTCGTCGTTGATCGTCAGGCTCATCTCGACGTCGCGCGGCTCGATCTCGCTGAGCGTGAGTCCTTCGTCGCCGACGACATAGAGGCCGCTCGACGCGTTGTCGGCGACCGTGTCGGTGAACGTGATGTCCCAGCCCTCGATGCGCGAGTCGACGATCTCCAGCGCCGGGATCGCCACGTCGACGGACTCGCGGACGAAGTCGATCGTGATCTGGTCCTCGGGGACGTCGATGTCACGGCTCAACCGGAAGGCGACCTCGGCCTCGACGCGGGGCTGCAGGAGCGTACGCATCGAGATCGGCGTGCCGTCGGTGCCGTGGCTGACGTCCATGTCGCTGAGGAGGTAGCCGAAGTCGGGCTGGTCGACGCCGAGCTGGTCCTGCACCGCCTTGGAGGTCGCGCCGATCTTGCGGCCGACGACCGTCACGTCACCGGCCAACCGCTTCTGGACGAGACCCTGCTGCACGGCGTAGGCACCCGACAGGTCGTCAGTACCGATGAGATCGCGCACCGCCGCACAGGGAACCCGGGTCTCCAGGGCCTGCGCAAGCCTGTCTGTGGCCGCAGCGATGGCGGCGGGATCAGCCTTGATGGAGGTCACCTCGCCATACTAGAACCTGTTACAGTTTTGCGGTAGTTCGCCCCGACGGAGGTCCCATGCAAGAGTCGTATGACGTCGTCGTCGTAGGTGCCGGTGGTGCCGGCATGACGGCTGCCCTTGCCGCAGCCGAGCATGGCCTCGACACGGTCGTGATCGAGAAGACCGCCTACTTCGGCGGCACCACGGCCCGCTCCGGTGGCGGCGTGTGGGTCCCCGGCAACCGTGCCCTCAAGGCCGCCGGACAGGTCAGCGCGACAGACCGTCAGGACGCGAGCGACTACCTCCAGGCGATCGTCGGCGACGAGGTCCCCGCGATCCGCCGCGAGACGTTCCTCGACCGCGGACCCGAGGTCATCGACTTCCTTCTCGACAAGACGCCGCTCAAGCTCAAATGGGTTCCGGGCTACTCCGACTACCTCCCCGAGCAGCCCGGCGGCCGCTCGCAGGGACGCAGCGTCGAGCCGATCCCGATGGACGGCCGCATTCTCGGCGACGAGCTCGAACGCCTGCACCCGCCGTACGCCAAGGCGCCCGCCAACCTGATCGTCACCCAGGCCGACTTCCGCAAGATCAGCCTCGGCCTGCGCTCGATCCGCGGCCCGCTCACCATGATGCGCGTCGTCTTCATGCGCGTGCTCAACTCGCTGCTGCGACGCAAGATGTACGCGATGGGCAACGCCCTGACGATCAGCCTCCGCAAGGCACTGGTCGACGCCAACGTGCCGGTGCACTACGAGACTGCGCTGACCGGCCTGGTCATCGAGAACGGCCGGGTCGTCGGCGTACGCGCCGAGCGTGATGGCAAGGACGTCGTGATCCGAGCCCGCAAGGGCGTGATCCTCGGCTCAGGCGGATTCGAGAAGAGCGAAGGACTGCGCGAGAAGTACCTCCCCAGCCCGACCAGCGTCGACTGGAGCACCGCCGCCGCCAGCAACACCGGAGCCGGCATCGAAGCCGGGATCGCGATCGGCGCAGCGACCGACATGATGGACGACGCGTGGTGGGGCCCGACGATCCCGCTGCCCAACGGCCCGTGGTTCTGCCTGTCGGAGCGCAACCTGCCCGGTTCGATCATCGTCAACGCGGCCGGCAAGCGGTTCATGAACGAGGCGCTGCCGTACGTCGAGGCGACGCACGAGATCTACAAGGGCGAGGCCACTGGCATCTCCCACGTGCCCGCCTGGCTGATCATCGATCAGCGCTACCGCAACCGCTACCTGTTCGCCGGGCTCTCCCCACGCCAACCGTTCCCGGGTCGTTGGCTCAAGAGCGGCGCCGTGGTCAAGGCGTCGTCACTCGACAAGCTCGCCGAGGCGATCGACGTACCGGCCGATGCCCTCGCAGCGACGATCGAGCGCTTCAACGGCTTCGCCAAGACCGGCAACGACGAGGACTTCCATCGCGGCGACAGCGCCTACGACCGCTACTACGCCGACCCGCGCGTGAAGCCCAACCCGTCGCTGCACAGCATCGACCAAGGCCCGTTCTATGCCGTCAAGATCGTTCCCGGCGACCTCGGCACCAAGGGCGGCATCGTCACCGACGAGCGGGCTCGCGCGCTGCGCGCCGACGGCTCGGTCATCGACGGCCTGTACGCCGCGGGCAACGTCTCGTCTGCCGTCATGGGTCACACGTACGCCGGCCCCGGCGCCACGATCGGTCCGGCATTCACCTTCGGCTACCTCGCCGCCGAAGATATCGCGAAGTCTGAGACGGTTGCCTGATGCCGATCGATCCTGACGTCGCCATCGGTGCCATCGTCGGCACCCAGGAGTTCTCCTGGACCAGCAGCGACGTCCTCCTCTATCAGCTCGCGGTCGGTGCCGGCTCGCGTACCGGCGACAATGTCTCGGCGGATGCTCTGCGTTGGACCACCGAAGGCGACTCGCTGCAGGTGTTGCCGAGCTTCGCCGTGGTCGCGCCGTCGTTCCACGAGACCAATCCCCCGTCGCTGGATCTGCCCGGCTGCGACATCACGCTGACCCAAGTGGTGCACGGCGCCCAGGAGGT
Source organism: Aeromicrobium panaciterrae (assembly GCF_039537165.1). Classification (GTDB taxonomy): domain Bacteria; phylum Actinomycetota; class Actinomycetes; order Propionibacteriales; family Nocardioidaceae; genus Aeromicrobium; species Aeromicrobium panaciterrae. The sequence continues at coordinate 1,556,415 of NZ_BAAAZZ010000002.1, read as the reverse complement.
CCACCTGACCTCGCCGCTGCCCACGTCGGGCTCGGCGACGCTGACGACGACCATCACCGACGTGTGGGACAAGGGCAAGGCTGCCGTCATCTGGCAGGAGGGCGTCGCGGTCGATCCCTCCGGTTCGGAGCTGTGGCGCGTACGCTCCTCGATCTTCGTCAAGGGCGAGGGCGGCTGGGGCGGCAACCGCGGCGAGAGCAACGCCGTCGCCGTGCCTGATCGGGCGCCCGACGGCACCACCTCGTACGCCGTGACGCCGCAGCAGGCGCTGCTCTATCGACTCTGCGGTGACCGCAACCCGTTGCACTCCGATCCCGCATTTGCTGCCGGTGCAGGGTTCCCGGCTCCGATCCTGCACGGGCTGGCGACGTACGGCATCGTGCTGCGCGAGGTGATCGACCTGCTCCTCGACGGCGACGCCAGCGCCGTTGGCGGTTTCGGTGCCCGGTTCGCAGGGGTCGTGTTCCCCGGCGAGACGCTCACGATCAACGCGTGGGACGAGCCCGAAGGCATCGCCGTGACCGTGACGGTCGGCGACGACAATCGCCCGGCGCTGGCTGACTGCTTCGTGACTCGCCGCTGAAAAGCCTCCAGGGCTGCAGCCCGCCTCGCGTCACACCTCGACCAGGGCGATCTCGTCGACGGCGAGCAGCTCGCCCTCGTGCTCGATCCACCACCGTCCGCCACTGCGGTCGAGGATCGACGCCTTGGATCGACCTCGCGGAATCTGTGGCGCAAGAAGCTGCCCATCGCGGAGCCGGAGCACGCGTTGATGCCCTTTCCAGGCGCCCGTGCCGAAGTTCGGTGTGAGGATGGCGTGCTCTCCGTCAACCGTGAACCTGCCGTGGATTCCGTGCTTGCCTGGCTGGCGCTTCCAGCCGGATGCCTCCCACCGGCGTTCGACCACGGCGCCATCGGGCGAGACAGTGGCCACGGTGAAGAAGTCGGAGCCGTAGCGGTTCATCGACCCTAGGTCGGAGCCTTCGGAACAGATCGTCAGCCGTCCGCCGGCCCGCAGCGAGGCCGTCAGGCTGACGGCCTGCTCCCCATCGTCGACGAATGCGGCATCACCGAACCGATCGCGGGGGAAGTCGTCGGGCTGCAGCGCTCGGGGCTCGCTCGTCCAGGTCGCCGAGAGTCGCTCGGTGTCGATGACGAGGTCGGCAACGTAACGGCGCTCCTGTGTGAGCACACCGTGACTGAGAACGATGGCGAAGGTCGAGTCGTCCGAGACCGCACAACCTCCCTGGAGCCGTGGGTGAGGCGCCACGGTGGCGAGGAGCTCTGCACCGCCGATCGGCACTCGCACCGGGTCCGAGCCGACATCGCGGTGCACCCAGAGCGCGCTGGGACCGGCGATGATCGCGCAGGCGCCGTGGGGCAACGCGACAAGAAAGGGCTCGTGGTCAGCGAACGCCTCGACCGGCACGTGTGGCACGGGGTCGACGGTCGCATCGCCTTCGCTCAGCCAGACCAGCTCCCTGACGTATTCGCCCGAGTCATCCGGGTGCGCCCCGAGGGTGACGAACCGTCCATCCGACAGTCCCGACCAAGACTCGTGCCACCATTCCGACGGAAGTCGCCACATACGACCCACTATTCCAGCGGGCAGGACCGCCGGCGACAACCGCCCGCCGCTGCTCGGCTCTCTTCGGGCTACTCAACCGCCACGGCGGTGCATAGGCTCGGCTTCATGGAGCCGACGAACAACCAGCGAACCGTCGAGTCGTACGAGGTCATCGCGGAGGAGTACGCGCGGGACACCCAGAGCGACAATCCCGTCCTCGCCAGCGGTCTCACTCAGCTGGCCAAGACCGTGCCCGGCGCTCACGTCCTCGAGATCGGGTCAGGCCCCGGCTGGGACGCCGACTTCCTCGACAAGTCCGGACTGACGGTTCGACGCACTGACATCACCCAGGGATTCATCGACTTCCAGCGCAACCGCGGCAAGGAGGTCGACCGTCTCGACGCGATCAACGACGAGCTCGGCGGACCCTATGACGCCGTGGTCTGCCTTCACGTCCTCCAGCACGTCGAAGCCGACGACCTCACCGTCGTCCTTTTGAAGGTCGCTGCCTCGCTACGACCGGGCGGCCGGTTCCTCGTCTCGATCCCGCTCGGCGAAGAAGCTGGGTGGCAGGAGGGCGAGTCCGGGAAGCAGTACTACCGCGCACTTCGGACCGAGGATGACTTCACCGCAACGCTGGCGCGAGCTGGACTCTCCACCGAGTGGTCCGAACGTTCGAATCAAGAGGACGAAACCGGCTGGCTCTGCCTCCTGGCTGAACTCGGCCGCTGAGGAGCGGAGCGACTGGGAGGCCGAGGACGTGCGGACTGGGGGAGCTACTTGCCGAGGACCAGGCCCGAGGTCGGCACGCCCGTGCCGGCCGTGACCAGCACGTGTTCGACATCGGCGACCTGGTTGACCGAGGTGCCGCGCACCTGGCGTACGCCTTCGGCGATGCCGTTCATGCCGTGGATGTAGGCCTCGCCGAGCTGACCACCGTGCGTGTTGAGCGGCAGCTTGCCGCCGATCTCGATAGCGCCGCCGGCGATGAAGTCCTTGGCTTCGCCGCGTCCACAGAAGCCGAGCTCCTCGAGCTGCATGAGCACATAAGGCGTGAAGTGGTCGTAGAGGACGGCCGTCTGGATGTCCACCGGCGACAGGCCCGACTGCCGCCACAGCTCGCGCCCGACGACGCCGATCTCGGGGATGCCGATGTTGTCTCGGTAGTACGACGTCATGACGAACTGGTCGGCGGCACTGCCCTGGGCAGCGGCGAGGATCGGTACGGCACCGGCCGCCAGATCCCGGGCACGCTCGGTGGACGTGACGACGATCGCGACAGCGCCGTCACTCTCCTGGCAGCAGTCGAGGAGGCGCAGCGGATCGGCGATCATCCGCGAGGACTGGTGGTCCTCGATCGTGATCGGCTTCTCGTAGAAGAAGGCGTTCGGGTTGGTGGCCGCGTGCCGACGGTCAGCAACAGCGACCGCGCCGAAGTCGGCCGATGTTGCGCCGTACTCGTGCATGTAGCGACGCGCCTGCATCGCGACCGTCGCGGCGGGTGTGGAGAGCCCGTGCGGGTAGGACCAGGCGTTGTCGAGGCCGTTGGTGTTGACCTGCTCGGCGGCCCACTTCTGCACCTGGCCGAAACGTTGACCTGAGCGCTCGTTGAAGCCGCGGTAGGCCACGACGACATCGGCGATGCCAGTGGCGACGGCCATCGCCGCCTGCTGGACCGTGCCGCAGGCTGCACCTCCGCCGTAGTTGATGCGACTGAAGAAGCGCAGGTCTCCCATGCCGAGCTCACGCGCGAGTGCGATCTCCGAGGTCGAGTCCATCGTGAACGTGACAAGTCCGTCGACGTCCGACGTCGACAGACCCGCATCGGCGAGGGCTGCCAGCGTCGCCTCGGCCGAGAGCTGGAGCTCAGACCTGCCCGACTCCTTGGAGAACTCGGTGGCGCCGATGCCAGCGATCGCGGCTGCTCCGGAGAAGGTGCTCATCGCTTGATCTCCAGTCGGGCGTTGGCGTGCGTACCGATCGAGACTCCGACCGTGACGTCGATCGTCGTCACGCCGTCCTCATCCGACACGATGTTGCCGGTGAAACGCAGCGTGTCGTACGGGTGGGCCGGCGCGCCGAGTCGCAGCGCACATGACAGCACCTGGGTCTGCGGGCCCGCCCAGTCGGTGACATAGCGGTGCACGAGTCCCATCGTGCTGAGGATGTTGATGAAGATGTCCTTGCTGCCGTGGCCGATCGAGCGGTCACGGTCGTGGTGCACGTCCTGGAAATCGCGGGTCGCGAGCGCCGTCGAGACGACCAAGGTCGGCGTGATCGGCAGCTCCCACACGGGGATGTCTGAGGGAACCTCCGGCTCGGGCTCTGGCGGCGCGGAGCCGACCGGCCGCCATTTGGCCAGTGTCACCTCGTCGTCGATCGGGTCGAACCAGACCTCGACGGCGTCGCCGATCGCGACGTCGCCAGCGACCTCGCCGATCATCCGTACGCCTTCGTCGAGGTCGACCAACGCAAGGGTCAGCGGAAGCTGCTTGCCGGGTACGACGGGTGCGTGGTGCACCAGGAACGAGTGCACCGTCCCCTTGCCGGAGGCGACGACGTACCCGCGATCCATGGCGTGGCACGTCGGGCAGACCGGGCCGGGCGGGTGGCGCAGCTCGCCGCAGGCGTTGCACTTCTGGATGCGCAGCTCGCCGGCCTGGGTGCCGTCCCAGAAGAACTGCGTGTCCCTGTTGATCATCGGGCGCGACGACTTGGACTTGTCGACGACCGGACGACCGGTGCCGGGCTTGAACTTGAGGACGCGGAACGTCATCGTCGCGACCTGTTCGTCGCCGACGGACCACACGCTCTCGGTGGTGATGAAGTAGCCCTCGCCGACTCCGGTCTTCTTGGGGCCGATGACCTCGGCGAGCCGGGTGCTGATGGTCGGCACCTCGCCAGGTCGCATGGTCCGGGCATAGGTCTGGTCGCAGTTGGTGCCCAGGACCGAGGTGAACCCGGCATCGTCGAGCACCTGCATCGTGTCGGGCAGCGGGTCGCCGGGCATGCGCTCGGGGTTGAGCCCGTACATCGTCCACACCTGCGCCATCGCCGGCGGCGCCTCGGTGTCGGGGCCGGGGGCCCAGCGCGGGTTGGTGTCGCCGATCGCCTCGGCCCAGTGCCGGATCATCGGCGCGTTGACCGGGTCGGGCGCCTCGCGGGCGGGGCTGCTGCCGCGTGCCTTGATCTTGTCGGTCAGCTCAATGATCGGATCGGTCACTGTGGTCTCAGTCATCGCGGAACCCTCGGCAGGTCGAGCCCGAACATGGCGATCAGCTCACGCTGCACCTCGTTGACGCCGCCGCCGAAGCTCAGCACGAGATTGCGCTTGGCGGTCTTGTCGAGGTAGTCCGCGAGGCGGCCGGTCTCGGGATCGGCCGGGTCGCCGAACGCATCGACGATGTCGGTCAGGGCGAGGCCGAGCCTCTGCACCTCGTCGCTGGCGAACACCTTCGACGTCGACGCATCGGCGACGGTCGACTTCTCCGACGGCGGGGCGCTGGCGACGGCCCAGTTGAGCAGCTCGTTGACGCGGAACGACGCGGTGGCGCGGGCGAGCGTGTCGCGTACCCACGGCACCTCGAGCACGGGAGTCCCGTCGGGTGTCGTACGCCCCTCGGCCCACTCGCGGACCAGGTCGCGCAGACCCTCGATGCGGCCGGCTGGGCCGAGCATGACGCGCTCGTGGTTGAGCTGGGTGGTGATGAGGCTCCAGCCGCGGTTCTCCTCGCCGACGAGCATGTCGACGGGAACGCGTACGTCGTTGAAGTAGGTCGCATTGGTGTGGTGCGAGCCGTCACTGGTGACGATCGGCGTCCACGAGTAGCCCGGGTCCTTGGTGTCGACGATCAGCACCGAGATGCCGCGGTGCGGAGGCGCATCGGGATCCGTACGCACCGCGAGCCACACCCAGTCGGCCGCATGGCCCCCGGTGGTCCACATCTTCTGCCCGTTGACGACGTAGTGGTCGCCGTCGCGCTTGGCGCTGGTGCGCATCGACGCGAGGTCGGTGCCGGCATCGGGCTCGCTGTAGCCGATCGCGAAGTGCACGTCGCCGGTGATGATGTCGGCGAGGAACATGTCCTTCTGCTTCTCGGTGCCGTACGCCTGCAGCGTCGGCCCGACGGTCTGCAGAGTGACCGACGGCAGGTGGACGTCGGCGTGCGAGGCCTCGTTGACGAACACCTGCTGCTCGATGACCCCGCGACCCTGGCCGCCGTACTCCTTGGGCCAGCCGACGCCCATCCAGTTGTCGGCACCCATCTTCTTGATGATGCGGTGGTAGGCGGGGCCGTGGCGGTTGGCGCGCATCTCGTCGCGGTCCTCGTCGCTGACGAGGTTCATCAGGTAGTCGCGGGCCTCGGCCTTGAACGCCCGCTCGTCCTCGGTCAGCTCGGCATTCTTGCCGGCTGTCTCGTTGATCGGCACGGCGGCGAGCGCTGCAGGTCCACCGACGTGGCGCGCGATGTCGCGGACGGAGGCGAAGTAGCGCGGCATGTCGTACGTCTCGTCGACGCCCATGCCGCCGTGGAGGTGCTGGCAGATCTGCATCAGGGCGGGGGCACGGTTGGCGAACCAGTACGCGGCGATGGCGAGGTCGTCGGCGGCGGGATCGCCGGCGTCGAGGCGACGGACGACCTCGGTCGCGGTGAGCGAGAACGTACGGGATCCGATGTAGACGTCCGCGATCTGCTGCGCCACTGCCTGGAACTCCGCGAGGGAGCGGCCGAACTGCTTGCGGTCACGGATGTAGCCGGCAGTCAGGTCACGGGCGCCTTCGACCACGCCTGCGCCGAGTGCGGCGAGTCCGGCGATGGCGTGGTTGCGGACGACCTCCGCGTCGAGCTCGCCGAGCGACGGAGCGGAGCTGAACGTGTAGGTGGCTTCGGTGGTGCCACGAGACGTGATGGTGTCGACCTTCGAGACGCCGTCACCGGCTGCATCGACGAGTGCGACGACATCGCCGGCCGAGACGAGCAGGATGGTCGATCCCTCGAGCACGGGGACGCCGACCTTCGTACCGGTCACGGCCTGCCCGTCGTACGTCGTCGCGGGCGCGATCGGCAGCGCATTGCCGGGCTCGCCGAGCGCCGGTGCCAGCATCAGCTCGCCGGCGAGGATCTTGGGTACGAGGTCAGCCTGCAGGTCGTCAGACCCGGACCGTACGAGGGGCAGCAGGCCCGCGGCGATCGTCTCCCACACCGGGAGGTTGGAAGCGCGGCGGCCGACCTCGTGAAGCAGCACCGCGATCTCGGTCAGGCCGAGACCCTCGCCGCCAAGCTTCTCGGGGGCGGCCAGGGCGAGGAGACCGGACTCCTGCAGAGCACGCCACGATCCGTCGCCGCGGTCGAGCACGTCGCCGATGACGGAGCGCACCTCATCAAGCACCGAGTCCACGCAGATCGTCTCCTTCACCATTGGGCAGTTCGCCCGATCCGAAACTATAACGTGTTCTACTCTTGGACCAGTCGTTCAGAGGAGCAGCTCATGACCATCCCGGTCAAGCAGACGCTTGGCGCCATGCGCCACCTCCTCCCCGACCCCTCGACGTGGGACCTGTTCGACGTCCCCGACGTCGAGCTTCCCGAAGGACGCTGGCTCAAGCTGCGCCGCCGCGGCCAGACGTGGCTCACCGACGTACCAGGGCCGACTCCCGACGCTCCCACGATCATCCTCCTGCACGCCGTCGGCTGCACGGGTCAGCTGACCTGGTTCCCCACGATCCCCGAGCTTGCCAAGCACTTTCGCGTCATCACGTTCGACCAGCGGTGGCACGGGCGCGGGATCATGTCCGAGAAGTTCCTGATCTCCGACTGCGCCGATGACGTCGGCGCGGTGATCGATGCGCTCAAGCTGGACAAGCCGATCGTCGCCGGATATTCGATGGGATCCATCGTCGCTCAACGAGTCTGGCGACAAAGCCCAGATCTGATCGGCGGGATCGTCCTCGCGGCCAGCACGGCGCACTTTCGTACGAATGGCCGCGAACGCCTCTTCCACGCCGGCATGGAGATCAGCATGCGCCTGAGCACGACGTTGTCGCGCTCGGCGACCATCAACCGCGCCGCCGCCGCGACCGTGGACGCGATCGACGCCGACAGCTCCGACACCGCACGCTGGGCGATGAGGCAGTTCCGCTCGACCAGCGCCTGGGCTGTCGGGCAGGCCGTCGCGTCCCTGGGCCGACATCACTCGTCGCCCTGGCTGACCATGGTTGACGTGCCCACCGCCATCGTCGTGACCACCAGGGACCACGTCATACCGCCGGATCGCCAGCTCGAGCTGGCAGAGCTCATCTCCGATGCCACGGTCCACAAGGCGCAGTGCGGCCATGCCGGCTGCGTGCTCGAGTACAACGCGTTCGTACCCGTCTTCGTCGAGGCCGCACTCGACGTCGCCGCCCGGGCCCGCCAGGCGGCAGCGGTCTAGGAGAGTTCCTCCGACTCGACGTCGAAGAAGTCCTGATAGGCCTTCGCGCGTTCGCGGAGCTCTCCCTCGTCCAGCCCGGTCTCGGCGAACGAATAGCGCTTGAGGCTGCCGCCCTGATCGCCGGGATGGGCCGCAAGGAACGTACGCATTCGACTCTCGGCGTCGGCGGACAGATTCCAGCCCAGCTGGTCATAGATCCTCCCGACCGCACCGATCAGGTCGTGGCGGATGTCCTGGTAGCGAACGTCAAGGACCTGACCCGTCTCGAAGACTCCCGCGGCGCGAGCCTCCAGCGCTCGGTCGAGTCCGAGGATGATGTCTTCGCTGTACTGCGCCGCGAGGCGGGTGACCTCGAAATGGTCGGTCGTCATCTCGCGCAAGGACGCCCCGAGCGCGCTGAGCGAGGCGATGACCTTGAGCGGATCGCGATGGTTCTGGATGACGATCGCATCGGGATATTCCTTCATCAGCTCCGGCAGTGACCACAGGTGCGCCGGCGACTTGAGCAGCCACCGCTCGGCGTGGTGCTCGGACTGCAGGTGCTGGAGGAAGCGACGGTGCCAGGCGTACGCCGCGCCCAGGTCGGCTTCATGGAGCAGCCAATGGTTGTAGGTCGGCACCTCGAACTGCAGTGAGTGCTGCATCGACTTGAACTCACTGGCAAAGATGCGGACGTCCTCCTGGGCGAGCTGGGCGCCGAGCTCGTGGAACGCGGCGAAGCCCGGGATGAACGCGTCCACCAGGTCGAACTGCGCCTGGGCCTCGGCGATCCGCGGATCTGTCAGGTACGTCGCGGTCTGCGGTGCCGGGACCGGCCGCTCCACCTCCCAGCTCAGGGGTGCACGGTTGCTGGGATCCTGTGCCATCAGGTCGAGCAGGATCGTGGTGCCCGTACGTGGCTGCCCGACGATGATGATGGGCTGGCGGATCTCCTGGGCGGCGACCCCGGGGTGATCCTTCCGCCAGGCCTCGATCCGCAGCCTGTTCGCCAGGTCGGCGACGATGGCGTCGTCGGCGACGCCCACCCCGATCTCGTTCAGCTGAGCCGGACCGGCCAGGTCGGCGAGATAGATGTCGAGTCCTTCGCGCCAGGTGTCAGCGCCGAAGTCGTCTGCGCCTGCCACGGCGATGGCCGCATCAACCAGCCGTTCCCGATGCTGTTCGGTGGTCTCGGTCATCTCGCTCCTTCATCGAGGTGCAGTGCGCTGAGGTGCTGCTGGATGAGCGTGGGGAGGTCGCCTCGACCTTCATCGGCCACCCAGACATCGCAGGCCAACCGGGCGGCCGCCATCGTCATCGCACCGACCATGCGTGGCCGCGGGTCACCCGGAGCCAGATCGGCGAATCGCGGCGCGATCGTCCGCGCGATCGCGTTCTCCCAGTCCACATAGAGGTGGAGTGTCCAGGCGAACATCACCTTGGACGACCGGGACAGCTGGGCCTGCTCGAGGAACATCGGGCGTAGGGCGTCGAAGTCCTCGCCCAGCTTCGCGTACGCAGCGCGTACGGCGTCCAAGGGTCCGAGGTCCCCGGGCATGCCGGTGATGACATCGGCGAGCACGTGCGCGCCAACATCGGAGAGCCCCGTCGCGATCGCCAGCTCCTTGGACTCGAAGTAGCGAAAGAACGTCGCGCGACCTATCCCGGCCTCAGCCGCGATGTCGTCGACCGTGGTCTCGGCGATACCTCGTTCGGTGGCAAGGCGTGATGCAGCTTCGGTGATGCGTGCGCTGGTCTCGATCCGCTTGCGCTCACGGGTTCCCAGCTGTTCCTTGACGGCCGTCATGCCAAGAATGATACTGAGTCTCATAATTCTGTCCAGAGTCCCGGAGGCACACATGCGCGCGCTGCAGGTCAACCAGCACGGCGAACCGCTCGACGTGTTGTCGGTCAACAACGTCGAGGCACCCGAAGCCGGGCCCGGCGAGGTGCTGATCAAGGTCGCCGGCGCAGCGCTCAACTTCAACGACATCCTGCGCTGCAAGGGCGGTCTGGTCTCCGTGCCCAAGGAACCGCCGTTCACGCTCGGCATGGACGTGTGCGGTGAAGTCGTCGCTGCCGGCGACGGAGCGGAGTCGTGGGTCGGCAAACGCGTCGTCGCGGTGTCGAAGGATGCGTTCGGCGGGATCGCCGAGCTCACCACGGCTCCCGCGTCCGGAGTGTTCGACGCTCCGGTACAGCTCGACGACATCAGCGCCGCGGCGTTCCTGCTGCCTTTCCACGCGTCGTACCTGTCCCTCGTCGTACGCGCTGAGCTGAAGGCCGGCGAGACCCTCGTGGTGATCTCGGGCGCCTCCGGACTCGGCACCGCGGGCATCCAGATCGGCAAGGCACTCGGCGCCCGGGTGATCGCGGTCGTCGGCTCGGCCGAGAAGGCCGAGCTGTGCCGCACTCTGGGAGCCGACGTCGTCATCGACCACACGACCGAGGACTTCGCCGAGGCCGTCCTCCAGGCAACCGGCGACGTCGGCGCGGACGTGATCTTCGATCTGGCCGGCGGCGACTTCGTGGGCAAGTCCTGGACCTGCGTCGCCCGTGGAGGCCGCTACCTACCGGTCGGGTTCGTCGACGACGACACCAACGGCATGGCCGGACGACCCATGCGCATGGTCGGCATCGGCAACTTCTCGATCGTCGGCGTGCTGACCGCGTGGGTCGACGAGGTCGATCCGGGACTGCGTCGCTTCGGCTTCAATCCCTACACGCGCCAGGAGGGGGACAAGGTGCATACGGCTCTCGTGCGGATGCTCGAGGACGGCTCGATCACCCCGCACGTCGGGCGGGTCGTCGAGATCGACGAGGCAGCGGCTGCGCTCGACGACCACTACCAGCGGCAATCGATCGGCAGGACCGTCGTCAAGATCAGCTGAGCACGGCCTTGCTCATGGCCTCGAGCTCGATCGGGAACTGGTCGATCAGGTCCCACGGGCGCGGCATCAGCTCGGCACACGCGATGGCGCCGATGTGCATCTGGCCGTTGTTGCTCATGACCGTGATGTTGAGCCCAGCGCCGTGGAACACCGGTCCGAGCGGGTAGAGCGCGTCGATGCGTGAGCCGACGAAGTAGAGCGGCACTGGTGGGCCGGGCACGTTCGAGATGACGAGATTGTGGATCACCGGTGCCTTCTCGGCGAGCCGGAGGTCCGACACCATCCGTACGGCGAGGCCGAACGTACGAGGTGCGGCGAACTCCGCCCACTCCTGCAGCGTGTCGGCGGGCACCGCCTTGTGGTGATCCTTGGCGTTCGCGTTGGCCGTCGACATGCCGGTGATGCGCTCGAGCGGGTCCTCGATGTCAGTACCGAGCCGGCAGAAGATCGACGACACCTGGTTGCGTCCGGCGCGCTTGGACTCCGACCGTACGGACACCGGGACGCTCGCCAGCAGCGACGACTGGGGCAGCTCACCGCGCTCCTGCAGGTAGCGGCGCAGCGCACCGCCGCTGAGCGCCAGCACGACGTCGTTGACGGTCGCACCTGGCACGGCGTGCTTGATGTCCTTGATCGTGTCGAGCGAGACATCGGTGTACGCGATCGAGCGGTGACCCGTGATGGTGCCGTTGAACGACGTACGCGGAGCCGTCAACGGTGCCGCCATCGCCGTACCCTTCCGGGCCCGGCGACCGGTCTCGACGAGCGTGCGGGTCGTCGGCGCCGCCAGCCGTACGATCTGCCACGGCTTGGTCACCGTCGCAAGAACGCCACGGCCGATGAGCTCGAGGTCGGAGGGCGCGCGCTGGTGCTCGGCGGCGCTGCTGTCGAGCGGCGGCGCATCGGGTTCGAGGCTGCAGAGGTACGAGATCATGTTGGATCCCGAGACGCCGTCGACCGAGGCGTGATGCATCTTGGAGAAGATCGCGATCTTGCCGTTGGCGAGCCCTTCGATGACGTGCATCTCCCACAGCGGGCGCGAACGGTCGAGCGGAATGCCGGCCAGGTGACCGGCCACCTCCGACAGCTCACGGTCGCCACCGGGCGATGGCACCGCCATGCGGTGCACGTGTCGATCGATGTCGAACTCGTCGTCGGTCACCCAGATCGGGAAGTCGATGCCACCCGGCACCGTCTTGAGCTTGCGGTTGAACATCGCAATGCCCTCGACCCGGTTGGAGAGCTCCTTCTTGAACGTCTGGAAATCGTAGCCGCCCGGAATCGTCGTGGGATCGACGACGATCACCCCGCACACATGCATCAGCTGGGCGCCGCTCTCGAGGTAGAGGAAGCTCGCATCCAGTCCGCTGAGTCGGTCCATGGCCGTATCCTAGATCTGCTAGAACCTGTTCCAACTTGTCAGAGAAGTAACGTCGAGGGGGCCACAAATGTCACGCGGTTACGCTCGCCGTCAGCTCGTCCTCGCTGCGCTGGCAGCAAATGCCGTACGTCCGATGTCTCGCGGATGGTCCTCGATCCCCGGTTTTGCGCTCGGTTGGCCGACCAGCGAGCTGGCCCCGCACCTGCTCGGCGCCGCCGCCATCGACACCGCGGCGGAGCTGACCGTACGACGCGGCAAGGCGTCGAGAATCGGCCTCCTCGCCGCTGCCGGCGCCGCTGGACTCCTCGGCCACACGATTGCCGGAGCGCGCCGTACGGGAACCGAGCTCGACGCTGCGCTCCGCCAGAGCATCGGCGACGGCTACCTCGCCGACCTCGACCTGCCCGGCCCCCTCGACCTGCGGCTGCCCCGCGGATCGGTCGCCCGGCCGTTCAACTTCAAGGCACGTGACATCGAGGTCCTGCGCGACGTCCCTTACACAGAGGGCGGCCGCAAGGCCCACCTCGACATCCGCCGCCCCAAGGGCGCCGGCCTCGCCGATGCGCCCGTGCTGATCCAGGTGCACGGCGGTGGCTGGACGATTGGCAACAAGGAGCAGCAGGGCATCCTGCTGATGAACCGGATGGCCCAGCTCGGCTGGGTCTGCGTGTCGGTCAACTACCGGCTCGCGCCGAAGTACATGTTCCCCACGCAGATCGTCGACGTGAAGCGCGCCATCGCCTGGGTCCACGAGAACATCAAGGAGTACGGCGGCGACTCGTCGTACGTCGTCATCACCGGCGGCTCGGCCGGCGGCCACCTGGCTTCTCTCGCAGCCCTGACGCCCGGTCTCGCCGACTTCCAGCCCGGCTTCGAGGATGCTGACACCTCGGTCGCCGCGTGCGTACCGTTCTACGGCGTCTATGACCTTGGCGGCATCACCGAGCATCCTGCGGCGATCGACATGCGTGACAAGTTCCTCGGCCCGTGCGTGTTCGGCAAGGACCCGCGTACGCATCTCGATGACTTCGTCCAGGCATCACCGCTGGCACACGTCACCGAGCACACGCCCGACTTCTTCGTGATCCACGGCCGCAACGACACGGTCGTCAGCGTCAATCAGGCACGCGCGTTCGTCGCAGCGCTCAAGGAGAAGTCCGACGCCTCGATCACGTACGCCGAGCTGCCCGGTGCCCAGCACGCCTTCGAGGTGTTCTCCTCGATCCGCAGCCAGCACACCATCGCCGCCGTGGCCCGCTGGCTCCAATGGCACCGCGCCACGACGCAGAAGTCGTAGCGATCCGAACCAACCCACCAGGACGTCTCCGCACATCTGCATACCCCTGGGTGGGCGGTAGCGTGAATTCATGCCCGACGACGATTGGTATCGATCTCGGACGTGGTCCGAAGACATCGCAGCGAGGTTCGAACAGCGATTGTCGAGGGCCCGGACGCAACGGTGTCAGTACCTGGCGATTCAAGGCGGGATCCTCGCCTACTCGGACTCCGCCGATCTGAGACGCACCGGTCGCGCCCTGCTACGCCGTGTGATTAGTGACTATCCCGACCATTTCGATGCGAAATCCGCGTGCGAGACCATCGGCAGGTCGTACCAGAAGGACGGTCGGCTCCAAGACAGCGCAGACTCTCTGCGTGCAGCTGTGGCGATGTGCGAGGCCAGCCCGATCGGCTACTCCGGCACGTCGAGAACGCCCGATCTCCACCTTGCCGAGGTCCTTCTGGAAATGGGTGGGCACGCTCAAGAAGCGGCTGAGATCTTGGAAGCCGGCACGACGAGGATTCTCGACACGCCGATGGTGGTGACCCGATACCGGTTCTATCTCGCATTCGCGAGGGCTCTTCATAGTCTGAGCCACGAACTCGCACCCGAGCTCGCGCAACGAGCCCTCGAAGCTGCCGACCAGACGGAGCCTGTCTTTCGATTTCACCCGACCGTAGGGATACCGGACAGCACCGCCGATGAGATCCGGGAGCTTCAGCGGATCGCCGGTCTCTCAGCTCGGCCGAGTGGAATCAACGCCTGGTTGCGCATTCGACCGAAGTCGACGTGACGCACCAAGCCATCGCTGCCGTCGCTCGTTGGCTCCAATGGCACCGCGCCAAGACACAGCGCAGCCTGATACTGGGGCATGCCCGTACGCCTGCACCACATCGTCATCGACGCGCATGACCTGCCAGCCCTCGCACAGTTCTGGGCCGACGCGCTCGGCTGGTCCGTGCTGTCGGCGCGGGAGCGTGAAGTCATCGTCGGGCCGAGCCTCGACGCTCCGGTCGGACTCTGCCTCATGCCCGCCGGCCAGACTCAGAAGACCGTGAAGAACCGCGTGCACCTCGACCTCACGACAACCGACGGTGATCGAGAAGCAGAGATCGAGCGGCTCGTCGGCCTCGGCGCCACGCGCGTCGACGTGGGTCAGGGCAGCGACGTCGACTGGGTCGTCATGGCCGATCCCGAGGGCAACGAGTTCTGCGTCGTCCGTCCCAAGGCTCAGCTGGTCGGCTAGATCCGTGCCCGCGATCGACCATCTGGAAATTCTTCGGCGAGGAGCCAACCGATCGACTGGTTCAGCACGTCTAGGTTGTGACAGCCTCTTCCGAACAAGGAGCACTTATGCGCCAGAGCAGCGAGGCTGAGTTCAGCGAGTTCGCGAGCTCGGTATGGCCGCAGCTCTACCGCACGGCGGTGGTGATCGTGGGTGATCGGCAGCTTGCTGAAGACCTGGTGCAATCCGCCCTGGTGAAGGCCTACATCGCGTGGCCCCGCCTGCGCGAGCCCGGCAAGGCACGCGCCTACACCAGGCGCGTGATGGTCAACGTCGCCCATGACTGGTTTCGCAAGCGCTCATGGACGCATGAGAGTGCCAGCAAGCTGGCTTCGGACGAACGCGCGGCGAGCGGCGACCACTCTGCTGCGCTGGTTGATCGGGTCACGTTGGCCGACCTCCTGCACACCTTGCCGCTCGGGCAGCGATCGGTCATCGCCCTGCGGTTCCTCGACGACCTGTCGGTCCAGGAGACCGCCGACCTGCTCAATGTCACCTCCGGAACCGTCAAGAGCCAGACCTCAGCCGCACTCGCGGCGCTTCGAACCCACTCCTCCCTCCTCCAAGAAGGAACTCACCATGTCTGATCAGTTGATCGAGCAGATCCGCGACCACGCCGCCGCCGAACCCGTACCCGATCTCGACCTGGCCGACGTGATGCGCCGGGGTCGTCGGGTACGCCGCCGCCGCTCGGTCGCCCGGCGAACCATTGCGACGCTGGCAGTCGGTGCGGTCGCGGGCACGACCTTCGTCGTCGCGTCCAACCGAAACGACGGCACGAGTCAGCTGGTGGTCAGCACGAGCATCGCGGCGAAGGACGTAGCCCTCGTCTCGACTGCCTACCGAACTGGCGGAGCATTCTCGCGCGGCGACACGTTGTGGTTCAGCGACCCCAGCTACGCGGTCGACCTCGGTGTGACGATCCAGATGATGCTCTACACGAGCACGGGCGTGGTCGCCGGCGTGACCAACAACGACTCAGGCGACGTCAAGCGCGACTACGTCTACGTCGGCACCGACGGGTCGGTACGTGAGCTCAACCTTCCCGGCAACGTCGTGCCAGGCACCGATGCGCAGGCCGATCGCTTCGCCTACCTCACCAAGAAGGGCTCCGGTTTCGAGATCCACGTGGTGGAGGCATCGACCGGACGCGAGCTGGCGACCCGTGACTTCGACGCGACGTACACGTGGGCCGGATGGGATGTCCCCCCCATCGGCCTCACCGGCGACTATGTGGTCGTCGGCGTCGATCAGGGTCAGCAGGTCATCAACTGGCAGACCGGCGAACGCGTCACCGACGTACCCGACGCACGACTTCCTTCAACCGGTGGCGGACGTGCACTCGGCGGCGATCTCGGCGATGTCACCTATCAGCTGGGCGACTCGCGCAAGCTGCGATCGACGACGGAGCTCGCGGCAGCGGGCGAGGACGGAGCGCCTCCGTGGGCAGCGAACGAGCTGTCCCCGGACGGCCGGTTCGTGGAGACCGTCAACACCTTCGTCCAGGTCGACGAGCAGGGCAAGGTCGAGGGTGCCACCCTGGGATTCGGCGACGCGGTCAGCGACCCGGTCGTCTACGTGACCAATGTCGACACGGGCCACCGCATCACCCTTCCCGGTCATGGCCGGACGTACGGCTGGACCCCGGACGGGCGCCTCATGCGAGTCGACGGGACCAAGGTCACGACCTGCGACGCCTCGACCGGCGCCTGCACCACCCGCACGATGCCCGACGGTCGAGGCACCATCCGTATGGCAGGCCGCTACCTGGGCTCGTGATCAGCCCGCCGGGATGCTTCGGCACATCTTCGATTGATGTCACAACGGCAGGGGTGCTGGACACTTACCCAGTGTGAGCGACTTTCCAGGCGTACAGCACCGTGAGCTGGCGTTCGAGCGGGTGTGGCGCAACGAGATGCCGCGCATCTTCAACTACGCCGCCCGTCACGTCGGCGCCTCGGACGCTCACGACGTTGCCGCTGAGACATTCACGATCGCGTGGAGACGGTGGGATGACATCACGGATCCACCCTTCGCCTGGCTGCTGGGCGTGGCGCGCCACGTCGTCAGCAATCACGTGCGGACCTTGCAGCGTGGCCGGCGCCTGGACGACCGGGTCCGACTGCTGTCGGCGGTCACGGGGCACAGCGTGGCGTACGTGGACTTCTTCGCCCGCCAGGAGGCGATTCGACAACTGGCGGCGCTCGGTGAGAAGGAGCGCGAAGCCCTGCTGCTGACGGCGTGGGACGGGCTGAGCTCGGACGAGGCCGCAACCGTGCTCGGCATCAGTCCGGCCGCCGTACGCAAACGCATCAGCAGGGCGCGAGCAGCGATCGACGTCGCCGATCCCGCCCCGACTGCCGACACCACTCCACGGGAGGGCTCGTGAACACGCACATCATCGACGCGCTACGCCCCGAGTCGCCGGCTCTCGACCCCGACTGGGAAGCCGAGACCGTGCGGGCGATCCTCGAGGGTCGAACCGGCGCAGGGGTGTCCGAGACTGATCGTGGAGGACGCATGATGAGGGTCGCGCTGGTCGCTGCGGCCGTCGTCGCGCTCATCGGTGGAGCCGTGGTGGCCAGGAACGCGCTGCCGTCCGATGACGTCCGTCCCGCCAAGCCCACCGAGGACAAGATCCAGACGGTCGACCCGTCGAAGGCCACGAAGTTGAAGCTGGGCGACACGCTGGAGGTCGTGACCGAGCTCCCCAAGACCTTCAACGGCGACCAGCTCCTGTTCTCCGGGTTCGCTGGGGACAACGTCGTGGTGGGTTCGACGACATCGGCGCTGGACGAGGGCGCGCAGGGCGTGGAGCGCCTCGCGCAGTCGCATCCGGTGTCGTACAACCTCGACTCGAAGGCACTCACCCTTCTCGACGACCGTAGTCGTCCCGAACCCACGCAAATCCTCGATGTGTCGGGCAATGAGTCCACCGTGGTCTGGGTTGAGGGGGTCGGCGTCTCCGCCGACTTCAGTGAATTCACGATCTACTCGTACGACCGCCGGTCCAAGAAGGTCACGACCATCGGTGAGTTCAATGACCCGGACGGCCAGATCGTCTACAACCACGACCTCGCCCTCGCTGGCGACAGGGCGTACTTCAGCACCTTCGCAGCCCAACAAAAGAAGGGTCAGCAGGCCGTCTACGCGATGCCTGTCGACGGGTCCAGTCCGCCCAGCGTGATCGCGCAGGGCGGAAACAACGTACGCATCTCAGGCGACACCCTGACCTATGGGATGGGGAACCCGCAGAACGAGGAGGAGGCTCCGACGTACTTCACGTACGACCTGAGCACCGGGAACACGGCGCCAGCTCCTGTCAGCGCCCATGCCAGCGACCCTGATTTCTGCGGCGCGGAAATCACCAAGGTCTGGGAGACATGGTGCGTGGGCGACACGGTTCTCACGATCAAGGAGGTCTCGGGACGCACCACCACGTTCTCGCGCTTCCCCGTGTCGTTCAATCCCCCGCACGATGTCATTGCTCTCGGCTCCTGGACCGGCATCACGGTAGCGGTGGATGACGGCCAGCTCCGCGAGTTCCTGGTCGACCTCGACACCAAGGAGGTGAGGGTCTTCCCCGACAACACGTCGTTCACCGCACTGAGCCCCGATCGCTCCACGGCGCTGATCAGCTCCTTTGCGAGCAAGGGACCGGGCCCACAACGCATCGTGCGGATACCCGACTGATCAGCTGCGGGGGAGGCCCAGGACGCGTTCGGCGACGACGTTGCGGAGGATCTGGGTCGTGCCGCCGGCGATCGAGAGGCAGCGGTTGAGCAGCATCTCGTGGACGTCCTTGGCGATCTGCGGATCGCCGGTCGTGAACAGCGCGGCAGGCCCGAGCATGTCGACGACGAGCTCGGCGGCTTCCTGACGGTTGCGTACGCCGAGCAGCTTGGCGACGCTCGACTCCGGACCGGGACCCTGCCCCCCGATCGAGCGCAGCGTCGACCGTACGCCCAGCAGCTGGCACAGCGTCGCCAGCGCGACCTGGTGACCAACCAGTGCAGCGTCGGTCTCCGACTCGTTGCCGTCGAGCAGGCCGACGGCGCGCTCGGTGCTCACGCCGAGCTTGGAGCTGCCCATCGCGACGCGCTCGTTGGCGAGCGTCGTACGAGCCAGCTTCCAACCACCGTTGACCTCCCCGACAACACAGTCATCGGGGACGAACACGTCATCGAGGAACACCTCGTTGAACATCGCGTCGCCCGTCAGCTCGCGCAGCGGCCTGATGTCGATGCCCGCAGACGTCATGTCGACGAGGAAGTACGTGATGCCCTTGTGACCCGCGTCCTTGTCAGTGCGGGCGAGGCAGATGCCCCACTGCGCATCCTTGGCTCGTGAGGTCCACACCTTCTGACCCGTCAGCGACCAGCCACCTTCGGTCCGTACGGCTCGCGTGCTCAGCGATGCCAGGTCCGAACCGGCTCCGGGCTCGCTGAACAGCTGGCACCAGAAGATGTCTCCGAGCAGGGTCTGCATGACGAACCGTTCGGCCTGCGCAGCCGTTCCGTGCTCGATGATCGTCGGAACCGCCCACGCGCCGATCACCAGGTCCGGACGGGTGATTCCGGCGCGGGCCAGCTCCTCGTCGACGACGAGCTGTTCGACCGGTCCGGCGTCGAGCCCGTACGGCGTGGGCCAGTGCGGGGTCAGGTAGCCAGCCTCGGCCAGCGCGGCACGCTGCTGATCGAGAGGCAGCGCGGCGATGGCGTCGACCGCCTCGCGGGTGACCGTACGGAACTGTGCGTCAGCGCCCTCGAAGTCGATGTCGAACGAGCGACGCTGCCCCGCAATGGCTCGACGAGCGAGCCGCGTCGCGGACTGCTCGCCACCACCGGTCAGCGCGGCCACCGCAACACTGAGGGCGACGGCACGACGGAGGTAGAGGTGGGCGTCATGCTCGAACGTGAACCCGATGCCACCGAGCACCTGGATGCAGTCGCGAGCGACCTGGACCGCGCCGTCGAGCGCGACTGCGGCGGCGACGTCGGCCGCGAAGTCGGCCTCACCCGTGTCGCCTTCGGCCGCGGCGGTACCGAGGTCCCACGTCACGGCGTTGATCGACTCCGTGGTCTCGAGCATCTGCGAGCAGAGGTGCTTGACGGCCTGGAACGAGCCGATCGGCTTGCCGAACTGCTCGCGCACCTTGGCGTAGTCGACCGCGGTGTCGAGGCACCACTGCGCAACACCTGCGGCTTCCGCCGACGCCAGGGCCACGAGCGCCCGACGTACGGCGTCGTCATCCACGCCGGGCAGCGCCGTCACCTGGTCCGCGGCGGCGTCAACGCGTACGCGACCACCACGGCGGGACAGATCTATCCCGACGACGGGTTCGGCGGTCCAACCAGCGGCATCGATCAGCACCCACGAGCCGCCGCCGGCCGAGGCGAGCAGCCAGCGGGCGTCGACGATGTCGAGCGCAACCGCGATCTCGCCCTTCGCCCCCGACTCGTCGACCGTGACGGTGCCATCGAGCGCGATGCCGGCGATGTCACCCTCGGCGATGCCGGCAAGAACCTCGTCGACCTGCGCGACCTGGGCGACAACGGTCGTGCCGAGCAGAGGGCCCGGAACCATGGCGTACGCAGCGGACTCGATCGCGACCATCTGGTCGAGCAGCGTTCCGTCACCGCCGTCGTGCTTGTCGCTGATGCCGATGGCGGTCAGGCCCGTCTCGACGACGGCCTGCCAGGTCTTGGCGAATGCCGCGGACGCATCGGTCTCGACATCTCGCAGAGCGACAGGCCCTTCAAGCCCGGCGGCCCAGGATCGTAGGCTGGTGCTCAGCTCGAGGTGATCACGCGTCACGCCCACCGGCATAAAGGGTCGCCTCCAAATCTAGAACGTGTTTCAATAATCATACCGACGGGTTCGGCGTGAGTAGCCTCAGCAGCATTCCCTGAACAGGAGACGATGCCGGATGACAAGCGCGACGGAGACAACACCCGGCTCCAACGCCCAGCGTGAACGCCGACGCCGCATTCTCGACGCCACGATCGCCCTCGCCGAAGAGGGTGGTTTTGACGCCGTGCAGATGCGGGCTGTGGCCGACGACGCTGACGTCGCGCTCGGCACGCTCTACCGCTACTTCCCCTCCAAGATCCACCTGCTGGTCACCGCACTGGGCCGCCAGTTCGAGCGCGCTGAGGAGCAGTCGCGTACGCGCCAGGTCCCGGGCGACACGCCGCACGAGCGAGTCATGCACATCCTCGGCCAGACCACCACAGCGCTGCAGCGCCAGCCCAACCTCACCGAGGCGCTGACCCGCGCGTTCATGTTCGCCGATGCCTCCGTGGTCGACGAGATCCACTTCGTCGGCATGAAGCTCACCGCGATGATCACCCGTGCGATCGACGGCACCGAGGTCAACCGCGAGCCGACCGAGGAAGACACCGCGATCGTGCGCGTCATCTCCGACGTGTGGTTCACGGCGCTCATGGGCTGGGTCACCGGCCGCACCCCTGCCGAGGACGTCACCAAGTCGGTCGACGTCGCCGTACGCCTGCTGCTTCGCGACTGATCCATGGGCCACGTCGATCCGAGCAGGGAGGGCTTCGCGGAGTTCGTCGCCAACGACCGCCCCGGGCCGATCCAGATGCTCAACCTCGTACGGCTGCGTGATCGCGCGGTCTACGAGGATGGCCGCGAGTCCACCGGCGCCGAGGCGTACGCCGCGTACGGCCGCGAGAGCGCACCTGTCTTCCAGCGGCTCGGCGGCAGGATCATCTGGCAGGGACGGTTCGACCAGATGCTCATCGGTCCGTCCGAGGAGCACTGGCACCACTGCTTCATCGCCGAGTACCCCAGCGTCGCCGCGTTCGCCGAGATGATCCGCGACCCGCTCTATCGCGAGGCCGTCAAACACCGCCAGGCCGCAGTCGAGGACTCGCGCCTGATCCGGCACGCCGCGCTGCCCACAGGCGAAGGTTTCGGCCAGATCCCTGACTAGGCGAGATCGGTGAAGGTACGCCCGTCGATCACGGCAGCTGGTGCTCCGTCGACGACGCAGGTCGCCGTCACGGTCTTGCCCGCGACGATCAGCTTGGTGACACCGTCGAGTCGGGCCCGCAACCGGTGCTTGCGTCGCCAGCCGGCGAATCGTGAGGCGCCGACGAACTGCACGGTCTGACCCACGCCGAGCGTGCGGAACAGGTGGCGGAACTGCCCCGCCGCGGCGGCCAGATGCGCGCGGCTCGGCTTCATCAGCTGCCTGTAGACCGGCCGGGGCTCCCAGTGCGCCGCCATCCGGCGAACCTTGAGCACGCCGTCCTCGTACGCCGTCTCGTACAGCAGGTGCGCGGGCGTACGCACGACGACTCCCGGGCGCAGCATCGTCGCGATCGTCACGTCACGGGCGACGTCGAACCCGTCGACCCAGTCGTGCTCGACCTCGAACTCGATCTGGTTGGGTGCGATGAACGCGTCCCAGAACCGGCCGAGGCCTCCGGCGTCGGACGAGCGGATCGGACGCGCGCCGACCGGGTCCTCGACGACGTGCAGACTCGCAAAGATCCCGACCCAGGCCGCCTTGTCGTGCGCGGCGACGTACGCAGGCGACGACCGTACGAGCGCCAGCACCTCCGCGCGGTCAGGTGTCATGCGTCTAGCGGATGTTGCCGCGACCCGCGATCAGCGGCAGGTCGAGCGCGGTGACCCAGCCCGGCGGCAGGTCGTTCACAGCCGAGACGGCGTTGAGCGCACGCATGCCCGTTGCCAGGCATCCGGCGGTTGCAGCATCGCGGCCACTGCCGTCGTCGAAGCGGAACGCGGTCTCCTGCGTGATCGACGGGGTTCCCTCGAGCTCGACGCGATAGACGTCGTCGTTGGCGCCGCGCGGCCAGTCGGGCGCCGAGTTTGCGCCGACCCGGTTGATGTGGCGCAGCTGGATGCGGGTCTCGCCCTTGTAGACGCCGTTGATCGTGAAGTCGACCGCGGCGACGTGGCCCGGTGCGATCGGACCCTTGGCACTGGGCACCTCGACGTCGGTGACCCACTTGTCGTACGTCGTGGTGATCTCGTCGAGCTCGATGCCGACGGCCTCGGCCATCATCGGGACCGTCGCGCCCCACGCCATCACGAGGATGTCGGTGTGCTCGAGCAGCGCCTTGTGCTCCGGTTCGCGGCCGATGCCCATCTCGTCCTCGTAGTCGCCGAGGTAGTTGGAGTAGTCGAGGATCTCGAGCGCCCGTACGACGCGCACCTCCGACGTCAGGCCCATCAGCGTCATCGGGAACAGGTCATTGGCGAATCCGGGGTCGATGCCGGTCGTGAAGCACGACGAACCTCCGGCCTCGCATGCTTCGGTGACCGGATCGATCCAGACGTCGGGGTTCTGCTTCATGCCCGGCCACACCCAGGGCGTCATCGCCGTCGACGTGACGTCAACGCCCGCGCGGAGGAACGCGGTCATGACGCGGATGTTCTCGTCGGCGTACTGCGCCGTCGGGCCGTAGTGGACCAGCGCATCGGGCTTCAGGGCGACGAGCGCGTCGAGGTCATCCGTGCACTGGATGCCGACGGGATCGCGGCCGCAGAGCGTACCGACGTCGACGCCGACCTTCTCGGGGTTGCTGACACCGACTCCGACGAGCTCGAACTCGGGGTGATCGAAGACCTCGCTGAGCACGAGCTTGCCGACAAATCCGGTGCCCCAGACAACGATGCGCTTCATACCTGAACCAATCCCTTGCCGGTGACGAGCGGAAGATCGAGTGCCGTGACGAGCCCCGGCTGTGCTGCGACCACAGCCGGGACCGCGTTCACGAGCCGCATTGCGGTCGCCTTGAGGCCGGCGGTGTTGTGGTCGCCGTCGGTGCCGAGCAGCTGCAGGTCGAGCGTGTAGTTGGGCTCGCCTTTGATCTCGACGCGATAGCAGCCGAGCCCCGCGGGCTGCGGCCAGTCAGGCCCGATGTCGTCGTGCACACGGGTCACGTGCTCGAGCACGACGACGGCCTTGCCGTTGACGATGCCGCGTACCTCGAAGTGCAGGCCGGCGACAGTGCCCTCCTCGATCGTGCCGCTGTCGATGTCGAACGTCTCGGTCGCCGGGAGGCGCTCGTAGAACTCCTCGACGCTGTCGAGCTCGAGGCCGAGGCCGGCGGCGATCTGGTGCACGACGCTGCCCCACGCCATCGACAGGATGCCGGGCTGCAGCAGCATCGGCACGTGGTCCATCGGCATGCCGAAGCCCATGACGTCGAACACGATCATGCGCTGGTTGTAGGTGTTGTAGTTGAGCACCTCGGAGCAGCGGACCTGGTCGATGCGTTCGCTGATGCTGGTCAGCGACAGCGGCAGCCAGTCGTTGGCGAAGCCGGGGTCGATGCCGTTGACGTACAACGAGGCACCGCCTGCCTCACCCGCCTCCTGCACACCCTTGGCCATGTCCTTGGCCGGGCCGGACGGGAACTGCAGGAACACCGGGCCGCTGGAGACGACGTTGATGCCGGCGGCGAGGAGCTTCTCGAGGTCGGCGATCGCCTCCATCAGCCGGTCGTCGGCCATGGCGCAGTTGACGACGCAGTCAGGCTTGAGCGCGAGGATCTCGTCGACGTCGTTGGTCGCGAGGACGCCCAGGTCCTTGCCGAGTCCGGCGAGCTGGCCGGCGTCCTGGCCGACCTTGTCGGGATTGGACACCCAGAGGCCGACCAGCTCGAGGTCGGGTCGGGCGTCGATGCCGGCGAGGGCGTGACGACCGACGTTGCCGGTGCTCCATTGCACGACTCTGATCGTCATTCGGGTTCTCCTAGGTCGGGCAGTGCCATGTCGAGGTTGGGCTGGTCGATGCCACCGTCGACCTCGACCACCTTGCCGGTGATGTAGCTGCCGGCCGGGCTGGCGAGGAACAGGACCGTGGCGGCGATCTCGTCGGGCTCGCCGATGCGGCGCAGCGGGGTGTTCTCCTCCATCTGCGCCGTCAGCCCCTCGTCGCCGGTGACCAGCTCGAGGGCCGAGGTGGCGATGGAGCCGACCGCGATGGCGTTGACGCGTACGCGCGGCGCCAGGTCACGAGCAGCCAGGCGCGTCCAGTGCGCGAGCGCCGCCTTGGCCGTGCCGTACGCGAGGTAGCCGCGGCCACTGACGCGACCCATCACGGAGGAGATGTTGACGACCGAGCCCCCGTCGCCCTTGAGCAGATGGGGCAGCGCTGCACGCGTCAGCGCGTGCGCCGTGGAGACGTTGAAGTGGAACGCGCCCTCGAGCGCGGCGACGTTCGTACGCGCGAACTCCTTGGGCATCGAGCCGCCGACGTTGTTGACGACGACGTCGAGCCGGCCGAACGTGTCGACCGCGGTCTGCGCCAGGGCTGCCACCTGGTCGAGGTCCTGCAGGTCCGCAGCGACGACATGCGCCTTGCGACCAAGCGCCTCGATCTTGGCGGCGACCTCGTGGAGCTGCTCCTCCGTACGGGCGGCAAGGACGACGTCGGCTCCGGCTTCGGCGAGGGCAAGTGCGCTGGCTGCACCGATGCCTCGGCCTGCCCCGGTGACGACGGCGACGCGGTCGTCGAGGCGGAATCTCTCAAGCACCATTCGAGGAAGGTATCTCAAAACTGAAACACGTTCTAGTCTTGACGACGCTGTCCGCAATCTCTACACGCCTCCGCCTGCAGCCCGAATATGCTGCAGAGATGCCGGGCTTCTCGAGGGACCTCATCGGCAACCAGGACAACGTACGGATCTCCGCCACCGACATCGCCAACCACGACTCGTGCGGTGCGTCGATGGCGCTGAAGATCCGCCCCGAGGTCTCCTCCGACCGGTGGCAGCGATCGTTCGGCTCGGAGAAGACGTTCATCCTCGGCGAGGTGGCCCAGCTCGTACGCAGCGCTCACGTCTCCGACGAGGCCAACGACCCGGCGACGCTCACGGCGTGGCTGCAGGAGCAGCTCGAACGTCGCAAGGTGCACCGGCTGCTGCGCCCGTACGCGATGCGTGCCGTGCCCAACATCCTGCAGGCGCACTGGGACCTCGAGGACGAGATCGGCGAGCTCCGGATGATGCGTGCCGACCCGTCGATCGGCCAGCCACCCAAGACGCTGTGGGTCTGGGCTCCTCTCTACTGCACGCTCGACGGCGTGCGGGAGATCCGCCGCTATCGGCTCGGTGGAGCGCACGACAACCCGACCGAGGACGACATGCTCTGGGCGCACACCGCCGCCCACATCGCCGCGACCTTCAACGGCCTGCCCGCCGTCACCCGCGTGCGCGTCGTCGAGATCGGTGCCGGCGACGGCAGCCTCAACGTGCTGTTCGACGGCAGTCCGTCGCAGGCGACCAGTGAGTACGACGCACACGCACGAGGCATCGCCGGCGGACTCGGCGAGCTGACCGACATCCGTCCCGGTTTCGGCTGCAGCTCGTGCAAGATCGCCGGTGTGTGCGACGCCCTCGTACCGATGCCGAGGATGCTCGGCCAGGCGTCCAAGGGGTACGCGTCGCGGTCGGTGTCACCGTCGGACCTCGACCGCTACCGGGTCTGCCCGGCGCAGTGGCTCCTTGCCTCCGACCTGCACCTGCCCCGTACGGATGAGTACACCGCGGCCCAGGCCCGCGGCCTGCTCGTCCACGAGTGGCTCGAGGCGGCACACCTGCGATCCGTCGGCTGCACCTCAGCGGATCTGCCCGAGCCCGGCACCGGGCTGGGACTCGCCCAGGGGGTGATGACGACCGAGGAGTACGCCGTCGCGTACCCGTTCCTCCTGCACCACGTCTCCACCTGCCCCCTCGCCGCCGACTCGGTCGAGGTGCTGGAGGTGGAGCAGTCGACGTTCGGGTTCGACGTCGATGCCGACGTCGTGACCGTGACCAAGCCCGACCTCGTCTATCGCATCGGCCACCGGCTGATCGTCCGCGAGTTCAAGACCAGCAGCTCACTGCCGCAGGGCGGAGCCGAGCAGGTCTACGGCCAGACGACGCAGGTCGCGTTCCTGCTGTCGATGCTGTCGAGCGGCCTGAGGGATGCGTACGGCGCGACCGATGCGACCGTCGAGGTGGAGGTGCTGACGCCCGACGGCAGCGAGCTGTACGTGTGGGACCTCGAGGACGACGAGGCCGCCGCCCGCGAAGACCTCGCCGCGGCCGCAGGTCGCTGGCACTACGACTCGACATGGGAGACCAACCCGGGCGAGCACTGCCTGTGGTGCCCCGTGAGCCAGTGGTGCCCCGACAGCGAAGAGTTCGCCAAGGCCATTGGCGGCACCGGCCCAGTCCTCGATCCGGTCGACGATCCCCCGCCCCCGTTCTAGCGACGACACAATCTCGCTCGCTAGGCCGAGGAACGAGGCCGGGAGGGAGCGAGGAACGAGCGACCGAAGCGACGCAAGCCGAAGAGCTCGATCAGCCACCCCCGGCAAACCTCGCAAGAACTACTGACACTCTTTCTCCATGAACTTGTCGATGTTCACCCTCGAGGGCGACCAGCTCGTACCCGGTGAAATTGCCCGCAGCATGTGGAGCGCCGAGCAGATGCACGGTGTGGCCGTGAGCGGTGCGCTGGCTCGCGGACTCGAGACCAAGCTGGCCGAGATCGGCCGCACCGACCTCATCCCGGCGCGCTACACCGTCGACCTGTTCCAGCCCGCCAAGATGGCACCCTGCACCGTGGTCACGGAGGTCATTCGCGAAGGTCGGCGCCTCGCCCTGATCGACGCCGCACTGATGCAGGGCGACGTACGCGTTGCGCGCGCGAGCTGCATCTTCCTGCTGCCGACCGAGAACGCCGGTGGCGACGTGTGGACCGCCGAGGACCACCCCGCACCTCCGCCGCTCGACGTCGTACCCGTCAGTGACGAGCCCCGCGTACCGTTCTTCCGCAGCGATGCCGACTGGTCGCAGTCGTTCCCCGAGCACCAGAACGCCGGGCGCAAGCAGACCTGGCAGGTCGGCCTGCCGGTCGTCGAGGGCGAGGAAGGTACGCCGTTCCAGTCCGTGGCCGCCATCGCCGATGGCACCAGCATGGTCGTCAACTGGGGCACGGAGGGCGTGCAGTACATCAACACCGACATCACGCTCGCCCTCGCCCGCAAGCCGGTGTCGCTCGAGGTCGGACTGTCCGCCACGGACCGCGTCGAGATCGACGGCATCGCTGTCGGCACTGTCGAGGTCTTCGACCGCGCCGGCCCGCTCGGCACCGCCATGGTGACCTCACTCGCCAACGGCAAGCGACCCGTCAGCTTCGAGAACATCGAATACACCGACGAAGGCACTCGCCGAATCCGCGAGTGACTCGATCAACAGTTGCCGACCCGCAGCTCAGCTCCAGGTCGGCGCGATCTCGTTGCGATAGCGGCGGCCGCCGAACTTGCTGAACAGGAAGATCACCGGCGCCGGTAGCTCCTTGCGCATCCCCGCGATGTCATCGGCGTCTGCGCCATCCTGGAGGAACTCGATGAAGTTGCCCATCTTCCCCATGTGCGCCTTCTTGACCCTGGAGAGCGCCTTCTTCATCGGAGGCGCGTCAGCGTAGGCGGCCGAAATCGGCTCGAGGTCACGTTCCTCGTGATCGAGGTGATTGATGAGCACGGTGCCGAGATTGGAGACCGCAGCGCGCGCGCCTGCCGCGCTCGCACTCGTCGGGCTGGCTTTCAAGGCCTTCATGGATTCGGTCGCCTGGCCGAGGGCGGCGCGCATGTCCTCGTGCTCGTTGTCGAGCTCGGCCAGCTCGCTCAGGTCAGCGTCCGTCTCCTGCAGCGCCGGCCAGAAGTACTCCTCCTCATAGCCGTGGTGGTGATGGAGCTCCTCGTCGAAAAAGTCCCAAGCCCGTGTGAGCTGGTCTGCTCGCGCCTGGTTGCCGTCGGGGAACGCGCCGAGCGCACCATCGAAGCGGGCAATCGTCCGGCGGAACGCCGCGTGCGCGACGGTGTTCAGGGTCAGGTGCTCAGTCATGATCGTCTCCTCGTGGGAAATGCCATCGGCGGTGAGCCACGGCGTCAGATGCGGCCCGCTCGCACGGACGATGACTGGAGGCTAGTGCGCACGCGCACACACCGTCCGGCCTTTCGGACAACTCACTACGGTCAGCAGATCCCCCGCCACGTGCGATCGACTCGTTCCACGGTCGATCGTGACGGTCCTGGACTCTCCCGGCTCGCGCGAGGCGTCACAGCGTCGACCAAGGCGTCACGTCGTTCCGTCATGGATGCCGAAATGGATTGCCGCCAATTGCAGCGCCAGATACTTCGAGTTGATGCGTGCCGATTGCAGCGATCCGCCCATGAACCACAGCCCGGGGTGTCCCGTACGGCGAAACATCCTGCGCGGTTCGCCCTCATCATCCAATCCACCAGGAAGACCGCTTCGTTCGATGACGTCTTCCCCGAGCAGCCGCTTGGCCATCTCGCCGGTTCCGCTGAAACCCGTGGCAAACACCACGACGTCGGCTTCAAGGATGTCGCCATCGTCAAGCTCGATTCCCGCAGTCACCATCCGACGCATGTTGCGTGATTCGATCCCGATCCTTCCGTGCGCTATGAGGGCCGAACAACCAACATCGATGTAGTAGCCTCCGCCGCGCTCGTAGACCTTGCCGAGCACCCCGGTTCCGCTCGGACCGTCGTCGGTCCTGAAGCCCCGCTCGGACAGCGACTGAAGCAGGGCCTGGTCCTCTCTCCGTGCGTTCGAGGTGAAGCTCTCGGCGAACTCGAGAAGCGCGAGATTGGGAAATGACGCGAACTGCAAGTCGGCGTCTTCGGTCGATGGCCCGTCTTCTCGATAGAGATTCATGGTGAGTCCGGGCATGTGGCGTTGACTGATCACGTGGGTCGGAGACCGCTGGATCATGGTGACGGTCGCGCCCTGGTCATGAAAATCCTTGGCGATGTCATGAGCGCTGGTCGACGATCCGACCACCACGATTCTCTGCCCGTCCGAACCAGCTGCACTCGAGTGCTCGCTGGAGTGGTAGGCGCGTCCGCCGAAGTCGGCGAGATCGATGCCCTCCGGGAATTTCGGGACTCCCTGATTGCCGGTGGTCACCACCACATGGGCGGGACGTACCGTTCGCGTCGCACCGTCAGGTCGCGCCACCACGATCGACCAGCGCTGTGCTTCGTCGTCGTACTCCGTCGAGATCAACGACGAACCCACCCACACGTTGAGGTCCAGCGCCACTGCATACGATTCGAGCCAGTCGCCGAGCTTGTCCTTCGGCGTGTAGATCGGCCACGAGCTGGGGAACTGCATGAAGGGAAAATGGTTGAGCCAGACCGGATCATGGAGAAGCAATGACTCGTAACGGTTCCGCCAGTTGTCACCGACCCGCGCATTGCGTTCGATGAGCAAGGCAGGGATGCCCCGGACCTTGAGGTGCGCCGCCAGTGCAAGACCGTTCTGCCCTGCTCCCACGATCACGACGTACGGCTCATGGCCGACGAACTCGCTCTCGCTGCTTCGAGTGTGAAGCCAGCTCGGCGCGGCGGTCAGCGTGCGGTCCACCCCGATCGGTCGGTGCTCACTGATGCTCGCCTCGCGTCCGTGCAACTCGTGGATCGACGTTGACAGAATCCATGCGCGCCAGTGCCCAAGCTCGTCACTGGTCAGCCGCAACACACCCCGACCTGAGAGCACGTCGGTCTCGAACTCGAACATGGCCTCGATCCATGTCCTCGAATGGTGACTGACGACTCGTGCCGTGCTGTCCGGCCGAAGCCGCACGCCACGCATACCTCCACCGGCCAG
This sequence comes from Aeromicrobium panaciterrae, assembly GCF_039537165.1. Lineage (GTDB taxonomy): Bacteria > Actinomycetota > Actinomycetes > Propionibacteriales > Nocardioidaceae > Aeromicrobium > Aeromicrobium panaciterrae. The sequence continues at coordinate 1,525,915 of NZ_BAAAZZ010000002.1, read as the reverse complement.
GTGACCTCGAGCAAATTCGGCGATCTTGTCGGCTGAGTGTGCTGTGCGGATGTCCCACGTCAGCGCCACCAGATCGCGCCACCACGCGTCGGGGTGGAAGAGCTCTTCGTGACCCTTGCGCTGTTCAGGCGGGGTGTCGACCCATGCCTGGAAGCCCTCGATCCACGCGGCGACAATTTCGCCCTGTGCTCGTCGTGAATCCAGCGGAACCAGCCCTACCGGTTGGCTGCCCTCGTCGATCAATGCAGACATGACTCTCCCATACAAGTACCGAACTGACGGGCCGGACCTCCGCGCCGAACCCTCTTCTGGATGCGCTCATCGCGTGGCATAAGTCGCACATCCGTCAACGACCGTCCCCGCGAGGTCGCCCCGTGCAACGAGCACCTCCAGGTGGGCTGTGGTTTCCAGGACTGCTTGCACCTGGTTGTACGGGGGCAGCTCACTGAAGCCTCGGCGATGGCGTGTCCACGGAACTGTTCGTGCCGTGGCGTAGGCCGTGGAGGCACCCCGCCGTACCGCCGCCTCGCACAAGGCGAGCCGCTCTGCGTGGTGGCTGAGAAGCTCATCAACACGTGCGTGAGAGCTGCCGCCAGAGTCACCATGTGCCGGGAGCAGTCGCAGGTCTGGCAATGCCCGGATCTTCGCCAGGGACTCGAGAAACCGCCCCAGCGGCAATGGAGCCGAGACCTGCTCGTAACCGATCGACGGTGTGATGGATGGAAGCACATGGTCGCCCGAGAAGAGAATGCCTGCGCGCAGGTCCGCGAAGACGAAGTGACCCGCGGTGTGTCCGGGCGTCGAGATCGCCTGCAGCTCGCGTCCACCGACGACGATGGGGTGGTCGTCGGCCAGCCAGGTGTCGGGAACATCCCACTCGCCGGCGTCAGCCGCGAGTGATGCCGACCAGTCATCCCAGAAGTCGAGCAGAGCGTCGGCACCGCCGTTGATCAGGCGACCGCGGTGCTCCGAGCCTCTCTCGGCGCCTCGAATCATCGCTTCGACGCTCGGACGCTCGCCAAGACCCAGACTGATCCGCGCGCCGAACTCACGGCGAATCGCCACTGCCATCGAGTAGTGGTCTCGATGCGCATGCGTGACGAGAATCTGCGTCACATCGCGCAGGTCGTGCCCCAGCTCGCGCAGCGAGCTCTTGAGCTGCTTTCTCGCTGACGGCATGTCCCAGCCGGCATCCACCAAGGTGAGTCCAAGCTCCGACTCGATGACGTAGACATTGACCGCACGGAGGGCTTCAACGGGCAGAGGGAGCGGAATGCGATGGACGCCGTCGGCCACCTCGTAGGTCCCTGGCTCCACCCACGTCTGGCTCGTGCCGGCGCTCTCGGGCGAGCGCGAATGTGTCACGTCTCGCCGGCTCGGTACCGCTACAGGCAACGACGGTTGCCGGAACGGGCCCTCCACATCGAGCCCTCCGAGCCCTGTCATCAGAGGTTCAGCGAGAGATTGTACGAAATGTCCGCGGCAGTCTGCAGGAGCGCAGGCAGCACGTCGTCAATCATCTGCTCTCCGCTGCGCTGGGTCGCCTGACTGCCGACCTTCAGGGCCGCCACGGCGCGCCCGTCTACGCCTCGTACTGGAACCGATATCGCGAGGACATGGGGGCTGAGTCGTGACTGGACGAGAGACCAGCCCTGACGACGGACCAGATCGAGTTCCTCGCGCAAGGCCTTCTCGTCGACGACCGTCTTGTCGGTGAACTTCTGGCGGTCACTCGTGGCGAAGTAGGTGTCCAGCTCCTCGGGCGTCAGGTCGGCCAACAACACCATCCCGGTGGACACCGTGTGCGCAGGAACTCGGTCACCGACCGCGAGTCCGCTGTTGGTGATGTGCCCCGACTTGGCTCGGACGATGTAGGTGACGTGATCACCCCCGAGGACTGCCGCCGAGCAGTCCTCGTGGAACGCGGCGGCCAGGGCTGTGAGGTTGGGCTGGAGGATCTCGGTGAGGGACAGCGAGGTCAGGTAGGAGTAGCCGAGCTCGAGGGTCCGCGGCAGCAGATAGAACTGCCGGTGGTCCCGCCCGACGTAGCCGAGCGATTCCAGGGTCATGAGCAGTCGTCTCGCGACAGCCTTGCTGAGCTTGCCACGCTCAGCGACTTCGGTCAGGGTCAACGGCCCACGCTCCTCCGCGAACACGCGGATGACGATCAGCCCACGCTCCAGGCTCTGGACGTGCTCAGACGTACGATCGATGTCGCGATCGTTCTCCACCAGCGCCACGCCGTTCCTCCATCGTTTGTGCCGTTGCCCGACAGGCTGCTTCGCCTGTCGCACGTCAGTCCTTGCGTTCGTCGAATCCTCGCACTGTAGCCATGTTCACCATGTGATTCTTCGTCTAGATGACCCCCGCGTCCCGCAGCTCACCCAGGCGCGATTCGGACAACCCCAGACGCTTGCCGTAGATCTCAGCGTTGTCCGCACCGATAGCACGCCCGGCATGACGCACCTGGTGGTCGAAGCCGGAGAACTTCGGGACGATACCCGGCATTCGGAGCTGGCCCAGGTGTGGATCCTCGATCGTCACGACGTCATTGCGCGCGAGGTAGTGCTCGTCGACGACAATGTCTGCCACCGTGAACACACGTTCGTGGACGACGCCGCTTTGGTCCAGACCGGCTTCAACCTCGGCGAACGGCAGACTGGATGCCCACTGGGCCAGAGCTCGGTCACAGTCGTCGATGAACTGAACGACTTTCTTCTCCCCTGTGCCGAGGACGCCTTCATCGAGCAACGTCAGCAGCGGGACCGACCCGATGGCCTCGAGTGTTCGCCGGACAGCCCGCTCTCCAACCGAGCTGACGCAGAAGTGCACGTCATCCTTGGTCCGGTAGATGTTGCGGATCACGCCGTGCTCGCGAACGCTTCCGGCGCGGCCGGCGACCGTGCCGCACTGGTCGTACTCGATCACCTGCGTCGGGATGAGACGGAACATCGCCTCGAACAGCGCGATGTCGACGACCTCGACATCGCCCTGCCCGAGATCGCGCGGACCTCGCCGGTTCGCTCGTTGCCAGAGTGCAGCCAGGACTCCGATGATGCCGAAGGCCCCAGCCACCCCGTCCGCGATCGCGGTGGACAACAAGATCGGCGCACCGCCCTCAGGGCCAGTCATCTGGGACAGGCCACTCATGGCTTCGGCGGCTCCGCCGAACCCCGGTCGAGGGGAGCGAGGGCCGGTCTGTCCATAGCCGCTGACGCGCAGCATGACCACGTCGGCACCGGCGGCTCGCAGGTCCTCAGGGCCAAGGCCCCAACGCTCGAGCGTGCCGGGTCGGAAGTTCTCGATCACGACATCGAAGTCGGCCACGAGCTGGAGGAACAGCTCCCTCGCCTCGGGATGCGACAGCTTGAGACTCACGTTCGCCTTGTTGCGCTCGACGATGCTCGTCCACAACGGAATGTCACCCTTGCGGGGAAGCATGCCTCGCAGCACGTTGCCGTCCGGGCTCTCCACGACCGTGACATCTGCCCCGAGGTCGGCCAACAACACCCCGGCGAACGCCGCGGAGTAGTGGTGGGACAAGTCCAACACTCTGAGACCAGCGAGCACACCGTTGGTTGCTGCTGGGTAGGTATCAGTTGACATCCCGGCACTCCACGACGCCAGACGTGACGAGGCCCAAGATGTCGGCGTCCGACAACTTCAGCTCTTCGGACAAGACGTCCTTGGTGTGCTCTCCGAGCTGGGGTGGCGCCGAATCCTCTCGAAGCGGCCACCGGTTGTTGCGCACGGGCTGGCGCGTGACGCTGACCACCCGATCCCCCGTGCCGATCTCGTGCACCGTGCCGTTGTGCAGTGCCTGGTCAGAGCGGATGGCCTCGGCGATGTCGAGGACCGGACTGCACGGCACCGTCGTCTGACCCAGTCTCTCGAGCCAGTCCTCACGATCCCGCGTGGCGAACACGCCTTCCAGCACAGGGACGAGCTCATCACGGTGCTCGATTCGCAGCTCGTTGCTGCGGTACTCATCACGTTCGAGCAGCTCGGGAACCTCCAGCACGTGGCACAGCTCGCGCCAGAACTGGTTGGAGAACGCGCCAACGATGATGCGTTTGCCATCGGAACAACGGAACGCCTGGTACGGAACGATCTGTGCGTGCCCCGTACCTTCTGGCTGCGGGGCCCCCGCACCGGCGGCGACCGAGGGCACAAAGCTGGCCATCAACGAGATCGCCGCATCGATCATCGGCACCTCAATGAGCTGAGGCCCGTCAAGTGAGGTGCGCGCAGACAGGGCGCTCGCGATCGCGAACGCGGCATAGAGTCCCGCCGTCAGGTCGCAGATCGGGGCACCGATCTTCGTGGGCCCTCCATCGCGTGAACCAGTTCCGGCCATGAGGCCAGAAAGGCCCTGGATCGTGATGTCGTTTCCACCCTGGTCGACCCACGGCCCGGTCGGCCCGAACGCCGTGATCGAGCAGTAGATCAGACTCGGGTTCAACGAGGTGACGTCATCGAAGCCGAGCCCGTGACGACTCAGGACGCCTGGGCGAAAGTTCTCGACCACGACATCCGAGGTCTCGATCAACGATCGTATGAGCTCGCTGCCCTCGGGGCGCGAGAAGTCGACGACCACAGAGGACTTGTTGCGGTTGAGTGCCAGGAAGTAGTCGGAGGATCCATCCGGGGCAAACTTCTTGCCGAAGAATCGTGAGCCGTCGCCGTACTTGGGTCGCTCGATCTTGATGACCTCGGCACCGAGATCGGCGAGTTGCATGGTGGCGAACGGGCCCGCTCCTGCGTGGCTCAGATCCAGGATCCGTACCCCGGCGAACGGCAGACGCCGTGTCGCCGGGGCGGGAGCGTCGAGACTCATTGAACCGCGCCCTCGGTGAAGAAGCGATCGCGTGAGCGCGCGGCATCCGTGGTGCCCTCGTCGCGGCGCCCCTTGAAGAAGTTGTACTCGTCCTCCTCGAACCGCATGTTGGTGCTCAGCGTATGGCCGACGTAACCGCGCATGATCTGGCTCGTGAAGCCCAAGGAGTCAAGCGCCTGCTGCTGTGCCACCTTGCCCATGACGAGTGCGTCCTTCGGGTGACGTGCGATGAGAGCGGCCCACGCCTCTGTCGCACTTTCCAGCTCATCTGCCGGCACTGACTTGTTGACCAGTCCGATCTCGGCAGCACGCTTTCCGCTCATGGCCTCACCGAACAGCAGGAACTCACGCGCCCGCTTCGGCCCGAGGAGAAGGATCTCGGTGTTCATGACGAGCGAACGCCCACCACCCATGAGGCGCTGCTCGGCGTGGCTCAGCTGCGCATCGTCGGCGGCGATCGCGAGGTCGACGATCTCCGTCAGGTACAGACCTCCGCCGATGCAATGCCCCTGAACCTGCGCGATGATCGGCTTCATCGAGTACATGAACGCCTGGTACATCTCAAGAAGCTTGCGGTCGAACTGCAGACGTACGCGCTGGCTGGGACGGCGCTGACGGCCGTCAGCGGACTTGCCGTCGCCGAATCCGTAGACGAACCCGACCTCACTGAGGTCATGGCCGGTGCTGAAGGACTTGCCGTTGCCCTTGAGGATGATCGCCTTGATGTCGTCATCGGCCTCAGCAGTCTTGAGCCCGTCCACCAACTCTTCGAACATCTTCACGCACAGCGCGTTGTGCTTCTCGGGACGGTTCATGATCAGCCTGGCGATGTTCCCGGACTTCTCATAGATGACGTGCTCGTACATGAAGTGACCTCTCATTGACTGCTTTGCGCCCCACCGGTGCGGCAACGCGTGATGCAAAGTTTTGTGTGGTTCGGATTGCGAACTAACTTCGGATTATGAACTATCATGATGGAGATGATCCGGGCTGTCAAGGAAGGCTCTGCCAGCACAGCACGGCACGCTTCTCGCCCTTGACCGCTTCCCCTGCGCTCGATAGCGTCTGGTTCGCTAATCGATCTAAGTTCATATAGTGAACCACGGACATTTCAGCCGCATCACCACGAGGAGAACCGATGGACCGCATGTCCGGAAAAGTCGCACTGATCACTGGGGCCGCTCGCGGTCAGGGTCGGTCCCACGCCGTGCGGCTGGCTGAGGAAGGCGCAGACGTCGTCGCCGTCGACGTCCTGGCTGACAACGACGCTCTCGCCTACGCGCTCGCGACCGAAGAGGACATGGAAGAGACTCAACGCCAAGTCGAGGCGACCGGTCGACGATTCGTCGCCTGCCGTGGCGACGTCCGATCGCAGGACGACCTCGACGCGGCCGTCATCGCCGGCGTGGAGACTCTCGGCCACATCGACACGGTCTGCCTCAACGCGGGAGTCTCTGGTCGAAAGGTGCCGACGTGGGAACTGGACACCGACGAGTTCGACAAGATGATCCAGATCAACCTTCTCGGCGCACAGCGAACCGTCAAGGCGGTCGTGCCTCACATGATCGAGTCCGGCCGTGGCGGCTCGATCGTGTTCATCAACTCGACCTTGGGGTTGAAGGGAATCGCCAACCTCTCTGCATACACCGCCTCGAAGCACGGACTACTCGGGCTCGCTCGGGTGCTTGCCGGCGAGCTGGCCCCCCACAACATCCGCGTCAACTCGGTCCACCCGACCGGCGTCGGCACCGACCTCATCCTGAATGAGGCCACGTGGAAGACGTTCCGACCCGATCTCGAGAACCCGACACTGGACGACGCGAAGGAGGCGTTCACCGCGCTGCACCAGCTCCCGGTCGCCTGGGTTGAAACCGTCGACGTCGCAAACGCCGTACTGTTTCTTGCCTCGGACGAGGCGAGGTACATCACGGGAATTTCGCTCCCGGTGGACGCCGGAAACCTCAATCGGTAGCCGACTGCCGGGGCGGACCCCGCGTCACCAGAGGTAGAACCCCTCGCCTGCCTTGCGACCAAGCTTGCCCTCCGCGACCATCCGGCGCAGGAGGTCAGGCGGCGCGAAACGAGCGCCCAGCTCGCGCTCCAGGTGCTCGGCAATCGCCAGTCGAACGTCAAGACCGACAATGTCGGTCGTACGCAGCGGCCCAGTGGGATGCCGGTAGCCCAGCGTCATCGCCAAGTCGACGTCGGCCGCGGACGCGACTCCCTCCTCCACCATGCGGATTGCTTCGAGCGCGAGGCCGACACCCAACCGGCTGCTGGCAAATCCCGGTGAATCACGCACCGTGATCGCAGACTTGCCCAGATCAGAGATCCACGACTGCGCACGAGCCAGGACGGAGACATCGGTCGCCGCTCCCGTCACGATCTCCACCAGGTCGCTCGCGGGCACCGGATTGAAGAAGTGAAGCCCCAGAAATCGCTGCGGCCGAGACAGAGGTGAAGCGAGCCGGTCGATCGGGAGCGAGCTCGTGTTCGTCGCGATCACGGCGTCCGGGGCGGACTGCTCCACGATCCCGAGCACCTTCTGCTTGAGCGGAACGTCTTCAGGGACCGCCTCGACGACAAGTCCCGCGCCAGCCAATTGCGCCGGAGAGGTCGTGACCTCGAGCCGCGCCAATGTGCGTGCGGGATCCTCATTGAGCAACCCAAGGGAGTCCGCCTTCCCGACGCTGGTTGTGACCCTCGCCCTGGCGGCGGCAACTGCTGCGTCATCGGTCTCGACGACCACCACCCGTGTACCGGCGACGAGGAAGGCGTGCGCGATACCCGCGCCCATTCGCCCTCCCCCGTAGACACCGATGAGATCTGGCAGAGCATTCATGTCAATCCTTCGTGGAGCGGTCGAGAAATGCGGTCATCCGGGTGCGCTTGTCCTCGGTCTCGAACAGAACCGCCTGGGCGATGTCATCGATCAGCGGATGGGCGCCACGCGGGGCGTGGAACAGCGACTTGGAGAGGCGAACGGCGAGGGCAGACTGGCCGACGATCCGGTCGGCAAGGGCGTGCCCGGCCGCCTCGAGCTCCCCCGGATCGACGATGTCATTGAGCAGCCGGACCTCCCGCGCCTCATCGGCCTTGAGGACCCGCCCTGCGAGCAGGATCTCCTTGGCGAACGGCTCACCAACCAGCTCACCGAGACGCCACACGGCACCAGCCGCTGCGATGATTCCGAGTCCAGGCTCCGGATTGCCGATCCTGGTCCGCGGCGTGCCGATACGGAAGTCGCAGGCATATGCCAGTTCGGCGCCGCCCCCGAGCGCGTAGCCGTCCAGCAGACCGATCGTCGGCATCGGGAGCCGCCTGATGCGGTCGAAGATTGCGGAGTTGATCCCGCTCAACGCGTCCAGATGTCCACGAGCCCGGAGCTCACCAATGTCAGCGCCGGCGGCAAAGGTGGTGCCTTCGCCGATGATCAGGGCCACTCGCGGAAGCTCTTCGAGCTCCGCACAGACCTGATGGAGCATCGACACCATCGCCTGGTTCACGGCGTTGCGGGCCTCAGGTCGATTCAGTCGTATGACGACCCTGTCCTCGAGCGACTCCACAACAACCACCGGTGCGGCGTTCATACGCGCTCCACCAAGAGAGCGGAACCCTGTCCCACGCCGACGCACATCGTGGCAAGACCCTTGTGCTGGTCGTCTCGCTCCAGCCGACCGAGCAGGGTAACCACCAAGCGCGCACCCGAGGCGCCCAGCGGGTGCCCGAGAGCAATCGCTCCGCCCGACGCGTTGACGATCTCCTCATCGAGCCCGAGATCACGGATGCAGGCGAGGGACTGCGAGGCGAAAGCCTCGTTGAGCTCCACGCATTGGAGGTCCCCGACGTCCCATCCAGCTCGTTCGAGCACCTTGCGGGTGGCAGGCACCGGCCCGATGCCCATGATTTCTGGCGCCACTCCCGCATTCGCGCTTGCAACGACCCGGGCTCGGGGCGCGAGGTCGTGACGGGCGACGAACCGTTCGCTCGCCAGGACGACCGCCGCCGCCCCATCATTCAGCGAGCTCGAATTGCCTGCTGTCACCACACCGCCGGCGCCGTTGACGGGACGCAGAGCAGCCAACCGTTCGAGCGTGGTGTCCGGACGTGGCCCCTCATCGACGGAGAAGACTCCGTCACTGGTCGGCACGTCCATGACCTCGTCGGTGAAGTGTCCTTGCTCTCGTGCGCCGAGCGCGCGCTCGTGTGATCGGAGCGCATATCCGTCGAGTTCCTCACGCGTCAGGCCCCAGCGCTCGGCGACTCGCTCAGCCGTCTGGGGCATCGAAAGGGTGGTCGACTCCGGGAAGCGCTGATTGATGAAGCGCCATCCGATCGAGGTGTCGAACAACTGTCCGGGAGGCGCGAAGGCCTTGGCTGGCTTTGCCGTCACCCACGGTGCGCGCGTCATCGACTCGACGCCGCCGGCAACGACCAGATCGGCATCACCCGCCGCAATCATCTGCCGGGCCGTGGCGATTGCGGTCAGTCCCGATGCACACAGCCGGTTGACGGTGAACCCTGGAACCGATTCGGGAAGGCCTGCCAGAAGGAGCGCCATACGCGCCACATTGCGGTTGTCCTCGCCGGCTTGGATCGCCGCGCCCAGGATCACCTCGTCGACGAGGTGCGGGTCGACTCCCGCACGCGAGACGGCTTCGCCGATGACCAAGGCTGCGAGATCATCGGGGCGCGCGTGGGCCAGGGCACCGCCGTACCGGCCGATGGGCGTGCGCACGCCGGCGATGATGAAAGCCTCGTTCATGTCTGTCCTCTTGTGGATCGGCACGCATGGGCGTGCGGCGTCGCGTCCGCTGTCGGCGGACGTCAATCAAGCAACGTGGTTGGTCAGGGTCCGGGCGCGCGACCGTTCGAGAGTCGGGTGTCGCTGCGACGTTTCGTCGATCGCCTCACAGTGGCCAGTGGATGTGCTGCACCTCGAGGAACTCCCGCATTCCTTCTTCTCCCCCGTCCCGGCCGATTCCGCTGAGACCGAACCCACCCCACGGCATGTCCGCTCTGCTGGGGCCACCCCCGTTGATTGCCACGGTGCCCGACCGGATGCGCCGGGCGAATGCCATCGCATCGGAGGTGCGTCCCCAGACGCCGGCATTGAGTCCGAAGTCGGTGGCGTTCGCCAGTGCCAAGGCCTCGTCAACATCTTCATAGGGCAGGACCACGGCGACTGGCCCGAACAACTCGCGCCTGCTGATCTCGGCATCGTTGTCCACCGCTCCGATGAGTGTGGGGTTCAGGAAGAATCCGCTCTGCCCCTCGGGCCGCCCGCCCCCGGCGAGCACGCATGCTCCAGCCGCCAGAGCACGGTCGATGACCGCCTCGACAGATTGACGCTGCTCGTCGCGGATCAACGGCCCCACGACCGTGCTCTCCAGCCACGGATCGCCCACCGGCAACGCCTCCATGACGTCGCGAGCAATCTCCGCAACCTCTTCGTAGTCCGCGATGGGTACCAGGAGTCGCGTGGTGGCTCCGCACGCCTGACCGGCATTGCGTGTGAACCGCAGCACCGAGGAGGTGACGGCGGCACGCAGGGGCGCGTCCGGAAGGATGACACTTGGCGACTTGCCACCCAGCTCCAGGACGACACGCTTCACGGTGGCCGCACTCTGAGCCTGGATCTGACTGCCGACCGCGGTCGACCCAGTGAAGCTGACGACATCGACCTCTGGGTGCGTCGTCAGCTCGACGCTCGCCTCGATCTCGCCGGTGACGAGGTTGAGAACTCCCGGTGGCAGTCCCGACTCGATCGCAAGTCGTACCAACGCCCGGCTCGTCAGGAATGTCCGTGGCGAAGGGCTCAGCACGACCGAGCAGCCGGCCGCAAGCGCGGCGCCCACTTTCAGCGCTGCAATTCCGAGCGGAAAGTTGTATGCCGTGATGGCCGTGACGACACCCGCAGGCTGCCAGAAAAGGATGCTGGCGCTGGAGCCGTCACCGACCGGCAGACTCCGTTCCCAGCCGCCCAGCGGCCCACTCCGTGCGAGGCCGGCATAAAACCGGATCCGCGCGATCGAGGTGGCCACCTGCATGGTTCTCGTTGTCGCGATCGGCGACCCGAGCTCGGTCACGATGAGGGCCTGCAGCTCGGCGGAGTGGGCTTCGAGCGTGTCGGCCAGCCGGTCCAACGCAGATCCTCGTTCAACGGGCGACATACGCCCCCACGGACCGTCGAGGGCTGCGCGCGCGGCGAGCACCGCCCGGGAAGCCTGCTCGCGGCTCGCCGGGGGCACGTGCTCAAGCACCTCTCCTGTCGACGGGTTCATCGAGGTCAGGACACCCTCGCCAGCGCCGTCCTCCCACCTGTCGCCTATCAGCACTGTGGGACCTCGACCCAGGGTCAGTCCCCGTTCGATCAGTGCTGATCTGGCCATCTCGTCCTCGGTCATCGCTTGTCCTCGTCTGGCACCGCGGTGCCCAGATCATCGGTCGAGTCAGAGAGGTATGCCGCCTCGAACTCCTCCCAGTTGGTCGAACGGTCTCCGGTCGCGGCGATCTCGCCCTGACGGAGCAGGTACCACCGATCAGCCACGGCAAGAGCCCGCTTGGCCTGCTGCTCGACGAGGATCACCGCCACCCCGGCATCATCAGCAGCCTGACGTAGCCGGGTCATCAGCCGATCGACCACCAGCGGCGCCAAGCCGAGCGAGAGCTCGTCGGCCAGCAGCAATGTCGGCTCAAGCGCGAGGCTGCGCGCCAGGGTGAGCATTTGCTGCTCACCACCGGACAGCAGTCCGGCCGGCCGCTGGAGCAACGGTTCGAGCTCGGGAAAGATCGCCAGCGCTCCTTCGACGCCGCCCTTGCCGAGACGGAGGTTGTCACGAGCTGACATCTGGGGAACGACCGATCTCTCCTCAGGTACGAACGCCAGACCCTGACGGACGCGTCGGTGCAGTGGCGCATGAGTTGCCTGACCCAGGAGGCGCACCTCACCGGCCAGCGGGGGGAGCTCACCTGCAACCGTCAGAAGCGTCGTGGTCTTGCCTGCACCGTTCGGTCCGAAGAGCGCCACGACCTCCCCCGCATGCACCTCCAGGTTGACGTCGCGCACCGCAGCAAGATCGCCGTAGCCTGCCGTGAGCCCGACCAGCTCCAAGATCGCGGTCACCGTGTCACCACTGCCACAGTGTCGGCCGACTCGGCATCCACGCCGAGGTAGGCCTCGATGACGGCACTGTCCTGTCGGATCTCATGCGGCGAACCGTGCGCGAGCACTCTGCCCTCGGCGAGGACAGTGACCTCATCACTGACCGAGAGCACCAGGTCGATGTTGTGCTCCACGAGCACAACAGCGATGCCCCACACGTCGGCGAGCGAGCGTACGAGTTCGGCCAGCTCGTTGCTCTCCGCACTGCCCAGACCTGCGGCAGGCTCGTCCAGGAGAATCACCGAGGGCGCCGACGCGACGGTCCGGGCGATCGCCACCAGTCGTCGATCGCCGAAGGGCAGCGACTCCACCGGGACGTCGAGCATTGATTCCAGCTGAAACTTCTCGATCGCGACCTCGGCGGCCTCACTGAGTGCGATGGGACCCGGTCTGACCAGGTCCGTCAGATATTTGCGTCGTCGCCCCTCATCGCATCCAACGGCGATGTTGTCGCGAGCCGTCAGGTTGGAGAACAGCTCCATCGACTGGAAGGACCGGCGGAGCCCCGCTCGCGACCTGCGCATGGGGCTCGCACCATTGAGATCCGAGCCGTTGAGACGTACGTGGCCCGCCGAGACGTCGGCGAAGCCAGTAAGCGCGTCGACGAGTGTCGTCTTGCCCGCTCCATTCGGTCCAATCACCCCGTGCACCGTGCCGGGACGGACCGTCAGACTCACGCCGTCAAGGGCCTGCACACCTCCGAACCGCACGCTGACTCCCTCGACCTTCAACTCTTGGGCCGGCACCCGCAGCGACACGCCCGTGTCCGATCGCGCAGGACGTCGGACATGCGGCACCGCAAGGTCGGCGTCCTTCGCCTCCCGTCGGCGCGACAGCTTGGAGCGCAGCACCCGATACCCCTCGATGTTCATGTCGGCCAAGCCTTGATCGGATCGCAGAACGTACAGAACTGTGAGGCCACCGATCAGCGGCAACCAGACGTGCAGCCCGATCAAGTTCAACAGCCACGTGCCGATCCCGCCCGTTACGAAGGTTGCACCGACGAAAGCGCCGGGGATGCTCCCCACACCTCCCACCACCGTCACTGCGACCAGGTTGATCGACGACATGACTCCGAACTGCGATGTCAGCACGACTGACTGCATGAATGCGAACAGGCTTCCGCCGATCGCAGCGATCGCCGACGCGAGCATGAACGCATAGAGCTTGCACCAGTAGACGTTGACGCCGAGCGACGCCGCAGCACGTTCGCTTGAGCGCACGGCGAGAAGCCTGCGGCCTACTTGACCACGGCGCAGATTGGCCACCATGAGGGCAACCAGGAAAGACGCGACCACACAGACCAGGCCGTACCGCGTCGGATGAAGGAACGGGTCAACACTCCAGCCGAAGATCGATGGCGCGTCGATCGGTATGCCGTCGACTCCACCGGAGTACTTCCCGTTGTTGAGCACGAGGTTGTAGAGAGCCACTGCCAGACCCAGCCCGACGATGGCCAGATTGATGCCACGTGACCGGAGCGCTGGGACGCCCACGATGCCGCCGACGACGAGGGCGACGACAGCCGCGACGACGATGGAAAGCAGGAATGGCAGCCCAAAGCTGCTCACTGTCTTCGCCGCTGCGAACGCCCCCACCCCGCCGAGAACGTACTGTGCCAGAGAGATCTGGCCCGCGTAGCCGGTCACGACAACGACCGACAAGCACATGATGGACATCGTCACTGTCACCGTCAGGTAGGTCGCGACCTCGTCCGAGGCGCCGAAGACCATGAAGGCCGCGACAAGCGACGCGAAGACCATGACGGGAACGACACGCACGCGTCCGGCGCCGACCGATGGCAATCGATCCAACAGGTAGCTCCGCAGCGGGAGACCCCGTCCCCTCACGATGAGGACGATGATCACGACCAGGAAAGGCACACTCTGCGCCCACCCGGGATCCTTGACATGAAGCGCCATCAACGACTCCACGACACCGATCAGCAGTGCGGCGGCGAAGGCCATCGGGAACGACGCAAAGCTTCCTATAAGGGCCGCGGCAAGTGCCGGGAGCACGATCAGCGGCAGATTGATCGGCTCCAGACTGGTGATCGGACCAATGAGCACTCCGGCCAGGCCGGCGATCGCGCCGCCAACCCCCCAGTTCGCGGCGGCGATGAGGTCCGGTGAATGACCCATGCTCGCTGCCGTCCTGGGGTTCTGGGCCACCGCGCTGGTCAGGCGACCGAAAGAGGTGAAGCGATAGATCGCCCACAGCACAGTGGTGAGCACCACCCCGAGCGTGAAGATGATCAGCCGGTCCGCACCGATGTTGGCGTTGGGCAGCACCTCGACGCTGTTGGTGGGCAGCAGCGAGGTGATGAGGAAGTTGCGGTCCCCGTAGATGATCACCGCGGTGGCCTGCAGAGTCACCAGCACCCCCAACGTGGCGATGAGACGCGCCAGCGCCGAGGAATGCCTCATGGGACGAAGGATGAGGGTCTGGACCGCGACCCCAAGTAGAGCGGTGAAGCAGACACTGACGACGAGCGCGGCACCCAGGCTCAATCCGGCGTGCTCGTAGAGGTTGTAGTAGGCGTAGGCACCGAACATGACGAAGGCGCCCTGAGCAAAATTGACAATTCCAGAGCCTCGGTAAACCAGCACGAGCCCCTGCGCCACCATGGCGTACAGGGAACCCGTGCCGATCCCGATGAGGATGAAAGCGAGTTCATTCACCGTTGTTGCTCGTCTCTCTTCATCGTGACTTTTGAGCTAGCGGATCAGCTGGCAGCGGTGAATGGGTTGGGGAACCCGTCCTTGCTCTGGATGATCGTGTCGCCCTTGATTTGGTTGTACGTGACCGTCGGCGAGAACTTGAGCCGCGGAAGGTCCTTGAGTGGCGAGGTGTCCGCGCCCGGCATCGGGGCTGTCACACCAATGTCGTAGGCACCGACCTTTGCGCTGTTCAACGCCTTGAGGACGGAGGCGGCATCGACCGTGTCCAGGTTCTTGGCGACCTCGGCGAAGAGCTTCACGCCCGCGTAGGCGCCGAGAGCAAGCTCGTCCTTCTTCGCCGACTTGTCGACCATGTCCATGTACTTCACGAAATTTCCGATCTCGTCGGTCTTCAGCGTCGGTGACTGGGTGAGTCCGACGACATACAGGTCTTCACCCGCGGCACCGAGGTTCTTGACCGCGCCCGTGGAGATACATGCCGAGACCGAAATGATCTTGCCCTTGAATCCTTGCTGGCGCAGCGCTTTGGCCTGCGGGACAGCGGTGGCCTCGCTTCCGGTGACCACGACGGCGTCAGTGCCCCCCTGCATCGCCGAGGCAGCGAAGGAGCTGTAGTCGGTCGTTGCCAACGGCGCCACGACCGAGCGAGCCTTGGCCGCTCCCTGCGAGTCCAGAGCCTGATTCAGCAGCGTCTCACCGTACTCGCAGGCCGCGATCTCGCACCGGATGATCGCTGGCTTCTCGGCGCCGAGCTCCTTGAGGTAGGAGGCGATGCCGTAGTACCAACCGGCCTGGCCTGAGAGCGGGAACGACACCGGGGACTTGAACTCCTCGGGCGACAGACCGGTTCCCAGCAGGTACGGAATCTTCTCGCTGTCGAGGATCTTCCAGGTCGCCGGGAAGTAGATCGCCGAGCCGACAAACGCAGCCGCATCGGCCTTCTTGGCCTTCTTCACGCAAGCGTTCGTGACGTTCGGATCACCCGTGTTGTCGCAGGAGACAAGCTTCAGCTTGCGACCGTTGATACCACCGGCTGCATTGATCTCCTCGACCGCGGCTTGCGCGCCGGTCTCGGTCTGCGGCTTGTTGGAAACCTGGCCGCTGAACGAGTTGGTCTGGAAGATCACGATCGGCGCGTCGCCGCCGGTGTCGCTGCCGGAAGATCCGCATCCGGCAAGCACCGAGGCGGCTGCGGACAGAACGACAAGGGCACGCATCGCCTGCGATCGGGGGGTGGTAACTGACATGGTGAACTCCATCTTGAGGGGGTGCTGCGGTGAGTTGGCGTCGAGAAGGACTCGGCGCCAGATCTGGACTGTTGGCGACTACTCGCAGTGGTCCGGAGTGGCTGCTGGGCATCCACTCCACCGAAAAGCCAAAGTTCGGTATTCGGATTTGGTTCGTTATTCTGAAATAGTGCTGCGATGTGCGTCACATGTCAAGCGAGCCGACCCAATTGCTTGTGGGGCGGTCGAGACCAGCTCCAGGTCGCGGTCTCACGTATAGGAGGCCATGAGCAACATGGCCCGGACCGGAAACTGCCGAACGAGCGACCACCGTGCTCATGGAATCCGGATCGCCGGACAAGTGAACGCCTGACGAGCGCGTGATTCATCGAGGGACGCACTGACACACGTCGCACCCGGCAGAACACCCGCATGCTGAAATGCGTGCTCAACTGACACTGCGAAAAGTGAAGACCCCGGTATCACTGGAATTCCAGTGATACCGAGGGTCCTTTTCGCGCGGTGGCGGTGGGATTTGAACTCGAAAATCGGCCGTTTGCGACCTCGTGTGACTCGCGAATTCACTGCGATTCCAATGAATTCGCATCACAGTGATGTGTCCGAATCCCGCTAGATCACAACAAAGTGTGCCCAAAATGTGCCCACGAATTGGCCCGTCTCGAAGTCAGCTCTCGGTCTGGCCGAACCTCTGATAGGCAGCCTGACGCGTGGTGTCGAGAGCCAAACCAATCGTCGTCCACGTGTCCCCCGCATCGCGAGCAGCTTTGACGGCAGCGCGCAGGTCATCATCCGCCTGATCGACAGCCTTGCGCGCAGCGATGATCGCCCGGAAGTGCGAGGCGTCAAGTGCGGTCGAGGTGGATGGGTCGAGCGAATCGGGACTCGTGTCGTCCTGGTGCATCAGCTTCGCCATCGTCATCACCTCATCCCCACGCGTAAAGACTACCTTTACAAGTCGATGCCGCAAAGGCGTCTTGACAGTGGGTTGCATCTGAATGAAGTCCCGGCCGCGATGCCCGATGATGGCTTTATGGGGTTCAAGGGCCGTAACGGCGATCAGTACGTAGTCGACACGTCTCGTCTCGATCGCGCTTCAGAGGTAGCGGTCTGCAGAGCCACCCTTGAACTCATCGCCCCCGATGTTGATCGCTTCCAGTGCGACGTGCCCTGGAGTCGCGAAGCAGACTGGCCTACCGAAGTGAGTCAAGCCGCCTCCCTACTGGTGCCGGTTCATTCGGGCTACCAGACGTCGGGATGGATTCAGGGCTTTTCAGATGTGATCTGGCGAGCGTTCGTAGCCTTCGCTCCATACGCCTACAGCGCCGACGCGTGGACAGCAGAAATGAAGCTCCTCGGCGAAGTCAACGATGAAGGTACGTCGCTCACCGTTCGTGTCCTGCCGGAACAGCTCCAACAGTTCGGGCAATCAGTTCATGGAGCAGACGTCGTTCCCCTCAGCAAATGGCGCAAGGGATCCCGAGCTCTCGGTTCCCCGTAGGTGTGTTGGGCTCCTCGGCTTGCCCGACTTACCGTTGTCCGGACTGCCAGATGAGTTCCTCATTTAGCCATTTCGTTTGCCCTACTGTTTGCCCATGCAGCGCAAGAAGTTCCCCGGCCCGGACAGGCGGCATCTCATCCGGCCCGGCCGTTCGATGCAACTCAGGATCGAATCAAGCGTTGGCTACCGCGACGGCTCGAATTTGCCAACCTTCGTCAATCTCGAGTGGGCTGGCCGGGTTGGGCATCCGTCTTCGTACGGACTTCTTGGAGGGACAAGGGCGCGGCAACCCGAGCTTCGAATCTGGACGTCCACAAGCCCCTTCAGACAATCGTTGGCCGGGTCCGCTGATGAGGTGTTCTGGGGATTGCCCGCTGAGTACGAGGAGGCGATTGAGCGGACGTTGGCCGACCAGGCCAGCGCAGTCAACGTAGGCACGGCGGCCCATGGGATGGTCGGCTCGTCCAACCTCGTCTTCATGAGACTCACGACCTTGCTGTGCAGGCTCCTCGGTGCCGGGATTCCCACCGACGATGACGACGTATGGCGATTGCTCGATTCATGCTGGAGCGAGAAGTAACTGATCTGCGCATTGGCCTATACCCGCCCACGCCGATGGCTCAATCTATAGGTGTTCGTCGGTTGATCCAGGGACACTCATCAACCGGCACAACTCTCGCGGTCTGCTCGAAAACGGTATTGACCAGCTCGGCTACTCGCTCCGCGAGCATTCGCCCCTCGAAGGTGTTGATCGCTCCGTACCTGCGCGTTACGTCGATCACCTGGTCGACGATCAAGGCCATCAACTGCAGGTCCTGGCCGACGACGTTCAGACAATCGTCTGTTGTGTGGGCACGGCGGCGACCGGACGATGACTGGCGACGCGAAGCATCTCGACGCGCGCCACGCTCCTGCGCCTCCTCGACGACGTCCGACAGGTCCTTGACCTTCGGCTGCTTGTCCTTCCAGCTCTCCAGTCCGTGGCGCTCTTCGTACGCAGACTGGCGGCACTGCTGCGAGCACCAGCGACGCGGTCGGCCACGCTTCTGCGGCGGCATCCGCTTGCCGCATCGCTCACATAGCCGAGGCTTGCTCTGCTCCTTCGACCCGTTGCCATCGCTCATGACACCCCAAGGCCGAGACTTCGAGCCCGAGAGGACATCACCACCAAATTTCGTCACACACCTCATGCACTCCCGGAAAGTCTGACGAAATGCGAGGGGAGGAACGTCCTCGCGCATTGCCACTTCTATTGTCATACGACAATAGAAGTGGCAATATTGCAGATATGCCTATCGGTGTCTCGGAAGCAGCGGAACGTCTGGAGGTCTCGCGTCAACGCGTGCTCCGGATGATCGCTGACGAGCGCCTACCGGCGGAGCGAGTCGGCAAGTCCTGGGCGATTAACGAGGCCGACATCGCCCGGCGCCGTGTCCCCATCGGGCGTCCGCTTTCCATGGACATGGCGCGAGGATTCCTCGACCTGGCAGCCGGCATACGGCCCGAACTAAGTGCACGCGACATCTCGCGCCTTCGGGTCAACATGGCTCGCCTCGTACGCGAGGTGCGGTCCGACGGAGATCCTGCAGGACTCCTGCGATCGTGGCTACCTCACCGAGCGCTGCGCCGCGAGATGTCCGTCGCCGAAGGGGATCTGCCCGAGGTGTTCGCTGATGATCGCTTCGTCATCTCCGGGATTTCGGACAAGCGCGCGGGCATGTCCTCTCCTCGCATGGGAGAGGGCTACGTGGAGGAGCAGGTTGCTCGGAAGTTCCTGGAGGACCACTTCGTCGTCGAGGCTGACGACCGAGCCCGCGCCAACCTCATCGTCCATGTCGCCGACGTCGTTCCCCCGATCTCACCCGTCGTGATCGCTGCCGACTTGGCCGACTACCGCGCCGGACGCGAGGACCGACAAGCCCAGGCTGTCCTCGAGGACTGGATCGACTCTGGCAGCTACGACGAGAAGCTCCTGTTCGGACGGGGCCGCCCATGACCGTCCACATGCCCGCAATGACCGACTCCCAAATCGCATCGTGGCACGCCCTGATGGACCTGCACGAGTCATTGCCCGGACGGTGGACCATCGTCGGCGGCCAGATGGTTCACCTGCACTGTGCCGAGCGCGAGACCTACCCCGTACGGCCGACAGACGACGCCGACGCGTTGCTGGATGCCAAGACCCACCCGTCGATCCTCCACGACTTCACCGCTGGACTCGTCGAAGCTGGGTTCACACCATCGACGAGTGGCAGTGGATATCAACACCGGTGGAGGAAGGGCGACGCCCAGATCGACGTTCTCATCAGCAACAAGCTCGGCGAGCGAAAGAGCTACCGGACGATCACCGGCGCCCCGACCGTCGGCACCCCCGCAGCAGCCCTGGTCCTCAACCGCTCAGAAGATCTCGACATCGAGGTCGCCGGTCGCGTTGGCACGGTGCGACGACCGACCCTTCTTGGCTCCCTCATCGCCAAGGCCGCAGCACACACCGTCGGAGACGGGAAGGACCGTCATCGCCAAGACTTCGCTGTGCTCGCGTCCATGCTCCGCGCCAACGACCTGCGAAGCGCGTCTCTCGCGAGGAGCGAGCGGAGATACCTCACTCGGATGCTGGCAGCGACCCTCGATGACCCCGTCGCACTCGAGCTCAGCCCGGACATCAGGAACGGGTTGGCACGTCTGGGAAGCATCCTGACCGCGTAGGTCCGAGCAACGTTCCCCCACGTTCCCCCAAACGTTCCCCCCTCAACGTTCCCCCGATTCTTGAACGTTCCCTGGCCCTTCGAGCGCACCTGAGCGGCCTTAGGTGGGTGTGATGCCAACGGATACGGAGGAAGCAAATGACTGATCAGGTGATGGAGCGGCTCGTCGCGCCGGAGGATCTCGCCGAGCTGCTCTCGGTGACAACGGGGCAGCTGGCCCAGATGCGCTACCTCGGGACCGGCCCGGAGTACGTGAAGGTCGGCACGCGAGTGCGGTACTCGCTGTCTGACGTACGGACCTGGCTCGACGAGCAGCGGCGCGCTCGTACGTGACGGGAGGGCGGTGATCCACAGGGACCAGGGTCACCGCCGGTTGTCCACAGTTCGGCCGTCGCCTCTGGTCTCGCGGAGGACGGCGGCGGTATGCCGGAGTGCGGAAGGGAGGTGATTCACCGTGGCGACCATCGAGTCTTACGAGACGTCCGGCGGCAAGCGGTACCAGGTTCGCTACCGCACGCCCGAGCACAAGCAGACCAAGAAGCGTGGCTTCAGGACCAAGCGCGACGCCGAGCAGTTCGCGGCCTCGGTCGAGGTTCAGAAGTACCGGGGCGAGTACGTCTCGCACCAAGCCGGACAGGCGACGGTCGGGGAGCTTGGACCGGGCTGGCTGGTCCGCCAGAGCGCACACCTCAAGCCGTCGTCCCTGCTGGCGCTCGAGATCGGGTGGCGCGTCCACGTCGAGCCGCGCTGGCGTGACGTTCGGGTCAGCGACATCAGCCGGACAACGATCCAGGACTGGGTCGCTGCGCTCGGTGCCGACCGGTCCGCCACGACCGTCAAGCGCGCCTTCGGTGTCCTGTTATCGATCCTCGACGAAGCCGTCGACGACCGGCGCATCATCGCCAACCCGGCCAAGGGCGTGAAGACCAAGCGCAAGGTCATGCGCGGCCGCGTCTACCTCAACCATAAACAGGTCGACCGCCTTGCCCGCGAGGCCGGCGACGCGTCCGGTGTCGTCCTGGTTCTCGCGTACACCGGCATCCGCTGGGGCGAGATGATCGCACTTCGCGTACGCGACGTCGACACCACGCGACGCCGCCTCTCGATCGAACGCAACGCCGTCGAGGTCGGCACCGAGATCCACGTCGGCACACCCAAGAACCACGAGCGCCGATCGGTGCCGTACATCCAGATGCTCGACCCGCTCTTCGAAAAGGCCTGCGCCAGCAAGCCGCCCGAGACACTCCTCTTCCCCGGACCTGACGGCGAGCTCCGACGCCGCACGCGAACCGATGGCTCATCCGGCGGATGGTTCGCTGGCGCCGTCCGACGAGCCGGCATTCCCCGCGTCACTCCCCACGACCTCCGCCACACCGCCGCATCCTTGGCGATCTCATCCGGTGCGAACGCCAAGGCCGTCCAACGCATGCTCGGCCACAAGTCCGCCGCCATGACGCTTGACGTGTACGCTGACCTCTTCGAAGACGACCTCGACGCCGTTGCAGCCGCCATGAACGACGCGGCTCTCCGTGCTCTTTCCTGACCTCACGCACCTCCACTAACGCGGGTTGACAACAGAGGGAGCCGGAATGACACGCACTCCACCTAGGCGGGGGTGACTAGCACGACAGCGTTTGGGTCGACGTCGTCTGCCCACGCGAGTGTGGGGAGCTCTGCGCTATCGAGACCAGCCAATTCGAGCGCTGCTTGACCTGACGCGTGTGCAGAGCCTATCGACTGGCCATTCGCCACAGCGGCGTAGAACTGCGCGGCGTAATTGATTGCGTCGGCATCGGCGATGCTATCGGCCATACCGATGGCGAACGGTGCTACGGACTTCACTAAGCCGTCGATCTGGGCTGCTGAATTGCACGAGTTCAGCAGCACCAGAAGCGGCGGGGCGTCGGTGGCCTGAACAGCCCGCGCAAAAGCTGCGGCGGTCACGATCACGCCGGCGTGCGGCCCATCCTCCTCGTCTTCGAAAACGATGAGATCCGCGTCGCTGTGCCCCGAAAAGTGGACGACGTGTGGTCGGAACTTCGTAATGCCGTCCAACAAGTCATCCGTCGTCGCGGCCGGCCGGACGTCAAGTTCGACCAGCTCGCGATGCAGCGCGGACTCAACAGCAGCCCGGATCCGTTTTTGTTCTCGCCCAACCCGCAAGTCTCCCTCGGAGGACGCCCCCAAGATGAGGACCCGAAGCTGCTCTTGTTTTGGCGCCGGTAGTTCACGGGTCATCTCGACGAGGCCTCTCTCCGCATCGGTAACCCTTGACTCGAGCACCCGTTGCTGCGCTGCCACGCGCTGGTCCGCTTGATGTTGTGCGCGTTGCCGCTTCTTCTCAGTCGCGAGCGCCTCCGATTGCTCAGCCCTTGACAGTTTCACGGCCAACGATGCTTCCTCGGCCGCGTACCGTGACGCCTTCTTCGCCCAATCGGCTGCGGTCTTCGCGGCGGAGGCAGCATCCTTCTCCTTGCGTTCGGCTTCGCGAAGCTTGCTCGACTGGGTGCTCGTGCTCTTCGACTTATGAGCTGCTTGACGCGCCTTGGCAGCTTCGTTGCGCTTAACTGATTCCTTCGATCGGTACTCGTTGGCGCGTCTATCAGCTTCCAGCCGCTGCTTCCGCTTCCGGTCCAGTTGGCCTCGATACATGCTTGCGCTCATGCAGTTCCTCCTGCCGTTAAAGGGCTGTAACAGTTCGATCACACCTCTCGCGAATCCGACGCTACGACGACCACCCGACAAAATGGACGCCCATCTTGGGTCCAAAGTGCATCCCTCGCAGCCAAGCGGCAACAGACCCGTCAGCCACGGAAGGCGGCATGATGCATGTGCGGGCTGGTGACTGCGCCATGGCCCTATCCAGGATGGCCGCTAGCGACGCCGAGCGAACGTGGTGGCCAGGACAACAAGTACGGCCAGCCTGCAATGCCGAGCAACATGAATCCCGCCCGTAACGGTGGGGCATCGTTAATTTGTCTGAACCCCGATCGATTGGCACTCACAGGTTGCAGAAAAACGTCACGCGTCGCGGGGCTCGCAGTGGCGGCGCCGACGAAGGATCGAGTCGGATTGCCTGGGGTCGGTCACTGATCTCATGGCCGCAGTCGTCGGATGAGTCGGCGGACCGAGCCCACTGCCGCACCGACCATGACGGCCACCGCGACGGTCGCGCCGCTTGGAACTCCTGTTGCGCTGTCGATTGGTTGCCGGATGCGCCCCCGCAGGTCACGAACTGCTGACGCCGACACATCCCCAGCACCGTTAACATCGCGCGCCAGATCGGCTTCAATATTGTCGGCGCTGCCCGGTCCGCACAGCATGACCACTAGCAGCAGGGCGCGCAGGCACAGCGCCGCTTCGGAAGATGAAACTGCGGCGACCTTACCGTGAGCGATCTCGTTCCGAAGATTCTTCCCGGCATGATTCACGAGGAGCCAACGGAGGAAATAGAGCCACGACTCATCAAGGTCTAAGTCGGCAAGTGAATCGAGCAGCACACCCAACGGTGGGTAGACTCCCGGCCGGTCGCCCAACTGAACTTGGTAAATCCCGACGTCGAGTTCCTTGAGCAACAAGCGACAAGCACTTTCGATCCGTGGCACAGCAATGTGCACGCAGGCCTCCAGGTCCCCGTCCCAGAAGTGATGGAGTGCCCGGGCGAACACCTCTGCTAGCCCTGTGTTGCCGCGGCCCTCGAAAGCGATCAGTGCCACCAACTCGTCAACGGGCGGTGATCCGTATCGCCTCTGAAGCCGCATGAGGATCTCCGCATGGTGGTCACCGGCGACCGCCGCCTTGAAGCTCGCCTCCCTCGCCGTGATCCACTCAGCTCGAGTGTCGTCTGAGCTCGGAGTCCAGGTCGGGAGCATTTCGTTGTCGAGCAGGACCGTAGTAAAGATGTCGACAACGCGGGGGCGAAGAAGGCGCTCTTCAGCTGCAGACCTCAGGTCTTCGATCGAGCCGGTCGGTGGTGGCAGATGGGCGAATCGCATGAATCCGTTACGCCAGTCCCGATCTCGCGTGAACTGTCGGAAGTAGAACTCCATGACGAGTCGAGAAATCGAGATCGTGCTCTCGATCGACTCCAGCTCAACGTCATCGGCCGGCAGTGCTTGAAGTTCCGCTGTGAGTGCCCGACTCAGCTCGATGAGTTGCAATTGTCTCGCACGCTCGATCACGTCTCGCAACCGCACAACTTTTACAAGGCCGCTCGACGCGCGGGCTTCTTCGGCAAGCCGTTCGATCTCCCACTCCGAGATGCTTAGGCGGGCCGACTCAGTCGTCACACGTGCCCGCTTGAGCTCCGCTATGTACGTCACTGAACTCGCGTTGAAGTAGAGCTCACCGGCGCGTTCAAGTAGCGCATCGACGCCGACTGGGTCCTCCGAGGGTGCCAAACTCGTTCGACACAGTGCTCCCAGAATAGGCAAAAGGACCCCGGCGACTCTCCGCGCTGAATCCCATGAGGACACCAACACCTCCGCCATGACGACCCGACATTGTTCTTCCCCCTCGACACGACGAAACGTCCGGTCAAGTGTCCAAGCACGGATCAAGGCGTGCGCGTGATCTATGTCGAAGCCTTCGTCTACTTCACCGAACTCCAGGTAGGCATCGCGTGCGAGCTGAGACAGGGCCACCGGATCGACGCCCCTGCGAAACGCCAGATCGCTGAATCTGGCCCGTGCTGCTGATGCGTTCAGTGCTGAGGCCAGAAACGTCCAGAGTCGGACAACGTCGTCAGTGACGTGCCGAATTCGCGGCGGCCACACGAAGGCCGAGTCCCCATCGTCTAGTCCGAGTTCGCACGTGACTGGGCCGTCGAACGGTACGGCGAGCTCGTACATCAACGCGCGCTCTAACTCATTCATCAGAGGCAATGGCGGTGCCGGATCAGGGGCATCGTTGGGCTCAGCTGCTGGAGATGCCTCGGTCGGTCGAGTTATGGCGTGAAGCCTGTGCGCAGCCTCAAGGTAGTCGGCACCTTCTGCAAAGCAGTCCTCTAAAATGTTGACCGCTAACTGCGCAGATGCTGGCTCGAATGTATATCCAGTGTCTTGCGATTGATCAGGGGCCTCATCATTCCAATCTTCACCTGACACTCCGCATCTCCTCGATCAAATCGTTCTGCTCAGCCCTACCACTCCGCTGCATCAGTAACTCCGAGTCGCAAAGCCTCGTCAATCAACTTGGAGAGGTCCGGCACAGGGTTGGCTTCGCGGAGTTGCTCCATGATCGGCTTGAGATAGTGCCCGAGGACCCAGCTCGGACCAGTGGTGCCGGCAAGTAGGTGCGCTATGGCGACTGACCAGTTGGCCGCATCTGGCCTGAGATCGAGCTCGTGGATGCGGTGCAGGAATCCATCGTGCTGAGGTAGGCCGGCTGGCGTCTGGGTCAGGAGCGCGACCGCTTCTGCACGCACCATGGGGAGGCCAATCAGCCAGCGTGCCATTGCTGATGCTTCGGCGATGGCGAGTGGCAGAGGTGTCGACCGAACACGACCCGACCAGTAGGTGTTGATCCAACGCCCCCATTGCACGGCCGCCTCGCTGGCATCTAGCTCTTCTAAAAGGCGCCCAACTTGGCCGGCCCAAGACACTCGCAGGTCCTCAGGTGCGGCGACAACGAAGCGCGGAAGCCATTCCAGGGGATCGGCACCAGCATGAAGGGCGATGGATGCAAGCTGGATGCTGAGCTCGCGTGAAGGGCCCGACTTTAACGCGTCTATGTGGCCGCACGTGTCTATGAATGCTTCGAGGAGACCAGCGGCAAGCAGCCCATCGTTTGGGTGGCCCCAGGTCAGAAATCCTTGCCACGCTCCGCGAGCGCGTTCTTCGTCGCCGTCCCAACTGAAGAGTGGTAACAGGCGGGCTACGGCCCATTCTCGATCGGCCCCGAAGTAGAAGTGCAGTTGCGATGCGAGGAAGGTGCCAGCGAGCAGCCCGTTTCGGTCGTCGGCGATAACCATGCGATCGAGTTCGCTTGTCAGGGTGTCTGTCAGCCCCGTCCACGCCTCGCCTGCCTGCGTCCACTCCCACTGAACGACCTTGGTCCAGAACTGAGCAAGATCTCCGGCCGGATGATTGATGGCTTCCACTAGGAGGTCGTCGCCACCGAGGATCGTCCCAGTCGCATACGTCGTGGGCCACAAGTGTCGTGCAAGTTTTCTGGCCCGCGGATAGCGGTGCCATGGTGTCGGACTGGTTTGAGTGCCGCCGTCGGAGAGCATCTCGGCGGCGGCGCGTCGAATCTCATCGCGGTCCCAGCTCTCAATTGCAGTGAGCACAGCATCCACCATGCCCTCGTCGAGGTCCGCGGTTTTCCAACCGTGAATGATCGCGTTCCGAAGCTCCCCATCGTCAGGGTGCAAGACACTCGCGATCGTCAGACCGTCACCGGGGTAGGCCGACACGCAGGCCTGCATTGAGCGCAAAGCGCCGGTCCAAGTTGGGCCGGACAACTGGAGCGATTCAGACCGGAAGTCGCGGATGGATTCGGTAGCGGTATTCGCGTCCTGAGCGATTTGTACATGCAACTCTTCGGGCGAGTACGGCAGCACATCTTCAACAAAGCCTGAGGTCATGTAGGCGCCTAGATCTGGATGCTCCCTAGTGCCGAACTGCGGATGAGCGGCCTGTGAATCCTCAAACGCCTTGGAAGCGGTAGAACTCTCGGGCACCGACTTGGCGAGCCACGCGAGAAGGTTGTAAGAGCGATAGGGCGAGATGTCATCGTCGCCATCAGTCGGGGGGCCAATCTGGGCGGCGTCGACGAATTCCTGCACGATCTCATCGCTTGCCGCCGGGAGGGCGTCCTGCAGGAGGAGGTAGACCTCATGCTGAAGTGAGACTTCCCAAAGCCAGGCTCGAGCCTGAAGCCATCGCAGCTTCTCTTCGGCGGTTCGATCGATTCTGACCCGCCAAGCGTGAACCGCCAGACGTCGAAAAAGAGCTTGGGGGCGATCCGCCCACGCGTCGATGTAGCGATCCGCGAGCCGTTCGTCATGTGCAAGCGCATGCTCGACGCAATCGCGTGCGGCGTCAACCAGAACATCGATCGGCTCTCTGAAGGAGTCCTGTTCGTGCGGCTCAATGGCCGACCGTCGAAAGGTCACCGGGTCGAAATCGGAGCCGAGGCTTTCGAGCACGCGATAGACCCGGGCGATCTGTTCATCCACCGACGCCACGATCGGAGCGACGTGCTCGTCGAGCGCGGGCAAGAACACATTCGACCATGCTTCAGACAGCCAGTGCTCATCCCCAGGCATCTCCACCGCAAAGCGAGCGACGTCGTCGGCCGTGAAGCTGATGGCCGACTTGAGAACAGCGCGCGTGCGATCCTCAAGCAGTGTGAGCGCGAGGCCAATGTTGTCGTTCCAGTTGGCTCCGGCGAGGAGCATGTCGAGCAGGTCGTCCTGCGCCCCGGGCGCGTTCTCAAGTGCGAGCAGGAGCCACGGCGACAACCACGCCGCCATCTCGCCGTCAAATTGGAAGAGGCTATGCGCGACGATCGACCGCGTGTCCGGTGGCCACGGTTTGTCCCGCATCGCGCGAAGTGCCACCGCCGACGTGGACTCGTCATGCATGTAATGATCGGCGACCCACCACATGAGAGTCCGAGCCGGCTCACTCGCCGCACGCTCGCGATCGAAAAGCGCCTGAAAGGCCGGCCGGTCCGCGACCCATGTAAACCAGTCCGTACCTCGTGCCTTTTCCACGAAGTATCGAATCCGCTCCCTGTGCTCAAGAGCATCTTCTAGGTATGAGACTTCTTCGGGGATCGCCGGAGGGCCCGCAGTTACCAAATCAGAAACCAGCGCACGATGTTGCGTCTGGCCCATGGACGTCAGTTCCGCCCACCGCGCCAAGAACATCGACAGGGCATCGTGGTTGCCTTCGATCACGCCGTAGGGAACTGGCGTGAGACCATACTGTCGCCAAATCGGGTCATCCCCGTCGCTCGTGCACACGAACCTCGTGCCAGATGGGCCGAGCGACCGTGCCAGATACTGCACGACGACGTCGCCATGGCTGTATCCGATGAATAGTACGGTGAAGGCGGAGAACATCCGCTCCAGAAAGCGGGCAGCCCAAGCATCGAGCAGGTACGCCCGACCGAAGTCATTGTCAGTCACCACCAAGTGGCGTGGCTCCTGCTGGAGAGAACCGTGAAGATGGACGATCCCGTGGAAATCGTCGCCCACCGGAAGCGCTGGTGCTTCGTACACCGGCAGAGACAGACCCGCTGCCAACGCAGCTGTGGTCAGATGGACGTCGTAGTTGGTTGTGACGATGCGCGGTGAGGGGTGCACGCTCGCCAATCGCACGATCGCGTCGTGTAGGGCATTGGGCTCGGAGCCGGATCGATCGATCGCGTTGGCTACAAGACGATGGACGTCGATCCCAAGATCGTCAGCCAAGCTACCCAGATACACGTCCGGGCGCCGTAGATCATTTTCATTAGGAGGTTTGCCGACCAACGCTCCAATGTCTTGAATGAGCGTCTTGAAGTCGGGAAGTCCGGCTGGTTCATCACGGGAGGCGCCCGCCCCTACGAAGATCACCAACTGGCCCGCGCGCGCTGCGTCGATCAGTTCTTGAGGCACTTCAACATCGCGGATCCACACGCTGGCAGTATCGCTGGTCGTTCCGACTGTTTCGTGTCGAAAAGGCGATTCGTGCGTGCGCCCCCCTCCTCAGCAACATCAATCAGGGGCAGTACGCACCAGCGTCTTTGTCGGCGACAGGACGCAACCCAAATGGTCGGCTCCACGAGTCGGTTGAGGGCTGCGTCAAGTTTTGATCGAGGCCTCTCCAGATCACGTTTAGGCCGCAGGAATTTGTTGGATCCTCAAAAAAGTGTGCCCAAAATGTGCCCAAAACCGACATTGTGAGAAAGTGAAAACCCCCGACCTCGCTGTAATCCAGCGAAAATCGGGGGTCTTCATCGTGCGGTGGCGGTGGGATTTGAACCCACGGTGGGCGTGAACCCACACAACATTTCGAGTGTTGCACCTTCGGCCGCTCGGACACGCCACCGCGGAGTACCTTACCGGACCGACCACGGCCGGCCGAACTCACGTCAGGTCGCCCGAGCAGGGCAGGATACGACCGTGGACACGACGCACATCGATGACCTCATAGGACGCGCGCGGGCGCTAGTACGTCCGGGCGAGCGAGCCATCCTCGGCATCACCGGAGCACCCGGCGCGGGCAAGACCACGCTCGCGGAGGCCCTCGTGCAACGCCTCCGCGGTGAGGGCATCGGCGTCGCGCACGTACCGATGGACGGCTACCACCTCGCCGACGTCACGCTCGCAGAGCACGGAACGCTCGGTGCGAAAGGCGCGATCGAGACGTTCGATCGCGACGGCTACCTCGCGCTGCTCCGTCGGCTGAAGGCCGAGCTCAAGCACGATGTCTATGCACCCGGCTTCGAGCGCACGATCGAGCAGCCGATCGCCGGAGCGATCACCACCCGGCCCGACGACGTCCTGGTCGTGACCGAGGGCAACTACCTGCTCGACGAGTCATGGAGCGACGTCCGCGATGCGCTGGATGAGGTGTGGTTCCTCGAGCTGGCAGACGACATCCGCCTGGAACGACTCGTGCGACGGCACATCGAGTTCGGCAAGACCGAGCCGGAGGCTCGGGAATGGGTCGACCGCGTCGATGAACCCAACGCCCGACGCATCATCGCCCGGAGAGACGTCGCGGACCTGGTGGTCAGCGGGCTCTAGTCTGTCGGCGGGTTCGAGATCGACAGGAACGTGTCGCTGAACAGGTCGATGTCGTCCGACGGGCCGCGGCCCGTGCCGTTGCCCTTGAGCAGGCTGATCAGCTCGGCGACGGCGCGGTCGATGCGGTCGACGAGCGCGTTCGTACCTTCCGAGCCCCAGTCGTACGGCGAGGCGAAGACGGCCATCGGGACGGCCATCGCCTGCATGTAGGCGAACAGCGGCCGCATCGCGAAGTCGATAGCCAGCGAGTGGCGTGCGGTGCCACCGGTCGCAGCCAGTACGACCGGCTTGCCGGTGAGCACGTCGGTGTCGAGGACATCGAAGAACGACTTGAACAGGCCCGGGTAGGACGCCTTGAAGATCGGCGTGACCGCGATCAGCCCATCGGCTGCGACGACCTGGTCGATCACGGACTGCAGCCGCGGCGGCGCGAAGCCGGTCAGCGTTGCATCCGTGATCTCGTGCGCCAGCTCGCGCAACGAGACGACCGAGACGGTCGCGTCGCCGTCCTGCTTGCGTACCGACTCGGCGAACCGGTCTGCAAGCAGCCGAGTCGTCGACGGGTCGCTGAGACCAGCCGTGACGATGACGATCGACGTCATACCGTCGCCCCTTCGACAGGCTCAGGGGACGAGGGGGACGACTCGGCGGCGATCTTGGCGGCGACGCGAGCGGCGTGGGTCGGGGCGTCCGGTACGTTCGCCGGCCGACGCGCATCGAACTCCGCCCGCAGCTGCGGCAGCACCTCACCGAGCTCGTCGAGCTGCTCGAGCACGATCTTGAGCGGCAGACCCGCATGGTCGACGAGGAACAGCTGGCGCTGGTAGTCACCGAAGTAGTCGGCGAACGCCAACGTCTTCTCGACGAACTCCTGCGGACTGCCCACCGTCAGCGGCGTCTGCTCCGAGAAGTCCTCGAGCGAGGGGCCGTGACCGTACACGGGAGCGTTGTCAAAGTACGGACGAAACTCCTTGACCGCGTCCTGGCTGTTCTTGCGGATGAAGAACTGACCGCCGAGCCCGACGATCGCCTGCTCCGGCTCACCGTGACCGTAGTGCGCGTAGCGCTGACGGTAGAAGTTGATCAGCCGGATGTAGTGCTCCTTGGGCCAGAAGATGTTGTTGGCGAAGTAGCCGTCGCCATAGAACGCGGCGAGCTCGGCGACCTCGGGCGTACGGATCGAGCCGTGCCACACGAACGGCGCGACACCATCGAGAGGGCGCGGCGTGGCCGTGAAGCCCTGCAGCGGCGTACGGAACTCACCCTGCCAGGTCACGACGTCCTCGTCCCAGAGCCGACGCAGCAGCTGGTAGTGCTCGATCGTCAGCTCGATCGCCTTCGACCCGTCGTAGCCGAACCACGGATAGACCGGCGCCGTGTTGCCGCGGCCCAGCATGAGGTCCATGCGGCCGTCGGCGAGGTGCTGCAGCGTGGCGTAGTCCTCGGCGATCTTGACCGGGTCGTTGGTCGTGATGAGCGTCGTCGAGGTCGAGAGGATCAGCTTCTCGGTCTGCGCGGCGATGTATGCCAACGTCGTCGTGGGAGACGACGGCACGAACGGCGGGTTGTGGTGCTCACCGGTGGCGAACACGTCGAGGCCGATCTCCTCGGCCTTCTTGGCGATCGTGATGGTGTTCTTGATGCGCTCGTGCTCGGTCACCACGGTGCCGTTGGTGGGGTCGGGCGTGACGTCACCGACCGTGAACAGTCCGAACTGCATGCTGGTCATCGATTCTCCTGATTAGATCTTGTGGAATCTTCAACTAGTTTCCCACACGCAGTATTCCCTTGCACTACGCCCTGCGGGCCAGCAGGATGCGGCGAGACACCACCACGGTCCCGTCAGGCCGCTTGCCATTGCTCGCGAGCTGCTCAAGAGCCACGAGGTCACTTCGGTCGAGATACCCCTCTAGCTGCTTGATCGCACGCCGCGTCGACGAGGTGACGTAGCGGCGCTGAGCCTCGTCGAGCGGAGGTTCGTGGGTGATCACTGACACGTGGTCACCCACCACGTCGAGCCCGACATCTCGCACCATGTCAGACAGCTCCCCCGACGGGGTGTTGCCGTGCCAGTGCTGCGACTGCACCGCAAAGTATCGCTCGTATGCGGCCTCGACACGATCGCCAAGCTCCTCGTCGCCGGGCGGCAGCAGACGGCGCTGGTCGCCGAACTCCACGATTGCCACCACGCCGTGATCACTCAACGAGGCTGCGATCTCGCGGATCGCCGCGCGCTCGTCACTGACGTGATGCAACGACATCGACGCCCACACGAGATCGATGTCATCCAACCCATCAAGACCTCCCGGGAGCTCCGCAACCCGGGCGCTGACCCGTGCGCCCACCCCGGCGCGATCCGCCCGCTCGATCACCGCATCGACCATCGACTCCGAGGCGTCGATGGCGACCACCTCGGCCCCGGGCAGCAGCCTGGCCAGCTCGACCGTGGCAACACCGGGGCCAGATCCGATGTCGAGCACCCGTCGTACCGGATGGTCGAGCATGCCGACCACCTCCGCGACGAAGTCCAGGGCGATCTCGCCATCTGCAACGACCCGGGCAACCTCGTCAGGCCCGACGAATGCCTCGTCGTGCCCTGGGCTGTGATGATGTGGCATGTGCGCTCCTGACCTGGATGACTCGCCGATCGTGTCAGTTCATGTCGACCTGAAGTCAAATCCGGTCAGACGCGCTTCTGCCACTCACCCTCGGCGCCGATCGGCACGAACCCCATCTCGACGTTGACGCGCAGCATCGGCTCGTTGTCCTCCTTGTTGAAGGTCGTGACGAGCGGGGTGTCCGGTGCGTGCGCCAGCATGAACTGCGCATTCGCCCCCTTGAGCAGCATCCCCAGCCGGTGGCCGCGGTGCGCGCGCAGCACGAGGGTGTCCTCCTGCACGGCTGGCTTGTCAGCGCCATCGAGCCGCCCGAGCTCGGTGTGCCCGGCAAGCGTTCGCGACGGGACGTGCTCGACCGCGGAGGTGTAGATCGTCCGCCCGGTGCCCTCCTGGCGATCGTCGTGCTCACGTACGCGATCGGCATCCCACACGTCGGCCACCGTCGCCAGGCCGCCCGACGGCTCGTCGGTGCTCATCGCCGTCGCCAGCGCTGCCTTCTGCTCGAGCCACTCCTCGGGCGTACGACCGATCCAGCTGACGACGCGATAGTCGTCACCGGCCCGGGCGGCAGCCGCACGACGGAGCTCCTCGAGCGACGCCGCAGCAGTCGTCAGGTCGAGACTGCTGATGCGCGCGATCATCTCGAGCGTGTAGCCGTGGTGCAGCAGGAACTGCGCGCCCGGATCGTCGGCCGGTATGTCGCCGAACCCCGTGGACGAGACGATGCGCTCGCCATCCGGCGACGACGTGTGGATCGCCGACGACTGGAGCACCGGCCGGCCCAGATCGGCTGCGAGGCCCTCCATCAGTGCGAACAGCTGCGAGCCGATGCCCCGACGGCGATGTGACGGCAGGACATCCGCACCGATCGACACCGACGGCGCACCCTCGGCCGTCAGCCAGCCCATGATCCCGCGCGCGACCATGCGGCCGCCCTCGCGCACCACGAAGTGCCGCCGATGGCGCTGCGGATTGGGCACGAAGTGGGGCAGCAGCGACTCCGGGGTCGGCGACAGCGCGTCGGTGCCCACGGTCTCGGACTCGACCAGGTTGCGCACCGCCATCAGCTCGCGGAAGTCGTCGCCGTGCGGTCCGTCCAAGTTGTCAGGGAGGATGAGCTCCTCGATGACGACGTCATTCATACAGTTCTGTGCCCCTCGAAGAATTGTCTGAGCAGTGTCGCGGACTCGTCAGCGAGCACACCACTGACCACCTCAGGCCGGTGGTTGAGGCGACGGTCGCGTACGACGTCCCACAACGACCCTACGGCCCCCGCCTTCTCGTCGAACGCGCCGAACACCAGCCGCTCGATGCGCGAGGCGACGATCGCGCCGGCGCACATGGTGCACGGCTCGAGCGTGACGACCAGCGTGCAGCGCTCCAGCCTCCACTCGCCGGTGGCCGCGGCGGCTTCACGGATCGCGACGATCTCGGCGTGTCCCGTCGGATCGGCGTCACGCTCACGGGTGTTGCGCCCGCGACCGATCACGGACCCGTCAGCGTCGAGGACGATCGCACCCACGGGTACGTCATCGGAGTCAGCCGCCGTGACCGCGAGGTCCAGCGCCTGCCGCATCTCGGCTTCGAACATCAACCGATGATGGCATCCAGCTCGTCGCCGAAGCCGAGCCGGTCGGCGACGTCGCGCAGGATGTCCTCGGGAAACAGGTCGTCGTCGTCGCACAGCGCGCTGAGCTCGACCGCCGTCATGCCGAGATCGGTGATGATGTCGAGGTCGCCCCCGGGCAACGGCTCGTCGGGATCCTCGGGGTCGGGCAGGTCGAGCAGGTCGGCGACACCGCTGGCCAGCGGCCAGTCGGTCACGGCGGTGATGTCGGAGAGCAACGCACGTACCCGCTCACCGGTACGCCGCAGGATCACGAAGAAGTCGTCGTTCATCGACACCAGTCCGAGCACGCCGACGTCGGACGGGAAACGGGCGAGCGCCTCGCTCAGGTCCTCGACGTCCTCGCCGATCCTGGGGTTGAGCTCGACGACCTGCCACTCACCCTCGTCGCGGTAGGCGGCCACTGCGAAGTCGACATCGTCCTCAGCCATGGCGCACCTCCTTGGGCACATCACGGGACCGCCCAACGGCGGCCTCTCTGTGATGGTGACAGACCCGCGCCCCATGTCGCTACTCTCGTCGCATGCAGGTACACGTCGCCGATCACCCGCTCATCTCGCACAAGCTCACCAAGCTGCGCGACGAACGTACGGACTCGCCGACGTTCCGGCGCCTCGCCGACGAGCTCGTCACGCTGCTCGCGTACGAGGCCACCCGCGACGTACGGGTGTCACCCGTCGACGTCAAGACTCCCGTGGCGGTCGCCAAGGGAGTGCAGCTGACCGACCCGCGACCTCTCGTCGTACCAATCCTCCGCGCCGGCCTCGGCATGCTCGAGGGCATGCAGCGGCTCCTGCCGACGGCCGAGGTCGGGTTCCTCGGCATGGTCCGCAACGAGGAGACGCTCGAGGCCGTCACGTACGCCGAACGCCTCCCCGAGGACCTGACGGGCCGCCAGTGCTACGTGCTCGACCCGATGCTCGCGACCGGAGGCTCGCTGGCCACCGCGATCGACTTCCTGGTCAAGCGCGGCGCCAACCACATCACCGCGATCACCCTGCTGGCCGCTCCCGAGGGCGTCGCCCGCATGGAGAAGGAGCTCGAGGGCATCGACATACCGGTCAACCTCGTGACCGCAGGTCTCGACGAGAAGCTCAACGAGCTCGGCTACATCGTCCCCGGACTCGGAGACGCAGGAGACCGCCTGTACGGCGTCGTCGACTGAGGCCCGGCGAGTTGACTCGGTAACGCGAGCACCTCGGCGTACGACGCCTCGGTCGCTCGTTCCTCGCTCGCGCTCCTCGCGGAGCTCGTCGCTGGCGAGCGAAGGGTCAGCCCAGGACGTCGGTGTTGAAGATTCCGTACAGGATGCCGACCACCACGATGGCCAGCACCAAGAAGATCAGCGCCTTGTTGCCGGCGTTCTCATCGTCATCGGGGCGGTCGTACTCGGGCTTGTCCACAACACTTCTCCAATGGATCGGTTCGGTACGTCCGTACTAACGATGCGGCATGCCCTCACGTCACGTCTCAGAGCGCGCGGATGATCTCCTCGACCTTGTCCTTGGCGTCGCCGAACAGCATCTGGCTGTTGTCGCGGAAGAACAGCGGGTTCTGCACGCCGGCATAGCCCGTCGCCATCGACCGCTTGAACACCACGACGTCCGTGGCTTCCCACACGTGCAGCACCGGCATGCCCGCGATGGGGCTGCCCGGGTCCTCGGCGGCGGCGGGGTTGACGGTGTCGTTGGCGCCGATGACCAGCACGACGGAGGTGCTGGAGAAGTCGTCGTTGATCTCGTCCATCTCGAGCACGATGTCGTACGGCACCTTGGCCTCGGCGAGCAGCACGTTCATGTGGCCCGGCAGGCGACCCGCGACCGGGTGGATGCCGAAGCGCACCTCGACACCACGTTCACGCAGTCGCTTGACCAGGTCGGCGACGGGATACTGCGCCTGCGCCACCGCCATGCCGTAGCCCGGGGTGATGATGACCGACGACGCGTTCTTGAGCAGCTCGGCGGTGTCCTCGGCGCTGATCTCCCGGTGCTCGCCGTAGTCGGTGTCGTCGTCGCCCGACGCCTCGATGCCGAAGCCGCCCGCGATGACCGAGATGAACGAGCGGTTCATCGCCTGGCACATGATGTAGGAGAGGTAGGCACCCGACGAGCCGACCAGCGCACCCGTGACGATCAGCGCGTCGTTGTTGAGCAGGAAGCCCGACGCCGCCGCGGCCCAGCCGGAGTAGGAGTTGAGCATCGACACGACGACCGGCATGTCGCCACCGCCGATCGAGGCGACGAGGTGCCAGCCGAGCAGCAGCGCCACCACTGTGACAGCGATGAGCAGGCCGAGGTTGGGCGTGATGACGAACCAGACCGTGAGGCCGAAGAACGCGGCCAGTGCGCCGAGGTTGATGACGTTCTTGCCCGGCAGCACCAGCGGCGCAGACGAGATGCGCGCCGACAGCTTGAGGTTGGCGACGATCGATCCGGTGAAGGTCACGGCACCGATGAAGACGCCGATGAAGACCTCGGCGTTGTGGATGTCCTCCAGCGAACCCGTCAGGTGGTTGTCCTCGAGATAGCCGTTCCAGCCCACCAGCACGGCGGCAAGACCGACGAACGAGTGCAGCAGCGCGATGAGCTCGGGCATGCCGGTCATCTCGACGACGCGGGCGCGCCAGAGCCCGATGGCGCCACCGATCGCGACGGCGACGAGCAACAGGATGATCGCGGTCGAGTCGCCGATGTCGGCGACCACGACGAAGGTCGCCACCAGGGCGATCGCCATACCGGCGATGCCATAGACAACACCCTGGCGGGACGTCTCGTGCTTCGACAGCCCCGCGAGGCTGAAGATGAACAGCAGTGCCGCGACGATGTACGCAGCTGTGGCGATGCTCTGGGAATCCATGGTCAGCCCCTACTTCGAGAACATGCTGAGCATGCGTCGGGTCACGGCGAATCCACCGAAGACGTTGATGCTGGCGAGCAGGATCGCCACGAACGAGAGCGTACGGATGGCGGTGTCGTCATCGGCGATCTGGAGCATGGCGCCGACGACGATGATGCCGGAGATCGCGTTGGTCACCGACATCAGCGGCGTGTGCAGTGCATGGTGCACCTTGCCGATCACGTAGTAGCCGACCACGATCGCCAGCGTCAGCACCGTGAAGTGCTGCGGCAGCGGATCGGGCGCGTAGGCGTTGACCAGGAACAGCGCGAGGATGCCGATGCCGATCAGCGTGAGCTTGCGGGCGGCCGACATGGGCTCCTTGGCGGGAGCCGGCTCGGCCTTCTCCTTGACCGCTGCGACCGGCGCGGCAGAGACCGTGATCTCCGGCGGCGGCCACGTCTTTTCGCCGTCGCGTACGACGGTGATGCCGCGCTGGACGACGTCATCGAAGTCGAGGACGAGCTGTCCGTCCTTGCCGGGCGTGAGCAGCTTCATCAGGTTGACGAGGTTGGTGCCGTACAGCTGCGAGGCCTGCGTCGGCAACCGGCCAGGCAGGTCGGTGTAGCCGAGGATCGTCACGCCGTTGGCGGTGACGACCGCCTCGCCGGCGACCGTGCCCTCGACGTTGCCGCCCTGCGCCGCCGCCATGTCGACGATGACGCTGCCGGGCTTCATGCTCGCCACGTCGGCAGCCGTCAGCAGTCGCGGTGCCGGGCGTCCCGGGATCAGCGCCGTCGTCACGATGATGTCGACGTCGGCGGCCTGCTCCGAGTAGATCTCGGCGGCGCGCTTGTCGTACGCCTCGGACGTGGCCTTGGCGTAGCCGTCGGTGCTCTGTTCGGTCTCGACGTCGACGGGGAGGTACTCGCCACCGATCGACGCGACCTGGTCGGCGACCTCGGCGCGCGGGTCGGTTGCTCGGACGATCGCGCCCAGGCTCGATGCCGTACCGATCGCGGCGAGACCCGCGACACCGACACCCGCGACCAGCACCTTGGCCGGCGGGACCTTGCCGGCGGCGGTGATCTGGCCCGTGAAGAAGCGTCCGAACACGTTGGCGGCCTCGACGACGGCACGGTAGCCGGCGATGTTGGCCATCGAGCTCAGCACGTCGAGAGACTGTGCGCGCGAGATGCGCGGCACGGCATCCATCGCCAGCACCGTGATCGGTCGGGTCGCGAGCTCGTCGACCAGCTCGGGCTTGAGCGCGGGACTGATCAGGCTGACCAGCGTGGCACCGTCTGCGAGCTTGGCGATCTCGTCGCTGGACGGCGCATTGACCTTGAACACGATCTCGCTGCCCCACGCGTCACCGATCGTCGCGCCGGCCTCGGCATACGCCTCATCGGTGAACGAAGCCTTCTCGCCCGCACCGGACTCCACGACGACGTCATAGCCCAGCCCGATCAGCTTGCCGACGGTCTCGGGGGTCGCAGCCACCCGGGTCTCACCTGAGGCCGACTCAGCGACCACTCCCACGACACTCATTCGCCAGAACCTATCGGTCACCGGTCACCGCGACCACCCCATGAGATGCGCGTCTCATTCCTTGAGTACGGACCGTGGACCGTGACTCCGGGCGAGTCTCCTTCCGGTCGCGCCTCACTAGCAGGCGGTGTACAACGACAAGGTGGAACTCGCCTCAACACCACTCCTCTCGCCGACCACTGAGTCGCTCTATCGCGCCGCCGTCGCACACGGGAGAATCAGCTTGGAGGATCTGGCTGACCGCGCCGGCATCGACAGTGCCTCGGCGGCTCAGGAGGTCACCATCCTGGCGGGCATTGGTCTGCTCCATACGAGCGATGGGGAGATAGAAGCCGTCGCCCCGCGCATGCCGCTGGAGAACCTGGCAGCCGAACACGCCAAGGCCGCCGACACCGCTCGCCAGGTCGCCTCCCGGTTCGCCGACATATGGAGGGATGCCAGTGACCGTTCCTCCTTCGTCGAGGTCATCACCGGAGACGCACGGTGCACCACGGTTGAGCGGGAATTGGTCGACAGCGCCTCATCAAGACTCGACGGCCTGTGCATCGGGCCCGTGTCGCCGCGCCGGGTGCTGCCCGGGACGAAGATCCCGCCGGCGCAGGTCCTGCCAGGCCTTTTCGAAGCCATGGAGCGCGGCGTCAGCTCTCGCGGCATCTACGGTGTCACCGTCCTCGAGGACTCCGTCGCACTGACGGCGGTTCATCAGTGCATTGCGGCCGGTGCGCTCGCCCGAGTCGTGGCGAATGTGCCGGTCAACCTCCTGCTCTATGACGACAACCGCGCCATGTTCTCCGTACCGGGTCAGGGCGGGGACCGACGTGCACTCGTCGTGATCCACGAGTCTGGCCTGCTCGACTCGCTGATCGGGCTCTTCGAGGTCTTCTGGGAGATGGGCGTACCCCTGTCGGCCGAATCGCAGATCGTCGACGCGCTCGAAGGACCGGGCTCGGAAGATCAACAGCTGCTGTCCTACCTAGCGGCCGGCCTCACCGATGAGGCGATCGCCCGTGACCTCGGCGTGAGCCCGCGGACACTCGGTCGTCGAATCGCTC
Organism: Aeromicrobium panaciterrae; assembly: GCF_039537165.1. Taxonomy (GTDB): domain Bacteria; phylum Actinomycetota; class Actinomycetes; order Propionibacteriales; family Nocardioidaceae; genus Aeromicrobium; species Aeromicrobium panaciterrae. The sequence goes on along the minus strand of NZ_BAAAZZ010000002.1, from coordinate 1,486,357 downwards.
GGCTGGAAGAAGTGCTCGGTGTACGCAGCCGGTTCCAGCTCGCCGTGCAGGCCAGCCGTCGCGGCTGGATCTGACAGGCGGCACCGACCCGAAAACAGTGGCACCCCCGGCGACGGAGGTGCCACTGTTGTTCGTTCTTCTCAGGTGCTCATTCCGAGACTGACGCGGTGAAGGCGCCGGATCCGGAGTCGGACTTCACGACGAGGCGGTAGCTGCCCGACGTGTTGTTGTAGGTGAACGCCTCGTCCGGGTTGGGGCTGGTGCCCTGTGCCACCGTCAACCAGTAGGAGCCTGCGTACTGCTTCTGCAGGTAGACGTCGAAGTCGGCGCCGGTCGGACCGTCGAGGCAGACCTTGAGCTGGCCCGCATCGGTGTCGCTGAAGGCAGCGAACGTCTTGCTGCCCTTCGCGTTGAGAGTGCCGGTGTAGTCCAGGTCGCCATCGCACGTACTGCCGCCGCCGGAGGTCGAGACAACCCACGAGAACGACACGTTCGCAGTCTTTGCGGCGGCATCCTTCACCGTCGCCGTCACAGTGGACGTCGCCGCGGAGGTCGGCGTGCCCGAGATGAGACCCGTCGAGGTGTTGAGCGTCAGACCGGCGGGGAGACCGGTGGCCGTCCACGTGTACGGCGCGGTGCCGCCGGTGGCTGCGAGCTGGAGCGTGTCAGCGGTGCCGACGGTGCTCGTCTGTGCGCCCGGGTTGGTGACGGTGGGCGTTCCCGGATCAGGGTTGCCCGTACCGCACGTCTCCGACGTCGCCGCGACGGCAATGGCGGTGAACGCCTTCTCGACCGCGAGGCACTCGGCCGAGCCCTGGCCGTAGAGATCCTTGGCGGACTTGATCGCACCCGTGCGCGCGTTGGAGTACTTGCTCGACGACGTGAGGTAGGTCGCCAGCGTGCGATACCAGATCTTCTCGGCCTTGGTGTGGCCGATGCCGGTCACGGCTGCCGCGCCGCCACAGGTGGGTGAGTCGTAGCTGACGCCATTGATCGTCTTGGCGCCCGAGCCCTCCGAGAGCATGAAGTACCAGTGGTTGAGGGGCCCCGACGAGTAGTGCGGGTTCAGGTTGCCGAGCGTCGAGGACCAGCAGTCCTTCGACAACCCATCCTTGCTCGGCTTGTCCATGTAACGCAGCGGCGAACCGTTTCCATTGATGTCGATCTCTTCGCCGATGAAGTAGTCAGACACGTCGTTCGGGTTGTTGACGTAGAACTCGACCGCCGTACCGAAGATGTCGGAGTTCGCCTCGTTGAGGCCCCCGGCCTCTCCGGAGTAGATGAGACCTGCTGTGTTCTCGGTGACGCCGTGGCTCATCTCGTGGGCAGCGACATCGATCTCGGTGAGCGGGGCCGCGTTGCTCACGCCGTCGCCGTACGACATCTGCGTGCCGTCCCAGAACGCATTGGACATCTCATCGGCGAAGTGCACGCGTGAGCGGGCGCCGCGGCCGTCGTTCCAGATTCCATTGCGGCCGAGCTGGGTCTTGTAGTAGTCGAACGTCTTCTGCGCACCGTAGAGCGCATCCACGGCGGCAGACGCGCGGTCGGACTGGACGCCGTTGCCCCACTTGTCGTCCGCATCGGTGAAGATGTCGCCGTCGGGGCCCACGCCGGTGTCGGGATTGCCCAGGTTGTGCACATCGGTGGCGGTGTTGCCCAGCGCGTCTCTCATCTCGAAGCCGCCGCCGGACTTGGCCGTGGTGTTGATCGGGACGTTGCCGACGAAGATGCCGTCGCCGGTGCCGGTCTTGACCTCGTCGTCCGACGCGATCACCGCACCGGTCTGGGCGTCGACGTAGGTGTGCAGACGGGTCGGGACCTTGTCGGCGCGGATCCCGGTGGTCAGCACGTCGTACGCGAGCCTGGGGCCCTTGGCGGTCACGTAGACAACCAATTCACCCTCGACGGCCTTCTCGGCCTTGGCCGCCTTCGACTCGGCGAGGCCCTTGGCCTGGGCCGCCTTCTCGGTGATCTTGGGGGTCAGCGTCGCCGGGGTGATGTCCTTGCGACCGAGGTTGTAGGTCACCTCGTCCACGGCGCCCTTCGCGTCCTTGTGGGCAATCAGGTCGCCGCCGATGACACGCAGACCGTTGAGGGTGCGGTCGTAGCGCACATGCGTCGTGCCGTCGGCGTCCTCGATCACCGACTTCACCTTCAACTTCTCACCTGCAGCGAGGCCGAAGGCAGAAGCGCTGTCCGCGGCTTTGGCCTGCTCTGCAGCAGCGAGCGACTTCGACTCAGGTGCGACGGGGTGCGACCCATCACCTCCAGCGGCGAGCGCCGGCGACACCGCCAGCGCAAGACTGAGCAGGCAGCCGGTGGCGGCCAGCGGGAACTTGATTCGATTCACGGGAATCTCCTTCTGACGTGGCCGGCGGGGGTGTGCCGACCATGTGACGCCGGGCGCCTCCGACAGAATCCCGGAGCGACCAGCAATTGGGTGCCCTGAGTTTGTGCCCGGCCGCTCACCGAGGGAAGGTTTTGACGTGGCGGAGACCGGCACCGCCGATTTCGGTCACGGAATGGCCTATTTCAGATACCGACGGTATGTTGAATCCATGACCCAGACATTCAGCGGCAAGGTCGCGCTCATCACCGGAGCAGCTCGTGGCATCGGCGCCGGCGTCGCCCGTGGGTTCGTCGCCCAGGGCGGCAAGGTCGCCCTCCTCGGCCTCGAACCCGAGCTCCTCGCCGAGCTGTCCGACGAGCTGGGCGACTCCGCAGCCTGGTGGGAAGCCGACGTACGCGACGGCCAGGCGATGCACGTCGCGGTCGACGCCGCCGCAAAGCACTTCGGCCAGATCGACTTCGTGCTCGCCAACGCCGGCATCGCGTCGTACGGCACGGTGCGCCAGATCGACGACGGCGCCTTCGAGCGCGTCGTCGACATCAACATCAACGGCGTGTTCCGCACCCTGAAGTACGCGACGCCCCACCTCGAGAAGACCGACGGATACGCCCTCGTCGTCGCCTCGCAGGCATCGTTCGCCGCACTGGCGGGACTGGCGTCCTACAACGCCAGCAAGGCCGGCGCCGAGATGCTGGCCCTCGCGTACAAGCAGGAGGTCGCGCACCTCGGCATCGGCGTGGGCGTCTGCCACCCGTCGTGGGTCGACACCGACATCGTCCGCGTGGCCGAGGCCGACCTGCCGTCGTTCAAGGCCGTCCGCAAGAAGCTCCCGTGGCCCGCGAACTCGACCACGACGATCGAGGACTGCATCGACCTGATCCTCAACGGCTTCGCCAAGCGCAAGAGCCGGGTGTACGTGAAGAAGTCGGTGCTGGTGTCCAACTGGATCAAGCCGCTGCAGAACTCACCCGCTGTCTGGCCGATCGTCCGCAAGCTTGCCGCCGCAAACGTGCCGCAGATGGAGAAAGAGGTCGACGCCCTCGGCCGTTTCCACCACGCCCACACCCCCGTGACGAAGCCCGCGGAGTAGCCGCGGTCTCGTCCCCTAGCCCCGAGGTACGAGGGGCGCGAGCGGAGCGAAGGGGCGTACGCCGAGATGCTTCTGCGAGCACTCGACCTCACCACGCTTCGGCCTTCGGCCTCGCGTTCGGCCGCGGGCGGCCTCACTAGCGAGCGGGTGAGTCTCTAGACCGTCTGGACTGAGGCGGCCAGGGAGGCCATGTGGCCGAGGCGGGCGACCTCGGAAGCGAGGAACTCCGGTCCGCCGTGGCGGCCGACCACCACGACGAGCTTCTGGTCCTTGCGGTCCTTGGCGGGACACGCAGCCAACACGGTGGAGTCCCACGCGGGGATCTCCGGCAGCACCTTGGCCGTGCGGATCGCCAGCCACGACTCGGCCTCCGGCACCAGCTTGGGTGCCGTCGGCGACTTCGACATCACCGTGACCACGCCCTCGACCTTGTGCAGCGCCATCGCCCAGTCCGTACGGAACGTCGACGGGATGACGTCGACCAGCTCCTTGATCGCATGCTCGGGCTCGGCGGTGAACCGTTCGACTGCCTCGAGATCCATGCTGAGGTTGGCCCCGGCGTTGTAGCGCGAGATCCAGTGGACGTTGACGCCCTCGAGCTTGTGGCACGCCGTGATCAGCGCATCCGGCATCAGCCGTGGTGGCAGCTCGAGCAGGACGTCATCGACGACGCGCCCGCTCGCCTGGCGCTCGACGATCTCGATCGCCTCGATGTCGGCGCCCGCACCACCGAGCGCGGTGGCGAGTGCGCCGAGCGATCCGGGGACGTCCGGGAGCTCCACTCGCAGCAGGAATGCCATGGCCACATTGTCCCCGCCTCATATTGCCGTCTGGTTACACGGGTACCGTGGCCGCCGTGAACACCCGCACCGCATTCCGCACCGTCGCCGTCGCCGAAGCCATCTCCTGGGCACTCCTGATGTCCGCCATGTTCTGCAAGTACGTCACCGAGTCCGAGCCGTTCGGCCTCCGTGAGGGCGGCGTACCGGTCGCCGGCATGACCCACGGGGTCGTCTTCCTCGCGTACGTCGGCATGTGCCTCGTCGCTCGTCGATCATTCGGCTGGAGCCACAAGACGACCCTCGTCGCCCTGGCGGCGAGCATCCCGCCGTTCTTCACGTACGTGTTCGAGGTCGTCGCCGACCGCAAGGGCCTGCTGGCTCAGGCCGACGCGCCCGTGTCGTCACGCTGACTCAGCCAGACGTAGAACGCCGAGAGCGCCAGTCCGATCACGAGCACGCCCACGCTGACGACCGCCACCGCGCCGGCGCCGTGCGCGTCGACGTCGAGGAAGTCGTACGGCACCTTCGAGTAGTTGCCGTCCTCGACGAGGTAGCGGGGCGAACCGGCCTCGGCACGGATCAGCGTGTAGGCCAGCCACGCGATGGCCCACGCCAGGAACCACAGCGCGCTCTTGTCGAGCCGGGTGCGCGGCTTGATGAACACGTAGCCGATGACCGCCATCGCCGGGACGACGTAATGGAACCCCTTGTCGGTCCACCAGTCGATGCCGTCGAGCTCGACCGCGCCGGCCAGGATCGTCGAGAAGATGATGCCGGTGATCGTGATGCCGACCAGCCCACCGAGGCGCAGTATGCCGAACGCCGTACCACCGCGATCCGGCCTGATCACGATCAGCCAGCACGCGATCGCCACCAGGATGTTGGACTGGATCGTGAAGTAGCTGAAGAAGTTGACCACGCTGCCGTCACGATCGAGCACCAGGATGAACTGGGTGACCAGGGAGACGGTGGCGATCAGGGCGATGGCGCCGTGCCAGATGCGACTCATGGCCCGAGACTAGTGCTTCGAGGAGTCAGCGCCCCTGAAGCGCATCCAGCGCGACGGCCATCGCGGTGGCGACTCTCCAGTCGAGCTGCCAACCGTTCTCGAGCCGCGGCACCGTCACCTCATAGCGGTCCTTCAGCGAACGCTGACGCTCCGACGTGAGGATGACCTGTCCATCGGGCGCCGTGAAGTCGAAGTGGAAGCGCAGGAAGACCGGCAGCTCCCCGACCAGATCCAGGACCCGGCGTGCGATCGCGACACCCTGGCTGCGTTCCTGGCCCATCGCCGTCAATCCGTCGGGCGTGGACAGGTGCCAGGTCGAGCGCAACAACGACTTGCCGAAGTCCTTGCGGAACTCACCGATCGGGTTGCCGTCCTTGTCGGTCACGTCGTACGTCGCCGCGAGGTCCATGCGCTGACGGGCCTTGAACCCGAAGATCGGGTCGGTCTTGGCGGCATCGGAGTAGAAGGTCACCTGCTCCTTGAACGCCATCCGCTTCTGCTCGGCGAAGGCGAGCAGCTCACCCTCGGTGCCGTCGGCTGCAAGCGGGCGCAGCTCGTAGCGGTTGACCATCAGCGTGATCCTCTGGCGCAGGGCGAAGCGGGTGCCAACCTCAGCAGATTCAGTCATGCCCCGAGTGTCTCAGCGCAGCGGTCGAGCCACGACATCAGCCCGCGTGCCGTGTTGCCGGGCATGGGCTCCTCCTGCTGCGGCGGGAAGCCCGTCGACAGCTCAGTGGGCATCGAGATGGCGTCAGTCATGGCGAAGACATGCCCACATCACCGTCGAGCTAGACGGCCTCTATCTTGAACACCATGAAGGAGCACGTACGCGGGGCGCAGCACGTCGAGCGCCTCGGCGGGTCGAAGCTCTTCGTCGAGCCTCCCGTGCGGTTCAACGGTCGGACGGCGCTGCGGTCCGACACGTACGTCGGCGCCTACACGAGCTTCGGCCGCGACGGCGAGGTGCAGGACGCCCGCATCGGCCGCTACTGCGAGATCGCACCCGGAGTGCTGCTCGGCGCAACCGGCCACCCGCTCGACTGGCTGAGCGTCAGCTCGTTCCAGTACAAGAAGGCGTCGTGGGGCTGGCACCCGTCCGCCGTCGACAGCGAGGTCGTCGACCCCGAGAAGGGCGGCCGCGCGTCATTCCGCGGCACCACCGCGACGATCGGCAACGACGTGTGGATCGGAGCCAACGTCGTGATCCTCAGCGGTGTCACGATCGGTGACGGCGCCGTGCTGGCGGCGGGATCCGTCGTGACGAGCGACGTACCGCCGTACGCGATCGTCGGTGGCGCACCGGCCAAGGTCATCCGGCAACGCGTGCCTGACGACGTGCGCGACGAGCTGCTCGGGCTGCGGTGGTGGCGCTTCTCCCCCAACCAGCTCAGCGGCATCCCCTTTGACGACCAGCCGGCCGCGATCGCCGAGCTCCGCACCCGCGTCGCGAGCCTCGAGCCGTACGAGCCCGGCTTCGTCGAGATCGTGAAACCACCACCAGCCAAGAAGCGCCGCCGCCTTTTCGGCTGACCTCGCGACTGGCATTCGTCGGTGCCGCAGGGTTCACTTGACCCATGCGATCGATCTGGAAGGGCGCCATCAGCTTCGGGCTGGTCAACGTGCCGATCAAGCTCTACAGCGCCACCGAGAGCCACGACGTCTCCCTGCACCAGGTGCACAACAAGGACGGCGGGCGCATCCGCTACCAACGCCGGTGCGAGGTGTGCGAGAAGGTCGTCGCCTACGAAGACATCGACAAGGCCTACGACGACGGCTCCAAGACGGTCGTCCTGACCGACGACGACTTCAAGTCGCTCCCGGCCGAATACACCCGCGAGATCGAGGTGCTCGAGTTCGTCCCCGACGACCAGATCGACCCGATCCGCTACGACCGCTCCTACTTCCTCGAGCCCGAGGACAAGGCGCTCAAGCCCTATGTGCTCCTCCGCAAGGCGCTCGAGGACTCCGACCGTACGGCGATCGTGACGTTCGCGCTGCGGCAGAAGACCCGGCTGGCGGCCCTCCGCGTACGCGACGGCGTGCTGATCCTGCAGACCATGCTGTGGGACGACGAGGTACGCGAGGCCGACTTCCCGATCCTCGACGAGACCGTCCGCATCAGCGCCAAGGAGCGCGACATGGCCGCACAGCTCGTCGACTCGCTGGCGGCCGACTTCCAGAGCTCTGACTTCAAGGACGACTACCAGGAGCAGCTCCGCACCCTCGTCGAGGCCAAGCTCGAGAAGGGTGACGCGATCGACACCGAGGCGACGTTCGGCGAGAGGCCCGAGGACGACGAGGGCGGCGAGGTCGTCGACCTGATGGAAGCCCTCAAGCGCAGCGTCGAGCGCAAGAAGGAGACCAAGAAGACCGCGGCAAAGAAGACGACCGCCAAGAAGAGCACGACCGCTCGCAAGAAGACCGCGAAGGGTGCCTAACTGATTTCGCCCTTGGGTGCTGAGACGGCGAGGTCGACCTCGTCCGACGTACGGTGCTCCACGACCCACGCGGCCACGTCACGCAGCTTGATGTTGTGGTGCTGTGACAGCCGTCGCAGGAAGTCGAAGGCACGGTTGGCGTCGAGGTCGTAGCGTTCCATCAGGATGCCCTGAGCCTGACCGATGAGCTTGCGGGCGTCGATCGCGACCTGCAGGCCTTCCTCGTTGTGCGCTGACGCGAGCGCCACCGACGCATGTGTCACGAAGATCGAGCCGACCGCGATGTCGTCGTCATCGAAGGCGTCGAGCCTTTCGGAATAGAGGTTGAGCGACCCATAGCGACGAGCGCGCGTCTCGAGGCGGATGCTCAGGACGCTGCGCATCCCGAGCTCGGCCACCGCCGGACCCCAGGCCGGCCATCGCACATCGGTCGCGACATCGTTGGAGAGATAGAGCGGGCCACCCTCGATAGCGTCGAGGCAGGGTCCCTCATCGAAGATGATCTGCAGGTTGTGCGACTCGCCGACCCGGCTCGAGGTCGCCGCGGCAGTCTCGATCTGGTTGCGGCCGTGGACCAGCATGATCCCCGCATCGTCACAGCTCGTCGCGGACATCGCGAACTCGGCGATGCGCTCGATCGTACGTTCGGCGGTGGGCTCGTTGTGCAGCTCCAACGCCATCTCTGAGAAGAATGACGTATCCACGCAATCCACCTCTCTCACGAGCAATTTGGGGACAAGGAAACCATATCCGCAGGTCAGAACCTTAGGCCCGGGTTTGCCTCGTGGATGCAGGGGTATCCCCCCGGTGACCGACTGCTCGCCACAAGCCCGGTGCGAACCGGAAAGGACCGTCGGATGTCTGACCTCCCGAACCCGCTCGCCAGTCCCCTCCGAGGTACCGTCAGCACGACCGTGACGCTCTTCGGAGACAACGACGAGATCGACCGCGCGCTCAGCGCCGAGCTGGGCAGACGCGGCTGCCGGACGCACGCCGTGAGCGTTGACACCGGCTGGCTCACGTCCGCTGCCAACGTCATCTGCCGGCTCGACACGGTGGCGGGCAAGCGAGCCCTCGAAGGGCTCGTCGGCCGCGTTCGTCCGCCGGCGACCGTCATCGCGATGTGCGAGCGTCCGGTCAGCGCGTACGAGTCGCGCCGCATCCACGACATGTGTGAGGAGTGCGGCCGACATCATGACGTCTCGTTGATCTGGCACTCTGCGGTGGATGCCACGGATCGTCCACCCCTCAAGCACCTTGCCGTGTCGGTGGCGGACGAGGTGTCAGAACGCATGGGCGACGTAGCGGAACGTGCGTTCACGTCCCGCTACGTCGACCTCAGCTGAGTCAGGCGGCACTCGGCTGGAGCACTTCGGACCGCAGCGAGTCGAGCAGCTTGGAGAGCCGGCGAGACACCTGCATCTGGCTGACGCCGATGATCGCGGCGATCTCCTGCTGGGTCTTGTCCTCGACGAACCGCAGCCGGAGCAGCTCACGCTCGTCATCGCTGAGCTGCTGACACAGCGGAGCGACACTCACCCACTCCTCGATGAAGTCGTAGTCGGACTCGTCCGACATCAACGTCTCACCCAGTGGCCGTCCGCCGATGCGGGTCGGCTGGTCGAGCGACGACGGCGAGAAGCAGCTGCGCGCAGCCTGCGCCTCACGGATGTCGGACACCTCGGCGTCGAGCTCGACCGCGAGGTCGGAGTCGTCCGGCGTACGCGCGTCAGCCTGCATGCGTCTCTCGGTTGCGGCGGCGATGTCGGCCTGGAGCTGCTGGATGCGCCGCGGCGGACGTACGCCCCAGCACTGGTCGCGGAAGAACTTCTTGATCTCGCCGAGGATCGTCACCGTGGCGAACGGGACGAACTCGCCCCGGTCGTGGTTGAAACCACGGATCGCCTTGACCAGTGCGAAGCTGGCCACCTGGATCAGATCTTCACGGTCTGCGCCACGGCCGGCATATCGCCCGGCGAGGTGTGTGGCAAGACCGAGATAGCGGTGCACGAGCTCGTCCTCCAGGACGATTCGTTCATGTGCGTCAGCGCCAGCGGCCTTCTCAAGAAGGTCAGTGGTGTCATCGTGGGTACGTACGGGAGCTGCATTCACGGGATACTCCTACGGAGTCGTGACCGTGCGCGGCTTTTGCTCAACCGGCTCTTTCACCATGGCACGGGTCGCGCTCAAGCACAAGATCTTCGTGAGTATTCATGACTAGTCCGGGTAGTCATTTGTGACTAGATGACGAGGGAATCGCCCCTCGGCACAGCAGGAACTCCTCATGGAGGTCCACTACCGTGGGCACGGACGGAGAGGACCCACCGATGGCCGAGGCGCCGCAGACCGTGTCGATCGCGGGCCATCGGCTGCGCCTGACCAACCCCGACAAGGTCATCTATCCGCTGACAGGCACGACCAAGGCCGAGGTCATCAACTACTACGTCGAGATCGCACCGATCATCCTCCCGCACCTTGCGGACCGTACGACTACTCGCAAGCGCTGGGTCAACGGCGTCGGCACAGCCGACAAGCCCGGCGAGATCTTCTTTGAGAAGAACCTGCCCAGCTCGGCGCCGAGCTGGATCCGTCGTGTCACGATCCAGCACAGCAAGGACACCAAGGACTATCCCGTGTTCACCAGTGCCGCCGCTCTCGCGTGGGCGGGCCAGGTCGCGGCGCTCGAGCTCCACATCCCGCAGTGGAAGGCCAATCGGCGCGGCACACCACAGAACCCCGACCGGCTGGTGCTCGACCTCGATCCGGGTCCCGGTGCCGGGTTGCAGGAGTGCGTCGAAGTGGCCCGGGTCGCTCGCCAGATGTTGCAGGACATCGGCCTCGAGGCCGTGCCCGTCACCAGCGGCAGCAAGGGCATCCACCTGTACGCCGGTCTCGACGGCTCGCAGGACGCCGGCTACGTCAACGCATTCGCGCACCAGCTCGCCCGCGAGCTCGAGTCGGAGCTGCCCAAGCTCGTCGTCAGCGACATGAAGCGGAGCCTGCGCAAGGACAAGGTGCTGGTCGACTGGAGCCAGAACAACGCGTCCAAGACGACCATCGCGCCCTACTCGCTGCGCGGCACCCCGGAGCCCCACGTCGCGACACCGCGTACGTGGAAAGAGCTCGACGACCCCGATCTCCGCCAGCTCTCCATGGATGACGTGCTGGCGCGGATGAAGAAGCGCAAGGATCCGATGGCTCATCTCGTCGGTACGACGCCGGTCACGGATCGGCTCGTCGACTACCGGGCGAAGCGCGACGGCTCCAAGACGCCGGAGCCCGTGCCGATCGGCAGTCCCGTCCCGGGCGAAGGCAACACCTTCGTGATCCAGGAGCACCACGCCAGTGCCCTGCACTGGGACTTCCGGCTCGAGCACGAGGGCGTGCTGGTGTCGTGGGCGCTGCCCAAGGGGGTGCCGACCGACCCGTCCAAGAACCACCTCGCCGTGCAGACCGAGGACCATCCACTCGAGTACGCCACGTTCGAGGGGACGATCCCCAAGGGCGAGTACGGCGCCGGCAAGTCGTGGATCTGGGACACGGGCACGTACGAGCTGGAGAAGTGGCGCGACGACGAGGTCATCGTGACGCTGACCGGCACCAAGGGCGAGCTCGAGGGCACGCCGAAGTACGCGCTGATCAAGACCGGCAAGAACTGGCTGATCCACCTGATGCAGGACAAGCCGTCGCGGAGGACCGCCCCGGCGCGAAAGGCGGCGCCGGCCAAGAAGGCAACCGGTGGGCTCGCCGCGAAGTTCGTGCCGCCGATGCTGGCGACGCTCGGCGCGCCGGGCGATCTCGAGGATGAGTCCGACTGGGCGTTCGAGATGAAGTGGGACGGCATCCGGGCCATCGCAGTCGTCGACGGCGAGGAGATCGGGCTGTTCACCCGCAATCGCAACGACGTCACGGTCGCCTACCCCGAGGTCGTGGACGCGCTCGCCGAGCTGGGACTCGACGACGCGATCCTCGACGGTGAGATCGTTGCGCTCAACGACGACGGCGCTCCCGACTTCGGGCTGCTGCAGCAGCGGATGGGTCTCACGCGGCCGGCTGACGTCGCGGCGGCGGCCGAGCGCGTCGAGGCGACGTACATGGTCTTCGACCTGCTCTCGCACAAGGGAGAGGGTCTGCGCAACGACCACTACGTCGACCGGCGCAGGGCACTCAGCAAGCTCGACGTCGACGACGGCCACACGATCCTGGTGCCGCCCGCCTACGACGGCACGCTCGCCAAGGCCATCGCGTCGAGCAAGAAGCTCGGCCTCGAGGGCGTCATCGCCAAGCGCCGCGAGAGCCGTTACGTCGGCGAGAAGCGGTCGTCGTCATGGATCAAGATCAAGCACCAGCGCATGCAGGAGGTCGTGATCGGCGGATGGAAGCCGGGCGGCGGAGCACGGTCCGGTCAGATCGGCTCGCTGCTGCTGGGCATCCCGGGCGACGACGGCTTGACGTATGTCGGCAAGGTCGGCACCGGGTTCACGCAGCGCGTGCTCGCCGACCTGCTCAAGACCCTGACGCCGCTCGAACGCAAGACCAGCCCATTCGTCGATGCGCCCCGCGACGTCAGCCGTGACGCCCGGTGGGTCACGCCCAAGATCGTGGGCGAAGTGGCCTTCGGTGAGTGGACGCACAGCGGAAACCTGCGTCATCCGAGCTGGCGCGGGGTACGTACCGACAAGGACCCGGCGGACGTACGGCTGGAATGACGGTCGCGGGACTGACACGATGACTCACACGGGCGCGCCTACGAGCAAGAGGAGAGCACATGAAGTTCAAGAAGAGCATCCGCGACAAGATCGAGGCCCAGATCGACGATCTCGCCGATCAGGCCAAGGATCTCGTCGACCGCGCGCCCGGCCTCCGCGACCAGGTCAAGGACAAGCTGCCCGACCGCGACGAGCTCAAGGACCGGCTCCCCAGCAAGGAGGAGCTCTGGGACCTGCTCCCCGACCGCAAGCAGCTGCTCGAGATGCGCGGTGAGCTGATCGACAAGCTCCCCGACGGCGTCACCGAGCGGTTGCCCGAGGGCGTGAAGCCCAAGAAGAAGCGCGGCAAGGTCAAGAAGGTCGCGCTCCTCGGCCTCGTGACGGGTGCGGGTGCTGCCGCGTTCGCCGCCGTACGCAAGCTCGCCACCAGCACGCCCACGCCGTCCTACACGCAGCCCCGCCCCACGCCGACACCTCCCGCCAAGCCCGCGACACCGGCTGCGAAGTCCGCTCCGGCCGCCACGAAGGCAGCACCGGCGAAGAAGGCTGCGGCCAAGAAGACACCCGCGAAAAAGGCCCCCGCCAAGAAGGCTCCCGCGAAGAAGGCGCCGGCCAAGAAGACCCCATAGGAACGACGAAGCCCCCGCCGCGTCATGCGTCGGGGGCTTTGCTCTGCGCGCCCGAAGGGATTCGAACCCCTAACCTTCTGATCCGTAGTCAGATGCTCTATCCGTTGAGCTACGGGCGCCCGGCCCCGAAGGGCCTCGCTGATTCTAGCGTGGCCCCGAGCCCAGCGAAAATCCGGTCTGACGAGGGTCCGGAATCACGGCCAGATGTGACCATGTTCACCCATTCTCGCCGTCGCGATGCCCACCGGACCGGCGTACAGTCATTTGATCGTCATCGCCGGTCGGTGACGGGACAATCACACATCAGCTATCCCGGGCGACACGTCGATTCCCGGGAAGTGCGAATCAATGCGCTTGGTTCGCGATGCGCGAGAAGGAAAAGTTCACACATGCCTGTAGAGACCAGCACGACCTACCGTTCGACCTACGCGAAGCTCCAAAACTGGGTCGACGAAGTAGCCGCCCTGACAAAACCCGCCGAGATCTACTGGTGTGAAGGATCGCCCGAAGAGTGGGTGACCATCACCGACAAGCTCGTCGAAGCAGGAACCTTCAAGCGCCTCAACGCTGAAAAGAAGCCCAACTCGTTCTACTGCGCCTCCGACCCCAACGACGTGGCCCGCGTCGAGGACCGTACGTTCATCTGCTCGGTCGATGAGAAGGACGCCGGCCCCACCAACAACTGGATGGCGCCCGCCGAGATGAAGCAGATCATGACTGATCTGTATGACGGCTGCATGCAGGGCCGCACGATGTACGTCATCCCGTTCGTCATGGGCCACCTCGAGTCCGAGCACCCGATGTTCGGCGTCGAGATCACCGACTCCGCCTACGTCGTCGCCTCGATGACCGTCATGGCCCGCATCGGCAAGGACGTCCTCAGCAAGATCGAGGAGACCGAGGCCGACTACGTCCCCGCGCTGCACTCGTTCGGCTCACCGCTGGTCGACGGCGCCACCGACGTGCCGTGGCCGTGCAACGACACCAAGTACATCGTGCAGTTCCCCGAAGAGCGCATGATCTGGTCCTACGGATCCTCGTACGGTGGAAACGCCCTCCTCGGCAAGAAGTGCTACGCGCTCCGCATCGCCTCGGTCATGGGCCGCGACGAGGGCTGGATGGCCGAGCACATGCTGATCCTCAAGCTCACCAACCCCGAGGGCGTCGTCAAGTACATCGCCGCCGGCTTCCCGAGCGCATGTGGCAAGACCAACCTCGCGATGGTCGAGCCCACGATCCCGGGATGGAAGGTCGAGACGATCGGCGACGACATCGCCTGGATCCGGGTCGGTGCCGATGGCCGCCTGTATGCCGTCAACCCCGAGTTCGGCCTGTTCGGTGTGGCACCGGGCACCGGCTGGGACACCAACGCCAACGCGATGCGCACGATCGAGCAGGGCAACTCGGTCTTCACCAACGTCGCCCTGACCGACGACGGCGACATCTGGTGGGAGGGCATGACGGACGAGCCGCCGGCCCACCTCACCGACTGGAAGGGCAACGACTGGACCCCCGAGAGCGACCAGCTGTCGAGCCACGCCAACAGCCGCTTCTGCACCCCGATCAAGCAGTGCCCGATCCTGGCTGACGAGTACGACGACCCCAACGGCGTCCCACTCGATGCGATCCTGTTCGGTGGCCGCCGCAAGACGACGATCCCCCTCGTCACGGAGGCCCGTGACTGGACCCACGGAACGTTCATGGGTGCCACGCTCTCCTCGGAGACCACCGCCGCCGCGACTGGCGCTGTCGGCGTCGTCCGCCGCGACCCGATGGCGATGCTGCCGTTCATCGGCTACGACGCGGGTGACTACTTCGGTCACTGGATCAACATGGCCAAGAACAACGACGAGTCGAAGTTCCCCAAGATCTTCTACGTCAACTGGTTCCGCCGCGACGAGGACGGCGGCTTCCTGTGGCCGGGCTTCGGCGAGAACAGCCGCATCCTCAAGTACGTCATCGATCGCGTCGAAGGCAAGGTCGAGGCGCGCGAGACGCCAATCGGTCTCGTCCCGCCGGCCTCGTCGATCGACACCGACGGACTCGACGTCACGACAGAGCAGCTCGAGAAGGCGCTCAAGGTCGACGTCGACGAGTGGAAGACCGAGATCCCGCAGATCAACGAGTGGTTCGAGCAGTTCGGCGACACCCTGCCTGCCGTCCTCTGGACCGAGCTCGATGGCCTGAAGGCTCGCCTCGAAGGCTGATCAACGACATGGAAGTGCCCCGGACCCGTGGTCCGGGGCACTTCTTTGTGTTCAGAGGCGGGACTTCCAGCCGATCGCCGGCAGCACATGCTCGGCGAGTGCGCCGAGGAGCCGGGCGTTGTAGTCCACGCCGAGCTGGTTGGGGACCGTGAGCAGCACCGAGTCCGCCTCGCGTACGGCCACATCCTTGGACAGCTCTTCGGCCAGCACGTCGGGCTCGCCGACGTACGACTTGCCGAAACGGGCGATGCCGCCGTCGAGGTGTCCTAGCTGGTCCTCGCCGCTGCGCTCGCCGAAGTACTTCCGGTCGGTCGCATCAAGGAGCGGGATGACGCTGCGGCTGACCGACACGCGCGGCTCTCGCTCCCAGCCGGCCTTGGCCCACTCGCTTCGGAAACGCTGGATCTGCTCGCGCTGGAGCTCGTCGAACGGCACCCCGGTGTCCTCGGTCAGCAGAGTCGAGCTCATCAGGTTCATGCCCTGCTGCGCGGTCCACTCGGCCGTCGCACGCGTACCGGAGCCCCACCAGATCCGGTCGGACAGCCCGGGTGACTGCGGCATGACGGGAAGCGGCACGGACTGGCCCGTCATCTTCGGGTCCGACAGCACCACGCCGGCGCCCGCAATGGCCTGACGGAAGATCTCGGTGTGCGCACGCGCCATGTCGGCGTCGCTCTGCTCGTCGCCCGGCACGTGACCGAACGCCTCGTACCCGCGCAGCGCAGTCTCGGGTGACCCGCGACTGATGCCGAGCTGGAGGCGGCCCTCGCTGATGAGATCTGCCGCGGCGGCGTCTTCGGCCATGTAGAGCGGGTTCTCGTACCGCATGTCGATGACGCCGGTGCCGATCTCGATCCGCGACGTACGCGCACCGACCGCAGCCAGCAGCGGGAACGGCGAGGCCAGCTGGCGCGCGAAGTGGTGCACCCGGAAGTAGGCACCGTCGAGGCCCAGCTCCTCGGCCGCGACGGCCAGGTCGATCGACTGCAGCAGCACGTCGCCGGCCGTACGCGTCACTGACCCCGGCACCGACTGGTAGTGGCCGAAGGACAGGAAGCCGACGTTCTTCATACCTTCTTCAACTCCCAGGGAGGACGGGCTGTTCCTCGCCCAGTATGTAGGGGGTCAGGCGCTCATGATGGCGAGCTCGCGGTCGACGGGCTCCTTGAGCAGCCGCTCCTCGTTGCGGCGACCCGACACCGTGGGGATCGTCAGTCCGGCGACAGCCGCGAGCAGCATGGTCCCGGCGAGCACCAGGAAGCCGATCGTGTAGCCCTTCTCGTGCGGCAACCCGTTGGTGAAGACGTGCGCCGTGACGATGCTCGCCATCACGGCCGAGCCGATCGATCCGCCGATGGTCCGGATGTTGGTGTTCATGCCGCTGGCGACACCGGTCTGCTCGGGAGGGACGGCCGCGACGATGAGGGTTGCGAGGCAGGCGAACGCCAGGCCGACGCCCAGCCCGGTCAGCCCGGCCGACGTCATGAGCTGGACCTTGGTGTCGTGCACCAGCGCCGTGAGCGTCATGCCCGCGGCACCGATCAGGCACCCGATCACGACGACGAGCTTCGGGCCGACGCGACGGGCGATCGGGGCAGAGACGATGCCGGTGAGGAACGACGCGACCGCCATCGGCAGCAGCACCAGCCCTGACTCGGTCACGGATGCGCCGAGACCGTATCCGGCCGAGGACGGCGTCTGGATGAACTGCGGCAGGAATCCGAACGAGGCGTACATGCCGACGCCGACCAGCAGCGCGACCAGGTTGGTCGTCCACACACCCTTGAGCTTCATCATGTGCATGTCGATCAGCGGCACGGGTACGTGGTGCTCGAGCGCGACCCAGCCTGCCGCGAGAAGCGCCGCTGCAGCCGTGAGACCGATGAACCTCGGCGAACCCCAGCCCCACTCGTGGGCCTGGCTCAGTGCGAGGAGCAGGCAGACCAGCCATGCCGACAGCAGCACGGCAGGCAGCAGCGGGATGCGACCGGGCGTACGCACGGGCGACTCCGGGATGAACACCGCAGCGCCGACGGCAGCCACGGCCGTGACGATCATCGGCAACCAGAACAGCCACGCGTAGCCGAGGCCGTTGACGATCGGGCCGGCGATCACGATGCCGACGCCGAAGCCGACGGCTCCGAGGGACGCGATGAAGCTCACCGCGCTCGCCACCTTGCTCTCCGGGAACTCGTCACGGATGATGCCGAACGACAGCGGGAAGACGCCGCCTCCGACGCCCTGGACGACGCGCGCCACGATCATGACGCCGATGCTCGGCGCGAGGGCCGCGACCAGCGAGCCGATCGAGAGCGCCGCCAGCGAGACCACGATCATCCGCTTCTTGCCGACCGCGTCACCGAGCCGGCCGATGATCGGGGTGAAGACCGAGGCTGACAGCAGGTAGGCCGTCAGCACCCAGGTGACGGTGCTCTGGTCGGTGTCGAGCTCGGTCTCGATGCGCGACAGGACGGGGACGGTCATCGACTGCATCAGCGTGAATGACCCGACGGCGACGGCGAGCAGGGAGAAGGACACCCAGTAGTGGGTGCGGCGGGCAGGAGTGGTCACAACAGTTCCTAGCAGAATAGTTGCGCGACGCAATCATTCGCGCTCTCTCATGGTCCACCCGTTTGCGCAGCCAAGTCGAGTGAACGTGGCAGGCCTCACGGTGGACCCCACTTCAGGTCAGCAAGGAGGACACGTCAGCCGGCCAGCTCGTCGAGGATCCGCTTGTCGTGCGCGTTGAAGACCGTGACGCCGTCCTCGCCGTTGAGGCGCGAGAGGGTCTCGTGGTTGCCGGCGAGCTTCTTGCGGTCCTGCGCCATGACCTTCTCGAACGCGCGGAGCTTGCCGATCTTGTCCAGAGACTTCCCGGACGGAGTTGTCGGCGTGTAGGTGCTGGCATCGAAGACCGCGTCGCCGGCGTGGAACAAGATGCCGCCTCCATCGGGCTCGACCGCCACGGCCGCATGACCCTTGGTGTGACCCGGCATCGGTACGTACGTGATGCCGGGCAGGACCTCGATGCCGGTGAGGCCGAGCTTCCAGCTGTCGCCGGGTCCCGCGTGCTGCTCGAAGCGCGGGCCGTACGCCCACTGCTTCTGCGAGTAGCGCTGCTTGGAGGTGAAGTCGGGGTTGGCCACGGCCCAGTCGTACTCGTCGGCCGTCGTGTGGATCACGGCGTCGGGGAAGTCGGCGGCACCGCCGATGTGGTCGAAGTCCATGTGGGTGAGCACGATGTGCTTCACGTCCGACAGCTGGTGCCCGCGTGCCTCGACCTGGGCGGCGGCGGTCTCGGAGTCCTTGCGAGCGGGGCGGGTGAGGAACCGCGCTGGTCCCATCCGCTGGGGATCGGCGAAGTCGGCGCGGCCCAGGCCGCTGTCGACCAGCACCAGTCCGTCGTCGGTCTCGCACAGCAACACGTGACAGACGATGGGCGACATCGTCGGTGGGTTCATGGTTCCGCAGTTCAGGTGGCTGACGCGCATAGGCTGATCCTGACGGATCGAGCCGCGCGCCGTCGAGAAACGAAGGGATCCCATGGATTCGTCATTGATCGACTCGTGGCCGTTCTGGGCTCTGCTCTCGGCGTTCTTCGCCGCGCTCACCGCGATCTTCGCGAAGGTCGGCGTCGAGAAGGTCGACTCCGACGTCGCGACGTTCATCCGTACGATCGTCATCCTGATCACGCTCGGCCTGATCCTGCTCGCACTGGGCAAGCTGCACTCGCCGGGGCCGCTGACGACCAAGACCTGGGTGTTCCTGATCCTGTCGGGGCTCGCCACGGGTGCCTCGTGGATCTGCTACTTCCGGGCCCTCAAGCTCGGGCCGGCCGCGGCGGTCGCACCGGTCGACAAGCTCAGCGTGGTGCTGGTCGCGATATTCGGCGTCACCCTGCTGGGCGAGCACCTGCAGCCCAAGCAGTGGATCGGCGTCGTGCTGGTCGGTGCCGGGGCCGTGCTGCTCGCCTGGACCTAATCGTCTACGGAAACGACAACGACCATTCAAGGCCTTCACGCATGGCGATATCTCGGAGAGCAAGTATGTCTAGGTCGGACTCGGCACGCCCCAAATCATCATCGATGCCCCTGAGCGCCGATTGGACAATAGCTGTCGCAAGAAGACGAGATTCCACGGCAAGATCGTTCAAGTCGATGGAAGCGTCGGCGTTCTGCGCTGCGTAGTCGGCGACCTCATAGATCTGACGTGCAGCCCAGACAGCCTCCTGCGGATCGTCCGTCAGCCACGTTCGGACCGCGTACGCAGTGCATGCCGCGGCGTTCTGGCCGTAGCCCGACTCAATGATCCAAGAGTCGTCTTCGATGGGCACCTGATCCTCCGCCCGGCGTTGATCCTCATGAAGATCCAACGGATCGCCGGCTGCAACTGTCCAGACGTTCTCCAGAACGGAATGCAGGATGTCCACATCACCCAAGCCTGAAGTCTCGACAAATCGTCTGAAGAGTGGCTCGGCTCGTTGTGCACAGGCCGCTGCGAAGACCGTCTTCTGGGTCCGGTCCAGTTGTCCAAGACGCGCATGAAGCACGCCTTCGTCGTATCCATACATCACGGTCACGGTCTCAGTCAGAGCCGAAGAGGTCGCGGGTGTAGACGCGGTCGCGTACGTCGTGGAGCTCGTCGACGAGTCGGTTGGCGACGATGACGTCGGCTTGCTGCTTGAACGCGGCGAGATCACGTACGACGGGTGAGCCGAAGAACTCGTCGACGTCGAGCTCGGGCTCGTACAGCACGATCTCGGTGCCCTTGGCCTTGAGCCGCTTCATGATGCCCTGCACGCTGCTCTCGCGGAAGTTGTCCGAGCCCGACTTCATGATCAGCCGGTGGATGCCGACGACCTTGGGGTTGCGGCGCAGGATGTCGGCGGCGACGAAGTCCTTGCGGGTGCGGTTGGCGTCGACGATCGCACCGATCAGCGTCTGCGGAACGTCCTGGTAGTTGGCGAGGAGCTGCTTGGTGTCCTTGGGCAGGCAGTAGCCGCCATAGCCGAACGACGGGTTGTTGTAGTAGTTGCCGATGCGCGGATCGAGGCCGACGCCTTCGATGATCTGTCGGCTGGAGAGCCCGCGGCCGATCGCGAACGAGTCGAGCTCGTTGAAGTAGGCGACGCGCATCGCGAGGTAGGTGTTGGCGAACAGCTTGATCGCCTCGGCCTCAGTCGGAGCCGTGAGGAGCACGGGGCAGTCCTTGTCGAGTGCGCCCTGCACCAGGAGGTCAGCAAACTGCTGTGCACGGTCGCTCTCCTCGCCGACGACGATGCGCGACGGGTGGAGGTTGTCGTGCAGCGCCTTGCCCTCGCGGAGGAACTCCGGCGAGAAGATCACGTTGTCGGTTCCGAGCCGTTCACGGGCGTCGAGGACGAAGCCGACCGGGATCGTCGACTTGATGACCATCGTCGCCTCGGGGCGGATCTTGGTGACCTCGGCGATGACGCCGTCGACGCTCTCGGTGTTGAACGAGTTGGTCACGGGGTCGTAGTCGGTCGGTGTCGCAATGACCACGAACTCGGCGTCGGCGTACGCGCTCGCGGCGTCCTGCGTGAACGTCAGCCGCAAGTCACCCGTGGCGAGGTACGCCTCGATCTCGGGATCGTGGATCGGGCTGCGGCCTGCTTCGAGGTCGCGCACCTTGTCGGCGTCGATCTCGACCCCAACGACGTCGTTGTGCTGGGCGAGCAGCACGGCGATGGAGAGTCCTACGTACCCGAGCCCCACCACGGCGATCTTTGTCGTCACACGGCGAGACTAGTTGAAGCGCCTGCGTCTCGGTCCCGATTCGTCGGCAGCGCCTCGCGGTCGGTATCCTGTTCCGGTTGTCTGTTTCGGCAGGCAGCGGGGAGGTGTCGCATAGTGGCCTAGTGCGCCCGCCTGCTAAGCGGGTTGAGGTTTAAACCTCTCGCGAGTTCAAATCTCGCCACCTCCGCCGCAAAGGCGACTAGCAAAGCTAGAAGGACCAGCCGCGAAACGTGGCTGGTCCTTCTGCATGGTGACCAAGGGCGGAGCTCGCTCCGCGCTGAGCGCGACAAGCAATGCTCGAAAGACCAGTCACGAAACGTGGCTGGTCTTTCTGCGTGGTGATCATCGCGGAGCTCGCTCCGCCGTAAAGGCGACTAGCAATGCACAAGTGACCAGTCACCCAAGGTGGCTGGTCACTGTGCATCGCAACCAGGGCTTGATCAAGCCATGGCCATTACTGCCCGCGCCCCAGGCTGGCTGCGTGGCTAGCCGCCGTGGCTGGGGCGCGCGAACGTCCGGACTTTGCAGGTCGGACACGAGAGCCAGTACTCGCCCATGCCACCAAACGGACTTGGGATCCCACGCTGCGTTCCTGACAAGTGAGGGCGTACGACACCTCCTGGCCGGGCGTGTAAAGGTCCTCAAAGAGGCAATAGCTGAACGTCTGAGATCCGGACCTTCGCCCAACGCGCTATTTTGGCTGCTACCTCAGTGATTCTCTATTTGAGCACGTCCCAAGGTCCCGCCGAGGGATCCTTGGTCTCAAGCATCAGTTGCTGCCGTTCAGGGGAACAAACAACATCGACAATGTCTGCAGAAAAGTCATCAAGACTTTCGTCCAGAGAGTCATAGGTGGGATCAACGACGCGAAGGACTGCCCGTGCGATCGTGCGCTGACGAATGGTTCGTGTCCGCATGCCAGGCCGTTCAATCGTCAACGTTGCATACGTGCCGACAAGATGCTGAGCCGTCGAAACCCTTGTGAGTCCATCCACTGGATACACGGACGTTCCGATCTGGATGACCAACGAAAGATCGAACGGATGGACATACACGGCGACAAAGGCTGAGCCAAATCGTTCGCCATTGCCTGCTGTCTGATCAATCTCGTTCGTCTTCCGTCTCAAGGTGAACTTCTTCGCGCTCCCCGTTGCCATGTCGAGCAAGTAGACCCGGTTGTAACGGTTGCCGTTCACCCAAACGCGGGGGCCGACGCTCATCGCACCCCAAGAACTGAAGGACTCACATAGGAGCCCGACCAAAGAATCGCGGGATGCCATGAGCGGCTGCCGCCATCGCTCCCACCCGTGCACATCAAGTTGAAATCGTCAGGGTCCCAATCACGACCCGTAGCTCCGAATCCAACCAAATGCTTGACACGTCCTCGGGCGTCTCAATGACGATCATGCCGACCTCTGACTCCTTCACCTTCTCGAGTTCAGACACGAGATTCGATCCTCCAGGAATAGTCGTGAGTTGGCCCATGCGTTCACGTCTTTGATAGATCGTGAGCAAATCGGCTTTTGCCATCATTCGAACGTTGAATTGGGAGGCATCCGAAGCCTCCAACGTGGCAATTGCACGGTCAACCCCAGGCAAGTCGGCCGACCTGTGCAGAATTGCGTGCAACTCTGACCTCACGATTCGGTCCATCACAAAACCCTTGCTCCACGGATTGTTCCCCTAAACAGGACCTCCGACTCTCCGAATTTGTCTGGAGATCGGACGATTCTGTTGCGCACCGAGTTTGTGCTCACCTGTACCGCTCCATCGCCTGCAAATCCCTCCGCCACCTCTCGCCTCGTCGCTGGCCACTGTGCTTCGCAATCAGGAGCATGGGTAGCTCCGCGTTGAGAGGAGGACATGGTCACGCGGGCTACTCAGCGCCAGCGAAGCAACACTCCTAGGTCTGCCACCAGTCCACGTCTGGATTCTCTTCGGCTGCAAGCGCCGCAAACACTAGGTCGTCCATTTCCAAGTAGCCGCTCGAGTCAACGAAGAAAATCCCTCTCTCAAACGCTTCGGCCAGCGATTTAAGAAAAGACGTGACCGAGTGAAACTCGATTGGATGCCGCGTCTCATCAATTCGAAAATGCCGCATGGCCGTTCCGCTCGGCGCGGCAAGGTCCACAAGATAGAAGTCGCCACCACCATTCGCAAAGATCGGCAGCCAATCTGGTTCCCAGCGGGAGTCGTTGACGAAGGCCCGATAGTTGGCGATTGCGTCCTCCAGAGACAGCATATAAAACCCCGGGAACATCTGGATGTCGTCGAGGGCCACATCTGTTGTCGACGTCCCATTGCGCCACCCATAGAGGGTGACCAATTCCGCGGGCGCACGTAGATTGACATCGCCCAGACTTGTACGCACAGCGGTGGCAGCCATCCCGGGCAGTAGGGACTGCTCCAAAGCAATTCTGCCGAGGCCTTCAAGAGCCGTCTCAATGACGAAGAGAGAGGCGGATGATTCGTCGGTCGTCACTCGACAAACCTTACTTTTGAATCCGTCGCCTGACCCCACCCGCTCTTCGGCATCTTGATTCCATCCTGACTCTAAGGACGGAACTAAACCCAGGCCGAGTGTCCAGAGGGACTGACAAGGTTCAACTGCTCAGCTGGGATCGAAGCGGGTGTAGCCGTTGGCTGTGTTGAGGCGGTCGTAGATGTCGCGGACGAGCTCCTCGCACCGCGGGCCGACGTACGCCAGCGGGAAGCTCAGGATGTTCTCGTCGCCGCGGGTGAAGTAGAGCCGGTCGTCGGCGCGGTCGACGCCCTCGACCTGCGACCACGGCATCGTGATGCGGCGCACCGTCAGGCGGCCACCGACGCGTACGTCATCGTCAGACGTCCGTACGACCACTGGGGGCCACACGTACATCGACACCGCGTTGACCAGCAGCAGGATCGCGAGGACGCCGAACACCCACGACCACACGCCGGGGAGCAGGAAGGCGCCCACCGTGAACGTCCCCAGCGTCATCACGTTGATGCCGAGGGGGCGCAGGACGAAGCGTCGATCGAGTCTGTAGTTCATAGGAGCAGAGGGGGCGGGATTCGAACCCGCGGCTGACATTGCTGCCAGCGAGCGCTTTCAAGGCGCTTCCGATCGGCCGCTCCGGCACCCCTCCTGGGTGGCAGCACCGAGGTGCTGCGCCGGGATAAATTGTCGCACTACTTCAGTGGGGCGAAGCGAGGTGGTTCGACTCGTACGACCTCTTCGATGGCCCGGGCGGCTCGAGCCGACGGTTCGCGGACGACGTAGTGACGTACGACGAGGCCGACCACGAGACCCAGGATCGCCGAGTAGAGCGTCGAGAAGCCGATGTAGGTCGGGAACGCTCCGGGGGTGACCAAGGAGGTCGTGAGCACCGCCGTGCCGATCACCGCGAACACCTGGATCCACCAGCCGTCGCGGCGCTTGGCCCGACGGGAGACGCCGACGATCAGCGCCGGGAACCCCACGAACACCTCGACCGGACGAGGAACGCCGTCGATGTGGGTGCGCATCCAGATCACCGAGTCGTCGATCAGACGTACGAGTGCCTGCGAGCCGTTGGACCGGACGTAGCTGCTGTAGACGAGGATCAGGACGATCACGGCCGCGACACCGGCGAGGTACAGGACGTTCTGCCGGCCGAGACCGTGGAGGCCGGCGCCGAGATTCCAGACCAGCGTGATGGCGAGCCCGAGCGACACCGTCAGCACCGCGAGGTTGAACCGCTGGTAGTCGACCGGCGCGTTCCAGGCGGCCACCGCGACGGTGCCGGAGAGCGCGACCACCAAGGTGACGATGTATTCACCCGTCGCGGAGACGATCGTCGGCGCCGGCCGAGTCACGAGCACCGCCCACACGGCAGCAAGGATCGCCGTCACCCCGGCGGAGGCGGCCAGCAGCATGTTGGTCTCGAGGACGACGGACGCGACCGCAAGCACCGTCACCATGGGCAGCCAGATGCGCATGAACCCACCGCCGCGGTGCGTCAGGCCGATCGTGAACACGATCATCAGCAGCGCCGCGGACGGACGCTCGATCCAGCTCGGGGCGCTGACGTTGGACAGTGCGCCGACGGCGATGACCGAGGTCGCGGCGCCGGCCGTGCCGACCAGCCAGGCGACGAACGTCAGTGCCTTGATGTTGCGCGCCGCGCGGGGCGAATCGAACCGGGGCTCGCGGGTCGGGACGTCGTACGTCGGGGGCACCGAGGCATCGAGCTTGCGGCGTCCACCCTTGGGCGTACGACTCATGCCGCAACCTCCAAGGAAAGGCACGGTACGGAGGCCGCGGCATGAATCAGCGTCTTCTGATTCCTTCGCTGGCGCTCAGTCATGCACCGATCCTTCGATTGGCGAGCGACGGATTGACGTCGCGCGCACGAGTGACTTCGTCAGCATCGACGACGGCCTGGACGATGGCAGCATCGTTCTCGGCCTCGACAAGGGTAGAGCCCCACGGGTCGATGACCAGCGAGTGCCCGGTGTAGCGCTCGCCGCCCTGCGCGGAGGCGGCGACGTGCACGGTGTTCTCGATCGCGCGCGCCGCGAGCAGCGTGCGCCAGTGGTGCAGCTTGTGCTCGCCGGCGACCCAGGCGGCCGGTATGACGAGCAGCTCGGCGCCGGCGTCGACCAGCGCGCGGGCGTGCTCGGGGAAGCGCAGGTCGTAGCACGTCATCAGCCCGACGGGCCGTCCGGCGATCTGCACCACGACGGGAGCGACCTCACCCGGAGTGAGCCGGTCGGACTCGCGGTAGCCGAACGAGTCATAGAGGTGGATCTTGCGGTACGTGGCCTGCAGCCCGTCGCCGTCGACCACCGCCAGCGTGTTGTAGGGCAGTGCGTCCGTCTGCTCGAACATGCCCGCCACGATCGTGGTGCCGAGCCGGCTCGCCTCGGCGGTGAGCAGGCGAACGAAGGGTCCGTCGAGCGGCTCCGCGGCCGGCGCCAGGTCGAGGTCGGTGGCGCCGAAGTCATACATCGCCGCCTCGGGCAGGACCACCAGGTCGACCCCGTCGTCCGCTGCCAGATCGGCGAGCTGTGCTGTGATTGCAGCGCGGTTGGTCGCGGAGTCGGTCGCCGAGGCGAGCTGGACCAGTGCGACACGCATAGAGGCAATCTTGGCAGGTGCAGCCTGACGAGCCTGCCGAACCGGTGGGTAGCCTGCGTTCATGCGTGCCGTAGTGGTCTCCCAGCCCGGCGAGGTCGACGCCCTCGAGGTCGTCGACGTCCCCCAACCCCAGCCCGGACCCGGCGAGGTGCTCATCGAGGTGGCCGCGGCCGGCCTCAACCGAGCCGACCTGCTCCAGCGTCGAGGCTTCTACGACCCGCCGCCCGGAGAGTCGACGATCCTCGGGCTCGAGTGCTCCGGCTCCATCGCCGCAGTCGGCGACGGGGTCACCGACCTCCCGCCGGGCACCCAGGTGTGTGCCCTGCTCACGGGTGGAGGCTACGCGGAGTACGTCGTCGTACCCGCCGGACAGGTCGTCGCCGTCCCGCGCGGAGTCTCCCTCATCGAGGCCGCCGGGCTCATGGAGGTCGCGTGCACCGTGTGGTCGAACGTCTTCATGATGGGCAAGCTCGACAACGGGGAGACGCTGCTGGTCCACGGCGGCGGCAGCGGCATCGGCACGATGGCGATCCAGCTGGGCAAGGCGTTCGGCGCCCGCGTCGTGGTGACGGTCGGCTCGGAGGAGAAGGCAGAGTTCTGCCGCGAGCTGGGCGCCGACATCGTCATCAACTACCGCGAGCAGGACTTCGCGGAGGTGCTCAAGGAGCAGGGCGTCACGGCGGACGTGATCCTCGACATCATGGGTGCGAAGTACCTCGCACCCAACATCTCGGTCCTCTCCACGGCCGGTCGGCTCGTCATCATCGGGATGCAGGGCGGGCTCAAGGCCGAGCTCGACATCGCCGCCCTGCTGACCAAGCGGGCCGCCGTGATGGCGACGTCGTTGCGCGCTCGCCCGTCGGCCGAGAAGGCGGCGATCATCTCGGCGATGGTGGCACAGGTGTGGCCGCTGGTCGCCGACGGCACGGTACGTCCGATCATCCACACCACCTTTCCACTCGAGGACGTACGTACCGCCCACCAGGTGCTGGAGGACTCGTCACACACCGGCAAGGTCCTGCTGACCCTCTGATCAGGCGTGGCAGTCCGTCGGTTTCTCGCTCGCTAGGGTGAAGACATGACCGAAGAGCAGAAGCCGGAGATCATCGGCCCCGACGGACAGCCCGTACCCGCACCCACATCCGAGACGTCGCTCGGCGACCTCGTCGCGCAACCCGCCAAGGTCATGCGCATCGGCGGGATGATTCGCCAGCTCCTCGACGAGGTGAAGGCCGCCCCGCTGGACGAGGCGAGCCGCGTACGTCTCCGCGACATCCACCTGCAGTCGATCAAGGAGCTCGAGGACGGCCTCGCCCCCGAGCTGGTCGACGAGCTGGAACGCCTCAGCCTGCCGTTCAACGACGAGACCCCGTCCGAAGGAGAGCTGCGCATCGCCCAGGCGCAACTGGTCGGGTGGCTCGAAGGACTGTTCCACGGCATCCAGGCGGCGTTGTATGCGCAGCAGGTGCAGGCCCAGGCCCAGTTCCAGAACATGCGGCTGGCCCTACCGGGTCCAAACGACGCCAAAGGTGACGATTCGACTACAACAGGCTCGTCTGACGACCCGAACGGAATGTACCTCTAGGATGAACATCGATGTGAGCTGACGCCACCGGGGAGAAGTCGTGGCGGCAGTCGATTGGGAAGAGGGAGCCCATGACCATCGTCAATGAAACGACGACGCCTCCGTGCATTTTCGAGCCGGAGGTTTTCCACGATGAACACCTGCACAACCCACCGGCCCGGCACGAGGTCTCGGCTTCCGAATGGGAGCAGCTGACCGCCAAGCGGGCAGCCGCACATCGCAAGTGCGCGGGATGTCCGCTGATGGTCGACTGCCTGTATCGGGCGGTCGTCGAGATGGACGTGTCAGGCTTTGTCGCCTGCACCACAGAGACCGACCGCCACAAGATGCGGGCCGAGCTCGGGATCCAGGTCATGCAGCCGGCGTTCCCGTTCGGCGGGGCGCGCGTGGGTGGTGGGCCACTGAGCCACGATGCCGTGATGATGATGCGGCACGCCTACCCCAAGGACACCTGCGGGCAGCTGGCCGAGCGCCTCGACTGCTCGACCTCCACCATCAAGCGCCACATGCGTCGTGCCCGCGAGATGAAGCAGGAAGCCGCCTCGGGTCACGCGACCGTCAAGGCGCTGCCGACCATCGACGACGTGCTCGACTGCTTCGACGCACTCGAGTCGAGTCAGGTCGCCTAGTCAGACTGCTGTTTCACCAGCTCGCGGATCGCATCGACGAAGACCTCTTCGGCGTAGCGGTCGGCGTGCTCGGTGATGCGTGACTCGTCCCATTCCTGGGAGTCGAGTCGGCTCAGGCCCTCGCGTACGCCTGCGACGGTCGGCTCGGGGATGAACACCGCCGTGACGCCGTCGACCATCGTCTCGATGTAGCCGCCCCATCGAAGGACCAGGCTGGGCTTGCCGAACGACGCCGCCTCGAGCGGGGTCAGTCCGAAGTCCTCGTAGCTGATCGCGACGAGCGCACGCGACTGCCGGTAGAGCCACGAGATCTGGCCGTCGGTGATGCTCTCGAGGATCCGCACGTTGTCGGTCGCCATGGCCCGGAGCTCGTCGGCCTGCGGGCCCTTGCCGACGATGACGAGCTTGCGGCGCGGCTCGGACGCGTAGGCCTCGACGATCGTGCTGACGTTCTTGTAGGGCAGCAGCCGCGAGATGCACAGCTCGAACGCGTCGCCGTCGAGCCAGTCGACGACGTCCGGCATCGGTTCGGGCGGCCGCGCCACGGTGTTGGGGCGCGGCGCGGGAATGACGACGGACGAGCGGTCGTACTCGATGAGGATGCGATCCTGCGCGATCGACGAGATCGCGACGTACGCGTGGGCGCTGCGGGCGGCCCGGCGATCCCAGCGGATCAGCAGCGGCCGCAGCACCCACAGGCCCAGCGACTCGATGAACGACGGCTTGTCGCCGAGGTAGCGGCGGGACTGGTAGAGCCACCGCGCCGGCGAGTAGCAGTAGACGACCTTGCGGCCGGGCGTACGGAATCCGTGCGCCCACCCGCTGCTGCTGACCAGAACGACGTCGGCGTCTATGCGGGTCGACGACGCGGCGAGCGGAAGGAACGGCAGCGCCAGGCGGTGGTGGCGCCGGAACAGCCGGATGCGGTTGAGCCACGACGTCTTGATCGTCAGGTCGCCGAACTCGGGAAAAGTGTCACGCGGTTCGTAGAGCGTCGTGTAGATCGGCGCCTCGGGGAACGCCGCCGCCATCGCGAGCACGACACGCTCGGCGCCACCTCGCTGCGTGAGGTAGTCGTGCGCGATCGCCACGGTCGGGCGCTGACTGGTCACCCGTCCGAGCGTACGCGAGGCCCGAGGCGGTCGACGGTGTGGCGGAGCCGGCGGCGGGCGGGTTCTTCGACCAGGTGGTAGACGCCCGCGGCGACCGCGATGATCACCGCGAAGATCAGGATCGGCGTCACGTCGCGCACCACGGCAGGCGGCGGCCAACGCACCCACCACTCGTGCAGCCCGTTGGTGATGAGCGCCAGCGTGAAGAAGTGCGTCATGTAGAGGGAGTAGGAGATCCGGCCCATCCACATCATCGGCCCGGTCGAGAACAGGCTCCGGACGACACCCGTCGAGCCGGCGCACGCCACCACGACGACGGCAAGCAACGGCACCGCGGCCAACGGGAAGAATCCCGGATGGTTGGGGTCCTCGTGCCAGCAGGCGTACACGATCCCGATCGCCGCCGCGACGAACGCGATGTCCCAGGACCGGCCCTCGCGCCACCGGCCGCTGAGGCTCCATGCGACGTACAGCAGGCATCCGGCGAGGAACTCGAAGGCGAGCCGCACCCAGCCGACCCGATAGGTGAAGAACTCGAACGACTGCACGTCGAGCCGGATCAGCAGCAGGACGCCACCGGCGAGCACGGCAGCTGCCAGCGCGGCGGCCAGGAGTGCTGAGCGGATGCGTACGAGCAGCACCGCGAGGAAGGGGAAGGCGAGGTAGGCGCCGAACTCGAGGCACACCGACCATGACGTCGATGCGATCGACGAGGCGGGTGGGACGTGGTTGAGCAGGAGAAGGTTCATCACGACGTTGCGGGGGCTCAGGGCACCGTCGAACAGGCCGCTCTCGCGAGGGCTCTGCATGATGAGGAAGACCGCCCACGCCACCATGGCGAGCAGGAACACCGGATAGAGCCGGGCGAGCCGGAGCCCCCAGAAGTGGAGCGCCCGTCGTACGGAGCCGGTCCCGAGGTCGGCGAGGTAGTTGTGCGTGATGATGAAGCCGCTCAGCAGGAAGAACAGGTCGACGCCCAGGTTGCCGCCGAGGGCCAGCCGCGACACCTTCGACCACTCGGGCCACAGGGCGATCGTCAGGCTCAGGGTGTGGAGCATGACGACCCACACGGCACCGACCGTGCGAAGTCCGGTGAGCTGGGGGATCGGGGTCGCGTTCACGCCGCGGTCACCGTACGGGCCGTCGCCCGCCCGCCACGCATCGCCGGAGCCTCGACGAAGTGATAGGTCAGCATCGACAACGCGATCGTGACCGCCGAGACCAGCGCGAGCGACACCAGCATGCCTCCGGTCGTGTCGGACCCCGCCAGGTCGTGGCGGGCGACGAGCAGGATCACGGGGTAGTGCCACAGATAGACGCTCAGCGAGATCTTGCCGATGAACCGCAGGGGTACGACGTCGACCAGACGCCCCAGCCAGGCGTTGCGGCCACGGGCTGAGGGCTCCGTGACGAGCACCAGGAACAGGCCCGAGGCGATCGCGAGCGCGGTGCCGGTGAAGCGCGACCCGAGATTGCTCAGCACCAGCGACACGAACAGGAAGAACACCCAGCCCGGTGCGCACACCAGCCACAGCTTGCGGGCCGTGATGCGGCGCAGTCCGCCCCGCTCCATCCACACGAACAGCACGACCGCGACCATGCCGTACGCGAAGTTGTCGGCGATCACGACGATGCTCCGCGACAGCACCGCGATCGCGTTGGGCCCGAACTCCGCGTCGTAGACCGACATCGGCGGTCGCTGCGTCTGCAGCTGAGCCGTCACGATCTTGCCGACGACGCCGATGACGGCCATCGCGATCGCCGGGAGCAGCGCAATGCCCAGGCGGGGTGCTCGGCCGGGCCTGCCGCGCAGGAACAGCCACACCAGGACCGGCAGAAGGATGTAGAAGCTGAGCTCGGTGGTCAGCGACCACGACGGGGCGATGCCGGTCTGCAGCTCGTCGGCCGACAGGTTCTGCACCAGCGTCAGGTGGGCCAACAGGCGGCCGGGCGAGGTGATGCGGCCCGAGCCGTCGTCGGTTCCCGCCACCGCGGTCGTCGTGGCGCTGCCGACGTACACCGCGGCGAGCACCAGGTTGGCGACCAGGAAGATCACGACATATCCGGGATAGACCCGGCGGATCCGCTGGGACGAGTAACGGCGCAGGCCCGGCATCGGCTGGCCTGCGGCGTACGCACGCACGAACGGCAGGTAGATGAGGAAGCCCGACAGCGCGAAGAAGAAGACGATCGCCTCCGCGAGGTAGTTGAGGCGACCGGCCTCCATCTGCTTCGGCGCGAAGAAACCGATGACGTGCACCGACATGACGCACAGGCACGCCATCCCGCGCGGTCCGTCGAGACCGATCAGCCTCGACCTCGTCGTGGGCGTCGTCACTGCCGCACCGCTGCGTCGGAGTCGTCGCCCTTCCAGCGTGGGTGCGTGACGAATGCCAGCAGCACCCCGAACGCCATGGTGGCCGGCGGGAGCAGCGCCACCGAGAAGTCGAGCTGCAGCGCGACCAGGCACAGCGCGAACATCGCCGCCGCGACGGTCGCCTGCGCGAACGTGCCGCGTCGCAGCAGCGTGATCGACCGCAGCACCGCGCCGACCAGCAACATCACGAATGCCGCGCCGACGATGATCCCGGCGCGATAGACCGTGAGCAGCGGTGCATTGGCGACGTAGTTGACCTTGACCCCGGCCGCCGGGTCACGGAACGCGTCGATGCCCCATCCGAGGCCGAACCACCAGTGGTCGTCCATCGAGCGGCGGAAGTCGGCGAGCGCCGCCCAACGCGCCTGCGACCCGGTGTCGTTGGGGCCGAACGAGTCGAGGAGCCGCTCTCGTACGACCGGGATCGACAGCGCGATGATCACACCCGCGGCGACCACGGCACTGAGCGCGAGGCGCGGCTTGAGCGGTATGCGCCCGGCGACCACGAGGACGAGCAGCGCGACGGCGACGGTGGCGATCGAGGCGCGGCTCAGGGTCAGCAGGATCGCGACGCCGAGAAGGCCGGAGGCCGCGATCCGCGGCAGGCCGCGGAGCAGCACCACCGCAAGCACCAGTGCGATGGTCAGCACCAGCGCACCCATGTTGGGGTCGACGTACGTGCCGGTCAGCCGCACCGCCTCGGACTCCGAGCCGCGCACCAGGCGCAGGTTGCCGCCCTTGGTGTCATAGCCGAAGGCCGAGAGGCGGTTGAGCAGCTGGCCCTGCCGGTCGATCACGAACAGCAGCAGGCCGACGACCGCACCGAAGCAGCCTCCGGCGACGAACCAGCGGCCCAACGACGTGAGGTCGGCGGGGTGGATCATCCGCAGCGGGATGACCAGCGAGAACGCGATGGCCCAGCGGCCGAGCTCGACGATCGAGGCCCCATCGGCGCTCGTCATCAGCATCGAGATGCCGGCCACGACGATCGTCAGCGCGACGAACGCCTCGACCCATCCGAACCGGATGACGGCTCGCGGAGATGCCAGCAGCGCCGCCCAGACCGCGAGGCCCAGCACCAGGATCAGCGGTGCACCGAGACCCGGTGCCGGGACGAGCGGTGCGCCGGCGATGACGAACGCCGTGAGGTTGAAGACGATCCGCTCACGTACGAGCAGCACCGAGAAGCCGACGACGCCGATCAGCAGCAGCGCCGAGAGCTTGGGGAGCGAGCCGGGTCCGAGCAGCCCGGCGACCACGGCGGCGGTGACGACCGCCGGGATGGCGGTGGTACGAGCCGACGTCGCGATGGCGCTCATGAGGCAAGCCAGTCGAGGAAGGTCTTCTGGGGTGTGCCGGACGACCAGCGCCCGGCGTTGACCGCATGGATGCGCCGCCCTTCGCCGGCGGCGGCGTTGACGTCGGTCAGCAGCTCGCGGCAGGCGGCGACGAACGACGCCCGGTCGTCGTGGCGCGCGATGTCGAACACCGAGGACAGCGACCCCACCGCCTCGCTGGTCGCCACGACCGGAAGTCCGCGGCTGGCCGCGTCGAGGATCTTGACCCGCACGCCGCCACCGGTCTCGACCGGTGCGGCGATGCCGCGACAGGTCGCCAGCACGGCGTCGAGGTCGTCGACGAATCCGAGGTCGCTGACCCCGTCAGGCAGTCGCGCCTCGGTGTGGCGGTTGCCGACGACGACGAGCTCGGCGCCAGGCAGCCCGGCGCTGATCTCGGGCCACCACTCCAGCAGCCGGACAAAGGCGTGATGGTTGGGTGGCCAGGCCCGCTCGCCGACGAACGCGAGGCGTTGACGGGTGGCGCTCACGTCGACCGCCGGCTTGGGCGGGAGCGTGATGTCGAGCCACCGGGCAGCGGGCACGCCGTGCTCGCGGTAGTAAGCAGCCTCCTCGGCGTCGTACGTGCCGACGCCGTGCGCGGCGCGGGCAACACGGAGCTCGTCGCGGCGGATGCGTGCGCTGTCGATCCTGCCGGTGAGGCCACGGGTCTGCGACCACACCAGGGACTCGGAGATCACGGTGTTGATCAGCAGCTTGGCTGAACCCGCCCAGCGGGAACGCAGGAAGGGCTCGGCCATGTAGCTGTGGTCGGCGACGTACACGTCGGCCTCGACCCCGTTGAGGGCGTCGACGTACGCGTCGTGGTCGAACCGGGTGTGCACGAGGCTGTGCCGGCGACGCAGGCTCATCAGGCCGATCGACAAGCCGGCGACCTCCGGCTTCGGGACCCGGATCAGCTCGGCGCCGACCTCAGTCGCGGTGACATCGGGAGACAGGCAGACGCACACGGTGTCGTGCGTCGTACGGCTGATGTCCATCAGCTCACGGGAGATCGTGAGGTCACCACCGTGGGTCGTCGTTGGGTCCTTCGACAGGAGGAATGCCACGCGCATCGCGCACACCTCCCGCCCCTACCTCGGGACTGCGGTGCACCGCGAGTCCGTAGATCGACGTCAAGACCAGGTCGGAGACCAGGAACGCGACAGCCGCGGCGGGGCTGCCGTGCGTCGCGATGAGCACGAGGATCGCGAACTTCACGCCGGCCGACAGCCACGTGACGGCGGTACGGAACTGGTCGCGGTGCTGCACCATGAGCACCGTGGTGAAGACGCTGCTCATGGTGCGGAGCACCGTGACGGGCGCAAGGATCGCGAACGTCACCCACAGCTCGTGCGGCGCGCCCGACACGGCCATCACCACCGCGACCACCGCCACCAGCAGCCCGAGGCCGACCGACAGCAGGGTCGTCGGGCGCAGGGCCGGACCAGCATGGCGATGACCGTCGGCCTCGCGCAGGGTGGCGTTGAACGTGTAGCTGTAGTTCTGGCCGACCGCGGCCAACGACCAGACCAGCAGGCTGCCGTACGCGTAGTAGCCCGCCGAGGCGTGTGACGCCAATGAGCCGACGAGCACGATGTCAGCCTGCGAGTAGACCGCACCGCCCACCGCCTCGCCGATGATCGCGGCGGTGCGCAGCGTCATCTCCGGGCGGATCGCCCGGTGGCCTCGCGCTTCGAAGCCCGCGCGCACCAGGAACGGGACGAAGCTCACGAGTGTCAGAGCGCCGATGACCTCGAGGCTTGGGTCGTCGGCGTTGAGGAAGTACGCCGCCGTGATCACGGCGCTGAGCACCTGGCGCGCGGTGTCGCGCCGGTAGGCCAGCGCCGGGTGGCCGTCGCGGATCGGCTCGCTCTTGGCGGCGTTGAACGCGATCTCGGCGCCGGCCTTGCCGATCGAGAAACCGCCCATGAAACCGGCCGGCAGCAGGGCCGCGCCCACCACGAGCAGCAGGACGCCGCCGCCGAGTCGTGTCGACCGGTCGCCGAGGAACGTCGCGGTGCCGACTCGCGGCCCGCGGACGATGAAGTAGTGGTCGAGCGGGATCGCGATCAGCGCCGACAGCGCGATCGCGATGGCGTAGGTGCCGTACGTCGAGATGCCCAGCTCGCGCGCCATCAGCACGGCCCACGCCAGGCCGACGACTCGGCCGCCGTACATCCATCCGCTCGCCACGGCGGTGTCGAGGGAGTTGCGGCTCCACAGCCTCTTGATCATGCCGACCACACCCGCAGGAACGGCTGGACCGCGGAGTCGGCGGTCTGGGTGTCGGCGAATGCCTGGAGGTCCTTGACCGCTCGGTCCATCGCGGCCGGGTCGCCGACCAGCTCGGCGGCGGCACGGGCCAGCGCGGTGGCATCGCCCTCCACCGCGATCGTCGCCCCGGCCGCCGCAGCGCTGACCAGGTTGGTGACGGCGAGGCTCACCGACGGCGTGACGTACGAGACCGCGCGCATCAGGACGCTCGACGCCGGGAACGCCTCCATGCCGTAGACGTAGCGCCGGTCGTACGGCAGCAGCAGCACCCGGATCGACGCGAAGAACTCGTCCTCGGCGCTGCCCTCGACGGCACCCAGGACCTCGACACCGTCGACGTTCGGCAATGCCTCGGTGCCACGACCGGCGACCCGCAGCACGATGTCGGGATCCAGCGCGGCGCGGAGCTGGTGCAGCTTCTCGAAGCCCTTGCCGGTGTAGACGTGGCCGAACAGTCCGACCGCGTTGGGTCGGTCACCCGCCGGAGCGATGGCCGGGCGCTCCGCGACCAGGAGGTGGCTGACGTGCTGCGACCGGCCCATCCGGAGGCGCTGCATCGAGTCGACGCCCTCGTCGCTGAGCGCGAACAGGTCGACGTGGCGCATCAGCCGGCGCTCGAGCCTGATCGTCAGCCAGTTGAGCGGACGGTGCACCGCGTACGACATCAGGCGGATCCGGGAGAGGCCCCGGGTGAGGTAGGGGTACCAGACCGGCCGCGGCGCGTCGTGGAACGTCGCGGAGCGCCGGACTCCCGTGAGGCCGGCGCACGCCCACAGCGGCGCGATCGCACCACCGCTGAGCTCAGCGTGCACGATGACGGTGCGGCCCTGGCGCGCCTTGACTGCGGCGCGCACCCGCCGGCGGAAGCGCAGCACGTCACGGATGCTGTCACCGCGCGGCGGGCCGTGCCGGAGCTCGACGACCTCACCCAGGTGCGGGGTCACCGCCGCGACGAAGTCATCGGCGTGATCGCCGACGCCGGACGTACCGGCGTGCGGCGCGAGGTGGAGGAGCGTCGCCTCCCTCAGGTCCGGCACGGGCAGCTCAGTAGAACAGCGGCCGGAAGGCCGGTCGGTAGTCGAGTGTCGAGCGGCGGGTGCCGATCGAGACGGCGGGTACGCCGGCGACGACGTCCATCGCCAGCACGTCGTCCTTGACCAGCGAGCAGGCGCTCACGACGGCCCCGCGGCCGATCGTGACACCGGCCAGGACCGTCGTGCGGATCGCCAGCCAGACGTACTCCTCGACGACGATCGGCTCGAGGATCGCGATGAAGTCGGGCGAGTGGATGTCGTGGCGTCCCGTCACCAGGTGAGTGTCGCTGGCGAGAACGGTGTTGGAGCCGATCGTGATGCCGCCACGGGCGTCGAGGACACAACGGAAGCCGATCGACACAGCGTCACCCAGCGTGAGGTGGGCGATCGACAGGACCGTCGTGCCGCGCAGGAGGGAGCAGTCCTTGCCCACCTTCGCCCCCCACGTCCGCAGCGCGAGGATGCGGACGTTGTGGGACGGGACGTAGGTCCACACGGCGTTGTAGAGCACCTCCCCGAGATGCTGCCACGCCCGGCCGAGCCGCGACATCAGGAGCCGTTCGCGTCGGCTGCTCGAATCGCCGCCAGCATCTCGCGCACGATGACGCTGCCCACGCCGACGATGAGACCTGCGATCAGGCCGACGATCAGGTTGAGCGGCCAGCTGGGGACGCTGGGTGAGTCGGGTACGCCCGCCGCGCTCACGACAGTGCCCTCGATCGGCGACGGCGCGTCCCCTCCGGGCTTCTCGAGCTTGCCGACCTGCTCGATGAGGATCGTGCTGACGGCATTGGCGGCAGCCGCCGCCGTCTCGGCCGAGGCGTCCGTCACCGAGATGCCGATGACGGTGGAGGTGAGGCTGGTGGACACCGACAGCTCGGCGCCGAGCTCACCCGCTGTCAGCTCGCCACCCGCCTGAGCCGCGGCCGGCTCGAGCACGCTGGACGACTTCGCCAGCGCCTTGAAGTTGGG
The DNA here is from genome assembly GCF_039537165.1 of Aeromicrobium panaciterrae. Taxonomy (GTDB): domain Bacteria; phylum Actinomycetota; class Actinomycetes; order Propionibacteriales; family Nocardioidaceae; genus Aeromicrobium; species Aeromicrobium panaciterrae. The sequence continues at coordinate 1,448,960 of NZ_BAAAZZ010000002.1, read as the reverse complement.
GATGCGGGCCTGCGCGTACGTCGATGCATACGCGAGGTCCTGGCCCTCCGGCCCTCCGGACGCACTGAAGTAGATCTCCGTCGAGGCGGTGTATTTCGTCGCGGTCGTGGCGCTGACGATGATCGCCATGACCAGACCCACCGCGGCAGCGATCAGGATGATCCACCGGCCTCGGGCGACGAGCCGAAGAAATTCGGACGGTTGCACGGTCACTCCTGTGGGTCGGTCGGCACCTTGTCATCCTAGAGGTCTCGCCGGCAGGGGCGCCGGTTAAGCGAGCGGCCGATGGTGCCGTCAGGACGGTGGCAGCGGCCCGCGAGTCAGGCGACACTCCCTGCCGGTGGGAACTTTTGGGTGTGAAGCAGCGGTCCCCGGCGGGCCTAGAGGTATCGCTGCAGCTCGGTGACGAGGCCGTCTTCGTCGATCGTGCCGGTGACGGCATCCGCCACCTCGAGCAGCGCCGCGGGGCCGTGACCCATCGCGACACCTCGACCGGCCCACTTGAGCATCTCGACGTCGTTGTTGCCGTCACCCACTGCGAGCACATCGGCGGCGTCGATGCCGAGCCGGTCACACAGATAGGTGAGCCCCGACGCCTTGCTGACACCCTCGGGCGCGAGGTCGAGCCAGGCGGTGTAGCCGATGTAGTAGTTGGTGTCGGTCAGCCCGAGGTCGTCGACTAGCCGGGCGAACTCCTCCTGGCTGTGGTCCGGAGCGCGGATCACGACACGGGTGACGGGCTCGGCGATCAGCGACTCGACGGACTCGACCGTCATCTTCCCGTTGATCTCACCCTCGGGAAACGGCTGGTTGAGCCGGTAGCCCACGCCGATGTCCTCGACCGCGACGAGCGCGTCCGGCACGTTCTCGAGCACGCGGCGTACGGCCTCGCTGGCGTCGAACGTCACCAGGTTGAGGATCTCGACCGGGTTGTAGGTGAACACGATCGCGCCGTTGCTGGCGATCGCGTACGCGTCGTCGAAATCGAGCAGGGCCGCGGTGTTGAGCACGCCCGGGATCGCGCGACCCGTCGTGATGACGGTCTCGATGCCCGAGTCGCGGATCCCGCGTACCGTCTCGCGCACCGCAGGCGACATCACGTTCATGCCGTCGACCAGCGTGCCGTCGACGTCGAGCGCGACGAGCTTGGGTCGCCAGCTCACGCGAGCGGCCTCAGGACCTCGCCGAGGTAGGGATGTAGGGCGGGCGGCAGACGTACGGAGCCGTCGGCCTGCTGACCGTTCTCGAGCAGCGCGATGACCGTGCGGGTCATGGCGCAGAGCGTGCCGTTGAGCGTCGCGGCCGGCGCCGTACCTTCCTCGCCGCGAACCCGGATGTCGAGCCGGCGGGTCTGGAACTGGGTCGTGTTGGACGTCGAGGAGACCTCGCGGTACTTGCCCTGCGTCGGTATCCACGCCTCGCAGTCGAACTTGCGGATCGCCGACAGTCCGAGGTCGCCCGAGGCGACATCGATGACGCGGTAGGGCAGCTCGAGCCCGTCGAGCCACTCCTTCTCCCAGGCCAGGATGCGCTCGTGCTCCGCATAGGACTCCTCGAGCGTCGTGTAGACGAACATCTCGACCTTGTCGAACCAGTGCACGCGGAAGATGCCGCGGGTGTCCTTGCCGTACGAGCCGGCCTCGCGGCGGTAGCAGGGGCTGAACGCGGCATAGCGCCTCGGCAGCGACTCGGCCTCGAGGATCTCGTCGGAGTGATAGGCCGCGAGCGGGACCTCCGACGTACCGACGAGGTAGAGGTCGTCCTTCTCCAGGTAGTAGACGTCGTCGCCCGAGCCCTGTCCGAGATATCCGGTGCCCTCCATGGCGCTGGGCTTGACCAGCGCGGGCGGGATCACCGGCACGAAGCCCCATGCGGCGGCCTTGCTCATCGCGAGCTGGGTGAGGGCCAGCTCGAGCTGGGCACCCACGCCGGTGAGGAAGTAGAACCGCGCGCCGCTGACCTTGGCTCCGCGCTCGGTGTCGATCGCACCCAGCAGCTGGCCGAGCTCGAGGTGATCGCGCGGCTCGAATCCCTCGGCCGCGAAGTCGCGCGGCGTGCCCACGGTCTCGAGCACGACGAAGTCGTCCTCTCCTCCCTCGGGCGCCTCCTCCGAGGCGAGGTTGGGCAGTGACTTCATCAGGCGGTCGAACGTCTCGGCGGCCTGAGCCTGCGCGGCCTCGGCGTCCTTGACCTGCTGGCTGAGCTCCTTGGTACGCGCGAGCAGCTCCGACTTCTCCTCGCCCTGTGCCTTCGGGATCAGCTTGCCGAGGTTCTTCTGCTCACCACGTACGGCCTCGAACGACGCGATGGATGTCCTTCGAACTTGCTCAGCGGCGATGAGCTCGTCGACGATGTCAGCGGACTCACCGCGGCGGCGCTGGGCTGCTCGTACGGCGTCTGGGTCATCTCGCAGGATTCGGGGGTCGATCACGGACTCAGCCTATCTGTCGTGTCTGGGCGGCTCGAAGCCTCCATATACGCTGGGGCGACCCCACAGAGGCCGGAAGAAGTGAGGAAGACGTGTCGTTCGACCTGCGTCGTGCCGAGCCCAGCCGCGCCGGCGTGCTGACCCGCGTCATCGTCGGGCTGGCGGCGTTGTTCGTCGTGCTCGCGATCCTGGTCGCGGCGGGCTGGGATCCGCTCCAGTCGCTCGACGACAACGTCGGCGACGCCGCATACGACTTCAGCGCGAGCCGCCCCGGGTTCGTCGACTTCCTCGACGGCGTGGCGATCCTCTTCAGCAACCTGTGGTGCGGCATCGCCCTCGCGATCGGAGCGGCGTACGCGCTCTATCGCCGTGAACGCCGCGTCGCACTCTGGATCGTTGCCAGCGGCACGGTCGCGATCGGCGGCAACGCACTGATCAAGCTGCTCTTCCGGCGTGACCGCCCGCTCTACGACAACCCGCTGCACGAGATCGGCGGCTTCTCCTTCCCGAGCGGTCACTCGGCCGGGTCGGGAATGTTCTTCACGGTGGCGATCCTGATGGCGATCGTCGTCACGCATCGCGGCTGGTGGCGTCGCATCGTCATCACCGTCCTGGTGCTGCTGGGTCTCGGAGTGGGCGCGAGTCGCGTCTTCCTCGGTGTCCACTACCTCAGCGACGTCCTCGCCGGCCTCTCGTTCGGGGTCGCCGCCACGCTCGGCCTGTGGCTCCTGCTCGTCACGGATGCAACGCGTCTGCCTCACGAGCTCGCGGTGCTGACCGGTACGGGGCGCAAGCGGGTCGCTGTGGTGCTCAACCCGTCCAAGATCGCCGATGTCGAGGACTTCAAGGAACGCGTACGCACCGTGGCGGCGCGCGACGGCTGGAGCGAGCCGCTCTGGTTCGAGACCACGATCGAGGACCCCGGCTACGGCCAGGCCCTCGCCGCGCTGGAGGCCGAGGTCGACCTGATCCTCGCCGCCGGTGGAGATGGCACGGTGCGGGCGGTCTGCGAGGAGGTCGCGCGTACGGGAGTCGCTGTCGGCATCCTTCCCCACGGCACCGGCAACCTGCTGGCACGCAACCTCAACATCCCGCTCAACACCCGCGACGCCCTCGACGTCGCGTTCAGCGGCCAGGACCGGGCGATCGACCTCGGCACCTACCGGACCGACTCCGGCACCGACACCTGCTTCCTCGTGATGGCGGGGCTGGGCATGGACGCCATGATCATGAACGGTGTCGATGACCAGCTCAAGGAGAAGGTCGGCTGGCTCGCCTACTTCGTCTCGGGTGTGAAGGCGGCGCGCTATCCCGCCATGAAGGTGCAGATCTCGGTCGACGACGGCGAGTTCACGAAGTTCCGGGCCCGCACCGTCGTGGTCGGCAACGTCGGGTTCCTCCAGGCCGGGATCCCGCTGCTGCCCGATGCGCAGATCGACGACGGCACCCTCGACGTCGTCGTCCTCGCCCCCAAGCGTTTCATCGGCTGGCTTGCGATCATCGTGCGCGTCCTCGGCCGACGCCGTCGTACGAACGAGCAGCTCGGCCGGCTGACCGGGCGCAAGGTCGTCATCCGCGCGGAGAAGCCGATGCCGATGCAGCTCGACGGCGACCCCGTCGGCGAAGGGCTCGAGATCACCGCCGAGGTGCAGCCCGGAGTGCTCCTCGTACGCGTCCCGGTCGCCCTGGCACCCGCAGTCTGACGCTGCACGACGGAGTTCCCCCACCGAGCGAGTCGGTGGCGGAACTGGTCGATATGTCGACAATTGCTCAGAGTGATGCCAGGAGGTCGTCGAGCTTGGCGTACCCGTCCCGTACGCCGCTCTCCATGTCGACGACCATGGCGTCACGTACTTCGACGCTCGGTGCGACCGAGACTGCTCGCAGCAACGAGCGACCCTCACCGAGGTCCTCGAAGGTGAACGTCTCGAAGAACACCTCCCCGGGTGCACCCATGAACTCGAACGTCTGGCTGAAGCCTTCAACCGTCGGCTCACCGTGGAATACCCCCCGGAAGGCGAAGTCGTTGCCCTCGGGGTTGCGGTGCTCGAAGGCATAGGCACCTCCGTGGTGCGCCTCGAACTGGGTGATCGTCATGTCATAGCCCTTGGGGCCGACCCACTTCGCGAACAGCTCGGGATCGGTGTGCGCGGCCAACAGCTGCTCGCGGGTGGCCTGGAACTCACGAGTCATCTCGATGTTCTGGGTGCCTTCGGGTGCCGTGATCGTGAGGGTGTCTGTCGTGTTCATGTCCTACTCCTTGTCGGTGTTGTTGATCGATGCGAAGAGTTCGTCGAGCCGGTCATAGCTCTCACTCCAGTACGTCCGGTAGTCCGCCAGCCATCCGGTCGCGTCCTTGAGCGGCTCGGCCTCCAGGTGGCTGAGCCGCATCGTGCCCTGACGGTTGCGGGAGACGAGGCCGGCCTGCTCGAGCACCTTGAGGTGCTTGGAGATCGCCGGCTGGGACATCGTGAACAGCGCCGTGAGGTCTCCGACGTTGGTGTCGGTCTCGGCGAGCCGAGCCAGGATGGCGCGGCGCGTGCGGTCGGCCAATGCGCCGAACACGAGGTCGAGCTGGTCGTCGTTCATCGTCATCTCCATAACTACTTGGTTATAGATAACCACAAGGTTATGAAGCCGTCAACCCCGTCCGAGCGGTGCCTCGCCGCCGCACGTCAAGTACAACAACTACATCTCAAAAAGCTCTGATGTTGCAGTGGCAGACCTGCGACACTCATGGAGCGGTTGACGCCGCCCAACCAGGGAGATCACATGCTCGGGCACAACCGCTCTTCAATGTCGCGCGCTGTCGCTGCGACCATCGCACTCACCACCGCCATCGCCGGAATGATCCTCTGGGCCGCGCCGGCGCAGGCCGCCATCGTGTTCGAGGCGTTCAACGGCGTGAACTACCGCGTTGACACCGCCAACGTCTCCGACGGTGCCACGGCTGTCGGGTATGACACTGCGTCAGGGCTGAGCGTTGCCCTCCCGGCGACTGTCACGATCGGCGGCACGCCCTATGGCGTCAAGCACATCAGCGAGAGCGCATTCAATGGTGCCGGGCTCACCAGCCTCACGCTGGGATCCGAGATCGAGACCATCGGCCCCAACGCATTCAACGACAATGACCTGACCAGCCTGGTCATCCCCACCGGCGTGAACCAGATCGGCGATCTGGCCTTCTACGGCAACGAGCTCACGAGCGTCGTCATCCCCGAGGGCGTCACCAGTGTCATGTATGGCGCATTCGGCAACAACGATCTGGTGAGCGTGACCCTCCCGAACTCGCTCCACCTCATCGAGTCGAATGTGTTCGCCGGCAACGACCTCGCCAGCGCGACCCTCCCGAACGGCGTCGTCGAGGTGCAAGCCGACGCGTTCTACAACAACAACATCGCCAGTGTCAGCCTCCCGGGAACCCTCACGGTCATCAGGGCGGGGGCATTCTCCAAGAACAATCTGACGTCGGTCACCATCCCCGCAGCGATGACGACCCTCGAGAGCCACACGTTCAACGACAACCCCAACCTGTCGTCCGTGACCTTCCTCGGCGCAGCGCCAGCCACCATCACAGACGCCGGTGGCAGCGAGTCACTCGACACCGCCAGCGGGTCGCTCGTCGTGCGCTACTCGCCCGCGTTCGCCGCCGGGTACGCACCCTCGCCATGGCATGGATACGTGAGCAAGCCCTTGCTCTCGGGCCTTGCACCGGGAATCGGCGGCAACCCGCGTGAGGGCTACACGCTGACCGCCCTCCCCGGACCGATCGACCCTGAAGCCACGCTCGCGTACCAGTGGAGGGCCGACGGCGTGCCGATCGCCGGAGCGACGAGCTCCACCTACAAGCTGCGCGGCCCGCAGGCCGGACGGCGCGTGTCGGTGACCGTGACGGCGAGCTACCCGGGCGCTGACTCACTGGTCAGGACCTCGGGGACGACCCGGCTGATCATCTCGTCGATCAGGCACCTTGTCGTGTCGAAGTCGACCGTCACGAAGGGCACCGGGTTCGCGGTGACCGCGACAGGCTTCAAGCCGGGACAGAAGGTCAAGGTCATCCTCAACGGCGTGACCCGCTACACCGGGCGCGCAGATGCATGGGGCATGGTCAACCGCTGGGTCACGTTCACGTCCGACACCAAGGTCGGCGTCCGCAGCGTACGGGTCACGGGCTACTCGCCGAGCGGCACGATCGTGACCTGGGTCAAGTACGTCAAGTAGCCACGTAGGCGTCGATCTCGGCGAGGAGATCGCGCTTCACCGCGTCGTCCGCGAACGACGCGCGCACGGCGACCCGGGCCAGCTCGGCAAGGCCGTCATGGTCGAGCCCGAGCAGCTCGGCGGCGATCTTGTACTCCGCGTTGAGCGTCGTGCCGAACATCGGCGGGTCGTCGGAGTTGATCGTGACCGGCACGCCGGCGGCGACCAGGGTCGGCAGCGGGTGCTCGGCAAGGGACGGTACGGAACGGGTGCACACGTTCGAGGTCGGCGACACCTCGAGGGTGATCTGGTGCTCGGCCAGGTAGGCCATCAGCTCCGGATCGTGTGCTGCGGCGATGCCGTGGCCGATGCGCTCGGCGTGCAGGAAGTTGATCGAGTCCCAGATCGTCTCGGGCCCGGTCGACTCGCCCGCGTGCGGGACGCTGCGCAGGCCCGCCGCGATCGCCTGCTCGAAGTGCGGGGCGAACTGCGGGCGCGGCACACCGACCTCGGGCCCGCCGAGACCGAAACCGACGAGGCCGTCCGGGCGCAGGCGCAGTGCGGTGTCGAGGGTGACGTCGGCGGCCGGCACACCGGACTCGCCGGGGATGTCGAAGATCCACCGCATCGTGATGCCGAAGTCGGCCTCGGCCCTGCGCCGGGCATCCTCGAGCGCCTCGCAGTAGGCCTCGGCGCTGATGCCGACCGCGATCGACGTGAAGGGCGTGCAGGTCAGCTCGACGTAGCGTACGTTCTGCGCCGCCAGGTCACGCGCGACGTCGTGCGTCAGGGTCCAGAGGTCCTCGGGGGTGCGCAGCAGGTCGACGACCGAGAGGTAGACCTCGATGAAGTGGCCGAAGTCGGTGAACGTGAAGTAGTCGGCCAACAGGGCCGGATCGGCCGGCACCATCGTCGTGCCCTCATGGCGCGCGGCGAGCTCGGCGACCGTGCGGGGCGATGCGGATCCGACGTGGTGGACGTGCAGCTCCGCCTTCGGGAGCCCTTCGATGAAAGTCACGTTCGCCACAGTATCGACTGCAGCGACGAGGCCTACTCGGCGGCTTGCTGGCGCTCGATGACGGTGCCGCGGTTGTCGAACGTGACGTCGACCGTGATCAGCACCTCGTCGCCCATCGAGAACTCGACGCGGTTCTCCTCGGCGCTCAGGTTGCCGGCGGTGCCCTCGTCGAGCCAGGTCGTCGAGCCGATCACGCTGATCAGCGCAACCTTCGCGCCGTTGTCGATCTGGCCGCGGAACACCACGGGACCCGGTCCGCTGTCACGGATCACCAGGGCCGTACGGCTGACCGCCGGATCGTCGGTCGACACCGTGTTTTCCTCGGCACCTCCGGACCGCCCGAACGTCCACTTGTCGTCATCGACAAGCACAACCTCCCCGCTCTCGCCGGTGGCGGTCTTCCAGGTCACGGTGAACACACTTCGATGTTTACACCTTCTGGGTGCATCCGCCTGAAAACGACGGAAAATCGCCCAAGAGGGCTACTTGCTCGCAGCCGACGAGGCCCAGCCGACGACCACCGCGCCCGCGGCGCCGACGAGGCCCAGGAGCGCTCCGAGCCAGGTCACGTCCCGGCCGTGCATCACGAGCGCGAACGGCACGAGGAAGAGAGCCACGAAGCCGAGACCACCGAGGGCCCGTGGCCCGCTCAGGTCACCGCGGACACGGCCCGACACGAGCAGGCCCGAGAGCGTCACCAGCATCAGCACCAGCGCAATGCCCAGCGACAGCCGCAACGCCATCGGCGCGTCCGCCGCACGCGCGATCAGTCGGATCACCAGCAGGGCGGCAACCGCCAGAGCGCACCAGGACAATGCGCCGCGTGACCTCATCGGCCCATGCTCGCAGCCGATGGGGTCACGGATCCTCAGGTGCCGGGGACGATGGCGGCGATCACGGTGCCGTCGGAGCGGCGGCGACCGGGGACCGGCGGCGGCTCACCACTGAGTCGAGGGCCCTGACCCTTGAGCGTGACGGTCACGGGCTCGCCCGATGAAACGGTGACGTCCTCACCTCGTACGCGCAGCGTCGCCGACTGACCGTCCTCAACCTCGAGCTCCAGCTCGTCGGCGCGTACGGTCACCTTCACCCGCGTGCCGAGCAGCGTCACCCGGTAGACCAGCGAGTCCCACGTCTCGGGCAGTCGCGGGTCGATGCTGAACACGCCACCGTGGTCACGGAACCCGCCGAAGCCGGCGACCAGAGCGCTCCACACACCGCCCGTGGACGCGACGTGCACGCCGTCGGAGGTGTTGTGGTGACGATCGGCGAGGTCGACGAACAAGGCTGACTTGAAGTAGCGCAGCGCGAGGTCGTGATAGCCGACCTCGGCCGCGATGATCGACTGCACGACCGCCGACAGTGTCGAGTCGCCCGTCGTGATCGGGTCGTAGTACTCGAAGTCGGCCCGCTTCTCCTCCGGCGTGAACTGCTCACCTTGCAGATAGAGCGCCAGCACGACGTCGGCCTGCTTCAGCACCTGGAACCGATAGATCACCAGCGGGTGGTAGTGCAGGAGCAGGGGCCGCATCGAAAGCGGCGTGTTCTCGAGGTCCCACACCTCACGCTCGAGGAAGTGCTCGTCCTGCGGGTGTACGCCGAGGTGCTCGTCGAACGGGATCGCCATGTCGTCGGCGGCGCGCTCCCAGTCGACGATCTCGGTCTCCTCGAGCTCCAGACGCGCGACGACCTGGTCGTACTCGAGCCCGTCACGGATCGCGAGCTCCCGTACGGCCTCGGCGGCTCGGCGGAGGTTGAACCGTGCCATGACGTTGGTGAAGAGGTTGTCGTTGACGACCGTCGTGTACTCATCCGGGCCGGTCACGCCGTGGATGTGGAACGTGCCGTCCTCCTCGTTGCGCCAGAAGCCGAGGTCGACCCACATCCGGGCGGTCTCGACGAGCATGTCGATGCCCTCACGGGTGAGGAAGTCGATGTCGCCGGTGGCCGCGAGGTACTGGCTCAACGCATAGGAGATGTCGGCGTCGATGTGATACTGCGCGGTGCCGGCGGCGTAGTAGGCCGAGGCCTCCTCGCCGTTGATCGTGCGCCACGGGAACAACGCACCCTTCTGAGCCAGCTCCCTCGCGCGCTTGCGCGCGGCGTCGAGCAGCGTGTAGCGGAAGCGAAGCGCGTTGCGGGCTGCCCGCGGCGTCGTATAGGTGAGGAACGGCAGGACGTAGACCTCGGTGTCCCAGAAGTAGTGGCCGCCGTAGCCCGACCCGGTGACGCCCTTGGCGGCGATGCCGGTGCCCTCGGCACGCGCCGACGCCTGGGCGATCTGGAAGAGGTTCCAGCGCAGTGCCTGTTGTACGTCGGGTTGCCCCGGTACCTCGATGTCGCTGCGGGCCCAGAACTCGTCGAGGTAGGCGCGCTGGTCGGCGAACTGCTTCTCGAGCCCTTCCTCCTGGGCACGGTCGAGCGTACGGCGGCAGCGGTCGAGCAGCTCGCGCGACGGCACGCCCCGCGAGGTGTGATAGCTGACGAGCTTGGTCAGCGTGATCGGCTGGCCCGGCTCGGCGTCGATGCGGTAGATCAGCTTGGCGAGGTCGTCGTCGGTCTGGATGCGCTTGCTGTAGTTGTTGGCGGTCTCGAGCCGGTGGTCTGCGGCGACCGCGAGCGTCATGCCGCTCTCGGCGCACTTGTAGCCCAGGGTCACGCGACCGTCGGCGAGGTTGCCGGAGTTGCTCTCCGGCAGCAGCACCCGGTGGCGCATCTCGCCGGCCTTGCGTGGGTCGACGCCTTCGCCCATCGACATCGACCGGACGTGGTATTCGTCCTCGCCGTCCTGGCGGTTGAGGATCTGCGACGAGATCGCGACCGGCGCGTGGTCGTCGAGCATCGTGACCTCGAACGTCAGCACCGCGAGGTGGCGCTGCGTGAACGACACCATGCGGCGCGACGTGATCTGCACCCGCTTGCCGCCGGGTGTGCGCCACAGGATCGACCGGGACATGACACCGGAGCGGAAGTCGAGGTCGCGCTCGTACTCGATCAGGTCAGCGATCGGCAGCAACAACGGCTCGTCGTCGACGTACAGGCGGATGACCTTGGCGTCCGGCGCGTTGACGATCGTCTGGCCGACCTTGGCAAAGCCGAACGCCTCCTCGGCGTGGTGGATCTGCCAGGTCTCGTGGAAGCCGTTGATGAATGTGCCGTGCGAGAACGAGTCGCGGCCCTCGTCGACGTTGCCGCGCATGCCGAGGTAGCCGTTGCCGACCGAGAACAGCGTCTCGGTGGTGCCCAGGTCGGCGGGGTTGATGTGCTTCTCGACCAGGCGCCATTCGTCGGCGGGGAACCGCGCCCGGTCCATGAACTCGTCCTGGGTCGGCGCCCGGTGTGACGGGCCGGCGTCGTCGATGAGCTCGTCGGTCTCGCTCATGCGAGCTCCTCCAGGTCGTCGACGACGAGATCGGCGCCGTTGGCGAGCAGCTTGTCGGCACCCACGCCGCGGTTGACGCCGACCACCAGGCCGAAGCGGCCGGCTCGGCCGGCAGCGACACCCGAGAGCGCGTCCTCGAGCACGACAGCCCGCTCCTTGGGTATGTCGAGCTGGCGCGCTGCGTCGAGGAACGTGTCGGGCGCGGGCTTGCCCGCCAGGTGGTGCTCGGAGACGACGCTCCCGTCGACGATCACGGGGAAGAGGTCGATCATCCCGGCCGCCCTGAGCACCGCGGGCGCGTTGCGCGAGCTCGACACGATCGCCAGCTTGATGCCCCTGTCGATCAGCAGGTTGACGAGCTTGACCGAGCCCGGGTAGGGCTGCACGCCGTCGGTCTCGAGGATCTGCGAGAACACCGCGTTCTTTCGGTTGCCGAGACCTGCGACGGTCTCCTCGGTCGGCGCGTCGGAGGGCTTGCCCTCCGGCAGCTCGATCCCGCGCGACGCCAGGAAGCTCCGCACGCCGTCGTAGCGCGGCTTGCCGTCGACGTACTCGAAGTAGTCGAGGTCGACGTACGGCTCGGTGATGCCCCGGCTGGTGAGGAACTCACTGAACATCTGCGCCCAGGCGCGCATGTGCACCTCGGCGGTGGGCGTGATCACGCCGTCGAGGTCGAACAGGGCCGCGTCATAGTCGTTCCAGTCCACCCGTCAAGCGTACGGCGGGGAAGTTGCCGATCGATGACCAACGCACCACCTCGCACTGAACGTGATGGCTAGGGTGTGGGGATGGCGTTGGGTGCGGACAGCGAAGTCGGGCGACTGCGGACGGTCATGCTGCACCGTCCCGGCCCCGAGCTCGCCCGCCTGACCCCGCGCAACAACGACTCGCTGCTGTTCGACGGCGTGCCCTGGGTCGGCCGCGCGCAGGACGAGCACGACGCGTTCGCCCAGGCCCTGCGCGACCACGACGTCGAGGTCCTCTACCTGATGGATCTCCTCACCGAGTCGCTCGTCGACGCCGACGTACGCGCCGCGATCATCGAGTCGACCACCGCCAGCCTGCGCCTCGGCGACGGACTCCGCGACCACATCGCCCGCGTGATGACCGACCAGTCGCCGGCCGAGCTCGCGCTCACGCTCACTGCTGGGCTCCGCAATGACGAGGTCACGAGCTTTCGCAGCATCGTGACCACGTTGCTGCCACCCGAGAGCTTCCTGATCGACCCGCTGCCCAACCTGCTCTTCACCCGCGACTCGTCGGTGTGGCTGCCGGGACGCGTGGCGATCACCAGCCTCGCGATGCCGGCCCGCGCACGCGAGACACAGCTGACCGGCCTGATCTACGAGCATCACCCGCGCTTCGCCGGCACCCCGCGTGCCCACGGTGCGCACCTGGAGCACCTGGAGGGTGGAGACGTGCTGCTGCTCGCACCGGGCGTCCTCGCGGTCGGCGTCGGCGAACGTACGACTCCCGCCGGCTTCGAGCGCTTCGCTCGCGAGGCGTTGAAGGCGGGGCTGGCCTCGATCGTCCTCGCCGTCCCGATCGCCCAGGAACGCGCCACGATGCACCTCGACACCATCGTGACGATGGTCGACGTCGACACCGTGGTGATCTACCCGACCATGGCCGACGACCTGCGCGCCCATGCCGTCACCCTCAGCGGCGACGAGCTGGTCGTCGCTCCCGAGGAGTCGTTCTTCGACGCCGCGGCCACGGCCATGGGCATCGACAAGCTGCACCAGATCGACACCGGCCTCGACCCGGTCACCGCCGAACGCGAGCAGTGGGACGACGGCAACAACACGCTCGCGATCGGTCCGCGGCTCGCGGTCGCCTACGAGCGCAACGAGCAGACCAATGCCCGGCTCGAGGAGCACGGTGTCGAGGTCATCGCCATCAGCGGATCCGAGCTCGGCTCGGGCCGTGGCGGACCTCGTTGCATGTCGTGCCCCATCGACCGAGACTGAGAACGTGCAGACCGCGACTCTCGAGGCCTTCGAGTCTGAACGTCCCCGGTTGCTCAGCGTCGCCTACCGGCTGACCGGCAGCGTCGTCGACGCCGAGGATGCCGTGCAAGATGCGTGGCTCCGGCTCGAGCGGATTTCGACGAGCTCAACCAGCGGCGAGGCGATCGCCAACCTGGAGGCCTGGCTCACCACGGTGGTGAGCCGGTTGTGCCTCGATCGCCTCGGCTCGGCCGCCAAGCGACGCGAGACGTACGTCGGCCAGTGGCTGCCCGAGCCCGTCGTCACCTCGCTCGACGCGTCAGATCCGCTGGCTGAGGTCGTGCGCGGTGAGGATGCCCGGTTCGCCGCCCTCGTCGTGCTCGACGTGCTGCCGCCGGCGCAACGGGTGGCATTCGTCCTGCACGACGCCTTCGGTGTGCCGTTCGACGAGATCGCCGAGGCCCTCGACGTCGAACCCGCATACGCCCGCCAGCTCGCGTCGCGGGCCCGCAAGGCGGTCGCCGATCCACCGCCACCCACACCGGACGACGAGCACATCGCCGCGGTGACCCGGTTCGTCGAGGCGATGGCCACCGGTGACCTCGACGCGATCATCGCGACGTTGCACCCCGACGCGCTGGTGATGGGCGACGCCAACGGCACGACCAGCACGGCGGTCAACGTGATCCACGGTGCCGAGAAGTTCGCGCGCTTCTACATCGGCCTGATGAACCGCTACGGGCCCCACGCCCTCGAGGGCCTGGAGCCCGTCCTGGTCAACGGTCAGCTCGGCTTCGTCACTCACGGCTGGCAGGGCGAGACCGAGAAGCTCAGCTCACCCCCACGAGTCGCGGCGTTCGCGGTCAAGGACGGCAAGGTATGGGCGTCGTACGACATCGCCAATCCCGAGAAGCACGCCGGCGTCAGGCTCGCGTCCTGGGGCGAACGGCTCGCTCCGCTCCCCGCTCCAGCGACTTCGTCGCTGCCGGGCTCACGCCCGGACGCCTAGCCTCGCTTCGCTCGGTCCTCACGTCACCTTGGATGCTTCCTCAGCAATCCATGGCACCCGGCACGAGTCACCGCTGCCGAAGCCCTGGTCGGTGATGTCGAGCGCGTGGTTGAAGCGGGCGCGCTGGTTCTCGTGCGAGATCTGGTACGTCAGCTCGATCACGCCCTTCTCGCCGTACGTGTCGACCAGCGATGCGACCTGCTCGTCCGTCACGCCCATCGGGGTCGAGGTGATGGCGTCGGCATACCGGATGACCTCGCGCTCGGCGTCGGTGTACTTGTCGGACGTCTCGAAGTCGGCAATCTCCTTGAGCCGGTCGACGTCGAGGCCGTTCAGCCGCTGCAGCATCGCGCCGAAGTCGACGCACCACGAGCAGCCGACGGTCCACGCCGTGCGATAGACCGCGAGCTCGACCAGCGACTCGGGGACGACCTGCATGGCCTTCTGGAGTGCCAGCTCGTGGCGGGCGGAGGCGACGAAGATCTTGGGATGGTGCGCCATCACCGCGAACGGCTCCGGGACCTCACCGACCTGCTTGCGAGCCATCCGGTAGCCGATCTTGATGATCGCTCCTGCGTCCTTGGGGCTGACGGCACTGATGCGAGGCATGGGGTGGCTCCTGTTCTGTGGCGCCCTGTGCACCACTCACCCCTCAGACGACACAGCCCTCCAGAACGTGACACCCGCTCGCCAGAGAGGTCGCCCACGGCCGAACGTGAGGCCGAGGATCGAGGCCGAGGAGCGCACGTCACCACGCCTCGCTGTACGGCGGCTTCGCCGCGGGACGCTCACACTCGCTTCGCTCCTTGGCGCGCTTCGGCGTTCGCTCGCAGGGCTCGCTCAGCCTCAGCGAATCGTCACCTGGCGGCTGGTGAGGGCGCCTCGGGCCGAGCGCTGCTCGGACGTCAGCGGGCTGTCATCTGCCAGTGCGTCATCCAGCCGCCGGGAGAACTCGACCGTCGGCTTCTCCAGGGCCTCCGCGTCGACCTCGAACTCCCACACCGGAACGAGCAGGCCGTGCGCCCGGAAATGGCCGATCAGCTTGGTGCCCTCGCCGAGCGTGTCCGCCCCGGCAGCCCGCAGACGGGCCAGGGCGTTGAGGAGCTGCTGCTCGTCATGCGTCATGACCCAGCGGAGGTAGCGGTGCGGGGTCATCTCGGTCCAGTAGGCCGAGTCGACGGAGCTGAGCCGTACGGTCGGCGCGATCGTCTCGTTGGCGTCGGCCAGCGCCTCAGCGGTGCCGGGCTGCTCGTCGACACCTTCGACCCAGTAGTCGAAACCCTCGTGCATCTCGACGTCGAACGAGCTCGCGGGTTCGACCAGGTCCTGCATGCGCGCTCCCACTCCGGGATCGGTCAGCGGGATGGGCCGACCCGGCTCGGTCTCGAGCCCCGTCTCCACGACGTGGGCGAGGTCGCGGCTGATGTCGCCGAAGTTGTGCGCCACCTGGAGGCCGACCCAGATCTCACCATCGGGGCGAACGATGCCGGCGCCCGAGCCCGGGAGCGAGGAGCAGACCCGGAT
Organism: Aeromicrobium panaciterrae; assembly: GCF_039537165.1. Taxonomy (GTDB): domain Bacteria; phylum Actinomycetota; class Actinomycetes; order Propionibacteriales; family Nocardioidaceae; genus Aeromicrobium; species Aeromicrobium panaciterrae. The sequence continues at coordinate 1,433,450 of NZ_BAAAZZ010000002.1, read as the reverse complement.
CGTCTGGCCGGTCTTGAGCTTCACGTACGCCGTGGCGGACGGGACGAACTCGCGCAGGGCGATCCAGTCAGCCTCACCGGGAAGACCCTCGAACGTGCGCGCGACGAACGGCATGCGTTCCTTGACGGTCTTGTTCCTGTTGCGCGATTTCTTGCCCACGAAGGGGGAGTCTAGGGGGTGGCCCGACCAGAGATCAGTGCTGGCTCATGAGGAGCTCGGCGTTGACCCGCGTGCCCTGTGACATGTCGACCCACCAGCGGTCGGCGACGCGGTTGATGATCGACAGTCCGCGTCCGCTCAGCGAGTCCTCGTCGAAGTCGACGGGCTTGAGCGGCTCGCTCACACCGCCGTCGTGGACGCTGAGCTCGAGCAGCGTGCCGTTGATGCTCCACGAGATCTCGATCGTGCCATCGGGCTTGGGCATGCCGTGACTGACGGCGTTGGCGATCATCTCACTGATCACGATCAGCGCATCGTCGATGACGGCGCTCGAGGCACGGTGGACGGTCAGGAACGCTGCGAGCTTCGTACGAGCGATGCTCGGTGTCGACAGCTCGAACGGGAGGCGAACGATGTCATGCGACTTCACACCGACCACCTACCCGAGAAATCCGGAGCTGCGCAGAACACGCGGCTCCGGGAACTGACCTGCATATAGTCCAAAGTAACCATTCGAGGGCCCAAATCGCCACTTGCCCCACGATTCCGGCCTCTCTGTCGCACTCACCGAGCGTGGGTCATCATGGATTACATGAGCCCCGAGAGTGTCCCCACGACCACCATCAACGACATCCCGGACGTGATTCCGGGCGATCTCGTCGTGCTGGATGTGCGCGAACAGCACGAATGGGACGCGGGGCACATCGACGGCGCGGTGCACATCCCGATGAGCCAGCTGCAGAACCGGGTCGGCGAGCTCGACCCGGCGACCCCCACGATCGTCGTCTGCCACATGGGCGGCCGATCGGCGCGGGTCACGAGCTGGCTGCATGCGCAGGGCCACGACGTCGTCAACCTCGCCGGCGGCATGGAGATGTGGGAAGCGGCCGGACGCCCGACCGTCAGCTAGTGGCGCGGCGGGCGCCAGCCCGGTGGCAGGTAGCCCGGGTAGGGCGGCGTGTTGGGCGGCGGCACCCACTCCGGTGGTGGTTGGTACGCCGGCGCGAACGCGGGAGCGAAGACCGGTGCATTGACCGGTGCCGGCGGGAACCACATCGGTGGAGGCGGTGGTGCCGGGATCGGCGGGCGGGTCCGCACGATGCCGCGTCGCCGTACGGATCGCTCGACCAGCGCGATGAAAAGCACGTTCATGACGACCGTCGGGATGAGGTCGAGCGGACCTCCTCCGGAGGAGTCGCTCAGCATGCCCAGTGCCTCGAACACCAGGATCGCGATGTTGTTGAACGCGTGCGCCGCGATTCCGGCCTCGAGCCCGCCCGTACGGATCACCAGGAACGCCGCCATCAGGCCGAACAGGCCGACGTCGACCAGGCCCCAGAGGTTGTATTCGTGGCCGCTCGCGAAGATCGGCACCGAGACCACCACCGGGATCCAGGCGAAACGCGTCCACGAGCCGACCAGCTGCAGGAGGTAGCCGCGGAACACGTACTCCTCGGCGGCCGCCTGGAACGGCGTCAGTGCCAGGACGAGCACGAGCATCAGCAGGACCTTGCCGTCGAATGGCGACGGCGACTGCACCGAGTCGGGGTCGATCCAGTACGAGAGGGCGACCAGCCCACCGATGCCGCCACCGAACACGATCACCGCGAGGACGCTGGTGTGACCCAGCCAGCTCCACCGCATCCGGCCCGTCACCGAGGTGAGGTAGCCGATGGGCCGTGGACCCGTGACGAGCACGGCGACCAGCAGGACGGGGATCATCACGGCCAGCCCGAGCATGTCGAGGGCGAAGAATTCGGGGCGATCGACGTTGATCGACCCTGCGTCGTCGAACCACTCAGTGATGCGGTCAGCGCCGTCGAGCCCGACCGCGTACATCAGCAGGAATGCGACCAGGATCAGTGCCCCGGACACGAAGAAGTAGCCCACGACGGCGAGGAAGCCGGCGACGGGAAGCTTCCACCACGCGTACTCCGGTGTCTCTCGCGCGAGGCGGTGGTACGGGGTCACAGCTGGGCGCGCCTTCCAATTCCGGTTCGACCAGGTCGCGTGGCATCCGCGCCCGATCCGGCACGGCAGAGGAGGGGACGTGGACCGGTAGGGGTCTCCCCACGCGCTCCGCGCGTAGGGGAGTTGTCCATCGATCGACGATAACGCCGCCGGTCGGGATGCGGGGTCGTGTGACCCGAGTCGGAATACGAAGGCACGCCCGGATCCTCGCAGAGAATGAAACAGCGCCACCGGACATTGTCCGATGGCGCTGCTGTGGCTGTGGCTACTTGGCCGCTGCCTTGAGGCGCGAGCCAACGCTCAGCTTGACGCCGTGACCTGCCGGGATGTCGATCGTCTCGCCGGTCGAAGGGTTGCGGCCGACGCGTGCGGCACGCTCGACCCGCTCGACGGACAGGATGCCCGGGATCGAGACCTTCTCGCCCTCACCTGAGACGGCCTCGACGAGGATCTCACTGAATGCCGAAAGGACGGCGTCTGCTTCGGTCTTGCTCGTGCCTGCCTTCGACGCAAGGGCAGCAACGAGATCGTTGCGGGAAATGGCCACAAATGCTCCTCATGAATGGTGGTGTGCGACGTCCAGTCTATGAACCCGCATCAACGCGATCCTTGGCCCCCCGTGGGCCTTTGCGATTGTTGCGACTGCTATCTACGCCCATTCTGACAGAGTCGGCCGATCGACAAGGAAGGGGAGTGCACCGAGGTAGTCCGCCCGCGGCCACTCCACGACACCGAGGGTCCCCAGGTGGTCGGTGCGCCACTGCACGTCGATCAGCCCGTCGTCACCGACGAGCTCGGCCAGCGCCACCAGGGCCACCTTCGAGGCGTCCGTGGCGCGGTGGAACATCGACTCCCCGGCAAACAGGGTGCCGATGTTGAGCCCGTACAGTCCGCCCACCAGCTCGCCCGCATCGTTGCGGGCCTCGATCGAGTGTGCCCATCCCAGGCGGTGGAGGGTGACGTACGCCTCCCGGATCGGGCCGTCGATCCAGCTCCCAGGCCGTGCCGGGTCGGCACACGCGTCGATGACGTCCTCGAACGACTCGTCGACCGTCACGGTCATCCGGCGCATGGAGCGGCGTAGCGACCGGGAGACCTTGATCGCCGACGGCACCAACACGCCGCGCCGGGTCGGCGACCACCACAACAGCTCACCGTCGTGCGGCATCGGGAACGCGCCGTGGCGGTAGGCCTCCACGATCGTGCCGGGCTCGAGGTCGGCTCCCAGCGCCACACAGTCCTCATCGGGCCAGGCATCCGGATCGAAGCGCCACGGCGACGGCGGCAACGGCTGCGGACTCACGGCTCCAGGACACGCTTCAGGTGATACAGCGGAGCGTCGCCCCACTCGCTCCACTCGGCGGCCGTCGCATCCGTGAGGCACGCCCACCACGTCAGTGCCCGGTTGACGGGTTGCGTCAGTGCTGCTGCGTCCCACTGGTCGGCCAGGTCGGCCTCGCCGAGTCCCCACTCGTCGGCGTAGGCACCCACGACCTCGCTCCACGACAGCTGCGTACGCGCCTCTATCCAGCCGTACGGCACGCTCAGCACCTCGATCGCGTGTGACCACTGGCCGTCGCCGAAGTCGAAGATCCGCAGCCCGGTCCCCTCGGGCGCGAACACGTTCCACGGGTGCAGGTCACCGTGCTGCCACGTCGCCGGGAGCGATCCCTCCGCCAGCAGCGCGGCCGCATCGACGATCGCCGGGCGCTTGTCGCGCAGCTCGCGGCCGAGGTCGGGCGAGACGTACGACGGGTGCTCCGTCGGGAGGGCCTCGAACGTCTCGACGATCCGGTCGAACCGCTCAGGCACGGTCACCGGCGAGCAGTCGGGCAACCCGGTCGAGAGCAGCTCGTCGCGATGCTCTGCGACGATGCGCTGCATCCGCGCCGCCTCGCCCAGCAGTGCGCGCCAGTCATCCGGTGTCGGCTCGTGGCTGTCGCCGAGCGTGGTGCCACGGTCGGCCGTGACGATCCAGCCGCGCCCGGCATCGTACGCGTACGGCGCGTCGACAGCGTCCGGCACGATCCGCGCCAGCTCAGCGTGCAGCAGCGGCTCGAACGCCATCGACGGGCAGTTGGCCTTGAACCACAGGGTCCCGGCGTCGGTCGGCACCACGAGCTGCGTCGACCACGGCCGTACGCGCGGCTGGGTGATCTCGCCGGTGACCGAGCGGCCGTCGCGCTTCAGCTGCTCAGCGATCCACTCCTCGGTCTCGCGACGCCACTCCTCGCCGCCCACGTGCTCGGAGAACGGGCGGCTCATGCGGTCAGCGTAGTTGCAGAGTCCCTCCTATGCTTGCGAGATGGGAGTCCGCACCAAGATCGCCACGACCGCCGCTGGCAAGCTCGCCCCACAGGTGGCGTCGGGCTATGTGCGCACGGTGCTCGACCAGGCGATCGACGGCATCGGCCCGCTGCGCTCGGCGGCAGCGAGCGCCGACACCAAGCTGGTCGACCATGGCGGTGACGTCGAGTACGCCATCCGCGGGCTCATCCGGCTCCACTCCGGGCTCGCCGGCGTGCAGGGCTTTGTCACCAATCTCGGCGGATTCGCGGCGATGGCGATCGCGATCCCCGCAAACGTCGTCGGCGTCACGCTCGTCCAGTGCCACCTGGTCGCCGGCATCGCACATCTCCGTGGCTACGACCTGGAGGATCCGCGCGTACGCAACGCGATCCTCGCCTGCATGCTGGGTGAGGACTCGGTTCGTGAGCTGCTCAGGCACAAGAGGCTGCCATCGTCTCCCATGGCACTCGCCACTTCTCCGGTGCACGACCCCGAGCTCGACACCACGCTGTCGCGCGAGGTGACGACCGAGCTCGTCGCCCGTACGGCGGGTCGCCGAGCCGTGACGTTGATCGGTCGCCGGGTGCCACTCCTGGGGGGTGCCGTCGGTGGTTCGAGCGATGCGTACGCGACCTGGCAAATCGGCTCCTACGCCGCCGACGAGCTCAAGGAACGACGCCGCTGAGGCCGTCCTCAGCGGACGACCTGCTCTGCTGTCGGTGGTGACACCTAGCGTCGTCCTCATGACGCTCGAAGCCGTGATCCTCGCACTGCGTGAGTCGTGGGGCCCTGACACCTGCGCTCCGGAAGATGTCGCCGACTGGACTCCCGACAACCCCGCCCGCGGGCAGTGCGCGACCACGGCTGTCGTCCTGCACGACTACTTCGGCGGCTGCCTGATGGTCGGCGAGGTCTTCGTCGACGGCGAGCCCATTGACTTCCACTGGTGGAACCGGTTCCCCGACGGCGAGCAGGTCGACATCACCCTCGAGCAGTTCGGCGAGCACGAGATCGTGGTCGGTGCCATGGAGGTCCGTCGCCCGACGGGCAAGACCCGGCTGGACGCGCAGTACGAGCTGCTGTCGTCCCGCGTCTCTGCACGGCTCGCGAAGTCATGGGGGTCCACCCAACAGAAGGGGGCGTAGCCGTTGGGGCCTAGGCCAAGGCTCGGACGACAGCGCTGGCGGGCTCCTTGCCGAGCTGCTTGCCCATCCACACGCTGGTCGCCACCATCGCGTTGAGGTCGACGCCGTGCTCGATGCCGAGACCCGTCAGCATCCACACCAGGTCCTCGGTGGCGAGGTTGCCGGTGGCGCTCTCGGCGTACGGGCAGCCGCCGAGTCCTCCCGCCGAAGCGTCGAACGTCGTGATGCCGTGGCGCAGAGCCGCGAACGCGTTGGCGAGCGCCTGGCCGTAGGTGTCGTGGAAGTGCATCGCGAGCCGGTCGACGCCGACACCCGCGTCGCCGAACGCGTCGATCAGCGCGCCGACGTGAGCCGCCGTGGCGACTCCGATCGTGTCGCCGATCGACAGCTGCGACGCGCCCATGTCGAGGAGTCGCCTGCCGGTCGCGACGACCTGTGAGATCGGCACCTCGCCCTCCCACGGATCGCCGAAGCACATCGACACGTACGCGCGAACGTCGACGCCGGCGCCGCGAGCACGCGTGACCACGGGCTCGAACATCGAGAGCTGGGTGTCGAGCGTCGAGTTGAGGTTCTTGTTGGCGAACGTCTCGGTGGCGCTGGCGAAGATCGCGATGTGGCTGACACCGGCGGCGAGGGCACGGTCGAGGCCGCGCTCGTTGGGCACCAGCACGGGCAGCGGCACGGATCCCGCGAGGTCGAGCTGGGCGATGAGGTCCTCGGCATCGGCCAGCTGCGGCACCCAGCTGGGATGGACGAAGCTCGTCGCCTCGACGGTCTTGAGGCCGGCGGCGACCAGACGCTCGATGAACTCGCGCTTGACCTCGGTCGGCACGATCGACGACTCGTTCTGCAGTCCGTCGCGCGGACCGACCTCATAGATCGTGACCTCGGCGGGCAGCGACTCGTCGCGCACGACCATCGGCAGC
>NZ_BAAAZZ010000002.1:627914-1426883 GCF_039537165.1 Aeromicrobium panaciterrae | reverse complement strand
GACCCGCGAGTGGTGCGGATTGGGGAAAGTGAGACGGCGTGTCGCCCAGATCCGCACCACTCGCGGGTCCGTTCGCACCACTCGACGGTCATGCGGGCTCCACCGTGAAGAGCAGGTGCTTGATCGGCACCTGGTCACCGGCAACGGCGCCGACGTGCGCGACCACACCGTCGTACGGGGCCAGCAGCGCCAGCTCCATCTTCATGGCCTCGACCACGCCGAGCTGCTGACCGAGCGTGACACTGTCACCCGCGGCAACGTCGACCCGCAGCACCGTGCCCGGCATCGGCGAGACGATGTCGGCGTCGGTCGAGACGCCGAGGTGGTGTCCGCCCCGCATCGGGTCAGGCACCTCGAAGCGCCACACCTCGCCGTGCCACGAGATCGAGACCGTGTCGCCGTCGACGATCGCCAGCGCATCCGCGTCGAGGTAGTCGTCCTCGGCGAAGGCGAACGACCAGAACCGGCCGTCCTGATCGCGCAGGGCGATGCGGACCGGCGCCGGGTCGCCGCCGGACCGCCAGCCGTCGTTGACCGAGAGTGGCGTCACGCCGTCGAGCGTCGAGTAGCGCGCCCAGAGCTGGGCGGCTGCGGTGGCCGCGGCCTCGGGGACCTGCGGGCGTACGAGCAGCTCCGCGGAAGCACCGCTGTCGAGCCAGCCCGTGTGCACCTCGCCCGCGCCGAACTCATCGCTCGCGACGAGTCGGCGCAGGAAGCCGGTGTTGGTCGTGATGCCGAACAGACCCGTGTCGTCGAGCGCGGCGACCATGCGGGCGATGGCGTCGGCGCGATCCGTACCCGCGACGACCACCTTGCCGAGCATCGGGTCGTACGCGGTCGACACGTCCTGGTCACGCTCCAGGTCGGTCTCGACCCGCGCCGCCTCCGGCCAGGCGGCGTCGAGCACGTGACCGGCCTGCGGCAAGAACCCGGCGTACGGGTCCTCGGCATACACGCGCACCTCGATGGCATGCCCCGTCGAGGTGATCTCGCCCTGGGTCAGCGGCAGGTCCTCGCCGGCGGCAACCGCGAGCTGCCACTGCACCAGGTCCAGACCGGTGATCTCCTCCGTCACGCAGTGCTCGACCTGGAGGCGGGTGTTCATCTCGAGGAAGTACGCCGCGCCGTCGGCGACCAGGAACTCGACCGTGCCGGCGCCGGTGTAGCCGACCTCCTTGCACAGCGCGACCGATGACTCGTGCAGCGTGGCACGCAGCTCGGCTGCGAGCCCGAACGACGGTGCCTCCTCGACGACCTTCTGGTGGCGCCGCTGCGCCGAGCAGTCGCGCTCGAAGAGGTGCACGACATGGCCCGCCTCGTCGCCGAACACCTGCACCTCGACGTGGCGGCCCGACTCGATGTACTTCTCGACCAGTATCGTGTCGTCGCCGAACGCGGCGGCAGCCTCCCGCTTGGCCGCCTCGAGCGCCGCGGCATAGTCCGCGGCGTCGGTGACGATGCGCATGCCCTTGCCGCCACCGCCGGCCGCAGCCTTGACGAGCACGGGATAGGCATCACGGGGCACCGCATCGGGGTCGAACTGCGGAGTGACCGGTACGCCGGCCTTCTCGGCGATCGCGCGTGCCCGGTCCTTGCGGCCCATCGCGTCCATGACGTCGGCGGTCGGGCCGATGAACACGAGCCCGGCGCCGACCACGGCGCGGGCGAACTCGGCGCGCTCCGAGAGGAAGCCGTATCCCGGATGGACCGCCTCGGCACCCGACTCCTTCGCGGCAGCGAGCAGCCGGTCGATGTTGAGGTAGGACTCGGTCGCCGAGGTCGGCCCCAGGTGCACCGCGTCGTCGGCGAGACGTACGTACGGCGCATCGGCATCTGCGTCGGAGTAGACCGCGATGCTGCGCAGCCCCGCCTCACGGCAGGCCAGGATGACGCGCCGAGCGATCTCGCCGCGGTTGGCAATCAGGACGCTTGTAAACACGGCGGTCACATTCTGAAGACGCCGAAGCGCGGCTCGGGGGTGGGAACGGCGGTCGCGACCTGCAGGCCCATCGCCAGCACGCGGCGGGTGTCGACCGGATCGATGATGCCGTCGTCCCACATCCGGGCGCTGGAGTAGTAGGGCGAGCCCTGCGTCTCGAACTGCTCGCGGATCGGTGCACGGAACGCCGCCTCGTCCTCGGCGGACCACTCCTCGCCGCGAGCCTCCATCCCGTCGCGCTTGATCGTGGCGAGAACCGCCGAGGCCTGCTCGCCGCCCATCACCGAGATCTTGGCGTTGGGCCACATCCACAGGAAGCGCGGGTCATAGGCGCGGCCACACATGCCGTAGTTGCCGGCGCCGTACGAGCCACCGATCACGACGGTGAACTTCGGCACGACCGACGAGGCCACGGCGGTGACGAGCTTGGCCCCGTCCTTGGCGATACCGCGGTTCTCGTACTCCTGGCCGACCATGAAGCCGGTGATGTTCTGCAGGAACACCAGCGGGATGCCGCGCTGGTTGGCGAGCTCGATGAAGTGGGCGCCCTTGAGGGCCGACTCGCTGAACAGGATGCCGTTGTTGGCGACGATCGCGACGGGGTAGCCGCAGATGCGGGCGAAGCCGCAGACCAGCGTCTCGCCGTAGAGCGGCTTGAACTCGTGGAGCCGGGAGTCGTCGACGATGCGGCGGATCACCTCGCGCACGTCGTACGGAGTGCGACCGTCGACCGGCACCACGTCGTACAACGACATGGGGTCCTCGCGCGGCTCGACCGACTCGTGGGGCGGCGGCTCGCTGGTCGGCCGCTCGAAGGTGCCGACGATCGAGCGGACGATCTGGAGCGCGTGGTCGTCATCGTCGGCGAGGTGGTCGACGACCCCGGACGTCCGCGCGTGCACGTCACCGCCGCCGAGGTCTTCGGCCGTCACGACCTCGCCCGTGGCGGCCTTCACCAGTGGCGGACCGGCCAGGAAGATCGTGCCCTGCTCCTTGACGATGACGGTCTCGTCGCTCATCGCGGGGACGTACGCACCGCCGGCCGTGCTCGAGCCCATCACCGCCGCGATCTGCGGGATGCGCATCGACGACATCTGCGCCTGGTTGTAGAAGATGCGGCCGAAGTGCTCGCGGTCGGGGAACACCTCGTCCTGCATCGGGATGAACGCACCACCGGACTCGACGAGATAGAGGCACGGCAGGTGGTTGTCGCGGGCGATCGTCTGGGCACGCAGGTGCTTCTTGACCGTCATCGGGAAGTACGTGCCGCCCTTCACCGTCGCGTCGTTGGCGACGATCATGCACTCGCGGCCGCTGACCCGGCCGATGCCGGTGATGATGCCGGCACTCGGGACGTCGCCGCCGTACATGTCGTAGGCCGCCAGGGCACCGATCTCGAGAAACGGCGAGCCCGGATCGAGGAGGTGGTCGATGCGGTCGCGGGGCAGCAGCTTGCCGCGGTCGAGGTGGCGCTGCCGGGTGCGCTCGTTGCCGCCGAGGCGTACCTCGGCCAGGCGCTTGCGCAGATCGTCGACCAGAGCTTGCATGCGGATAGGTTAACAGTCGTTAACCAGTTGGCGCTAATGTGGTGCCATGAGCGCACCTCGCCATCAGCAGATCCTCGACACGGCTGCGACCTTGTTTGCCGAGCGGGGCTTCCACGGCGTCTCGGTGCACGACATCGGCAGTGCCTGCGGCATCTCGGGTCCCGCGCTCTACAAGCACTTCGCCAGCAAGAACGACCTCCTCACCCAGTCGCTCACCGCGATCAGCGAGCGACTGCTGGCCGAAGGGCTGACGCGATCCGACTCGGCCCCCGACGCCGATGCGGCCCTCGATGCGCTGATCGGCTGGCACATCGACTTCGCCCTCGGCAATCCCGCGCTGATCATCATCCAGGAGCGCGAGTGGGCCAACCTCGACGCGGCGGGGCGCAAGGAGGTCCGCTCGCTGCAGCTGGCCTACATCGACGTCTGGGTCGACACGCTCCGTACGCTTCGCACCGACCTCGATCCCGCCGAGGCCAGGGCCGCCGTGCAGGCGACGTTCGGGCTGCTCAACTCCACGCCGCACAGCGCGCGCATCAGCGAGTCGGCAATGCGGACTCGACTGGCACGGATGGCGAGATCGGCTCTGCTCGCCTAGTGCGCGTCACCGTCGCGGTGGCGACGCCGAGGAGCATGACGGCACCGCCGACCAGCTCCAGGACAGTCGGCACCTCGTCCTGCACCAGCCAGGCGGCGAGGATCCCGACGACGGGGACCAGCAGGACGAACGGCACCACCGCGCTGGCCGCATGGCGGGCGAGCAGTGAGTTCCAGATCCCGTAGCCGATCAGCGAAGCACCGATCGCGGTGTAGACGGTGCTGGCGACGGCAACCGCCGACAGGTGGGTCACGGCACGTCCGACGTCAGCTGGACCGTCGACGACCAGCGAGAGGATCAGCGCCGGCACCGGGACGACCAGCGCCGACCACACCACCAGGGAGAGTCCCGACGCGACCCCGGCACGGCGCGCGACCACATTGCCCGTCGCCCAGGAGAGTGCCGCGCCCAGCATCACCAGGACCGGAACGACGGGCGCCGTCGCGTCATGCGCGATGACCACGACCAGGAGTCCGATCGTTCCGATCGCTGCGCCGATCGCCTGGCGACGAGTCGGCGACTCGCGCAGCACCACCGCAGCGATGACGATCGTCATGATCACGTGCGCCTGGAGGATCAACGACGCCAGTCCAGATGGCATGCCGAGGTCGAGGGCGACATACAACAGGCCGAACTGGCCCAGGCTCATGAACGCGCCCACCGCGACGACGGCTCGCCACCCAGCGGTCGGACGCGGGATGAAGAAGACCAGGGGGAACGCCACCAGCACGAAGCGGAACGAGAGGAACAGCAGTGGCGGCACGTCGGCCAGTCCCTCGTCGATCACGACGAAGTTGGCGCCCCAGATGACCATCACCACGACGGCGAGGGCACTGTGCTTGAGCGGCATGAGACCAGTGTCTCCCGCTCGACCATGAAGCACCAGCAACGGTTTATGGACAAGACACCGTACGATTGCTTCATGATCGATCTGGCGGCGCTCCGTGCCCTGATCGCCGTGCGCGACTGCGGGAGCATCGTCGCGGCGGCACACGAGCTGGACTTCACGCCGTCTGCCGTGTCACAGCAGATCAAGAAGCTCGAGCGCCAGAGCCGGGCGCCGATGCTGGAGCGGGTCGGACGTACCGTGATCCTCACCGAGCGCGGGCGTCTCCTCGCCGAACGAGGCGCGCTGCTCCTGGCAGATCTCGAGCAGGTCGAGAACCTCGCGATCGGCGGCGCTGAGGAGCTGCGGGGATCGCTGCGTCTCGCCACGTTCTCCACCGCCTCACGCGGGATCGTCGCGCCCCTTCTTGCGCGACTTCGGACCTCGGCACCCGACCTCCATGTCACGGTCGTCGAGATCGAGCCGCGAGAGGGGGTCACCCTCATCGAACGAGGTGGTGCCGACCTCGCGCTGGTGCACGACTGGAACAGCGTCCCGCTCGACGTGCCGGTCACGGTCGAGCAGCACGTGCTCCTCACCGACGAGGCTGACGTGCTCCTGCCCTGGGACCATCACCTTGCGCTCCGCGAGTCCGTGAGCCCGATGGATCTCCTGCGCGAGACCTGGGTCTCGACGCCGGTCGGGTCGATCTGCCACGAATGGCTCATCCACATGTTCGCGATCCACGGCGAACGGCCCGACATCCGCTACTTCGACGGGTCCTACTCGACGCACGCCGCGATGGTCGAGCACGGCGTCGCCGTCGCGCTCGTGCCACGGCTCGGCCGCGAAGCACTGTCTCCCCGCGTCCACGTGATGCCCGTCGTCGACCCGACACCACGGCGGCGCGTCAGCTCGTTGTGGCGGGCGTCGAGCCAGGACAACCCTGCCCGCCTGCACGTGCAGCGCGAGCTCGAGGAGCTGTTCCCCGCGTTGCCCTAGGATTTCGAGCACCTCATACCTCAGGAGCTCACATGGTGAATCTCGGCAAGCTTCTCGGCGGCGGCTTCGACGCGAAGAAGCTCCAGGAGGTCATCGACCTCGTCTGGGACAACAAGGACGACCTGGCCAACAGTGCGCAGTTCGCCAAGGACATTCCGGACCTCATCCGTACGCTCGCAAGTGGTCTCTCCGAGGCCGGCGGCCAGGCCCGTGCGGCCGGCCTCGCCCTGGTGGGCGACGACGGCAAGTCCGGTGCAGGCGCCAAGCTCGGCAGCAGCGCCAAGACGCTCGGCTCGATCGCCGAGAACCTCGCGTCCGTCGCGAAGTTCGTGACGGATGCCGCCGACGACATCAAGGGCGTCCCGCTCATGGGTGGTCCGGCCAAGCAGCTCGGCGGCGCGGCCAAGACGATCCACGGCACCACGTCGAGCCTCGGCGGGCTCGCCGAGGACCTGGTAGGGCTCGCGGACATCCTCGGCAACGTCGGCGCCGCGCTCAACAAGCTCGGCGACAGCCTCGACTCGTCGGGCAGCAAGGCCCAGGGCTTCTTTGGCGCGCCCGCCTGAGCGTACGACGTGCTTCCCTTGCGCCTCGCCACGGCGCTAGTTTGAGGTGTTTCGCTTGAACAGTCAGGCGACATCCAGAAGGAGAACCTGATGGCTACAGACTTCGGTCTCGGTGGAATCATCGCAAGCGTTCTAGCGGGCGTGGCGGGCGGTCAGACTGCCGAAAAGCAGCCCAAGACCCCCAGCCCCGGTGGGCTCGGCAGCATCCTCGGTGGTGGCGTCGGCGGCGGACTGGGTGGCCTGCTCACCAGCGTCCTCGGCGGCGGCCTGGCAGGCACCGACGCCAGCGCAGTCATCGGCCAGGCAGTTGGCGGCGGCGTGCTCGGCACCATCGTCACGGTCGTGCTCGGCCTGATCCTGAAGAAGAAATAGCTCCTCTCACGACGAACGCTCCCGGTCCGACCGGGGGCGTTCGTGTGCGTCAGGCGTCCTTCAGGGTGCGCCAGGCGACCCAGGCCGCGGCCAGCGCGATGACGATTGCGACCGCCGACGTCCGCTGCACCCCGAGGTCGAAGGCAGCATGCGCCGAGGTCAGCAGGTGCTCGCCGACGCTGTTGGGGAAGTAGTCGGCGTACTGCACCGTGCCGCCGAAGGACTCGAACGACGCATCGTTCTCACCCCACTTCGCCACGGCAGGCACCGTCAGGTGCGAGCGATACGTCGCCGTGAGCACGCTGCCGAGGACGGCGGTGCCCAGTACGGCGCCGACCTCGTACGCGGTCTCCGAGATCGCCGACGCTGCTCCGGCCTTGTTGGGCGGGACGCTGCTGAGCATCAGGTCGTTCGTCAGCGTCTCCGCGAGGCCGATGCCGAGACCCAGCACCGCGAACGCGATCATGATCGACCACGTCGACGGCGTGCCGAGGAACGCCGCGACGGCGTAGCCCGATGCCGACATCACGAAGCTGGCAGCCACCACGACGCGCGCGGGGATGAACCGTACGAGGCGTACCGCGGCGAACCCACCCAGCACCGTCACCAGCAGGCCGGGCAGCAGGGCCATCGCGGCCGCCATCGGCGACAGGCCCATGCCGAGCTGCAGGAACTGCGCGGCGAAGAAGATGAAGCCGGCGTATCCCATGAGGCTCAGCAGGTTGGCGACGATCGCACCGCTGAAGATCCGGTCGGAGAACAGCGCCATGTCGATCATCGGGTCTGCCACGCGCCGTTGGCGTCGTACGAACGCCACCGCGCTCGCGGCGCCGATCGCGAGCGTCGTCACGACGATGTCGCTGATGCCGTGCTCGGCGAACTGCTTGATCGCGAACACGATGGGCAGCATCGCCGCGAGCGACAGTCCGATGCTGGGCACGTCGATGCGGCCCGGACGCGGGTCGCGCGACTCCGGCAGGAGCATCACGGCGGCGATCAGGAACACGATGATGATCGGCACGTTGATGAAGAACACCGAGCCCCACCAGAAGTGCTCGAGCAGCCAGCCACCGACAACGGGACCGAGCGCGGCGCCCCCGGCGAACATCGATGCCCAGGTCGCAATCGCGAGTCGGCGGTCGTCGCGGTTGTCGAAGATGTTGCGGATCAGCGACAACGTCGACGGCATGAGCGTCGCGCCGAAGACACCCAGCAGCGCGCGCGAGGCGAGCAGCGCCTCGGCGGTGGGGCTGTACGCGGCGCACACCGACGCGATGCCGAATCCGACGGATCCGATCAGCAGGAGGCGCCGGCGACCGATGCGGTCGCCGAGGCTGCCCATCGGAACCAGCAGGCCCGCGAGCATCAGCGGGTAGATGTCGACGAGCCACAGCATCTGCTCACCCGTGGGGTGCAGCGCGGTGCTCACCTGCGGCAGCGCGAAGCTCAGCACGGTGTTGTCGATCGAGGTCAGGAGGACGGGCAGCATCAGCACCGCAAGGGCGATCCACTCTCGTGGTCCCGCGCGGCGTGCGTCGTGGTCCGCGCTGTAGCGCGAGTCGATCATCGTCATGTCTGGCCTCCTCCAAAGTCTCCGTCTACTGTACCGGCTGGACGGTATAGACAACGAAGCGAGAACCTGTGATATTCCCCTCCAATACACTGGCCCAATGGCATCCACCGAACGGTCGACCCGTGACCGGGTCCTCGACTCGTTCGAGCACCTGCTGGTGACCGCCGGCAGCCGCGCCGCGACGCTCGATGCCGTCGCCGCAGACGCCAACGTCTCCAAGGGCGGACTGCTCTATCACTTCCCCAGCAAGGACGAGCTCGTCGTCGGCATGCTGACCCGCCTGCGCGAGCAGGGTGCCGCGGACGCCGCCAAGATGCGCACCGCCAAGAAGGGGCCTGTCGACTTCTACCTGAGCACGTCGGCCCACACCGGCAGCGACTTCGACCGTGCACTCGTCGCTGCCGCCCGCATCGCGCAGGAGCACGACCAGCGTGCCTCGGAGGCTCTCGCCGACCTGCGCGAGGGATGGTTCACCGTGCTGCGCGAGCACCTCGGTGACGAGGCGCTCGCTCGTACGATCCAGCTGATCGGCGACGGCCTCTACTTCGACGACACGATGGGCCAGCAGGCCAAGGGCGCGCTCACCCACGTACGCAACGTGCTCAAACGCCTCGACGTCCTCTAGGCCGAAGTTCACCCGGTCCTCGGCTGGAGTGCACGCCCGCTTCACCGGGGACCACTGGACTCGGGCCATGACACTTCATCTGTACGTCCGCCGGACGGTGCTGGCCATCAGCCTCACCGTCCTCGCCATCGGAACCGTCGCCGTACCCGCGACAGCTGCCGACAAGACGCCCGACACCGAGGGTCGTCACCATCAGGACATCACCGTCTTCGGTCACCGCGGAGCTGCCGGGCACCGGCCCGAGCACACGCTCGAGGGCTACAAGCTCGCGATCGAGCTCGGCGCCGACTACATCGAGCCGGACCTGGTCAGCACCAAGGACGGCGTCCTCGTCGCTCGCCACGAGAACGAGATCGGCGGTACGACCGACGTCGCCGCGCATCCGGAGTTCGCCGGCCGCAGGACCACGAAGACCATCGACGGTGTCCCGATCTCGGGGTGGTTCACCGAAGACTTCACCTTGCGCGAGCTCAAGACGCTGCGGGCCAAGGAGCGGCTCCCCGCCGTACGTCCGGGCAACACGCAGTACGACGGCCTCTACGAGATCCCGACGTTCGACGAGGTCCTCGCCCTCGCCAACCGGGAGAGCCGCAACCGTGGCCACCTCGTCGGTGTCGCACCCGAGACCAAGCACCCGACGTACTTCCAGTCGATCGGGCTGCCCCTGGAAAAGCCGATGCTGCGCTCGCTCACCAAGGCGGGGCGCAACTCGTCCCACGCCAAGGTCGTCATCCAGTCGTTCGAGACGTCCAACCTCCGCGCGCTCAGCCGGCAGACCCGGGTGCCGCTGGTCCAGCTCACCTCGGCGACGGGAGCACCGTTCGACCTCAAGGCCGCGGGCGACCCGCGTACGTACGCCGACATCATGTCGCCCGCAGGGCTGCGTGACGTCGCCTCGTACGCCGACTGGCTCGGCCCGGAGAAGAACAACGTGATCCCGCGCAACGCGGCGGGCTTCCTGACGGCACCGTCTCCTGTCGTCGCGGATGCCCACCGCGCTGGACTCAAGGTGGTTGCGTACACGTTCCGCGACGAGAACCAGTTCCTGCCGGCCGACTACCGGATCGGGATTGATCCCAACGCCAAGGGCGACATCCAGGCGGAGCTGCGGAGGTTCTTCGAGGCCGGGCTTGACGCCGTCTTCGCGGACTACCCCGACAGTGCCGACCAGGCACGGGACCAGTGGGAGCGTCCCTGACCCGACCGATCGGCCCCGTCGCTCACGGCGAGCGACGGGGCTGTTCCTTGGCCGCATCTGCGGTCTAATCTCGACGTATGTGCCGAAACATCCGTACCCTTCACAACTTCGAGCCGGCCGCGACCAACGACGAAGTCCAGGCCGCAGCGCTCCAGTACGTCCGCAAGGTGAGCGGGTCGACCAAGCCGTCGAAGGCCAACGAAGAGGCCTTCAACCGTGCCGTGGCCGAGATCGCCCACATCACGGGCCACCTGCTCGAGGACCTCGTGACCACGGCGCCGCCCAAGGACCGCGAGGTCGAGGCCGCCAAGGCCAGGGAGCGCGCCGCCAAGCGCTACGCCACCGCCGGCTAGGGCTTGCGGAGCTTGAGGAAGATGCTCGGGCCGAAGTTGTTGCGCGCCAGCCGCTTCTGAGTCGCGCGCTCGATCGCCAGCATCGCGGCCTTGGGCAGCGTCTTCTTGACCCGCTCGCTGCGCAGGTTGGACACCGAGAGCTTGCTCTCGAGCGTCAGCCCGGCCGCGGCGAGCTGGCCGACCACGGTGTCGATGTTGTGGTTGACGAACGCGATCGCGTCCGGCTCGTCGGCCTTGACCGTACGGATGCTGACCGGCTCCTTGGGGAGCTCGATGCCTTCCTTCTTGTGGCGCCGACGGTTCTTGAAGTGGCCGTAGTTGGCGACCTCGATGATCGCGGTGCCACCCGGCGCCAGGACGCGGGCGATCTCGGCGAACTCCGCCGACGGTTCGGGGATGTGGTGCATGACGCGAACCATCGTGACGAGGTCAAGCTCGCCATCGGCGAACTTCAGGTCATCGGCCTGCATCTGCACCTGGAGGATGTCGGTGCCCTCGAGCACCTTCTTGGCAGCCTCGAGCTGACTGGCAGCGGGCTCGGCGAGCGTGACCTTGTCGGCGAACGTCCGCAGCAGGATGCACAGGCGACCGAAGCCGCCGCCGATGTCTGCTGCGCTGCCAAAATGCTGGCCCTTCAGCAGCCGCCGGATCGCGATGTGCTCGGCGGCGTTCTCGTAGTCGCGGTTGTCCCAGTACTTCGTGTAGTCGTAGCCACGCTCGTACTGGTTGGCTACCTTCTTGCTCTTCTCGTCGGCCACCGGGACACCCTAACAACGTCAGTCGAACGAGCGGGGGTCGTACGCCGCGGGCTGCTTGGCCGTCGCCGCCTCGCGGGCGATCTTGGTGTTGGCCGACCCGAACATCTTCTTCTGCAGCCTGCGCTCGAGTCGCCACGCCCGACGGAGGCTCCCTCGACGGTTGGCATACAGAAGCTTCTTGGTCGCCGCGACCGAGTCCGGCGACCGCTCAGAGATTGCCGCGACCAGGTCGAGCGCAGCCTTGATCGGCTCGTCGACCGCCTCGGTTGCCAGCCCGAGCTCGGCGGCGCGGGCACCCGTGATCTGCTCGCCGGTCATCGACAGGCGCATCACGTCGTCGGCCTTCATCTGGTCGCCGAACGGGACCGTGCCACCCATGTCAGGGACCAGTCCCCACTTGGCCTCGAGGATCGACCAGGTCGCATCGGGGGTCGTGAACCGGAAGTCCGCGCCGGCGGCGAGCTGCAAGCCGGCGCCGTAACAGTGGCCGTGCACCACGGCGATGACCGGAACCGGCAGGTCCCTCCACACCGTGGTGACCTTCTGGAACCTGTTGACCGCGCGTGGGCCGGCGAGGAAGAACCGGGCGACCTTGCGCTTGTCCTTGAACGCCGCACCGAAGTCGAGGCCGGCACAGAAGGAGCGGCCCTTGCCCTGGAGCACCACCGCACGGATGTCGCGGTTGCTCTTGAGCGACTCCGCCGCGGCGATGAGCTCCTCGATCAGCTCGAGGTCGACGCCATTGAGCTTGTCGGGCCGGTTGAGCCACACGTACGCGATCTGGCCCTCGATCTCGGTCAGCACCCGTGATTCGGTCATCTCACGATGCTATCGGCAGCGTTTAGGGGTAAGGGTTTCGGGGAAATAGCGGTCATGGTCAACATCAAGAGGCTCCCACTCCCCCTGATGGACATGTACGAGTGGCAGTACGACGGACTCTGCATGGACATGGATTCTGAGGTCTTCTTCTCCCCGGAGGCCGAGCGCGGAGCCAAGCGCATCCGTCGTGAGGAGAACGCCAAGGCGCTGTGCCGCCGCTGCCCCGTGATCGAGCGGTGCCGCGAACATGCCCTGAAGGCACAGGAGCCGTACGGCGTATGGGGTGGCATGAGCGAGTCCGAGCGAGCAGAGCTCGTGGGACGACATTCGATCGCCAGCTGACGATGGCCGCCGCTGCTGACGTACTCTCTGACGCCTTCGGGCGGATCCGCGACAGTTCCCTGCTCGTGATCGACGGGCTGTCTCCTGACGACCTGAGTCATCGTGTGGGTCCCGACGCCAATCCGATCGGCTGGCTGGTGTGGCACCTGACGCGCAGCCAGGACGCCCAGGTCGCATCGGCCCAGGGCGCCGAGGACCTCTGGACGGCGGAGGGATTCGCTCGTCAGCTGGCTGTCCCGTATGACGACGACGCCACCGGCTACGGCCAGAGCAGCGAGGAAGTCGGAGCCCTGCGGATCGGCGCGCGTGAGCTCGATCCATACATCCGGGCTGTCGGCGAGTTCACCATCGCGTACGTCAGCGGGCTCACCGATGCCGACCTGGACCGGGTCGTCGACGAGTCGTGGGATCCGCCAGTCACCCTGGGCGTACGGCTGGTCAGCATCGCGGCCGACAGCCTCAAGCACCTCGGCCAGGCCGAATACGTGCGGGGCCTGCTGCCCTGAAAAACCGTCGAGACATGGCACCATGTCGCCATGTCTGACTCCTCGGGCACCACTGTCGTCAAGCACTCCGCCTGGTACCACGCGTTCTTGTGGATCGCGTTCCCGTTGGTCGGCGCCGGTGCCGGATGGCTGCTGTCAGAGCTGCCGGGCTGGATCGAGGGCAAGCCCGTGCCGTTCGGCGGCGTGTTCGAGATCCTCGACGACCTCTCTGGTCCGCTGCTGACGATCACCCTGATCGTGCTCGGCATCGTCGCCGGCGTGCTCGTGACGCTGACCGCGTACGACGAGGTGGTCGCCGTGACGATCACGGACACGGACGTCGAGCTGAAGGTGTCCGACAAGACGCGGGCATTCCGGCGCGACCAGGTCGACGCGGTGTTCACCGACGGCAAGACGCTGGTGCTGCAGGCCCGCGACACCAGCGAGCTCGTACGGCTGAAGACCGACCACAAGCCGGCGCAGCTCAAAGCGGCCTTCGAGTCGCACCGCTATCCCTGGTACGACGGCGACCCGCATGAGGCTGACTTCACCCGCTGGGTCGACGGCGTGCCCGGACTCGGAGAGCACGCCAACGCGATCCTCCGCGCCCGCCAGGTCGCCCTCGACGAGGACAAGACCGCAGACGTCGTCGAGCTGCTCGGTGAGGCCGCCAAGCTCGGCGTTGTCGTGCGTACCGTCAGGAAACGGCAGTACTGGCGCAACGCAGTGAAGTAGTCCGTACGTCCTTGTTGGCTCCGCCTGAAGCTGTCATCACGTGCCCCGTGGCGTGGGTGATGCACGCCGCTGCATCGCGACTCGACGCCGTTCGGCGCGAGGGGGGAGCCGTCGCCGCACCGTGTGGGATCAGTGACCAGATCGAATCGTTGGCGCCTTGACGGGAGCGGCTCCTCCCAAATCCACCATTCCTGTTCAGAAGGCTCTGGCCCCCCGACCACAACGACTCTGGCCCCTCAACAGACATCCTGTTGGGGGCCAGAGCCTTCTGTGCGCGAGGGGGGAGCCGTCGCCGCATCGTGCTCGATCAGTGACCAGATCGAATCGTTGGCGCCTTGACGGGAGCGGCTCCTCCCAAATCCACCATTCCATATCAAGAGATTTCGGCCCCCGGCCACAACAAGACCGGCCCCCGAACGACGAATCGTTGGGGGGCCGAAATCTCTTGGTGCGCGAGGGGGGATTTGAACCCCCACGCCCTTGCGGACACTGGCACCTGAAGCCAGCGCGTCTACCATTCCGCCACTCGCGCATCGGTCCCGGCACATCATGCCCAGGACCGAGGAATGAGTCTAACAGGCTGAAATGCAATGGGATTCCTCGCTCCAGCACGCACGAGAACGCACCCCTGCAGCACCGCCCGATACGATCGACAGGAACACCAATGATGACAACGAAAGGCGGAGGCTGATGGCGGGGGTGCTGCAGCGATTTGAGCAAAGACTCGAAGGAGCCGTGACCGGCGCCTTCGCGCGCGCGTTCCGCAGCGCGGTCCAGCCCGTCGAGATCGCCGCCGCCCTGCAGCGCGAGATCGACAACTCCGCACACATCCTGTCGCGCGAACGCATGCTGGTCCCCAACGACTTCACGGTCGAGCTGTCGCCGACCGACTTCGAGCGGCTCGCGCCGTTCAGCAGCACGCTCGCCAGCGAGCTCTCGACGCTGATCAAGGAGCACGTCGCCGACCAGCGCTACACCATGACCGGCCCGCTCAACATCGAGTTCAAGCAGACCGGTGAGCTCAGCACCGGACGGTTCCGCGTACGCAGCCGCACCAACTCCGCCGTCACCCCCGTCGAGGGTCAACGCATGACCGAGACCGCGATCCGCTCCTCCGGTGTCGTGATCGAGGTCAACGGGATGAAGCACCCGCTGAGCCCTCCCGGCGTCGTGATCGGCCGCGGCAACGACGCCGACCTCAAGATCGACGATCCCGGAATCTCGCGCCGTCACGCCGAGATCAGTGTCAGCCGCAACGGCGGCGACACCAACGTGACCGTCACCGACCTCAACTCCACCAACGGCGTGATCCTCAACGGCCACAAGGTCAGCAGCGGCGTGGTGACAGATGGTGCCGAGATCCGCCTCGGCAACACCGTCATCGTCGTCCGCCTCGCGGAGACGCCCTGATGTCAGAGCTCACCCTCACGCTGATCAAGCTCGCGTTCTTGGCGGTGTTGTGGCTCTTCGTCCTCTCAGCGGTCTCCGTGATCCGGTCAGACATCTTCGGCACCAAGGCCCCCTCCCCGGCACGTCCTCCCAAGGCGAAGGCCAAGCCCAAGCCGGCGGCGGGCCGCAAGGCACCGCGGGGCGTACCCACCAAGCTGCAGGTCGTCTCCGGCCCCAACGCCGGCCAGAGCGTGCCGCTCGGCGACACCCCGATCCTGCTCGGTCGAGGTACGGACGCCGCGATCCGCCTCGACGACGACTACGTCTCCACCCGTCACGCCCGTTTCGCCACCAACGGCGAGCAGTGGTTCGTCGAGGACCTCGGCTCGACCAATGGCACCTACCTCGGCAGCCAGCGCATCACCTCGCCCATCCCGATCGGCATCGGCATAGCCGTCCGACTCGGCAAGACCATCGTCGAGCTCCAGAAGTAGCCCATGACGTCTCTGACCTATCGCTATGTCGCGTTGACCGACACCGGCCTGCGCCGACCCGCCAACCAGGACTCCGGCTACGCCAGTCCACGCCTGCTGGTCATGGCCGACGGCATGGGCGGCGCCGCCGCCGGCGACATCGCCTCCGCCGAGGCCCTGCACATCATCCGCCAGCTCGACCGCGACCTCGACGTCGACGCGATGTCCGCCCTGCAACAGGCAGTGACCGCCGCCAACGCCCGCCTCGGTGAGCTGATCCGAAGCGACCCCGCCGTCGAGGGCATGGGCACCACGGTCGAGGCGATGCTCTGGGACGGCTCCAAGCTCGCGTACGCGCACCTCGGCGACTCACGCACCTACCGCCTGCGCGACGGGGTGCTCGAGCAGATCAGCACCGACCACACGTTCGTGCAGAGCCTGGTCGACGAGGGCAAGATCAGCCGCGACGAGGCCCGGGTCCACCCCCACCGCTCGCTGCTGCTCCGCGCGCTGCTCGGCCGCGACGACAACGAGGCCGACTACAACTGGCTGCAGCCGATGCTCGGCGACCGCTACCTCCTCTGCAGTGACGGCCTCTCCGACATGGTCGGCGACAACATCATCGAGATGGCGCTCAGCGCCGAGACGATCGACCTCGCCGCGACCGAGCTGATCCGCCTGGCGCTCGAGGCCGGAGGCTACGACAACGTCACCGTTGTCATCGCCGAGTTCGTCGAGAAGGGCACCGACCCCGACGAGCACCTGTCGTCCGCCGACGGTCAGCCCCAGCTCGTCGGCGCTGCCGCCGGCCCGGCGCGACCGCGTACGGCCGCAGTGACCAACCCCAAGACCACGGAGTCGCAGGCGATCGACCCCGAGGAGATCCGATACGCGCCGCGTCCCCCGAGCCGTCGCCGCTGGCTCCGCTGGACGGCTCTCGGGGTCGTGCTGGCGGTGATCCTCGGCGTTGCGGGCGCCGTCGCCTACAACTGGTCGCAGAACCAGTACTTCGTCGCCTCCTACCAGGGCAAGGTCACCATCTTCAAGGGCGTCCAGGCCGACATTCCCGGGGTGACCCTCCAGCATGTCGACGAGGTCACCGATGTCGAGTTGTCGACGCTCCCCGACTTCCGCCGCAAGCAGGTGCGCGACGGCATCGAGGCATCCAGCCGCGCCGAGGCCGAGCAGATCGTCGACAACCTCGACCAGGTCGCGATCAAGCCGACCCCCACGCCGACTCCCACCGCAACCGAGACGGCGACC
Source organism: Aeromicrobium panaciterrae (assembly GCF_039537165.1). GTDB lineage: Bacteria > Actinomycetota > Actinomycetes > Propionibacteriales > Nocardioidaceae > Aeromicrobium > Aeromicrobium panaciterrae. Next base: position 1,410,020 of record NZ_BAAAZZ010000002.1, on the reverse strand, counting down.
GCCACAGCGACGGTCTTCAGGCGATGACCACGCCCGCCTGGGTCCCTCGCAAGCGTCGTGGGGCTGAGTTCTTCCTCACCGTGCTGGCGGTGTTCATCGGCATCACCGCGTACGCCGCGGTGGGCCTCGGCGTCTCCGGCACGATCCCCGCCGACACCTACAAGCTCGGTGTCGCGCTGATCGTCGTCGCCGTCGCGACACACCTGATCGTGCGCCGCGTCGCACCGTACGCCGATCCGGTCCTGGTGCCCCTCGTCATCTCGCTCAACGGCCTCGGGCTGGCGATGATCTATCGCCTCGACCTCGGGCGCCAGCAGATCAACCCCGACCGTCAGGCGTTCGCCAACGGCCAGCTGGTGTGGACCGCGATCGGCATCGCCGCATTCGCCGGGATCATGATCCTCGTACGCGATCACCGCCGCCTGCAGACGCTGACCTACACGTTCGGCGCCGCGGCGATCGCCCTGCTGATCCTGCCGCTGCTGCCCGGCATCGGTCGTACGATCAACGGCGCCCGCATCTGGATCAACCTCGGCCCGTTCAGCTTCCAGCCCGGCGAGGCCGCCAAGGTGTGCCTAGCGATCTTCTTCGCCGGCTACCTCGTGGTGAAGCGCGACGCGCTGGCGCTGGCCGGCCGTCGGGTGATGGGGGTCGACCTGCCGCGTGGCCGCGACCTCGGACCGATCCTCGCGGGCTGGCTCATCAGCGTCGGCATCCTCATCTTCCAGCGCGACCTCGGGTCGTCGCTGCTGTTCTTCGGCCTGTTCGTCGTGATGCTCTACGTCGCCACCGAGCGCGTCGGTTGGCTCGTGGTCGGCGGCGTGCTGTTCGCGCTGGGTGCCTACTTCGGCTACCTCGCATTCGGCCACGTACGCGTACGGTTCGACGCCTGGCTCGACCCGTTCGGTGACCCCGACCGCAACGGCCAGATCATCAACGGCCTGTTCGGCCTGGCCCACGGCGGCGTGCTCGGTCAGGGCTGGGGGCAGGGCAGCCCGCAGCTGACCCCGTTCTCGTTCTCCGACTTCATCGCCGCGTCGATGGGTGAGGAGCTGGGGCTCGCCGGGCTCATGGCGATCCTGATGATCTACGGGCTCATCGTCGAGCGTGGCCTCCGCATCGCGCTCACGTGCCGCGACGCGTTCGGCAAGCTGCTCGCCGCGGGCCTCGCGTTCTCGTTCGCGCTCCAGGTGTTCGTCGTGATCGGCGGCGTCACCCGCCTCATCCCGCTGACGGGTCTCACCACACCGTTCATGGCGCAGGGCGGCTCGTCGATCGTCATGAACTGGGTCATCATCGGCTTGCTGCTGCGCATCAGCGACCAGACCCGGCGCCCGGCGCCCGAGATCTCCACGTTCGAGCACGACGAGGAGACGCAGGTGGTGAAGCTGTGAACCGGCCCATCCGCAACATCGCGATCGCCTGTCTCGTCCTGTTCATGGCGCTGCTGATCAACGCCAACTACGTCCAGTTCGTGCAGGCCGACAGCCTCAACGCCAAGAACGGCAACAAGCGCGTCATCAACGAGGAGTTCTCCCGCGACCGCGGACCGATCCTCGTCGACGGCAAGTCGATCGCCGTCAGCGTGAAGTCCAAGGACGAATACAAGTTCCAGCGGCGCTACCCCGAGCCCAAGCTGTACGCGCCGATCACCGGCTACTTCTCCTACATCTACGGCCGCGGCTCCATGGAGAACACCGAGAACGGCGTGCTCTCGGGCAGCGACAACCGACTCTTCGTCAACCGCGTCGTCGACCTGGTCTCCAACAAGCAGCCCAAGGGCGGCAGCGTCGAGCTGACGATCGACCCCCTCGCGCAGAAGACCGCCGCCAGCGGGCTCGAAGCGCTCGGCACGGACACCAAGGGGGCGGTCGCGGCGATCGACCCGCAGACCGGTGCCGTCCTCGCGATGGTGACGCAGCCGTCGTACGACCCCAACCGCCTGGCGAGTCACAACTTCACCGAGGTGCAGAAGGCCTGGGAAGACCTGACCACCGACAAGGACCGCCCGATGCGCAACCGTGCGGCGCAGGAGGTCCTGCCTCCCGGGTCGACGTTCAAGCTCGTCACAGCCGCCGCCGCGCTGGAGAACCTCGGACTCAACCCCAGCGACAAGGTCAAGGGTGGCACCCGACTGACCTTCCCGGGCACCTCGTTCACGCTCCCCAACGAAGGCGGCGGCAACTGCGGCGGCAACTCGATCACCTTCGAGCGCGCGCTCAACGTCTCCTGCAACGTCAGCTTCGGCGACCTCGCCGGCAAGATCGGCCAGGAGAAGCTCGCCGAGCAGGCCGCCAAGTTCGGCTTCGGCACGACACCGCTGAGCGACCTCCCGTCGAGCGCCAGCCGCTTCGCACCGGCCGACACCGCGCTGGAGCGCACCGAGCTCGCATTGTCGGGCATCGGCCAGTTCGAGGTCGCCGCGTCGCCGCTGCAGATGGCGATGGTCGCAGGTGCTGTCGCCAACGACGGCAACGTGATGAAGCCGTACGTCGTCAAGAGCGTGCGATCGCCCAACCTCAGCGTCCTCGAGCAGGCCAAGCCCGAGCGCATCAGCCAGGCCATGACCCCCTCCAACGCGGCCAAGCTGCGACAGATGCTGATCAGCACGGTCGAGCGTGGCACCGCGACATCGGCCCGGATCGCCGGCGTCGAGGTCGGCGGCAAGACCGGCACTGCCCAGTCGACGCCGGACCGCCCGCCGTACGCCTGGTTCGTCGCGTTCGCCCCCGCCAACGACCCCAAGGTCGCCGTCGCAGTGCTGGTCGAGTCGACCGACGTGGGTCGTGACGAGATCTCAGGTGGCCGCCTGGCCGGACCGATCGCGCGCTCCGTCATCGAGGCGGTGCTCGGCAGATGAGCTGGTCCGCCAGACACGCCCTAGTTCACACTTCGACCACGACTATTGAGAGACTGACATCATGACCGAATCCGTCGACGAGCCAATCCGCCTCGGCGAGCGCTATGAGCTCGGTGGTCTCCTCGGGCGCGGCGGCATGGCCGACGTACGAGTGGGCCGCGACCTGCGCCTCGGCCGTACGGTCGCCGTCAAGCAGCTGCGATCCGACCTCGCGGCCGATGACACGTTCCAGGCGCGGTTCCGCAAGGAGGCGCAGTCCACGGCGGCGCTCAACCATCCGTCGATCGGCGCGGTCTACGACACGGGTGAGTCACTCGACAAGCACGGCAACCACGTGCCCTACATCGTCATGGAATACATCGAGGGTCAGACGCTCCGCGACATCATGCGTGGCGCCCAGGACGGTCGCAAGATCCTGCCCGAGCGGGCCCTCTCGATCACCGCTGACGTGCTCAGCGCCCTCGACTACAGCCACCGCAACGGCATCATCCATCGTGACATCAAGCCCGCCAACGTCATGCTGACGCCGTCGGGCCAGGTCAAGGTCATGGACTTTGGCATCGCCCGGGCCATCGCCGACACCTCCTCGGCCATGACGCAGACCGCCGCCGTGATCGGCACGGCACAATACCTCTCGCCCGAGCAGGCCCGCGGCGAGACCGTTGACGCCCGCAGCGACATCTACTCCACCGGCTGCCTGCTGTACGAGCTCCTCACCGGACGCCCGCCGTTCGTCGGCGACAGCCCCGTGTCGGTGGCCTACCAGCACGTACGTGAGGAGGCCCGTCCTCCGTCACAGCTCAACCCCGACGTGAGCACGACGGTCGATCACATCGTCGCCAAGTCGCTCGCCAAGCGGGTCGAGGACCGCTACCAGAGCGCCGCCGACATGCGCAAGGACATCGACCGCGCCATCGCCGGCCTGCACGTCGATGCCCCGACCGCCGCCACCGTGGCGGCCGGTGCAGCGACACAGGTCGCCCCCGCCGCTCCGTCACTCCCACCCGCGTCCACAGCAGGTGCGGGCGGCGCCCGTCGCGCCCTCCCGCCCGAGGACAACGGCGGCGAAGGCAACGGCAAGTGGTGGGGCATCGGCATCGTGGCCGTCCTGCTGCTGGCCGCGCTCGCGTACGGCATCTACAAGTGGACCGAGCCACCGCCGGAGATCCCGCAGGTCGCGGTGACCGACGTGACCGGAATGCCGGTCGAGCAGGCCACCCGGGCGTTGACCAACGACGGGTTCAAGGTCGACACCCAGAACGAGACGCGTCCCGACAACAAGCTCAAGGAAGGGCTCGTCATCGCGACCGACCCGCCCGCGGGCGAGAAGGTCAAGGAAGCCTCCACGATCACGCTGATCGTCAGCTCCGGACCCGAGCAGGTCACGATCCCGTCGCTCGACGGCTACTCGTACGACGACGCCAAGAAGCTCCTGGAGAGCAAGGGGCTCAAGGTCAAGAAAAGCGAGACCGACAGCGAGCTGGCCAAGGACAAGGTCATCAACAGCAACCCGCCGGCCGGCGAGACCGCCGATTTCGGCAGCACCGTCACGCTGCTGGTCTCCAAGGGACAGTCCACCGTCCCGAACGTCGTCGGCCTGACCAAGGAAGAGGCGATCGCCAAGCTCGAGGATGCCGGCCTCAAGGCCAACGTCGTCGAGGACCCCGCCTCGACGGTGGAGCAGAACACGGTCGCCTCGCAGGACAAGCCCGAGGGAACCGTGGTCTCCCCGGGTACGACGATCACGATCACCGTGTCGACCAACCCCGCGCTCCCGCCACCTGGTCCTTAGCTCAGGACTGGGCGCGGGCGTAGCGGAGGCTGACCGGGCCGCTGTAGGCCTTGATGGTGATGTCGTCGACGGTCTCGATCTCGAGGCCGAGCTTGTAGACCTGTACGTACAGGCGATAGCTGGTCGTCTCGGGTGACCGCGAGATCTCCTCGTTCATCCTCGTCCCGTCGCCGATCGCCTCGATGACGTAGGGCGGGGAATAGGGGACTCCGTCGAGGACGACGGTGTTGCCGACGCACTTGATGCCGGTCGTCGAGATCAGCCGCTGCCCCTGAATCGAGATCGCCTCGGCCCCCCCGGCCCAGAGCGCGTTGACGAAGGCCTGGATGTCCTGCTGGTGCACGACCAGGAGATTGTCTGCCACATCTTCGGGCTTGACGCTCTTGGGGGCGTCCGTCAGCGTGACCCGGATGCCGGGTCCGTCGAGCGCGGTCAGGCCGGTTGGCTGCTCGAGCTTGGTCGCCTTCTTGCGGTAGTCGTCCAGGGCTGCACCGGAGACCTCCGCCGAGAGCGCGTCGATGTCCTTGCGCAGCTTGCGGGCGTCATCGCGGCGGTCGGCGATGCGATCGGATCGCTCCTTGAGCAGCGATCCGACGTCGCCGCCGGCGGGACGCAGGTCGGTGCCGTCGGCGTTGACCGATGCCGCGACGAACAGGAAGCCGGCAATCACACAGATGGCGAGGACGGCAAAGGTCCAGCTCTGGCGCTCGTGCCTGCCCGCCTTGGCCATACCTGAACTCCCTTGTTGCACCGTCGCCAACTACGCTATCTGAGAGCACCCATCGATGCGGATCCCGTTCCGCAGCAATCGTCCGGAGTACGTCGTGGCCAGAGACAAAGCACCCAAGGCACCCAAGCCCACCAAAATCGGCAACCGCTGGGCGGGACCGGCCATGGTCATCTCCGCGGTCGTCGGCCTCATCTGGATCGTCGTGTTCTACACGATCAGCGACGGCAACACCGAGATCCCGTTCTACTCCGACCTGGGCCAATGGAACCTCGTCATCGGCATGGGCTTCATCGTGGCGGCCTTCGGCTTCGCCATGAAGTGGGAGTAGGCACCTTAATTACACGCGTGTAGTTATCCACACCTGTGTGCACAGATGTGGGTAAATCACATCGGTGTCATGTGAGCTGACCCGTACGGATCACCACGGCACCGACGATCGCGATCCACACGGCGACGAAGACGAGTCCCTGGACCAGCTGCTTGCGGTCACGCGGTGCGTACGCAAACGCCGCGCCGAGGATGCACCCGGCGACGAATCCGCCCAGGTGCCCCTGCCAGCTGATGTTGCCCTGCAGGCTGATGACGGCGTTGATAGCCAGCAGGACCAGGAGCGTCGTGACGTCCTGCTTAGCCCGCACCAGCAGCAGCAGCGCCATGCCGAACAGCCCGAAGACTGCGCCGGACGCACCGATCGTCGCGATCTCGGGCTTCTCGAGCCAATAGACGAACACCGACGAGGCGATCGCCGTCGTGAGATAGGCAGCGATGAACCGGACCGTGCCGAGCGCCTTCTCCACGAACGGCCCGAAGAGGTAGAGCGCGTACATGTTGAACGCGATGTGCAGGATGCTGCCGTGCAGGAACGCCGCCGTGAGCAGCCGCCAGTAGTCGCCGTCGGCCACGGCGTACGACTGCATCGCGCCGCGCTGGAACACCGATCCGGTCGTGTTGTCCGTAGCCAGCTGGGCGATGTAGGCCACCACGTTCAACGCGATCAGCACGAAGCTGACCACGCCGACGTTGGCCGAGATCGCACCACCGGCGATGGTGCGCGGCGCTCGTACGGACTTGGCTCCCTCGGTCACGCAGGACGGGCACTGGAACCCGACCGAGGCGTCACGCATGCATGCGGGGCAGATCATCCGCTCGCACCGCTGACACGCGATGTAGGCATCGCGGTCAGGGTGGCGATAGCAGCGGTAGGCCTGCGCCGGTTGGCTCATGCGTCGACGCGCGCGATCTCAACCTTCTCGAGCGTCACGGGCTCGATGGGGCGGTCGAAGCGGTCGCGCTCGACGACGGCGATCGCGTCGACCACGGCACGGCTCGCATCGTCGGCGACCTCACCGAAGATCGTGTGCTTGCGGTTGAGCCAAGCCGTCGGGATGACCGTGATGAAGAACTGCGAACCGTTCGTGCCCGGCCCGGCGTTAGCCATGGCCAGCAAGTAGGGGCGGTCGAACTGCAGGTCGGGGTGGAACTCGTCCTCGAACTGGTAGCCGGGGCCACCCATGCCGGAGCCGAGCGGGTCGCCGCCCTGGAGCATGAAGTCGGGGATGATGCGGTGGAAGATCAGGTTGTCGTACAACGGCTTGGTGGAGACCTGGCCCGTCTCGGGGTCGATCCATTCCTTGGTGCCCTCGGCGAGACCCACAAAGTTCTCGACGGTCTTGGGCGCGTGGTTGGGGAAGAGCTCAACCACGATGTCGCCGTGGTTGGTCTTGAATGTTGCCATCAGCTTCGATGCCACAGGGGGTATTCCTCTCGGTGTGATCCTGACCATCGTTTCATGACGTCCCAAGATCGGCCCGATAGGTTGGGGCTCATGCTCAAGAAGCTCCTTTTGCTCGCCGTCGCCGCTGCCGCCGTCGTCGCCTACCGCAATGCGGTCGCCGACAAGGGCGGCTCCTACGATCCCGGCGCCCGCTGATGGCGGTCACGGTCAAACAGGTCGGCGAGATCGCGGTCCTGACGTTCAACACGCCTCCGGTCAACCTCTACTCGGTCGAGATGCACGCCGACTTCGACCGCGCCCTCGACGAGGTCGAAGCCTCCCTGCCGCGGGCGCTGCTCATCCGTGCCGAGGGCAAGACCGTCTCCGGCGGTGTCGACGTCTCGCAGTTCCACGCGCAGAAGACGCTCGAGGACACCAAGACGCTGTACGACCGGATGATCGAGCTGCCCGACCGCGTCGCAGCGCTGCCGATCCCGACGTTCTTCGCGGCGCACGCGCTCACGCTGACCTGGGCGTTCGAGGTGGCTCTGGCATCCGACCTGATCATCGCGTCGGACCAGGCCAGGTTCGGGCTGGTCGAGCGGGTCATCGGTCTCACCCCGACGATGGGTGGCACGCAGCGACTCGCCGGCCGGGCCGGCGTGGGCCGCGCCAAGGAGCTGGTCTTCACCGGCGAGCTGTATGACGCCGCGACACTCGAGCGGTGGAACGTGGTCAACCGCGTGCTCCCGGTCGACGGGTTCGACGACGCCGTGATGGCGCTGGTCGAGTCGATCGCCGTCGGGCCGACCCGGGCGTTCGGCGCAGCCAAGGACATCCTGCGGCACTTCGAGGCCGGCGGCGTGCCCCAGGCCAACGCTCACACGACGGCGATCGCGGCCGCGCTGTTCGACACCGAGGACCTGCAACACGGCATGGAGTCATTCCTCAACGACGGTCCCGGCAACGCCACGTTCACGGGTCGCTGACCGGGCTGCGAAAACCGTCAGGCGGTTTCGGGATGAGCTGCGCGTACGGCCTTCGTCGCACGGTGCTCGGCCCAGAAGCTGACGACCGGGATCGTGCCGGCGAGCAGCGTCGTGATCGTGAACGGGATCGTCCAGCGCGCCTTGCGGGCCAGCAGCGCCGCCATGACCAGGAAGATCATGTAGAGCCAGCCGTGGGCGATGCCGAGGTAGGTCGTGATCCACTCACCCGCGTCCTGCAGTCCTGAGCCGTCCGAGGCGAGGTACTTCAACGGCACGCCGACCAGGATCAGCACGATCAGCAGGACGCCGACGATGTTGGCCATGGTGCGGTAACGGAGGAGCGCAGTTTTCACGGCGTCAGGCTACCTTCGCCCTCGCAGCGGCCACGCTCTCGGTCGACATCCGCCACCACATGAACAGGGCGAACGCACCGAACACCCACCACTGCAGCGCGTACGCGAGGTTGCGCAGGCCCGTCGTCCACGGCACGTCGACCGACGGTGTCTCCGCCAGCGCGAGTCCTCCGGCGGCCGAGGTGGAGGTGCTGATCGCGAATCCGGAATAGAGGTCATGGGGCAGCTCGTTCGTCAGCGCCGGGATGCGTACGGATCCGATCTCCCGGGTCTTGGGGTCGAACGGGGCACCGCCGCTCTCACCGGGCTCGAGCACGGCCTCGATCGAGACGGTGCCCTCCGGCACGGGCGGGAAGTCGGTGACCGACGGCGCCCAGCCGCGCACCACCAGGATCGCGGCGTCGTCGACGACCACCGGGGAGAGCAGCCACGCGCCGGCACGTCCGTCCTGCACCTTGCCGCGAACCCACACCTGCTGGTCGGCCGGCGCGAACGACCCCTCGATCGTGACGGGCCGATGGTTGAGTCGGCCCTCGAACGGTTCATCGGCGCCCCACAGGCCCTCGAACGCCACCCTCGGGACGGACTGGGTGTCGGCGCGCTCGTGCTCCTTGCGGGAGTCGTAGACCCCCAGCTGCCACAGTCCCATGACGATGCAGAACGCGATGGCCAGTGCGGCGAACGCGTGCAGTCCCAGCAACCCCGGCCGAAGCCAGAGCCGAAGGCTCACGAGGTGAAGGGCTTGACGTCCGGGTAGAGCGGGAAACGCTCAGCCAGGACCGTGACGCGCTTGCGCAGCCCCTCGATGTCGACCTCGCCCGGCAGCAGCGCCGCGGCGATGATCTCGGCGACCTCGGTGAACTCCTCGGCACCGAAGCCGCGCGTGGCCAGGGCAGGAGTACCGATGCGCAGGCCCGACGTGACCATCGGCGGACGCGGGTCGTTGGGCACGGCGTTGCGGTTGACCGTGATGCCGACCTCGTGGAGCCGGTCCTCGGCCTGCTGGCCGTCGAGCTCGGAGTCACGCAGGTCGACCAGCACGAGGTGGACGTCGGTGCCGCCCGTCAGCACGTTGACTCCCGCGGCCGTCATGTCACCGGCGACGAGGCGTTCGGCGAGGATCTTGGCGCCCTCGATCGTACGCTGCTGGCGCTCCTTGAACTCCGGCTCGAGCGCCATCTTGAACGCGACGGCCTTGGCGGCGATGACGTGCTCGAGGGGGCCGCCCTGCTGTCCGGGGAACACCGCCGAACGCATCTTCTTGGCGATCTCTTCGTCGTTGGTGAGGATCGCACCGCCGCGGGGACCGCCGAGCGTCTTGTGCGTCGTCGTCGTGACGATGTGCGAGTGCGGCAACGGGCTGGGGTGCAGGCCGGCCGCGACGAGTCCGGCGAAGTGAGCCATGTCGACCCACAGCTTGGCGCCGACCTCGTCGGCGATCTCCCGGAACAACGCGAAGTCGAGCTGGCGGGGATAGGCCGACCAGCCGGCGATGATCACGGTCGGGTGGTGCTCGTGGGCCAGCGCGCCTACCTCGTCCATGTCGACCAGGCCCGTCTCGGGGACCACGTGGTAGGCGACCGGGCGGTAGAGCTTGCCGGAGAAGTTGAGCTTCATGCCGTGTGTCAGGTGTCCGCCGTTGGCGAGGTCGAGCCCGAGGATCGTGTCGCCGACCGTCGCGATGGCGTGCAGCGCGGCCGCATTGGCCTGGGCGCCGGAGTGCGGCTGTACGTTGGCGTACGCAGCGCCGAACAGCTCCTTGAGCCGGTCGATCGCGATCGTCTCGACCTGGTCGATGAACTCGCAGCCACCGTAGTAGCGCTTGCCGGGATAGCCCTCGGCGTACTTGTTGGTCAGGACGCTGCCCTGCGCCTCGAGCGAGGCGACGGGTGCGAAGTTCTCCGACGCGATCATCTCGAGCGTCGACTGCTGGCGGTGCAGCTCGAGGTCGAGAAGGGCCGCGATGTCGGGGTCGAAGTCGGCGAGATGATCGTTGTGGCTCATGCGGACAAGACTACGACCTGCCGAACTGCAGGATCTCCGTGGCTGGGTTGCTGATCGCCGCCAACCGGTCCTTGTCAACCGAACACGACGGATGGTCCACCCCGGCCTCTCGACCTGGTGCGCACAGGAACCCTGCAGAGTAACCAAAATGCAATCTTGGTGAGAGTCTCCCCCATGGTCCGGAGAGGTAGCGTGCGAAAGGCTCGGTCCACCATCCGGACAACTTCGCTGCGCAGGTCGCGGCTCGAACATGTAGGAGAGCAATGAAGAACTTCCGACGCGGAACCGCGCTCGTCGCGGTCACCGCCCTTGCAGGACTCGCGCTGGCCGCGTGTGGTCAGAGCAAGGACGATGACAACGCCGGCTCCGGCTCATCCCTCGTCGTCGGCACGACCGACAAGGTCGTCTCGATCGACCCCGCCGGCTCGTACGACAACGGCTCGCTGACCGTGCAGACGCAGGTCTATCAGTACCTCCTCAACTTCCCGGCCGGCAGCACCACGCTGACTCCGGACGCCGCGTCGAAGTGTGACTTCGCCCAGCCGACCGAGTACGTCTGCACCATCAAGGACGGACTGAAGTTCGCCAACGGCCACGCGCTCACGGCAAGCGATGTCGCCTTCTCGTTCAACCGCATCGTGAAGATCAACGACCCCAACGGTCCCGCCTCGCTGCTGGGCAACATGAAGTCGGTGGCTGCCACGGACGACAAGACCGTCACCTTCACGCTCAACTCACCCAACGACCAGACGTTCGGCCAGATCCTCGTGACCTCGGCCGGACCCATCGTCGACGAAGAGACCTACCCGGCCGACAAGGTCCTCGACGATGACGCTGCGGTCAAGGCTCAGGGCTTCTCCGGTCCCTACACGATCGGCAAGTACACCAAGGGCCAGATCGCTGAGTTCAAGGCGAACGCCGACTACGACGGTGCCTACAACAAGCCCAAGACGAAGTCGATCACGCTGACGACGTACGCCGACGCCAACAACCTCAAGCTCGACGTCCAGAACGGCAAGATCGACGTCGCATGGCGTTCGCTCACCCCGACCGACATCGCGAGCCTCAGCAAGGACGACAAGGTCAAGGTCCACACGGGCGCAGGTGGCGAGCTCCGCTACATCGTCTTCAACATGAAGACGATGCCCGGCAAGGACGCCGCCCAGAAGCTCGCCATCCGCAAGGCGATGGCGTCCTCGATCGACCGCGAGGAGCTGTCGACACAGGTCTACAAGGACACCTACACGCCGGCATACTCGGCCGTCCCGGACGGACAGGTCGGCGCCGTGGAGTCGTTCAAGGACAAGTACGGCGACAAGCCCGACAAGGCCGCTGCCAAGAAGTTCCTCGACGACGCCGGTGTCACGACCCCGGTCGACATCAAGCTGCAGTACAACACCGACCACTACGGTTCCTCGTCGACCGAGGAGTACAACGCGGTCAAGCGTCAGCTCGAGGACTCGGGTCTGTTCAAGGTCGACCTCCAGTCGACCGAGTACGTCACGTACTCGAAGGAGCGCGTCAAGGATGCCTACCCGATCTTCCAGCTCGGATGGTTCCCGGACTTCCCGGACGCTGACAACTACGTCACGCCGTTCTTCGCTCCGAACAACTTCCTGCAGTCGCACTACAACTTCTCGGACTCCGACAACCCGGTCCCCGAGATGACGGCACTGCTGAAGTCCGAGGCCACCGATTCCGACAAGGACTCACGCGTTGCGACGTTGAAGAAGATCCAGGACCTGGTTGCCGACCAGATCCCGATCCTGCCGCTGCTCACCGGAGCGCAGGTTGCGGTTGGTGGCACCGACGTGAAGGGACTCGAAGAGACGCTGGATCCGGCGTTCAAGTTCCGCTTCACTTCGCTGTCGAAGTAGTCAGCTCGGAGGGGCGGGTCCACTGGGCCCGCCCCTTCCGTATGTTTCAAGAAACACGTTGAGAGGAACTCATGTCCGCCGAAGTCCTCGCGCCGCTCGAGCCGCCCGCCCCCGAGTCATCCTCGGGGCGTCGAGGTCCGCTGAGCCCGCTCGTCCGCTACATGCTGGTGCGTTTCGCCCTGATCATCCCGATGCTGTGGGTGCTCGTGACGATGGTGTTCCTCCTGATGCGCGTCATCGGAGACCCCGTGACCGCCGCCCAGGGCGGTCGACTCAATGCCGAGCAGATCGCCGAGCGCAAGCACGCCGCAGGACTCGACCGGCCCATGCTGACGCAGTACTGGGAGTACATCACCGGCCTGCTGCACGGTGACTTCGGCACGACACTGACCGACCATCGCGAGATCTCGGGAATCCTGACGCACTACGGCGCAGCGACCCTTGAGCTGTCGTTCTGGGCCCTGCTGGTCGCGTTCGGTGTCGGCGTGCCCCTGGGTCGCCTGGCTGCCCGCTACCGCGACCGCCTCCCCGACGTCGTGCTCCGACTCTTCGCGATCCTGATCTATGCGGCGCCGGTGTTCTTCGTCGGCCTTCTCCTCAAGCTCGCCTTCACGCCGTTCGGCTGGCCGTCGTCGGGTCGCTCCTCGACCCAGACCGAGCTGACGCTCGACAACGTGCACCCGCACACCAACATCATGATCGTCGACGCGCTCCTCTGGGGTGACCCCAAGATCATCCTCGAGGTCCTGCAGTACGCGGTCCTGCCCGCGATCGCGCTCGGACTCCTGACCGGCGGCGTCTTCCTCCGCCTGGTCCGCATCAACCTCCTCCAGACGTTGCGCATGGACTACGTGACGGCGGCCCGAGCCCGTGGCATCTCAGAGCGGCGAGTCGTACGCAAGCACGCGTTCCGCAACGCCCTCGTCCCGGTCGTCACCGTCATGGGCATGCAGATCGCCCTGCTGCTCGCCGGCGCGGTCCTCACCGAGACGACCTTCGAGTGGAAGGGCATCGGTTATGAGCTGACGCAGTACCTCAAGGCGAGAGACTTCCTTGCGGTCCAAGGCATTGTGACTGCCATCGCCATCATCGTCTGCGTCGCGAGCCTCTTGATCGATGCGATCGTCGCGATCGTCGACCCCCGAGTGAGGTTCTGACATGGCCGCCCTGAACCTCCGGTCCCTGAACTTGTCGAAGGGTGTCCCGGCGATCGTCCGGCAGTCCCACGGGCTGCAGCGCTTCATGCTGCTCCTCGGATTCGGCATCGTGGGAGCGTTCATCCTCATCGCGATCTTCGCGCCGTTGCTCGCCCCGTACGGGTTCAACGACGACCGCGCCGACGGCGTCCTCTTCGGCACGCAGCAGGCACCGTCGGCGGCGCACTGGTTCGGCACGACCGTGGGCGGCACCGACGTGCTGTCGCGCGTCATCTTCGGCACCCGGACCGCGCTCGAGGTCATCCTCCTCGCCGTCGTGCTGTCCAGCCTGATCGGCGTGCCCCTCGGCCTGCTCTCGGGATTCCTCGGCGGCTGGCTCGACCGGGTCCTCGTGCTGATCATGGACGCGCTCTACGCATTCCCCTCGCTGCTGCTCGCCATCGTCGTCTCGATCGCCCTGACAGGTGGCTCCAGCGGTGCCGCGTCCGGCATCCTGGCGGCGGCGATATCGATCACGGTGGTGTTCGTCCCCCAGTACTTTCGCGTGATCCGCAGCGCCACGCTCGCGGTCAAGGTCGAGCCGTACGTCGACTCGGCACGAGTCGTCGGCGTACGTACGCCACGTATTCTCGGCCGTCACATCTTCTCCAACGTCGCCCAGAACCTGCCGGTGATCGGCACGCTCAACGCCTCCGAGGCGATCCTGACGCTTGCGGGCCTGGGCTTCCTGGGCTTCGGCATCGAGCCGTCGGCCGCCGCCGAATGGGGCTTCGACCTCAACAAGGCGCTGCCCGATGCCTCCAACGGCATCTGGTGGACCAGCGTGTTCCCCGGCACGGCGATCGTCCTGGTCGTGCTCGGCGTGACGCTCGTCGGCGAGAGCCTCAACGACATCCTCAACCCGCTGCTGCGTACGCGTGGTGCAGACACCACCTCGGCCGACGAGGCCGAGATCACCCACGAGTTCGAGGAGCTCACGGGCGACATCGAGCCCTCGGTCGAGGTCCGAGGCGCCGAGGCCGGCGACAAACGCGTCGCGGCCCTGTCGCTGTCAGACCTGGCGGTGACGTTCCGTACGGACGCCGGCCAGATCCACGCAGTCAACGGCATCTCGTTCGACGTCGCTCCAGGCGAGGTCGTCGCCGTGGTCGGCGAGTCCGGCTCTGGCAAGTCCGTCAGCTCCCGTGCCGTGCTCGGCCTCCTGCCGTCGACGGCTGCCGTCACCGGTTCGGCGCGTCTGGGCGACCGCGAGCTGCTCGGCATGTCCAACCACGACATCCGCCCGGTCCGTGGTGACCAGGTCTCGATGGTGTTCCAGGAGCCGTCGACCGCGCTCAACCCGGTCTACACGGTGGGCTGGCAGATCATCGAGGGCATCCAGGCGCACCGCGAGATCTCCAAGAAGGACGCCCGCACGCGTGCGGTCGAGCTGCTCGAGATGGTCGGCATGCCCGATCCCGAGCGTCGCGTCGACTACTACCCGCACCAGCTCTCCGGCGGCCAGAAGCAGCGCGTCGTCATCGCGATGGCCATCGCCTGCGATCCGGACGTGATCATCGCCGACGAGCCCACCACGGCTCTCGACGTCACGGTTCAAGCGGCGATCCTCGAGCTGCTGCTGTCGCTGCGCGACCGTCTCGGCACGGCGATCATCCTGATCACCCACAACATGGGCGTCGTCGCCGACATGGCTGACCGCGTCGTCGTGATGTACCGCGGCAACATCGTCGAGCAGGCCCCGGCGCGCCAGCTGTTCGCCACGCCACAGCACCCCTACACACGGGCGCTGCTCGATGCCGTTCCGCACCTCGGTCGCGCGGCACTTGATGGAACAGCAGGTCCTGGTCCGGTCGATGACAACGAGCTCGTGCTCAAGGTCGACGACCTCGTCGTCGAGTTTCCCGGTGGGTTCGGCGAGCCGTCGTTCCGCGCCGTCGACCACGTCTCGCTCGACATCCGCAAGGGAGAGGTGCTCGGGCTGGTCGGCGAGTCGGGCTCGGGCAAGTCGACGATCGGACGTACGGCGGTCGGCCTGCAGCAGCCGACCTCAGGAACCATCGACGTGTCGGGCAACCGGATCTCCGGTCTCTCCGATCGCGAGCTGCGCCCCTACCGCTCACGGTTCGGCTTCGTGTTCCAGGATCCCGCCTCGTCACTCAATCCGCGCATGTCGATCGGCCAATGCATCGCCGAGCCGCTCCACGTGCAGACCCAGATGACGCAGAAGGAGATCGACGCGAAGGTGCGATCCCTGCTCGACAGCGTCGAGCTCGGCGGTTCGTACGTCGGGCGCTTCCCGCACGAGCTGTCCGGTGGTCAGCGCCAGCGCGTCAGCCTGGCCCGTGCGCTCGCGCTCGACCCCGACCTGCTCATCGCGGACGAGCCGACGTCCGCGCTCGACGTGTCGGTGCAGGCGCGCGTGCTCGAGCTGTTCACCGAGCTCCAGCAGCGCCTGCAGTTCGCGTGCCTGTTCATCAGCCACGACCTTGCAGTCGTCGACACCCTCGCCAACCGGGTCGCGGTGATGCAGGACGGCAAGCTGGTCGAGATCGGCGCGCGTCAGCAGGTGCTCGGCAACCCGCAGGAGGAATACACCAAGCGACTCATCGCTGCGGTGCCCGTGCCTGATCCGGACGAGCAGCGTCGCCGTCGAGAAGCCAGAGGACATCTCTTGACGGACATCTCGTAGTTCGACCGACACGTGATTTCATCGAGCTCAAATCGGATGCCGCGATCGTCAGCAATGAAGCACGGCCCGCTTTGACAATGGTGCAGCCGCGGAAATGTTCGCCACCTGCTCACCGACATCAGCTGATCACGGTCTGATGGCCCAACGGATGCCAGCGGTGACGAGCTCACCGCTGGCCCGTACGGCGGTCGCCTCGGTGACCGGGAGGTACGGCAGCCGCAGCGGCCACCGGGTCCAGCGCGGCATCAAGCCGATCGCTGCAGCCGACATCAAGGTGTAGGGCGCGCGCAATGCCAGTGGCACCGGTGGGTGCACGAGGATGAAGCGCGCCGCCGCCCTCGCCTCCGGCGTTCCTGCCAGCTCCGACCGGTAGGACGCCATCACCTCGTCGAGCTCGGCGACGGTCTCCGGCACCTGCTCGGCGCCGAGGGCGCGGGCGACGTAGGCGGTCTCGGCGACATACGCGTCGCGGCCCGCCGCATCCAGCGGCTTCGCGCCGTAGCGATCGTGCGCCCGCAGGAAGCTGTCGATTTCAGCAACATGGACCCAGCGGATCAGGTGCGGATCGGATGCGGCATACGGTCGGCCGTCGCGCGTCGTCCCGCGTACGCGCTCGTGCACCGCTCGTACGACGGCAATCGCCCGATCGGCATCCTCGATCGTGCCGAACGTCGTCTCGGCGAGGAATGTGCTGGTGCGCTGCAACCGCCCCCACGGGTCACCGCGATAGCCCGAGTGTGCATCCACCGCCGCCATCGCCAGTGGGTGCAGCGACTGCAGCAGCAGGGCTCGCAGGCCACCGACGAACATCGACGCGTCGCTGTGCACGCGGTGGATCGCCGAGTCCGGACCGTAGCGCCGCGGACCTTCGGTGCGGTGGATCCGGTCTCGCCGTTGCGGCCCCTCGTCACCCGCGACGCGGTGGAAGATCGTCGCGCCAACGCGGCGGCGTACGGACTCGGCGGGATTCATACCCCGAAGGTAGCCCGAAGTGGATGGCCAGCGACGTGCCCTCCCGTGCACACGTTGCCGAAGTGCGTGCCGGGTGCGACTGTGGGGAGACATCCCCCATCAAGGAGTTGTCATGGGCTCAGTCGCTCGCATCACCAACCTCAGCGCACGTTCGGAGAAGAGCTTTGACGATGCCGTGGCCGTCGGCATCACCCGCGCCAACGAGACGCTGCGCAACGTCACCGGTGCGTGGGTCAAGGACCAGAAGGTCGAGGTCCGCGACGGCAAGATCACCGCCTACCAGGTCGCGATGGAAGTGACGTTCGTCCTCGACGACCAGTAAGGACACACGACGTCAGCACTCTGGCGGCGCGGCGCACGCGTCGACGACCGGACCACCGGCGACGACGCGGGACAACAGCGCCCTGAACGTCTCGGCCTCGTCATCGGAGAGCGATCCGAGGACCGTACGTTCGACGTCGGCAATGCGGCTGGCGGCGGCTCCGTGGGCCTTCTTGCCCTTGGCCGTCAGCACGACCTGTCGCGCCCGGCGATCCGCGGGATCCGGGCGGCGTTCGGCCAGGCCGGCCTTCTCGAGGTCGTCCACCAGGTAGGTCATCACGGTCCGGTCGATGCCGAGCTGTTCGGCAACCGCGGCCTGGTTGCTGCAGGCATCGGCGGCCGCGATCGACATGACTTGGTAGCCGCGGGCACCTCCAGGGAGACCCTCGACAGCCGTGCGGGCGGTCTCGAGGTAGTTGCGCAGCAGCGATCCGAGAGCGCGACCGAAGTCGGCCGTCTCCTCGGTGGGTGCCTGCGCCATTTCCGCCATGCGGCAAGTGTAGCGAGCAGATGGACTGTACCGATCATCACTTTGACAGATGATCGTGATTGCATATGATCTGTTAGACAGACTATCTACTAGGAGCTGCAGATGAGCACCGTCTTCCGACTGGACGCCAGCATTCGCCGTGAAGGCTCGGTCACCCGGGCTGTCGCCGACACCCTCGAGTCAACCATCGCCGAGGAGCTCGGTGACCCGGCGGTCATCCGCCGTGACCTCGGCGCCGACCCCGTCGCCAGCGGCCTGTGGTCAGTCGCCGCCTTCGCCGGCTACACACCCGAAGAGGATCGTTCGCCCGAACAACGGGTCGCCCTCGCCGCCGCGGCGGAGCTCGCCGACGAGCTCGCCGACGCTGACGTGCTGGTGTTCGCCGTGCCGATGTACAACTTCGGCGTCTCCCAGCACTTCAAGACCTGGCTCGACCTCGTACTCACCGATCCCCGCTTTGCGCCTGGTTCGACACAGGCCCTGGCCGGTCGGCCGGCATTCCTCGTCACCGCCCGCGGTGGCGGGTATGGCGCGGGCACCCCTCGGGAGGGCTGGGATCACGCGACCGGTTGGATGCGTCGCATCCTCGAGGATGTGTGGGGGCTCGACCTCGACGTCATCGAGACCGAGCTGACACTCGCCGAGGTCACGCCCCAGATGGCCGACCTCCGCGACCTCGCCCGCGAGCAGCTCGCCGAGTCGCACGACACCGCTCGCAAGAATGGTCGCTCTGTGACGCTCAAGCTCCGCCCAGCAGCCTGACCGTCGTGGCGGGATGTGTGAACATCCCGCCACGGGGTACGTCCGGTCTGAGCCAACCAAGGAGTGGTCAGCGTGAAGAAGCTTTCGGTCCTCGCCATCGGCGCGGTGGGATATGTCCTCGGCTCACGAGCGGGACGTGAACGCTACGAGCAGATCAAGGGCCAGGCGACGAAGCTCTGGAACAGGCCGGTCGTGCAGGACGCGGCCGGCAACGTCGAGCAGGCGGTCAAGAGCACGGCGTCCGATGTCGGCTCCAAGATCGCCGATGTCGCCGGCGACGCCAGCTCGAAGGTGGTCAGCAAGGTCAAGGGTGACAAGGACCCGGACGTCACCACCTCAGGTGGCGCGTCGTTCTAGAACGTCCGGCTGAACCACTCAGCCTGGTCCGCAGCGATCAGCGCTGGATCGCTGCCGTGGAACGGCTCGAAGTGCGCGATGTCGTAACGATGTAGTTCTACGTTCGGCGCCTTTGTGGCCAGTCGTTCGATCGCCTTGCGTGAGACGGTGATGTCCCGCTCGCCGAGGCCGACCCAGACCGGGACGCTGAGCTGCTTGGCCCGGGTGGCGGGGCGGTGCAGCGCAATCGTCGCGAACGCACCGGGTGATGCCTCGTTGATCCAGGCGTCGCTGGTGCAAGCTGCGAAACCGGCGGCCTCGCCCGTGAACGTCATCGCCGCGAGCTCGCCCGGCTCGCCCGTTGCCTTGATCGTGTTGTGTGCGCCAAGGCGGTCCCTGATCGCTCGGCCCATCACTCGAGTGGCGACCCACGGCGTACGCCGAGTCGTTCCAAGCACGCGTGCCCGACCTCGCTTTCCTGGGATCAGGTGGCCTCGACGCCGAGGCTGGGCTCACCGACTACTACCCCGACGAGATTGTGTCGAGACGGGTCGTACTCCGCAACGCGTCACGGGCCTACGTCATGGCTGACAGTTCCAAGCATGGGCGCGTCGCTCCGTTCAAGGTGTCGGACCTCGACGCCTTCACTGGGGTCATCACCGACACGATCAGCACCGCAATGCATGACGCGCTGCAAAGGGCTGGCCTCGACGTTCTGACTGCCTCGACGGACTGATTCTCTTCGAGCAGGAATTGACGTCTCCCCGGACGCCGAGGGGATCCCTTGTGTGGCAGCGCCCTCGTGACGGCTTCGCCGCATTGGGGCACTGCGTTGGTGGGGCACGACTCGAGTCACTCGCTTGATTCACAAGACATGAACCCCCACCAATCAACGACGAACCCCCACCTACCGACGACCGGTTGGTGGGGGTTCATGTCTTGTGGAGCCGAGGGGACTCGAACCCCTAACCCCCTGCTTGCAAAGCAGGTGCGCTACCAATTGCGCCACGGCCCCGTGGCTAGACCTTGTCGCTCGCAGCCGCCCAGTGGTCGGTCGCGGGTGACCTCTTCGACTGGCCGATGACCCAGAACACGCCGGCTGCGGCGAGCCCGAGGGCGATGAACTTCTTCATACTGACCTTCCGTCGAGTGGGCGTACGAGGACTTGAACCTCGGACCTCATCCTTATCAGGGATGCGCTCTAACCAAGCTGAGCTATACGCCCGCAACAGCGATGAACATTACCGTACGACCCGGACCAAGACCGAATCGGGAGGGCCTAGCGCTCCTCGCTGAACGTGACCTCGACGCCACCAAGAACCTGGGCCGCGAGGTTGTAGAGATGGGCACCGATCGTCGCCAGTGCCGTCATCAGGACGACGTTGATCGCCGACAGCACCAAGGTGAGGCCGATCAGGCGCCAGAAGCCGAGGTAGTCGGTGATGTTGAAGCTCGACGAGTCGTCACTGAGCACCGACGTGACGGCTTCGTTGACCTGGTCCCACACACCGACGAGGTTGAGCACGATCCAGAAGATCGTCATCGCGACGACGCCGACGATCATCATTGCGACCGAGATGGCAAACGTGATCCGCGCGACCGACCACGGCTCGACATGGTTGAGCCGAAGGCTGGCCTGACGACCTGAGGCACTGCTCGTCGCGGTGGATGCCACCTGCTCGACCACCTTCGGCTCGTCCTTGACCGCTGGAATCACTGCGGTGCTGTCAGGAGCGGACTTCGTCGTACGAGCATAGTCGGCCGCCGTGAGTGGGCGGCCGGGATCGACAGGTTCGATGCGGCGAGGCCCTGAGGTCTTGGGGGTCTCGTCGGTCTCAGGCTCCTGCTCGACCTGGGCATCCGGCAACGGGATGTCCCTGGCGCGACCCTTGTCAGTCACGGTTGCCGAGCTGGCCCCGACCTTCGAGGGTGCCTTCCTTGCTGACTTCTTGGCGGGACTCTTGGTGGGTTTGGGCAGTCGCGGGATCTCCTGCGACGTTGCAGCGTCCCCCGCACCAGAGCCCGGAGCGTTGTCCGGCAGCTGGCTGTCTTCGTTCACTCGCCCTGCTCCTCGTCGGTCGACGGCTCCTCTACTGAGGACTCGTCCGACGGAAGCTCGGCATTGCGTGCGATGGTCACCACGCGGTCCTCCCCCTTGAACTTGACGAAACTCACCCCCATCGTGTCACGTCCCATCACAGGCACACCCGCAACGAGGCTCCGGGTGACCTGTCCGCCTGCCGTGACACTGATGACGTCGTCGCTGTCCTTGAGCACCAGACCGCCCACGAGCTCACCGCGCGTGTCGGTGATCTGCATGGCCTTGATGCCCAGGCCGCCGCGACCTTGGAGGCGGTAAGCGTCAATGCGTGTCTTCTTGGCGAATCCACCGTCGGTCACCGTGAAGACGTAGAGCTGGTCCTCCTCGGCGACATTGTCCTGGTCGGCGTGCTCATGACGGATGACCGTCATCGAGAGCATCGCGTCGCCGTCACGGAACTTCATTCCGGTGACACCTGACGTCGCACGTCCCATCGGCCGCAGCTGCTCGTCATCGGCACGGAACCGGATCGACTGTGCCTTGCGGGAGATCAGCAGCAGGTCATCCTCGGGGTTGACCAGCTCGGCGCCGATCAGCTCGTCGTCGTCCTCACGGAAGTTGATCGCGATGACACCGGCCTGCCGTGGGCTGTTGTAGTCGGCCAGGCGCGTCTTCTTGACCAGGCCGCGCCGAGTCGCGAGCACGAGGTAGGGCGCCGACTCGTAGTCGCGGATCGCCAGCACCTGGGCGATCTGCTCGTCGGGCTGGAACGACAGGAGTCCGGCGACGTGTCCGCCCTTGGCGTCACGACCTGCTTCAGGAAGCTGGTATGCCTTGGCCCGGTAGACGCGTCCGGCCGTGGTGAAGAACAGGATCCAGTGGTGGCTGGTCGTCGAGAACATGTGGTCGACCATGTCGTCGCCGCGGAGCTGAGCCCCGCGTACGCCCTTGCCGCCGCGATTCTGCACGCGGTAGAGGTCGGTCTTGGTGCGCTTGGCGTAGCCGCCCTTGGTGATCGTGACGACGACCTCCTCATCGGGGATGAGGTCCTCGTCGGACAGGTCGCCGTCGGCGGGGATGATCTGTGAACGGCGGTCGGTGCCGAACTTGTCGACGATCGCAGCGAGCTCCTCGGAGACGATCTGACGCTGACGCTCAGGCTTGGCCAGGATGTCCTTGTAGTCGGCGATCTGTTCCTCGAGCTCGGCGAGGGTGTCCATGATCTTCTGACGCTCGAGTGCCGCGAGGCGACGCAGCTGCATCTCGAGGATCGCGTTGGCCTGCAGCTCATCGATCGTGAGCAGCTTGATGAGTCCGGCGCGAGCCTCGTCGACCGTGGGGCTGCGACGGATCAGGGCGATGACCTCGTCGAGCGCATCGAGGGCCTTGGCGTAGCCGCGGAAGATGTGCGCTCGAGCCTCCGCGTCGTCCAAGAGGTACTGGGTACGGCGCTGGATGACTTCGATCTGGTGATTGATCCAGTGGCTGACGAACTGGTCGAGCGTCAACGTACGCGGGACGTCGTCTACCAGGGCCAGCATGTTGGCGCTGAAGTTGGTCTGCAGCTCGGTGTGCTTGTAGAGGTTGTTGAGCACGACGCGGGCAACGGCGTCCTTGCGGATCTCGATCACGATGCGGCGGCCGACGCGCGACGAGGTCTCGTCGCGCAGGTCGGAGATGCCCTGGATGCGGCCGGTGTTGACCAGGTCGGCGATCTTGCGCATGAGGTTGTCGGGGTTGACCTGATAGGGCAGACCCGTGACGACGAGCTGGATGCGGCCCTTGGTGTCTTCCTCGATCGAGACGATCGCGCGCATCATCACCGAGCCGCGGCCCGTGCGATACATGTCCTCGATGCCCTTGGTGCCGACGATCAACGCATCCGACGGGAAGTCGGGGCCCTTGATGCGCTCAAGCAGGGCGTCGAGCAGCTCTTCCTTGCTGGCCTCGGGGTTCTCCAGCGCCCACTGGGCACCGGCCGCGACCTCGACCAGGTTGTGCGGCGGGATGTTGGTGGCCATGCCGACCGCGATGCCGGCCGAGCCGTTGACCAACAGGTTGGGGATGCGGGCCGGGAGAACCGTCGGCTCCTGCGAGCGACCGTCGTAGTTGGGGCGGAAGTCGACGGTGTTCTTGTCGATGTCACGCACCATCTCCATCGCGATGGGAGCGAGCCGACACTCGGTGTAACGCATCGCGGCAGCGCCGTCATCACCCGGCGAGCCGAAGTTGCCCTGCCCGTCGATCATCGGAGCGCGCATGACCCACGGCTGAGCCAGTCGTACGAGCGTGTCGTAGATCGCGGTGTCACCGTGCGGGTGGTATTGACCCATGACGTCACCGACGATGCGCGAGCACTTGGAGAACCCGCGGTCGGGCCGGTAGCCGCCGTCATACATCGCGTAGAGGACGCGGCGGTGCACCGGCTTGAGACCGTCGCGGACGTCGGGCAGGGCGCGCGACACGATCACGCTCATGGCGTAGTCGATGTAGGACCGCTGCATCTCGTCCTGCAGCTCGACGCCTTCGATCCGGTCGTGCTCGGGAGGAGTGGTGTCAGTCATGGAGGATCCCTGTCAGATCAGATGTCGAGAAAACGTACGTCTGCGTCTCAAGCTCAGGCTCGACGCGTTCAATCCTGTGGTGTTCGGGTGCGGTCTCAGTCACGAAGAGTCCCTGTCAGATCAGATGTCGAGAAGCTAGATATCCAAAAAACGTACGTCTTTGGCGTTGCGCTGGATGAAGGCCCGTCGCTGCTCGACGTCCTCACCCATGAGGATCGTGAACATCTCGTCGGCCATCGCGGCGTCCTCGAGCGTCACCTGGCGCAGGATGCGGTTGGCCGGATCCATCGTGGTGTCCCACAACTCGCTGTCGTTCATCTCACCGAGACCCTTGTAGCGCTGGATCTGCTGGCCGACCTCCTTGGGGAGGCGCTTGCCCTCGGCTGCGCCCGACTCCAGGAGTGCATCGCGCTCCCGGTCCGAGTAGGCCAGCTCGTCGGCGGAATTGCTCCACTTGATCTTGTAGAGCGGCGGCTGCGCGAGGTAGACGTGGCCGGCATCGATCAGCGGCTTCATGAACCGGAACAGCAGGGTCAGCAGCAACGTCGAGATGTGCTGGCCGTCGACGTCGGCATCGGCCATCAGCACGATCTTGTGATAGCGGAGCTTGGCCATGTCGAAGTCCTCGTGCACCCCGGTGCCGAGCGCCGAGATGATCGCCTGGACCTCGGCGTTCTGGAGGATCTTGTCGATGCGGGCCTTCTCGACGTTGAGGATCTTGCCGCGCAACGGGAGGATCGCCTGCGTACGAGGGTCACGACCACCCTTGGCCGAGCCGCCAGCCGAGTTGCCCTCGACGATGAAGACCTCGCACTCGGCGGGTTCGCGCGACGAGCAGTCGGCGAGCTTGCCGGGAAGACCGCCGCCGCCGAGCAGTCCCTTGCGGTTGCGGGCCAGGTCGCGCGCCTTGCGGGCGGCCATGCGGGCCGTCGCTGCATCGATCGACTTGCGGACGATGGTCTTGCCTTCAGCCGGGTGCTGCTCGAACCAGGCACCGAGCTCGTCGTTGAGGACCGACTGGACGTAAGACTTGGCTTCGCTGTTGCCGAGCTTGGTCTTGGTCTGGCCCTCGAACTGGGGCTCCTCGAGCTTGATCGAGACGATCGCCGTCAGACCTTCGCGGATGTCCTCGCCGGAGAGGTTGTCGGTGGCCTTCTTGATCAGGCCCTGCGTCGTCGCGAACTTGTTGACCGTCGCGGTGAGTGCCGCGCGGAAGCCTTCTTCGTGCGTGCCGCCCTCGTGCGTGTTGATCGTGTTGGCGAACGTGTGCACCGACTCGACGAAGCTGTCGTTCCACTGCATCGCGACCTCGAGCGAGAGGCCCTTGGCCTCGTCCTCGGACTCGAACGCGATGACGTCGCGGTGGATCGGTGCCTTGCTGCCGACGTTGATGTGCTCGACGTAGTCGACGAGTCCCTTGTCGTAGCGGAAGCGGGCGTCGCGCTCCTGCCCATCAAATTCCGAGTCCTCGGACTCGTCGTCGTCGTGCCTCTCGCGGTCGTCGCGCAGGACCAGCTCGAGCCCCTTGTTGAGGAACGCCATCTCCCGGAATCGCGTCTTGAGCGTCTCGTAGGAGTAGTCGGTGGTCTCGAAGATCGTGTCGCTGGCATAGAACACGGTGGTCGTGCCGGTCTCGGTGGTCTTGGCGCCACGCTTGAGTGGCGCGTCCGGCTCGCCGTACGTGAACGACTGCGTCCAGACGTAGCCGTCACGCTTGACCTCGACGTGAAGCTTGGTCGACAGCGCATTGACGACCGAGACGCCGACGCCGTGCAGTCCGCCCGACACCTTGTAGCCACCACCGCCGAACTTGCCGCCGGCGTGCAGCGACGTGAGAACCAGCGTCACGGCCGGCATCTTCTCCGTCGGGTGCTCGTCGACCGGGATGCCTCGACCGTCGTCGACGACCTTGACTCCGCCGTCCGGCTGGAGGGTCACCGCGATGTGGGAGGCGTATCCGGCGAGGGCCTCGTCGACCGAGTTGTCGACGACCTCGTAGACCAGGTGGTGCAGGCCGCGCTCGCCCGTGGAGCCGATGTACATGCCGGGCCGCTTGCGTACGGCCTCCAGTCCCTCGAGCACCTGGATGTTGCTGGCGTCATATGTTGCTTCAGGATCTGGAGTTTGAGTCACTCAATCAGTATACGGGCCCATTACGGGCCTCCCAGCGTCTAGTCACAGGTTTCGGCACGGGTTTCTTGAGGCTCAGGTGGCCTTCAGAGCCACATAAGCGCCGCTGTGACGACGTCGGAGGTCCCCGTCCGAGCCGGGATAGGGGCGTACCGGCCAAAATCGCTCTCACCTGCACGGGTGTCACCTGGCCGGGAGAGGCTGGGATCCATCGGGCATCGTATTGGCATGTCCATGACCGCCTCCCGTCGTGACACGGCGCCCGCCGCCGTCGCCACGGTGCTCGTCGCGGGTGCGCTCGCGGCACTCCTGGTACGAGTCGCGCTCCGCTCCGGGCAGGGTCAGGACTGGGACGACTCGGCGATGCGGACCGTCGTCGCAGGGCGAGATGCCCAGCTCACCTTGCTCAGCGTCCTCGGGTACGTGTCGATCGGTGCGATCCTCGCGGTCGCCGTCGGGTGTGCCGTCGTTGCACTGATGCGTGGTCGACCACGCATCGGCGCCGCTGCCGCTGCGGTGCTGCTCGGGGCGAACCTGACCACACAGGTTCTCAAGGAGACGGTCCTCGATCGTCCCGACTTCGGGTTGGGCACGCTCAACAGCCTGCCCAGCGGGCACACGACGGTCGTCGCGAGCGCTGTCGGCGCCGCGCTGCTGGTCGCGCCCGGTGTGCTCCGACCCCTCGTCGCGCTTGCCGGCGGTTTCGCCACGACGCTCACCGGTGCTTCGACGATCGTCGCAGGGTGGCACCGACCAGCTGATGTCATGGCGGCACTCGCGGTCAGCCTGATCTGGACCGCGTTGGTTGCCGCAGTCATCCACGGCCCGCGTCATCCGGTGAGGGGCACGTTCATCGCCGCGGTGGCGGGATGTGTGGGCGGGCTCGCCTTCCTGGTCGCGGTCGGAGTACGCCCAGCGTACGGATGGGTCGGCTTCACCCAGGCGTCGCTCGTGCTCGGCACGGTGACCGCCGTGACCGCGGCCTTCGTCGTCGCTGCGGCTGCCGTGTCGCCGTCCGAATAGCTCAGCCGTAGGTGTCGCGGGGGCCGCGCGCACCCTTGACGCTGCGGATGCCCTTCTTCCACGAGGGTGCCTGCGGTCCGCGTACGACGATCCGGATCACCGATCCGTCACCGAACTCCTGGTTGAGCTTGGCCACGATGCGTGGCGCCAACATGCGGAGCTGGGTCGCCCACGCCGTGGAGTCGGTACGTACTTCGACCTCGCCATCCTCGAAGGCGATGACCTCCGAATGCTGGGCCACCTCGGGTCCGACGATCTTGGGCCAGTCCGTGAACACCCGCTGGGCCGCAAGCTTCTCGGTCCAGCCCTGGTCGTCGACGAGCTCGCCGAGCACATCGCCGAGCGCACTGGGTTCATCGCGCTTGGGCCGGGCCGGTTTGGCCGGACGGGTCCGCCGCTTCGGGGACTGGCCTGCCGGCTTCGACGTCTTGTAGCTGTTGGCGATCTCACGGGCGAGGCGCAAGGCGTCCGGCTCCTCTGACTCAGTCACGGACAACCTCCCCGCCGGCGACTCGAAAACGGTGACCTTTGAGCGCATCAGGCACGTCATCGGCCACTGCGCCGGTGACGAGCACCTGCTCGGCATCGCCGACCAGCTCGGCGAGCTGTTGGCGCCGGCCTTGGTCGAGCTCGGCGAACACGTCGTCCAGGATCAGCACCGGGTCGTCGTCATCCCTGCGGAGCAGCTCGAACGACGCCAGTCGGAGCGCGAGCGCCAACGACCATGACTCACCATGACTCGAGTAGCCCTTCGCGGGCAACGTACCGATCATCAGCGCGACCTCGTCACGGTGTGGACCGACCAGACTGATGCCGCGATCGATCTCGTCGCCGCGGCGACGCGCAACCTCCTCGAGGATCGCGTCGTGAATCGTCGAGGCATCGCGCAGTCCGGCCGGCAGCGCGAGGGACGGCTTGTAGGTCGCGGTGACGTGGCGTCGGTCGGGCGCGGCCTCGGCGGCCACGCGTACGTACGCGTCCGCGAGGAACGGAGCGAGCTCGTCGAGCAGCCTGAGCCTCTCGGCGACGAGCTCAGAACCTGTACGGGCGAGGTTCTCGTCCCAGATGTCCAAGGTCGACAGGTCGGCATCGCGGCGACGGCCGGCTGACTTGAGGAGCGTGTTGCGCTGCTTGAGGACGCGCTCGTAATCCGCGCGGACGCCGGTGAGACGTGGGGTCCTCAGGACCAGGAGCGAGTCGAGAAATTTTCTGCGATCCGAGGGGTCACCCTTGACCAGGTCGAGGTCGTCGGGCGAGAACATCACGGTGCGGAGCACGCCGACCAGCTCACGCGTCCGGGGCAGGGCTCCGCGGTTGATGCGGGCGCGATTGGCCTTGCCGGGCGTGATCTCGAGCTCGAGCAGCGCCGTACGGTCACCCTTGACGACGTCGGCGCGGATCACGGCCTGATCGGCACCAGCGCGTACGAGTGGGGTGTCGCTGGAGACGCGGTGCGACTCCAGGCGTGAGAGGTAGTCGATCGCCTCGACCAGATTGGTCTTGCCCTGACCGTTGGCACCGATGAACGCCGTGGCGCCCGGTTCAAGCTCGATCTCGACGGTGGCGTACGACCGGAAGTCATGCAAGGACAGCCGGGCAACGTGCATGCGAGCTAGGCGTCCTTGGGGTCGTGCCCTGCTTCAGCAGCAGCCTGCACCGCGTGGCCACCGAACTGGTTGCGCATCGCGGCGACCGCCTGCATGGCCGGCGACTCATCCTGGCGCGAGGTGAATCGAGCGAACAGGGACGCTGCGATGGTGTGCATCGGCACGGCGTTGTCGATCGCTGCCTCGACAGTCCACCGACCTTCGCCGGAGTCCTCGGCGTAGCCGCGAATTTTTGAGAGTCCCGGGTCCTCTTCGAGTGCCTTGACCAGGAGGTCGAGCAGCCACGAACGTACGACGGTGCCCTGGCGCCACGAGTCGAACACCGCGGTGACGTTGTCGACCATGTCGACCTTCTCGAGGAGCTCGTAGCCCTCGGCGTAGGCCTGCATCATGGCGTACTCGATGCCGTTGTGGACCATCTTGGAGAAGTGGCCCGCTCCTACGCGGCCGGCGTGCACGAAGCCGGAGTCACCCTCGGGCTTCAGCGCATCGAAGACCGGCATGACCTTGGCGATGTCGGCCTTGTCACCGCCGGCCATGAGTGCGTAGCCGTTCTCGAGGCCCCAGATGCCGCCGCTGACACCGCAGTCGATGTAGCCGATGCCCTTCTCGGCCGCGAGGCCCGCGTGGATCTCGTCATCGGTCCAGCGAGAGTTGCCGCCGTCGATGATGACGTCACCCTCGTCCAGAAGCTCGAGCAGCTCGGTCACGGTGGCGCGGGTGATGTCGCCGGCGGGCACCATGACCCAGACGACCTTGGGCGACTCAAGCTTGTCGACCATCTCGGCCAGCGATCCGACGTCGGTGACATCGGGATTGCGGTCGTAGCCGACGACGCCGACCTTGCCGTTGCGCAGGCGGGTGCGCATGTTGCCACCCATCTTGCCGAGTCCGACGAGTCCGATTTCCATGTCGAGCGCTCCCAAAGAGTGTGGTTCAGTTCTGCAAGCGTACGGGCATGATCAGGTAGCGGAAGGCGGCGTCGGGATCGGCGCCGATCTCCTGGACGCCCGAGATCGCTGCGGGCTTGGTGTGCTGCGTGAACGACAGGTGCACGACGGGATCCGACATCACGGCGAGTCCCTCGAGCAGGTAGGTCGGGTTGAAGCCGATCGAGATGTCCGCACCGTTGATCGTCGCCTCGAGCGACTCCGACGCCTGCGCCTCCTCCCCGCTGCCGGCCTCGAGGAGCAGCTGTCCCTCGGAGAAGCTCAGGCGTACGGGCGTGTTGCGCTCCGCGACCAGGGCCACACGCTTGACCGAGTCGACGAACTGCTGGGTGTCGACATACGCGACGGTCTCGGGTGTGGCCTGGAAGAGCTGGCGTACGCGGGGGAAGTCACCCTCGAGGAGTCGAGTGGTCGTACGGCGTGTGCCGTTGCCGACGACGCCCTCGAACCCGATGAGTCCGTCGCCGGCGTCACCGGAGGACACCGCGATCGTGATGTCGCCGCCGGCGGTCAACGCACGGGCGGTCTCGCCGAGAACGCGAGCCGGAACCAGCGCCTGGGCCGAGATGTCGGCCTGCTCGGGATACCACTGCAGGTCGCGCAGGCTGGCACGGAAGCGATCGGTCGCCATCAGCGAGATGGTCGAGCCCTCGAGCTCCAGGCGTACGCCGGTCAGCAAGGGCAACATCTCGTCACGTCCTGCTGCTGCGCTGGCCTGTGCGACCGCCGTGGCGAAGTCGTCGGCCTTGATCGTGCCGGAGGCCGTCGGCATCTCGGGAAGCTGTGGATATTCCTCGACCGGCATGGTCTGCAGGCTGAAGCGGGCGTTGCCGCACACGACCTGGACCTTGGTGCCTTCGAGGGCGATCTCCATAGGCTTCGCGGGGAGCGACTTGACGATTTCGGCGAGGAGACGGCCAGAGACCAGAGCACGGCCGTCGGCCGTGACCTCGGCGGGCAGGGTCGCACGCGTCGACGTCTCGTAGTCGAAGCCCGAAAGCGTGAGTCCGTCTGCGGCAGTTTCGATGAGCAGACCTGCCAGCACGGGCACGCTCGGACGGTTGGGCAGGCTGCGCGCCGTCCAAGCGACGGCGTCCGCGAGTGTGTCGCGGTCGATGCGGAACTTCACGTGGTGGGGCCTTTCCGAGGACGGGAGCCGTGGGGATGAATCCTGCCACGCAACCTGGGCGTGGAGGTAGCCAGGGGAAGGACTGATCTGGTCGTCCACACATGTGGTGTGACGTGACTTCCACTGGTCTTGTCGAGATATATAAGGGTAGTCGTCGTAGTAGCGTCTGTGGATTCGGTGGACAACTTGTCATTGCGCAGGTCAGCCAGTGTTTCGACCGGTGGACAACCTGTGTCGTACGAAGGGGTGAAACTACAGGTGGTTGTGAACATCCGCCCGCCGTTCACATGGTGTTCACACTGGGACTCCAGATGTCCACGAGGTGTGGGGGTTTTCCCACAGACTCTTCCCCAGATGTGAATGGTCCGTGCGGGCCATTCACTCGTCATGATTGGCGGGCCTGCTGCTTGATACGAGCAGTGAGCTCCGTGACCTGGTTGTAGACGGCATGCTTCTCGGCCATCAGCTTGCGGATCTTGCGATCGGCGTGCATCACGGTGGTGTGGTCGCGATTGCCGAACTCCTGACCGATCTTGGGCAGTGACATCTCGGTGAGCTCGCGGCAGAGGTACATCGCGATCTGTCGTGCGAGCACCAGGTTGCGGCTGCGGTTGGCGCTGCACAGGTCGTCGATCGAGAACTCGGAGTAGGCAGCCGTCTGCGCCATGATCATGCCGACGGAGATGTCGGGCTCCTCACCTTCGGCGATGAGGTCCTTGAGCACGATCTGCGCGAGCTGGAGGTCGACCGTCGTGCCGTTGAGGTTGGCGAACGCGGTGGCACGGATCAAGGCACCCTCGAGCTCACGGATGTTGGTCTGCACCTTGCTGGCGATGAACTCGAGGACATCTGCGGGCGCGGTGAGCTTTTCGTTGGCGGCCTTCTTGCGGAGGATCGCGATGCGGGTCTCGAGATCTGGCGGCAGGGTCTCGGTGGTGAGTCCCCACTCGAAGCGGTTGCGCAGTCGGTCATCGAGCGTCGTGAGGTTCTTGGGCGGCCGATCGGACGTCATCACGATCTGCTTGTTCTCGTTGTGCAGGGCGTTGAACGTGTGGAAGAACTCGGTCTGCGTGGCTTCCTTGCGCTCGATGAACTGGATGTCATCGACCAGGAGCACGTCGATCTCGCGGTACTTGCGTCGCAGGGCGGACGTACGGTTTTCGCCGATGGCATTGATGACGTCGTTGACGAACTCTTCGCTGCTGACGTAACGCACCCGCGACGACGGGTAGAGGTTGAGGACGTAGTGGCCGATGGCGTGAAGCAGGTGCGTCTTG
Organism: Aeromicrobium panaciterrae; assembly: GCF_039537165.1. Taxonomy (GTDB): domain Bacteria; phylum Actinomycetota; class Actinomycetes; order Propionibacteriales; family Nocardioidaceae; genus Aeromicrobium; species Aeromicrobium panaciterrae. The sequence continues at coordinate 1,378,253 of NZ_BAAAZZ010000002.1, read as the reverse complement.
CCCAGGCCTGACTCGCCGTGGATGACCAGCGGGTTGTAGGCCTTGCCGGGGGCCTCGGCCACGGCGACCGCGGCGGCGTGGGCGAAGCGGTTGGACGAGCCGATGACGAAGTTCTCGAAGAGATAGCGCGGGTTGAGCCGGGCCTCCGCCATCGTGCCGATACGTGGCGGCGCCGTGGTGCGCTCAGCCCAGCTGGGTACGAACTCGTGCTGGTCGTCCTCGTCGTCGGAGTCGTCCTCGGCCACCGACGCCTCGGGCTGCGAGTTTGTCGACATGTCGTCTTGTTGACTCAGGCGATCCAAGGCCGCCGGCTCGATCGTGACGATGAGCCGGGTCTCCTGGTTGAGCGCCATGCTGATGGCGTGCTCGAGCGCAGGGCGTACGCGCGACTCGAGCTGGGCACGTGTCAGGTCGTCCTGGACCGCGACGATCATGATGTTGTCGTGCAGGCTGAGCGGCTTGGCGGAGTAGACCCACACCTTGGCGCCGGGAGAGAGAGTGTCGACGGCCTGCTTCCACACCGTGTCGAGGTGCTCCTCGGGAGTGGGCTCCGGGCCGTCGCTCATCCAATGCCTCCCGACAGAGTCTTTTCACGTATGCGATCCACATGGTTTTCCACAGGTTGTGAATGTACAAGGGCCCGTGAGGGGCCTTGTGGAAAAGTCGATACCGCGGTGACGCTAGCAGCCTTGCCGAGCGCATACAAGCGGATTTCCCCAGCTTGACGAAGGTTCTCGGCGTGTCGCGTGGACCTTGGGGCTGAGGTGGCGTATGGGCATCAGTTTGACCGTCCCAGAGAGCACCGCGTACCGTGGACTAGTCGTGCTAAACGACGACTGCCGTGTGCCCACGAAGAGTCTTTCGCGTCGTGGGCGAGCGGTGGCCGTTGACCGGCCCAATCCCCCGTGAGGAACTCATGAGCAAGCGTACTTTCCAGCCGAACAACCGTCGTCGCTCCAAGAAGCACGGCTTCCGCCTTCGCATGCGTACCCGTGCAGGTCGCGCGATCCTCGCCGATCGCCGCCGCAAGGGCCGCGCCAAGCTGTCTGCCTGAGTCGTTGCTCGCGCGCGCTCAACGCATGCGCACCGGGGAGGACTTCCGGCACACGATCCGTCGTGGTGCCAAAGGCGTACAACCCACCCTTGTCACACATGTCGTTCCGGGAGCCGGCGGACAGACGTCCGTCGGTTTCGTCGTGAGCAAGGCCGTCGGATCCGCCGTCGACCGCAATCGGGTCAAGCGTCAGCTCCGGCACCTCATGCGTGAGCGTCTTGACCGGCTTCCCGAGGGATCACGGGTCGTGGTGCGAGCGTTGCCTGCGGCAACCGACGCCGGATCGGCAACCCTCGCCGAGCACCTTGACGCGGCGTTGGCCCGTGGTGGAGCGAGCTGATGAAGACCTCGCCGTTGAAGTGGGCGATCATCGGGTTCCTCAAGGCCTACCGCTTTGCCATCAGTCCGTTGTACGGCCAGGTGTGCCGCTACCATCCGACGTGCTCGGCCTACGCTTTGCAAGCCGTGGAGACTCATGGTGCGATCCGAGGGGTTTACCTGGCTGCGCGTCGCGTCATGCGGTGCCACCCTTGGGCCGCGGGCGGGTACGACCCGGTCCCTCAGTCACATCGTTAACAGCACGACCTGAACATCACAGAGGAGAACAATGTTCGGCTTCCTAGGCGACATCGGATCGGCCATCATGACGCCGCTCTACTACGCCGTCTCCGCGGTGCTGCTGTTCTGGCACAAGGTGTTCTCCACCCTCGGCCTGTCCGAGAACTCGGGCTGGACCTGGGCCCTCGCGATCGTCGGCCTGACGATCACGATCCGTGCCGCGCTGATCCCGCTGTTCGTGCGTCAGATCAAGTCGAGCCGCAACATGCAGCTGCTGCAGCCCCAGATCAAGGAGCTGCAGAAGAAGTACGCCCACGACCGCGAGAAGCTGACCCAGGAGCAGATGAAGCTCTGGAAGGAGACGGGCACCAACCCGTTCGCCTCCTGCCTCCCCCTGATCCTGCAGATGCCGATCTTCTTCGCGCTGTTCCGCACGATCGACCGCGCCGCGCACGGCACACCCAAGGGCTTCCTCAGCGTCAAGGACGCCGCGTCCCTCGAGAATGCGAAGCTGCTCGGCGCCAAGATCGCCGACACGTTCATGAAGACCGACCTGACCGAGACGCGCATCCTGACGATGACCCTGGTCGTCGCCATGTGCATCACGCAGTTCACGACGCAGCGTCAGCTGATGTCCAAGAACATGCCGGCCGATGCGATGAGCGGTCCGTACGCCCAGCAGCAGAAGATGCTGCTCTACGTGCTCCCCGTGGTGTTCGCGGTGGGCGGCGTGGCGTTCCCGCTCGGTGTCCTCATCTACTGGACGACCTCCAACCTCTGGACCATGGGCCAGCAGTTCTATGTCATCCGCCGCAACCCTGCTCCGGGTACGCCGGCGTTCGCTGCCAAGCAGGAGCGCGACAAGGCACGAGGACGCATCGTCGTCGAGGACCCGCTGAAGAAGGCGGCCGAGGAGGCTGCCCCGAAGCCGGCCCCGCGCGTACAGCCCAAGAACCAGCCGCGTGCCGAGCGCAAGAAGGCGCCGGCACCCAAGCCGACGCCCAAGCAGCGCGGCGGACCGAAGTCTGGTCCACAACAGCCAAAGAAGAAGCCGGACATCACGGCCAAGGATCCCGAGAAGGACATCTGATGAGTGAACTCGCCAAGAGCCTCGAGAAGGAAGGCGACATCGCCGCCGACTTCCTCGAAGAGCTGCTCGACATCGCCGACCTTGATGGCGACATCGACATGGATGTGGACGGTGACCGCGCTGCTGTCGAGATCGTCGGGGGCAACCTCGACCACCTCGTGGGCCGTGACGGCGAGGTGCTCGACGCCCTCCAGGAGCTGACTCGCCTCGCGGTCTATCGCGAGACAGGTGAGCGCAGCCGGCTGATGCTCGACGTCGCCGGTTTCCGTGCCGCACGTCGTACTGAGCTCATCGGCATCGCCGAGGGTGCCATCGAGAAGGTCAAGGCGGGCGAGCCCTCGGTGGCCCTGAGCGCCATGACGCCGTTCGAGCGCAAGGTCGTGCACGATGCTGTCGCGGCCGCTGGCCTCAACAGCTCATCTGACGGTGTGGAGCCTCATCGCCACGTCGTCGTGCTTCCGGCCTCGGACTGAGCATGAGCTCTGACGAGCGCCCCGATGTTTCACGTGAAACACCCCCGTCGTCCGCGGCGGGGGTGTTCTCGTCACAGCTCCCGGTCGCCGAGGCGTATGCGGATCTGCTCGCGACCGACGGTGTCGTACGTGGACTGATCGGCCCGCGTGAGGTCCCCCGCCTGTGGGATCGTCACATCCTCAACTCGGCCGTCGTGCTGCCACGAGTGCCGCAAGGTGCCACGGTCGCCGATGTGGGTACGGGTGCGGGTCTGCCCGGGTTGGTGTGGGCGATCGGTCGCCCCGACCTGCACGTGACCCTGATCGAGCCGCTGCTTCGTCGGACGTCGTTCCTGGACGAGGCCGTCACCGCTCTTGGGCTCGACAACGTCACCGTGCTGCGCGCTCGCGCCGAGGACGTCAAGGAGACGTATGAGGTGGTGACGGCGCGAGCCGTGGCGCCACTCGACAAGCTGGGCCGGTGGTGCCTCCCGCTCGTCCGCAAAGGCGGTGTGCTGCTCGCCCTCAAGGGTCGCACGGCGGAGCAGGAAGTGAAGGCTGCGACGGCAACCCTCCATCGTCTGGGCGCGACGACTATCGTGGTCTCGACGTACGGGGAACACGACAACCCCACGACCGTGGTGGAGGTGACCAAGTGAACGAGCTGGGTCATGTTTCACGTGAAACCACCGAAGGAGCGATGTGAACTCCCCCGCACCATCGGCCGCGTCGTACGGCGCCACGCCCGTACCCAGTCCCGACGCCTCGACGCCACTCGCAGCCGAGGCGCAGCAGCACGTCGAGCTGGCCCAACGCGTGTCGTCCACGCCGCGCTTCGAGAAGCCGAAGGACACCCGGGTGTTCGTCGTCGCCAACCAGAAGGGTGGAGTCGGCAAGACGACGACCACCGTCAACATCGCGGCGGCGTTGGCCATGCGCGGTCTGCGTGTCCTGGTCATCGACCTCGACCCGCAAGGCAACTCTTCGACGGCGCTCAACATCCCGCACCAGGAAGGCACTCCTGGTGTCTACGAGGCGATCGTCGATGGCACCGATCTCGACGAGCTCGTACGTCCATGTCCCGACATCGACGGTCTCACGGTTCTGCCGGCATCGATCGACCTGGCCGGTGCCGAGATTGAGCTGGTCTCACTGGTCGCTCGTGAGTCGCGGCTCGACCGCGGGCTCCAGGCCTACCTCAAGGACTGTGACGACGCTGGCGACCGCATCGACTACGTGCTGATTGACTGCCCACCTTCACTCGGTCTGCTGACGGTCAATGCCATGGTGGCCGGCCGTGAGGTGCTCATCCCCATCCAGTGCGAGTACTACGCCCTGGAGGGCCTCGGTCAGCTGGTTCGCAACATCGAGCTCATCCGGTCGCACCTCAACCCCCGGCTCGAGATCACCACGATCCTTCTGACGATGTACGACGCCCGTACCCGGCTGTCGTCCGGCGTGGCCGACGAGGTGCGCGCCTACTTCAACGAGAAGGTCCTCAAGACGTCGATCCCCAGGTCGGTGCGGATCTCCGAAGCACCGAGCTATCAGCAGTCGGTGCTGACCTATGACAGCGCGTCATCCGGTGCACTGTCCTACCTCGAGGCTGCGCGTGAGATCGCGGTGGCCGGATCGCAGGAGAGCAGCTGATGGCAGCCACACGTCGAGGACTTGGACGCGGGCTCGAGGCACTCATCCCCTCCGGGCCTGAGGACGCGGAGGCCTCCGGTCTCCAGGAGGTCGATGGTGCGCGGTTCGCCGAGCTCCCTCTCGACCAGGTCGTCCCCAACCCACGGCAGCCCCGTGAGGTGTTCGACGAGGATGACATGGAGGAGCTGGTCCACTCCATCAAGGAGGTCGGTCTCCTCCAGCCGGTCGTCGTACGACAGGTGGGCAAGGACCGCTACGAGCTGATCATGGGCGAGCGTCGTTGGCGCGCCCATGGCCTGGCCGGCAAGAAGACCATCGGTGCGATCGTCCGCGACACATCCGACGAGGACCTCCTCCGGGACGCCCTCCTGGAGAACCTCCACCGGTCCAACCTCAACCCCTTGGAAGAGGCATCGGCCTACCAGCAGCTGCTCGAGGACTTCGGGTGCACGCATGACGAGCTTGCCAGCCGCATCGGCCGTTCGCGTCCCCAGATCAGCAACACGATCCGGCTGCTGAAGCTGACGCCGGCGGTCCAGCGTCGGGTCGCCGCAGGCGTCCTGTCGGCTGGCCATGCCCGCGCCCTCGTCGGCATCGACAACACCGAGATCCAGGATCGGCTGGCGACTCGTGTCGTTGCCGAGGGTCTGTCCGTCCGCGCACTGGAAGAGATCGTGGCGGTAGGCCCGAAGGCCTCCAAGGAGGCCCGGAAGGCCAAGCCGACCATCTCGGCACCCAAGCTCGCCGACCTCGCCGAGCGCCTCTCGGAGGCCTACGACACCAGGGTGAAGGTCGACCTCGGCCGGTCAAAGGGTCGCATCACGGTGGAGTTCGCGACACTCGAGGACCTCGAGCGCATCGTCAACCTCATGGACCCCAAGAGTAAATAAGTGTCTTTGTCGACATAGTGACTTGGCGACATGAAGAAGGGCCCGGATCCCCGAGGGGAACCGGGCCCTTCTGTGTGCTGCAGATCAGGCGGTGTGCTCTTCGAGCTCGCTGAGGATCGCGGACTTGGGACGTACGCCCACCAGCGAACGGACGACTTCACCCTTGTAGTAGAGGTTCATCGTGGGAAGGCCGGTGACGCGGTATTGCGCCGGGGTGACCGGGTTGGCGTCGGCGTCCATCTTGAGGATCGTCAGCTTCTCGCCCTTCTCCGCGGCGATCTCCTCGAGGATCGGTGCGAGCTGGCGGCACGGGCCGCACCAGCTGGCCCAGAAGTCGACGAGAACGGGTCCGTCGGCCTTGAGGACGAGCTCGTCGAAGTCGGCGTCGGTGACGGCCGAGAGGGTGCTGTCTGCCATGGTGTGCTCCTTCAGGTCTGTAGGTAGTTAAACGTCGGGCGCTGACAGTTATTCCGTCAACGCGGCAGCGGGTGCCGGCTGGCCAGCGTGCTCGATGTCGGCGAGGTAGCGCTCGGCGTCGAGCGATGCAGCGCAGCCCGTACCTGCAGCCGTCACGGCCTGGCGGTAGGTGTGGTCGACCAGGTCACCGGAGGCGAACACGCCGCGGATGTTGGTCTCGGTGGTGCCGGGCTTGACCAACACGTAACCCTCGTCGTCGAGCTCGACCTGGCCCTTGAGCAGCTCCGAGCGCGGGTCGTGGCCGATCGCGATGAAGAGGCCGGTCGCATCGATCCTGCGGAGGTCACCTGTGACGGTGTCGCGCAACGTGATGCCCTCAAGCTTGTCCTCGCCGTGCAGCTCGGCCACCTCGGAGTTCCAGGCGAACTCGATCTTGTCGTTGGCCAGTGCACGGTCCTGCATGATCTTGCTGGCCCGCAGCTCGTCGCGTCGGTGGACCAGAGTGACCTTGCTGGCGAAGCGGGTGAGGAACGTCGCTTCCTCGAGTGCCGAGTCGCCTCCGCCGACGACCACGATGTTCTGCTCGCGGAAGAAGAAGCCATCACACGTCGCACACCAGCTGACGCCGTGACCGGACAGCCGGTCCTCGCCCTCGATCTCGAGCTTGCGGTAGCCCGAGCCCATCGAGAGGACGATGGCCTTGGCCTCATAGGTCGTGCCGTCCGCCAGGCTCACGGTCTTGACGTCTCCGGTCAGGTCGACGGCCGTGACGTCATCGGCGATCAGCTCGGCGCCGAAGCGCTCGGCCTGGGCCCGGAGCTTGTCCATGAGCTCGGGGCCCATGATGCCGTCCTCGAAGCCGGGGAAGTTCTCGACGTCGGTGGTGTTCATCAGGGCGCCGCCGGCCGTCACCGAGCCCTCGAACACGAGGGGGTTGAGGTTGGCGCGGGCAGCGTAGATCGCGGCTGTGTAGCCCGAAGGTCCCGAGCCGATGATGATCAGATTGCGTACGTCGGTCATGCCGTTGCCTTTGAATCGAAGTCACTGACACAACGAATCCTAGGCCGCCCATATTCCTTGTGCTGGGCGGCTCGACGGGACCTAGGACCGACCACGTACGACGACTTCCCTGACCTCGCCGCGGAAGGAGCCCGTGGCCACCTCGGGAAGCCGTCTCAGCCACACGACGAGGTAGCGCGTGACCTCCCCGGACTGGAGCGTCAGGGTGGAGTCGAGGCCGGCTCGATCGAGGATCGCCACCTGGGTCAGGCCCTTGAGTCTGGTGGGCGGTCCGCTCGCATCGGGCGAGGCGACGAAGATCGACAGGTCGGTGGGTGCACCCTGCATCTGGATCCGCACGCTGTCGACCTCGCGGGGTCCACCGAGGTCGAGGACGAGGCCAACGCCGTCCTTGACACCGCCCAGCAGTGGCGAGCCGAGATAGGTGGACGTACGCCAACCGGTCGCGGGATTGCCGTCCGCAGCGAGACGAGCCTGCTTGGGGTTCTCCTCGCCGTCGTCGCCCAAGGGGTCGAAGTCGGCGATCCGCTGGACCGGGAGGAGCCGGACCGGCGAGGAGTCGTCGATGGCATCGGAACGGTCGTTGCTGGTCGTGCGTCCGACCAGGAATGCCAGGACCGTCGCGATCAGGAGCACGACACCGACACCGAGGAGCACCAGGCCGCGATCGCCCTTGGCGGCTCGGCGGGCGCGCTCGACGTTGCGCTCCATCGTCGTGGGAGGCGCGGGCTCGTAGGCCTTGGGCCGGCGTCGCGGCGGCTCGAGGCCCGGCGGTGGGCCCGCCGGCCTGATGACAGGATCAAGGCGGAGCAGGTCGGGCGAGGAGATGCCCGACAGGCTGGGCTGGTCGTCGCGCACCTCTGGGTCCTCGCCCGAGAGCCGCAGCGTACGGGCGATGTCGGCGGCACTGCGCAGCGGCGTCTCATGGTGCCGCGGGGGTGTGCCGAGGATGCGGTCGGCGACGGTGTCGACGTCGCGGGCGACGCCGGCGCGTACCTGCCGGGGTCGCAGCAGGCGGCCGTGCTCGGTCGGGGCAGCACGGAGGCCATCGACCTGGGCGCCGGGCCATCGGCTCACCAGGCAGGCATACAAGAGCTTGCCGAGCGCCTGGACGTCGAGCTGCTCGTACGCCTGCAGGTCGGCGAGCGAGTCGTGGCGGCCGACAGGTGACAGGGCCGTGGTGACGCCGAGCCCGACGACGCGTACGGCGCCCGACTCCTTGAGCAGGACCTGGTGCGGGGTGAGCCGCCGGTGGTAGACGCCGTGCTCGTGGGCGTGGGCGAGCGCCTCCGCGACCTCGGCGACGACCGTGGCGGCGCGGCGGTTGGGCAGCGGCGATTGTGCGAGCAGCTGGTCGAGCGGGAACGCCCGCGCCCACTCGCGTACGACGAGGTGGTGGCGCTGCTCGTCCTCGATCAGATCGAGCACCCGCAGGAAACGCGGATCGGTGACGGAGGTCGATTCGCGGGCGGCGTCGAGGAAGTGCTCGGCACGAGGATCGGCGCTGGAGAGCATCTCGATGCCGACGTTGCGGTTGAGGATCTGGTCGTGGGCCCGCCACGTGGTGGAGCCGAGCTTCTCGCTGACGAGGTCCTGGAGTTCGTAGCGGTGCGCGAGGACGTCGCCGGAGGCCAATGGCCGCCTGTCGCTCATCAACAGCCCCTTCTACGCTCAACCGCCATGCTACGGGCCGCAGCGGCGCACCGGTTGGCAATCAGGCCCGGCGGCGCAGGGTTTTGACGAGATAGGTGAGCTGGTCCATCCGGAGCACTCGCGCTGCCAGCACGTACGCGGCAGCTCCGCCGAGACCCGCGATGACTGCGGTCGGCAGCCCGCCCGAGGGCTTGGACTGGTCGAGGCCCAGGGAGTCGAGTCCCTGCGCGATGGCAAGCATCGCGACGGCGGCCACACCTGCCGCGGCGATGAGCTTGACGGTGAACACCAGCATCTCGCGGTCGATGAGCGATCCGACCGTACGAGCGAGCAGCGTCGTGGACAGGATCGATCCCACTGCATAGGCGATGCCGAACGCGAAGGCGAGCATCATCGCGACCCGCGCGGGCTCCACCATGGAGGTCAGGACGATCGCCGCGACGATGTTGGTCGCGGCGATGACGACCTGGATGAAGAACGGGGTCCGGGTGTCCTCGTTGGCATAGAAGCCACGCAGCATCAGGTAGTGCACCGTGAACGCGACCATCCCGATGGCGAATGCCTGGATGGCCCAGCCGATCGCAGTCGACCCACCGTCGAGGTTGCCGGCGAGGTTGGTCACGGTGGACACCTGCTGGCCCAGGCACGCCACCGCGACGGCGAGCGGGACGATGATGACGAGCGCCAGTCGGACCGTACGAGCCAGCTCGACCCGGAAGCGGCCGAACTCACGATCGGCGGCGAAACCCGACAGCATCGGGATGATCGCCGTTGCCAGGGACACCGTGATGACGCCGTGCGGGACCTGGCTCACCAGGAAGCCGAGCCCGTAGACGTACGAGCCCGCCGCTTCTTGGCCGTTGGCGGCACCCTCGAGGGTCGCCCGGTTGCCGAGTCGGATGATCACGATGTAGGCGATCTGGTTGACCACGATGAAGCCCAGGGTCCAGAGCGCGAGCCGCAGGGTGTGGCTCAGGCCGACACCGCGGAAGTCGAAGCGCGGCCTGAAGTGGAAGCCGGCCTGGCGCAGGAACGGCACCAGCACGGCGGTCTGCAGGGCGATCGCGACCGTGGACCCCAGGCCGATCAGGAGTGCTTGCGGCGTGGTGAACCCGTCGGTGCCGTCGGACGACCCGAAGACGACCGCATAGACGATGAGCACGGCGATCGCTGCAAGATTGTTGACGATCGGTGCCCACATCATGGGTCCGAACCGCTGGCGCGCATTGAGGACCTGGCCCACCAGGACGAAGGCGCCATAGAAGAACACCTGCGGCATGCAGAGCAGCATCAGCAGCTGGGCCGACTGCCGCTGCTCGGCGTTGGCGGCGGAGAACAGCTCACCGTCATAGAAGACGTGCAGGAGCACGGGTACGGCGATCATCAGGATCGCGGTCGCGGTGGCCAGGACCAGCAGCCCGAGGGTGATCACCCGGTTGGCGTACGCATCCCCGCCGTCCTCGTCGTTCTTCATGCTGCGTACGAGCTGCGGCACCAGGACGACGTTGAAGATGCCGCCGGCGACCAGGATGTAGAGCGCGTTGGGGATCGTGTTGGCCGTGTCGAAGATGTCGGCGTCGAGCGACTTGCCGATCACGAAGACCAGCAGGAGCATCCGCAGCAAGCCGGTGATGCGCGAGACGATGGTGCCGAGGGCCATCCAGGCGCTGGCGCGGGCGATCCCGGCGTCAGTCATCGTCGACCGGCCTGTCAGTCGTGCTGGACTTGCTCACCGAGCGTCGGCGGTGGAAGCGGCGGAACATCGCGAACAGCACCAGGACACCGGCGAGCCCGATGGCGACCCAGAGCATGACGCCGATCTTGCTCGACCGGACGTTGAACGCCTCGGACACTGCGATCACGGTGCCGTCGGTGGAGACGACTCGTGCCGTCAGCTGGGTCGTGTTCTGCCGGCCGAGGTCGATGTTGATCGTCATGGTGTGCCGCTCGCCGGCGGCGATGTCGACCGGCTTGACCGACGGGATGTCGAGCGCGGGGTTGGTGGAGTCGAGCTGGACGCCGACGCGGATGTCGTCGGCCGTGTCGTTGATGATCGTCAGCGGGAATCCGCCGGACGAGCTCGACAGGGTCACCGACGGCGGGCCCTCGACCTTGATCTTGGTGAGCTCGACGTCGGCGCGGCTCGACAGGTTGTTGGCGACCCGGACGCCGAGCGGCGGGTCCTTGCGCCAGCGCACGCCCACAATGCCGGCGACCTGTCGGGCGATCGTCGCGTTGACGTCCTCGTCGTCGGTGTCGATCGATGACAACGCCTTTCCGGTTGCGGCGAGATCGGCAGCGGCCTGGAGCTGCGTACGGCTCACCGGCTTGACGGACGACGTGGTCGGCACCCGGCCGGCGTACGTCGCCAGCGGCCGGGTGAGCAGGTCGTCGAGCGTCGCGCCGCGGGCGAATGGCGCCCCGAATGCGGTGGAGAGCCCGGCGCCGGCGGCATTGGCACCCGGATCCCATGTCGGGTCGACCATCGTGACCGCGTCGGCGTGCGACTTTGAGTCGATTGCCCGCTGGAGCCCGGCGAGAGCCGCATCGCTGAGGATGCGCTGCCGCAGGCTGACCACGGACGTGCCCCCTGGTACGCCGGCGTCGAGCACGTCGTTGACCAGGAGGGGCAGCGGTCCACGGGTCGAGTCGTAGCTGACGAGGGAGCCGAGGCGTCGTTCCCAGCCCGGCACGGAAGCCGGCGTGACGATCATCGGCGTCTCACCATCGCGTCGCTCGGTCGCGAGGAGGCTGGGCGTGACCCCGCGCCTGGTCGGCCAGGTCACCCGCCGCCCGGAGATCTGGTAGGTCGTGATCGCCGACTGCGTCGCCGCGTCGACCGCTTCGGCCAGGCCGCGCCGCAGGTCGGGGTTGGCCGCCAGCGCCAGCACGTCGGGCCGGTCGAAGTCGAGGATCCAGATGTTGTGCGAGCGGAGGTACGCCAGCAGCTCGTCGAGGAACGCCTTGGCCAGTGCGGTCTGGTCCTCGGTCAGCTCCACGCCCTTGGCGATGTGCCGCTTGTTGGCGATGTCGTCGATGCCGACCAGCAGCGCGGGATCGATCAGGACCGTCGCCGAGCTCTGTGGGACGGACCTGGCGAGATCGAGGACGTTGCGGAGCCGGCCGCCGGGGCTGATGAGTGCCAGCGTCGCGACGGGATCGTGGTAGTTGCCGTCGACACCGCGGTAGTCGGGCATGAGGAGCGGCCAGACCAGCGTGGTCGGCACGGGCTTCTGGTCAGACGGGATGTTGGGGAGGAACGTGGTGGCCCGGCCGATCGCGTCATTGGCACGGGTGCCGTCGGTGTCGGTGCCGAGCACCTGTGCGCCGATCGGGTAGACCCCGGTGCCACCCGAGATGCCCAGCTGCCCGTACGGCACCGTGATCTCGAACGACACGGTCTGCTTGGGAGCGAGGTCGCCGAGCTCGTCGAACGCTCCGGGCTCGATCACCCGGGTGCCGGTGTAGGCATCGCCGTTGTCGATCGCGTCGTCGAGCTGAGCACGAGTGGTGAACGGTGTCGCCGGGATCACGAGGTAGGCCTGCACCTCGTCCCAGGCGTGGTCGTCGTTGTTGGTGATCGTGCCGCGCATCGTGATCTTGGCATCGGCCTTGAGCCAGCTGGGCGACAGTGAGGTGATCGTGACGGTGAGGTCGGGATCCTTGTCGGCAGCCTGGGCCGGTGAGCCGAGGAGCATCGCGGCAATCATCGTCGCCAGGATCGCCACACAGGTGCGACGAGGACGGCTGCTCACCTGAAGATGATAGTCGGGGTCAGGGGGCCGATAGAGTATGTCCCCGTGCCCACGTCAGAGCTGACCCCCGATCGCCGGGCCAGGATCGACGCCGTTCTCGCCGACAACTCCTTCCTGGCCGAGCTTGGCGTGCTCTTCACCGATGCGGGTCACGAGCTGGCGATCGTCGGCGGACCCGTACGCGATGCCGTGCTCGGGCGCCCCGGCACCGACTGGGACTTCACGACGTCGGCCAGGCCCGACGACATCGAGAAGATCGTCGGCAAGTGGGCCGACGCGGTGTGGGACATCGGCCGTGAGTTCGGCACGATCGGCCTGCGCAAGGGTGAGCACCAGCTCGAGATCACGACGTACCGCAGCGACGCGTACGACGCCACGTCTCGCAAGCCCGAGGTCAACTTCGGCGACTCGATCGAGGGCGACCTGTCACGCCGCGACTTCACGGTCAACGCCATGGCGATCCGGTTGCCGTCGGCGGAGTTCGTCGACCTGTTCGGTGGGCTCGCGGATCTCGACGCGCGTACGTTGCGCACCCCGGTCACGCCGGAGCAGTCATTCAGCGACGACCCGCTGCGCATGATGCGGGCGGCGCGGTTCGTGTCGCAGCTCGGTTTCACGGCGGCGCCCGATGTGGTCGCGGCGATGACGGACATGGCCGCACGGCTCGAGATCGTGTCGGCCGAGCGCGTACGTGACGAGCTCAACAAGCTCCTGGTCGGCGACCACCCGGTGGCTGGGCTCCGGCTGCTCGTCGAGACGGGTCTTGCGGCGCAGATGCTCCCCGAGCTCCCGGCGCTGATCCTCGAGCGCGACGAGCACCACCGCCACAAGGACGTCTACGAGCACTCGCTGACCGTGCTCGAGCAGGCGATCGCGCTCGAGGGACGCCTGGAGGCCCAGCCCGATCTGGCCATCCGCCTCGCGGCCCTGCTGCACGACATCGGCAAGCCCAAGACCCGACGCTTCGTCGAGGGTGGCACCGTCACGTTCCACCACCACGACGTCGTCGGCGCCAAGCTCGTCCGCAAGCGCATGCGTGCGCTGCGCTACAGCAACGACCTGATCGACCAGGTGGCCAAGCTCGTCGAGCTGCACCTGCGGTTCCACGGCTACGGATCGGGTGAGTGGACCGACTCGGCGGTGCGGCGCTACGTCCGCGATGCCGGCGATCAGCTGCAGCGGCTCCACATCCTCACGCGTGCCGACTGCACGACCCGCAATGCCAAGAAGGCGATGCGCCTGCAGCGGACGTACGACGAGCTCGAGCAGCGCATCGCGGTGCTGGCCGAGGCCGAGGAGCTCGACGCGATACGCCCCGACCTCGACGGCGCCCAGATCATGGAGATCCTGGGCATCCCGCCGGGTCCCGAGGTCGGCGAGGCCTACCGGTTCCTGCTCGACCTCCGTATGGACCGCGGCCCCCTCAGCGAAGCCGACGCGACCGAGGCCCTGAAGTCGTTCTGGGCCGCGCGGACATAGGTCGCTCTGCAACCGCGCCCCTCACGCACCCGCGACGGAAGGGCCGGCCCCGAGACCGGCCCTTCCGCTCTCACTGACTACTTCGTGGGGATGGTGTCCTTCTCGGGCACCGTCGGGTCGTCGGTGTATTCCTCGACCTTGCTGTCCTTGGCGTCGGTCGTGGTGTAGACCGGGCCGAAGTAGAGCTGCTTGCCACCGGAGACCTTGGCCATCTGTGCTCCGCCATAACCTGTGTGGTCGTCCTCTGAGTAACGGCTGGGCATCAGGCCGGGACCCGTCAGGTCACCCTTCTTGATCGTCTCGACGATCGACTCACGCGTGAGGTCCTTGCCGTTCTCGATGAGGGCCTGGACGAAGAGATAGCCGACCGACATGCCGTAGACGACGTTGCCGGTGAAGGGTGCGCCGCCGTTGTACTTGTCGTTGATCTCCTTGAACTGCTTGATCCACGGGTTGTCGGTGTCATCGATCGTCGGCAAGTAGTTGGTGCCGAGCATGCCCTCCAGCAGAGGTGCTGCGTCGCCGAGCGCGCCGGCGACGGTCGGATAGTCCGCGCCGACCGAGGTGCTGATGAACTGCGGCGCGTACTTGAGGCGCGCCGCCGTACCCACTGCGAGTGCCGTGAAGCCCGGGATCGTCGCCAGGCCGACGACGTCACATCCGGCGGCCTTGAACTTGCCGATCGCCGGCGCGATGTTGGTGTTGCTGGTCACGTACGTCTCGGCCTCGATGATCGCGTCGTCGCCCAGGATGGCCTTCCAGCCGGCCAGCGCATCGGTGCCGAAGTCGTCGTCCTGGCCGAGGAAGCAGACCTTGGCGTTGGGGAGGTTCTGCTTGACGTACGTCGCCTGGACCTTGGTCTCTGTCGTGTAGTCGGACTGGAAGCCGAACGTGGTCGGGTACTTCTCGGGCTGGTTCCAGTTGCGGCTGCCCGAGGCGACGAACAGGTCGGGGACCTTGTTGGTCTTGAGGAAGTCGAGCACACCGGTGTGCGTCGGGGTCCCGAGTCCGTTGAGGATCGCGAACACCTTGTCCTGCAGCACGAGCTTGCGTACGACGGTCTGCGTGTTGGCGGGGTTGTAGCCGTCGTCCTCCACCTTGTAGGTGATCTTGCGGCCGTAGACACCGCCGTTGTCGTTGACGTAGTCGAAGTACGCCTTGGTCGCCGGCGAGATCGACGCGTAGCCGGCCGCGGCCGGACCGGTCAACGGCTGGTGCGTGCCGACCGTGATGGTCGTGTCGGTGACGCCGGGAACGTTGGCACTCTTGTCGTCGCTGCCGCTGCAGGCAGCGAGTGACCCGACGAGCGCGGCGGCTGCGAGTGCAGCGACCGGCCGGGCCAGACGGGACATGTGTTCAGACATCTGATGACTCCGTACTTTGGGGGTGGGCGGTGGTGGTGCTCGGGACCGTCGCGAGGGCCTGGCCTCCGGGGGTGCGGCGAACCTTGCCCCGGATGACATCGACCAGACCTTGCAGTCCCCTCGGTGCCGTGACGATCACGAAGATCAACACGAGACCGAAGATCAGGAGCGCCAGGTTGCCGTCGAGCTTGGACGCGGCACTGGCGGAGAAATCGACGTGGTCGAGGAGTGAGCTGGTGAGGTCGGGGAGCGCGACCAGAAGCAGCGACCCCCAGACGGCGCCGGCGAGGTGTCCCACACCACCGACGACCACCCCCATGACGAGGAACAGCGAGAACGACAACGAGTAGGCTCCCGGCGAGACCGACTGGGTCTGCATCGCGAGGATGCCGCCGCCGAGCCCGGCCGTCGCGGCACTGACGATGAACGCGACGACCTTCGTACGGCCGACCGCGATGCCGCAGAGCCGTGCCGCCACCTCGTCGTCGCGCACGGCCCGCATCGCGCGACCGAACCGGCTGTGCACGAGGTTGGCCAGCAGGAACATGACGAGGACCGCGGCGGCGCAGGCGATCCACGCCTGCCACTGCTCGAGCGGGAACGACGCACCGAGCGAGGCCGGGGCAGGTTCGACGTACACCGACAGCCCTTGATCTCCTCCGAGGGTGCCGTCCCACGTCGTGGTGATCGTCGGGATGGCGATGATCAGCGCGAGCGTGAGTCCCGCGAGGTAGGGCCCGGCGAGCCGCGCGCCGGCGAGACCGATGAGTCCTCCGACGATCGCGGCGACGACGATCGCGACGAGCAACGGCACGATGACGAGGAGGAAGCCGGTGCTGCCGTTCTCACCCAGCTGGTTGGCCATCAGCGCGAACGAGTAGGCGCCGGTCGCCATGAGTGCACCGTGGCCGAGCGACAGCTGCCCGGTCTGCCCGATCAAGACCGTGAGCCCTGCCGTGGCGCAGAGGTAGGCACCGACCGTCGCGAGCTGGAAGTTGCGGAACGACGGCAGCGCGTACGTCAGCAGGACCAGCGCGACGAGGGCGATGACCGCGAGCGCGGCGTGACGGGCGAGGGTGTGGGTGCGGAAGAACTGCATGTCAGACCTTCCTCGCTGCGGCCGAGGCGAACAGGCCGTTGGGCCGCAGGAGCAGGACGCCGATCAGGATGGCGAGGATGACGATGGCTGACACGTCCTTGTCGGAGTAGCCGCTGACGTACGACAGCACGAGGCCGACGATGACGCCGCCGATCACGGTGCCGATCGGACTGTCGAGACCGCCGATCACCGCGGCGGTGAACGCGTACACGAACACGAGGTCCGTGGAGTGGGGGTTGGCGCCGAACTCGGTCGGCACGATCAGCAGCGCGGCGAGACCGCCGACGGCCGCTGCGAGGGCCCAGCTGAGGGTCAGCATGCGACCGACGTTGACGCCGAGCAGCCGCGAGATGTCGGGCGCGAACGCCGCCGCCCGCATCTTGAGGCCGATGTCGGTGTGCGTGAACATCACCGCGAGCCCGATCATGATCGCGAGCACGACACAGAACACGAAGATGTCGTAGGGCGACAGCAGCGGCTGGTCGCCGATCGAATAGGGGTTGCGGCTGAACGGGAGCTTCATGGCCCGGAAGTCGTTGCCGTAGATGATGCCCAGCACCGCCTGGATGACCAGCACCAACCCAAGCGCGGCAATGACTGCGTTGAGATGGGCGCTGGGGTCGATGTGGCGCATCAGCACCCGCTCGATCAGGGCGCCGAGGATCAGCCCGCCGACAACCGCGGCCGCCAGCCCGGCCCAGTAGGAGCCGGTCTCCTGCGTGACGCTGTAGGCGAGGTACAGGGTGCCGGCCGCCATCGCGCCCTGGGCGAAGTTGACCAGTCGGGTGCCGCGGAAGATCAGCACCAGCGCCAGGCCGAACGATGCGAAGATCACGCCACGGGTGAGGCCGTCGACCGTGAGGAAGATGAAGCGATCCATGTCAGAACCCCAGGTAGGCGTGTCGGAGCTCGTCGTCGCCGGCGAGCTGGTCGGCCGGCGCGTTGACTGCCACGGTGCCGAGGTTGAGGACGACGCCCTGATCGGCGATCGAGAAGGCGCTTCGTACGTTCTGCTCCACCAGGAGGACCGCCAGCCCGGTCTCCTCCCGCAGGTGCTTGAGCAGCGCCATGATCTCGGCGGTCACGCGCGGCGCCAGGCCGAGTGACGGTTCGTCGAGGAGCAGCAGCCGCGGCCGGGCGACGAGTGCGCGCCCGATGGCCAGCATCTGCCGTTCGCCACCCGACAGCTGATGACCTGCGCTCGTGCGCCGTCGGGCGAGCGGCTCGAACAGCTGGTAGACCTCGGCG
Organism: Aeromicrobium panaciterrae; assembly: GCF_039537165.1. Taxonomy (GTDB): domain Bacteria; phylum Actinomycetota; class Actinomycetes; order Propionibacteriales; family Nocardioidaceae; genus Aeromicrobium; species Aeromicrobium panaciterrae. The sequence goes on along the minus strand of NZ_BAAAZZ010000002.1, from coordinate 1,360,524 downwards.
GTGGCCCGGCGGGCATCGTCCTTGTCCTTGCGCCAGACGTGGCCGAGACGGAGGTTCTCCTCGACTGTGAGCTCGGTGATGACTCCGCGGCCCTCGGGCACGTGGGCGATACCGCGTCGTACGAGGTCCTCGACCCGGGTGCCTCGCAGGTCGGCGCCGTCCCAGCTGATCGTGCCGGTCGTCTCGATCATCCCGGAGATGGCTCGCAGCAAGGTCGTCTTGCCGGCACCGTTGGCGCCAACCACCGCCACGATGGTTCCGGGGACGACCTCGAGGTCGATGTCCTTCAGAACCGGCGCTGCTCCGTATCCCGCAGACACTCCCCGTATCTGCAGCCCCCCGGCGCTGCTCATCAGGCAGGCACCTCGGCTCCGAGGTAGGCCTCGGCGACGACGGGATCGTTGCGCACCTCAGCCGGCACCCCACGCGCGATGACCTTGCCGAAGTCGAGCACGACGAGCGAGTCGCAGACGTCCATGACGAGGTCGACGCGGTGCTCGACGAGCATGACCGAGCAGCCTCGTCCGGGCATTCCGATGATGAGCTCGGCGAGCGAGTCGATGTCGTCGTGCCCGAGCCCGCCGGCCGGCTCGTCGAGCAGCAGGAGGCGCGGCCGGCTGATGAGCGTACGAGCCAGGGCGGCGCGCTTGCTGACGGCGTAGGGCAGCGTCGTCGGGTAGGCATGCGTGTGGGCGCCCAGGCCCAGCTCATCGATCAGCGCCTCGGCGCGCTCGCGCAGCTCACGCTCGTCACGATCGGCTCGGGGCAGCGCGAGCAGGCCGGAGAAGAAGCCCGTACGCGCCGTGTGGGTCGCGCCGGTCAGCACGTTCTCCAGCACCGTGAGGCCCGGGAACAGCCCGAGCCCCTGGAGGCTTCGCGAGATGCCGTGGCGCACGAGGCGTTGCGGTGATGGGCGAAGTGGTGACCCGTCGAGCACGAGGTCCCCGGCGTGCGGCCGGATGAATCCGCAGATCACGTTGAAAAGGGTCGTCTTGCCGGCACCGTTGGGGCCGATGACGCCGACCACCTGGCCGGACGGCACCTCGAACGACACGGACTCCAGCGCCGTCAGACCACCGAACCGCACGGTCACGGCGTCGACCTCGAGGTGAGCGCCCTGGCCCGGTGTGACGTGGGTCTCCAGATTCATGCACACAGAGTGTATGTTTTTTGCGCGGCCGTCAACCGCTGCGTCAAACCGGGCGTGGGGTTGGGGTTGGAGGGTCATACTGGGGCCCGTGGTCATGGAGGAGTCGCGCACGATGCCGAGCAAGCGGCAGCACAACACCGATGGGCGCATCGCCCGAGGTGAGCGCACCCGTGACGCCATCGTCGAGGCGCACACTGACCTGCTGCGCGAGGGTGTGCTGAAGCCGACCGGCAAGCTGATCGCCGACCGGGCCGGCATCTCGGTGCGTACGTTGTGGGCCAACTTCAAGGATCTCGAGGCGCTGCTCCAGGCGACGACGGCCTACTGGGACACCGCTGACCTGGAGCTGCGGGTCACGGTCGAGCCGTCGCTACCGCTGGACGAGCGCATCGACGCGTTCTGCTCGCAGCGGGCGGCGCGGCTCGAGCACATCGCGCCCGCGGCACGATCAGCCGTGCTGGGCGAGCCGTTCTCGGCGGCGCTCCAGAAGAGCCGGCAGACCCACGTCGACCGGTTGCGCTCGGAGATCGAAGTGCTCTTCGCCTCCGAGATCGCCAAGGGCGGCGACGAGCTGAAGTACGCGCTGGTCACCGCGACCAGCTGGCCCAACTGGCAGATCATGCGTGACGACTACGGTCTGGAGCCGGGCCAGATCATCGCGATCATGCGCCGTACGCTCCACGCCCTGCTGGACTAGGAACGCGTGGTGCGACGAACGGTCGAGTGAGCCTGTCGTCGTCGCCCCTGCGCTCCGCTCACAGTCGGCCATGGACGGCCTCCTTGGGGGCCTATTGCAACCAAGAAGGACCGGCTCCCTGGTGGGAACCGGTCCTTCCTTGCGTACGTGCGATCAGCGCTCGACAGTGCCCGCGATGAACGCCTCGAGCGTCTCGCGACCGATGTCGTCGGGACGCTGCTCCGGCGGCGACTTCATCAGGTAGGACGAAGCCGACAGCAGGGCGCCGCCGATGCCACGGTCCTTGGCGATCTTGGCCGCGCGGATGGCGTCGATGATGATGCCGGCCGAGTTGGGCGAGTCCCAGACCTCGAGCTTGTACTCGAGGTTGAGCGGAACGTCACCGAACGCGCGACCCTCAAGGCGGACGTAGGCCCACTTGCGGTCATCGAGCCACTGGACGTAGTCCGAGGGGCCGATGTGCACGTTCTTGGCGCCCAGGTCGTGATCGATGTTGGACGTCACAGCCTGCGTCTTGGAGATCTTCTTGGACTCAAGACGGTCACGCTCGAGCATGTTCTTGAAGTCCATGTTGCCGCCGACGTTGAGCTGGTAGGTGCGGTCGAGCACGACACCGCGGTCCTGGAACAGCTTGGCCATCACGCGGTGCGTGATGGTGGCGCCGACCTGGCTCTTGATGTCGTCACCGATGATCGCGACGCCGGCGTCCTCGAACTTCTTGGCCCACTCGGGGTCGGAAGCGATGAAGACGGGCAGCGCGTTGACGAAGGCGACCTTCGCGTCGATGGCGCACTGGGCGTAGAACTTGTCAGCCTCTTCCGAACCAACCGGAAGGTAGGAGACGAGGACGTCAGCCTTGGTGTCCTTCAGGACCTGGACGATGTCGGCTGCCGGAGCGTCCGACTCCTCGATCGTCTCGCGGTAGTACTTGCCCAGACCGTCGAGCGTGTTGCCCTTTTGGACGATGACACCGGTCGGCGCAACGTCAGCGATCTTGATCGTGTTGTTCTCGCTGGCCTGCGTCGCCTCGGACAGGTCGAATCCGACCTTCTTGGCGTCGACGTCGAATGCTGCAACGAACTCGATGTCCTTGACGTGGTAGTCGCCAAACATCACGTGCATCAGCCCGGGGACACTGCCCTCGGGATCAGCGTTCTTGTAGTACTCGACGCCCTGGATCAGGGACGTGGCGCAGTTGCCCACACCCACAATTGCTACGCGTACCGAACCCATGGGTTCTCCTCCATTAGTGGTGTTCACTTCTCTGTCGTGTTCTCTGTCGTGTCGTACCCGCCGGAACGTTCGCGCTCGATCAGCTCGGTCAGCCACTTGACTTCACGCTCAACCGATTCGAGCCCGTGCTTCTGCAGCTCCAACGTGTAGGAGTCGACCCGTTCGCGTCCGCGCTGTGCTGCCGTACGGACGTTCTCGAGACGCTCCTCGAGACGGCTGCGCCGCCCCTCGAGGATGCGAACCCTCGTCGGCGAGTCGGTACGCGAGAAAAATGCGAACCGTACGCCGAAAGTTTCGTCGTCCCACGTGGCGGGGCCGGACTCCTCGAGCGCTTGCGCGAAGAACTCCTTGCCCTCGGCGGTGAGGCGATAGACGATGCGACCGCGGCGTCCACGTCCTGCCACGTCACCGGATTCGTCGGCCACGATGTAGCCGGACTTGCCGAGGGCCTTGAGGCAGGGATAGAGGGTGCCGTAGGACAGGACGCGGGTCCAGCCGAGCAGGACGTTGACCTGCTTGCGCAGCTCGTATCCGTGCATGGGGGCATCGTGGAGCAGTCCGAGAACTGCCACCTCGAGTGCCGCGCCGCGTTTGGTCATCGTCTCGTTCCAGGTCAGTCTGTTTGAATTGCGTTGGCCTGATGTTTGTTCAGACACGTTATATCGGAACGATACATCGCATCGGCATGTCATGCCAATGGGTCCCCTTCGACGCCGTAGGGTGATGCTCGACACTTGCCACGGCGGCCGATTAGAGATCTCTCAGGTACGTTCGGCACACTTGGTCGATGACGGATCCGCTCCTGGGGTCCCGACGGAGGTTGACGGAGACTTGGCAACACGCAAGCGAGCAGCGACGAAGGCCAGCAAGAAGGCCGCCGGCAAGCCCGGCAAGCTCAAGGCATTCACCTGGAAGATCAGTGGTCACGGCCCCTGGTATCTCGCGACCCTTCGGTGGATCGTGTTCCTCGGTGTCCTCGGGACCCTCCTGGGTGCGCTGACGTTCTTCGTCCTCTACCAGGCGATCAAGATCCCCGACCCCAACGCCGACTTCCAGACCCAGACGACCAAGGTCTACTACTCCGACGGCAAGCACGTGATCGGTACGTTCGCGACGCAGGACCGCGAGAGCATCCCGCTCAAGGACATGCCGGCCACGATGCAGGCCGCCGCGATCGCCGCCGAGGACCGCACGTTCTACTCCAACCGCGGCATCGACTTCAAGGGCATCATCCGCGCGGCCCGCGACAACGCGACCAGCGGACAGATCACGGGTGGTGGCTCGACCATCACGCAGCAGTACGTCAAGATCCTCTACCTCAACCAAGAACGCTCCTACACCCGCAAGGTGAAGGAGGCGATCCTCTCGATCAAGATCCACAACCAGCTGAGCAAGAAGGAGATCCTCGAGGGCTACCTCAACACGATCTACTTCGGCAACGGTGCCTATGGCCTCGAGGTCGCGTCGCAGACCTACTTCAACAAGCCTGCCTCGGAGCTCGAGTACGCCGAGTCGGCGCTGCTGGCGACGATCATCAACAGCCCGTCGTTCTACGACCCCTACGCCGAGGGTGCCGAGTCGCGCATCATGCCGCGCTTCCGTTACGTCATGGACGGCATGCTCAAGGCCGGTGCCATCACCGCCGAGCAGAACGCCGCCTGGCAGGACAAGCTTCCGCCGGTTGCCAAGCTCAAGGAGAACAACCGCTACAAGGGCACCAAGGGCTATCTCCTCGATCTGGTGAAGCGCAAGATGAAGACGCTGGAGTTCACCGACAACCAGATCGACGGTGGCGGTCTCCGTATCGTCACGACGTTCGACTACGACCAGCAGGCCGACGCCGTGAAGGCCGTCAAGCAAATCAGCCCCGGCGGCAAGGGCCTGCACAACGCCGTCGTCGCGGTGCAGCCCGGAACGGGTGCTGTCCGCGCGATGTACGGCGGCCCCGACTACCTCAAGAGCCAGCTCAACTGGGCGACGGAGGGAACCCAGCCCGGGTCGACGTTCAAGGTGTTCGCGATCATCGCGGCGTTGGAGGACGGCTACAGCCTCAAGACCCAGCTCAACGGTGACTCGCCCCAGCGCTTCGGCTCCGACGAGATCGAGAACCAGGGCGACAGCGGCGGACGGTCGTTCGGCAAGGTCCCGCTGGAGAAGGCGGCCGAGGAGTCGATCAACACCGCGTTCGTCGACCTGACGACGCAGATGAAGGACGGCAACGCCAAGGTCATCGAGGCGGCCAAGGAGGCGGGCGTCTCAGACCGCTGGGCCGACAACTACAAGCCCGATGTGCTGGGCACGCCGCTCGGCTACGCTCCGGTCTCGCCCGTCGACATGGCCAACGCCTACGCGACGATCGCGGCAAGCGGCAAGAGGGCCGACTGGTACGTCATCGAGAAGGTCACCGACAAGAGCGGCACGCTCCACCAGCACAAGGTGGCGACCGAGCAGACGATCCCCGAGGACGTCGCGGCCGACACGATCGCCGCCCTGCGAGGCGTCGTCAACAAGGGCACCGGAACACGCGGCCGTACGGTGTGTCCGACCGGTGGCAAGACTGGAACCGCAACTGCCGGCCAGGGCACGTCGTCACGCGTCTCGTCGTCGTGGTTCACCGGCATCACGCCGAAGCTGGCCACCGCAGTCATGTACAACCGCGGCGTCGGCAACGAGCAGCTGCAGGGCTTCCTCAACCCGTTCTATGGCGGCACCTATCCCGCCATGACGTTCCGTGCGTTCATGAACGCGGCACTCGACCCGAGCGACTGCGGCTCGTTCCCGCCGCCTGCCAACATCAAGGCGACCAAGGGCACGACCTACAAGAAGCCGCCGCCGAAGTGTGACAACGGTCAGGTGCTCAACGGCTCCAGGACGAAGTGCGTGACGCCGCCTCCGCCGACGTGCAACCCGGGCAGAATCCTGAGCCCGGACAAGAAGCACTGCATCAACCCACCGAAGGACGTCTGTCCGGAGATTCCCGGCGACCAGCCCTACGGCACGGACTGCAGCTCCGTGACCCCACCGGTGGATCCGCAGTCCAGCTTTGCGGCCTGCATGGATGCGGGCGGTGACTGGCGGCCGCTGGAACCCCCGGTCAACAAGCCCTGCAAGGACCTCCCGGGTCAGTCCGGTGGCGGTGGATGGGGTGCGATCCCGTTGATTCTCGCCGGCCTGTGGGTGCGAACGCGCTGGAACGACGAGGTCGAGCCAGTCCTGGCCGTACCCCGGTCCTAGCTAGTCCAGAGTGACGGCGTCGAACGTGGCGGTGGTGAACCGCACCGCCACCTCGACGCTGTCGCCGACCTCGGGCACCGCTGCGCTGGCCGGCAGGAAGACCATGCTCGCCTGCATGTGAGGCGGCTCGGCGAACCAGCGCTGCTTTCCGTCGATCGTGAACGGTGACAGCGAGAATCCCGCCGCCTCCAGACCGCCCTTGGCGAGTGACTTGCCACGCTGGATCGCACCCGCCGACGCCTTGGGAGCCTCGAGTCCGATGCCGTGGCTCGTGCCTCCCGCGATGATCAGCAGATGGCCGTCACGCGGCATCGATCGCTGGCGGTAGCCGACCTTCTCGCCACGGGCCAGCTGGTGCCGGTCGAGCACGGTGGCGCGTACGGACAGCGCCCCGAGGTCGCCGAGCCACAGCGACGTGCCGATGCGTGGCCGTACGTCGAGGTGCGGCCGACGTTCGCGAATCGTGGCGAGCTCGTCGGGTGTGAGGTGCGAGACGAAGAACGTGGTGGTCTCGACCTGGGATGCTGCGAGAGCGGCGGCCCAGCTCTCGGCTTCGGCGAGGTTGTGACCGGTCATTGGCAGGTGGATCGCGAAGCCTTCGACCTGCAGCTCGCCCAGGGCGGCGACGGCTGCCGCGAGCTCGTGGCGGTCGAAGCCATGCCGCGACATCGAGGTCTCGCCCTCGATGATCACCCGGCTGTCGGAGTGGTCAGCCGCAAGAGCGGCGATGTCCTCAACCCGTCCTACGGTGTGGATCAGGCGCGCGTCGTACACGACATCGCCGTCGAACGGGCGCCACGGCGACAGCACCATGACGTCGCCCGGGAACGCCTTGAGCGCACTGGGCACCTCGGCGTACGTACCGACGGCGATCGCGCTGACGCCCAGGTCAGCCGCCTCGGCTGCGAGGAGGTCGCGGCCGAATCCGTAGCCGTTGCCCTTGATGACCGGGACGATGCCGGGTGTATGTTCGGTCAGCGCACGGAGGCCGCGGCGCCAACGCGCAGCATCGACGCGGAGCTCGAAAGACACAGTCATCGCCTCTTCATGTATTGAACGAAGCCCAGGTAGAGCGCGCGATTGAGCGGGAGGTCCCACTCGCCGAGGTACTCGACCGCCTCGCCACCGGTCCCGACCTTGAACTGGATCAGCCCGGCGTGGGAGTCGTCGGGGTCGATCGTCTCGGTGATGCCGCGCATGTCATAGATCGTCGCACCGGCGGCCATCGCATCGCGGATCATCTGCCACTGGATCGCGTTGGACCCGCGGACCTCACGCTTGGCGGTGGTGGACGCGCCGTAGGAGTACCACGCGTGCTGACCGACCCGCACCATCGTGGTCGACGCGACGAGGTCGCCCTCGTGGTGCGCGAGATAGAGCACCAGCCGGTCGGGCTCCTCTGCGCCGAGGGCATCCCACATGCGCTCGAAGTACGAGAGCGGTCGTGGGGTGAAGTGGTCGCGCTGGGCGGTCTCGGCGTAGATCTCGTGGAACGCCGCAAGGTCGGCCCTGGAACCGGTGGTCACCTCGACGCCGAGCTTGGCCGCCTTCTTGATGTTGCGGCGCCAGAGCTGGTTCATCCCGGCGAGCACGTCGTCCTCGCTGCGATCGGCGAGCGGGATCTGGAAGTTGAACTTCGGCTGCCCCGCGGTGAACCCGCCGCTGGCATCGAGCTCCTTCCAGCCGAGCTGCTTGAGCTCCTTGCCGACGGCGATCGCCGCGTCATCGCTGGCGTCGGCTGGCACGTCAGACAGTGTCGTGAGCACGGGGTCGGCGATGGCGGCCTTGATCGTCGACGCATTCCATCGGCGCGTCACGACGGGCGGACCCATGCGTATGCCGAAGGCTCCCTGACTCTTGAGGTGGGCCGTCATGGGCGTCAGCCAGTCCGTGAGATCTCCGCCGACCCAGTCGATGTCCGGGCCCTCCGGGAGATAGGCGAGAAACCGTTCGAGCTTGGGCAGCTTCCGATAGAGCACCAGCGCCGCGCCGACGAGGACGTCGCCGCGGAACCAGCCGATCGATTCGCCGCGCCACTCGTTCTTGACGGTGGCCCACGCCGGTGTCTGGAGGAAGCTCACGGACGGGCGGCCGCGTACGAACTCAAGGTGCTCGGGTGCGCTGATGGACCTGACCCGGAGCGATGACGTCACCGCTCCACGCTACCAACGCGGGCGCAGTCACCCGCGATTTGGGGTGCGACCAGATTAGGGTAACCTAACTTGCATGGCTTCCGGAGTGAAAACGTTCGATGCAGAGGTGCTGCGCACGGCCCGCCTGTCTGCTCATCTCGTGACGGTCACGTTGGGGGGCCAGCTCGAGGGATATGAGTCGACGGGAATCCCCGACGAGTACGTACGGGTGCTGATCCCGCCCGCGGGCGCGACGCTGACGCTGCCCGAGATCGACGAGAACTGGTCGTTCACGTATCCCGACGATGCCCCCGAGCTGGCACCGCGGGTTTACACGATCTCGGACCACCGGATCGTCGAGGGCAAGACGCAGCTCGACCTGGACATTGCGATCCACGACGACGGCATCGGCTCGGACTGGGCACGCTCGTGCCAGCCCGGCGACCGGGTCGGCCTGATCCAGCCGCACGGACTGTACGCGGCGCCGGCGGGTGTCGGCTGGCAGCTGCTCGTGGCCGACATCACCGGCGTACCCGCGGTGGCCCGCATCCTGCGCGGGCTCGACCCGGGTCAGCGCGTCGAGGTCGTCATCGTGCTGACCGACGCCGATGATGAGATCCCGCTGCCGAGTGCTGCCGATGTCGACGTCAGCTGGCAGGTCGTGGCCCAGGACACCGACATCGCCGACGCGCTGGCCGACGCCGTCACCTCGCGCGACCTGCCGAGCGAGGACCGCTACGTCTGGCTCGCCGGCGAGGCGCGGGCGAGCCGGGCCGTACGCCGTCACCTGCGTCGCGAGCTCGGGTGGCCGCAGTCCGACTTCTACACGTGCGGCTACTGGCAGGTCGATGCGGAGAAGTGGAACGCGCGCTACGACGAGGTCGCCGACCAGGTCATCGCCAAGGCCGCCGAGGTGCAGAAGGAGGTCGGCGAGGACGAAGGTGCCTACCTCGACGCCCTCGACGACATCTACGAGTCCGTGGGTCTGTAGTTCGTTCGGCTGGCGCGGCGAGCGAGATGGCTAGGCGACGACGACGTAGCGCGGTTGGGCCGGGGTGAGCAGGAGCACCATACCGGCCTCGGCCGGGGTGCGGTCGGCCTTGCGGTGGTTGCAGCGGATGCAGGCCGCGACGGCGTTGTCCCACGTCAGGGTCCCGCCACGGCTGCGCGGCACGATGTGGTCGACCGTCTCGGCGCGACCACCGCAGTAGGCGCACATCTTGTCGCGGGCCTTGATGGCGCTCTTGGTGCACAGGTTGGATCGGCGATGCATCCACCGCGTCACGACATAACGGACGAGACGCAGGACCTTCGGCTTGGGGAAGGGCCCGAACGATCCGCCGGCCTCCTCCTCGATCACGGCGACCTCGCGTACGAGCATCTTGATCGCGTGGCGCATCGAGACGCGCTGCAGGGGCTCGTAGCTCGCGTTGAGAACCAGGACGTGAGTCTCCGCCATGATCGGGCCCCTTTCTGAGCGAAAGCGTAGTCGCCGACACGGTGAAATGCCTCCAAAGAGATGCAATCTCAACCGGTGTCGCCAACCGGGAATAGCCGCGGGCGCGGGCAGGTTGCCACCGGAGACGCATCGGTCGAGGAAAAATGTCTGATCCGTATGTCGAAATGGTGACCAGTCGTTCGTCGTATTGATGAAGGGCGGTCAACCGGCCCCCCGCAGACCGCAACAAAAGGACCAGTCATGACCGCCAACAACGACGGCGTTCCCGTAGCGTCGACAGATCCCGAGCTCGCGGAGTTCGAGGCAGAGTTCACCGAGTCTCCCGTCGATACGGAGAAGACTCCTCTCGTCATCAAGCTGCTCGTGGCTGCCACGTTCGTCGTGATCCTCAACGAGACCATCATGATCAACGCGATGCCGCACCTGATGGCCGACTTCGACGTCACGGCCCGTGATGCGCAGTGGATCTCGTCGATCTTCATGCTGACGATGGCCGCCGTGATCCCCGTGACCGGCTGGTTCCTCCAGCGAGTCACGACCCGGTCGGCCTACACGATCGCCATGACGACGTTCGGCCTCGGCACGATCATCTGTGGCACCGCACCGATCTTCGAGATGCTCCTCGTCGGCCGTGCGGTCCAGGCCGCCGGCACCGCCGTGATGATGCCGCTGCTCATGACCACGGTGATGACGGTCGTCCCCGAGCAGGCTCGTGGCCGGGTGATGGGCAACATGATGCTCGCGATCTCGGTCGCACCCGCCATGGGTCCGGCGCTCTCCGGGCTGATCCTCCAGCTCGGTTCGTGGAGGCTCATCTTTGCGTTCGTGCTGCCTGTCGCGGCCGTCGTGTCGGTGCTCAGCCTGCGCCACCTCAAGAACGTCGGTGAGACGCAGACGTCGCCGGTGAGCTGGTCGAGTGTCGCGCTGGCAGCGTTCGGCTTCGCCGCCCTGGTCTACGGACTCAGCGAGGTCGGCGCCCGCAGCTCCGGCCAGCTGACCCTGTTCATCGGTGTCGGTGTCGCGCTGGTCGCCGCGTTCACGCTCTACCAGCTGCGTCTGCAGCGCACCGGCAGCCCGCTGCTCGACCTGCGCGCCTTCAAGAGCCGTACGTTCACCGTGACGCTCGTGCTGATGTCGGTCGGGTTCATGGCGTTCCTCGGATCGATGATCCTGCTTCCGCTCTACCTGCAGAACCTGCGCGGACTCTCCGCCATGGAGACCGGACTGCTCGTCATGCCCGGCGGCCTGGCGATGGGACTGCTCGGCCCGCGGGTCGGAGCGATCTATGACCGAATCGGTGCTCGTCCGCTGGTGATCCCCGGCGCGATCCTGATGACGGTCGTCCTGTTCACCATGAGCCAGGTCATCGACGCCAACACCCCGTACGCGCTGCTGCTCGGCCTGCACGTCGTGCTGATGGTCAGCCTCGCGTCGATCTTCACCCCGATGTTCACGCTGGGCCTCAGCTCGCTGACGCCGGAGCTCTACTCGCACGGAAGCTCGATCCTCGGCACGCTCCAGCAGGTCGCCGGTGCCGTCGGGACTGCTGTCATCGTGGTGATCCTCGAGAACCGGTCCGAGAGCCTGGTGTCCGGTGGGGCGAGCGTCAACGAGGGCTTCGTCGGCGGACTGCAGTGGGCGTTCGTCGCCGGGGCGATCTTCGGAGCCATCGTGATCGCGCTGTCGCTGCTGCTGCCGGCCAAGGCCGACCAGCCCGCGGCACCCGTCGCAGCTCACTGATCGACCCAGCGTCTCAGCGCCGGCCGGGCAACCGGTCGGCGCTGAAACGCAGTTGTGACACAGACGCGCTACGGTCGGTGGCGTGGACACCTCAGAGCTCTTTGACGGCTACGGCCCCGTCGCAGGCTTCGACGAGATGTTCGCCGGCACGGACGTGCGCGACAACTACGGCACCATCCACGAGTCGTTCCACAAGATGGGCGCCGACGAGATCCGGCTCCGCGCCGACTCCCTTGCCTCGTCCTATCTCGAGCAGGGCGTCACGTTCGGTGTCGCAGGCGAGGAACGGCCGTTTCCGCTCGACATCGTCCCGCGGTTGATCGAGTCCGCCGACTGGCACCACGTGGAACGAGGAGTGCGCCAGCGGGTGCTGGCACTCGAACGGTTCCTTGCAGACGCGTACGGCCCCGGTGAGCTGTTCGCCGATGGCGTCGTTCCCCGTGAAACCGTCATGACCTCGCCGCACTACCACCGCGTCGTCGCCGGGCTCGAACCTCCCAACGGCGTACGTATCCACGTCGCCGGCGTCGATCTGATCCGTGACGGCGACGGCGACTTCCGGGTGCTGGAGGACAACGTACGAGTGCCGTCCGGCGTCTCGTACGTCATGACCAACCGCCGGGCGCTCTCGGCGGCGCTGCCGGAGGTGTTCGCCGACCACCGCATCCGACCGGTGTCGCAGTACTCGCAGGCGCTGCTCGCCGCGCTCCGCAAGGCTGCGCCCGCCGGCGTCAGCGACCCGACCGTCGTCGTGCTCACGCCGGGCGTCTACAACTCCGCCTACTTCGAGCACACGCTGCTGGCCCGCACGATGGGCGTCGAGCTCGTCGAGGGTCGCGACCTGGTGTGCCGCTCGGGCCGGGTCATGATGCGTACGACCAACGGCCTCGAGCCGGTGCACGTGATCTACCGCCGCATCGACGACGAGTTCCTCGACCCGGTGCAGTTCCGCGCCGACTCGGCCCTCGGGGTCCCGGGCATCATCAATGCCGCCCGCGCGGGCCACGTGACGATCGCCAACGCGGTGGGCAACGGTGTCGCCGACGACAAGCTGCTCTACACGTACCTCCCGGACCTGATCCGCTACTACCTGTCGGAGGAGCCGATCCTGCGCAACGTCGACACCTGGCGCATGGGCGAGGCCGACCAGCGCGAAGAGGTGCTCGACCGCCTCGACGAGCTCGTGCTCAAGCCGGTCGATGGTTCGGGCGGCAAGGGCATCGTCATCGGTCCGGCCGCGACGACCGACGAGCTCGACGAGCTGCGCGGCAAGATCCTCGAGGATCCCCGGGCGTGGATCGCCCAGCCCGTCATCTCGTTGTCGACCGTGCCCACCCTCGTCGAGGATGGCATCCGCCCGCGCCACGTCGACCTGCGTCCGTTCGCGGTCCACGACGGCGACGACGTCTGGGTGCTGCCCGGCGGGCTGACCCGCGTCGCCCTCCCCGAGGGAGAGCTGATCGTCAACTCCAGCCGGGGCGGCGGCTCCAAGGACACCTGGGTGCTGGCCGATGCCAGCGAGCCCGAGGACCTGGGCGATCTCGCGCCCAATGCGACCGCGGTCGCCGGCGTCAACCAGTCGGCCGGTCCGGCGTTCGACGGCGAAAGTCGCGGCATGCAGGTCCAGGAGCAGGAGCAGCAGCAAGGTCGTGATGTCCCGTGCTGAGCCGCATCGCGCAGTCACTGTTCTGGATCGGGCGCTACCTCGAGCGCGCCGACGACACAGCGCGCATCCTCGACGTGCAGATGCAGGTGCTGATCGAGGACCCCGGGATGGACGAACGCATCTCGTGTGAGCAGCTGCTCTCGGTCATGGGCGTCGAGGACTACACCGGCATCCCCAACCGCTGGCTGATCCTCGACCTGCTGGCGCACAACGCCGACTCGCCGGTGTCGATCGCCGCCGCGATCGGCGCCGCTCGCGAGAGTGCACGCCGGGCACGCGAGACGCTGTCGACCGACATCTGGGCGGCGATCAACACGACGTGGCGCGGTCTGTCGACGGCACAGGCGATGCGGCCGCCCGACATGTTCACGTGGGTGCGCAACCGTACGGCGATGATCTCCGGCATCGCCGACTCGACCATGACCCGCGACGAGGGCTGGCAGTTCTACATGCTGGGCCGCAGCATCGAGCGGGTCGACATGACGGCTCGTCTGCTCTCGACGGCTGCCCTGGCCTCCGGCCCGCAGGTCGCCTGGCCGACGACGCTGCGCGCGTGCGGCGCGTACGAAAGCTTCATCCGGGCCTATCGCGGGATCGAAGCCGATCGCCAGGCCGCCGAGTTCCTGCTCCTCGACCGGTGGTTCCCACGCTCGATCGTGTCGTCACTGGCGCAGGCCGAGAAGGCGCTCACCAAGCTCGAGTCGTCGGGTCAGCGCTCGGGCTTCAGCGACGAGGCGCAGCGGCTGCTCGGCCGGGCGCGTACCGAGCTGGAGTACCGGCCGCTTGCCGACATCGTGTTCGACCTCCCGGTCGAGATGGAGCGCCTCCAGCGCAGCTGTGCTGCCGCAAGCGATGCGGTGTCGGCGCGCTACTTCGCCGAGTCCGAGGCCTACACCTGGCGCGGCGGTGTCCTCTTGTGACCATGCAGCTGCGCATACGCCACACCACCGGCTATCACTACGAGAAGGGCGCCATGGCGTCGTTCAACGAAGCGCGGATGACGCCGATGACGACGTCGGAGCAGTACGTGCTGCGGTCGCGTCTCGAGATCTCGCCGACGCCGTGGTCGTACGAGTACCGCGACTACTGGGGCACGACGGTCACGTCGTTCGAGGTGCACGACCCGCACCAGGACCTCACGGTCGTCGCCACCTCGATCGTCGACACCCAGGGCACGCCGCCCGAGCCGCACGGCGTCGCCTGGGATGCGCTCGAGACCGTGCAAGACGAATGGTGCGAGTTCCTTGCCATGAGCAGCTGGGTTGCACCGGCGCCGGAGCTGTTGACCGAGCTGGCGCCGCTGCGTGAGTCGGCGGCGACGCCGGGTGACTACGCCACGACGGTCATGCAGTTCCTGCACGACCGCATCGCGTACGTCCCCGGCAGCACCGAGGTCACGACCACCGCGGCCGATGCGTGGAGGGCGCAGACCGGGGTGTGCCAGGACTTCGCGCACCTCACCCTCGGGGCGCTCCGCGACGCTCGTATCCCCGCGCGATATGTCTCGGGATACCTCCACCCGTCGCGCGAGCCCGAGATCGGTGAGACCGTGGCGGGCGAGTCACACGCGTGGATCGAGTGGTGGGACGGCGAGTGGATCGGCTGGGACCCGACCAATGCGATCACCCCCGGACCGCGGCACGTCGTTGTCGCCAAGGGTCGCGACTACGCCGACAGCCCGCCGTTGCGTGGCATCTTCTCGACGTCTGGGGGGTCCGAGCTGTTTGTCGGAGTGGAGATCACGCGGTTGCGATAGCGACCCATGACTGAGCATTCGGTTCCCAAGGAGGCCGTCCGCGGCCGAATGGGAGCGAGCTCAGCGAGCGAAGAACGCTAGGTTTTTCGCATGGCACTCCTGCACGCGACCACGCTGACCCCGTCGAAGCTCGAGCTGCTGGGCGAGTGGATGCCCGGGCAGCCGTGGTTCGGCGGTGGCGCGATCGTTCAGCTCGGCTCGTTCCGACTCGACGACCCGGCCGGCGAGGTCGGCATCGAAGGGCTGATCCTCAGCGCGGGCGACCGTACGTACCACGTGCCGATGACCTACCGCGCGGCTCCGCTCGAGGGTGGCCGACTCGTCGGGACGATGGTGCACGGCGTGCTGGGCGACCGGTGGGCGTACGACGCCACGAGCGACCCGGTCTATGCCGAGGCCCTGGCGACGACGATCCTGACGGGTGGTACCCAGGCCGAGCTGGAGCGTGACAACTCCGGGACGAGAGAGCCCGTCGAGCCCACCGTCACGGTCACTGGCAGCGGAGTTGCCGGCGCACAGGTCGAGGCCATCGAGCTGCGCGGATCCCACCTCACCGACGAGGGAACGCTGATTGAGACGTCAGGTCCCCATCTGGTCGTGATCCACGACCTCGAAGGCGGCGCCACGACCATGGGCGATCACCAGCTCACCGGACGGTGGGCCGGCGGACAGGGCCAGCTCGCGGTGGCGCGGCTCCGCTGACTGCCCGGATGTCTAGCGCAACGCTGACCGGGTGGTCGGCGCCAGCCGCAACGTCTGGACGATCTCGGCGCCGGGCAGCTGATCCGTGACGGGTTGGCCGTCAGTGAGCACGACGATCACCTGCTCGCCCTCACGTACCGGCAGGCCCTTGAAGGTGTTGGGACCTGGGTGGGTGCGAAGCACGGACAGTGCCGAGCTGGGAACGGCCGCCACGGCGGCCGCGTCATCGGCCCCCAGCTCGAGCGCGTAGACGGTCACGCCGAACACCCGCGATGACGGTGTCCCGTCGCTCGCAGGCGTGTCGGGCAGGCCGCGGCCATCGGCGGGCTGCAGCAGGAGGACGTTGTCGGAGTCGATCAGCGTCTCGTTGACCGCGACGGCGTTGTCGGCCCACAGCTGCGATCCGTAGAACCCACGCAGTGCATCGATGCGCTCGCCGAGCGAGCCGAAACCACGGATCCATACGAACCGGTCGGGGTCGTCGAGGTCGGTGAACGTACCGACGACATGGTTGCCGACAGCCTCCTGGGGCTCGATGAACTCGCGTTCGAACAGCTCGATCAGCTCGCCGAGGCGGCCGGGGACCATGGTGTATTGCCGGAGCTCTGCGATCTCGCAGCACCGGTCAGACAGATGGGGCATGGCGGTCACCCTACGGCGGGATGCCGACACGACAAGGAGCGCTAGCGTTGTCGGCATGAGCGAAGAGCGCTATTACGCCGATGCCGTGCCCGAGACCCACCGTCCATACGTTGCTGCCGAGGATCGCTATCAGAATCTTGACTACCGTCGGGTCGGCACATCGGGTCTGCTGCTGCCGCCGATCTCGCTCGGCCTGTGGTGGAACTTCGGTGACGACCGCCCGTTCGCGACCCAGCGTGAGGTGCTGCGCCACGCATTCGACAAGGGCATCACGCACTTCGACCTGGCCAACAACTACGGCCCGCCCTACGGCTCGGCCGAGGAGAACTTCGGCCGCATGATGCGCACCGATTTCAAGCCCTACCGCGACGAGCTGATCCTCTCGAGCAAGGCCGGCTGGGACATGTGGCCCGGTCCGTACGGCAAGCTCGGCTCGCGCAAGTACCTCCTGTCGAGCCTCGACGCATCATTGGAGCGGATGAGCGTCGACCACGTCGACATCTTCTATTCACACCGCGCCGATCCGGACACTCCCGTCGAGGAGACGATCATGGCGCTCGACACCGCGGTCGGCCAGGGCAAGGCGTTGTACGTCGGCATCTCGTCGTACTCGCCGGAGCGCACCGCCGAGGCGATCGCGGTTGCCCGTGACCTGGGTACGCCGCTGGTCATCCACCAGCCGTCCTACTCGATGCTCAACCGCTGGGTGGAGCGCGGGCTGCTCACGGTCCTCGACGAGCACGGCCTGGGCTCGATCGGCTTCTCGCCGCTGGCACAGGGCCTGCTGACCGACCGCTACCTCGGCAAGGACCCGGTCGAGCATGCCGTCAACCGCGGCAGCCTCGACGAGAGCATCCTGACGAAGGACAACCTCGAGCGGCTCCAGGGCCTGGCCGACATCGCCAAGGCGCGCAACCAGTCGCTGGCGCAGATGGCGATCTCGTGGATCCTGCGACCCGGCGGCGTCACCTCGGCGCTGATCGGCGCGTCCTCAGTGGAGCAGCTCGACGAGAACCTCGCGGCCGCCGCCAACACCGAGTTCACCGACACCGAGCTCGCGGCGATCGACGAGTTCGCCGGTGACGCCCAGGGCGTCGACCTCTGGAAGGTCTCCGCCGACCTGTAGGCCTGCGCGCCAGACCCGCGCCGACGACCCAGGCATCCGCCGGTTCCGGAAGGCTAGGCGGTGGCCGCCTTGACCCGGCGGGTCAGCTCCTCCGGCGACAGCGGCGTGATGTTGCTGATCGTGGCGGGGCCGACCGTGAGCTCGCCGTCGTCGAGCGGTTCGCAGCGGATGCCGCCGCGGCCACGCAGCGCCTGATGCGCACCGGGCGCGAAGGCCTCGTTCATCCAGGCGCACGGGTTGGCCGGCGTCAGCGACCTGAACCGGATGGGGCCGTGTCCTGCGTCGAGGGTGAACGACGTACGGGCCAACGCGTCGACGTCGAGGCCGCGCGTCACGATGTTGCGGCGGGCGAGCGACGGGTCGAACGGTCCGGCCGCCAGCTCGCCCTCGAGCCAGTGGAGCGACTCGGTCGCGATGAGGGTGACGGAGGCGTACGTGAACTTCGTGCCGAAGTAGCGGTCGCCGACGAGTCCCTTGTGCGCCCGTACGCGTACGGACTCCGCCGTCTCGGCTCCGTCGTACGGGGCCAGACCAGCGGAGGGCCGCCCCTCGTACGCGTGCCTCGGTGACACGACCAGGGTGACGATCTCGATGTCCACAGCTCCAGCGTAGGCCCCCGCGAGTGGTGCGAATTCGGGGATTCGAGACGGCGTGTCACGCCCATCCGCACCACTCGCGACCCGGTTTGCACCACTCGCGGCGATCTGACGTCTGGCACTGAATTGTCCACAGATGCGGCGGGCACGGTTTCGCGCCGATGGCACGGGAATGACCGTACGGAGATGGAGTCCTTCAGGCACAGCGATGCGTACGCCCGCGGCTACACCGCGGACCTGGTCAGAAATCCGCGCCACTTCGTGCACCCCGTCGATGGTGTCGCGCAGCCCGCCTCCACGGCCGACGATCTCGTCGAAACGTGCCAAGCGATCGCCCTCCAACTGCCCGCTGGCGCCGTTTTCACCCATGCGACGGCGGCGCTGCTTCGGGGCTGGTGGATGCCATTGCTCGACGACTGGCCCATCGTGGCCGGGAGCGACAAGGACGGGGTGCACCTGGATCGACGCGGCGTGTACGTGCGCCGGTGTGACATCCCGCCGGGCCACCGCACGTACGTCGACGGTGTCCCGGTCGCGTCCGCGGCGTGGACGATCGTCGAGCTTGCCGAACACTTCGCATTGCTGGACCTGGTCGCGGTGATCGACTCCGCACTGCACCTCAGGCACACGACGGTCGATCAGATCCGCGCCACGATGCGCAAGGGGCGCCGCGGTGTCAGGGTGCTGCGGCGTGCGCTCGACCTCGTCGACGGTCGCAGCGAGTCGTGGTGGGAGTCGATGTTGCGCCTGCTGCACGTGTTGTCAGGATTCGCGGTCGAGCCGCAGTACGTCGTCCGCAACCGTGCTGGTGTCGAGGTGGCGCGGGCCGACCTCAAGCTCCTGCACAGCAACCGCATCGCCGAATACGACGGTGCGGATCACCGGGACCGCTTGCAACATCAGCGTGACCTGCGGCGGGAGAAGGCCCTCGCCAGGGAGGGTCTGGAGCGCTACGGATATGTCGCGACGGAGCTGCTCAACACTCCGGCGATGATTGTCCGTGACGCCGAGGCCGCACGTGGCCTCCCACACTTTCCGGCCCGGATGCAGCGGTGGCATGACGAGGCTCGGCTCGCCACGATCTCGTTCGCTGGTCAGGCGGCACTGCGTCGGCGGTTGAAGCGATTCGTACGTACGCAGGCGGGGCGATCCTCGTCGCCGAGTGGTGCAAACCGGTCCGCGAGTGGTGCAAGTACGGAAGGCGCGCCGTCTCACTTTCCCGAATTCGCACCACTCGCGGGGGGCAGCACCGACATACTCGGGCGGTGACCCAACCGATCCTTGATGTGGCGTTCCATGGAGATGCAGCCGAGATCGGTGCCGTTGCCACCGAGGCCGAGGCACGAGGGGTGGGTGGACTGTTCGTCGCCGAGGCGGCGCACGACCCGTACATCGCGCTCGCCCTCGCCGGACAGGCGACCAGCAGGATCCGGATCGGCAGCTCGGTCGCGATCGCGTTCGCCCGTACGCCGATGTCGACCGCCTACTCGGCGTGGGACGTGCATCGGCTCAGCGGAGCCGGGGGTCCCGCCAACAATGAGGGCGTAGCCGTTGGGGGCCGGCTGGTCCTCGGGCTCGGGACGCAGATCAAGCCGCACATCACCCGACGCTTCGACATGCCGTGGTCGAGTCCGGCGCCACGGATGGCGGAGTACGTCGCCGCGTTGCGTTCGATCTTCGACAGCTTCCAGAACGGCACCAGGCTCGACTTCCAGGGCGACTTCTACCAGCACACCCTGCTCCCGCCGCTGTTCAACCCGGGACCGATCGACGGCGGACCGCCGCCCATCTGGCTCGCCGCCGTCGGGCCGAAGATGCTCGCAACCGCCGGCGCGGTCGCCGACGGGCTGATCTGCCACCCGCTGCTGTCGCGCAGCTATCTCGACGAGGTGATCGTGCCGACTGTCACCGCGGGCCGGGCCGGAGGTGCCCACGCCGGCGAGCCGTTCACGACGTCGGTGCTCTGCATGGTCGCCACGGGCCGCACCGAAGAGGACCTCGCACTCGCGATCGCCGGCACGAAGCGCCAGATCGGGTTCTATGCCTCCACTCCCGCGTACAAACCGGTGCTCGACCACCACGGATGGGGCGACCTGCACGCGGAGGCGCACGCCTACACCAAGAGCGGACGGTGGACCGAGCTCGGGGACCTCGTCCCGGACGAGGTGCTGAACATGTTCGCGGTCGTCGGCGACCTCGACACGGCGCGTGCCGAGTTCAGGTCACGCTTCGCCGGATCGGCGCAGCGCGTCATCACGTCGATCAACTACGACACCGACAACCACCTCGCGCTCGACCTCGTCAGCGAATAGCGCCTTGCCAGGAAATGCTGAATCCGCACGACACACTTGGCCTTCACCGGACAGGAACAGGATATGGAGTCCACTGCGCCGTCGCCGCGAGAACGCGAACAGCGTTTCAGGGATGTCTACGACGCGGTGTACGCGGACCTGCTTCGCTTCGTACGCAGGCGTGTCCATCCGAGCCACGCCGAGGACGTTGTCGGTGACGTCATGCTTGTTGCGTGGCGGCGCCTCGATGACCTTCCCGTGGATCTCTCGGCGGCACGAGCATGGCTTTTCGGCGTGGCTCGCAAGACCGTCCAGAACTCCCGGCGCGGCGACGAGAGGCACGGTGCCGTCGCGGTACGTCTCGCCGAAGCCCGGCCCGCAGACGCCGGTCGTCATCCTGACTTGGTTGCCCACCGTCTCGACATTGCTGCGGCCTGGCCGCTCCTCAGCGCGTCACACCAGGAGGCGATCGCACTGTCAGCCCTCGACGGACTCTCTGCGCCCGAGGCGGCCGTCGTGCTGGGCATCTCGTCGACTGCATTTCGACTGCGGTTGTCCCGCGCCCGGCGCACTCTGCGACGCCACGTCGACGCCGTAGCTGGCCGCCTTCCCGGCGATCCAGTCTCCGAGAGGAGCCCTCGATGAACCAGCCCACCTCCGAGACCCTGATCGCCGCTCTGCGCGATCTCGACCCCGCTCCGGAGGTCGCCCTCACGGCGGATGAGCGTCAACGTGCGGACAGCATTTTCGCTCGCGTCGTTGCTGCACCCAGCGCTGGTCCAAGGTGGGCGGAGCCCGATCGGTCGCGGCGGCGCCGTTGGCGACTGCTGGTGCCGATGGGCCTGGTGGGCGCCGCCGGTGCCGCAATTGCTGCTCTGTTGCTCGGAGGTTCAGCCTTCGCGTCCTGGACGCCGACGCCCGAGCCACTCACACCCGCGAAAACCTCCGCGGCAGCGGCCACGTGCCGCGCGGCGGTGGGGATACGAGCGGGCGGGGAGGCCACCCTCCTTGCGGAGCAGCGGGGCAAATGGACCTATGTGCTCGTGTCCGGACCCAAGGCAGAAGCGAGCTGTCTGATGCGCAACGACCTCGTTGGTCAGGACCCCAACGGCCAAGAGGTCATCGGCACCCTGGATACGAAGCCTGGCAAGGCACCCACGGTGGCCAGCGACGGTATCGTCGAGATGAGCAGCACGGCAGCCAGCACCGACGAGGGGTGGTTTCGCGAGGGATGGCTCACCTCGGCCGACGGCTATGTAGGCAGCGACGTCATCGGAGTCACCGTACACACTCCCTTGGGTTTCGACGTCGAGGCATCCGTCGGCAATGGGCGATTCGCTGCGTGGTGGCCTTCAGACCCGCCGAGCAGCAAGAACCTCGACGTGATGGGAGCCTGGAGCTACACCGTCACACTCGCCGACGGCACGACCAGAGATTCTGAATGAAGCTCTCCGGCCACCTCGCGCTCGACGTCGTCAGCGAATAGCCGCGATCCGGCGTTCGAGGTGGCGAAGGTCGGCTGCCGGAGGGCTGCACGCGATCGCCGAGTCGAACGCGGTCCGGGCTTCATCGTGGCGACCCAGCCGTACGAGCAGCTCCGCGCGACAGGCGTGCCACAGGTGGAAACGGCCGAGACCGTCGAGGTCGTCGATCGCCGCCAGTCCCGCTGCGGGCCCATCGCGTTCACCGAGAGCGACCCCGCGGTTGAGCCGTACGACATCCGTCGGCTCGACGAGCAGCAGCGCGTCATAGAGCCGCACGATGTCGGCCCAGTCCGTGTCGGCGCTCGACGCCGCCGACGCGTGCGCCGCTGCGATCGCGGCCTGCAGCTCGAACCTGCCCGCGCGGTGGCGTGATCGCGTCAACGCCGTCTCGACGAGCCCCAACCCCTCGGCGACCAGCGCACCATCCCATTGCGTGCGGTCCTGGTCGGCGAGCAGCACCAGGTCACCGGATACGTCGGTGCGAGTCGTACGTCGAGCGTCCGTGAGCAGCATCAGTGCCAGCAACCCCTGCAGCGATGACTCGTCGGGCATCAGGTCGACCAGCAGTCGGCCCAGCCGGATCGCCTCGTCGCAGAGCTCGGCGCGTACGGCCTCGCCCGCGATGCCGGCGGTGAACATCAGGTACACCGTCGACCCCACGGCATCGAGCCGCTCGGGCAGCTCGGCGTCGGACGGGATCCGGTAGGGGATGCCGGCGACGGCGATCTTGTGCTTGATGCGGCCGAGCCGCCGCGCCATGGCCGCCTCGGTCGTCAGCATCAGCCGGGCGCAGTCGGCGACCCTCAACCCGCACAGGGTGTTGAGGCTGAGTGTCGTCTGCGAGGCGTGCGAGAGGCTCGGGTGGCAGCAGGTGAAGACCAGCCGCAGCAGGTCGTCGCGCACCACCGACTCGGGGAGGTCAGGAGCAGGGCCAGTCAGGTCCATCGCCGCCGCCTCCTTGTCGGTACGGTGCGCGTCCCGGCGGATCATGTCGACGGCTTTGCGGCGCGCAACCGTCGTCAGCCAGGCGCGGGGGTTGTCCGGTGTGCCCTCGACGGGCCAGTGCTCGAGCGCCTCGACGACGGCTTCCTGCACGGCGTCCTCCGCGAGCGTCACGCTTCCGGTCGTGCGGATGAGGGTCGCCAGGACGCGACGACCCTCATCTCGCACGGTCTCGGCGAGTGCCGAGGATGCTTCGGTCACATGTCCAGTGTGGGCCGCAGCTCGACACTGCCTCCCCAGGCGCCGGGGATCTGGGCCGCGATCGTGACGGCTTCGTCGAGGTCGGCGGCCTCGAGCAGGTAGAACCCGGCGAGGACCTCACGGGCCTCGGCGAACGGTCCGTCGGTGGTGACGACATCGCCACCGCGTCCACCCTCGACACGTACCGTCGTGGCGGTCGAGGTCGGGTGGAGCCCGGCGCCACCGCGGATCGATGCGGCGTTGTTGGTGCCGAACTCCTCGTACAGCGTGCCGGTCTCGGCGGTCGGGCTGGTGTCGGCGGTGTAGATGAGTGCTGCGTACTGCGTCATGGTCGTGCCTTTCGGTGGTCGGTTTGAACGTCTCACCGAAAGGACGAACAGCGCACCCCGCATCGGACAGGCGGGAGTGTGATCTGGGTCACACCTTGTGGATGATGTTCGCGGCGTACTTCTCCAGGTGCCGGATCTTGTCCTCGAGCGGCTCGGGGTCGGGGCCCTTGATGTAGGGCACGCGGAACCCGACGATGCAGTCCGTGACGCCCTTGTCCTCGAGGCGCTTGATGCCATCGAGGTCGTAGGCGTCGTAAGAGATCACGTGCACCTCGAAGTCGTCGCGGGTGTCGCCCTCCTCCTTGCGGATTTCGGCCAGGCGCACGAGCAGGCGGTCGAGCTCCTCACCGTCACCGCCGGCGTGCATCCAGCCGTCACCCTTGCGCACGGCCCGGCGCAACGCGTTGTCGACGTGCCCGCCGACCAGCAGCGGGATCTTCTCGCTCGCGCCGGGGCTCAGCTTGAGCTCGTCGATGTCGTAGAACTCGCCCTGGTAACCGAAGAACTCGCCGGTCGTCAGGCCACGCAGGATGTCCATGCACTCGTCCATCCGCTTGCCGCGGCGAGCCCAGTCGACCTGCAGGTTGGCGAAGTCCTCGGGCCACGGCGAGATGCCGACGCCGAGTCCGAGCCGGTTGCCTGACAGGTAGGCGAGCGAGGCGGCCTGCTTGGCGACGAGCACTGGCGGACGTACGGGGAGCTTGAGCACGAACGGCGTCAGGCGCAGTGTCGTGGTGACCGCGAACAGGTGCGCGCACAGGATCATCGCCTCGATGAACTCCTTGCCCTCGAGGAACTCCCGGTCACCGGTGTCGGTGTAGGGGTACTTCGAGTCCGAGTCCTTGGGATAGATCAGCGAGTCGGCGACCGTCATCGACGTGTAGCCCGCAGCCTCGGCTGCCTGGGCGAGCGGAGCGTAGTAATGGGCCTGGGTCATTGCCTCGGCATACGTAAAGCGCATCCGCACAGACTAGAACGTGTTCTAGGTTTGTGCCAGAGTGCCTGCATGGACCTTCAGGAGATCAGCGACCGCCTCGAGATCGCCGACGTGCTCACCCGCTACACCCGCGCGATCGACACCGGTGACTGGGACAGGCTCGACACGGTGTTCACACCCGATGCCGAGATCGACTACACCGAGTCCGGCGGCATCGCGGCCGGCTTCGCCGAGGTCAAGCCCTGGCTCGCCGAGATGCTGCCCCTGTTCTTCGCCAAGCGCATGCACACGCTGGGCCAGCTCGAGGTGACGTTGCGTGGTGACGAGGCCGACGTGACGGCGTACTTCGACAACCCGATGCTCATGGACGACGGTGCGGGCGGCCAGAAGGTCGTCGAGGTGGGCGGTCTCTACCACCACACGCTGACGCGTACGGCTGACGGCTGGCGCAGCCGCAAGCTCCACGAAGAGGTCATCTGGAAGCGGGGCCTCTAGCAAGCCTCCAGGCGCGATTGGCCTCGTACGCCGGTGTTCCCGTAGACTTTCACGGTTGTCTGTTTGGGCAACCCACTCCTGCTACGGAATCCCCGTGGCCGTTTAGTCCGAAGGAGACTGAATGTCATTGCGTCCCTATGAGGTCATGGTCATCCTTGACCCGGATCTCGAAGAGCGAACCGTCGCTCCCAGCCTCGACACCTACCTCAACGTCGTCCGCCAGGATGGCGGAACGGTCGAGAGCGTCGACGTGTGGGGCAAGCGCCGCCTCGCGTACGAGATCAACAAGAAGAACGAAGGCATCTACGCCGTCGTCCAGCTCCAGGCCGAGCCGGCCACGGTCAAGGAGCTCGACCGTCAGCTCACGCTGAACGAGTCCGTCGTCCGTACGAAGGTCACGCGCCCCGACGTCAAGTGACCATCTGCCCTGTGGACTACCCCTTATCGGTTGTCACAGGGCTGAGGTTCACTGAGGTCAGACATCCCACTTCGAAAGGCTGCGCATCATGGCAGGCGAAACAGTCATCACCGTCATCGGCAACCTGACCGACGACCCGGAGCTCAAGTTCACTCCGTCGGGCGCCGCAGTTGCCAACTTCACCGTCGCTTCGACACCTCGTACGTTCGATCGTCAGACGAACGAGTGGAAGGACGGCGACGCGCTGTTCATTCGCTGTGCCGCATGGCGCCAGCTCGCCGAGAACTGTGCAGAGTCGCTGCAGAAGGGTCAGCGCGTCATCGTGACGGGCGCCCTCAAGATCCGCAACTACGAGCGCCAGGACGGCTCGAAGGGCACGAGCGTCGAGATCAACGTCGACGAGATCGGTCCCTCGCTCCGTTACGCCACGGCCAAGGTCACCAAGGCCAACCGGTCCAGTGGCGGCGACTTCGGCGGCGGCAACGCTGGTGGAGGCGCACCTGCTGGAGACAGCAACCCGTGGTCGACCCAGCCCGCAGCGCCTGCAGCCCAGCAGGGTGGGGCAGCGTGGGGCGGCAACGCCGGTACGACCGACGAGCCCCCCTTCTAAACATTTCAACACTTAGACACATCACCAGGAGCAACATGGCAAAGCCAGTAGTCCGAAAGCCGAAGAAGAAGAGCAACCCGCTCACCGCGGCCAAGGTCACCGAAATCGATTACAAGGACACCGCGCTGCTGCGCAAGTTCATCTCCGACCGCGGCAAGATCCGCGCGCGTCGGGTGACGGGTGTCACCGTGCAGGAGCAGCGTCTGATCGCCAAGGCCATCAAGAACGCCCGCGAGATGGCTCTCCTGCCCTACACGTCCAACAGCCGCTAAGGGGATCTGATCATGAAGCTCATCCTCACCCACGAGGTCACCAACCTCGGCGCGCCCGGCGACATCGTCGACGTCAAGGACGGCTACGGACGCAACTTCCTGCTGCCCCGCAACTTCGCCATCCGTTGGACCAAGGGCGGCGCCAAGCAGGTCGAGTCGATCAAGGCAGCGCGTGACGCGCACGCCATCCACGACCTCGAAGAAGCCCAGAGCATCAAGGGCAACCTCGAGGCCAACCCGATCAACGTCCCGGTTCGTGCCGGCACGGGCGGTCGCCTGTTCGGCGCCGTCACGGTCTCCGACATCGCCGAGGCCCTCGCGGTTGCGGGCGCCAAGGTCGACAAGCGACGCATCGAGGTCGGCAACCCGATCAAGTCGCTCGGAGCCCACACGGTCTCCGTCCGGGTCCACCCCGAAGTGAGCGCGCAGGTCAAGCTCAACGTGGTGGCTTCGAAGTAGTCCACCCGCCCGGCGCCTGTCCCGCAATACTCAATGTGGGGGCGCCGGGCTTCGGTGGTCAGTCATGGCCAGACGTTCTTTCCCCCTGAAGGGCGCACTCCTGCTGCTGGCAGGTGCGCTCAGCTTGTCGGCTTGCTCGGTCCTTTCCGGCGGCAGTGATGCCACCCCCAAGCCGACCGCCACCACGGCGTTGCCCAGCACGGACTGGAAGACCGCCCCGGCGACCAGGGTCGCCTCGGGCGGCGAGCTGCGCCTCGCGGTCCAGACCCTGCCGGCCAACTTCAACCCCCAGCACGCTGATGGTGCGCTCGGGGAGGCTTCCACGATCCTCGGGCCGACGTCGGGCGGTGCCGTCCGCATCACCAAGGATGGCGGCTGGAAGGTCGACCCCGACTACGCGACCTCGGTCAGGATGGTCGACAAGAGCCCGCTGACGATCGAGGTCAAGCTCAACCCGCGGGCCGTCTGGCAGGGTGGCACCCCGATCACCTCCAAGGACATGGTCGCCTTCTGGAAGGCGCAGAACGGCGAGGACGACGACTTCGAGGTCGCCTCGACCAAGGGCTATGAGGACATCTCCGACGTCCGGACCGGCGACGACCGCTTCTCCTACGAGGTCGTCTTCGACTCCCCGACCGCGGAGTGGCCGCTCTACGTCTATCCGCGTCTGTCGGCCAATGTCAGTTCCAGTCCCAAGCTGTTCAACACGGCCTTCACGACACGAGCGCCGTCGTCCAACGGGCCGTTCATGGTGACGGCCATCGACGCCGCGACGGGCACCGTGACCGAGAAGGCCAACCCGCGCTGGTGGGGCAAGAAGCCCAAGCTCGGGTCGATCGTCTGGCGCATCGCGACGCCGGCCGTCCAGGCCGCGGCCTACTCGGCGGGCGAGCTCGATGCGATCACGGTGGACGCGACCAACTACGCCACGGCGCGCAAGCACGGCTCGCTCCAGCAGGTCGCCGGGACCGAGTGGACCCAGCTCACGCTCAACGGCGCACGGGGCCCGCTGAAGGACGCGAACGTACGACGGGCGGTGGCGCATGCGATCGATCGTGACAAGATCGCCGACACGGCGGCCGAGGGCGTGGGCCTCAAAGGCGTGGCGCTCGGCAGCGTCGTCTACGTGCCCGGACAGCGCGGCTACGTCGACTCGTCGGCTGCGCTCACCTTCGATCTGGCAGAGGCCAGGCGCCTGCTCGCCAAGGCCGGCTACGCCGCAGGCTCCGACGGCGTCCTGGCTCGCCAGGGCAAGCAGCTCAAGCTCACCATGCCGGTGCCGTCCGAGACGCCGGCCAACAGCGAGCGAGCACGGGCCATCCAGCACGACCTCAGGAAGGTCGGCATCGTCGTCGACATCGCCAGCGTGCCGGCTTCGTCGTTCTTCACCGGCCGTGTCGTGTCCCTCGACTTCGACCTCGTCACGTTTGCGTGGCGGGGGTCGGCGTTCCCGATCGCCGCGGCGCAGGACCGGTTCTACCCGATCGACTCCAGCCAGAACTTCACCGGACTCGCCGACAAGGTGGTCGACGACGCCTTCGACAAGGCCGAAGGCACGCTGGCGGAGCCCGTGCGGTTCTCCCGGATCGCTGAGCTGGATCGCCGGATCTTCGGCCGGCCCGTCATGGTGCCGCTGGGCGTGACCCCGATCGTGATGGCGGTCAGCGACAAGCTGCGCAACTACGGAGCGGCGCAGTTCGAGCAGCCTGATTGGACGCTCGTCGGCTTCGTCAAGAAGTAGCAGCGCGGACTATCGTCGACGCCACCGTGGCGACCGCACCGGCCGCGCCGGGATCGCTCACGTAGCGGTTGGTCGCCTCGTCGAAGCGCGAGCCGACGACCCCGGAGTGGTCCGCATCGAGCTCCGCTGCCGACACGGTCCACCCGGCGGTTCGTAACCGCTCGACCAGGGATGTCGCCATGGTCTCGTCGACCAGCTCGTCGCGACTCCCCCACAGCACGTCGACGGTTCCGCGCCCCGGCGGAAAGGTCTGAGGCAACGGCCGCCCCGAGAAGGCGTCAAGGGCACGATCGGCGTAACCGGGCGCCACGAGCACCGTCCGTAGCGGCGCGGGTGACTGGAGTGCGAAGCCCAGCGCGGCGGTGCCGCCGAGGGACCAGCCGACCAGGACGACGTCCCCGGGATCGATTCCCAGCTCGCCTGCGACACCTTGCGCGAAGGCCAATGAGGCCTCGAGATCAGCCCTGCCGAGATCGGGCGACGTCGAGTCCCAGTCGGCGGCAAGCACCCGTACCCCTTCCGCGGCAACAGCGTCAGCAAGGGGCGCCATGGCATATGCCTCGCGCGGTCCGCGACCATGCCACAACAGGGCGATTCCCGCGGTTCCGTCGCCGTGCACGCTGATCGGCCGATCCGGCGGGTGTTCGTCTGTTCTCGGCATGAATTCAGTGTGCCGGGGCGGGCCGAATGGCTGGCACATCCGGCCGTGATCTGCTAGCCCGAGGGCCGATTTCGCGGCAAATGTCGACATGTATATGAACAGGCGCCCGTGGATGAAAATGAGTGCCGAAGTATTTTGTCTCCACACTCCGGGAGAGCCATCACTGCAGGTCAGAGCACTGATGGGTGATCATTGGAGATTCTTTTCCACACCTTCGTCCACGGACTGTGCACATGGCTGTACGGCGTTTTCCCCAGACGGAGGCTACTTCTGCACACCCCCTGTGGAGCTGTGGCTATCGCCCACCAACCCAGCGGCCTACTGTGGCGAGTCGGCGGAAAACTGTCGGGCGGGGCGCATAGCGTCGACATGTGCGAAAGGGTCAGATTCAGTGAGTGTCACGGACCTCTACGAGGCTTCGCCCGGATCCGACGAGGACCCGGGTTCAGGCCGCGTCCCGCCACAAGATCTGGCGGCCGAGCAGAGCGTCCTGGGTGCCATGCTGATGAGCAAGCTGGCGGTCGACCCGGCCTCCGACATCCTCGACGGCCGAGACTTCTACCGCCCCGCGCACGAGCTGATCTTCGACACCATCGTCGACCTCGCCAACCGCGGCGAGCCGGCCGACGCCATCACGGTTGCGGCCGAGCTGCAGCGTCGCGGCGAGATCGGTCGCATCGGCGGGGCTCCTTATCTCCACACCCTGGTGGCAAGTGTCCCGATCGCCTCCAACGTCGACTTCTACGCCGACATCGTCCACGAGAAGGCTGTGCTCCGTCGCCTCGTCGAGGTCGGTCAGCGCATCGCCCAGCTGGGTCAGGCCGGCCAGGGCGATCTCGCCGACATCGTCGACCGCGCGCAGGCCGACGTGCTCGACGTCGACGGCAGCAAGCAGGCCGAGGACTACCGCACGGTCATGGCACTCATGACCGACACGATCGATGAGATCGAGGAGATCCAGGGCCGCGGCACCGAGCTCCACGGGGTGCCGTCGGGCTTCCCCGATCTCGATCGCTACACGACGGGATTCCGTCCGGGCCAGATGATCGTGGTCGCCGCCCGACCCGGTGTCGGCAAGTCGACCCTCGGTCTCGACTTCTGCCGTTCAGCCGCGATCCGTCACCAGATGCCCTGTGCCATCTTCTCGCTCGAAATGACGGGCCCCGAGATCGCGATGCGCATGTTGTCGGCTGAGGCCAAGGTCAACGTCTCCCAGATGCGTGGTGGCGGCATGAGCCAACGCGACTGGGACGCGATCGCCAAGGCGATGCCCCGGGTCCAGAGTGCGCCGATGGTCATCGACGACTCACCCAACATGACGATGCCCGAGATCCGCTCCAAGGCCCGCCGCATCAAGAAGCAGCACGGACTCGACTTCATGGTCATCGACTACCTCCAGCTGATGACGTCCGGCAAGCGGGTCGAAAACCGTCAGGTCGAGGTCTCGGAGTTCTCCCGTCAGATCAAGCTGCTCGCCAAGGAGCTCGAGATCCCGATCGTCGCGATCTCGCAGCTCAACCGTGGCTCCGAGCAGCGCACCGACAAGACGCCGATGCTGTCAGACCTTCGTGAGTCGGGCTCGATCGAGCAGGACGCCGACATCGTGCTGCTGCTCAACCGCCCCGACATGTACGCCCCCAACGGCGAGTCCGAACGTCCGGGTGAGGGCGACATCATCGTGGCCAAGAACCGTTCGGGTCCGGCAGGCGTCAAGGCACCGGTCAGCTTCCAGGGCCACTACTCGCGCTTCACGCCGATGGCCCGCGACGCCGAACCCCCCGGTGCAGCCGCCGGCGACTACTTTGGCTGAAGGTAGATTGTTGGCCACTTGAGTGGCCTCGTGGCACGTGGCCGCAGGATCGGAGATCACGTGTTCATCGCCTTCGTCACGGTCACCGTTCTTGGCGTGGTCTTCAACGGTGCTGCAGCGATCATCTACCTGATCGGTCACGAGTACCCCAAGACGCAGGCGGACATGAAGGGCCTCCCCCGCACGTACGTCCCGGTCCTGGGTGCGTTGCTGGCCGCGGGCGCGGTAGGACTGTTGGCTGGGCTTGCCGTACCGCTGCTCGGAAATCTCGCGGCCACCGGCCTGGTGCTGTACTTCGTCGGTGCGATCATCGCCCACTTGCGGGTCGGCTCTCGCGACATCGTGGGCGGAATCGTGTTCCTGACCACGGCGATCGCCGCTTTGGTTCTGGGCCTGATCCATCACGGCCTGACGTGACGAGGCTGCCGGCTACTGGTAGCTGATCAGGTCGGGGTGGGGCTTGACCTTCGCCCAGGTCTCCGAGGTGCTGAGCATGTGCGGGTCCTCGTCGACGAAGTTCTTCCACCCCCAGAACACACCTTTCGGTGCGTCCTGGCGAAGGTACTTCCACGTGCCCTGCTTGGCGCCGTACGCACCCTGCCCGTCGACGTGGATCACGGTCGCGAGCTCGGGATGGTTGGTGTTGAGCCGGGCGCGTCCCTTGATCATCCTGATGTTGAACTGGTGCAGGACGAACACCTTCTGCGGCAGCCGGTTGTCGCGGGTGAGCGCCGCCAGCCAGTCACCGACCCGGTTGATCTCGTTGACCGACACCTTGCCGATCTGGGTGAGGTGCTTCTGCTTGGGCCGCAGCCGCCACTCGGGATCGAGCGCGAGACCGACATGGGGTCGCTTGAGCAGTGACTCGTACGCCTTGGCCTGCACCAGGAAGTCCGTACGGCCGGGCTGCAGGTCGAGGATCACGTAGACGCCGGCCTTCTCGGCGGCGTCGACCAGTGGCAGCAGGTCCTTGATGGGTGTCTCTGCCGAGTAGTTCTTGTCCTTGCCGGCGCCGGCAGAGGCCACCGTCGCGATGATCTCGAACGTCGGCACCACCGGTGTCTTGAC
Organism: Aeromicrobium panaciterrae; assembly: GCF_039537165.1. Lineage (GTDB taxonomy): Bacteria > Actinomycetota > Actinomycetes > Propionibacteriales > Nocardioidaceae > Aeromicrobium > Aeromicrobium panaciterrae. The sequence goes on along the minus strand of NZ_BAAAZZ010000002.1, from coordinate 1,328,613 downwards.
GACCTTGCGGTACTTCGTCGCGAGCAGCTCGGCACGCTTCACCGAGGCGGTGACCCCCTGCTCGCCGAGCACGCCGAGCGCGCTCGTCGACGGATGGCCGTAGAGCGCCACCATCGTGCGGCCCGGGAAGGCGAGGTAGCCGCCACCGGGCTGCTCGACACCCGAGCGCACCGCGCCGACCGTGTAGGCGAGCCCGTCGCCGAACGGTGCGCCGAGGGCGACCACGGGGGCCTTCGGCTGCTCGGCCATGGCCTCCGCCGCCGCCGGCACGGTACGGGGATCACCGCCCGGAACCTCCAGCACCGTGGCGCCGGCATTGGTTGCCGTGGCCGCCGCGACGGCGTCGGTCTTGGCGGATGCGGTCAGCACGAACGCACGGAACCTCTCGACGTCCGCGACCTCGTACGTCTTGCGCACTCGCGATGTCTCCGCGGCGAGCGACTTCGTGGTGAGCGTGCGTGCGTGGTCGTAGTCACCGGTCGTGCCAACGGTCAGGACGGTCGACGCATCGAGCCGCTTGACCTCGGCAGCGGTCGTCGGCCCGTCGAGCAGGACGGGTACGCGGAGCTGCTCGGCGGCGGTCATCGCAAGCTCTTGTGAGCTCACATCCGTGGAGTCGGCGACCACGACGACGGGCGACGATGCGTACAAGCGCTTCGAGACGGCGACTGCCGCCTCGGCCGGGGTGGTCGACGCTACGACTTCGACTGACTTCGTCGGCAGGTGCACGCTCGGTCCGTTCGGCGAGTCGTCGCCGGAGCGTGCGGCGTAGGCGATCCCTCCGCCGACCAGGACGAGTCCGGCGACGCCGGCGATCATCGTCTTCCGATTGATCGTGGGCACTAGGCTCATGCCCGTGACCCTACTGACCGCGCTGGCATCGGCGTCGGGCGTACCCGATTCGGGACTCGCGGGGTTCGTGGCCGACACCATGAACTCACTGGGGCTCCTCGGTGTGGGCCTGATCCTGGCGGTCGAGACGATCCTGCCGTTCCTGCCGAGCGAGGTCGCGCTGCCGCTGGCCGGCTTCACCGCGAGCGTGCCGGGCAACTTCAGCGTCGTGGGCGCGATCGTCGCCGCCACGGTCGGCTCGGTCGCCGGCGCCCTGATCCTCTACTGGCTGTCGCGGGAGTTCGGCCTCGACCGCACCCGCTCGGTGCTCTCCAGGATCCCGTTGGTCACGGCCCGTGACATCGACAAGGGCGTCGCCTGGTTCGCCCGCAACGACGCCGTCGCGGTGTTCCTCGGTCGTATGGTGCCGGCGATCCGCAGCCTGATCTCCATCCCGGCGGGTGTCGAGAGGATGGCCGTCAGCCGTTTCCTGATCTACACGACGGCAGGCAGCCTGCTGTGGAACACGATCTGGATCGTCGCGGGCTACCAGCTCGGGTCCAACTGGGCGAAGGTCGAGAAGTACGCGCACTGGCTCAAGTACGCGTTCATCGTCGCCGTGATCGTCGCCGTCGTGTGGTTCGTCGTCTACAAGGTGCGATCGCGCCGCACTCCGGCCTGAGCAGCGGCCCCTTGCCGGCGGCTCTAGGCTGGCGACATGAGTGCGTCTGAGGAGAACAAGGTGCTGGGCACCGTCCATCCGCAGCTGTTCATCGCCGGGGAGTGGCGTGACGCCGAGGGTGGCCGGACGCTGGGTGTCGAGGACCCGTCGACCGGTGCCAACCTGATCGACGTCGCCGATGCCAGCGTCGCGGACGGCAAGGCCGCCCTGGATGCCGCGGTTGCCGCGCAGGACGAGTGGGCGGCGACGCCACCGCGTGATCGCGGCGAGATCCTGCGTCGCGCCTACGAGATCATCACCGAGCGGACCGACGACCTGGCGCTCCTGATGACGCTCGAGATGGGCAAGCCGATCAAGGAGAGCAAGTCCGAGATCGCGTACGCCTCGGAGTTCTTCCGCTGGTTCGCCGAGGAGGCCGTACGCATCGCGGGCCGCTACTCGACCGCGCCGAACGGTGCGACCCGGCTCCTCACGCTCAAGCAGCCCGTCGGACCCTGCCTGATGATCACGCCGTGGAACTTCCCGATGGCGATGGGCACCCGCAAGATCGGTCCCGCCATCGCCGCGGGCTGCACCATGGTGGTGAAGCCGGCCTCGCTCACTCCGTTGTCGATGCTCGCGCTTGCCGACATCCTCGCCGAGGCAGGTCTTCCCAAGGGAGTGCTCAACGTCGTGACCACCACCAGCACGGGTGAGGTCATGGAGCCGCTGATCCGCGATCCGCGGCTGCGCAAGCTGACGTTCACGGGTTCGACCGAGGTCGGCCGCTCGCTGATCGAGCAGAGCGCCGAGGGCATCCTGCGGGTCTCGATGGAGCTTGGCGGGAACGCGCCGTTCCTGGTGTTCGACGACGCCGACATCGACAAGGCGGTTGAGGGTGCGATGCTCGCCAAGATGCGCAACATCGGTGAGGCGTGCACCGCCGCCAACCGGTTCATCGTGCACGAGTCGGTCGCCGAGGAGTTCGGCACCAGGTTCGCCGACAAGATGGCGGCGCTGTCGATCGGCCGCGGCACCGAGGACGGCGTCGAGGTCGGCCCGTTGGTCGAGGCCAAGCAGCGTGACAAGGTCGCCGAGCTCGTCGACGACGCCGTCGCCAAGGGTGCCCGGGCGCTCACGGGTGGCGAGGCCCTCGCCGGTGACGGCTACTTCTACCCGCCGACCGTGCTGACGCAGGTGCCCGACACGGCACGGCTGCGTACCGAGGAGATATTCGGGCCGGTCGCCCCGATCTTCACGTTCACCGACGAGGACGAGGCGCTTCGGATGGCCAACGACACCGAGTACGGACTCGTCGCCTACGCGTTCACGCAGGACTACGCCCGGGCGATCCGCGTGTACGAGGCGCTCGACACCGGCATGGTCGGCATCAACCAGGGCATCGTCTCCAACCCCGCGGCACCGTTCGGCGGCATGAAGTCGAGCGGCTTCGGCCGGGAGGGCGGCACCGAAGGCATCGAGGAGTACCTCGAGACCAAGTACGTCGGCCTGGCCTTCTAGTCCTCGTCGAGGACTTCCAGCAGCACCTTGACGTGCTCGCCGTCGTTGCTGGCGGTGAGCAGCGTGACGACCTCGCCGGCCGTACGGATCTCGTCGAGCGCGTCTGCGGCATCGGCGAGCTCGGCTCGATAGCGCTCGGCGAACTCCTCGACCCGGTCCGGGTTGGCGTGGAACCACTTCCGCAGCTCGGTCGAGGGGGTCGCATCCTTGGGCCAGAGGTCGAGGTCGGCGGCTTCTTTGGTCAGGCCGCGCGGCCAGAGCCGATCGACCAGGATGCGCGCTCCGTCGTCGGGAGTGCGGGGGTCGTACGCGCGTCCGCGCCTGAACTCCGTCATAGTGAGACATCCGCTCGTCGATCGTCGCGACTCGGTTTGTCGCAGTAGGTCTTGCCATCGGTGAAGCGGACGCCGTCGGTGAACCGTGCCTCGATCTGGCCCGAGCCGAACTGCTCGACGTACAGCCGGGAATAGAGGCCGCCGAGCTTGAGCAGCTCGTCGTGGGTGCCCTGCTCGACGAGCTTGCCGTCCTCGAGCCCGAAGATGACATCGGCGTTGTGGATCGTCGAGAGCCGGTGCGCGATGGCGATCGTGGTGCGGTTGTGGGTCGCCCGTTCGAGTGCGTCCTGCACCAGTCGCTCGGTCTCGGTGTCGAGGGCCGAGGTGGCCTCGTCGAGAATCAGGATGCGCGGGTCCATCAGCAGCACGCGGGCGATCGCCAGCCGTTGCTTCTCGCCGCCGCTGAGCCGGTAGCCGCGCTCGCCCGTGATCGTCTCGTAGCCGTCGGCGAACGACATGATGCGTTCGTGGATGTTGGCGTCGCGCGCGGCCTGCTCGATCTCGTCGGCGGTCGCGTCGGGCTTGGCGTACGCGATGTTGTCGCGGATCGTGCCGTGGAACAGGTAGGGCTCCTGCGTGACCATGCCGACCGAGTCGGCGAGCGACCCCATCGTCAGGTCGCGAACGTCGGTGCCGTCGAGCAGCACCGCGCCGTCGGTGACGTCATAGAACCGGGGTACGAGGTAGGTCGCCGTGGTCTTGCCCGAGCCGGACGGGCCGACGATCGCGGCGAGCTGGCCCGGCATGACCGTGAACGAGACGTCGGCCAGCGCCCAGGTCTTCTCGGGCGGCGCCTCTGCCTCGTCGCGGTCGATGCGCACGCCGCTGTCACCGAACCGGTCGCCCCGGGTGTCTCCCGTCAGCGAGCGCGGCTCGGGGTAGCGGAAGAACACGTCCTTGAACTCGATCTGGCCGCGCAGGGTCGACGGATCAACGGTGAGGGCATTCGGCCGCTCGGTGATGGCGGGCTTGAGGTCGAGGTACTCGAAGATGCGACGGAACAGCGCCAGCGACGTCTGCACGTCGAGGGTGACCCGCATCAGCTGCAGCAGCGGCATCTGGAGCCGGGCCTGCACCGTGGTGAACGCGACGAGCGTTCCGGCGGTCAGCGACGTGCCGTTGTTGAGCATGAAGCCGGCGAGCAGGTAGACCAGGGCCGGTGTGAGCGCGAAGAACGTCTGCACGGTGGCGAAGAACGTACGACCCGTCATGGCCTGGTCGACCTGGAGCCTGGTCTGGTTGCGGTTGGCCTCGCGGTAGCGCTCGACCTCGGCCTCTGAGCGGTTGAACACCTTGGACAGCAGGATGCCCGAGACGCTGAGAGCCTCCTCGGTGATCGCCGTCATCTCCGACAGCGACTCCTGGGTCTTGCGGGCGAGCTTCTGCCGGCGCTTGCCGACCTGCAGCTGGATGTAGACGAACAGCGGCATCACGATCAGGGTGAGGATCGTCAGCTGCCACGACAGGATCACCATCGACACGAATGCGGCCGTCACCGTCACGGTGTTCTGCAGGATCGAGGTCGCGGTGTCGGTGAGGACGGTACGTACGCCGGCGACGTCGTTGGCGAGGCGCGACTGGATGGCGCCGGTCTTGGTCGCGGTGAAGAACGCCAGCTCCATCTTCTGCAGGTGCGCGAACAGGTCACTGCGCAGGTCGGCCATCGCCGAGTTGCCGATCGTGGACGTGAGCCAGTTCTGCCCGATGCCGATCAGGGCCGTGGCGATCGGGATCAGGCACATGAAGCCGAACAGCCACCACAGCAGGCTGATGTCGGGCTTGCCCGCCGACGGGAACAGCGCCTTGTCGAAGACAGCCTTGGTCAGGAACGGGACGATCGAGGTGAGGACCGCCGAGATGACGACTGCCACGGCGACGAGCACGATCTTGCCCCGATAGGGCTTGAGCATGCGGGCGATGCGGGCCAGGATCGGCCGGTTGCCGCCTGCCCTGATCTCTTCGGGCGAGAGATGGGTGACGTTCGCCCCGCCTCGGCCACCGCCGCCCGGCCTGCCGCCCCCGAAGCTCATTCGTCGATCTTGGTCAGCATCACGGCGGTCGATTCACCGTCGACGGGCACCAGCTCGGTGGTGCCCCAGACGCCGACCTCGGACCGGAGCATCGCCCAGATCAGCAGCTTGGCGGGGTCTTGCACGAGCTCGGCATCAACGGCCACGGAGAACTCCGCCGGGATGCCGGGCGCCTCGATCGCCGTTGCGGCCAGCACCTCGCCCTCGGTGTCGACCAGCTTGATGGTCGCGATCGCTCCGGGTGGCACGGCGATGCGCTCCCGGAAGAAGACATTGCCGCTGACGGTCATGAGAGTCATGACTCCGATGCTACGGCGATGCGCCAGATCAGGCTCATGACGCCGACCGCGAGGACTGCCGTGACGATGCTGTTGATGACCCCATGGAACGCCATCGAGTGCAGGCCGTGCGGGACCTTCACGATCGCGGTGGACACCCCGGTGGCACCGGCGATGCCGATCGCGGCGACGAGTGCGTACGGTCCGAGAGCGCGCGCTGGTCGCGGCTGGTCGGGACGGCGCGACCTCAGCTCGAGCAGTGCCCAGGCGATCACGATGACGAGCCCGACGACGCCGGAGACGTACTGCGCCCACTTGAGGCCCGCCATTCCCCAGTGGTCCGTGCGCAGCCACGCGACGTGGTCGGAGCCCCAGCGGTCGTCGTGCGTGAAGGAGTCCCACGCGATGTGCGTGCACGCGGCGATCGATGCGGCCGGGATGGCGAGCAGCCACTGCCGGCCGGTGAGGCGTGCTCGCGGGTCGAGTCGTGCGCGTACGGCCCCGGGCGAGAGGTCGACGAGGGGATCACGCAGCACGAAGAACCACACGGCGAGGACCGCCAGCGTGAGCACGATGTCGGCGGTGACGATGCCGACCGGGCTGTGGGTGATCTCGTAGCCGCGCTGCGACCCGAGATACAGCGGGACGTCGAGCACCATCGAGCCGAGCACCAGCGCTGACATCGGCAGGCCGAGCCGGCGCAGCGGGATCACGGCCACCGGATGGGCGAGGGTCAACGGCATCCACCGAGCCTATTGCGCCGGCAGTGAACATCCTTGGAGTTCGCCGAGCCACATGATCGGCTGAGGGCATGAGCAAAGTCCTGGTCCTGGGTGGCACGTCGTGGCTCGGCGGGCAGATCGCGCACCACGCGGTGATGCGGGGGCACGACGTGACGTGCCTGGCCCGCGGTGAGTCCGGCAAGACCCCGTCGGCGGTCACCTTCGTGCACGGTGATCGCGACAACCCGGGCGCGTACGACAAGGTGATCGACCGGCGCTGGGACATGGTCATCGACGTCTCCCGGCAGCCGGGTCACGTGCGCTCGGCGCTCGACGTGCTCGGCAAGACCAGCTCGCACTGGACGTTCGTGTCGACCGGGTCGGTCTATGCCGACCAGAGCGGGCCGTTGACCGAGAGGTCGCCGCTGTTGGAGCCGCTCGCCGGTGACACGGCGTCGCCCGAGACGTACGGCGAGGGCAAGGTCGCGTGCGAGGAGGCGGTGCGCACCCACCCTCACCACCTGGTGATCCGGGTCGGGCTGATCGGCGGCCCGGGTGACCGGTCCGACCGTCTGGGCTACTACGCGTCGCGCTTCGCCCTCGCCCAGGACGAGCAGGTGCTGGTGCCTGACGTCGCGACCCAACCGATGCAGGTCATCGACGTACGTGACCTCGCCCAATGGATCGTGAAGCTCGCCGAGTCGCGGGTGACCGGCATCGTGCACGGTGCCGGTGAGCGTACGATCGTCGGCGACCTGCTGACGATGTCGGCCGAGGCCGCCGGGTTCGAGGGCGATCAGGTCGCGGCCAGCGAGGACTGGCTGCGTGCGCGGGACGTCGAGGAGTGGATGGGTCCGCGATCGTTGCCGCTGTGGCTCCCGGCGAGTCATCTCGGCATGGGATTGATGGACGACACGCGTGCGCTGGAGCACGGACTCGAACGCAGGTCGTACGCCGAGATGCTGGCCGACACCCTCGTGTACGAGCGCGACCTGGGCCTGGACCGCGAGCGCAAGGCCGGCCTCTCCCGCCAGGACGAGCTGGACCTGATCGCCGAGCTGCGCTCCTAGCACACTTGCGCCATACCCCTATGGGGTATACAGTCGAGCGCGTACATACCCCTGAGGGGTATCAAGCAGGAGGATCGGCAATGGCAACTGACCACGAGGCACGTGGGTACGACGACAAGAAGAACGACTACCTCAAGCGGCTGCGCCGTATCGAGGGCCAGGCCCGCGGGCTGCAGCGCATGGTCGAGGAGGACCAGTACTGCATCGACATCCTGACCCAGGTCTCCGCCATGACCAAGGCGTTGCAGTCCGTCTCGCTCGGCCTGCTCGACGACCACCTCAGCCACTGCGTGGTCGATGCCGCCCGGGCGGGTGGCGCCGAGTCCGACGCCAAGATCCGTGAAGCATCCGACGCCATCGCGCGGCTCGTCCGCAGCTAGAAGGGAACCATCATGACCACCAGCACCTACACCGTCACCGGGATGACCTGCGAGCACTGCGTGCGCTCGGTCTCCGAAGAAGTCGGCGCCATCGAGGGCGTCACCGATCTGCAGGTCGACCTGGCCACCGGGTCGCTCACCGTCACCACCGCTGATGCCCCCGTCGACGATGCCGCCGTACGCGACGCGGTCGCCGAAGCCGGCTACAGCGTCACCTCATGAACGTTCCGCTCAAGCTCGGCCTCTTCGTCACGGCACTGGTGGCCGTGTTCGGTGGTGCCGCAGCCTTGGGCAACGGCGTCGACCAGGTCGTCACGGCCAAGCCCGAGACGATGGAGCACGACACAGAAGGCGACGGGGCGATGAAGGCCGGACCGATGGACCATGCGCCCGGCGGCCTCCAGGTTGCCGAGAACGGCTACCGCTTCGTCCTCGACTCGACTGCGCGTGAGGCCGACCCCCAGGCAAAGGTGTCGTTCACGATCGTCGGTCCTGACGGCAAGGCGCTGACCAAGTACGCGACGCTGCACGACAAGTTGCTCCACCTGATCGTGGCGAAGCGTGACCTCAGCGGCTTCCAGCACGTGCACCCGGTCCTCGACGAGGACGGCACCTGGACCGCCGACGTGGCGCTGACACCCGGACAGTGGCGCGCGTTCGCCGACTTCGACCCGGCCGGCAAGGACCCGCAGCTCACGCTCGGCGCCGACCTCTCGGTCGCCGGCAACGTCGAAGCCACGCCGCTGCCGAAGCCGTCGCGTACGTACGAGGTCGACGGCTACACCGTCACCCTCGACGGTGACGTCAAGGCAGGGCAGGAGTCCGAGCTGACGTTGACCATCGCCAAGGACGGCAAGCCGGTCACCGATCTGGAGCCCTACCTCGCCGCTTACGGACACCTCGTCGCACTGCGGGTGGGCGACCTCGCGTACCTCCACGTCCACCCCGACGGCGAGCCCGGCGACGACAGGACCAGGCCCGGACCCCAGGTCACGTTCTTCGCCCAGGTGCCGTCCACCGGCAGCTACCGGCTCTACCTCGACTTCAAGCACGGCGGCACGGTACGTACCGCCGAGTTCACGGTCGACACCTCCGGTACGTCCGAAGCTGCCCAGCACCCGGAAGAGGAGGAGTCGACCCATGGCCACTGACCTGATCACCGACCGGGTCGACCTGTCGATCGGCGGGATGACCTGCGCCTCGTGCGCCATGCGGGTCGAGAAGAAGCTCAACAAGCTCGAGGGCGTGACGGCCACCGTCAACTACTCGACCGAGAAGGCGCGGGTCGTCACCACGAGCCCGATCGCCGCCGAGCTGCTGATCGCCGAGGTGGAGAAGGCCGGCTACACCGCCGCGCTGCCGCACACGGCGGACGAATCGGCGGCCGAGGAGGATCCGGCGAAGCCCTGGCTGACCCGGCTGGTCATCTCGGCCATCCTGACGGTTCCGGTCATCGCGATGGCGATGATCCCGGCGCTGCAGTTCACCAACTGGCAGTGGCTGTCGCTCAACCTCGCGGTGCCTGTCGTCGTGTGGGGGGCCTACCCGTTCCACCGCGCGGCCTGGGTCAACCTGCGCCACGGCACGGCGACGATGGACACGCTGATCTCCGTCGGCACGATCGCCGCCCTCGGCTGGTCGGTCTACGCGTTGTTCTTCGGTACGGCCGGCGAGCCCGGGATGAAGCACCCGTTCCGGCTGACCATCGAGCGGATGGACGGCAGCTCCAACATCTACCTCGAGGCCGCCGCCGGGGTGACGACATTCATCCTCGCGGGCCGCTACTTCGAGGTGCGCTCCAAGCGGCGTGCCGGATCGGCGCTGCGGGCGTTGCTCGAGCTCGGCGCCAAGGACGTCGCCGTGCTGCGCGACGGTGCCGAGCAGCGCGTGTCGATCGACGAGCTGGTCGAGGGCGACCTGTTCGTCGTACGACCCGGCGAGAAGGTCGCGACCGACGGCATCGTCACCGAGGGCAGCTCGGCCGTCGACGCGTCGATGATCACGGGTGAGTCCGTACCCGCCGAGGTCGTCGTCGGCGACGCGGTGGTGGGTGGCACCGTGAACACCAGCGGCCGACTCGTCATCAGGGCAACCCGGGTCGGGTCCGCGACGCAGCTCGCACAGATGGCGCAGATGGTCGAGGACGCCCAGAACGGCAAGGCGCAGGCACAGCGCCTCGCCGACTCGATCTCCGGGATCTTCGTCCCGGTCGTGATCGGGCTCGCCGTGGCAACTCTCGGATTCTGGGTCGGCAACGGCGCCGGCCTGACGGCCGCGTTCACCGCCGCGGTCGCGGTGCTGATCATCGCGTGCCCCTGCGCGCTGGGACTGGCGACTCCGACGGCGTTGATGGTCGGGACGGGTCGCGGTGCGCAGCTCGGCATCCTGATCAAGGGCCCCGAGGTGCTGGAGTCCGCCCAGGACATCGACACCGTGGTGCTCGACAAGACCGGAACCGTCACCACCGGCAGGATGACGCTGCAGGACGTGGTCGTCGCCGATGGAGAGGATCGCGCGACCGTGCTTCGTACGGCGGGCGCCCTCGAGAGCGCATCCGAGCACCCGATCGCGCGCGCCATCGCCGATGCTGCAAAGTCCGAGGCGGGCCGGCTGCCTGCCGTCGAAGGGTTTGCCAACACGCAAGGCCTCGGAGTCCAGGGCGTCGTGGACGGCCACGCGGTGGTCGTGGGTCGCGCATCCTTCCTCGCGGACTGGTCGCAGCACCTTGATGAGCGACTCGCCAAGGCGCAGGCCGCCGCCGAGGGTGAAGGCAAGACCGTCGTGGTGGTGGGCTGGGACGGTGCCGTACGCGGGATCCTGGTCGTCGCAGACACGATCAAGGACACGAGTGCCGAGGCCGTACGCCAGATGCGCGGACTCGGGCTGCGTCCCGTCCTGCTCACCGGCGACAACGAGCCGACGGCGCGAGCGGTGGCTGCCGCAGTGGACATCGACGAGGTCTTCGCCGGGGTGCTCCCGCAGGACAAGGTCGACGTCGTACGCACGCTCCAGTCGCAGGGTCGACGAGTCGTGATGGTCGGCGACGGCGTCAACGACGCCGCTGCGCTCGCACAGGCGGACCTCGGCCTCGCCATGGGCACCGGGACCGACGCCGCCATCGAGGCGGCCGACCTGACGCTCGTACGTGGTGACCTGCGATCCGTCGTCGACGCGATCCGGCTGTCGCGTCGTACGCTCGGCACGATCAAGGGCAACCTGTTCTGGGCGTTCGCCTACAACGTCGCGGCGATTCCCCTGGCCGCTGCCGGACTGCTCAACCCGATGTTGGCCGGTGCGGCGATGGCGTTCTCGTCGGTGTTCGTCGTCTCCAACAGCCTGCGGCTCCGCGGGTTCCGCTCGACCAACCCGGAGGTCTCATGAGCATGAGCCACGATCACCACGCCATGGCTGGGCGAGAGCTCACGAGGAGCGCGATCTCGGCGACCGTCCACTGCCTGACCGGCTGTGCCATCGGCGAGGTGCTTGGCATGGTCATCGGCACGGCGCTCGGGCTCCACAACGTCACGACGATCGTCTTGTCGGTCGTGCTCGCGTTCTTCTTCGGGTACGCGCTGACGATCCGACCGGTCCGTGCCGCCGGTGTCCCGTTCGCGGGTGCGTTCAAGGTCGCGCTCGCCGCAGACACGCTGTCGATCATGACGATGGAGATCATCGACAACGCCGTCATCGTCGCGGTGCCCGGAGCCATGGACGCCGGGCTCGGCAGCCTCCTGTTCTGGGGCAGCCTCGCGTTCTCGCTCGTGGTCGCCTTCATCGTGACGGTGCCGGTCAACCGTTGGCTGATCGGACGTGGCAAGGGTCACGCCGTCATGCACGAGTATCACTCGTAGGCTCAGGGCATGACTGAGATCCCCGGACTGGACGGCCTGCTCGGCGTCGAGCACCTCGAAGCAGGGCCTGACAAGGTCGTGGTGCGCTTCACGATCGACGAGCGACACCTCCAGCCGTTCGGCATCCCGCACGGCGGCGTCTACTGCGCCGTCCACGAGTCGACGGCCAGCATCGCCGGACTGCTGTGGCTCGACGGCAAGGGGGTCGCGGTCGGCACCAACAACTCCACTGACTTCCTGCGCCAGGCCAAGGTAGGCGACACCATCACGGTCACCGCGTCGCCCATCCACCGCGGCCGCACGCAACAGCTGTGGCACCTCGACTCGCTCGACCAGGACGGCCGTCTCATCGCGCAAGGCCAGGTACGCCTCGCCAACCTCGACCAGGAAGTCCCGCCCGACGTCATCGCGCAGACGACTAGAGCTCCCCGCGATCCTTCTTGATCTTGCGCCAGCCGCCGGCTCGGTTGTCGGCGATGAGCCGTCGGAAGAACGCGACCAGCGCTGGACCGTCGATCTCCTCGTCCTTGCCGAACGCGATGGTCCGCGCCGTCTGGTTGTCGTGCCCGGCGGTGATCAGTCCGTCGGGATCGGGAACGATTCCGCCGTCATAGACGAAGACATTGACGTGGTCCTTGGCCGCGAGCAGCGCGCAGACGTTGCCCTGCAGGACGAAGTAGGGCTGCACCGTCCGCTTGATCGTCTCCTCGACGTCAGGGTCCGCCTCGTGCACCAGGTCTCGAACTCGGTGGCAGATCTCCTGCTGCCAGTCGGGGAGTGCGTCGATGTAGGCGTCGACGCGCGGGTCCTTGGCGTACGTCATGGCTCATGATCACCCAGCGGGAATAGGCCTCACAAGGTTCCCGTTGACGACGCCATGACAACTCTTGGATTGATAGGTGCAGGCAACATCGGCACGGCTCTTGCGCAGGTGGCCCTCAGCCAAGGTTGGGACGTGGTGCTCAGCAACTCCCGAGGGCCCGAGACCCTGGCCGAGCTGGTCGAGGAGCTTGGCAGGGGTGCTCGCGCGGCCACCGCCGCCGAGGCCGCAGCGGCCGCCGACATCGCGGTCGTGACGATTCCGACCAAGAACATCGACGGCGTGCCGGTTGAGCCCCTCGCCGGCAAGACCGTCATCGACACCAACAACTACTACCCGCAGCGCGACGGGCAGATCACGGCTCTGGACGACGAGTCGACGACGGTGTCGGAGCTCCTCCAGGCACACCTGCCGACCTCGAAGGTCGTCAAGGCGTTCAACAACATCGCCGCACTCGACATCCTCGGCGACGCTCTGCCGCCAGGGTCGGCCAACCGCCGTGCCCTGGCGATCGCGGGCGACGACGAGGCCGCCAAGGCGACTGTCGCGGCGTTCATCGACGCTGCCGGATTCGACGTCGTCGACGCCGGCCCGCTGGCCGAGGGCTGGCGCTACCAGCGCGACACCCCGGCGTACGTCGCGCGTTTCGATGCGCCCGCGCTACGCGAGAAGCTGGCCGACGCCAAGCGTTACAAGGACATGTGAGCTGACGGTACGATGGGGGCAGTTGGTCGCGACTGGCGTTGAGGTGGACACCACCGGGGAGCGATCAAGACCACGACATCGGGACCGTTCGCCTGGGCCCCACGTCAGCCGATGAACGCTGACTGGAGGCACGCGAGATGATGATGACCATGACGAGCAACGACCTGTTCCCCACCGAGCGACTGGCGGACTCCGACGTACGCGTGCTGCTGCTCGAGAACATCCACGCCGACGGTGCGGAGTTCCTGCGTGGCAAGGGCTACCAGGTCGAGACGCAGGACGGCGCGCTCGGCGAGGACGACCTGATCGAGGCGATCAAGGGCGTCCACCTGCTGGGCATCCGCTCGACGACCTACATCACCGAGAAGGTGCTGGACGCCGCGAACGACCTGCTCGCGATCGGTGCGTTCTGCATCGGCACCAACCAGATCGACCTCGCCGCCGCGACGTCGCGCGGTGTCGCGGTGTTCAACGCGCCCTACTCCAACACCCGCAGCGTCGTGGAGCTCGCGATCGCCGAGATCATCTCGCTGGCCCGTCGACTGCACGAGAAGTCGACCGACATGCACAACGGTGTCTGGAACAAGTCGGCCGCCGGCAGCCACGAGGTACGCGGCCGTACGCTCGGCATCATCGGCTACGGCAACATCGGCAGCCAGCTGTCGGTCGTCGCCGAGGCATTGGGCTTCAAGGTCGTCTTCTTCGACATCGACGACAAGCTCGCCCTCGGCAACGCGCGTCGCTGCTCGACGATCGAGGAGCTGCTCGAGACGTCCGACGTCGTGACGCTGCACGTCGACGGCCGGCCCGGCAACGCCGGCCTGTTCGGCCGTGAGCAGTTCGAGATGATGAAGCCGCGATCGCTGTTCCTCAACCTGTCGCGCGGGATCCTGGTCGACACGGTGGCGCTGCGCGAGCTCATCGAGTCAGGGCACATCGCCGGCGCCGCGGTCGACGTCTTCCCGATCGAGCCCAAGCGCCAGGGCGACCCGTTCGAGTCAGACCTGCGCGGCCTCAAGAACGTCATCCTGACGCCGCACGTCGGCGGGTCCACCGAGGAGGCGCAGCAGGACATCGGCCGCTTCGTCGCGTCGAAGCTGCGGTCGTACGCCGCGTATGGCGGCACCTCGCTGAGCGTCAACATGCCGGAGATCAACCTTCCGGCCGATGCCTCCAAGCACCGCCTGGCTCACGTGCACCGCAACGCCCCGGGTGTGCTGGCGACCATCAACGGGTTGCTCGGCGAGCACGGCGTCAACATCGAGGCGCAGTCGCTGTCGACGCGCGGCGAGATCGGCTATGTGCTCACCGACGTCGCCAAGGGCGTCGCCCCCGAGGTGCTCTCGGCGCTCGCAGCGTTGCCGGAGACCGTACGTCTCCGCGAGCTCACCTGACCTCTGGGGAGGTGTCAGCTCCCGGGTCGTGGGTACTCCCCATGTGATCGGCTGCCGTTCGGCGGCCGAGGGAGTGGAGGAAGTCGATGTTGATCCTCGGAATCATCTTGCTCATCCTGGGCGCGGTGCTGAACGTCCCGATCCTGTACACGATCGGCGGGGTCTTGGCCGTGGTCGGCGCAATCCTGTGGATCCTCGGAAGCATGGACCGGGGAGTCGGAGGACGCAGGCACTACTACTGACGGACGTCAGGAGAAGGCCGCTGCCTCCGGGTGGCGGCCTTCTTGTCTGCACCACTCGGCGAGCGTCTCGGCGCACCCGGCATCGAGCTTGAGGGTAGCGAGGTCGTCCCCGCGGGTCTGCCCACGGTTGACGATGACGATCGGGATGCCTCGCGTACGCGCTGCCCGTACGAAGCGCAGCCCCGACATGACCTGCAGCGACGAGCCGAGCACGACGAGCGCCTCGGCCTGGTCGACGAGCTCGTAGCACTCCTCGACGCGGCCCTTGGGCACGTTCTCGCCGAAGAACACGACATCGGGCTTGAGCCGGCCACCGCACGCCGAGCACGGCGCGACGACGAACGTGTCGGTGTCGTCGAGCAGCACGTCGCCGTCGGGTGCCATCACGGCATCGATCTGCTCATAGCCGGGATTGAGCTCCAGCAGCCGGTCGTGCAGGTCACGGCGATTGGTGAGGGTGCGGCAGTCGAGACAGATCACCCGGTCGATGCGCCCGTGCAGGTCGATCACGCGGCGGTGCCCGGCGCGGCCGTGGAGCCCGTCGACGTTCTGCGTGATCAGACCCTCGAGCCGGCCGTCGTGCTCCATCTCGGCGAGCAGTCGGTGACCCGCATTGGGCTCGGCGCGACGCATCCGGCTCCAGCCGATGTGGGCTCGCGCCCAGTAGCGCTGCTGGGCCTGCGGCGTCTTGATGAACTCCTGATAGGTCATTGGCATGCGCACGGGTGCGCCCGGTCCGCGGTAGTCGGGTATCCCGGAGTCGGTCGACATGCCCGCGCCGGTGAGCACCAGCAGCCGCCGATCGCCGAGGAGCCGTTCAGCCGTCAGCAAGGTCGATCAGCTTCTTGACGGTGTTGAGGTTGCGGGCGGTGCCGGCGACCTTGAGTGCGCGGATGATCGAGTCGGTCTTCATCTCGGGTCGGCCGGCACCGTTGGCGTACTTGATGTGCATCTCGGTGCCGATGATCGCCCACTCGTCCTTGCCGGTCTCGTACGTCTCGGCCTTGGCGATCGCCTCGGCGGTGGGCGCATCGAGGAGGAAGGACACGTACGAGTACTTCGGCTCGTCGACCGTGAACGGGTGTGCGTCGAGGGCCGCCTTGAGCTGCGTCGGCGTACGCGAGATCGACTCGCGGAAGAAGCCGAACTCCTTCTCGATCGCCTGCTCCAGGGCCCGGTCGAACGTGTCGGGGGCACCTGGCACGTCGGCGATCAGGTTGCCCGAGGCGATGTAGGTCGACACGTCCGTGGCTCCGAGCTCCGCCGCGATCTCGCGGAGCCGGGCCATCGGCAGCTGCGCCGGGCCGACGTTGACGGCACGCAACAGGATGATCCGCTTGGCCATGCACCAAGTATGTCTCTCACCGCGAACCACAGGTCCCAAGATTCCCAGCAGCACCCCGGTTCGTGGCACTCATGCCACGTTGCAACAGGGGTGGTGTGACAGGTTCAGGGGACCTGCTGGGAATCGTGGGACACGTCAGAGTCGAGCCGCCAGCTCCGTGGCCTGCTTGATGGCGCGCTTGGCGTCGAGCTCGGCCGCGACGTCGGCGCCGCCGATCACGTGCACCGGCTTGCCGAGCGCCTCGAGCGGTTCGACCAGGTCGCGTACGGACTCCTGTCCCGTGCACAAGATGATCGTGTCGACCTCGAGCACCCGGGACTCTTCGCCGTCCTTGCCCAGGCGGATGTGGAGGCCCGCGTCGTCGATGCGGTCGTACGTCACGCCCTTGATCATCTCGACATCGGAGTCCTTGAGGGTCTGGCGGTGCACCCAGCCACTGGTCTTGCCGAGTCCCTTGCCGAGCTCGGAGCTCTTGCGCTGCAGCAGGAACACCTGGCGCTTCGGCGGTGCCTTGAGCTTGGTGGCGAGGCCGCCGCGCTCGCGTGACGGGTCGGTGACGCCCCAGCGTTCCATCCAGTGCTCGATCGACTCGTCGGCGTCGTGGAGCAGGAACTCCGAGACGTCGAAGCCGATGCCGCCGGCGCCCATCACGGCGACGCGCTGGCCGACGGGTGCGCCGTGCCGGATGACGTCCTGGTAGGTGACGACGCTGGGGTGGGCGACGCCGGGCAGCGACGGGATGCGCGGCTCGACACCGGTGGCGATGACGACCTCGTCGAAGTCGGCGAGCTGCTCGACGCCGGCGCGTACGCCGAGGTGCAGCTTGACGCCGGCGATCTCCATGCGGCGCGAGTAGTAGCGGATCGTCTCCTTGAACTCCTCCTTGCCGGGGATCTGCATCGCGAGCCTGAACTGGCCGCCGACCTCGGGCAGCGACTCGAACAGCTCCACGCCGTGGCCGCGGCCGGCGAGCTCGGTGGCTGCGGCAAGGCCGGCCGGACCGGCGCCGACGACCGCGATGCGCTTGGCCGTACGCGTCGGCGACAGGACCAGGGTCGTCTCGTAGCCGGCACGCGGGTTGATCATGCAGCTGGCGCGCTTGTTCTGGAACGTGTGGTCGAGGCACGCCTGGTTGCACGCGATGCACGTGTTGATCTCGTCGGCACGGTTCTCGGCGGCCTTGTTGACGAAGTGCGGGTCACTCAGCAGCGGCCGTGCCATCGACACCAGGTCGGCCTGACCCGAGGCGATGATCTCCTCGGCGACCTCGGGGGTGTTGATGCGGTTGGACGCCACGACCGGGACCGCCACCTCGGGCTTGAGCTTGCCGGTGATCCACGCGAACGCGCCGCGCGGGACCGAGGTGACGATCGTCGGGATGCGTGCCTCGTGCCAGCCGATGCCGGTGTTGATGATCGAGACGCCGGCCGCCTCGATCTTCTTGGCGAGCTCGACGGTCTCTTCCCAGCTCTGCGCGTCGTCGACCAGGTCGAGCAGACTCATCCGGTACATCACGATGAAGTCGTCGCCGACGGCCTCGCGTACGCGCTCGACGATCTCGACCGGGAAGCGCATGCGGTTCTCGGCGCTGCCGCCCCACTTGTCGGTGCGGTTGTTGGTGCGGGCCGTGATCATCTGATTGATGAGGTAGCCCTCCGAGCCCATGATCTCGACGCCGTCATATCCGGCGCGCCGGGCGAGCTGCGCCGACTTCGCGAAGTCGGAGATCGTCTCGTCGACCTCCTTGGTCGACATCGCCTTGGGCTTGCCGAACGGGGTGATCGGCGACGGCTTGGACGATGCCGCGCGCTTGAACGGGTGGTAGCCGTAGCGGCCCGCGTGCAGGATCTGCATCGCGATCTTGCCGTCGTGCTCATGCACCGCGTCGGTGACGAGCCGGTGCTTGTCGGCCAGCTTCGTGGACGCCATCAGCGAGCCGAACGGGAGCAGCCAGCCGTGCCGGTTGGGCGCGTAGCCACCCGTCACCGACAGGGCGACGCCACCCTTGGCCCGCTCGGCGAAGTAGGCCGCGAGCTCGGGGAGGTGCTTGGCGCGGTCCTCGAGACCGGTGTGCATCGAGCCCATGATCACGCGGTTGCGCAGCGTGGTGTGCCCGAGGTCGAGCGGCTCGAGCAGATGGGGGTACGGATTCATGCGGTCTCTCCGGATGCTTCGGCGACGATGCGGTCGAACTGCGCCGCCATCGCGGCGGCGAGGGCGTTGGCGCCTGACAGCGGACGGACCATCACGGTCAGCTCGCTGACGAGCCCGGTGTCATTGGTACGTATGAGGTCGATGCCGTTGACGCTGACACCGTCGACGACGGTCTCGAAGACCAACGCAGAGCCGTGACCGTCGGCGTCCTCGAGCTCGCGGACGTACTGGAACTCGGTGAACACCCGGCCGACACCTCGCAGGATCGCGGCGACGATCGGCTTGCCCTCGTAGGGCTTGAACGCGACGGGGCTGCGGAACACGACGTCGTCGGCGAGCAGCTCACCGAGTCCCTCGAAGTCTCCTGCCTCGACGGCAGCGCGGAACTCCTTCATGTGTGCTCCTGTGATGGGATGTGGACGTGCCCTTCGCTCGCTCGTTCCGCGCCCTCGCTCGCTGGCGCGAGCTGGGGGGACCCCCAGCTCGCTCCCGGTCGGCCGCGGACGGCCTCCCTAGGAACCGAGGGAAGGGGACTGCCCGGTTCCTGATCGTTGCCGGTGTGTTCAACGTGGTGATCTGGCCGCGCTTCGCCAAGGCGATCGTCGACGATGACCGGGCCTGGGCCGGTGAGCACTGGCACAGCACCCCGCAGGCGTTCCTGTGGGTGCACGCCGTGCTGATCACCACGGCGATCGTGATCGGCCTGGGTGTGCTGGTGGTCGGCGTACGTGCTCATCGTTCGGCCAGTCGCTGAAGGATCTCGTCGCACCAGGCGATGCCGCCCTGCTCGACGAGCATGCCGCCACGCAGGACGAGCCAGGCGCCGACGGCATCATCGGCGATGGAGTCCGGATCGGGGTAGAACTTGGCGGCGCTCTCCTCGTAGTAGGCAAGCTGCGCCGCGTGCGCCTGTCGGCGAGTGCGTACATCGGCGACTATCGCATCGGCATCGCCGAACGGGAGGGCGCGGAGCTTCACCGCCAGCTCGCTGCGCAGGGCCTCGACCGGAGTGGGTACGGACGTCCACCGGCGCAGCTCGTCACGGCCCTCGCCGGTGATCGAGTAGACCTTCTTGTCCGGCCGGTTGTCCTGCGCGACCAGGTGCGACTCGACCCACTTGTCGGACTCCATGCGCCCCAGCACCTTGTAGATCTGCTGGTGGCTGGCCTTCCAGAAGTGGCCTATCGAGGCATCGAACCGGCGGGCGAGGTCGTAGCCCGATGCGGTCTTCTCCGCGAGGGACACGAGGATCGCGTGCTCGAGAGCCATGCGACGACCGTACTATGCAATGAGTTGCACTGCAACCATGTGTGTATGGCCGATCCAAGGGGTGGGAAGTGAACCCGGGCGTCAGGCGGGGCCCTACGATTCTCCTCATGAAGCTCACTCCTCGCGGCACGTTCGCCGCCACGCTTGCTGCTGCAACCCTGGTGCTCGCCTCGGCGTGCGCAGCCTCCGACGACTCCGACGGCGACGCGGCGACCGGCGACGTCACGCTGTCTGACTGCAAGCCCGCCGACCTGGCCCTGCTCAAGAGCGGCACCCTGACGATCGCGACCGACGACCCGGCGTACGACCCGTGGTTCAGCAACAGCGACCCCGCCAACGGCAAGGGATTCGAGAGCGCCGTCGCGTACGCGGTGGCCGACAAGCTGGGCTTCGAGAAGGCCGACGTGACCTGGGTGAAGGCTGGCTTCAACCAGGCCATCCAGCCGGGCAAGAAGCCCTTCGACTTCGACATCAACCAGTTCTCGATCTCCAAGGCACGCGCCAAGGCCGTCGACTTCTCCAGCCCCTACTACTCCGCCGCACAGGCGATCATCACGCTCGAGACATCGCCGTTCAAGGGCTCGACGACCCTGGCCGACCTCAAGGACGCCAAGCTCGGCGCCCAGATCGCGACCACCTCGCTCGACGCGATCAACGACCAGATCAAGCCCACGGCCAAGCCGCTGGTGTACGACGACACCTCCAAGGCTGCCCAGGCACTGCAGAACAAGCAGGTCGATGCCATCGTCGCCGACCTCCCGACCGCCTACTACCTGGCAGCCGCGGAGATCGACGGCGGCACGATCGTCGGCCAGTTCCAGCCGACCTCGGGTGAGCAGGAGCAGTTCGGCCTGCTGCTGTCGAAGGGCAGCAAGCTGACCCCCTGCGTCAGCGCTGCTGTCGACGCGCTGGCCGACGACGGCTCGCTGCAGAAGCTGCAGGACCAGTGGCTCACCCAGGCGACAGACGTACCTGAGCTGAAGTGACACCGAGCGAGCGTCAGCTCGAACGAGCCAGCTACCGTCGCCGCCGCGCCCTCAGGAGGGGTGCGGTGGCGGCGCTGTCCACCGTGCTGGTCCTCGGCGTCCTCTCATTCGTGGTCGTCCAGTCCTCGGGCTGGGAGCGCGTGCGCGCGACGTACTTCGACTGGGCTGATGCGAAGGCGGCGTTTCCCGATGTCGCCCGGGCGTTCTGGCTCAACATCCGGCTGTTCCTCGTCGCGGAGCTGTTCATCCTGATCGTCGGCGTCGCGGTGGCGATCGTGCGTGTCATCCCGTCGCCGGCGCTGGCACCGATCAAGCTCGTCGCGGTCCTGTATGCCGACATCTTCCGCGGTACGCCGACCCTCCTCATCGTCCTGCTCGTCGGCTTCGGCGTGCCGGCCCTCAACCTCGCGGGTGCGCCCACGAGCCTGTTCTGGCTCGGCGTCATCGCCCTCACCCTGAGCTACGGCGCGTACGTCGCCGAGGTGGTCCGGGCCGGCATCCTGTCGATCCACCCGACGCAGTGGGCCAGCGGTCGGGCGCTGGGCCTCTCGTACGGACAGACCATGCGTCACGTCGTGCTGCCGCAAGCGATCCGTCGTGTCGCGCCTCCGCTGCTCAACGACTTCGTCTCGCTGCAGAAGGACACCGCGCTGCTGTCGACGATCGGCTTGGTCGAGTCGTTGCGCGCGGCCCAGGTCATCGCGGGTCGCGAGTTCATCTTCACGCCGTACGTCGTGTCGGCCGCGTTCTTCATCGCGGCCACGATCCCGCTCGCCCGGTTCACCGACTACCTGACGGTGCGATCGCTGCGCCGAGAGAACGGCATCTGATGCTGAGAGCTGACGGAGTTCGCAAGTCATTCGGCGAGAACGAGGTGCTCAAGGGCATCGACCTGCACATCGAGCAGGGCGAGGTGGTGTGCCTGATCGGCGCCTCGGGCTCAGGCAAGTCGACGCTGCTGCGATGCCTCAACCTCCTCGAGCAGGTTGACGACGGGGACATCTGGCTGGACGAGCGGGAGATCACCGATCCCCGCGTCGACGTCGATGAGGTACGACGGTCGATCGGCATCGTCTTCCAGGCCTACAACCTGTTTCCCCACCTCGACGTTCTCGACAACATCACGCTCGGGCCGGTCAAGGTGCTCGGCCGCAAGCGGGCCGAGGTGCGCGAGCGTGCGCTGGAGCTGCTGCGCCGCGTCGGCCTCGAGGACCGGGCGGGCGCCTTTCCCGACGCGTTGTCGGGAGGGCAACAGCAGCGGGTCGCGCTGGTGCGGGCGATGGTGATGCAGCCCGACGTGCTCCTGCTGGACGAGATCACCTCGGCGCTCGATCCGCTGCTGGTGGGCGAGGTGCTTGACGTCATCCGAGACCTTCGCGCCGACGGGATGACGATTGTCATGGCGACGCACGAGATGTCGTTCGCTCGCGAGGTGGCGGACCGGATCGTGTTCATGGTCGACGGTCAGGTCGAGGAGTCGGGACCGCCCGAGCAGGTCTTCGGCTCCCCGCAGAGCCCGCGAACCGCCGAGTTCCTCGCCCGTCACCGCGGCTGACAGATCAGGAGTACCGGCTCAGAAGCTCTGAGCCGGCCAGCTGCTGCGCGACCCCGCGGGCGGCGACGCGGCCGGCACGGTTGGCGCCGATCGTGCTGGCCGAGGGGCCGTAGCCGACCAGCTGGATGCGGGGATCGGCGACTGCCGTCGTGCCGTCGAGCTGGATGCCACCCCGCGGACTCCGCAGGTGCAGCGGCGCCAGGTGGTCGACCGCCGGGCGGAAGCCGGTCGCCCAGAGGATCACGTCGACCTGCTCGAAGCTGCCGTCGGCCCATCTCACGCCGTCGGGCTCGATGCGGGCAAACATCGGGCGGCGATCGTATGCGCCGAGCAGCGAAGCCTCGCGCTCCTGCGGGCGGAGCATCAGTCCGGTGACGCTGACGACGCTGCGCGGAGGAAGCCCCTGCCGTACGCGCTCCTCAACCTTGGCGACGACCTCGCGGCCGATCTCGGCGTTGAACTCGCCGGTGCGCCACACCGGCTCGCGACGGGTGACCCAGACGGTGTCGGTCAGCGGTCGGATCGCGCCGAGGAACTGCACGGCCGAGGCGCCGCCGCCGACGACCAGCACGCGCTTGCCGCGGAAGTGCTCGGGTCCCGGGTAGTCGACGGTGTGCAGCTGCTCGCCGACGAATGTCTCGGCGCCCGGGTAGTAAGGAATGAAGGGACGGCTCCAGGTGCCGGTGGCGCTGATGAGCGTCCGCGTGGTCCACGCCCGGTCGTCGGCCTCGACGCGCAGGAGGCCGTCGACGTCCCGCACGGCGCGTACGGTCACGGGCCGGACCACGGGGAGCTCGAGCTGCTCCTCGTACGCGGAGAAGTACGCCGGCACGAACTGGTTGGCGCGCTCGTCGTCG
Source organism: Aeromicrobium panaciterrae (assembly GCF_039537165.1). Lineage (GTDB taxonomy): Bacteria > Actinomycetota > Actinomycetes > Propionibacteriales > Nocardioidaceae > Aeromicrobium > Aeromicrobium panaciterrae. Next base: position 1,305,607 of record NZ_BAAAZZ010000002.1, on the reverse strand, counting down.
GCGGCTTCCGGGATCGGCTCGCCGGGCAGGTCGGCGACGCGGTGCACGTCGTGCATCGTCAGCGCGTCCCACCGGTGCTGCCATGCACCGCCGGGTCCGGGATTGGCGTCGAGGACGATGTGCTCGATGCCGCGCTTCTTCAGGTGGTAGGACGACGACAGCCCGGCCTGGCCGGCACCGATGACGATCGAGTCGTAGGTCTCCACGCAGGCTTCAACGCGCTGCGGGCGTGGCTTATGCCGCCTTGTCGATACTGCCGACCGCGTTGTCGACGGTGTTGTGGATGACCCGGACGATCAGCTCGGGGTCGTCGATCATCGGCACGTGGCCGCAGTGCGGCAGGGCGACGTGATGGGCCTCGGGCAGCCGTTCCTGGGCGATCGCCGACGAGCTGTAGGGCAGGATCAGGTCGCGGGTGCCCCAGGCGATCGTCGTCGGCACCGGGACCTTGAGCTTGAACGCATAGCGGACGCCGGAAAGGATCGTGCGCTCGAATCCGGTGCAGTGCTTCAGGGTCTGGGCGTCGCCGTACACCTCGTCCGCGGTGAACCGCTCGGGGTGCGTGTAGAGCGAGCTGCCCGCGAGCTTGCGGCCCCATGCCTTCTGTGCCACGAAGCGCAGCACGCTGTCGGGCAGCCTGCTGCTGATGCGGAGCATGATCAGCAGCACAAACGTCTGGATCCGGTTGACGACGCCGAAGAAGCCGGCCGGGCTCAGTGCGGTGACCGAGCTGACGACGCCGCGGGCACCGAGCTCGAGGGCGATCGCCCCGCCGAGCGAGTTGCCGACCACGTGCGGCTTGTCGATACCCCACGCCGCGAAGTTGTCGGTGAGGTTGTCGACCGCGTTGGGCATGGTGTAGCCGACGCCCTGCGGATAGGCGGCTGACTCACCGAAGCCGGCCAGGTCGACGGCGATCACGTCGTACGACTCGGCGAGCTGCTCGAACACCGGGTTCCACGCCTGACGGCGGTGGCCGATGCCGTGGATCAGGACGAGCGGTTCGCCGGAACCCTTGCGGGTGTAGGCCAGTTCGGAGTACATGACACTCATGATGGCACATGGCCGTACCGACAGTATGCGACGTGGGTCACTTGAACCGTGACAGTGGAACTGTCACAATCACGCAGTGACTCAATCGACAGGACCCCTTGCCGGCGTACGCGTCGTCGAGCTGGTCGGCATCGGCCCCGGACCGTTCGCCGGAATGCTCCTCGCCGACCTCGGCGCCGACGTGATCCGGGTCGACCGACCTGGCGGCAACGCGCTCCAGGTGTCGGTCCCCGAGAAGGACATCCTCGGTCGCGGTCGTCCGTCGGTGTGCGTCAACCTCAAGGACCCCCGTGGCATCGAGGTGGTCCTCGACCTGGTCGAGAAGGCCGACATCCTCATCGAAGGATTCCGGCCAGGCGTCACCGAGCGACTCGGCCTCGGACCGGACGTGTGCCTCGCCCGCAACCCCCAGCTCGTCTACGGGCGCATGACGGGATGGGGTCAGGACGGGCCACTGGCACATACGGCCGGCCATGACATCAACTACATCTCGGTCGCCGGAGCGCTCGACACGATCGGCCGTGCCGGCGGGCCTCCGCAGATCCCGCTCAACCTGCTGGGCGACTTCGCGGGCGGCTCGATGTACCTCGTCACGGGTGTCCTCGCAGCGCTCACCCACGCCCGTGCGGCCGGAGAGGGTCAGGTCGTGGACGCCGCGATCACCGACGGCGTCGCTCACCTCCTCGCGATGCCGATCGGCATGATGCAGGTCGGCTCGTGGCAGCCCGCGCGCGGCACCAACCTGCTCGACTCCGGGGTGCCGATCTACGACGTGTATGAGACGGCCGACGGCCGCTGGATGTCGGTCGGTGGACTCGAGCCGCAGTTCTGGGCCGCGATGGAGCAGGTGCTGCACGCGGCGGTGCCCGACATCGGTGCCCTGCCCGACCGCTACGAGCCCGCCGAGTGGCCTGCCCTGCGCAAGGCGCTCGTCGAGGCGTTCCGCACCAAGACGCAGGAGGAATGGACGGCGCTGTTCGACGGCACCGACTCGTGCGTCGCGCCCGTCATACCGATCGACGAGGCCGCCCAGCATCCCCACAACGTGGCGCGCGGGACATACGTCGAGCACGAGGGCCTCCTGCAGCCCGCACCCGCTCCACGCTTCTCCCGTACTCCTGCCAACCTCACCACCGCGCCGGTCCGTGCCGGCACCAACACCGCCGAGGCGCTCACCGCCTGGGGCATCGACGACGTCGAATCACTCCTGGCCGACGGCGTCGCCGTCCAGGCCGAATAGAACGAAGGAATCCCATGGAACGCACCATCTTCGAGGCTGACCACGACGCCTTCCGCGACACCGTGCGCGCGTTCTGCGAGAAGGAGATCGCGCCTCACCACGAGCAGTGGGAGAAGGATTCGATCGTCCCCCGTGAGGTCTGGACCAAGGCCGGCGAGCTGGGTCTGCTCGGCTTCATGATGCCGGAGGAGTACGGCGGAGGTGGGATGAACGACTTCCGCTTCAACGCGATCCTCCAGGAGGAGATCACCAAGGTCGGTGGAAGTGGCGTGGGATTCGCGATCCAGACCGACCTGGTCTCGGGCTACCTGCTGAAGTACTGCACCGACGAGCAGAAGGCGCGTTGGTTCCCGAAGTTCTGCAGCGGCGAGATGATCACCGCGATCGCGATGACCGAGCCCGGCACCGGCTCCGACCTGCAGGGCATCCAGACGTCCGCGGTCAAGGACGGCGACGAGTGGGTCATCAACGGCGCCAAGACGTTCATCACCAACGGCATCAACGCCGACCTCGTGATCGTCGTCTGCAAGACCGATCCGGAGGCCGGTGCCCTCGGGTTCTCGTTGATCGTGGTCGAGCGTGGCGCTGAGGGATTCGAGCGCGGACGCAACCTCGACAAGATCGGCCTCAAGGCGCAGGACACCGCCGAGCTGTTCTTCGACAACGTACGAGTGCCGCTCACCAACCTCCTCGGCGAGGAGGGCCAAGGCTTCATCCACCTCATGGACAACCTGCCGCAGGAGCGCATGACGATCTCGGTCGTCGCCGCGGCCGCGTGCCGTCAGGTCATCGACATGACGGTCGACTACGTCAAGGAGCGCAAGGCGTTCGGCAAGCCGATCGGCTCGTTCCAGAACAGCCGCTTCGTGCTCGCCGAGCTCGAGACCGAGCAGCAGATCGCCCAGGTGTTCGTCGACCGCTCGATCATGGAGCTCAACGCCGGCAACCTCACGGTGGCCGACGCGGCGATGGGCAAGTGGTGGACCACCGAGCTGCAGAAGAAGACGGTCGACCAGTGCCTGCAGCTGTTCGGCGGCTACGGCTACATGTCGGAGTACCCCATCTCCAAGGCCTACCTCGACACCCGCATCCAGACGATCTACGGAGGCACGACCGAGATCATGAAGGAGATCATCGGCCGCGGCATGGGCCTCTAGATCTCCACAGCTGGCAGGTCGGTCACTTCCGGCCGTCGGTCGGCCGACCTATCCTGACGTCATGAGCGACGCACAGACCTGGACCACGATCGGCGGCATGTTCACCTTCATGCTGGCGTTCATGGCTGTGGTCGTGCGTCTGTTCAGCTCGACGTTGGATGCCAAGTTCGGTGGCATGGACACGAGGTTCGCCGCTCTGGAGCTCGTGATGACCAATGGCTTCGAGCAGGTGGACAAGCGCTTCGAGCAGGTGGACAAGCGGTTCGAGCAGGTGGACAAGCGGTTCGACCGGCTCGAGGCGCGCGTCGACGCGTTGGATCGAGACGTCCACGCCATCACACGCCGGTTGATGGACGGGCCAGATCCCGCCTAGCTTCGCCGGCGGATCGTCTCTCGCTTGGCCTCGTCGACGGCCGTCTCGTACGCCGTGACGAGCGCCGAGATCGTCAGCGGCTTGAAGCGCTCGATCATGGTCGTGATCGCCTCGGGCGGCTGGCCCGACGACTTCAGGTGCGGCCAGACCGTCGTACGGAACAGCTCCGTCAGCTCGGTCGCCATGGCCTGGCCGTGCTCGGTGATGATGCGCCGCGCTGCCAGTGCCGCCTCGGTCGGCAGACCGACGTCGAGGAACTGGACGCCGACCGCGAGGTGGGCCGGGGCGACCTGGAAGACGTCCTCGACCGGCGTCGGCTCGACGACGCCGAGGGCAACCAGCAGCTCGAGGTCGTCGTCGGTGAGGTCGCGCCCGGTGCGCTTGAGCAGCTCGGGCCGGGTGACCGTCTCCGGCAGGTCCGGCATCCATGGCGCCAACAACGTACGGTGCAGCGCCACCTGCTCCGGAGTCGCATCACCCGGGATGTTCTCGAGATAGCCCTCGATCGCCGACAGCGTGAACCCGTGCGCCTGCAGCTCGCGCACGAGCTCGAGGCGGGCGAGGTGGTCGGGACCGTAGTAGCCGTTGCGCCCTTCACGGCGGGGCGGCGGGATCAGCCCACGGCCGGCGTAGAAGCGGACCGTACGCACCGTCATCCCGACCCGCGACGCGAGCTGCTCGACGCTCAGGGTCTCGACCGGTGCGGGGTTCATGGTCTCGAGCATATGGCGAACCTCACTACGACTGGCGGTTGGTCAATGACAGTGTTGGTGTCACAATCGTTGATACGTCACTGCGTGACGAGTCCGTAACTTTCACTGCGAGGACATTCCATGACTGAGGCATTCGTTTACGACGCCATCCGGACCCCGCGAGGCCGCGGCAAGAAGACCGGCTCGCTCCATGAGGTCAAGCCGATCACGCTGATCACCGGCCTGATCGACGAGATCCAGAAGCGCAATCCCACCCTCGATCCGAACGGTGTCGACGACGTCGTGCTCGGTGTCGTCTCACCGGTCGCCGACCAGGGCGGCGACATCGCCAAGACCGCAGCGCTTGCCGCCGGTCTTCCGGACACCGTCGCAGGCGTGCAGCTCAACCGCTTCTGCGCGTCCGGCCTCGAAGCCGTCAACCAGGCCGCTGGCCGCATCCGCTCGGGCTGGGAAGACCTGATCTTCGCCGGTGGCGTCGAGTCGATGAGCCGTGTGCCGATGGGCTCTGACGGTGGTGCCTGGGCCATGGATCCCCGTACGGCGTTCGACACCTCCTTCGTCCCGCAGGGCATCGGCGCCGATCTCATCGCCACGCTCGAGGGCTACAGCCGCACCGACGTCGACACATTCGCCGCCGAGTCGCAGGCCCGTGCCGCCAAGGCGATCGCCAACGGCTACTTCTCCAAGTCGGTCATCCCGGTCAAGGACGAGAACGGCCTGACGATCCTCGACCACGACGAGTTCGTACGTGAGGGCACGACCGTCGAGAGCCTCGCCGGACTGCCGGCGTCGTTCGCCGCGATCGGTGAGATGGGTGGCTTCGACGCGGTCGCGCTGGAGCAGTACCACGACGTCGAGCGCATCAACCACGTCCACCACGCCGGCAACTCGTCCGGCATCGTCGACGGCGCGGCCCTCGTCGCAATCGGCAGCGAGGCCGCCGGCAAGCGTCACGGACTGACGCCGCGCGCGCGCATCGTGTCCGCCGCCGTGTCGGGCGCCGACCCGACGATCATGCTGACCGGCCCGGCACCGGCCTGCCGCAAGGCACTCGACAAGGCCGGCCTCACGGTCGCCGACATCGACCTGCTGGAGATCAACGAGGCGTTCGCCGCTGTCGCGATGCGTCTGATGAAGGATCTCGACTTCCCGCACGAGAAGACCAACGTCAATGGTGGCGCGATCGCGATGGGTCACCCGCTGGGTGCCACCGGAGCGATGATCCTCGGCACCCTCATCGACGAGCTCGAACGTCGCGACCAGCGCTACGGCCTCGCCACGCTCTGCGTCGGCGGCGGCATGGGCATCGCGACCGTCGTCGAACGAATCTAAGGAATCCACATGACCAGCACCACCGCAGACGCCGTGCGCTACGAAGTCGCCGACGGCATCGTCAACCTGATCCTCGACGACCCCAACCAGAGCGCCAACACGATGAACCCGGCCTACACGTCGGCGATGGCCAACGCCGTCGACAAGCTGGCCAAGGAGATCGCCGACCACCCCGACGAGATCAAGGGCGCGATCATCTCCTCGGCCAAGAAGACGTTCTTCGCCGGCGGTGACCTCAAGCTCATGACGCAGGCCAAGCCTGAGGACGCCGAGGACATCTTCAACAACATCGAAGGAATCAAGGCCACGCTGCGCAAGCTCGAGACGATCGGCAAGCCGGTCGTCGCGGCGATCAACGGCGCTGCCCTCGGCGGCGGCCTCGAGATCGCCCTGGCCTGCCACCACCGCATCGCCGCCGAAGGTCGCTACGAGATCGGCCTTCCGGAGGTCACCCTCGGCCTGCTCCCGGGTGGCGGTGGAGTCACCCGTACTGTCCGCATGCTCGGCATCGCCGACGCGTTGCTCAAGGTCCTCCTCGAGGGTCCGCGCCTGAAGCCGGCGCAGGCCAAGGAGATCGGCCTGATCGACGAGGTCGTCGCGACATCGGACGAGCTCATGCCTGCTGCCAAGGCATGGATCGAGGCCAACACCGGCAACCCCGACGCAGCAGTCAAGCCCTGGGACGCCAAGGGCTACAAGATGCCCGGCGGCACTCCCAAGACACCGGCGTTCGCCGCCAACCTGCCGGCGTTCCCTGCCAACTTGCGCAAGCAGGTCAAGGGTGCTGACTACCGTGCCCCCAAGAACATCCTCAGTGCGGCCATCGAAGGCGCCTCGGTCGACTTCGACACCGCCAGTCGCATCGAGTCGCGCTACCTCGTCGAGCTCGTGGTGGGCCAGCAGTTCAAGAACATGACCCAGGCGTTCTTCTTCGACCTCGGCGCCATCAACGCGGGCGGATCACGTCCCGAGGGCATCGACAAGAAGACGTTCACCAAGGTGGCGGTCCTCGGCGCGGGAATGATGGGCGCCGGAATCGCGTACGTCTCGGCCAAGGCGGGCATGGACGTCGTCCTCAAGGACGTGAACCTCGAGGCTGCGGAGAAGGGCAAGGCCTACAGCGAGAAGCTCCTCGACAAGCAGCTCGAGAAGGGCCGCATCACGCAGGAGGCCAAGGACGCGTTCCTGGCCAAGATCACGCCGACCGCCGACTACGCCGATCTGGCGGGCTGCGACATCGTCGTGGAGGCCGTCTTCGAATCGGTCGAGCTCAAGCACTCGGTGTTCGCCGAGGTCGAGCCGATCGTCAACGATGATGCGCTGCTGGGATCCAACACCTCGACGCTGCCGATCACCGGACTCGCCGAGGGCGTCAAGCGTCCTGAGGACTTCATCGGCATCCACTTCTTCTCGCCGGTTGACAAGATGCCGCTGGTCGAGATCATCGCGGGTGAGAAGACCAACGACGAGACGATCGCCCACGCGCTCGACTACGTCCAGGCGATCAAGAAGACCCCGATCGTCGTCAACGACAGCCGCGGCTTCTTCACCAGCCGCGTCATCGGCCACTTCATCAACGAGGGCCTGGGCATGCTGGGCGAGGGCGTCAACCCGACGTCGATCGACCGTGCGGCCACGCAGTCGGGCTTCCCGACCGGTCCGATCCAGATCAGCGACGAGCTCAACCTCGAGCTGATGAAGAAGATCCGGGTCGCCTCGCAGACGGCCGTCGAGGCCGAGGGTGGCACCTGGGTCCGGACGAAGTCCGAGGACGTCATCGACACGATGATCGAGCTCGGCCGTTCGAGCCGCCTCGTCGGCAAGGGCTTCTTCGACTACGACGAGAACGGCAAGCGTACGGGTCTGTGGCCGGGTCTGGCCGAGAAGTTCCCGGTCGCCGCCGAGCAGCCCGACTTCCAGGACATCAAGGACCGCCTGGTGTTCGTGATGTCGCTCGACACCGTGCGGTGCCTCGAAGAGGGCGTGCTGCGCACCGTCGCCGACGCCAACATCGGCTCGATCTTCGGCATCGGCTTCCCGCCCCTGCTGGGTGGCGCGCTGCAGTACATCAACGGTTATGAGGCGCCCGACGGTCGCATCGGCATCGAGGCTTTCACCGAGCGCGCCCAGGAGCTGGCCGCGAAGTACGGCGAGCGCTTCGAGCCGCCGGCGCTGCTGCTCGACAAGGCCAAGAACGGCGAGAAGTTCGCCTGACCTGAGCTGAAACAGAACGACCCGCGACCCAGCGTCGCGGGTCGTTCCGTCTGCCCGGGCGAGTCCCGAACCAGGCCATGTGACGCAGTCGTCGTGCAAGGGTAGGGAACCCTAAGTTAGGCTGTCCTTTGTTACCTCCCCCGACGAAGGATTTCCTGTGTCCCGATTCAGCCGCCGCGTCGCTGCCGCTCTCAGCGCGCTCCTCCTGGCCAGCACCCTCGCCGCCTGTGGTTCGACCTCCGCAGGCGATGCCGATGCCGGCGAAGGCCCTTGGTCCTTCACGTCCGGCAACGGCGATACGGTCAAGCTGGACAAGACCCCTCAGCGCATCATCGCCAGCGGCGCCGAGGCCGCCGCACTGATCTCGTTCGGTATTCGTCCGGTCGGCCTGTATGCCGTCGGTCCCATCAAGGACGACCCCAACCTCAAGGACCTCGACCTCTCGGGCATCACGATCCTGAGCGAGACCTGGGGCGAGATCGATGTCGAGAAGGCTGCGGCGCTGAAGCCTGATCTGATCGTTGCCGACTGGTGGCCGGCCGAGAACGCATACAGCGGCCTCGAGGGGAGCGTCAAGGCAAGCAGCAAGAAGCTCGCCAAGCTCGCACCGGTCGTGGGAATCGCACAAGGCGACTCGATCGAGGACCTCGTCCGCGGTTACGAAAAGCTCGCGATCTCACTCGGCGCCGACGCTGACGACCCCAAGATCGCCGCCGACAAGAAGGCGTTCGAGGACTCACTCGCCGCGTTCAAGAAGGCAGTCGCGGCCAAGCCAGACCTGAAGGCGCTCGCCGTTTCACCCGCAGATGACCTGCTCTACGTCGCCAACCCGGAGTACGCACCCGAGCTCCTCGACTTCCAGCGCTGGGGCCTTGACGTCATCAACCCCGACAACCCGGACAAGGGCTTCCCCTACTGGGAGAACCTCAGCTGGGAGCACGCCGACAAGTACCAGCCAGACCTCCTGCTGATGGACGGCCGTTCGTACGAGACGGGCGTCAAGACTGGCGAGAAGCAGCCCACGTGGAACTCGATCAAGGCTGCCAAGGCCAGGTCGTACGTCTCGTGGCCCGCCTACTGGATGCACACGTATGGCGAGTACGCCGCGCAGCTCACGCAGCTGACGGCGGCCATCGAGAAGGCCGACGCCGACCTCGCATGAGCGTGCTCGAACGCAGGGTGGCGGTCGAGACCGGGCCTGGGGCGCGCCCCACGGCCGGTCTCGTCGTCGGTCTTGCGGTCCTGGTCGGCATCCTCGCCGTCGTCTGCTTCTTCAGCATCACGCTGGGCGCCCGCGGTGTCGGACCGGCGACGATCGTCAAGGCGTTCATCGACTTCGACGCGTCGTCGGCCTCCGAGACGGTCATCCGTGAGATCCGGGTGCCGCGTACGCTGATCGGCATCCTCGCCGGTGCCGCCCTCGGCCTGAGCGGGACGATCCTCCAGGGCGTCACCCGCAACCCGCTCGCCGATCCGGGGATCATGGGCATCAACTCCGGCGCGGCCGCCTTCATCGTCTTCGGCATCATGGTGCTGGGCACGCAGAGCATCGGCGTCTACATCTGGCTCGCATTCGCCGGTGCCGCGTTCGCCACCGTCGTCGTCTACGGGATCGCGTCGTTCGGCCGGGAGGGTGCGACGCCCGTGAAGCTCGCACTGGCCGGTGCCGCGGTCACGGCGGTCCTCACGTCGGTCACCTCGGCGATCATCATGACCAACGTCGACGCGCTCAACGAGCTGCGGTTCTGGCAGGTCGGCTCGCTGGCAGGACGCTATTTCTCGGTGCTCGCGCAGACCGCGCCCTTCATCGCGGTGGGCATCGTCCTCGCGGTGGGCACCGGCCGCGCCCTCAACGGCCTCGCCCTCGGTGACGACCTGGCCGTCGCACTCGGCCAGCGGGTACGGACGAGCCGCGTCATGATGTTCGTCGTCGTCGCGGTGCTGTGCGGCTCCGCCACGGCAGCCTGCGGCCCGATCGTGTTCGTGGGACTCGTCGTGCCCCACGTCGCTCGTATGCTCTGCGGGCCCGACTACCGCTGGATTCTCCCCTACGCGATGATCCTGACCCCGATCGTGCTGCTCGTCGCCGACATCATCGGCCGCGTCGTCGTGTCTCCCGGCGAGCTGCAGGTCGGTGTCGTGCTGGGCGTGCTCGGCGCCCCTGCCTTCATCGCGCTGGTCCGCTACCGCAACCTGGCGGAGCTGTGATGGCGGAGCTCCTCGACACGCCTCGACGCGTACGTACGGCCAGGTCCCTCCGCAACCGGCGGTCGTACCTCGTGACATCGGGCCTCGCGGTGGTCGCGGGTGCGCTGTTCGTCGTCACGATGATGGTGGGGAGCTTCGCGGTGTCGGCGCCCGACGTCATCGCCTCGGTCCTCCACCTGCGTGACAACCCGTCAGTCGACTTCATCGTCCGCGACCTCCGCCTCCCCACCGCGGTCGCGGGCCTCGCCGTCGGTGTCGCACTCGGCATCTCCGGAACGCTCTTCCAGCGACTGCTGGGCAACCCGCTGGCGTCACCCGACTTCGTCGGGATCTCCTCCGGTGCCAGCTTCTTCGCGGTGTCGGCGATCGTCGTGCTCGACGCGAGCAGCACCGTGATCTCCGGGTCTGCGCTGGTCGGAGCCCTGTTGAGCGCATTCCTGATCTACCTGTTGGCCTGGCGCGACGGGATCACGGGCTACCGCTTCATCTTGATCGGCATCGGCGTCTCGCAGCTGATGCTCTCGCTCATCGGCTACATCGTGTCGCACGCCAGCATCTACGAAGCGCGCGAGGCGATGACCTGGCTGGTGGGCACCGTCGGCCAGGCAGGATCGGGCGAGCTGCGCACGCTGCTCGTCGCGCTGGCGGTCCTGGTCCCGGTCGTCCTCGTCCTCGAGCGACCGCTGCGGGCACTCGAGCTCGGTGACGACACGGCCAAAGCGCTGGGTGCGCGCGTCGAGCTCAGCCGGCTCGGACTGCTCGCCGCATCGATCGTGCTGGTGGGCTTCGCCGTGGCCGTCGCGGGCCCCATCATGTTCGTCGCGCTGATCGCCGGCCCCATCGCGCAGCGACTCGTCGGCCGAGGGGCGGGCGGGATCGTCGCGGCAGGCTGCGTGGGCGCCATCATCACGCTCGGTGCCGACCTGGTGTCGCACCAGCTGCTGCCGGCCGACCTCCCCACAGGTGTCATCACGGGACTCATCGGGGCGCCCTACCTGATCTGGCTCCTCGTCACCGTCAACAAGGAAGGACGTGGCGGATGACCAGTCACGAGCTGCGTGGCAGCAACCTGTCACTCGGATATGCCGAGGTCGATGTCGTACGTGATCTCGACATCGACATCCTCCAAGGCGCCATCACGGTGATCGTCGGGGCCAACGCCTGCGGCAAGTCGACGCTGCTCCGCGGGCTCGCGCGCCTGCTCAAGCCGCGTGGCGGCGAGGTGATCCTCGACGGGAAGTCGGTGCACGACATGCGCAGCATCGACGTCGCCAAGGTGCTCGGACTGCTGCCGCAGTCACCCGTCGCGCCGGACGGCATCACGGTGAGCGACCTGGTCGGCCGCGGTCGCTACCCGCATCAGGGGTGGTTCAGGAAGTGGAGTGCCGAGGACGACGCGGCAGTCGTCGCGGCGCTGGAGGCCACCGGCACCGCCGAGCTCGCAGACCGCAACATCTCGGAGCTGTCAGGTGGTCAGCGCCAACGTGTCTGGGTCGCCATGGCGCTGGCGCAGGACACCGACCTGCTGCTGCTCGACGAGCCGACGACATTCCTCGACATCAACCACCAGGTCGAGCTGCTGGACCTGCTCACCGACCTCAACCGGCTGGCTGGCAAGACGGTCGTGATCGTGCTGCACGACCTCAACCTCGCCTGCCGGTATGCCGACCGGATCGTCGCGATGAAGGCCGGATCGATCATTGCCGAGGGTGCGCCCAACGACGTCGTGACGGCTGAGGTCATCACCGAGGTCTACGGGCTTGACTGCGAAGTGGTGCCCGATCCGGTCAGCGGGACGCCGATGGTCGTGCCCCGAGGCCGCCATCACGCACGCGAGGCCAGCGCATCCCGTGCGCAGTCACCCGCTAGCGTCGGGTCATGACGACTGACACCGAACGATCTGTCGAGCTGGCCCGGACCGGCAAGGCGCGATTCCGGGCGACCAACGTACGAGGTGGGACTCTCGACTTCGGCGAGGGCAACGACACCGACTTCACGCCGGTCGAGCTGTTGCTGGTCGCGATCGCCGGCTGCAGCGCGATCGACGTCGACTACCTCGTCGGCAAGCGGGTCGACCCCGAGACGTTCGACGTGTCGATCCGTGCTGACAAGATCCGCGACGACCTGGGCAACCGGCTCACCGACATCCGACTGACGTTCGACGTGACGTTCCCCGAGGGTGCCGACGGCGATCACGCCCGCGAGATCCTCCCGCGTTCCGTCGCGCAGTCGCACGACCGGATCTGCACCGTGACGCGCACCGTCGTCGTCGGTACACCCGTCGAGTCGGTCGTCGCCGGCTAGGGCGACATCCACGACGGTCGCGGGATGAGGCAGAACGGGTGGCCGGCGGGATCCGCGTAGGTGTTGCCGGCCAGGAGGCGGGCGCCGAGCGCGATGACCTCGCGCCCTGCCCGGGTGACGTCGTCCACCGCGACATCAAGGTGGGCCTGCTGCGGAATGCTCGGGTCCGGCCAGGTGGGAGCGATGTGGTCAGGAGCGAGCTGGAACGCGATCCCGGAGTGCTTGTCGCTCGACGAGACCACGACGAAGTCGCCGCCGTCGTACGTGATCGGTTGACCGAGCAGCGCAGACCAGAACGCCGCCGACCCCTGCGGGTCCGCGGCGTCCAGGATCAGGTGGTGAAGTCGTGCGACCATCCGGCCAGATTACGACTCCGCGCCGTCGTACGCAGCCTGGAGACCAGCGATGTCGATGCGCTTCATCTGCATGAGCGCTGCGTTGACGCGGCCTACCCGGACGGGGTCGGGCCCGCTCATCAGCTTCATGAGCGCGGCGGGGACGATCTGCCACGACAGACCGAAGGCGTCCTTGAGCCATCCGCAGTTGTCCTGGTAGCCACCGCCGTCGATCAGCGCGTCAGAGATGGTGTCGACCTCCTCCTGGGTCTCGACGCCGACTGACAGCGAAAAGGCCTCGGTGAGCTGGTGCGAGGGCCCACCGTTCATCATGATGATGTCCTGGCCGTGGATCCGGATCGTCGCGACGAAGAGCGTGCCATCGGGCATACGCGTCTCGTTGACGACCTCGGTGCCTGGGAACACCTTCTGGTAGCGCTCGATGGCGCCGCCGGCATTGTCGTTGAACCAGAGGAACGGGGTAACGGTTGTCATGATGCAGGTCCTTCCGTGGTGGAGTCTTGGTTTGGTGGACTGTTGCGGAGGTGTGCGGGTGTGGCGAGCAGGGCATCGAGCTTGTAGAGGGCTTGGGTCCAGCCGACTGTCGCGTTCTCCTGCATCTCCTCGGGCACGGGTCCCTGGGTGAGCTCGAGTCGGGTGCCCTCGCCCTCGGGGATGAGCTCGATCGACAGCGTCATACGCGTACCGTCCGCAAGGCCCGGGAATCCCTGGGTCGTCTCGTAGCCGACGAGCAGACGGTTTTCGATGACTTCGGTGAACGTGGCGTCGACGGTTTCCCGCCACTCGGGGTTGTCCTTGCCGACCATCGTCATGCGCCAGTGGCCGCCGACCGAGGGATCGATCGAGACGGTGTCGAGCGGGACCGTGAACATCAGCGGCCCGATCCACTGCGAGAGCTGCTCGGGATCGGTGAATGCCCTGTAGACGAGCTCGGGCGGTGCGTCGAAGTAGCGCGAGATGTTGACCTCGTACGTCGTGTCAGTCATTCGTTCCGTCTCCCTTGTCGGTGTCCTGGTTGTCCTGCATCGCCTGCTTCATCGATGCCAGGTGGGCGTCGAGGCGGTCGAAGCGCTCGTCCCACAGGTGGCTGAGGTGCTCCATCCAGGTCGTCGCCTCCTTCAGGGGTTCGGCCCGGAGGCTGCTCGTACGCCACTGCGCCTGCCGGTCTCGGGCGATGAGCCCCGCCCCTTCGAGCACCTTGAGGTGTCGTGAGATCGCCGGAAGGCTGATCGTGAAGGGCTGGGCGAGCTCGGTGACGGTGGCGTCGCCCTCGCCGAGTCGCGCGAGGATGTCGCGCCGGGTGGGATCGGCGAGTGCCGAGAACACCTTGCTGAGCTGATCGGTTGCCATGCACTTAACGTACTCGTTAATTAACCGATGCGTCAAGTATCGAGGCAGAACTCGTTCGACATCGGTGAGGTGCGGTATCAGTGCATGCGCAGAGTCGGGTCGTGCGGACCCTTGGGCTCGACCCAGAAGTCGAGGGCGAGCTCCTCCTCGGTGCCACCGTTGAGGTAGATCGAGAAGTCCGTGACCCCGGCGTCCTCGAGGACGTCGTCGTCGATCAGGAACTTGCCGGTGTAGTCGCGGCTCGGCTTGGTGACGATCTCGTAGGCCGCGTCGGCCATGATCGCGGGAGTGCGCGAGTGGCTGACGAGCTCGGCGCCGACGACGTTGCGGACGGCAGCGGTGTCGATCGCCGTACGTGGCCACAGCGAGTTGCACGCGATGCCGTGGTCGGCGAGCTCGACGCTGAGGCCGAGTGTCACGAGGCTCATGCCGTACTTCGCCATCGTGTAGGCCGTGTGCTGCGTGAACCACTTGGGGTCGAGGCTGATGGGCGGTGACAACGTCAGGATGTGCGGGTTGTCGGACTGCTTGAGCCACTCGATCGACAGCTTCGACAGCAGGAACGAACCGCGCGCGTTGATGTCGTTCATCAGGTCGTACTTCTTCATCGAGACCTCTTCGGTCGTCGAGAGGTCGATCGCGCTGGCGTTGTTGACCACGATGTCGATGCCGCCGAACTCCTCGGCGGTCTTGGCGACGGCCTCGGCCACGAACGCGTCATCACGTATGTCTCCGACCAGCGGCAGCGCCTTGCCGCCAGCGGCCTCGATCGCCTCGGCGGCGGTGTAGATCGTGCCGGGAAGCTTGGGGTGCGGCTCGGTCGTCTTGGCAAGGAGGGCGACGTTGGCGCCGTCCTTGGCCGCACGTACGGCGATGGCCTCGCCGATTCCGCGGCTGCCGCCGGACATGATGATCGTCTTGCCTGCAAGGGACATGGGAACACCTTAGGTGGAGTGATGGGACAAACGGGTGAATCGGGGTTCGGGGGTCGTGGTCCCGGCGACCAGGTCGGCGACGAGACGGCCGACCAGCGGGACGAACTTGAATCCGTGGCCGGAGAACCCGGCGGCGATCGTCATGTCGCCGGCACGGTCGATGAGGAAGTCGTCCTCGGCGAGAGCGCCGTACAGGCAGGTCGTGGTGTCGAGCGAGTCCACGTCGACGCCCGGCACCCATGCGGTGACGTAGGCGCGCAGCTGCTGGAGCTCGTCCGCCACGGGGCTGAAGTCGCGTTTCTCGAGGTCGACGACCTTGCCGCCGCCGTGGAACCCGACCTTGATGCCGTCGGGCGACGGCAGCCCGTACGCCTCTGGTGCTCCGTCTCCTCGACGGTGCAGGAACGTCGGCCAACCGTGCGCGTCGTCGACCGGCGTGAAGTGCGCGGGCTGGACCTGCGTCGCCACCTCCGGGGCTAGGCCGACGAGAGCATCGGTCCACACGCCCGCGGCGACCACCACCTGGTCGGCGTGCCACGTACGGTCGCCGGCCACCACGGACGTGCCCTGGACCGAATCGACGCGGACGCCGTCAAGCCACTCGGCACCCGCGGCGATCGCGAGGCGCCGCAGCAGAGCCAGGGCGACGTCCGGGTTGGCCACCCCGCCATCGGGCTGGAGCAGCACGGACTCGTCGAACCTGAGTCCGGGCCAGCGCGCCCCCGCCTCCGCCGGGGTCAGCCACTCGTACGGGACGCCGACCTCGGCCAGGGCTGCGGCGAACGGCTCGAGCTCGGCCCGCGGTCCGTGGTCCACCGAGCCGCACTGGTGGAACAGCGGCACGTCCGACAGCAGCTGCAGCTCGTCCCAGAGCGGCCTGGCTTCGCGTGCGAGGCGTACGTAGAACGGGTCGTCGTAGGTGAGGCGGACGATGCGCGAGCTGCCGTGCGAGCTGCCGTTGGCGTGACCTGCGGTGAACTGCTCGAGTACCGTGACCCGGTGTCCCCGCTCCGCCAGCTCACGAGCGATGCTGGTGCCCATGGCTCCACCACCGACGACGATGACGCTCGCGTGTCCGGGCACCTGCCGATCTTGCCGCGGGCATCACTTACAGTCAATACTGACGGTAAGTGAGAGAGGTCCCGCATGAGCTCGCAGCACCCCGACTGGTTCACGTACGCGCTCGACCAGCCGTACGAGCGCCGAGAGCTCGACGTCGACGGCACACGCATCACCTACCGCGCCTGGGGCAAGAGTGGCTCCGCGCCCGTGGTCCTGGTGCACGGCGGTGCGGCCCATGCCGGCTGGTGGGACTCGACCGCGCCCTACCTCGCCGCGGACCATCGCGTCATCGCGATCGACCTCTCGGGCCACGGTGACAGTGACCGCCGCGAGTCATACACGATCTCGACGTGGGCCAACGAGGTGGTCGCGGTCGCCGCGGCGGAGTCCGACGAGGCGCCGATCGTGTTCGGGCACAGCATGGGCGGGTTCGTCGCGCTGACGGCGGGGCGTGACCACGGGCGTGCGCTGCGAGGTGTCGCGGCGATCGACTCGCCGGTGCGTGAGCTCTCGGCCGAGGCCAAGGCCTGGATCGCCGAAGGTGGTCACGGCGACATCCCCGGCAACAAGGTCTATGCCGACCGCGAGACGATCCTCGGCCGATTCCGTACGTTGCCCGAGGACACCTCGACGCTGTCGTACGTCAAGGACCACATCGCCGAAGGCTCGATCACCCAGGTCGACGACGGCTGGACGTGGAAGTTCGACCCGCACATCTTCCTCAGCTCACGGATGGAGCCTGAGGAGCTCGCCGCGATCGACTGCGCCGTCGCGCTGATCCGTGGCGAGCGCGGCATGGCCACCACCGACATCACCGACCTCGTCGCCGAGCGGCTCGGCGGTCACGTGCCCGTCACGTTGATCCCCGACGCCGGGCACCACATCATGCTTGACCAACCAGTCGCACTCATCGCGGTGCTGCAGACCCTGCTCGGCCAATGGAGGCACCATGTCTGACGCTGTGCTCATCGACACCACCGACGGTGTCCTGTCGATCACCTGGAACCAGCCCGATCGGCTCAATGCACTCACCGCCGAGATGCTCAACGCCGCTGCCGAGGCGATCGAGGACGCTTCCGGCGACACGCGGCTGGTCGTGGTCACCGGCACGGGTCGGGCGTTCAGCTCGGGCGCGGCACTCGGCGCGGACTTCGACGGCGCTGCGACGCTCGACGGCGCCAACCGGCTCGTACGCGCGATGACGCGTTCGCCGTTGCCCGTGATCTCGGCGGTCAACGGCATCGCCGCCGGGGTTGGCTGCTCGATCGCGCTCGCCGCCGACATCACGCTGGCCAAGAGCTCGGGCTATTTCCTGCTGGCATTCGTCAACATCGGCCTGATGCCCGACGGTGGCGCCACCGAGCTGGTTGCCGCCTCGATCGGCCGCGCGCGGGCCAACCGCCTGGCGATGCTGGGTGAGCGACTTCCGGCCGACGTGGCCGCCGAGATCGGGCTGATCCACAAGTCCCTCGGCGACGAGGAGTACGACGCCGAGCTCGCGCTGCTGATCGACAAGCTCGGCCATGGGCCGACCAAGGCGTTGTCGGCGATGAAGAAGGTCATCACCGCCAACACCCTGCCCCGTCTCGACGCCACGCTCGACGCCGAGCTCGAGGGCCAGCTGGCCCTCTTCTCGACGTCCGACGCAGTCGAAGGTGGCAAGGCGTTCGTCGAGAAGCGTCCCGCCGCATTCACGGGAGCATGATGTCCGCCGACTTCGACGCGCTCGAGCGCATACTCACCCACCGTCGGAGCTGCCGCGGCTTCACCGACGAGCAGGTGCCCCGCGAGGTCATCGAGCAGGTGCTCGGTGCGGCCCAACGTACGGCGTCGTGGTGCAACACCCAGCCCTGGCACGTCGTCATCACGTCGGGCGAGGCGACCAACAAGCTCCGCGATGCGCTGCTGGAGTCACCCGAGGGCTACGGCACGGACTTCGACTTTCCCGCGGCCTACACCGGCGTATACGACCAGCGCCGCAAGGACGTCGGCTGGCAGCTGTACGAGGCGGTCGGCGTCGAACGCGGTGACCGTGAGGCCTCGGCACGCGAGATGCTGCGCAACTACGAGTTCTTCGGGGCGCCGCACGCCGCGATCATCACGACGGACGCCGACCTCGGCGTCTACGGCGCGATCGACTGCGGCCTGTATGTCGACTCATTCCTGCTGGCCGCCGAGTCGCTCGGGCTCGGCACGTGTGCCCAAGCGGCGCTGGCGATGCGGTCGCAGTTCCTCCGCGACTGGTTCGACCTGCCCGAGACACGCAAGGTCGTGTGCGCCATCGCGTTCGGCTACCCCGACCCCGAGCACCCGTCGGCGAGCTTCATGTCACGCCGGGCCAAGGTCGAAGAAGCCGCCACGTTTGTCGACTGACGTACTCGGGCTGACTAGCCCCTGAGGGCGCCGATGCCGAGGACCGCGGCAAGCCCGAGCGCGCTGCGCGGGTGGTAGGCCGTGGTCCACAGACCCCCGTGCGCGGCATTGTGGGCCTCGTCGAGCCAGGGCTCGGCCTGCGGTGCGGCGCCGGCGCGGAGGTCATGCACCAGCAGTGCCGCCATCAAGGTGTTGCTCGTCGCCGGATCGAAGACCTCGACTCCGAACCGGTGCGCTCCGGCGTACGCGGCAGCCAACGCCTTGTTCTTGACGACCGACCGGGTACGCGTGGCCGGCGCGATGTTGAGCGACACCGTCGTGCCCTCGTGCCGTGACGTGGTGGCACGCCAGCGCTGCAATCGCTTGGCGAGCGCGTAGTTGGGGCCCTGCTGCGGCACGAGTGCGTCGTTGATGCCGGGGTCGGCGCCGGGCGGGTAGTTGCGCTGCAGGAGTCGGCCTCCGCTGGCCAGGCGCAGCGGAGTCCGGAGCACCTTCGACACGCTGCGGGCGGCGTACGCGGCATTGGCCCGGGCGACCTCCTCGGCGGGGACGGCGAAGGTATCGGTCGGCGTTGCAAGGAATGCGAGTGCCGTGTCGGGACGGTGCTGCACCAGGTGCGTCGCGAGGGCGTCGGCCGCCATCGAGACGCGTACGTGGGTGGCACCGTCGGCGTAGCAGTAGTTGCCCAGCACGAGACGGCCCTCGATGTGGTCGAGCCACTCGGCGACCGCCGGCAGCTCGGTGACCAGGTCGGCCCCGACATCGGCGGCACCGTTGGTCACGATGCGAGCGGGTACGTGGACGCGACCTGCTGACTCGATGGCCTGCGCACGGATGCGCTCCTGCACGTCGGTGCGGGGCAGGTCGAGCGCGACGCAGGTGGCACCCCAGCGCATCAGCGCACGGTAGGGCCCCATCTCCGCGCCGGCGCCGAGGACGACCATCGTGTCGCCCTCGAGCCGCATCCAGTCCGGGTTGTCGATCACCGTCTGCACGGCCTCGGAGCAGGACTCGGTGATGATGCCGCGGTCGGTCCAGTCGTCGAGCTGGTCGAGCAGCGCCTTGCCGCGGAGCCGTTCGCCCCGATAGGGCAGCGTCAGCTCGGTCTCGACCTCGCCGTCACCCTTGACGGTCTGGGTGTGGAACGCCTGGGAGAGCGGGGTTCCGGTGATCGCGTCGTCGAGCGGCGTGTCGCCGTAACGCATCTGCTGGTGCGCGCTGCGGAGTCCCTCGGCGGCGATCGAGTGCGCTGCAGGAGGCTCACCGATCCCCGCCTCAACGGCCCGGCGGAAATGGGCCAGGTAGTTGCGTCGCCAGTTGGTCTCGTTCTCGACACTCCGCGCCCCGACCGGATCCGCCTTGCGCAGTGCGTCGGCCAGGATCGTACGAGCCGTCGCCGACGTGCTCTCGGACGCGAATGCCACTCCCTCAGTAGTCATGGCCCCAACGTACGAGCTACTCACGAGTCAACGGACAAGTAACTTCTGCTCGGACCACGTCTATAGGCTGAGCGGATGGGAACCATCCACCTCATCCGGCACGGCCAGGCCTCGTGGGGTGCTGACGACTACGACGTCCTCTCCGAGCTCGGGCAGAAGCAGTCGTCCGCCCTGGGCATGTCGTGGGAGGCGTCGGACTGGGCGCCCACCTCGTCGGTCGCCGGATCGCTGAAACGGCATGCACAGACCGCGATCTCGGCGATCGACGCCTGCGGGCGGGGCGAAGGTTATGACGTCGACGCGGGCTGGGACGAGTTCGACCACATCGCCATCGCGCGTGCTCACGACCCGTCGTCGTTGACGGCAGATCCCAAGGCGTTCCAGGCGATGCTCAACACCGCGCTCGACGGGTGGATTGCCGGCGGCGAGGGCGCTGGTGAGTCCTACGAGCAGTTCGTCGCCAGGGTCATGCAGGCGTTCGACCGGGTCGTCGCGGCCGCCGGCTCGGGTCGCGCTGTCGCGGTCTTCTCCTCGGGTGGGCCGATCGCCCTCGTGGTGTCACACCTGCTGACGGGCGGTGCCACCTTGTTCCAGCGCATCAACGATGTCGTGATCAACTCCAGCGTCACCACGGTCATCGTCGGCCAGTCCGGACCGCGACTCCTGACGTTCAACGAGCACGGCCACCTCCCCCGCGACATGGTCACGTTCCGCTGAGACAGAGCGAGCGCAGCGAGCGAAAGTCGAGGCGCGCCAGCGCAGCGTGAGCGTGCCACGCCCGAAGGCGTCATGTGGCGAGGCGTGGTGACTTGACCTCCCAGCGCTGGGAGGTCAAGTCACCTCATCTCGGCCGCCGCGCCCTCACTGGCGAGTGGTCGATGTTCAGATACCGCTAGTATCTGAGCATGAAGATCACGCCTGGTTCACGTGTCCTGATCACCGGAGCGGCCTCCGGGCTCGGGCTCGCGCTGGTCCACCAATACGTCGATCGAGGTGCTCGCGTGCTCGGCACTGACGTGCACGGCGAGGTCCCGGAGTCCCTCGAGGGACTCGACGGCGTCTCCTACCTGACCCTGGACGTCACGCAGGACGTCGACTGGGCCAAGGCCCTCGACTGGGTGACCGAGCAGTGGGGCGGCCTGGACTACCTCTTCAACAACGCGGGTGTCGCCGCCGGTGGCCGCATCGAGCTGTCCGAGATGGACCAGTGGCAGTGGATCGTCGACATCAACCTGCTCGGCGTCGCCCGTGGTTGCCGTACGTTCACGCCGATGATGAAGGAGCAGGGCTCCGGTCACATCATCAACACCGCTTCCGCTGCCGGACTGATCCACCCGCCACGGATGACGGAGTACGTCGCGGTGAAGGCGGGCGTCGTCGCGATCAGCGAGTCGTTGTTCCACGAGCTCAAGCCGTTCGGTGTCATGGTCTCGGTCATCTGCCCGACGTTCTTCAAGACCAACCTCACCGAGTCCCTGCGAGGCAAGGACGAGGCCGCCAACAAGTCGGCGGAGAAGCTCATCAGCAAGGCCAAGCTCTCGGCCGACACGATCGCCGCCCGGGTGATCAAGGGCATCGAGAAGGGCAAGCACATCATCCTGACCGACCGCGACGGCAAGGTGGCCTACTCCGCCAAGCGGTTTGCCCGGCCTGTTTACTACTCGATGATGAAGAAGGCCTCCGTCCAGATGTCCAAGAAGGACTGACATGCGCAAGAACGTCCTGATCACCGGTGCCAGCTCAGGTCTCGGCGCCGGCATGGCCCGCATCCTCGCCGCCAAGGGCCACCACCTCGCCCTGACCGCCCGCCGCGTCGACCGGCTCGAGGCGCTCAGGGCCGAGCTGCTCGAAGCCAACCCCACGATCGAGGTCGTGGTGCACGAGCTCGACGTCAACGACCACGACCAGGTGTTCGCGGTGTTCAAGCAGGCCATCACCGAGCTCGGTGGACTCGACCGTGTCATCGTCAACGCCGGCCTCGGCAAGGGTGGACGCATCGGCACCGGCAAGTTCTACGCCAACAAGCAGACCGCCGAGACCAACTTCATCGCCGCGCTGGCGCAGTGCGAGGCGGCCATGGAGCACTTCTACGAGCGCAAGGCCGGACACCTCGTGATGATCTCGTCGATGTCGGCGATGCGCGGCATGCCGTCATCGATGACGACGTACGCGGCGACCAAGGCGGGCGTCGCGATGCTCGCCGAAGGCATCCGCTCCGACCTGATCGGCCGCAAGGGCCATGACATCAAGGTCACCACGCTCTACCCCGGCTACATCGCCTCAGAGATGAACGAAGGCGTCCAGCAGGAGGCCCGGATGATGGTCGACACCGAGACGGGCTGCAAGGCACTGGTCAAGAAGATCGAGGCCGAGGTCGTCGACGCCGCCGTACCCACCTGGCCGTGGGCCCCGATCGGCAAGGTCATGAAGCACGCGCCGCTCGGCGTGGTCCGCAAGATGGTCTGAAGGCCTGGTAGGCGGAACGTTCGTCGACTGGCGCCCGTATTGGTTGATCGCCATCGTCGCGCTGGATCACCGGTTGCTCGAGAAAAAGTTGTAAGAAATCGTGACGGCGGGTGCTCCTACCGGCATGACCTTCCTTTTCTGCATCTACCTCGTCGGGTGCACCTTCGCCCTGACCGCCGGCATCGTCGAGCGTCGTCGGCACCGGCGCAACCTCGCGCTGATCCCGACCCGGGTCGTCGTCAACGGCATCCGCGGCAAGAGCTCGATCACCCGGCTCTGCGCCGGCGCTCTACGTGGCGGTGGCCTTCTCACGGTGGCCAAGACCACCGGCACGGCCGCGCGGTTCATCACCCCGGACGGCGAGGAGCGGCCGGTCCAGCGGAAGTTCGGCCTGGCCAACATCGTCGAGCAGATCGGCATCGTCGCCGAGGCCGTCACCTTCGCCCCCGACGCCCTGGTGATCGAGTGCATGGCGGTCAGTCCCGACCTGCAGGAGGTCAACCAGCGCGAGATGATCCGCGCCGGCGTCTGCGTCATCTCCAACGTCCGCGAGGACCACCTCGCCGAGATGGGCCCGACCCTGGAGGATGTCGCCCGGTCGCTGTCTCGCTCGATGCCGTACGGCGGAATCTGCGTGACCGCCGAGCAGGAGCTGGTGCACGTGCTGCGCGAGGAGGCCGCCCGCCGCGACTGCCGATTGGTCGAGGTGGACCCCGATTCGGTCACCGACGCCGAAGTCGAGCGGTTCACGTCGATCACCTTCAAGGAGAACGTCGCGATCGCGCTCGCCGTGGCCGCCCTGTCCGGTATCGACCGCGAAGTCGCCCTGCGCGGGATGATCGCCGCCGCTCCCGACCCGGGGGTCGTCTCGGTTCGCCGCTACGCGCTGCCCGGCGACCGCCGGATCTCGTTCGCGAACATCTTCGCCGCCAACGACCCGGACTCCACCCTCATGAACCTCGAGCTCCTGCAGCGACGCCAGCTGCTCGGCGACCCGCTGAACCTGGTGATCAACTGCCGGGCTGACCGGGTCGAGCGCAACCGCCAGATGGGTGCCTTGACCGGCCGGATCGTGCCGGACCGCATCTTGCTGATCGGCGAGCAGACCCGCTCGGCGAAGGTCGCCGTCCCCGAGCACCTGGCCGACCGGGTGGTCGATCTCGGCGGGAAGCTGCCGTTCGCCACCCTGCTCGAGCACCTGGTCACCGACCGCGCCGGTGCGGCCTCGCTGGTCGCCGTGGGCAACATCCACGGTCAGGGCGAGGTCCTCCTCGACGCGATGACGACCCTCCCGCTCGCCCTCGAGCCCCGCAACCCTGTGCTGTCCGACCCCGCCCACCACCTCCTCAGGAGTGCCTGATGCTCACCGGAATCCTTGCCCCCGAGATCGCCACGATGGCTCTGGCCATCGGCCTGCTGTTCTCGCTGCTCTGCTACCTGCTCACCAACCTGTCGCCCGGCGGGATGATCACGCCCGGTTGGCTGGCGCTGAGTCTCTTGGAGGACCCGCGGAAGATCGTGATGATCATCGCGCTGACCGGCCTCACGTACCAGGTGACCAAGCTGGTGCAGGAGCACGTGATCCTCTACGGCAAGCGGCTGTTCGCCGCGGTGATGATGATCGGCATCACGGCATCGGCTGGGACCTTCCTGCTGGCCGCCCTCGGGGACCCGATGGTCTACACCTCGCAGCAGACGGTCGGCTTCATCATCCCCGGCCTGATCTCCTACCAGCTGGTCCGCCAACCCGTACGGCCCACGTTGATCAGCACCGGTCTCGCCGGCCTGGCCGCCTACGGCGTCCTGGTCAGTGGGGTCGTGCTCGGCTTCATCGCGATCGCCTGAGGTGAGAGACATGACCAAGCGCCTCCTTCTCGTCCTCGGCGTCATTCTCGGCCTCGTCGGGATCGTCCTCGGGCTGACCCATCGTCCCGACGCCGCGACCGCGGTCCGTCCCGGTCCCGCGGAGTCGGTCGACGTCG
This sequence comes from Aeromicrobium panaciterrae, assembly GCF_039537165.1. Classification (GTDB taxonomy): domain Bacteria; phylum Actinomycetota; class Actinomycetes; order Propionibacteriales; family Nocardioidaceae; genus Aeromicrobium; species Aeromicrobium panaciterrae. The sequence goes on along the minus strand of NZ_BAAAZZ010000002.1, from coordinate 1,281,050 downwards.
CCAAGACGGAGCTCAGCTACCAGCGGTTGAGCGGTCCGGCACGCACCGTCGTCCGATTCCGGACCAGCGGACGGGTGGTCGCCACCTTCACCGACGGCGCCCGCACCGTGGCGCTGCCCGGCCCGGTCCGGACCTTCGACGACCCGAGGTACACGCAGGCGACCGTGACATCGTCGACCTGGGTCCGGCTGCTGCCGAAGGCCTGGACGAAGGGCGCGGAGACTCAGGCCTGGTTCCGGCCCTGGTTGGCGAAGGCCTGGTCCGACAGCACCCCCGACGTCCTGGCGGTTGCCGCCGAGTACCTCGACGGCAAGCCCCCGGTGCGCGACTCCAAAGGGATCAGGTTCTCCGGCGACGCCGCCTTCGGTCCGGAGGGCGACGGCGCTGCCACCCGCGAGGAGGCCTCCGACTTCTACGACTACCTCGGCGTCGACTGGACGTTCCCGAACGGTGACGCCGAAGCCGAGGACCGCCGGTACGGAGCCGTCGACTGCTCTGGCTATGTACGGCTGGTCTACGGCTACCGGATGGGCCTGCCGCTGCTGAACGGCAACGCGAAGGGTCCGGGTCTGCCCCGCCGCGCATTCGCGATCGCGCAGTTCGCAGCCGGAAACGTGGTCGTGCCGAACACCCTGCGGCAGTCGACCGCCTACGGCAAGCTGCAGCCGGGCGACCTGGTGTTCTTCGACCTCAACGGGAGCACGGAGATCGACCACATCGGGATCTACCTCGGCCGGGACAGCGGCGGTCACCACCGCTTCGTGTCCAGCCGAAAGCGGGCGAACGGCCCGACGCTCGGGGACCTGGGCGGCACCTCGCTGCTGGACGACGGCGGCTACTACTCTCGCGGCTTCCGGACCGCGAAGAGGCTCTGAGTCTGGCCAGATTCGGCTTGGTCTAGTGGGGCAGCTTGGCGCGGAGGAAGCGCGGGCGGTAGAGGAACGGATCGTCCTGGATCTTGCCGGCGTCGGTGTCGTTCTGGCTGTACGACACCACGACCGTGCCCTTCTCGGGAAGCAGGTCGGGGTGTGCCAGCGGCATGTAGCGCAGCGTGCCCGACTTCTCCGACGGGATCGACGCGACGGCGGGCCCGGCGGTGAACGGTCCGGTCGGTGAGGGAGCCGACCAGATCACCAGGTCGGTGCCGAGGAACTCGTCGCGCTTGCTGACGGCGTACCAGCGCCCGCCCTGCTCGAACACACTGAGCGTCTGGGACACCCCGCCCTCGGCCGGGATCAGGACCTTGGCGCGCGACGCCGACTTCTGCCAGGAGCGGCCGTCCCAGTAGCGCCAGCGGCTGGCGTCGGCGATGTCGTCGGGACGTACGCGCGCCACCCTCAGCGAGTAGCCGAAGACGAGATCTTTCTCCGGGTTCGCCGTTCCGTACAGGTAGACCCATCCGTCGGCGACAGTCGACGCCGCTCCCCAGGTCGGGCGCTTGGTGCCGGGCTGATCTTTGCCGATGTCGGTGACGCTCAGCAGCTGCGGGGTCTGGCCGCGCGGCACGACGAACAACGCGATCGCGGGTCCGAGGTTGGCGAACGCGAAGGCGCCGTCGGGCCTGTCGGCGCTCTTGACCCGCTGGACCGCGACGCCGACCAGGTCGTAGCCGGTGCGGGTGACCTTGGCGATCGACATCGGCCAGTAGCCGACGCCGTCGTCGCGGTCGGGGATCAGCGCGCCGCGATCGGCGGGCAGCACGACGTCGGCACAGCGGTCACGGAACACCAGCATCGAGTTGCGGACGAACCGCTGACCGTCGAAGTCGGGCGACCGGAGCGTGTCACCGAACACCCAGAGGCGACGGCCGTCCTGCAGGGTCACGTCGGCGCCGACGTCTGCTCCCTGGAACTCCGAGCCACCGCGGACGCCCGTGACGAGGCGGTTGAGGTCGTCGATCGAGGAGACCGGGTCGATCGGCAGGCACCTCGTCTCGGCGGCCAGCGGGGCCGGATCGGCGACCTCCTCGCTCGACCCCGGTGCCAGTGCAATGGCGGTGAACACTGCGGCCGCCGCGGGCAGCGTCACGAGAGCAACGCGCAGCCTCCACGGGAGCCGCCGGTACGTCATGGTTCACGGTCCCACATGGCTACGCTCACTCAGCATGGGCAACAAGCGGCTGGTCGCGGCGGTCCTGCTCGGCGCGCTCCAGCTCGTCGTGCTCGTGTCGCTCGCCCTGGCCGGACCCGACGACGATCCGCACGCGGCACCCGTACGGATCGTCGCGCCGCCCGTGGTCGCCACGACCATCGTTGAACGGGCCAACGACGCCGCGGGTCATCCCCTCGAGGCCCGCGCGCTGACGTCGGACGCCGAGGCGCGTGCCAGCGTGACGCGCGGCCACAGCGTGGCGAGCGTGGTCGTCGACCTGCGCGTCGAGTCAGACGTCGTCTACGTCGCCGGGGCCAATGGCGCAGAGCTCAACCGCAGGGTGCTCCATCAGGTCCGGACCTTCGAGGAGTCGTTCGGACGCACCGTCGTCGTGCGTGACCTGGTCCCGGTGAGGGACGGCGACTCGGGAGCCCGTGGCGTCTACGTGCTGGTCGGGATCTCGGTGCTGCTCGGATTTGTGGGGCCGGTCGTGATCACGTGGCTGCGTGGCCCGGTGGCGCCGACCGTACGCCGTGGGGCCCTGCGCCTGGTGATCACGGCGTCCGGGTCGCTGACGGTCGGCCTGGTCGTCGCCGGAGCCGCGGCGTCCTACTACGACAGCGGATTGGCGCAGTGGTGGATCATCTCGGCCCTCACGGTCATGGCCATCTCGACGACGACGTTGGCGCTCGAGAGCCTGCTAGGCGTGGTCGGGATCGGGGTCTCCACCACGGTCTTCGTGCTGGCGGCGGCGCCACTCGTACGGCTCACCCACCCGTTGCTGCTCCCGCAGCCGTGGTCGGCGATCACGCCGTGGCTGCCACACGGCGCGGCGATCGAGGCCGGACGCGGCAGCGCCTACTTCGGAGGAGCGGCGACCCGGCCGTTGCTGACACTCGGTGCCTGGTCGCTGCTGGCGATCATGACGCTCGTGGTGGCCCGTCGAGAGCGCTCACGGACTTCTGAGGTGCCTTCGGGCTGAACTGCTTGAGCTGCTTGCGGCCTGAGAGGACCACGCGACTGGCGATGAAGCCGACGCCGGCGGCGTGGGTGGCCAGCACGAGACCAAGGACGATGCCGCCGATGATCACGATCCACTCGGTCATGGCCCAACTTTACGGGGTGATCTGCCGGGCCGTCCGCGGATCATCCAAGGAGCCGGCGGGCGAGGGCGCCGACCTGTTCGGACTCGAGCAGGAAACCGTCGTGGCCGTGATCGGACGTGACCACGGCGAGCGGTCCGGCGGTCGGGATGCCATCGGCCAGCTCCTGCTGCTGGTGCAGCGGGTAGAGGCGATCGGAGTCGATGCCCGCGACGATGGTCTCTGCTCGGATGCCAGCCAGAGCCGTGCGTACGCCGCCACGGCCGCGGCCGACGTCGTGGCTGTTCATGGCCGCGCTCAGCACGATGTAGGAGTTGGCGTCGAAGCGGTTGACCAGCTTGGCGCCGTGGTGGTGGAGATAGGACTCGACCGCATACCGGCCATCCGGCTGCACCTCGCGGCCGAAGCGCGCACTCAGCTCGGCCTCGCTCCGATAGCTGATGTGGGCGAGGCGTCGCGCCAGGTCGAGCCCGGCCAGGGGCCCGGACGGGCCGTCGTAGTAGTTGCCGTCGAAGTACGCGGCGTCGGCGCGGATCGTGTCGATCTGCGTCGACGACAGTGCGACCTGCTCGGCGCTCGCGGCGGCGGAGGTGGCGAGGAGGAAGAGTCGCTCGACCCGCTCGGGGAACTCGATCGCCCACTCCAGTGCGCGCATCCCACCGGCGGATCCGCCGATGACGCCGTACCAGCTCGGGATGCCGAGCTCGTTGGCGAGCGCGACCTCGGCCTGCACCTGGTCGCGCACCGTCAGCTCGGGGAACGAGCCGCCCCACGGGAACCCGTCGGGGTCGGTGCTCGCCGGCCCCGTCGAGCCCTGGCAACCGCCGAGGATGTTGGCGGCGACGACGTAGAACCGATCGGTGTCGATCGCCTTGCCGGGTCCGACGAGATCGCTCCACCACCCTGGCGTCGGGTGGCCCGGGCCGGCCGGCCCGGAGACGTGGCTGTCGCCAGTCAGTGCGTGCAGGACCAGCACGGCGTTGTGACCGTCGTAGGCTCCCCACGTCTCGTACGCGAGGCGCACGTCGGGCAGCGTCGCCCCGCTCTCGAGCAGCAACGGGCCGAGGTCGAGGAAGCGGCGTCGGCCCGGGGGATCCCCCTCTCGCCATGCACCCGTGACGAGAGAGGGATCCAGTGCGGCCTGGATGCTCACTTCGCTGCGCGGAACCCCGCGTCGAGGTCGGCCAGGATGTCGTCGATTCCTTCCAGGCCGATCGCGAGCCGTACGAGGCCGGGTGTCACGCCGGTGGCCAGCTGCTCCTCCGGGCTGCCCTGCGAGTGGGTCGTGCTCGCCGGGTGGATGGCCAGGCTGCGTACGTCGCCGATGTTGGCGACGTGGCTGAACAACTCGAGCGAGTCGATGAACGCCTTGCCGGACTCGAGCCCCCCGGGCAGCTCGAACGTCAGCACGGCACCGGCACCCTTCGGCACGTACTTGTCGGCGAGCGCCTTGTAGGGGCTGCTGTCGAGGCTGGCCCAGGTCACCTTGCTGACGTCCTCGCGGGCCTCGAGCCACTGCGCCACCTTGTGGGTGTTCTCGATGTGGCGCTCGACGCGCAGGCTCAGGGTCTCGAGTCCCTGCGCGAGAAGGAAGGCGCTGAACGGGCTGATCGCGGCGCCGACGTTGCGGAGGTACTGGACGCGGAGCTTGGCGATGTACGCGGCCGGTCCGAGCGCCTCGGCGAACACGAGCCCGTGATAGCTCGCATCGGGCGTGGTGAACCCGGGGAACTTGTCGCCGTGTGCGCCGTAGTCGAAGGTGCCGCCGTCGATCACCACGCCGGCGATCGTCGTACCGTGCCCGCCGATGTACTTCGTGGCGGAGTGCACGACGGTGTCGACGCCGTGCTTGAGGGGGTTGAGGAGGTACGGGGTCGCGATCGTGTTGTCGACGATGAACGGGACACCGACCTCCTTGGCGACGGCCGAGATGGCCTCGAGGTCGAGCACGTCACCCTGGGGATTGCCGATCGTCTCGCCGAAGAACGCCTTCGTGTTGTCCTTCGTGGCGGCGCGCCACTGGGCTGCGTCGTTGGGGTCGTCTACGAATGTGACGTCAATTCCCAGCTTGGGGAAGGTGTGGCGGAGCAGGCTGTCGGTGCCGCCGTACAGGCTGGACGAGGCGACGATGTGGTCGCCGGCCTCCGCCACGTTGGTCAGTGCGCCAGTCGTGGCGGCCTGGCCCGAGGCGAAGAGCAACGCGCCGACGCCGCCCTCGAGCGCGGCGAGGCGCTCTTCGACGACGCTCTGGGTCGGGTTGATGATGCGGGTGTAGATGTTGCCCGGCTCGGCGAGCGAGAACAACGCCGCCGCGTGGTCGGTGTCGCGGAACTGGAACGACGTCGTCTGGTAGATCGGCAGCGCGCGCGCCCCGGTTGTCGGGTCAGGCACCTGCCCCGCGTGGATCTGCTTGGTCTCGAATGACCACTGGTCGCTCATGGTGTCTCCTGGGGAAAGTGAAGGTCTGTGCCCTCGACAGTGCCACCGGAGGTTGAGCGTTCAAGGACGTCTCACGATCCGACATCGTGCGGATGCGTTCACGAACTGCGCGTACGGTACGGCGCCACTTCAGCGCTTCGCAGCGCGGCGCCGCCGTCGCGGTCTCAGGCGATGGAGAAGGGTTGAGCCGTCGACTCCAGCACGCTGAGCCAGAGGTCGCCCTCGGGCGAGACGCTGTGCGATCCCTGGGTCACGAACGGGATCGGCACGTTGACGAAGCGGTGACGGCGGCGCCCAACGACGAGATCCGTACGACCCGCCATCGCGGCGTGCACCGCGGTCTGGGCGAGGCGCGCGCAGTAGACGGAGTCAGAGGCGTCGGCGGGCACCGAGCGGATCGCGTACCCGGGGTTGAAGTAACGCATCGTCAGCGGGAGGTCGGCGTTGGCGAAGTGCTTGGTGATCTGCTCGCGGAGATAGGTCGCGATGTCGCCGAGGACGGCGTTGCCGCTGGGGTCCGTACGGTCGCTCGCCGGGATGAGGTCCTGGCCGGCACCCTCGGCCAGCACGATGACGGCACTCCCCCGCTCGGTGACCCGGCGCTCGAGGAGCGCGAGCAGCCCGTTGTCGCCGTCGAGCGAGAAGCCGACCTCGGGGATCAGCACGAAGTCGGCATCGTGGTTGGCCAGCGCGGCGTAGCACGCGATGAAGCCCGCGTGCCGGCCCATGACCTTGACGATGCCGACGCCGCCGACGGTGGCCTCGACCTCGACGCGGGCGGCCTTGATCGACTCTGCGGCCTTGGCGAATGCCGTCGAGAAGCCGAAGCTCTGGCCGATGTGCGGGATGTCGTTGTCGATCGTCTTGGGCACGCCGACGATGCCGATCTTCAGTCCGCGCCGGGCGATCTCGACCGAGATGTTGTGCGCACCGCGCATCGACCCGTCGCCGCCGATCACCATGAGGATGTCGACGCCGAGCTCGACCAGCCGGTCGACGATGACGGCGGGATCCTGTGCTCCGCGCGAGGTGCCCAGCACCGTGCCGCCGCGTTCGTTGATGCGTGCCACCGACTCGGGTGTCAGCGGTATGACGTCGTGGCCCAGCTCCGGCACGAGCCCGGCGTAGCCGTGCTGGAAGCCGACCACGTCGCGGACCCCGTAGTGCGTGTGGAGCTCGAGGACGATCGCGCGGATCACGTCATTGAGTCCGGGGCAGAGGCCGCCGCACGTCACGACTCCGACCTTGGTCGTGGCGGGGTCGAAGAAGATCTTGTCGCGGGGTCCGCCCGACTCGAACGTCGGCAGCTCGGCTAGTGTCACGCCGCGGGAGGCGATCAGGGCGAGGGTGTCGTCGTACAGGATGCGGTCGTCCTCACCGACGTAGTACTCGTTGGTCTGGCGCCCCTCTACATACATCGCGAGGGGTGAGTCGTACGCGCACGCACCGAGCGAGCTGACCTGGAGATCGTCGAGGGAGACCACGGGTCAAGAGTAGTTGAGGAAATCCTCATGTTTCGCCGGATCGGCCTGCCGTCTCAGGGCGTGAACACCAGACACGTCGACGTGGCGGTCGCCAGCAGTCGACCCTGCGAGTCACGGATGTCGGCCTCGACGAACGCCGCCCGCGTGCCCGGCTTGGTGACGCGCCCCGTGGCGACCACGCGGCCGGTGTCGGAGGTGATCCCGCGAAGGAAGCTGACGTTCAGGTCGAGTGAGGTGTAGGCGGTGCCGACCGGGAGCGTCGTCTGCACGGCACACCCGCAGACCGAGTCCAGCAGGGTGGCGAAGAACCCGCCGTGCACCGAGCCGATCGGGTTGTAGTGCGACTCGTCCGGAGTCGCGGCCATCACGGCCTCGCCCGGGCTGACGCTCGCGATCTCGAGGTTGATGTGGCTCGCGATCGGCGGCGGAGGGAGCTTGCCGTCGATCATCGCCTGCAAGTAGTCGAGCCCGCTCATCGTCATGGCCTGCTCGGCCTGGGGTCGCGGGTCGACCCAGCTGATGGTCTTGGTCTTCTGCTCGAGCTCGGTCATGGCGTGCCCTTCCGGTGCGATGGAGAAGAGCGTAGCATCTGAGTTGGTCATCCAAACTCAGGGTGATCCAGATCTCAGGAGGACGTATGGCCTGGTCCGACTACGACTCGTCGACCTGCTCGATCGCCCGCACGGCAGAGGTGCTCGGAGACCGGTGGACCGTCCTGGTCGTCCGCAACCTGTTCAACGGCGTACGTCGCTTCGATGCGTTGCAGGCGCACCTCGGGATCGCCCGTGACGTGCTGACCAAGCGCCTGACCCTCCTGGTCGACGAGGGCCTGGTCGAGCGCCGTACCTATCAGCCGGAGGGTGAGCGCGCTCGCCAGGAGTACGTGCTCACGGCTGCCGGCCGCGACCTGCGTACGGTCCTCGTGGCGTTGATGGACTTCGGTGACAAGCACCGCGCCGGCGTCGACGGCCCGCCCGTCGAGCTGCGGCACCGTGACTGCGGCGGTGCGATCCACACCCACCTGACCTGCGAGCACGGCCACCAGATCGACCCGACGACGAGGGCCGAGCTCGTACCGCTGCCCGGAGCGCGCCTGCTTGCCTGACCGCCGCGATTTGTGACCAACTAGGCGTTACGGGCCCGCTTTGACGCGCATAACGTCACAAATCGCGGCGGTCAGGCGTAGGTGTAGGCGTCCAGGGGGAAGCGTCCGGCTTCGCGGAAGGCGTTGATCGTCGACGTCGGGCGCAGGATCGCGGCCTCACCGTGCTGGTTGAAGTAGTAGCTCCGAGCCGTCGAGCAGCTGCCGAGCGCGAACACGGAGTCCTCGAGGTTGTGGGTCATCCGGTCGAGGAAGTCCGCGTTGGCCTCCGGCGTCACCTCGAACGTCGTCGCCTTGCGCCTGCCGACCTCGCCGAAGAGCCGCTCCATGTGCTTCATCTGCGACTCGATCGTCGTGAAGTACGACAGGCCGCTGTAGGAGTAGGGGCTGGCCAGCGTCAGGAAGTTGGGGAAGTGCGGCACGGCAACCCCCTCGTACGCCTGGAAGCGGTTGTCACGCCACCACTTGCCGAGGTTGCGACCCTCGCGTCCGATGATCTCGATCGCCGGGAAGTTGACGTCCCAGAGGTTGAAGCCGGTGGCCAGCACGAGGGTGTCGATCTCGGTCTTGTTGCCATCGGTCGTGACGATGCCGTCGGCATCGATCCGCTCGATCGGCGAGGTCTCGAGGTGGACGTTGTCGCGCGTGAACGCCGTGAAGTAGTCGTTGGAGAACGTCGGGCGCTTGCAGCCGAAGTCGTAGTCTGGCGTCAGCTTCGCGCGCAGCACGGGGTCGCTGATCTGGCGCTTCATGTGGCGCTTGGCAACCCGTTCGGCGAGCTTGTTGAACATCTTGAAGCGTCGATACTTCAGCACGGCGGTGACCATCAGCACCTCGAGCACGCCGGAGCCGAGGGCTCGCGCGACGCGTTGGGTGAAGGGCACCCGGGCATACATGCTGCGGATGCGCGGGGGGATCCTGGCGTCCGACTTCGGGGTCACCCAGATCGCGGTGCGCTGGTAGACGGTCAGCTCGGCGAGGGCCGGCGCGATCTCGGGGATGAGCTGTACGGCGGTGGCACCCGTGCCGATGACGGCCGCCTTCTTGCCCGCCAAGTCGTAGGAGTCGTCCCACTTCGTGGTGTGGATGACCTTGCCCTCGAACGTCTCGATGCCGGGGATGTCGGGCATCTTGGGCTGGGACAGGAAGCCGGTCGCGGTCAGCAGATATCTCGCGTGGAGGCGCTCACCGCCGGCGACGTTGACGGTCCAGTGCTGGTGGTCGGCATCCCAGACGGCGCCCTCGACGACGCAGTTGAAGCGCATGTGCCTGCGGAGGTCGTACGTGTCGGCGACGTGTGACGCGTACGCCTTCAGCTCGGCACCGGGTGCGTACATGCGCGACCAGTTGGGGTTGGGCTCGAAGGAGTACGAATAGGTCGACGACGGGATGTCGACCGCGAGGCCGGGGTAGCGGTTGACGTGCCACGTGCCGCCGAGGTCGTCCTCGCGCTCGAGGATCACGAGGTCGGTGAAGCCGAGCCGGCCGAGCTGGATCGCGGCGCCCATGCCGCCGAAGCCGGCGCCGATGATCGCCGCGTCGTGGACCTTGGTGGTCGCCATGATTCCTCCGTTGACATACCGAGAGTATTTGAACTCAAGTAAAACAGTAGATCGGCCGCGTGACAACCCCGGTGTCGCATGGCCCATTGCCTGTGGGCACGGTGATCCGTGGGGCATCATGACCTCATGACGCTCGAGATCACGGTTCGCGGCTCCGCGGAGGCCACCCATCCCGCCGAACGGGCCACCGTCTCGATGGCCGCATCGATCGAAGGATCCGACAAGGCACAGGTATTCGCCGACGCCGTGGCACTGCAGGACCCGCTGACCAAGCAGCTGCGTGAGCTCGTCGACCTCGATGCCGTGACGACGTGGTCGAGCGACCAGGTCCGCGTGTTCAGCCACCGTCCCTGGGATCACGAGGGCAAGCGCCTCGACGTCGTCCACTCCGCCCGGGTGCAGGTCGTCGCGGAGTTCACCGACTTCGAGCGGCTGAGCGGCTTCCTCGACTTCTGGTCCGGCAAGGACGGCATCGAGGTCGGCTACATCGCCTGGGACGTCACGGTCAAGAACCGCCGATCGTACGAGTCGGAGGTCCGCAAGGCCGCCGTCGAGGACGCCATCGCCAAGGCGCAGGTGTACGCCAACTCCGTACGCCGCGGCAAGGTGGTCGCGCTGCAGCTGTCCGATCCCGGAATGCTCGGCAGCAACAACCCGCCAGAGTTCGGGCCGCCGATGGCCAAGATGGCAATGGCGTCGGCCGACATGGGCGGCGGACCGTCGCTGGCCCTCGCCCCGGAGCAGATCGTCATCCACATCGAGGTGGACGCCCGCTTCTCCGCGGAGTAGCTCTCAGTCGAACCAGATGATCTTGACCAGGGCCAGCGTGCCGATGGTCAGGATGATCGCGCGGAGCACCAGGGGTGGGAGACGCCGCCCGATGCGTGCGCCCAGCACGCCGCCGACCAGGCTGCCGCCGCCGATCAGCGCGACGATCTTCCAGTCGATGCGGTCCCACGCGAACACCATGAACGCCACCGCTGCCACGGCGTTGACGAGTGTGCCGAGCACGTTCTTCAGGCCGTTGAGCGCCTGGATGCCCGCGCTGAGCAGGATCCCCAGCAGGCCCATGAGCAGGATGCCCTGGGCTGCCCCGAAGTAGCCGCCATAGACGCCGAGACCGAAGATGCCGGCGAACAGGGCCGGCGAGACGCGGTCGAGGTCGGCCCCGCGGTCGAGCTTCCGCTGGGCCACGCGGCGCTGGATCGCCGGGCCGATGACGACCATCACGAGCGCCAGGGCGATGAGCGCAGGGACGATCGCGTCGAACGAGCTGTCGGGCAGCGTCAACAGCAGGACCGATCCGGTGACGGCGCCGAGGATCGACGCCGGCGCAAGCCGTACGAGGGTGGTCTTGAGCTCGCGCGCCTCGTGGCGGTAGCCGTAGGTGCCTGAGACTCCGCCGGCCACCAGGCCGATGTTGTTGGAGACGTTGGCCGTCAGGGCCGGATAGCCGAACAGCAGCAGGGTCGGGAACGTGATCAGGGTGCCGGAGCCGACGATCGTGTTGATCATGCCCGCATAGATGCCGGCAACGAAGATCACCGCGGCTTCCAGCACATCACGAGGGTATCGCTCCTCCTCCGGCGCAGCTGAATGCCCCCTGACCTGCGCAAATGCCGTCGTCCGAGTTGTCGGGGGCACATACCGAAGGTATGCTGAAGGTATGTGGTCCGGTATGCGCGATCGACTGTGGCGACGATCCGGCAGCGCTGTGCGCGTGCTCCTGCCGGGCCGTGGCCCGATGCGCGTCGTCTATGACAAGGCCGTCGTCCACGAGTCCTACAGCTTCCGCGCCCGGGTGCTCCAGCGTGCCGCGCGCCTGGTGTTCAAGCCGCTGCTCAGGTTCACGCCGCTCAACGACCGGTCGCTCGCGACGATCCGCGCCGTCGACAAGCTGTCCGCGCGACGCCCGCACTCGCCGTACGTCGAGTCGGTCCGGTACGAGCTCGGCGGCGTGCCGGTGGAGTCGATGGTGCATCGCTACGGCACCACCTCGGACATGACGATCCTCTACCTGCACGGCGGCGGGTTCTTCCGGCAGCATCGAGACGCATCGCCGCATCTGCGAACGCCTGGCTCGCAAGACCGGGGCCACGGTCGTCTCGGTCGACTACGTGCAGCTGCCCGAGGGTGCCATCGCCGACTCGGTCCGCGACGTGATCACGGCGTACGAGGCGCTGCTCGAGCAGACCACGCACCCCGACAAGATCGTGGTCGCGGGCGACTCGGCCGGCGGCTACCTCACGATGAAGGTCGCCGAGCTCGCCACCCGCCGCAGGATCCAGCCGCCGGCGGCACTGCTGTGCTTCTCGCCGCTGCTCAGCATCGACCCTGACCGCGAGGACAAGGCGGTGCAGCGCATCATCCGCCAGCGGGATGCATACCTCCCGGTTCGTCGCGTCGCCCAGATCCGCGAACGCTGGCTGCCGGAGGGCTCGGCGATCGAGGGGTACGCCTCACCGCTGCACGCGTCGGCCTACATCTCCTCGCCGACCTTCCTGGTCGCCGTCGAGGACGAGATGCTCCGTCCCGAGGTCGAGGCGATGGCACTGCTGCTCGCCGAGCGCGGCGTCGAGGTCGAGACGCACCTGTGGCGCAAGCAGGTGCATGCGTTCCCGGTGCTCGCGAAGGCGCTGCCCGAGAGCGAGATGGCACTGCAGCTCGCCGCCGACTTCGCCCGTCGCGCCGTCGGTGAGCTCGATGGCGAGCAGGTGACCGACCCGGATGCCTACGACGAGGTCATCGTCGGCGAGCTCGTCCCCGACGACGCGGCGTAGTCAGTCCTAGCGACCGGCGGCCGGTGCGACGGTCGGGTGGTCGCTGCCGTCGGCGGGGTCACAGGTGGGAACGTCTATGCCGCTCTCCTGCTCGCCGTCCTGGCCGCCCTCACCCGCGCGGGCAACGTAGTCGATGTGGTCGCGGTCGGTCGTGATCGTGCGGGCCGCGCCGGGCTGGAGGTCGAACTCCCCGTCCGGCTGGCTCTCGTTGAAGGATCCGTACATCACGCTGACGATCAGGCTCAGACCCGGATCCGTGATGTTGGTGAAGGTGACCTTGCCGCAGGTGGCGGTGACAGAGAGCAGGAAGGTCTCGCCAAGGCACTCCTCAGAGGGGGTGAAGTCCCACTCGGTGACGGCCTTGTCGTCGAAGGTGAAACCGTCGGCGACTTCGGCGAAGAACGTGACGGGGTCGCCGCCGGCGAAGAAGTAGCTGGCCGGGTAGGTGTCGGCATCGAGCTCTTGGATGTCGTCGTCGCCGCGGTCGACGAAGTAGGTCACGTTCGGCGTAGCCGGGACGGTGACGACGCATCCGGCGAAGGTCACCGGCGCGGGAGTGATGGGGGCAGGGAGAACGGTGACCGTGACGGTGTCCTGGGCCACCTGCTGGCCGTTGGCGTCCCGAGCGGCCAGCATGTACGACTTGGTTCCGGCGCCATACACGGTGAGGTCCTGTGAGCCGGAAGAAGTCCCCTTGTAGCCGTCCCAGTCGAGGTAGGCCCACAGCTGGGAGGCCTCTGTGCTGGTCCACGAGAGCGTGATGGTGTCACCCTCAGTGATGGTCGTTGCGCTGACGTTCAGGTCGACCGTGATGGCCGCCTGGGCGGGTGCTGCGCCCACCAAGGTGAAACCGCACAGCATCGCCAGAGCTGCCAGCATGGACAAGGCGTGACGAACGGACGTGCGCATCGGGATCCCTTGATCGTGGCTCTCGTGGGAGGGCCGTTGCGCTGAACAGTATCGGCTCACGGGGTCGCCCATGAGCCTTTCGCCCGCCCGGCTGTTGCCTCGGTGGCGAGCTTGGCGCTGATGATCACGGTGGTCTCGAACCTGGTGCCGTTCCAGTCGCCGCACGTCATGAGGACGATGCCGCTGGCCCCCGTGCGGCGGTAGATCTCGTCGGCGACCGTGGCGAACTTGCTGACCTCGAGCTCCTGCTCCCTGGTGACGACGTACGTCAGTGACTTCTTGCCGGCCGACACCGTGATCGTGTCGCCCTTCTCGAGGTCGCCCAGGTCGTCGAAGACACCGTCACCCTTCGATGCGGTGTGGCCCACGATCACGGCGTTGCCCGGCTGTCCCGGCTTGCTGCCGTCGCGCCACCAGCCGGTGGCGTCGAGGCTTCCCGGCACCTCCTGAGCTCCCTTGGAGGTGGTGCCGACGGGAAGAACGGGTGCATCGACGTGGAGTGACGGGATGGCGAGACGGTCAGGCGGCCCGATGGGCTTGGCTTGGAGCGCCTTCGTGGGCTCGCTCGAAGGCTTGGGTGTCGGCTTCGCGTGCGGTGCGGCTGGTTGCGGGTCGTCGTTCAGCAGGAACGCGGTGCCACCGGCAAGCGCGAGGACGGCGACAGCCGCCGACGCGACAATCCACCTCCGCCTGCGCGAAGGTGGATTGTCGGAAGGTGCTACGTGGGTCACTTACCTGCGGCCGGGGCCACGGTCGGGTGGTCGCTGCCGTCGGCAGGGTCGACAGCGCAGTCGGCCGTCACGTCGAGCTCGCCGGACTGGAAGTCGAACTCTCCCGAGTACGCCTCGAAGTAGAGAACGTCGCGGTCAGTGTGGATCGTGTGCACGTCGCCGGCCGCAAGGTCGAACTCGCCGTCCGGCGCGGGCAGGTCTCCGTCGCCGTATGCGACGCCGATCGTGACATCGACCAGGCTGGTGAAGGTCACTTCGTGACAACCGGCCGTGGCGGTGACGAGCTCGGACTCGCCGAGGCAGTCCTCGGGAGCGGTGTACTCCCAGTCGGTGACGGCCTCGTCGTCGAGCTGGAAGCCGTCGTTCGCCTCGGCGTAGAACAACACGGGGTCGCCGCCGATGTCGAAGTATCCAGCCGGGTAGGTGTCGGCTTCGAGCTCCTCGACGTCCCCGTCGCCGTAGTCGACGAAGTAGGTCACGTTGGGCGTGCTCGGAACGGTGACCTCGCACCCGTCGAACGTCACAGGCGCGGGGCTGATGGGAGCCGGTGCCGCGGGCTCGACCGTGACGTCGACCGTGTCGGTGGCTTCGCGGCCGTTCTCGTCTGTGGCGAGGAGCTGATAGGTGAAGTCACCGGTGGCGCCCGGCGTGATGGTCTGGCTGCCGCTGGGGGTGGCCTTGTCGCCCGACCATGAGCCGGAGGCGGTCAGGGTGACGGCCTCGGTGCTGGTCCACGACAGGTCGAAGCTCTCACCCAGGGTGATGGTCGTGTCGGTCGTGTCGAGCTGGACACCAACCGCCGCCTGGGCGGGTGCAGCTCCCACGAGGGTCAGTGCACAGAGCACCGCCAGCGCTGCGAGCACTGAAAAGGCGTGACGAACGGTCGTGAGCATCGGGATCCCTTGGTCGTGGCTCTCGTTCCAGAACCGTTGAGCCGAACTGTATCGCCGGAAGGGGTCATCGCGGGGCAAGATCGTCATGTCCGGTCGACGCCGCCCGGTCAGTCGCTGGTGAACCTCGGCCTGTGAAACGATCTGTGAACGCGACGGAGGGTCGCGCCTACCGGGGAGCCGGCTGTGTCATTCATCGACGGCGTGCGCGCGCACAAGTGGTTCATCGCCTTCTTCGTGATGAGTGTGGTTGTGCTGTTCGCACTGCACGACGTCAGTCCAGGGTGAGGCGCATCGTCGCCTTGTAGAGGCCGTCGTTGTGGGTGCTGGAGATTCCGAGGCTGGAGAGCGGCTCGAGCTCGTTGAGCATGTCCTCGACGTCCGGGGGCGGGTCGGAGCCGAGGAGCGCGTCGAGGATCGCGTCGAGGTTGACGTAGAACGCCGGGTACGAGCCGGGGTGCGCAATGGCTTCCGTGAAGTTGTCGGTGTCGCCGAGCGTGCCGTCACCCTCGAGGGAGTCGGCCGCTTCCTGGTTGGTGGCGATCACGACGCCGTCGTCGGTCTGGGTCGTGGCGAGCGGGACACCTTGCTCGTTCGCCAGGGCGACCAGGCGCTTCGCCAGGTCGGCGCCCTTGGTCGGATCGGTTGTCAGCTTGAGACCGATGTCGAGGCTCGAGAGCTGCTCGGGCCCGCCCATGGTCGGGACCCTCTCGAGGTTGTTGCGTCCGACGGCGAACACCAGGCCGTCGCCAAGCAGCGTCACGAGGTCCTCGGGAAAGCGAAGGCCGAGCTCCTCTTCCAGCGTGGCCAGCTCCTCGTCAGGGTCGAAGCCATCGGCCGTCATGCCGTCCATGAAGCCCGACTCGAACTGCGCAGCCGCTTCGTCGCCGAGTCCCGACGCCGAGAGCGCGAGCACCGTGTCTTCAGGGAGGTGTTCGAGGCTGGTCGCCTTCGAGACCTGCGGCGCCTTGTCGACGTGGGCGATGCCGGCGAGCTCGATGGAGGACGAACCGGCACGCAGGGTCACAGCGGCCGTGCCAACTCCCTTGAACGCGCCCTCCATCTCGGCCATCTCGGCCCCCAACGTCTGCAGCTCTTTGATGTCGCCGACCTGCTTGAGGTCGACCCAGGCCGAGAAGACGCCCTGTTCGCCGAGCTGGTCGATGTCCTTCGCGTACGCCGCGTTGTCGGCCAGAGAGGTCGCGGTCGCGGCCGTGACGACCTTTGCGGCGTCGGCCTTCCGCGGCGTCACCAGCGCGTACCCGTCGAGGAACGCGATGCCGGTCCTGGCGTCCGGACCGCCGCAGTCGGCGAGCTTGTTGATGCCGGTACGCGCCTTGTCCTCGTCGCTGACCTGGACCGCGGCGATCGGCGTCTCGAGCTTGGCGTCGTAGGCGACGCCGATCCGGTTGCCGAGCCACGGCTCGACGTCCTTGTCGTAGTCGAGGTCGCACTCGGCGACGAGGTCCTCGAGGAGCGGCTTGCGTACGTCCTGGCCGACGTCCTTGATGCCGAGCTCCTTGGCCAGCTCGGGGAACTTGCGGACCAGCTTGAGGATCGCGATCTTCTGCCCCGTCGACGGGTCGGCGTCGACGCGTGCGTACGCGATGACCGACGAGGGAAGTACGTCGTGCGGCTGCGATCCCCCGCCCGACAGCTTGGTCCACGCGTACGCTCCGGCACCCGCCAAGGTGATGACGAGGGCGGCGGCCGCACCCACGATGATCAGGGGCTTGGTGAGGCCCTTCCTGGGCTCGTCGACGACGGGTAGCTGTTCAGTCATGAGACGTCCTTGGCTGGGGAGACGCCGAGCGTATCGAAGGACCACCCCACAGGTCAGGCGCATAAACAATCAGGCTTGACTGTTTGTAGGATTGCGATCATGCTGGGTCGATGACCACCCAGGCCCAGCCGCGCACCCCGCAGGGGGAGCGCACCCGCGCGATGCGTCTGCGCCTGATGGAGGCGACCGTCGACTGCCTGGTCGAGCTCGGCTGGTCGGGCACGACCACGACCGTCGTGAGTCGACGCGCCGGCGTCAGCCGTGGCGCTCAGCTGCACCACTTCCCGACCAAGCAGGACCTCGTCGTCGCTGCCGTTGGTCACCTGACCGAACGTCGCCGCGATGACATGCGCCAGGCCGCCGAAGACCTGCCCGACGAGGGGCGTACGCGCGCCGTGCTGGAGATCTTGTCGGCGCAGTTCGTCTCGCCGGTGTTCTTCGCCGCACTCGAGCTCTGGGTCGCGGCCCGTACGGACGCCGAGCTGCGTGAGTCGGTGGCGCCGCTGGAGCGCCGAGTCGGCCGCGAGACCCATGCGTACGCGCTCGAACTCCTCGGCGTCGACGAGTCGCGCGGTGACAACCGTCAGCTCGTCCAGGCCACCCTCGACCTGCTGCGTGGCCTCGGCCTCGCGGCGTCCCTGTCCGACGACGCGAAGCGGCGCTCCGTCGTCCTCGACTCGTGGGCGCGCATCCTCGACCAACAGCTGGAGCTGACATGACTCTCCTCGATCAAGTACTCGGCGATCTCGACGCCGAGAGCGCCCAGCTCGACGGCTGGGTCGCGCCGCTCGACGACGCCGGATGGCGCACCATCACCACGCCCGAGGGCTGGACCGTGACGCACCAGATCGCGCACCTGCACTGGACCGACCTGGCATCGCTGATGGCGATCACCGACGAGGCCGCGTTCGCCGCAGGCCTGGAAGAAGCGGCCAAGAACCCCACCGGATACGTCGACGAGGCAGCCGAGGAATTGGCGCTGACTCCGCCGACGGAGCTGCTCGCGGCCTGGCGCGAGGGACGTACCCGGCTTCACGCCGCACTGCGCTCGGTGCCCGACGGCGAGAAGATCCCGTGGTTCGGACCGCCGATGAGCCCCGTCTCGATGGCCACGGCGCGCCTGATGGAGACGTGGGCGCACTCGCATGACGTCGCCGAGGCGCTCGGCATCGAGGTGCCCAGGACGGCGCGGGCCAAGCACGTCGCGCACATCGGCGTACGGGCGCGCGGCTTCGCCCACATGATGCGTGGCGAGCCGATCCCCGAAGGCGACGTACGTGTCGAGCTGACCGGTCCCGACGGTGACCTGTGGACGTGGGGTCCTGAGGACGCTGCCGAACGGGTGACGGGTGACGGGTATGACTTCGCGCTGCTGGTGACGCGTCGGCGGCACCACGAGGACGTCGACGTACAGGCAATTGGCGAGAACGCCCAGCACTGGCTGACGATCGCGCAGGCGTTCGCGGGCCTGCCGGGCAACGATCCCAAGCGTCTGGCGGACCGATGATTCGCGTCGGCAACTGCTCCGGCTACTACGGCGATCGCCTGTCGGCGATGCGCGAGATGCTCGAGGGCGGCGACCTCGACTATCTCACGGGTGACTACCTCGCCGAGCTCACGATGCTGATCCTCGGTCGCGACCGGCTGAAGGACTCGACGCTGGGTTACGCCAAGACCTTCGTCAAGCAGATGACTGACTGCATGGCGCTCGCCAAGGAGCGCGGTGTCAGGATCGTCGCCAACGCGGGTGGCCTCAACCCCGCGGGACTGGCCGAGTCGCTGCGCACCATCGCTGCCGAGCAGGGGCTCTCGACCACGATCGCGCACGTCGAGGGCGATGACCTGGTTGGCCGGGCAGAGGAGCTGAAATTCGGCAGCGTCATGACGGCGAACGCCTACCTCGGCGCCTTTGGCATCGCGTCGGCCCTGGAGGGAGGGGCCGACGTGGTCGTCACGGGCCGCGTCACGGACGCGTCCGTCGTCGTGGGTCCCGCGATCGCGGAGTTCGGCTGGAGCCGCGACGACTTCGACCAGCTCGCGGGCGCGGTGGTTGCCGGGCACGTCATCGAGTGCGGCACGCAGGCAACGGGCGGCAACTTCTCCGGCTTCGGCACGCTCGACATGACCCGTCCGCCCGGCTTCCCGATCGCCGAGATCTCCGCCGATGGCTCGGTCGTCATCACCAAGCACGCGGGCGCCGGCGGCGCGGTCACGGTCGACACGGTCACGGCGCAGCTGGTCTATGAAGTCGGCGGTCCCGCGTACCTCGGACCCGACGTCAGCGCCCGGCTCGACTCGATGACCCTCACGCAGCAGGGTCCCGACCGCGTCGCGATCACGGGCGTCACCGGGGAAGCGCCGCCGGAGACGACGAAGGTCTGCCTCAACACGGTCGGCGGGTTCCGCAACAGCGTGGAGTTCCTGCTGACCGGGCTCGACATCCCCGAGAAGGCCGCGCTGATCCGCACGCAGATGGAGCACGCCCTCGCCGGATCTCCGCCGGACGAGATCGAGTGGCACCTCGACCGTACGGATGTGCCCGACCCGTCGACCGAGGCCGCTGCCACCTCGCTGCTGCGATGCAGCGTCAAGAGCGCCCAGGCCGAGCCTGTGGGGCGAGCCTTCAGCGATGCGGCGATCCAGCTGGCGCTGGCGTCCTACCCGGGCTTCAGCGTCACCCGCCCGCCGGCGGCCGGTACGCCGTTCGGCGTCTACCGCGCGGCGTACGTACCGCAGGACACCGTGCCGCACGTCGTCGTCGACGGCGACGGCAACCGTACCGAGATCGCCCCGCCGAGTGGTGCAAACCGCCCCGCGAGTGGTGCAGATCCGGGAGACACGCCGTCTCAAATTCCCGAACTTGCACCACTCGCGGACGAGTCTGCACCACTCGGTGAGTGGGCGGCAGAGGTCGTACGAGTGCCGCTCGGGCGCCTTGCGTATGCGCGGTCCGGTGACAAGGGCGGAGACGCCAATGTCGGCGTGTGGATTCCCGCCGATCATCCCGACGCGGACGCCGCGTACGAATGGCTGGTCGGGTTCCTCGACGAGCCGACCGTACGCGAGCTGCTTCCCGAGGCGGCGAGTCTCAATCTCGAGATCCACCCGTTGCCCAACCTGCGTGCCGTCAACATCGTGATCCACGGGTTGCTCGGCGAAGGTGTCGCGTCGTCGACCCGACTCGATCCGCAGGCCAAGGGACTCGGCGAGTGGCTGCGAGCCCGCGACTGCGCGATCCCGTCCAGGCTTGTCCCCGACGTACTCGTGGCTGGTGTGCTGTGAGCACGCTCTGGGAGACGCGGGAGCGTACGGCGCTGCGGGAGATGGTCACGTCCTTCACCGAGAAGGAGCTCGTACCGCACCTCCCTGTGTGGGAGGACGCCGGAGAGGTGCCCCGCGACGTGCACGCCAAGGCCGCATCGGCTGGGCTGCTCGGCGTTGCCTTCCCGTCCGAGGTCGGCGGTCAGGGCGGCGACCTGATCGACGGGTCGACCGTCACCGAGTCACTCATCCAGGCCGGCGGCTCGTCAGGGCTCATCGCGGCGCTGTTCACCCACGGCATCGCACTCCCGCACATCGTGGCGTCGGGCAATGCCGATCTGATTGACCGCTACGTACGACCCACTCTGGCTGGCGAGATGATCGGATCGCTCGGCATCACCGAGCCCGGCGGCGGCTCCGACGTCGCCAACATTCGTACGAAGGCTGTACGCGACGGCGACGACTTCGTGGTCAACGGCGCCAAGACGTTCATCACCTCCGGCGTTCGGGCCGACTTCGTCACGACGGCGGTGCGTACGGGCGGCGAAGGTTATGCCGGCATCAGCCTGCTCGTCATCGACAAGGGACTGTCGGGCTTCACGGTGGCTCGGCCCCTGCGCAAGATGGGCTGGCACTGCTCCGACACCGCCGAGCTGAGCTTCGACGACGTACGTGTGCCCGCGAGCCAGGTCGTCGGCGAGGTCGACGGCGGCTTCGTGCTGGTGATGCAGCAGTTCGTCAGCGAACGCCTCGGCCTCGCCGTGCAGGGATATGCAACGGCGCAGCGTGCGCTCGACCTCGCGGTGGCCTACGCCCGAGAGCGCGCGACGTTCGGCAAGCCGCTCATCAGCCGGCAGGTCATCCGTCACAAGCTCGTCGAGATGCACCGCCGTACGTCGGCCGCTCGGGCGCTGACCCGGCAGGCCGTCGAACGCGCGGTCGACGGTGACAACACCGATCCCGCGATCATTCTCGATGCGGTGATGGCCAAGAACCAGGCCGTCGAGGCGTGCGAGTGGGTCGTCTCCGAAGCCGTGCAGATCTTCGGCGGCATGGGCTACATGCGCGAGTCCGAGATCGACCGGCACTACCGCGATGCCCGCATCCTCGGCATCGGCGGCGGCGCCACCGAAGTCCTGAACGACCTGGCCGCGAAACTCCTGGGGTACTGATGAAAACGACAGTCGACACCACGACCGAGACATACGTGGGCAATCGCGAGTCAATGCTGGAGCGCATCGCCGACCTCGAGGTGCAGCACGGCAAGGCGCTGGAGGCCGGCGGTGAGCGCCACATCCAGCGGCATCGCGACCGCGGCAAGCTGACCGCGCGCGAGCGCATCGAGCTGTTGCTCGATCCCGACTCGCCGTTCCTCGAGCTGTCGACCCTCGCAGCCTGGGGCACCGACTTCGCCGTCGGCGCCTCGATCGTCACCGGCATCGGCGTCGTCGAAGGCGTCGAGTGCATGATCATCGCCAACGACCCGACGGTGAAGGGTGGCGCCTCCAACCCGAGCACGCTGCGCAAGGGTCACCGTGCGGCGCAGATCGCACAGGAGTGCGGGCTGCCGAGCATCAACCTCGTCGAGTCCGGTGGTGCCGACCTGCCGACGCAGAAGGACATCTTCATCCCGGGTGGTCGCTCGTTCCGCGACATCACCCGCGCCAGCGCGGCCCGGCGTCCGACCGTCGCGCTGGTGTTCGGCAACTCGACGGCGGGCGGTGCGTACATCCCGGGCATGAGCGACTACGTCGTGATGGTCAAGGAAGGCGCCAAGGTGTTCCTCGCCGGACCGCCGCTGGTCAAGATGGCGACCGGTGAGGAGTCCACCGACGAGGAGCTGGGCGGCGCCGAGATGCACGCCCGGCAGTCTGGACTCGCCGACTACCTCGCGGTCGACGAGCGCGATGCGATCCGGATCGGGCGCTCGATCATCAAGCACATCAACTGGAGCAAGAAGGGCTTCGTGCCCGAGCCGACGTACGCCGAGCCGGTCCTCGACCCCGAAGAGCTGCTGGGCATCGTGCCGACCGACCTCAAGATCCCGTTCGACCCTCGGGAGGTCATCGCCCGCATCGTCGACGGCAGCGAGTTCGACGAGTTCAAGCCGCTCTACGGCTCGTCGCTGGTCACCGGCTTCGCGCAGCTGCACGGCTACCCGATCGGCATCCTCGCCAACGCCCAGGGCGTGCTGTTCAGCCAGGAGGCGCAGAAGGCGACGCAGTTCATCCAGCTCGCCAACCAGACCGACACTCCGCTGCTGTTCCTGCACAACACGACGGGCTACATGGTCGGCAAGGAGTACGAGCAGGGGGGGATCATCAAGCACGGTGCGCAGATGATCAACGCGGTCTCCAACTCCACGGTCCCGCACATCTCGGTGGTGATCGGTGCGTCGTACGGTGCGGGTCACTACGGCATGAGTGGCCGCGCGTACGACCCACGCTTCATGTTCAGCTGGGTCAACGCGAAGTCTGCCGTGATGGGTGCGACCCAGCTCGCCGGCGTCATCTCGATCGTCGCCCGCGGTGCCGCTGAGTCGAAGGGCCAGCCGTACGACGAGGAGGCCGACAAGCAGATGCGCGCCTTCATCGAGCAGCAGATCGAGGAGCAGTCGCTGGCGTACTTCACGTCCGGGATGCTCTATGACGACGGGGTGATCGACCCGCGCGACACCCGCTCGATCCTCGGCATCTGCCTCAGCGCGATCAACACCGTGCCCACCAAGGGCGCCGAAGGCTACGGAGTGTTCCGCGTATGAGCGCACAGATCTCGTCAGTTCTTGTCGCCAACCGCGGTGAGATCGCGCGACGGGTGTTCCGTACGTGCCGTGACCTCGGCATCCGTACGGTCGCCGTCTTCTCCGACGCCGACAGCGAAGCACCGTTTGTCGGTGAGGCCGACGTGTCCGTGCGTCTGCCCGGTAACGCCCCGTCCGACACATACCTCCGTGGTGACCTGGTCATCGCTGCTGCGCTCAAGGCTGGCGCCGATGCGATCCACCCCGGTTACGGATTCCTCTCGGAGAATGCCGAGTTCGCCCGGGCCGTCGCCAAGGCCGGCCTGACCTGGATCGGCCCGGCGCCCGACACGATCGACTCGATGGGCGACAAGATCCGCGCCAAGGAGCTGATGGACAAGGCGGGCGTGCCGATCCTCAGCGTCGACGCGTCCAACGCCAAGAAGTCGGACTTCCCGTTGCTCGTCAAGGCGTCGGCCGGTGGTGGCGGGCGCGGTATGCGCATCGTCACCGACCCCAAGGATCTCGAGGGTGAGCTCGTTGCCGCCGGCGCCGAGGCGCTGTCGGCATTCGGCGACGCGACGGTGTTCGTCGAGCCCTATCTGCCGACCGCGCGCCACATCGAGGTGCAGGTCATGGCCGACACCCACGGCACGTGCTGGATCGTCGGCGATCGTGACTGCTCGATCCAGCGGCGCCACCAGAAGGTCGTTGAAGAAGCACCGGCGCCGTCGGTCAGTGACGAGGTCCGCAAGGTCCTGCACGACGCATCTCGCGCTGCCGTCGAGGCCGTTGGCTACGTCGGCGCAGGCACGGTCGAGTTCCTCGTCGCCGACGCGCACCTGGCAACTGGCAAGGCGTACTTCCTCGAGATGAACACCCGGCTCCAGGTCGAGCATCCGGTCAGCGAAGAGGTGTTCGGTGTCGATCTCGTCGAGCAGCAGATCCTCGTCGCGGAAGGCAAGCGTCTCGGCGACGAGCCTGCGGGGCCGAACGGGCACGCCATCGAGGTGCGCCTCTACGCGGAGGATCCGTCGGCCGACTGGGCACCGCAGACGGGAACGGTCAGGGTGTTCGAGATCGAGGGTGACGTACGCGTCGACTCCGGGGTGGAGGCATGGTCGACGATCAGCATCCATTACGACGCCATGATCGCCAAGGTTGTCGCGCATGGCGCTGATCGAGCCACCGCGATCCGCAAGCTCGCCGCCGCCTTGCGGGGGGCGCACGTCCACGGCCCACGGACCAACATCGAGCTGCTCCGCGCGATCCTCGACGACGAGGAGTTCCGAGCTGAGCGTGTCCACACGGCGCTGCTGGGCGAACGGTTGGAACGCTGGACCGCGGTCGACCCCTCGGCCGACCATGTTTATGCCGTAGCCGCGGCCGTGGGGCAGGCCTCACGTGCGGCGTATGAGCTGCCGGTGCTTTCGCGCATCCCGACGGGTTTCCGCAACATCGTCTCCCAAGAGCAGGTACGGCGCTACGCGTCGGGCACAGACGAGCCGATCGAGGTCAGGTACCTCACCGTTCGCGGGTCGTTCGTCGTCGACGGATACACGGTCGTGCAGGCTTGGCCCGCACAGGTGATTCTCGAGGTCGATGGCCTGCGGCGGTCCTACACGGTGACCGAGTACGACGACGAGGATGTCATCGACGTGTGCGGTCCGGACGGCTCGCGCTCGTTCGTACCTGTGCCACGCTTCGTCGATCCGGCGGATGTCATCGCTGAGGGCTCGCTGCTCGCGCCGATGCCGGCCGCGGTCATGAGTGTCGCGGTGACCGAAGGTCAACACGTCACCAAGGGCGACATCGTCGTCGTCCTCGAGGCCATGAAGATGCAGCACACCATCACGGCGCCGTACGACGGCGTCGTCACCGAGCTGTCGGCCAGGGCCGGCGCACAAGTCGAGTCCGGCGCCGTACTGGCAATCATCGAAGGAGAAATCGAATGAGCAGCTTCACCGAGTCCGAGGAGCGCCTGGCGCTGCGCAAGGCCGTGTCCGACCTCGGCAAGAAGTACGGCCGCGACTACTTCGAGCAGGCCGCCAAGCACGGCCGCAAGACCACGGAGCTGTGGGAGGAGGCCGGCAAGCTCGGCTACCTCGGCGTCGCCGTGCCGGAGGAGTTCGGTGGCGGTGGCGGAGACATCGGCGACCTCGCCGCCGTATGTGAGGAGCTCGCTGCGGCTGGCAGCCCGCTGCTCCTGATGGTGGTCTCCCCGGCGATCGTCGGCACGATCATCGCGCAGTACGGCACACAGGAGCAGAAGGAGCGCTGGCTCCCGGGACTCGCCGACGGCAGCTCGACGTTCGCCTTCTCGATCACCGAGCCGGACGCGGGATCCAACTCGCACAAGATCATCACGACGGCCTACCGGACCGATGACGGTGGATGGCGCCTCACGGGCACCAAGACGTACATCTCCGGAGTCGACGAGGCCAGCCACGTGCTGGTCGTCGCGCGTACTGAGGATGCCAAGACCGGCAACCTCAAGCCCGCGCTGTTCCTCGTACCGGTCGACTCGAAGGGCTTCACGTACCAGGAGATCGACATGGGACTGACGTCACCGGAGAAGCAGTTCACGCTGTTCTTCGACGACGTGCTGCTGCCGGCCGACACCTTGATCGGCAGCGAGGACGCCGGCATCGACCAGCTCTTCGCCGGCCTCAACCCTGAACGCATCATGGGTGCCTCGTTCGCGACCGGCACCGCGCGACTGGCGCTCGCCAAGGCCACGGAGTACGCCAAGGAGCGCCAGGTCTGGAAGGCGCCGATCGGCTCGCACCAGGCGATCGCGCACCCGCTCGCCGAGTCCTACATCGAGATCGAGATGGCTCGCCTGATGACCCAGAAGGCGGCTGCCTTGTACGTCGCCGGCGACTTCATGGCGGCCGGCGAGGCCGCCAACATGGCGAAGTACGCGGCGGGTGAGGCTGTCTGCAACGCCGTCGACCGGGCGATCCAGACGCACGGCGGCAACGGCCTGGCCAACGAGTACGGTCTGGTGCAGATGCTGGCGGGCTCTCGCCTGTCGCGCATCGCGCCGGTGAGCAGGGAGATGGTGCTCAACTTCATCGCCCAGTTCTCCCTCGGCCTGCCGAAGTCCTACTAGGAGCACCATGACTGAGCTCGTACACCTCGATGTTGCCGATCAGGTCGCCACGATCACGCTCGACAGCGACCACAATCGCAACGCGCTGAGCCGCCAGCTCGTCACCGAGCTCACGGCGCACCTGGCGACGGCGGGCGACGACGACGCCGTCAAGGCGGTGCTGGTTCGTTCGGCCGGCACGGTGTTCTGCTCCGGCGCGGATCTTTCGGAGGCTGCGAGCGGTGGGATGGTGGAGGGTGCCAAGGCGATCGTCACCCTGCAGCGTCAGATCGCGACGCTCGACAAGCCGGTCGTCGTCGAGCTCGGTGGACCCGTTCGCGCGGGCGGCCTCGGCATCGTCGGTGCTGCCGACATCGTGATCGCCGCCGAGTCGGTGACGTTCCAGCTGACGGAGGTACGCCTGGGTCTCGCGGCGGCCGTCATCTCGCTGTCGCTGCTGCCGCGGTTCACCGACCGCGCAGCCGCAGACCTGTTCCTCACGGCCCGCAAGTTCGACGCCGCCGAAGCAGCACGTGTCGGCCTGATCACCCGTGCGGTTCCCGACGCCGAGCTCCAGGGCGACGTCGCACTGGTCTTGGCAGACCTGGTCAAGGGCTACCCGCAGGGGCTCCGCGAGTCCAAGAAGCTCCTCAACCACGACCTGGTCGCCCGCATCGATGCCCTGGGTGAGCAGGTCGCCGCGCAGTCGGCCGAGCTGTTCGGCAGCGACGAGGCCCGCGAGGCCATGTCGGCGTTCCTCGGCAGGTAGCCCTCGCTAGGCGTCTCTGCGACGAGATCGACCAATGACCAGGGCGCCGCACATGATCAGCAAGAGCGCGAGCATCAACAGGCCGGCTGCCCGTGACGAGCCAGTGTCCGGGAGCGCCTGATCCGACATGTCGCCGACATCGCCGCGATCGCCTGGATCGTTGACCGGACTGGTCCCATCGGTGACCGAGAGGCTCACCACGGCAGTCTCGCTGGGGAGATCGGCGGCAGCCACCAGCGCATGGCGACGAGGATCTGGCACCGCAATCGTGTAGGTGAATGAGTCGGTTCCGACGAATCCAGCTGCCGATGTGTAGGTGAACGATCCGTCGGAGCCGAGCGTGAGGGTGCCGTGTGAGACATCGCTGACCAACGTGGAGCTCGTGGCGTGGGTGTCGTTGGCGAGCACGCCGGGAGCGGCCACATGGAGCGGTTGGCCAGTCGGAGTTGAGTAGTTGTCACCCACGGCGTTGGGCGGCACTGGGACCACGGTGATCGTGACGGTCGCGGGTGTGGAGGTTCCGCCGGGTCCGCCGGCGGTGTAGGTGAACGTGTCGGTGCCCGTGAATCCGGCATCGGGTTCGTACGTGAATGATCCGTCGGCCGCCAAGACGAGGGTGCCATCGGTGGCGTCGTCGACCAGTGCTGCGGTGGTGGCTCCTGCAGTGTCGTTGCCCAGGACTCCGGGTGCGGAGATGGTGAGCAGCTGACCATCGGGAGTTGAGTAGAGGTCGTCTGTGGCGACCGTCGGCGCGGCGTAGGTGAACTTGGCGGTCGGGCTGACCGGGCTGGTCAGGTTGCATTGATTGGTCACGGTGATGTCGACGGTGCCGAGGGCGTGTGGTGGGGCAGTGACGATTGCTTGCGTGTCTGACATCCCGGCGGGGTAGCCGGGGTCGCCAAATGCGACATCGACGTCACCGAAGTGGAAGACCGGGAGGGGCCCCGAACATCCCAGGAGCAGGGTGCCGTTGATGGTCACCGAGGTGCCGGCCGTGCCGGAGGACGGTGACACCTGGGTCACCGCTGGGCCGGCGTAGGTGAACTTGGCGGTCGGGCTGACCGGGCTGGTCAGGTTGCATTGATTGGTCACGGTGATGTCGACGGTGCCGAGGGCGTGTGGTGGGGCAGTGACGATTGCTTGCGTGTCTGACATCCCGGCGGGGTAGCCGGGGTCGCCAAATGCGACATCGACGTCACCGAAGTGGAAGACCGGGAGGGGCCCCGAACATCCCAGGAGCAGGGTGCCGTTGATGGTCACCGAGGTGCCGGCCGTGCCGGAGGACGGCGACACTCCAGTCACGGTCGGAGCATCGAGGTCAAGAACCGAGACGGCAGCCCGGCGCAGC
Organism: Aeromicrobium panaciterrae; assembly: GCF_039537165.1. Lineage (GTDB taxonomy): Bacteria > Actinomycetota > Actinomycetes > Propionibacteriales > Nocardioidaceae > Aeromicrobium > Aeromicrobium panaciterrae. The sequence continues at coordinate 1,252,964 of NZ_BAAAZZ010000002.1, read as the reverse complement.
TCGCTTCGCGGGTGCACCGCAAGCGGCTCCTCTGGTTGCGTTGACGGCGTCCCTTCATCGGTCGGGGACTCGGCGGGTCCGACCGGCGTGGATCCCTGGTCCTCGGTAGCCTGCGGGGCCGGGTCCTGGCTGGCCGTCGATTCCTGCGGGACGAGCTGCGCAGGTGACTGCGCGTCCACTGGCTCGTCGGAGAGCGCCGGAAGGGACGTCAGCCCGAGAACGACGGCGATCACAAGCAGAACTGCGATCAGATCGCTCTTCGTGATCATCGGAGTCCTCCCCTTGGACCGGTGTTCACGAAAACTATCCGCCGTCGAGCACGTAGTGGCAAGTCATTGACTGCATTCGCAGGGAGAAATGGACGACGTCCGCCACGTGGGAGCCGCCTGCGGAATAGATCAGACCTCGCCTAGACTTATGAGTTCGACAAACGGGCGAAGGAGTCGGGTGACTGATCAGAACGCTGCGCACATCGCACAGCAAGAGATCGCCGCCGAACAGGCCTACGTCGACAACGTCTACGAACGGCTCGAGGCCTCGGGCCAGGTGGCGCAGGCGCTGGTCGCCGAGGGATATGCGCGCGGCCACATCGGCCATGAGGGCGGCCTGGTCGAGCGCGACGCCATGGTGTTCCAGGCGTCCAAGCGCATCGCGGCACTCAATGCCGCCCACGACGGGCTGGTGTTCGGCCGGCTCAACCTGCTCGACGGTGAGTCCCGCTACATCGGCCGCATCGGCGTACGCGACGAAAACCGCGACATCATCGTCGTCGACTGGCGTGCCCCCGCCGCCGCGGTGTTCTACCAGGCGACGGCCCAGGACCCGGCTGGAGTCGTACGCCGCCGCGTGCTGCGTTGCGCCGGAGAAAAGGTCATCGGCGTCGAGGACGACCTGCTCGATGCCGACAATGCCGCAGACGACTTGGTCATCGTCGGCGAGGGTGCACTGCTCGCCAGCCTGAGCCGTGCCCGTGACAGCTCGATGCACTCGGTCGTCGCCACGATCCAGAAGGAGCAGGACGAAGCCATCCGCGCTCCCAGTCGTGGCGCCACGACGATCGGCGGCGGACCCGGCACCGGCAAGACGGTTGTCGCGTTGCACCGCGCTGCCTATCTCCTCTACACCGATCGCCGGCGCTTCGAGTCCGGCGGTGTGCTCGTGGTCGGTCCGTCGTCGGTGTTCATGAACTACATCGAGCGCGTGCTCCCGAGCCTCGGTGAGACCAGTGTGACGCTGCGGTCGCTCGGCGAGGTCGTCGACGGGCTCCGCGCGGAGCGCCACGACGAGCCGGTTGCGGCCGCCGCCAAGGGCTCGTCGCGGATGACCGCGTTCATCGGCCGGGCCGCCGCCGCACCACTCCCCGGCACGCCGACCGAGCTTCGCTACTTCTACAAGGACGACGTGCTTCGCCTCGACTCGGCCGAGCTCGATCGCATCCGCCGTCAGCTGTTGTCGGGTGCCAAGCGCAACCGGGCGTACGACAAGGCGCCCGCCGCGATCGTCAACGCGCTGTGGCGTCAGGTCGCCGGTGAGCGTGCGCTCGAGAAGGGCGAGGCGGAGTTCGTCGAGACCGTGACGACCGACGACCGCTTCGTCGAGTTCGTCGAGGACTGGTGGCCACCGGTCGACCCGATCGAGGTCTGGCGCACGCTGCCCGACGTGATCGACACGCTGGGCCATGGCACGTTCAACACCGAGGAGCTCGCCGCGCTCAAGGAGTCGTGGGCCGGCGGCGAGCCCAGCATCGAGGACATCCCCCTGATCGACGAGCTCCGCTACGTCATCGGCGAGATCCCTGACGCAGGCGACGATGAGGACGACGGGCCCAAGCAGCTCATGAGCTTCGAGCGCCGCGAGCGCGAAGAACGCGACGACCGCTACCGGGCGACCCGCAGCATCGAGGACGACGGGTTCGCGCACGTACTGGTCGACGAGGCGCAGGACCTCTCGCCGATGCAGTGGCGGATGCTCGGCCGACGCGGCCGGCATGCCAGCTGGACGATCGTGGGCGACCAGGCGCAGTCGTCCTGGCCGCACCCGCGCGAGTCCGAGGCCGCCCGCAAGGCCGCGCTCGAGGGCAAGCCCGAGCACGCGTTCCGCCTCTCGACCAACTACCGCAACTCTGCCGAGATCTATGACCTCGCGGCCAAGGTCGCCGTCGTCGGCGTCAAGGACCCCGACCTCGCCGACGCGGTCCGGCGCACCGGCGAGCTGCCGCAGCACCTCGTCGTCGGAGCGTCCGAGCTCGTGGCACAGCTGCGTACGAGCATCGACGAGATCCTCGACCGCGTCGAGGGCACCGTGGCGGTCGTGGCGCCCCGCGCCGATCTCGACCGGCTGGGCGGTGAGCTTGCCGACCTGCTCGAGGAGCACGGTGGCCGCCTGCGACTGCTCGACGGACTCGACACCAAGGGCCTTGAGTTCGACGGAGTCGTCGTCGCCGAGCCCGATGCGATCACCGACGAGGCGTCAGCCGGCTGGCGCACGCTGTATGTCGTGCTGACCCGCGCGACGCAGCTGCTCACGACGGTCGGCACGACCGACCGCTGGCGGGAGCGGATCGCCTGACCCGCTCGCTCAAGGCCCTGCTGTTGGCGCTGCTCGCGATCGGCGTCGCGGTTCCGACTGCCTACACGACGTTCATCCACAGTGAGCGGTCGATCGTCATCGGTGCCCACGAGGCCACGGTGCAGCCCGACTTCGGCACGTACGCCCGCATCGACTTCGGCCCGGTGCTCCCGCAGGTACGGCTGCCCGCCGAGGCACCCCTCGGCCTCGGCGTCAACATCCGTCTCGGCGACAGCGACGTGTCCGACCTCAACCAGCTGGTGGCCCGCGACGCGGTCATCGCCTCGCAGCCCCAGGGCGAGATCGCGACCGTACGGTCCACGATCATCTCGATGGGCGTCGACGCGATCCTGCGCGGACTCGGCACCGCGATGCTGGCCCTGCTGATCGCGATCCTCGGCTGGAAGGCGATCGGACAAGGTCGACGGAGGGCGCTGTGGGCCATGGCCCGACACCCTGATCGACGGCAGAAGCTCGTCGCGGCAGGCGTCGCCGTGACCACCATGGCCGGTCTCGTCCTCGTCGCGGCTCCCGAGCGCCCGCGATCCGACGACGGCTCCTGGGTGCCGATCGGCACGGTGTTTCCATTGATCCCTGCCGATCCGGTGCTCGACAAGCTCGAGATCGCCGAAGGCGCGACGACCAGCGGCAGCAAGGCAATCGTCGAAGGCGCTTTGTCGACATATCAGGACTCGGTGAAGTTCTACGGCGCGCTGGCGGACCAGGCGAGGTCGGTGATCGTCCGCACGCCGCTCGAGGGTGAGACCACGGCACTCGTCGTCACCGACCGGCACGACAACATCGGCATGGATCCGGTGGCACGGGCGGTCGCGGAGCAGGCGCAAGCGACCATGTTGATCGACCTCGGCGACGACACGTCGAGCGGCCAGAGCTGGGAGACGTTCAGCATCAACTCGCTGGCGCGCGAGTTCCGCGGCTTCGACGTCGTCTCGGTCGCCGGCAACCATGACACGGGACCGACGATCCGCAAGCAGATGGAGGACAAGGACTTCACGGTCCTCGACGGTGAGCCCGTCACGGTCGATGGCATCCGTTTCCTCGGCAGCAGCGATCCGCGGAGCTCAGGCCTGACAGCGGGCTACAGCGGCAATGAGTCCGACAACATCGCGGCGATCCGCGCGCAGGACACCAAGCTCACCCAGGCCGCGTGCGACGACGGCAACGTCAATGTGATCGCGGTGCACAGTCCCTCATCGGCCAAGGAAGCCGCGAAGTCCGGCTGTGCCGACCTGATCCTGTCGGGTCACCTGCACCGGCAGGTCGGACCCGTCGTGGTGCCGGGGGTGAACGGCCGGCCCACCGTGACCCTGACGACGGGTTCGACCGGCGGGGCGGTCTATGCGTTCGCGCTCGGCAGCAAGCTGCGCCGCTCGGCCCAGGTCACGATCGTCACGTTCAAGGACGGCGCGCCAGTCGGCCTGCAGCCGGTGACGTTCGAGCCGGGCGGCCTCATCACGGTCGCCGAGTACATACCCGTCCACGCGTCAACCAGGAACTAACCCCCAGATTTGATGGATTTGGGCCCGTTCCGACGGGCTCGACGGGCCAAAATCCATCAAATCTGGGTGGCTGAACAGCGGGCGACGATGAGCTCGGCGTACGCGCGGGCACACGCCACCACCTCGTCGATCAGCACGCCCTCGTCGATCGCGTGTGCCTCGACGATGTCGCCGGGTCCGTACTGCACCGTGGGGATGCCCGCGGCCGCGTACTGCCGCAGGTCGGAGCCGTACGGAGCGCCGACCAGGCGGGGAGAGGGCGCGCCGCTGCTGGCGACCGCGGCGACGACCTCGTCGCCGAACGCGTGACCGGGTGGCAGGGTGCCGGCGGCGAAGTGACCACCTGGCCAGGTGACCGTGGGTGGCGCTTCTGCGAGCCACGGGTCGGTGGCGCACGCGGCGGCGAGCGCCTGCTCGAAGGCCCGCTTGGCGTCGCCGAACGACTCGCCCGGCATGACCCCGTAGCGTCCCTCGGCCACGAGCCGATCCGGGACCGTGCTGGCCCAGTCGCCGGCATGCAGGATGCCGATGCTGATGGGCCAGGGCAGCTCGCCGAACGGCGGGGGCGGAGTGGCATTGCGTACGGTCTCGAGCTCACGGAGCGCGCGGTTGAGCACCTCGAACGCGTCGATCGCGCTGTGCCCGGCCGCGCGCATCGAGCCGTGCGTCGAGCGACCCTGCACCACGATCTGGAACGTCAGCGAGCCGCCGTTGGCCGACACGATCTGCTGGTCGGTCGGCTCGGCGATCACGCAGGCGTCGCCGGTGTGACCACGTCGAAGGGTGGCGAACGTACCGAGGCCGCCGTCCTCCTCGCCGATCACGGTGTGGACCGCGTACGGGCGGCGCAGCGTCAGGCCACTGACGGCGCGAGCCGCGGCGATGATCGCGACGACGCCGCCCTTCATGTCGCAGACACCTCGGCCGTACCAGCGACCGTCGTCCTCACGGATGTGCCACGGGTCGCCACCGGTCCACGACTCGGCATCGCCGGGAGGTACGACGTCGACGTGTCCGTTGAGGATCAGGGCAGGCGTGCCGGGGCCGGAGACGCCGACGCAACCCCACGCCTCGTCGCGGTCGACCTCCTCGCCGGGATAGTCGGCGTCGGCGCGGAGCTCGTCGAGATCGAGGCGCCACTGGTCGACCTCGAGGCCGAGCCCGGTGAGCGTCGCGGCGGTCCAGCGCTGCGCGGCGATCTCGGCATCGGACCCGCCGACGCTCGGGATGTTGACGAGCTGGGCCAGGTCGCGGCGGATCAGGTCGACGTCGATGTCCATGGAGGCGACGCTAGTCCCCGCTCCACCACTAGCATCAGCGGCATGAAACGTGCCGTCGTTGCAGCGCTGTTGACCATGCTCGCCGTGTCCGCCTGTCATGGCGGTGACGGTACGCCGACCGATTCCGCGCCGACCACGACCGTCGCGGCCACGTCCACACCGACGCCGACACCGACCACGGCGGCGACAACCGAATCCGCCGCCAAGCCCAAGACGCTCTCGACCGCTGGCCGGCACTGCAGGTTCCTCGAGGAACCGCTGCGGCTGTTCCCGGGCCACGACCTGTCGACCGCCACCCGTGGCCACCACATGAAGGAGGTGCAGGAGCTCCAGTCGATGATCAACGGCGTGGGTGACGGCTCGTCGTGCATCCCTGAGGACGGCGACTTCGGCCCAGTCACCCGTGACGCGGTGAAGGCGTTCCAGACCACGTACGACCTCACGGTCGACGGACTCGTCGGCGAACAGACCTGGAACCAGCTCAACCTGCTGCTGTCGCACTGAGTCCCTGAGTTGGGACCTGCCCCGTCGCCTCCGTATGATGGACGAAGCCCCTCGCGCGGCGACACATCACCCAACTCCCCCAGGGCCGGAAGGCAGCAAGGGTCAGTGAGCTCTGTCGGGTGCGCGAGGGGTCCTTCATGCCACAGCTCAGACGCCGACCAGCACGTCCTCGTCGACGACCGGCTCCGACTCGGCCCGGCGAAGCGCCACCCACGAGGCGATGCCACCGGCGATCACCAGCAGGCCGGCCACGATGAGCCCCAGCTGGTAGCCGCCCAGGAACGCCTCGACGGGCGCCTTGCCCGCCTCGATCAGCGAGTCCTGACGCGTCGAGAGGATGACGCCGATGATCGTGATGCCGAGCAGGCCGGCCAGCTCGCGTGAGGTGTTGAGGACACCTGAGGCGACGCCCGCCTGGTCCTGCGGCATGACGCTGAGCGCGGCCGCGGTGAGCGGGATCGTCATGCCGCCGCCGATGCCGATCGCGATGAAGCTCGGCATCAGGTCGGCCATCGACGCGTCCTGGCCGAAGAGCATGACCGAGGCGATGCCCAGGCCCATGACAGCCATGCCGGCGCTGACCGAGCGGTAGGCGCCGAACCGGCGAGCCACCGACTCCGACATCGCGGCCGAGACCGCCATGCACAGTGCCATCGGGACGAACGTCAGGCCGGCCTTGGTCGGCGAGAACCCCAGCACGCCCTGGATGTAGAGCGAGGTGAAGAAGTAGATGCCGAACAGTCCGAACGCCCAGAGCATGCTGGCCGTGACGGCGCCGGTGAAGACGCGGTTGCGGAACAGCGCCAGGTCGACCATCGGATCGATCGTCGTACGTTCGATCGCGACGAACGATGCTGCCGAGACCGCGACGACGGCGAACGACGTCAGGATGACGCCCGAGCCCCATCCCTGCGACGTGCCCTCGATCAGGGCGTACGTGAGGGCGGTGAGTGCCAGCGTCGAGGTGACCAGGCCGCGGACGTCGAGGCGTCGCTCGACGGGGTCGCGCGACTCGTCGATCGCCCAGATCGCGATGCCTGCCGTCACGAGGCCGAGTGGGACGTTGATGAAGAAGATCCATTCCCAGGCGACGTGCTCACTGAGCAGTCCGCCGAGCAGCGGTCCGGCGGCGAGGGCCAGGGCGCCGACGGCGCCCCAGATGCCGATCGCGACGTTGCGGTCGCGCTTGTCGGGGAAGGTTGCCGAGATGATGGCCAGCGTCGTGGGGGTCAGGAGCGCCGCGCCGACGCCCTGGACGGCCCGGCTCGCGATCAGCGAGCCGACGTCACCGGAGAGTCCGGCCGCGAGCGAGGCCAGCGTGAAGACCGCCAGCCCGATCAGGAACAGCCGGCGACGACCGAACAGGTCGGCCATCCGTCCGCCGATCAGCATCAGTCCGGCGAACGTCAGGATGTAGGAGCTGACGATCCACTCCATGCCCGCCGTGGTGAGGTGCAGCTCCCGCTCGATGACGGGGATCGCGACGTTGATGATGTTGTTGTCGAGGTAGGTCATGAAGGTCGCGAGCGCCACGGCCACCAGAGCCCAGATGTTTCTGCGGTCGTTCATGACCGTCTCCTTTACGTTGTAAATGTACGATGTAAAGGGAACATATATGACGTATAGTTGTCAACGTGAAGGCCAAGATTTCTCTCAACCCGGACGCCGTCGTCGCGAGCGCTCTGCGCATCGTCGACGAGCAGGGCCTCGCTGCCCTGACGGTCCGCAAGGTTGCCGACGAGTTCGGTGTGACACCGATGGCGCTCTACTGGCACTTCTCCAACAAGGACGCCTTGCTCGGAGCCGTTGGCGACGCGGTCATCGCCGGACTGCACCCGCCCGACGACGATCTGGAGCTCGAGGACTACCTCCGCGAGGCGATGACTTCATTGGTGGATGCCATGCGCGCGCATCCCAACGCGACACCGCTCGTACCCAGCCGAATCATGGTGACCGAGACAGGTCTCGAGCTGACCGAAAAGACACTCGACAAGCTCGGCCTCGCCGGCTTCGACACCGACCGGGCGGCAGCCGTCGCCCACTATGCGCTGATGATCGCCATGACCCTGGTGACGGGTGAGCCCGGTGCAGAGACCACGGTCAAGCCGACCGAACGCGCCGAGGCGCACGAAGCCAAGCTGGCTCTGTTGCAGTCGTTGCCGGAGGACCGCTACCCGCGTGTACGTGCCGCAGCTCCCGCGATGGTCGACTGCGCAGACTCCGACGACTACTACGGCAGCGCGATCGACATCTTCGTCGCCGGTGTCATGGCGCAGGCCCGGGCCCTCGTCTAGGGCGTCCTCGGCGACCCGAGGAGCTTCTCGAGGAGTCGAGGGTCAGTGGGCCAGGCGTCGAGGAGGACGTCGCGGGGGACGCGGCGAGCCGCGAAGCGCAGCAGCAGCACGACGGCCACGACGTCGTCGAGCGGACCGATGACCGGCAGGAACTCCGGCAGCAGGTCGATCGGCGAGATGACCCAGACGATCGCGACGAGCATCGCGACCTTCGCGCTGCGCGGCACCTCGGGATGCTTGCGCAGCGCACGCGCGGTCGTCACGCAGGACGGCAGGAACTCGGCGACCTGACGCAGCAGGCCGTCCGGCAGCCGACGGGCGAAGACCACCATGAGCAGGCAGCTGACACCCCACAGGGCCACGGCGATGCCCGCCGCGACCAGGAGCTTGTCGAGCATCTAGGACATGGCCTTAGGGCAGGGGCTCGATGAACTCGTGGTCCTCGAGCGTCTCCGCCAGCCTGGCCAGGTGGTGGCGGCCGTCGCCGAGCGTGTGGTCGATCGCGGTGAGGCGGCTGGTGAAGTGACCCACGCTGTACTCGGCCGTCATGCCGATGCCGCCGTGCAGCTGGATCGCCTCCTTGCCGATGTGACGGCCAGCCTTGCTGACCTGCAGCTTGGCCCGGGATGCAGCCTCGAGGGCGTCGCCGCCATCCAGGAGCACCAGCGTCGCCCAGGTGACGGTGCTGCGGGCGAGCTCGAGCTCGACGTACATGTCAGCGGCCCGGAACGTCAGCGCCTGGAACGTCGCCAGTGGTACGCCGAACTGCTTGCGGGTCTTGAGGTACTCCGTCGTCAGCTCCAGCGCCGTCTGCATGGCACCGAGAGACTCGTGGCCGTACGCGATCTGCGCCTCGGCGATGACCGTGGCGATCGCTGCGGACTGGTCGCCGCCGTCACCGAGGGCGATGGCGGGAGTGTCTGCGAGGCCGATGCGCGCGGCGCGACCACCCTCGAACGTCGCGTAGCCGTCACGCGTCAGGCCGGACGCGTCGGGCTGGACGAGAAACAGCCCCACGCCACTGTCGACGGCGGCGCTCACGATCAGCAGGTCGGCGCGAGCGCCGCCGATGACGGGTTCCTTGACGCCGGTCAGCGTCCAGCCGTCGCCGCTCCTGGTCGCCGTGACGCCCGCGGCCGACTCGCTGTAGCGCTGGCCCGGCTCGTTGTGCGCGAACACGGGAACCAGCGTGCCTTCCGACAGGGCGCCCAGGATCTCGGCACGCTGCTCATCGCTGCCGACGGCAGCCACCAGGCCACCGGCCAGCACGACGGCCTCGACGTACGGCTCGGGCGCGATGACCCGCCCGATCTCCTCGGCGACGATCGACACCTCGACCGGCCCGGCGCCCATGCCGCCGTCGGCCTCGGCGAACGGCAGGCCCAGTGCGCCCATCTCGGCGAGCTGGGACCAGGTCTTCTCGTCCCAGCCCGGATCCTGCTTCGTCACGGCGCGACGGGTCTCCGTCGAGTCGTACGACTTGCCCAGCAGTCCGCGAACCGCGTCGCGCAGTGCTACCTGCTCTGCATCAAGTGTGAAGTCCATGTCAGCCCCTCAGTCCCAGGATCGTGCCGGCGATGATCTGTCGTTGCACCTCGTTGGACCCGCCATAGATCGAGGCCTTGCGGAAGTTGAGGTAGGTCGGGGTCGACACCTTGTTCCAGTCGGGGATGTCGGACTCCTCGCCGGCGCCGGAGGCCAACGAGGCAGGGCCTCCCATGTCGACCCAGAGCTCGGTCACGGCCTGCTGCAGCTCGGTGCCGCGCAGCTTGAGCACCGACGAGGCCGGGTGTGGTTTCCCGTCGGCGGAGTGGGCGACGACGCGCAGTGCGGTCAGCTCGAGGGCGAGCAGCTCGTTCTCCAGGTCGGTGAACTGCGACGCGAACATCGGGTCGTCGAGCAGCGACGTGCCACCGGGTCCGGCCGTCTTGGCGTACTCCTTGGCCGTGGCCAATGAGCGCTTGACCGAGCCGACCGGTGCGACGCCGACGCGCTCGTTGCCGAGCAGGAACTTCGCGTAGTCCCACCCCTTGTTCTCCTCGCCGACGAGGTTGTCGACGGGTACGCGTACGTTGTCGAAGAAGACCTCGTTGACCTCGAAGCTGCCGTCGATCAGCTCGATCGGGCGGACCGTGACGCCGGGGGACGTCATGTCGATCAGCAGGAACGAGATGCCGGCCTGCTTCTTGGCCTCCGGGTCGGTGCGGACCAGCATGAAGATCCAGTCGCCGTACTGACCCAGGGTCGTCCACGTCTTCTGGCCGTTGACGACGTATTCATCGCCCTCCCTGACGGCGGTCGTACGCAGCGATGCCAGGTCGGAGCCGGCGTCGGGCTCGGAGAAGCCCTGCGACCACCAGATGTCGAGGTTGGCCGTCTTGGCGAGGAAGCGTTCCTTGATCTCCTGCGAGCCGAACGCGGCGATCACGGGGCCGACCATCGAGGCGTTGAACGCCAGCGGCGGCATCACGTTGGCGAGCTGCATCTCCTCGTGCCAGATGTGGCGCTGCAGCGGAGTCCAGTCCTTGCCGCCCCACTCGACCGGCCAGTTGGGCACGGCGATGCCGGCGGCGTTCATGGCCTGCTGCGACGCGACGATGTCGTCCCTGCTCAGCTCGCGACGGGCGGCGACCTTGTCACGGATCGACTGCGGGATCTTGGTCGTGAAGAACTCGCGCATCTCCTGGCGGAATGCGACGTCCTCGTCGGACAGCTGAAGTCTCATGCTCGGCTCCTGTAACTTTCTTCACTGCAAGTGCAACTTTATTGTAGGGACAGCGTACGCGTCGCCCGATACCCAGAGTACGTTTTGGTGGGCGGGTCGATCCGCGCGCACAGCAGGAGGAATGCATGACTGACTGGATCCCTGACGACCTGGGAGAAGGATACGAGCAGCTGACGATCCCGCTCGGAGCCGACCCTGACGGCGAGGGAAGCATCGACGCGACCCTCGTACGCCGCACGCCACCGGCCGACACCACCGGCGCCGTGATCTACGTCCACGGATTCAGCGACTACTTCTTCCAGACCGAGCTCGCCGACTTCTTCACCGATCGCGGCTTCGCGTTCTACGCCCTCGACCTGCGCAAGTGCGGCCGTTCGCGGCACGAGGGCCAGACCGGGCACTACGTCTCCGACCTCGCGATGTACGACGCGGAGCTCGGTCGCGCCCTCGAGGTCGTCAAGGACGAGACCGGTGGCAAGCCGGTCGTGCTCGCGGCCCACTCGACCGGCGGACTGATCCTCCCGCTCTGGCTCAACCGGCTCAACCAGAAGCCGGGCGGCGTCGCCGCTGCCGGCATCGTCGGCATGGTGCTCAACAGCCCGTGGTTCGACCTGCAGGGCAAGGCGTGGATGCGATCGGTCGGCACCAAGGCGATCGCCTGGGTGGCCAAGGTCAAGCCGACGACACCGATCAACCTGCCGCCGAGCAACGCGTACGGCAGCAGCCTCCATGTCAGTGCGTACGGCGAGTGGGAGTTCAACACCACCTACAAGCCGCTCGACGGGTTTCCCGTCACGTTCGGCTGGCTCACCGCGATCCGCCGCGGCCACGCCGAGCTGCACAAGGGCCTCGACGTCGGCATCCCGTCACTGGTGCTGCGCTCTTCCAGGACGGTGTTCGCCCGTACGTGGAACGAAGCCGTCGACGAGGCCGACGCGGTCCTCGACGTCAAGCAGATCGCGCGCTGGGCCGGCTGCCTCGGCGGCTCGCTGACCTCGCTGCCGATCGAGGGCGCGAAGCACGACGTGTTCATCTCCAGGGAGGGTCCGCGCAAGGCGGCGTACGCGGCGGTCGACGCGTGGCTCCACCACACCTCGCTGATCTCCTGATCGGGGTCGTCACGGTCGTACGGGGTCTATAGAGTTCACGACGTGGATGCCCCCCTTGCTCTCTATCGCCGCTACCGGCCGGAGACGTTCGCCGAGGTGATCGGGCAGGACCATGTCACCGAGCCCCTGCGGCACGCGCTGGCCGCCAACAAGGTCAATCACGCCTACCTCTTCTCGGGACCGCGCGGCTGCGGCAAGACCACCAGCGCGCGCATCCTCGCCCGTGCGATGAACTGCGAGAAGGCGCCGGTCGCCGAGCCGTGCGGTGAGTGCCAGAGCTGCAAGGACCTCGCCCGTGGCGGGCCCGGCAGCATCGACGTCATCGAGATCGACGCGGCGAGCCACGGCGGTGTCGACGACGCCCGTGACCTGCGCGAGCGGGCGTTCTTCGCTCCGGTCAGCAGCCGCTACAAGGTCTACATCATCGACGAGGCCCACATGGTCTCGCCGCAGGGCTTCAACGCGCTGCTCAAGCTGGTCGAGGAGCCGCCGCCGCACCTCAAGTTCATCTTCGCGACGACCGAGCCCGACAAGGTCATCGGCACGATCAAGTCGCGCACCCACCACTATCCGTTCCGGCTGGTCCCGCCCAAGATCCTCGGCGACTACCTCATGGAGCTGTGCACCGCCGAGGGCGTCACGCTCGAGCCGGCGGCGCTGCCGCTGGTGGTGCGTGCCGGCCAGGGCTCCGTACGAGACACCCTGAGCGTCCTCGACCAGCTGCTCGGCGGTGCCGGGCCTGAGGGAGTCACCTACGACATCGCCGTCCAGCTGCTCGGCTACACCCCCGACTCGTTGCTCGACGAGGCGGTCGACGCGTTCGCCGCCAGTGACGGCGGCACCGTGTTCGGCGTCGTCGACAAGATCATCGAGTCGGGCCAGGACCCCCGCCGGTTCGCCGAGGACTTCCTCCAGCGCCTGCGCGACCTGGTGATCGTCTCGGCGGTGCCTGACGCGCTCTCGACGGGGCTACTCGACGTACCCGGTGATCGTGCCGAGCGGTTGCTCGCGCAGGCCAGCGGCTTCGGCCCGTCAGAGCTCACCCGCGCAGCCGACATCGTCAACGCGGCACTGATGGAGTTCCGTGGCGCCACGGCCCCGCGGCTGCTGCTCGAGCTGATGTGCGCACGCATCCTCGTGCCGGGTTCCGACAACTCGACGCAAGGCTTTCAGGCGCGCCTCGACCGTCTCGAGCGTCGGCTGTCGATCGACGGAGGTGCTCCGGCTGCACCCGTCGCACCACCTGCGCCGGCTGCACCGGCCCCCCGGGTCGAGGCGCCGGCGCCCGCACCTGAGCTCGCACCCGAGCCCGAGCCTTCGCCCGTTCCGCCGGACGTCGAGGACGTGGTCGCGGCCGAGCCGGTGGCCGCCGCGCCCGCGCCACCCCCTGAGCCGGTGGCCTCCGCGGCCGGATCCATGACGATCGCCGACGTGCGCAACATCTGGCCCCAGGTGCTCGACAAGATCCGTGAGCTCCGACGCTTCGCCTGGGTCATGCTGAGCCAGAACGCGCAGGTCATGGCGCTCAACGGCAACACGCTGACGATCGCCCTGGTCAATCCGGGAGCGCGTGACTCGTTCATCAGCAGCCGCTCCGACGAATACGTCCAGCAGGCGCTTCACGCGGTGCTTGGCGTGACGTGGCAGATCGACGCCATCGTCGACCCGAGCGCGCGACCGTCGGCGTCAGCACCGGCTCCCGACCCCGCGCCCGAGCCCGTTGAGGCGGAGGCGCCTGCAGCGCCGGTGGTGTCGTCGGCGGCTGCCCGTGAGGCGATGAGCGAGCAGCTGTCGCCCGAGGACAACGACCCCGACGCATCGGCTGACCGCGACGACCCGGTCGTCGAGGCCGAGGACATCGACCCCGAGCTGTTGTTGAGCCGTGAGCTGGGGGCGAAAGTCATTGGCGAGTCCGACGGCGACTGACGCCACGCGTCGACGCCTCGACATCGCCCTGGAGCCGCTCGACGTCCTGCGTCGGTTCCGCGACCGAGAGCGACTCGTGGCGCTGCTGGGCGCCTGGCACCACGGAGAGGCGCTGATCGCGTTCGACCCCGTCGACGTGCTCACGGGAGATCCGTTCGACGGCATCGACCTGGCACCCAGCGAGTCCGACGGATTCTTCGGCGGCTGGATCGGGGCATGGGGCTACCAGCTGGGCCGGCTCGTCGAGGAGCTGCCGAGCATACCGCCACGACGGATCCTGCAGCCCGACCACCGCATCGCGTTCTACGACCACGTCCTCCGCCTCACCGACGGGGTGTGGTGGCTGGAGTCGCTGCGCCCCGACGCCCGGCGTGACGCCGCGATCGAGGAGATCCTCAGCGGCCCGCCCGGGGAGGCGAAGCCCTACGCCGTGGGCACGTTCGAGATGACACCGACGCCTGAGCAGCACCAGGACGCGCTGCGGACCGTCCTCGAGCACATCGCGGCAGGCGACATCTTCCAGGCCAATCTCTGCACCCGGCTGGAGGCGGAGCTCGGCGGTGACCCGCTCGACGTGTTCTGCGCCGGTGTCGGCGAGCTGCGGCCGGCGTACGCCGCATACGTCTCGAGCCCCGAAGGTGCCATCGCGAGCCTGTCACCTGAGCTGTTCCTGCGCCGCACGGGCGACGAGGTGCTGACCTCGCCGATCAAGGGCACCGCCCCGCTCGAGACCGATCCGGCCGAGCTGGTCAGCTCCGCCAAGAACCGCGCCGAGAACATCATGATCGTCGACCTGATGCGCAACGACCTGGGACGCGTCAGCGTCCCGGGGTCCGTACGTGTCCCGGCGATCACCCGTGCCGAGCGACATGCCGTGTGGCACCTCGTCTCCGACGTCGTCGGCCACGTCGGTCGCGGCGTACGCGACTCCGACCTGCTGCGTGCGACGTTCCCTCCCGGATCGGTGACGGGAGCACCCAAGGTGCGGGCGATGGAGATCATCAACCAGCTCGAGGCCACCGGACGGGAGGCCTACACCGGTTCGATCGGCCACGTCAGCGCCTCGGCGGGGCTCGAGATGAACGTCGCGATCCGGACGTTCGAGATCGCCGGCGGACGCATCTGGCTCGGTGTCGGCGGCGGCATCGTGGCCGACTCGACGCCGGAGGGTGAATACGCCGAGTGCCTCGTCAAGGCGCGCCCGCTGATCGATGCGATCGGCGGACGGCTGGAGCTGGCCGCGGCGATGCCGGCCGAGACGCGCACGGGGGTCGAGATCGCAGACACCGCCGACGCCGGCGTCGACATCGCCCGGGGCATCTACGACACGCTGCTCGTGGAGAACGGCGTCGTGATCGACATCGACGCGCACCTGGCCCGGCTCGACGCCAGCGTGCGCTCGGTCTATGGCTCGACGATCCGGGCCGGACTCGACGAGGCAGTGCTGCGCCGGGCCGCAGGGCTGACCGGACGTCAGCGGCTGCGCATCGACGCCGTGCCGCGCGACGACGAGGTCAAGGTCTCGATGACGACGCGGGTGATCGACGACGACGCCGAGTCCTGGAGCCTGGTGCCGCGCACGATCGCCGGCGGATTCGGCCAGCACAAGTGGGCCGATCGCCGTGCCCTCCAGCACGACGCGGCGCCCGACCGTGACCTGCTGCTGGTGTCAGACGACGGTGCCGTGCTCGAGACCGCGAGGGCCAGCGTGTTCGTGGTGCACGACGACGGCGTGCACACGCCGCCGGTCGACGACCGCATCCTCCCCGGCACGGCTCGTGCCCGCGTCATCGAGATCCTCCGCGACGCCGGCGTACCCGTCTTCCAGCGACGACTCACCCTCGACGACGTCTCACGCGCCACCGAGGTGTTCGTCGCCAACTCGTTGCGCGGTGTCGTACCCGTGACCGCGGTCGACGGCGTCGGTGAATGGGGAGTCGGTCGTACGACAGCGTGGCTCCGTGACCAGCTCTGGTCCTTCTGGTTGGGCGGTGAGCCAGGCACCTATCGGGCGCCTCGAAGGGTGCCGGACTCACCGCCCAACCGATCGAAGGTGCTCTTCATCGACAACTACGACTCGTTCGTCTACAACCTCGTGCAGTACGTCGGTGAGCTCGGTGCCACCGCCGAGGTGGTCCGCAACGACGCCGTCACGGTCGATCAGCTCGTCGCTGCCCGCGAGCGCGGCGACTTCACCCACCTGATCGTCTCTCCCGGTCCCGGCACTCCCGCTGAGGCCGGCATCAGCATCGAGGCGATTCGCCGGCTCGGCCCGACGACGCCGACTCTCGGGGTGTGCCTCGGCCACCAGGCGATCGGCGAGGTCTACGGAGCCACCGTCGTACGCGCTGCCGAGATCGTGCACGGCAAGCCGTCACTGGTGCACCACGACGGGAAGGGCGTCTATGCCGGTCTGCCGACCCCGCTGGTCTGCGCGCGCTATCACTCTCTCGTCATCGACCCCGAGACACTGCCGGACGAGCTCGAGGCCACGGCGCACACCGCGTCAGGCATCCTCATGGGCGTCCGGCACCGCTCGCATCCCGTCGAGGGTGTGCAGATGCATCCCGAATCCATCCTGACGGCGCGCGGCCACGACATGCTCCAGTCCTTCCTCGCCAACTAGGATGGACACCTATGTATGACGGCGTGATCCAGGACCTGATCGATGAGCTCGGACGACTTCCCGGCATCGGTCCCAAGAGCGCGCAACGCATCGCGTTCTTCCTGCTCGACAGCGACCCCGAGGACGTGCGCCGCTTCGCCTCGACGCTGACCGAGGTCAAGACCAAGGTCCATTTCTGCTCGATCTGCGGCAACGTCACGGTCGACACCGAGTGCCGCATCTGCGCCGACCCGCGCCGCGACCTGAGCGTGCTGTGCGTCGTCGAGGAGTCCAAGGACGTCGTCGCGATCGAACGCACCCGCGAGTTCCGCGGCCGCTACCACGTGCTGGGCGGTGCGATCTCGCCGATCGCCGGGATCGGGCCCGACCAGCTGCGCATCAAGGAGCTGCTTCAGCGCCTGCAGGACGGCGTCGTCACCGAGGTCATCATCGCCACCGACCCCAACCTCGAGGGCGAGGCGACGGCGACCTATCTCATCCGCATGCTGTCGACGTACGGTCTCCGCGTCAGCAAGCTCGCCAGCGGGCTGCCGGTCGGCGGCGACCTCGAGTACGCCGACGAGCTCACGCTGGGCCGCGCGTTCGAGGGCCGGACGACCATCGGCGTACCTGTGACGAACGTCTGACGTCCGGGTCCAGCCTGTTGCCTGCGCGCTTGGTGCGGGACCACACTCGGCAGATGAAACCTGCCCCCGACTTCAGTGCGCTCAAGGCCGTCTTCATCAACGCGACGCTCAAGAAGTCGCCTGAGATCAGCAACACCGAGGCGCTGGTCGACAAGAGCGCCGACATCATGACCGGCCACGGCGTCGGCGTGACCAAGATCCGCGCGATCGACCACCAGATCGCCACCGGCGTCTATCCCGACATGACCGAGCACGGCTGGGACGTCGACGAGTGGCCGGGCATCCTCGAGCAGGTCATGGCCGCCGAGATCCTCGTGCTGGCCGGCCCGATCTGGCTCGGCGACAACTCCAGCATCATGAAGCAGGTCATCGAGCGGCTCTACTCCGCATCGAGCATCCTCAACGACGACGGCCAGTATGCGTTCTACGGCCGGGTCGGAGGCTGCATCATCACCGGCAACGAGGACGGCATCAAGCACTGCGCCATGAACGTGCTCTACAGCCTGCAGCACGTCGGGTTCACGATCCCGCCGCAGGCCGACGCCGGCTGGATCGGTGAGGCGGGACCCGGCCCGTCCTACCTCGATCAGGGCTCGGGCGGTCCCGAGAACGACTTCACCAACCGCAACACGACATTCATGAGCTACAACCTGCTGCACGCGGCAAAGCAGCTCAAGGACGCGGGCGGCATACCGGCGTACGGCAACCAGCGCACCGTGTGGGACGCCGGCGTCCACTCGTACGTGAAGGACTCCGGGTCGCCCAATCCCGAGTACCGCTAGTCGCGGCGCAGCCTGGCGAACCAGATCGGGGTGTCCCGGTCGACGCGCGGTCTCTTGAGCAGGTCGAGCGACTCGAGCCGTACGTCGTCGTCGGCGAACGTCTCCATCTCCTCACGGTTGAGCAGCCAGGGCGGTCCGATGGCAGGGTCCTGGTCGCCGCGTTCGACCTGGATGACCAGGGCAGTCCCTCCGGGCGCCAGCAGACGTCGTATGCCCGCCGTCGCCTCGGCGCGCACCGCCGGTGGCATGGCCTGCACCGTGAACACCTCGATCACCAGGTCGAAGGCGCCGATCAGGTCGCCTGCGAGGTCGAGGAGATTGCCCTCGCGGTAGTCGACGGGTGACTGCGGATAGCGGGCGCGCACCAGTCGCACGGCCGCCGGTGCGACGTCGAACGCAGACGTACGCCAGCCGGCCCGGGCGGCTGCCTCGGCATCAGCACCCAGCGCCGCACCGACCACGACGGCCCGACGGCCATCGCCCGGCCCGAGCTCGGCCAACACCTCGGCGATGACGGGGAACGGCTCGGTGCGATCCCACGGGGCGTCGATCTCGTCCTGCTCGGCTGAGGACCACAGCCGCTCGAGCCAGCGCGTCGGTTCGGCTGCCGTGGTCTCGCGTCCCAGTCGATAGGCGGCGACGCCCCAGTTGCGATCGTTCGAGGTCATGTCCGCATCGTGCCTCGCCGATGGCAGGAGGTCACCGTCTCATGGCTGGAATCCCCGTCCTCCCCGCAGGGGTGAACCGGTAGACTGGGCGGGCGCAGCGTCGCGCAATCCGTACATCACCACCCAGGCAGGAACGGGCTCGTGGGCATTGTCGTCCAGAAGTACGGCGGCTCCTCGGTTGCCGACGCAACCAGCATCAAGAGAGTCGCCCAGCGCATCGTCGCGACCAAGAAGGCCGGTCACGACGTGGTGGTCGTCGTGTCCGCGATGGGCGACACCACCGACGAGCTGATCGACCTCGCCAACCAGGTCACCCCGCTCCCGCCGGGCCGTGAGCTCGACATGCTCCTCACTGCGGGTGAGCGCATCAGCATGGCGGTCCTCGCAATGGCGATCGGCAGCCTGGGCCAGGAGGCCCGTTCGTTCACCGGCTCACAGGCCGGCGTCATCACGGATGCCGAGCACGGCCGCGCCAAGATCATCGACGTCACCCCCGGCCGCATCGAGGCGGCACTCGCCGAGGGCGCCATCGCGATCGTCGCCGGTTTCCAGGGCGTCTCGCAGACCACCAAGGACATCACCACGCTGGGTCGTGGCGGCTCCGACACCACCGCCGTCGCACTCGCCGCGGCGCTCAAGGCCGACGTCTGCGAGATCTACACCGACGTCGACGGCATCTTCACCGCTGACCCGCGCATCGTGCCCAATGCACATCAGATCCCGCGCATCTCGTACGAGGAGATGCTCGAGATGGCGGCCAGCGGCGCCAAGATCCTCCACCTGCGGTGCGTCGAGTACGCCCGCCGCAACGACATGCCGATCCACGTACGGTCGTCGTTCTCCGACAAGACCGGCACCTGGGTCGTCAAGGCCGAGGACGTCATCCAAGAGGGGTCCACCATGGAACAAGCCATCATCTCCGGAGTTGCGCACGATCGCAGCGAGTCCAAGATCACGGTCGTCGGCGTTCCCGACAAGGTCGGCGAGGCCGCCGCGATCCTGCGCGCGTTGGCCGATGCGCAGATCAACATCGACATGATCGTGCAGAACGTCTCCGCCGCGACCACGTCGCTCACCGACATCTCGTTCACGCTCCCGCGCGCTGACGGTCAGACAGCGATGACCGCGCTCGCCCGGCTCAAGGACGACGTCGGCTTCGAGCGTCTGCAGTACGACGACAGCGTCGGCAAGGTCTCGATCGTCGGTGCCGGCATGCGCTCCTCGCCGGGCATCACCGCGACGTTCTTCCAGGCCCTCGCCGACGCCGGCGTCAACATCGAGATGATCTCGACCTCCGAGATCCGCATCTCGGTCGTGGTCTCCGACAGCCAGGTCGACGCGGCCGTCAACGCCGCGCACGAGGCATTCAACCTCGGCACCGACGAGGTCGAGGCCGTGGTCTACGGAGGTACCGGACGATGACCAGCATCGGAATCGTCGGCGCCACAGGGCAGGTCGGCGTCGCCATGCGCAGCATCCTCGAGGAGCGCGACTTCCCCGCCGACGAGGTGCGCTTCTTCGCGTCCTCGCGCTCGGCCGGCAAGACGCTGCCCTGGAAGAGTGGCGAGATCGTCATCGAGGATGCCGAGCTCGCTGATCCGTCCGGACTCGACATCGCCCTGTTCTCGGCGGGTGCGACGTTGTCGCGCACTCAGGCTCCTCGCTTCGCCGCCGCCGGCGTCACGGTCATCGACAACTCGTCGGCGTTCCGCAAGGACCCCGAGATCCCGCTGGTCGTCAGCGAGGTCAACCCGCAGGACATCGAGCTCGCGACCGGTCCCGGTGGCCGCGGCATCATCGCCAACCCCAACTGCACGACCATGGCCGCGATGCCGGTCCTCAAGCCGCTGCACGACGAGGCGACCCTCGTACGCCTGATCGTCAGCAGCTACCAGGCTGTCTCCGGCTCTGGAATCGCCGGCGTCCAGGAGCTGCACGGCCAGGCGCTCGCGGTGGTCGACAAGGCCAACGAGCTCGCGTACGACGGATCGGCCGTCACGTTCCCCGCGCCCCACAAGTACGTCGCGCCGATCGCGTTCAACGTGCTGCCGATGGCCGGGACGATCGTCGACGACGGATCGTTCGAGACCGACGAGGAACAGAAGCTCCGCAACGAGAGCCGCAAGATCCTCGGCATCCCCGACCTCCGGGTCGCCGGCACGTGCGTACGCGTTCCGGTGTTCACGGGTCACTCGTTGTCGATCAACGCCGAGTTCGCCTCCGACCTGACGGTGGCGCGTGCCACCGAGCTCCTCGCGTCGGCACCGGGCGTTCAGCTGGTTGACGTACCCACTCCGTTGCAGGCAGCAGGTGCGGATCCGAGCCTCGTGGGTCGTATCCGCCAGGACCAGAGCATCGACGGCAACCGCGGTCTCGTGCTGTTCGTCAGCGGCGACAACCTCCGCAAGGGAGCAGCCCTCAACACGGTGCAAATTGCCGAATTGTTGATTCCCTGAGGACGGAGCCGTCCCCGATCAACCAATTCGGTCTGACCCAGTCGTCCGCCAGGGAGCGGAGCGAGCGTGAGCGAAGCGAGGCGGGGTGACGTCACCGCCCGGCGTCGGCTAGAACCTGGTCGTGTAGGCCGTGGGGACTTCCAGCTTCTTGTGCTCCGTCGAGGAGATCACGCAGATGATCGGCAGCGTCGTTCCGGTCGTGGGGATGCCGGAGAAGAACCTGAACCCCATACCGATCCTGCCCGCGAGGTGGCCGCCGGTCTGGTTGTAGGGCTCGACGCACGCATCGGCGAGCTTGGTGAAGTCGGCGTCCTTGACGTCCTCGAGGTTGGCGCCCTTGAGGTAGTCCTTGCCGTAGACCGCCTTCATGTCGATGATCCACATGAGCTCTTGGTCGTGCGGGCCGTCGCACGGCACGGCCTTGTCGGCGGTGTTGTCCCAGCAGGAGCGAAGGCCGGCCGGAAGCTTGCGGGAGAGGTACGACGACATCGCCGGGTTGGTGGTGTTGGACCGGATCGGGGTGACCTTGGAGACAACATCGTCCTCGGTCTCCGGCGCGAACCGGAAGGAGCAGATCGCCTGCGCTGTCCCCTTGAGCCAGAGCTTCGGCGGGCTGAGGTTGTACCACTGGGACACCGGACCGGGCGGCAGCTTGAGCCCGACCTCGGTCGCGGACTTCTTCACGACGGTCGCCTGGCCGAGACCGGTCGCCTCCCTGAACGGGCCGTCACACAGCGAGTAGACCTCGGTGCGCAGTCGCTTGCGGAGCTCGGTGTCCTCGCCACTGATCGTGGCCAGCTCGGTGCGGCGGGCCAGCTTCTCGGTGTCGGTGGTGCCGCTGAGCATGTCGGCGGGGATGTCGACGACCGCGACGATCTCGTACGAGTGGAGTTCGCTGCACTGCACGACCGACGTCATGTCCGGTGCAAGGTCGTCGCCGTCGGGGACCTCCGTGCCGATGCACTGTCCGGATCGCGGTTCAACCAGCTTCGCGGGTTCGTCACCCTTGGTGTCGTGGGGACCGCCACTGTCACTGCCACCGCACGCGGCAAGGAACGCCAGCAGCGCGGCCGCTGCGGTGAGCCTGACTCGTGGCATCTCGTCCCCTGATCGATGTTGAGGTGACGATACCGTCGCGCTCTGGTGCTGACCGTCTGGTGACCTAGTCGGTCGCGTCGGGAGTGTTTTCGGCGATCTGCAGCAGCCAGTGCGCGATGACGTATGCGAGCGCTGCGACGCCGGGCACGATGAGCAGGGCCCACACGGTGTCGGCGAGGCCCAGGAACAGCCCGAGCATCGCGACGATCGTGAGCACGACGCCGAGGAAGCTCATCAGGCGCGCCTGTGCGAGACCGAATCCCGACAGCAGCAGCTCGCCCAGGACGAAGGCAATGAACGCCACGACGACGAAGGTCAGCGAGCCCCAGCGGCCGCCGCCGGCCGACACGCCGCGCAGCTCGTTGAACAGCGCCTTGGAGGCGAGGCCGAGACCGACCGACACGAGGCCGACGAACATGCCGGTGAAGATCGCGGCGGGCAGCGGCTCCCAGTGGGGGATTCGCCAGGTGCGCACCCGGTAGAACCCGTCACTGACGGCTTCGCCGAATCGTTGTGCGGTGGAACGTACGGCACCGACAGCGCCGGATGCGGCTTTCGAACCACGCGAGGTGACAGCCTTCTGGGCACCCTTGACCTTGCCGGCGACGTTGATCCTGGGCCGGGCGGACTTGGCCGGCTTGACGGGTGCCGCTGCCTTGGCCTTGGGCCGGGACGTCGTGGTGACGGGTCGTCCGTAGCGGAGCTGTGGCTCGGCACCGGACGTGGGGGCGGTGGCGGCCTTCTTGACGACGCGCTTGACGACCTTCTTTGCAGGCGGGGTCTGCTTGTCGTCGGCCATGTCCGAATTCTTTCACAGCGGTGGTCGTTGGCCAGGTGCGGAGAGTTGCGATCCGATTGCAATCGGATCGCTCAGGACGCGAAAGAGGGCAGCCGAGAACGTGTGAGAGGGCGGCTCATCGAAATGAGCCGCCCTCTACTCGTGCGTCGGGGTGACAGGATTTGAACCTGCGGCCTCGTCGTCCCGAACGACGCGCGCTACCAAGCTGCGCCACACCCCGGCCATCCCTCAACGGGACCCGGGAGAGTCTATCTCAGTCAGGGTGAGCAGAGTCGCCTCGGGGCGGCAGGCAAAACGTACGGGCGTGAACGGCGAGGTGCCGAGCCCGGCCGACACGTGCAGCCACGACGGATCATGCCCCACGACCTGGTGCGTGTGGAGGCCCTTCGCGCGCTTGCGATCGAGATCGCAGTTGGTGACGAGCGCGCCGAAGAACGGCAGGCAGAGCTGCCCGCCGTGGGTGTGGCCCGCCATGATCAGCGGGTATCCGAGCGAGTTCCAGCGGTCGAGCACCCGCAGGTACGGGGCGTGGGCGACGCCGATCGCCAGGTCGGCGGACGTATCGGCGGGTTCGTCGTCGAGCTGGTCGTAACCGAGGTGAGGGTCGTCGACCCCGACGAAGGACAGACGGTGACCGGCGACCTCGAGCGAGGCGTGCCGGTTGGTGAGATCGGTCCAACCTCGCTGGGTGAACGCCGCGCGCAGCTCCTCGAAGGGGAGGTCCTTCGTGCGTCGCAGGTGCTTCTCCGACGCGCCCGTCGTCGGGAGGAGGTAGCGCGCAGGGTTCTTGAGCTTGGGCGAGAAGTAGTCGTTGGACCCGAACACGAACGCGCCCGGCAGGTCGAGCAGGTCGCCGTACGCGGCGAGCACCGACGGCACGGCATCGAGGTGCGCGAGGTTGTCGCCGGTGTTGATCACGAGGTCCGGCTCGAGACTCGCCAGGCTGCGCAGCCACTGCTGCTTCTTGTGCTGGCCGGGAGTCATGTGCGTGTCCGAGAGGTGCAGCACGCGCAGCGGGGCCGAACCCTTCGGGAGCACCGGTACCGTCACCTCACGGAGCGTGAACGCCCGCACCTCGTACGCGGTGGCGTACGTCAGGCCGGCGGCAGCGGTCGCGAGCGGTACGACAACGGAGAGCATGATGACCAGCCTCGCACAACGGGGTGGGAGACTTGTCCCATGTCAGCGCTCAAGGACCAGCTCCACACCGACCTCGTCACCGCGATGAAGGCCCGCGACGCCCTGCGTACGTCGACCCTGCGCATGGCCCTCGCCGCCATCACCAACGCCGAGGTCGCCGGCAAGGAGGCCAAGGAGCTCACCGACGAGGACGTCATCACGGTCCTCGGGTCCGAGGCCAAGAAGCGCCGCGAGGCTGCCGAGGCGTTCGCCGCCGGCGACCGGCAGGAGCTCGCTGACAAGGAGCAGGCCGAAGCCGAGATCCTGGCGACCTACCTGCCGGAGCAGCTCACGGCCGACGAGATCAAGGCCATCGTGACGGCGGCTGTCGAGACTGCAGGTGCTGCTGGCGAAGGCATGAAGGCCATGGGCAAGGTCATGGGCATCGTGTCGCCGCAGGTCAAGGGCAAGGCCGATGGCGGCGCTGTCGCCGCCGAGGTGAAGGCGCAGCTCGGAGCTTCCTAGGCCATGGCCTAGGGGTGCGTGGGCGTGGGCGGGATCGGCTCTTCGACCTCCTTTTTCTTCTTGTCGGCCTTGGGCGCGGCGGGCTGGCCCTTGGGCGGCCGGTCGAAGTTCGACGGTGACAGGTAGTCCTGGATGATGCCCATCGCCTTCTTCCACATCGGTCCGGCCAGCGAGGATCCGCCGACGCTGTGGAAGTTGAGCAGACGGCCGTTGATCGTGACACCCGACAGTGACTTCGGCCTGCCGTCCTTGTTGATGCCGGCGATCATCGCGGCGGTCGCGAGCTCGGGCGTGTAGCCGGAGTACCACACGGCCTTGTTGTCCTGCGTCGTTCCGGTCTTGGCGGCCGACGGTATGCGGAGCGCCGTGCCGTTGGCGTAGCCGAACCCGCCGGGCTGCTGGACTCCCCGGAGGATGTCGTTGATCTGCGCGGCCTCGTCCTTGGTGAGCACCCGCTCGCACTGCGGCTTGTATTCCTTGATGACCTTGTCGTTGAGGTCGACGATCGAGGCGACCGGGGTCGGCTTGCAGTACTTGCCGCCCGAGGCCGGGGTGGCGTACGCGGCGGCCATGTCGAGCGGGCTGACATCGGTCACGCCGAGGGTGAACGGACCGACCTGGTTGGTGATCGGGGCGGGCTTGCCCTTCGAGTCCTTGTGGTCGGGGTCGAACGGCACGACGATGCCCATCGACTCGGCGGCCTTGACCGTGTTGCAGAGCCCGGCGTCCCGCTCGAGCTGGGCGAAGTAGGTGTTGACCGACTTTCGGGTGCCGGTGTACATGTTCATGTTGCCGTTGCCGGTCGAGTTCTTGACCTTCCAGGCCGCGGTCCCGCCACCCTCGCAGTCGAAGTAGGTGCCCGCGGGCATCGTCATCTGACCCGGTGACTTGTAGACCTTGCCGACGTCGATGCCCTGCTTGAGGGCCGCCGCGACGGTGAAGAGCTTGAACGTCGATCCCGCCGGGAAGCCGTTGGACCCGGTGTACTTGCGCGGCACCGAGTAGTTGATGAACGACTGGCCCTTCTTCTTGTCATTGCCCATGGGGCGAGACTGGGCGACGGCGCGTACCTTGCCGGTGCCCGGCTCGACCATCGCCATGCTGGCGATCGCCTGGTCGGTCGAGTCGACGGTCGACTTCACGGCGTCGTTGGCGGCCTTCTGCATGCGCAGGTCGATGTTGGTCTTGATCGTGAGCCCGCCGCGGCGCAGGCGCTGCTCGCGCTCGGAGGGGGTCGCCCCCAGTGCCGGCTCGTCCATGAGGAATCGCTGGATGTAGTCACACGAGAAGGCAGCCATCGAGCTGACGCAGCCGTTGGGGTATTTCGTGATCTTGAGGTTGAGCGGGCTGGCCGAGTCGGCCTTGACCTGCTTCGCGGACAGCACGCCCTGCCGCTGCATGACGGCGAGCACCGTGTTGCGACGCTGGAGCGCACGTTCGGGGAACACGCGGGCATTGAACTCGTCGGGATTCTTGACCAGCCCCGCGAGCGTCGCCGCCTGGGCCGGCGTGAGCTTGCTGGGGCTCTGTGAGAAGTAGTGATAGGCCGCAGCCTGGATGCCGTAGGCGCCGTCACCGAAGTAGGCGATGTTGAGGTAGCGCTCGAGGATCTCCTTCTTGGAGTGCTCGCGCTCGTACTGGATCGCCAGCTTGAGCTCACGGGCCTTGCGCGCGAGAGAGCTCTCGGTCGCCGCGATGCGCTCCTTCTTGGTGGTCGCCTGCGACAACAGGGTCAGCTTGACCAGCTGCTGGGTGATCGACGAGCCGCCCTGTGTCTGGCCGTCGGAGGCGTTGTTGACCGCAGCGCGGATCGTGCCCTTGAGGTCGAGGGCGCCGTGCTCGTAGAAGCGTTCGTCTTCGATCGACAGGATCGCGTCCTGCATCACGGTGGCGATCTGGTCGAGGGGTACGTCCTGGCGGTTCTCGTCGTAGAAGTAGGCCATGAGCTCGCCGTTGGAGGCGAGTAGGCGGGTCGTCTGCGGGTTGGGCCGGTCCTCGAGCTTCAGCGGGAGGTTGACCACGTCCGTGGTGACATTGCTGCCGGTCACGGCGACGAAGGTGGTGGCCGGGATGAGGATCGCAGCGACAGCCACACCACCCAGGGCGGACAGCCGAGCCATCGACCCCAGTGCACCTACCGTGGTCTGAGGTCGCTTCTCGGTTTGCACGAACCTGCGCAGTGACGCGGTGAAGTCGTCCCAACCCATGTGAGTCAGGGTACGTGATCGTGGAAAGGGTGGCCTTCCATGTAGTCCTTGATGACTAGTGAAGATGGTCCAGAACGGTCTGACATCGCCGATGGCACGTTCCTAGTGTGAACCCACGGACTCACTTCGGTCGTCAAGGCCGGTCTCTCGGGGAGGTTCACATGCAGTGGAACGAAAATTGGGCGGCTCAGGCCGCTTGCCGCGGAAAGTCGGACGCGCTGTACGTCAAGGGCGCCGAGCAGAATCGCGCAAAGCAGCTGTGCGGCACCTGTCACGTACGTGCGGAGTGCCTGGCCGAAGCGCTGGACAACCGCATCGAGTGGGGTGTCTGGGGAGGTATGACCGAGCGTGAGCGTCGTGCGCTGCTGCGTCGTCGTCCCAACGTCACCGCATGGCGCAACATCCTCCAGGTCGCCAGCTAGTCCTTCTTGGCGAGCAGATCGCCGATCTCGCGCAGGCCGTCGAGGTCGTGAACGTCTCCGGCGAGCGCTGCGACCGACACCGTCGGCACACCTGTGTGCGCCGCGGCGAATCGTGACTTCAGCCTGGACTCGCGGGCTGACACCTTGAGGCGTGCGGCGTGGATCGCGAGCAGGTCTGCCGTGAGCTTGTCGGTGGCGCTGCCGACCTCGAGCCGCTTGCCGGCAGACTCGGCATCGGCTTCGGTGATGCCCTCGGCTCCTTCGTCGTGCACGCGGTTGATGACGAGTCCGGCGAGCGGCATGTTCTCGCCGGCCAGGCGTTCCACGAAGTACGACGCCTCGCGCATCGCCGCCGGCTCGGGCGAAGCGACGACGACGAACGCGGTCTCCTCGGCCTGGAGCAGCGCGTACGTCCCCTCGGCGCGCTGCCTGAACCCGCCGAACAGCGTGTCGAACGCCGCCACGAAGGTCTGCATGTCGGTGAGCACCTGAGCGCCCAGCACCTTGTTGAGCGCGCTCGTGACGATGCCGAACCCGGCGGTGAGAAGCTTCGCCGGGCCCTTGGCCGGCGCCAGCAGCAGCTTGATGAAGCGCCCGTCGAGCATCGAGGAGAGGCGCTCGGGTGCGTCGAGGAAGTCGAGCGCCGACCGCGACGGCGGGGTGTCGACGATGATCAGGTCCCAGCGCCGATCCTGGTCGACCGCTTGACCATGCAGCTGGCCCAATTTCTCCATCGCCATGTACTCCTGCGTGCCGGCGAACGAGCTCGACAGTGCGACGTAGAACGGGTTGCTCAGGATCTGCGCGGCCTTTTCCGGCGACGCCTGCTGCTCGACGACCTCGTCGAACGTGCGCTTCATGTCGAGCATCATGGCGTCGAGCGATCCCGGTCCCGCGCCGACGCCCGCGACGGGTCGTGGCGTGTTGTCGAGCTCGGTGAGTCCCATCGACTGGGCCAGGCGACGAGCCGGGTCGATCGTCAGTACGCACACCTTGCGGCCCTGCTCGGCCGCGCGGAGCCCGAGCGCGGCGGCGGTCGTGGTCTTGCCGACACCGCCGGAACCGCAGCAGACGATGATCTCGGTCGTACGGTCGGCGAGCAGCGCGTCGACGTCGAGCGTGCCCGCGGCAGCGCCGGACATGCCCCGAGGTGTCGCCTTGACCTTGCGTGGCGGCGGTGCAGGCTTCGGGGTCATACGACACCGTCGTTCTTGAGCTTGTCGGCGAGCTCGAACAGCGCTCCCAGGTCGATGCCCTCGGTCAGGGCCGGCAGCTCGACAAGCGGGCGCCCGCAGTCGACCAGGATCTCGCGCTGGCTCTCCTGGAGGTCCTGTCGCTTGATGTCGGCCACCCCGCCGGACATCAGGTCGTAGGCGGCCTTGGGGTCCAGTCCGGCGGACTCCAGCGAGGCGCCGACGGCCTCGACCGTCACGGTGCGCGACAGGAGGGCGGTGCGGGTGTCGGCGCTGACCAGCGGCGGGCGGACGAGGTTGAGGATCACGTGGCCGATCGGCAGCTTTTGCGACGTCAGCTCGGCGATGCCGTCGATCGTCTCCTGTACGGGCATCTCCTCGAGCACCGTGACGAGGTGCACCCGGGTGTCGGGAGAGCGCATCATCTCCATGATCGAGTCGGCCTGGCGGCGTATCGGTCCGACCTTCGCGAGTCCGGCGACCTCGGTGTTGACGTTGAGGAACCGGGTGATGCGCCCCGTCGGTGGTGCGTCCATGACGATCGCGTCGTACGTGAAGTCGCGCCCCTCGCGACGCCGTGCCGCCTCGTAGACCTTGCCGGTCAGCAGCACGTCGCGTACGCCCGGGGCGATCGTCGTGGCGAAGTCGATGATGCCGAACCGGTCGAGGGCCTTGCCGGCCCGGCCCAGCCGGTAGTACATCGCGAGGTATTCCAGCAGCGCCGACTCGGGATCGATCGCGAGCGCGTAGACCGCGCCGCCGCCCAGCCCGACCGCGATCTTGCGTTCCTCGTAGGGCAGCGGCGGCACGTCGAAGAGCTGGGCGATGCCCTGGCGGCCCTCCACCTCGCACAGCAGGACCTTCTTGCCCTCGCCCGCAAGCGCCATCGCCAAGGCCGCGGCAACGGTCGTCTTGCCGGTGCCGCCCTTGCCGGTGACGACGTGGAGCTGAGTCGAGAGGGCCACCCGTCGAGCCTACCGATCGGCGGGGATGTCGCGACTCGTTCAGTGGTTTCCCTACTACCTTGGGCGCGCGGCGTACGACAGCGTGGGAATCCCCGCCCTCTAGGAGCCCCCATGCGTCGAACCCTCGCTGCCACCTCGGTCCTGTTGATGTGCGCGCTCGGCGCCTGCTCCTCCGGCAGCGGCGGCTCCGACGAGCCGGCTGCGGACAAGCCGGACACCAGCAGCGAGAGCTCGGCGGCCTTCGACCCGTGCACCGTGATCACCCCCGCCGAGGCCGAGGCGGTGCTCGGCCACCCCGTCACGGTGGAGGAGACCCCGGGCGGCGGATGCACGTGGGGCAACGAGGACGATCCCCGGCTGGCCTCGCTGTCGGTCGGAGAGGGCACGCCGGCGGACGGAACCGGTGGGATCGAGGGCTCCAAGACCGGAACGACGAGCGTGCTCGACGGTGAGGCGCAGGACCTCCCCGGCCTGGGTGACGGCGCCTACCTCGTCCTCGGCCCGCTGAAGGGCGGCGGTGGCGAATCGATCCAGGCCCAGGGCGCGATCCTGTCGGGCGACCAGCTCGTGGTCGTCGGGATCACCCAGCTCGGCGGAGCGGCCGTGACCGAGGATGCGGTGCGGGCCCAGGCCGAAGCGGGCATGAAGCTCGTCGCGTCCAAGCTCTGAGCCGGTCCCGGGGAGGCTCAGCTCCCAGTAGAGTCGCGTCATGACGAAATGGGAATACATGACCGCGCCGGTGCTGGTGCACGCGACGAAGCAGATCCTCGACAACTTCGGGTCTGACGGCTGGGAGCTGGTGCAGGTCGTGCCGGGGATGAACCCCGAAAACCTCGTCGCCTACTTCAAGCGGCCGCTGGCATGAGCGCCGTCGACGACCGTCTTGCTGCTCTGGACCTCGTCGTACCGGCGGTCCCGGCGCCCGTCGCGGCGTACGTACCCGCCATCCGGACGGGCTCGTACGTGTTTACCTCCGGCCAGCTTCCCCTGCGCGACGGCCAGCTGCTGCTGACGGGCAAGGTCGGTGGCGAGGTGTCGGCCGAGGAGGCCTACGACTGCGCCCGCCAGTGCGCCCTCAATGCGATCGCCGCGGTCAAGTCGCAGGTCGACGACCTCGACCAGGTCGCCCGCGTCGTCAAGGCCACGGTCTTCGTCGCGAGCACTCCCGACTTCACCGGCCAGCCTGCCGTGGCCAACGGGGCCAGCGAGCTGTTCGCGGCCGCGTTCGGCGAGGCAGGGCAGCACGCCCGCAGCGCTGTCGGCGTACCCGTGCTCCCGCTCGACGCTCCGGTCGAGGTCGAGCTCATCGTCGAGATCGGCTGAGCATGCGCATCCCGGTCCCGGAGATGCTCAAGGAGCGCGCGGCCCTCGTCGCCGACAGCCCGGTACCGCCGCGTGACGCCGCGACGGTCGTCGTCGTACGTGATGGTGCCGACGGGATCGAGGCCTATCTCCTGCGTCGCCAGCCGACGATGGAGTTCGCCCCCGGCATGTACGTGTTCCCGGGTGGCGGCGTCGACGATGCCGACCGCACCACGGAGGTGCCGTGGGCCGGACCGCCGCCGTCGGTGTGGGCCCAGCGATTCGGGTGCTCCGAGGACGTCGCCAAGGGACTCGTCTGCGCCGCGGTGCGCGAGACGTTCGAGGAGTCGGGAGTGCTGCTCGCGGGCCCGGACGGCGACTCGGTCGTCGCCGACACCAGTGCACCGCAGTTCCAGCAGGCACGACTGGCGCTCGAGGCGCGCGAGATGACGTTCGGCGCCTACCTCGCCGACAGCGGGCTGGTGCTCCGTGCTGACCTGCTCGGTGCCTGGTCGCACTGGATCACGCCCGCGTTCGAGCCGCGACGCTTCGACACCCGGTTCTTCGTCGCGGTGCTGCCGGAGGGCCAGGCCGTGGGTGAGCTCGCCCGCGAGGCGGAGAGGGCGCTCTGGGCGCCCCTGAGCAAGGTTCTGGAAGCCGTGAGAGCCGGCGGCGAGGGAATGTTGCCGCCGACGTTCTTCACCTGCCAGGAGATCGCCGGGCTCGCGGCGTCCGAGGTGCTTGATGCCGCCGAGCGGCGCACCGTACGGGCCATTGAGCCCAAGCTCGTCGAGGTGGATGGCGAGCTGTTCCTGGAGAGCGACACGGAAGGCCTGTCATGAGCGTGACCACGGTGACCGAGCGGGCGTCCGTCCTGCGTTGTGACAACCCCGGGATGATGACGCTCGAGGGCACCAACACCTGGATCCTGCGCGAGGGATCGGGGCGCGCCGTCATCATCGATCCGGGGCCCGACGACGAGGCGCACATCGCCGCCGTCGTGGCGGCCGCCGGCGAGGTCGCGCTGATCCTGTTCACGCATCGGCACTTCGACCACACCGACGCACTCGCCCGCATCGTCGAGCTCACCGGCGCCCCGACCCGGGCCACCGATCCGGAGTTCTGCCGGGGTGCCGAGCCGCTGACCGACGGCGAGGTCATCGATGTCGACGGTCTGCAGATCGAGGTCTTGGCGACGCCGGGTCATACCAGCGACTCGACGTGCTTCATCCTCGGCGCGGAGGGGTCGTTGTTCACCGGCGACACGATCCTCGGACGTGGCACCACGATCGTCGCGCACCCTGACGGCGTGCTGGGTCCCTACCTCGACTCGTTGGCGCACATCCGTGAGCTGATCGAGGAGGGACTGGTGACTCGCATCCTGCCCGGTCACGGACCCGTCGTCGACGACCCCGCCGGCGTCGTCGACTTCTATCTCGAGCACCGCGCCGAACGCCTCGACCAGGTACGCGCCGCGGTCGAGGCCGGCGCGACGACACCGCGCGAGGTCGTCGAGCGGGTCTACTCAGACGTCGACGAGATCCTGTGGCCCGCCGCCGATCTCTCGGTCGCAGCGCAGCTCACGTACCTCCAACAACAGCCCTAACCGCCGCGATTTGTGACCTTGTGGGCGTCAAACGGGGCGCGAAGCGCCTATAACGTCACAAATCGCGGGGGAATCAGCGGGCTCGGCGTTGCAGGCGTTCGAGGTCGAGGATCACGACGCTGCGGGGCTCGAGGCGCAGCCAGCCGCGTGAGGCGAAGTCGGCGAGGGCCTTGTTGACGGTCTCGCGCGATGCACCGACGAGCTGAGCGAGCTCCTCCTGCGTGAGGTCGTGGTTGACGTGCACGCCGTCGTCGGCGCGCCGGCCGAAGCGCGACGCCAGGTCGAGCAGCGCCTTGGCGACGCGACCGGGCACGTCGGAGAACACCAGGTCGCCGACCACCTCGTTGGTACGGCGCAGGCGCCCCGCGAGCTGGTTGAGGAGCGCGTGGGCGACGTCGGGGTGCGCGTTGAGCACCGGGCTCAGCGCCGCGTGGCCAAGGCTCTTGAGCTCGACGTCGGTCACGGCCGTGGCTGTGGCCGAGCGCGGGCCGGGGTCGAAGAACGACAGCTCACCGAACATCTGGCCGGGGCCGAGGATGGCCAGCAGGTTCTCACGGCCGTCGGGTGAGGTGCGTCCGAGCTTGACCTTGCCGTCGGTGACGACGTACAGCTGATCGCCGTCGTCGCCCTCGTTGAACAAGATCTCGCCGCGGCGCAGCGACGTCGGAGACATGGATGCCTCGAGTGCAGCGGCCGCCTCGTCGTCGAGTCCGGAAAACAGCGGTGCCTGGCGCAGAACGTCGTCGGTCATGATTCCTTCTGTTCCTGTTGCTTGGGTCACAGTGTGTGCACCCGGAGGAAGTTTCCCACATCGGGGCTGGTCGTGCGGAGACACACGCTGTCCACGTACGCTGGAGCGCGTGCCGACCGACTCGAACAGACCGGACACGGCACTCGTACGCCGAGCCCGCCGGGTCAATCGCGTGCTCGCCGAGACCTATCCCGATGCCCGCTGCGAGCTCGACTTCACCAACCCGTTCGAGCTGCTGATCGCCACGGTTCTGTCGGCCCAGACGACCGATCGCCGGGTCAACGCGATCACGCCGATCCTGTTCGCGGCCTATCCTGACGCGTTCGCGCTGGCCGCGGCCGATGTCGACGCGGTCGAGACGATCCTCAAGCCCACGGGGTTCTTCCGGGCCAAGACCAAGAGCGTGCTGGGCCTGTCGGCCGCGCTGGTCGAGCGCCACGAGGGCGTCGTGCCCGGCAACCTCGAGGAGCTCGTCAAGCTGCCGGGAGTGGGCCGCAAGACGGCGTTCGTCGTGCTGGGCAACGCGTTCGGCATACCCGGCCTCACGGTCGACACGCACTTCGCCCGGCTGATCCGTCGACTGGGGTGGGTGCCTCCTGAGATCGCCGCCGACCCGGTCAAGGCCGAGCACGCCGTCGGCGCGCTCTTCCCGCGCCGGGACTGGACGATGCTCAGCCACCACCTCATCTGGCACGGCCGCCGGCGCTGCCACGCCAAGAAGCCGGCGTGCGGTGCATGCCCGGTCGCGCAGTGGTGCCCCGCGTTCGGTACGGGTCCGACCGATCCGGTCGAGGCCGCCAAGCTCGTGACGACGCAGGGCCCCGCGTGAAGCGGCTGATCGTGGTCGCCCTGCTCCTGCTCGCGGGTTGCACCAGCGCACCGCCCAGCGAGAAGCCGACGTTCGGCGGTGGCACCGAGCCGTCTGTCGACCAGTCCGAGCTCGCCGCCGCCAAGAAGGCCGCCGGAATCGAGGACTGCCCCGCGACGCAGGGCACGGCACCGGGCGTACGCGCGCTGCCCGACATCACCCTCGACTGCCTCGGCGGCGGCACGCCGGTGCGCCTCTCGGGACTGACCGGTACGCCGACCGTGATCAACCTCTGGGCGTCGTGGTGCGATCCCTGTCGCAAGGAGCTCCCGCTGCTGGCGAAGGCCGACAAGGAGTACGGCGACACCCTCCGGGTCATCGGAATCGACTTCCAGGACGCCGATCCCGACGACGCGATCGAGCTCGCGAGGGTGTCGGGCGTGACCTACCCCTTGCTCGTCGACCGCGACACCGAGACCAAGGCAGCCTTCGCGGTCGCCGGTCTGCCATGGACGATCTTCGTCGACGCACAGGGCAGG
Organism: Aeromicrobium panaciterrae; assembly: GCF_039537165.1. GTDB lineage: Bacteria > Actinomycetota > Actinomycetes > Propionibacteriales > Nocardioidaceae > Aeromicrobium > Aeromicrobium panaciterrae. The sequence continues at coordinate 1,218,546 of NZ_BAAAZZ010000002.1, read as the reverse complement.
ATGGTCGCCACGGAGCGCACGCCGTTTCGTTCGTACGCCGATCTCACGGCTGCGATCCGACGACATCTCGGAGTGGGCTCATGACGGGGGACAGCCTTCCGGAGTGGCTGCAGCCGCTGGCGGAGCTCGCCGGCTCCGTCGAGGCCGAGCAGCTCGCCCCGACGTTCCCGCATCCTCCGGACAGCGCACGCCCCGCCGCCGTGCTGATGCTGTTCGCCGATGGCGACAGCGGACCCGAGCTGCTGCTGACCGAGCGGGCCGCAACACTTCGCAACCACGCCGGCCAGATCTCGTTCCCCGGCGGGGCCTCCGACCCCGGGGACGCCGATGCAGTCGCGACCGCACTCCGTGAGGCGAACGAAGAGGTCGGCCTCGATCCCGCGACCGTCGAGGTGTTCGGCCAGCTGCCTCCGCTGTGGGTGCCGCCGAGCAACTTCGCCGTGACACCCGTGCTCGCCTATTGGCGAGAGCCCCAGCAGCTGCACCCCGTCGACACCGCCGAGGTCGGGGCGATCATCCATCTTCCGATCCAGCGGCTGATGGACCCGGCCAACCGGTTCAGCGTCATCCATCCGTCGGGCTGGAAGGGTCCGGGCTTCGACGTCGGCAGCGAGGTCCCACTGTGGGGCTTCACCGGCGGCATCATCTCCCGCCTGTTCGAGCGTCTCGGCTGGGAGCAGCCGTGGGATGACACCGTGACCCGACCGCTCCCGGAGATCACACCCTGATGAACAGCCTCGACGTCCTCATCATCGTGGTGCTCCTGGCCTACGCGGTCTCGGGCTACTTCCAGGGCTTCATCGTCAACCTCACCGCGACGATCGGCCTGCTGGTCGGCGGCCTGCTCGCGGTCGCATTGGTGCCGAAGGTGCTGGGTGGCCGTACGCCGACGCTCACCACCTCGCTCATCGCCCTGGGCGCCGTGATCGGTGCCGCCGCGATCGGCCAGGCGATCGGCACGTACGTCGGCAGCGACCTGCGCGACGGGATGACCTGGCGGCCCCTGCGCTGGGTCGACGCGGTCGCCGGCAGCGTGCTCAGCATGGTCGCCGTGCTGTGCGCCGCCTGGGCGCTCGGCTACTCGGTGAGCGGTACGTCGATCCCCTATCTGTCGACGGCGTCACGCGACTCGACGATCCTCGAGCGCGTCGACGGGGTCATGCCGAGCCAGGCGACGTCGGTCCTGCGGGCGTTCAACAAGGTGCTCGACGCCAACCTGTTCCCGCGCTACATCGACCCGTTCGAGAACGAGGAGATCAAGGCCGTCGCACCGCCCGACACGGCGACCCTGTCGAGCGAAGGTGTCCGCAGGGCCGCCGAAAGCGTTGTCAAGATCCTCGGGGAGGCGCGTTGCGATCGCGGCATCGAAGGGTCCGGGTTCGCGTACGCCCCCGACCGCATCATGACGAACGCCCACGTCGTCGCCGGCGTCAGCGACCCGCTCGTCGTGGTCGCGGGGCGACGCCTGCGGGCCGAGGTCGTGGTGTTCGACCCCGAGCTCGACATCGCGGTGCTCCACGTACCCCGGCTCGGGCTCAACCCGCTCGACTTCGACTCGACCGGTGAGGCGGGAGACGCCGCGGCGATCCTGGGATTCCCGGAGAACGGTCCGTTCGATGCGCGGGCGGCGCGCATCCGTAGTCTGATGGACCTGCGAAGCCCCGACATCTATGACAAGGGAGAGCTCGTGCGAAAGACGTTCTCCGTACGCGGCCTCGTCCGCTCCGGCAACTCCGGCGGCCCGCTCGTGTCCGAGGGTGGCGAGGTCTACGGCGTCATCTTCGCGGCCTCCGTGACCGACTCGTCGACGGGTTATGCGCTCACCGCCAAGCAGGTTGCGGCCGACGCCAACAAGGGTCGTTCGGCCACGCGCGAGGTCTCGACGGGCAAGTGCGCATGAGAAGTCTCATGGCCACGGTGTGCGTCGCGATCGCGATGCTGGCGGCTGCCGTGACGATCCCGCTGGCCTGGGTGGCGTCCAACATCGCCGACGAGGACGGCTACGTGTCGTTCACCTCGCCGATGGGTTCGGACCCCGAGCTGCAGAAGGCGTTCTCGGCCTACCTCGGTGACTACTTCGTACGCGAGCAGTCCCTTCCCAGCGCCCTGCAGCCGACTCTGACGACGGTCCTGGAGACGGCTGCCGCCAACACCGCCAACGCGCCAGGGTTCACCCGGGCGTGGGAGGAGTCGCAGCGCAGCTCGCACCGGCTGATGTTCGGGCCTGGCGCCAACCAGGACCGGCTGGCGGTCGACCTCGGTCCGCTCGCGACGTTCGCTGTCGACCACGCCGCCGGCAACCTGCCCGTCGCGCTCCCCAAGCCCGGCAAGATCGTCCTGCAGGTCAACAACACCGAGCAGCGCGAGGCGATCGACCAGATCGAGGCGACCAAGGACCGCAGCCGGGTCGGCTGGATCGTGGTCGCCGCCGCGGCTGCGCTCTCGCTGCTGTTCGCCAAGCGGCGCTCGACCGCGCTGGTGTGGCTCGGTGTCGGGGCGGTTGTCGTCGCTGGCGTGCTCAAGGCGTTGACGAGCTACGGCATACCCAACATCCTGGACAGGACGCCGGCTCCCTCGGGTTTTGCCCGGACGTTGCAGAAGCTGCTTGCCGACCGGGCGGCCGACTCGCTGGCCCAGTGGTTGCTGTGGGCGGCCATCGCTGGCGCCGCCGCGATCGTGGTCGGTGTGCTGCTGCGTGTCTCGACCGGCAAACGTACGAGCAGCTAGCTCCGACGGCCGCGGAGTGCGGCGGGGATCGCCTTGGCCGACTCGATCGTCCTGGTCGGCGCCTTGATCCGCTTGATCGAGAAGACGCCGAACGCCACCATGCCGACGGCCAGCAGGACGTAGGCGCCGGTGACGATCAGGAACGCCCAGGCGGGGTGCATGCCGGTCATCGTCAGGAAGTAGGCCGCCGTGATCGACAGCAGGATGAGGACCAGCAGCACGATGAATCCGGCGGCGGCGAACAGCGCCGCGGCGAGTCCACCGGAGATCGCGCTGCTCTTGAGCTCGGACTTGGCCAGCGAGATCTCCGATTGGACGAGCGACGAGATGTCGCGACTCGCATCGGCGACGAGCCGACCGATCGTGGGGTCGTCATTCACACTGGCCATACCGAGACCCTACAAGTGTGCCCGCGGCAACGCGCGTCAGTCCTCGTCCTTGGCGTCCTTCATGCCCGACGAGATGAGGTCCATGACGGAGGAGTCGGCGAGGGTCGTGGCGTCGCCGACGGTACGGTTCTCGGCGACGTCGCGCAGGAGTCGGCGCATGATCTTGCCGGAGCGGGTCTTGGGCAGCTCGGCGACGACCAGGATCTTCTTGGGCTTGGCGATCGCGCCGATCTCCTTGGCGACATGGTTGCGGAGCTCGGTGACGACGTCGTCGCCGCCGTCGCCGGCGGACTCGCGAAGGATCACGAACGCGACGGGCGCCTGGCCGGTCATGTCGTCGGTGGCACCGACCACGGCGGCTTCGGCGACCTTGGGGTGTGACACGAGGGCGGACTCGATCTCGGTGGTCGAGAGGCGATGGCCAGACACGTTCATGACGTCGTCGACGCGGCCCATCAGCCAGATGTCGCCGTCGTCGTCCTTCTTGGCGCCGTCGCCGGCGAAGTACATGTTCTCAAAGCGGGACCAGTAGGTCTCCTTGAACCGTTCGTCGTCGCCCCAGATGGTGCGGAGCATCGACGGCCAGGGCTCGGTGACGACGAGGTAGCCGCCCTCGCCGTTGCCGACGGGCTTGCCGGCGTCGTCGACGACGTCGGCGCTGATGCCGGGCAGCGGGGTCATGGCCGACCCGGGCTTGCCGGAGGTGACACCGGGGAGTGGGCTGATCATGATGGCGCCGGTCTCGGTCTGCCACCAGGTGTCGACGATCGGCGCGTTGTTGCCGCCGATGTGCTCGCGGTACCACATGTAGGCCTCGGGGTTGATCGACTCACCGACCGAGCCGAGCAGCCGCAGCGAGCTGAGGTCGTAGTCGGCCGGGATCTGCTCGCCCCACTTCATGAAGGTGCGGATCGCGGTCGGTGCGGTGTAGAACTGGGTGACCTTGAGGTCGGCGATGATCTCCCACCAGCGACCCTTGTGCGGGGTGTCGGGAGTGCCTTCGTACATCACCTGGGTGACACCGTTGGCGAGCGGCCCGTAGACGATGTAGGAGTGGCCCGTGACCCAGCCGACGTCGGCGGTGCACCAGTAGATGTCGGTCTCGGGCTTGGTGTCGAAGACCGCCCAGTAGGTGTAGGCGCAGCCGACCATGTAGCCGCCGGTCGTGTGCAGGATGCCCTTGGGCTTGCCGGTCGTGCCGGACGTGTACATCACGTAGAGAGGATGCTCCGAATCGAACATCTCGGGCGTGTGGTCGGTCGAGGCGTCGCCGACAGCCTCGTGCCACCACACGTCGCGGCCCTCGGTCCACGAGGTGTCCTGCTCGGTGCGCTTGACCACCAGCACGTTGGTCACGCCGGGGCACTTGGTCAGCGCCTCGTCGACGGCCGGCTTGAGGGCTGCCGGAGCGCCGCGGCGGTAGCCGCCGTCAGCGGTGATCACGATCTTGGCGTCACAGTCGATGATGCGCGACGACAGGGCATCGGCGGAGAACCCACCGAACACGACGGTGTGGGGTGCGCCGAGGCGGGCGCAGGCCAGCATCGCCACCACGGCCTCGGGGATCATCGGCAGATAGATCGCGACCCGGTCACCCTTCTGAAGGCCCAGCTCGGTCAGCGCGTTCGCCGCCCGGCACACCTCGTCCTTGAGCTCCGCGTACGTGATGTCGCGCTGGTCGCCCTCGGGCTCACCGACCCAATGGAGTGCGACCTTGTCGCCGTTGCCGGCCTCGACGTGCCGGTCGACGCAGTTGTAGGAGGCGTTGAGCGTGCCACCGACGAACCATTTCGCGAACGGCGGGTTGGACCAATCCAGCACCTCGTCGAACGACTTGTCCCAACTGATGCGCTCGGCCTGCTCAGCCCAGAACCCCAACCGGTCGGAAGCCGCGCGGTCATACGCCTCCGCCTTGAGGTTGGCGTCAGCCGCCAGATCCGCTGGGGGATCGAAATGACGATCTTCGTGTGACAGGTTCGACAGGCCTTGCTCGCTCACCGCATGCTCCTCTTTCGACGTCTTAACTGCATTGTGTCGCAGACCACAAGATGGCTGCGACGGGGTTGCATCGAGGTTGCGGCCCAGGGACGCATGATCCCTGGGCCGCACCCCCCGGATTACTTTTCCGCGCCGGCGCCGGTCATGGCGCGTACGTCGAGCTCGACATACCGCTCCTCCGACGTACGGTCCTTGGCGGTGATCGTGCCGAGGTAGCCGAACAGGAACCCGAGCGGGATCGAGACGATGCCCGGGTTCTCCAGCGGGAACCAGCTGATGTCGACACTGGTCGGCAGCAGCGAGAGGTTCTTGCCCGTCGGGTCGACGCCCTTGCCCGAGACGACTGGCGAGAAGATCACCAGTGCGACGCTCGAGATCAGGCCGCCATAGATGCTCCACACCGCCCCGCGGGTGTTGAACCGCTTCCAGAACAGGTTGTAGAGCAGCGCCGGCAGGTTGGCCGATGCCGCGACGGCGAAGGCCAGTGCCACCAGGAAGGCGACGTTGAGCTTCTGCCCCGGGATGGCCAGGGCGATCGCCACGGCTCCGATCGCGAACGCCGCGATGCGGGCGACCTTGACCTCTTCCTTCTCGCTGACCCCGCCCTTCTTCCAGACGTTGGCGTAGAGGTCGTGTGCCACCGACGATGCCGACGTCAGGGTGAGGCCGGCGACCACGGCGAGGATCGTCGCGAATGCCACCGCGGAGATCAACGCCAGCAGCACCGCGCCCCCGGTTGAGCCGGAACCACCTCCGACCGCCTCGGCGAGCAACGGTGATGCCAGGTTGCCGCCGGAGCTCGCTATCTGCTCCTTCTCGTCGCCCTTGACCAGCGCGGCAGCGCCGAAGCCGAGGACGAGCGTCATCAGGTAGAACGCGCCGATGAGGCCGATCGCCCAGAGCACGGACTTGCGCGCCTGGCGGGCCGTGGGGACCGTGTAGAAGCGGATCAGGATGTGCGGCAGTCCGGCCGTGCCGAGCACCAGCGCCAGACCCAGCGAGATGAAGTCGATCTTGCTGGTGGTCGTGACGCCGTACTTCAGGCCCGGCTCGAGGAACGCCGAGCCCTTGCCGCTGTTGTCGGCGGCGCTGCCGAGCAGGTCGGAGACGTTGAAGTTGAACTTCGCGAGCACGAGGACCGTGACGAGGATCGTGCCACCCATCAGCAGGACCGCCTTGACGATCTGGACCCACGTGGTGCCGCGCATGCCGCCGACGACCACGTAGAAGATCATCAGCGCACCGACACCGGCGATCGTGAGGTTCTTGGCGGTGTCGGTGCTGACTCCGAGGAGCAGCGAGACCAGCGCGCCCGCACCCACCATCTGCGCCAGAAGGTAGAAGATCGACACGACGACGGTCGACGTGGCGGCCGCCGTACGTACGGGGCGTTGCTGCATCCGGTACGCCAGCTGGTCCGCCATCGTGAAACGGCCCGAGTTCCTCAGCAGCTCGGCAACCAGCAGCAGGGCGACGAGCCAGGCGACGAGGAAGCCGATCGAGTAGAGGAATCCGTCGTAGCCGGACAGCGCGATGGCGCCGGAGATGCCGAGGAACGATGCCGCCGACATGTAGTCACCCGCGACCGCGAAGCCGTTCTGCGCGCCGCTGAAGCTGCGGCCACCGGCGTAGTACTCGGCCGTGCCCTTCTTGGTGCGGCTGGCCCAGAACGTGATGGCGACCGTGATCAGGACGACGACGGCGAACAGCGATCCGACGAGGGCCTGGTGGTCGTCGTCACTCGTGGCAGCGACCAGTGCTGTGTGAAGTGTGCTCATCGCTCGATCTCCGCCTCGAACTCGTCACGGAGCCTGTCGGCCGTGGGATCCATGCGCGCCGCGGCGAACCGGGCGTACCAGACCGCGATGATGAACGTCGTCAGGAACTGCAGCAGTCCGAAGACCAGGGCGACGTTGATGTTGCCGAAGAGCTTGTGCGCCATGAAGCCGTGCGCGTAGTTGGAGAGCAGCACGTACGCCAGGTACCACACCATGAAGGCGATGGTGACTGGGACGACGAAGCCGAAGTAGGAACGTTTGAGCTCGGCAAACTCGGGTGTGGCGTGTATCCGTTGATAGGCCGCATGGGCCTCGGCTGACACTTTTTCGGCCACCGTGGGTCACCTCTTTCGTGAAGGCTCAGTGACACGGAGCGCGCCACCACCCATGAACGTAGGGAGCCCAAGAGGTGTGAGCCAGATCACGAGTACCCCTGTGCGACCGGGTCAGTCAGACCTGCGTCCTGCGGTCACCCGGTTGCGCCGAACGGTGCAATTGCAGCGACAAACGGTCACTGCTCGTTCGCCAGGGAGCGCAGCGACCGTGAGGCCGAAGGCCGAGGCGTGGTGACTAGCGGTCCCAGCGCTGGGTGGTTCCCTCAAGTCGCCTCGCTGTCTGACGCCTTCGGCGTGCCACGCTCACGCTTCGCTGGCGTGATTCGACGCTCGCTCGCAGAGCTCGCTCAGTCTCATCAGAATCGGCGGTCGACGTCGATGCGCTCGGGGGTGTGGAGCCGAACCATGGTGCGCGCCACGTTGGTCGGTATGTCGGCGCGCGTCAGCAGCGAGACACCGATCATCAGGGCGAAGCCGACGGGTACGGACCACGCCGCCGGCTGGCTCATCAGCAGGCCGAACCAGCCCTCCGGCTGCCGCGCGATCGTGAGCACCGGCGCGACGCCGGCGCACAGGCCGCCGCCGATGAGCCCGGCGATGGCGCCGGCCGCGGTGAGCCCGCGCCACCAGATGCCGAGCACCAGCAGCGGGCAGAAGGTCGACGCTGCGAGCGCGAATGCGAACGTCACCGAGTTGGCCACCGGCAGCCGGTCTGCTGAGAGCGCCAGGACCAGCGGCACGACGACGCAGCCGACGGCCGCGAGACGCAGCCCGGCGATCGTCGATATCCGGCCGGTACGCGCGAGTCCCTGGCCCACGACGCCGGCGATCGACATCGTCAGGCCCGACGAGGTGGACAGGAAGGCACCGAACGCGCCGGCCGTGAGCAGGGCGCCGAGCAGCTCACCGGCGGTTCCGCCGATCATCCGCGACGGCAGCTCCAGCACGACGGCGTCGGCGCGGTCAGCAGCGACGAGGTCACTGGCGTAGATGCGGCCGAGCACGCCGTAGATCGTGGGCAGGAGGTAGAACCCGCCGAGGAGCGCGAGCACGATCAGCGTGGTCCGACGGGCGGCATGGCCGTCGGGGTTGGTGTAGAACCGCACGACCACGTGGGGCAGGCCCATCGTGCCGAGGAATGTTGCGATCAGCACGGAGTAGGTCGCGTACAGGCCCGTCGCATCCGAGACGCCGAACGGGGAGAACCAGGCGTCGGGTGCCACCGGGGACGGCCGGCCGTCACTGGTCCAGGCGTGCAGGAGGAAGAACACCGGGACGAGCAGGGCCGTGAGCTTGAGCCAGTACTGGAACGCCTGAACGAACGTGATGCTCCGCATGCCTCCCGAGACGACATTGATGACGACGATCGCGGCGACCAGGACCGTGCCGACCCAGCCGGGGGCGCCGGTGACGGTACGCATCGTCAGCCCGGCTCCCTGGAACTGCGGCATCAGGTAGAGCCAGCCCACGCCGACGACGAGCAGGGTGGCGATCCGCCGTACGCCGACCGACTGGAGGCGCACCTGGGCGAAGTCCGGGATCGTGTAGGCGCCCGAGCGACGCAGCGGAGCCGCGACGAACACGAGCAGCATGAGGTAGCCCGTGGTCCATCCGATCGGGTACCAGAGCATGTCGGCGCCGTGGGCCAGCACGAGACCGGCGACGCCGAGGAACGACGCCGCCGAGAGGTATTCGCCGCCGATCGCAGAGCTGTTGAGCACGGGGCTGACCGACCGCGACGCGACGTAGAAGTCGCTGGTCGTACGGCTGACCCGCAGGCCGAAGGCGCCGATGATCAGCGTGGCGAGGGCGACCAGTGTGATCGCGACGACCCCGTACGTGGAGTTCACGCCGAGGCGTCCCGCCGGTGCGGCTCGACGAGCTCGGTGAAGTCCTGCTCGGCGCGTTCGACCTGGCGGAGGTAGAGCCAGCCCAAGAAGAAGAGCGCGGGATAGACCACGACGCCGAGCACGATCCACGGCAACGGCACCCCGGCCACCGTGAAGTCGGTGATCGAGTCGAACGTGAGGAACACGATGGGCAGGGCGCCGATCGACAGCAGCAGGGTCGTCATCACGGTCAGCGCCGCCATCAGCTGCGAGCGGATGAGCGATCTCATGTAGACCTCGCCGACTCCGGTCGACTCGTCGATCTCCTGGCGCACGCTGCGCCGTACGTGCGCCGGGGCGGACGTGAGCGGGTTGGTGACCCGCACCCGCCCGGAGTAGGTACGTGGCTCGGTCACGTCGCCCGGTCCTGGATGCGTTCGCGCACGGCGCGTACGTGGCGTCGAGCCACCTGCAGCTCGACGGGGCTCGCGCCGAACGGCACCACGATGCTGCATCGTCCCGACACCATCCGCACCTCGCGCACGTGCGCGAGGTTGATGACGGTGCTGCGGTGGATGCGTACGAAGCCGGCGCCGTCCCACTCGTCGGCGAGCGCGCCGAGCGGTGTGCGGATCAGGTGGCTGGTGCCGTCGAGGGTGTGCAGCCGTACGTAGTCACCCTGCGCCTCGGCGTACGTGACGGTCGAGCGCGACACGAATCGCGTCACGCCGCCGAGCTCGACCGCGATCGTGTCGTTGCCGGGCTGGCTGGTGGTGCCGTCGGCGGTCGCCCGGCGCACGCTTTCACGCAGGCGCTCCTCGCGGATCGGCTTGAGGAGGTAGTCGACCGCGTTCAGCTCGAACGCGTCGACCGCATGGGCGTCGTGCGCCGTCACGAAGACGATGCGTGGGGAGTGGGTGAAGCGGGCCAGCAGCTTGGCGATCTCGAGGCCGTTGAGCCCGGGCATCGCGACGTCGAGGAACACCAGGTCGACGTCGCCACCCTCGAGCACCCGTAGCGCCTCGGTGCCGGACTGCGCGGCACGTACCGACGCGATCCGCTCGTCGCGCCCGAGCAGCCACACGAGCTCGTCGAGGACGGGCTTCTCGTCGTCGACGACCAGTGCGCGCAGTCCCATGGGCAGATCTTGGCTCATCCCGCCACCACCTCGGCTCCGGGTGCGAACTTGGGGATGCGGAGGATGACCTTGGTGCCGTGTCCCGGCGCGGTCTCAACGACGATGCCGTACTCGTTGCCGTAGACGGTACGCAGCCGTTCGTCGACGTTGGCGAGGCCGACCGACGCGCTGGTCGTGCGCCCGGCCAGGGCATCGCGCACCGTGTCGGGGTCGACCCCGACACCGTCGTCCTCGATCGTGATGTGGCACTCGGTCCCCGAGTCGAGGGCCACCACCGTGATGGTGCCGTTGCCGTCCTTGCCCTCGAGGCCGTGCCGGATCGCGTTCTCCACCAACGGCTGGACCGACAGGAACGGCAGGGTCACGCTGAGCACCTCCGGCGCCACGCGGGTGACGACCCGGAGCCGGTCACCGAAGCGCGCCTTCTCCAGCACGAGGTAGCGCTCGATCGAACGGAGCTCCTCGGCGAGGGTCGTGAACTCGCCATGCTCGCGGAAGGAGTAGCGGGTGAAGTCGGCGAACTCGAGCAGCAGGTCGCGGGCGCGCTCGGGATCGGTGCGCACGAACGAGGCGATGGCACCGAGGGAGTTGTAGATGAAGTGCGGCGAGATCTGCGCGCGCAGAGCGCGGAGCTCGGCTTCCATGAGCGCTGTCCGTGACTCCGACAGCTCGGCGAGCTCGAGCTGGCTCGACATCCACCGGGCGACCTCGGTGGTGGCCCTCGCCAGCCCGGCAGACGCCTCCTCGCTCATCACGACGATGCTGCCCACGACGCGGTCCTCGACCGACAACGGCGCGACGATCGCCCGGTCCGAGGCCTGGGTGGTGCCGGTCTTGAGTGCCTGGGTCATCAGCTCGGCAACGTCGACGGCGTCGCCGGGGCCGTCCCAGGCAAGGGGCCCGTGGATGTCGGTGATCGCCGCTGTCGGGCTGCCGAGCAGCGCCCGTACGTGGGGGAGCGCCTGGTTGGCGCTCTCGGCGTCGAGGCCGCGACGCAGCGACGGTGCGGCGAGCGACGCGGTGTGCAGTGTCGCGTACGTCGCACGGTCCGCTGCGGTGCCGAGACTGCGCCGGCGCGTGAGGAGTCGCCATCGTACGAAGGCTGCGGCGGCGATCAGCGCGACCGTCGCGGCAGCCGCCGTGGCGAAGTTGTCCATCCGTGGACGCTACCGCGCTCCGACAGAGTGCGGTCTCGCATGAGGCCCCGGGACGTTGTCACGTACCTCGCGTCACAGCGCTTGGTGAGTGACAGCAACGCGAGGCCTCATGGGATCGGACGTTGGCTGCTCTCAGCTGGGTGGTTGCTCCTCATCGAGTGCCGCTGCGACGCGGCGGTGCGCCTCCCAGATCTCCTCGGGGAGGTTGGCGAACTGCTTGAGGTGCTCCTCGCGGTGGCCCATCTCCTGCTGCCAGCGCGGCACGTCGATCGAGAGGATCGTCTCGAGGTCCTCCGGCGTGATGTCGACGCCGTCGAGGTTGAGCTCGTCGGCGGTCGGGATGATGCCGACCGGGGTCTGCCGTCCGGTGACCTCGCCGTTCTTGAGCTGCAGCAGCCACAGAAGAGGACGCAGGTTGTCGCGGTAGCCGGGCCACAGGAAGTGACCGTCCTCGCCGCGCTGGAACCAGTTGACGTGCGCAAAGATCGGCTGCTCCTTGGCGTCGCCCACGATCTTGAGGTAGTGCGCTGCGTAGTCGCCCTCGCCGTACGCCATGAACGGGCGGTTGGACATCGGGTCGTAGCGCAGGACGCCTTCCTTGCCCTCGGCCGCCGAGGTGGCCTCCGCACCGAGCGTCAGACCGTCATAGACGCCTTCGGCGAGGTCGGTGATGGCACGGATCAGCGGCTCGCGGTCGCGGGTCCGGCCGCCGAAGATGATCGCGTCGATCGGTACGCCCGCTGGCGAGTTGTAGTCGGCCGCGATGTTGGGGACGTTGTCGAGCGTCGTGGTGAATCGGCTGTTGGGGTGCGCCCATGGGCTGTCGTCGCCGGGCTCGCGATCGGCGATCGGCGCGCCGGTCCAGTCCAGCCAGCCGTGGGGGTCGGCGGGCGGCTCGGGCGTACGGCCCTCCCACCAGACCTCCTTGGTCGTGGGGTTGTAGGCGATGTTGGTGAAGATCGCCTGGGTGCCCTCGGCGATCGAAGCCAGCGCGGTGGGGTTGGTGCCCTCGTTGGTGTCCTTGGCGACGCCGAAGACTCCGTACTCCGGGTTCATCCCGTAGAGCTTGCCGCTGGCCTCGTCGACCCAGAGCCAGGCGATGTCGTCGCCGTAGAACGAGACGTGATAGCGATCGCCCAGCACGTCCGGTGCGAGCATCATGGCGAGGTTGGTCTTGCCCGAGGCGCTCGGGAAGCCGCCACAGATGTGGTAGTCCTTGCCGGTCTGCTTGTCGTGGATGCCGATCAGCATGTATTGCTCGGCGAGGAACTTGCGCGACGCCCAGCCGTCGTACGCACCCTGGCGCAGTCCGTGTGCGATCTTGCCGAGCAGTGCGTTGCCGCCGTAGGACGAGCCGAAGTGCAGGATCGTACGCTCGTCGGCGACCGTCACGAAGTAGCGCTGGTCATCGGGGGTGCCCTGTCCGAGGTTCTCCAGGTCGCCGGTCACGTGCACGGCGCGGACGAACTGGTCCGGGTCGTCGAGGTTCTCGAGGAACTCGGCACCGACTCGCGACATGCGGATCATGTGCAGCACCACGGTGCGGGTGTCGGTGAGCTGTACGCCGGCGGCCCACGGTGCGAGGGCGTTGCCGGGAGGCGCCATCAGGTAGGGGATGACGTACATCGTCTTGCCGGCCGAGGCGCCGCGCATGCGGTCCTCGAGCATCGGGCGCATCTCGGACGCGGGACGCCAGTTGTTGTAGACGCCCTTGTCCTTGGGGTCGTTGGTGGCAACGATCGTCCGCTCCTCCGAGCGGGCCGTGTCCTTGACATAGCTGCGCGAGTAGTAGAGACCTTCACCTGCCGGCTCGAGCTCTCCTGCCTCGAGCGCCTCGGCGATGAGTCGTGCGTCGTCGGCGGCACTGACCACCTCGACCCGCTCTGCTCCTGTCAGATCCGCCCAGTAGCGCACGTACTCGCTCACGTGGGGGTTCTTGAGTCCTGCCGCGTCGAGTGCTGCGTCAACGTCAACCATCGCTCGATTGTGCCTTTCGCCGGATCCGAGCGCACTCTGTCATCGGAGCGCGCCCTCGACCGTAACACGATATGAAGACTTCTTCATGTGATGTATTCTACAGTTCAGCCCAGCGCAGAGGAGGACGCATGACGCCGAACGTCCCGCTCTACCAAGCCAAGGCGGAGCTGTTCCGGACGTTGGGCCATCCTGTCAGGATCCGCGTGCTCGAGCTGTTGCAGGACGGTCCACGAGCCGTCAGGGAGCTCCTCGGCGACATCGAGGTGGAGTCCTCCAGCCTCTCCCAGCAGCTCGCGGTGCTCCGCCGTGCAGGCATCGTCAGCTCGTCCCGCGAAGGATCGGCCGTCGTCTACACGCTGGCGACCCCGGATGTGGCGCAGCTGCTGTTGTATGGACGCCGGATCCTCGCGTCGATGTGGTCTGAGCAGGAGGACTTGCTGGCCGAGCTGCGCGGATCGGCTGGAGCCGTGTGACGACGCTGCCGCACCAGGTCGCGGGATCGTGACCGATCCCCGTCCTACGTCGCTCGAGCGAACCCAGCGGTGGGTCATCACCGCGCTGATCTCTGCGGTGGCGGCGTTCCCGACGGGAGCGCTCATCGTCGTCACCCACCTGATCGCAGACGACGACCATGCCAGCGCGGTCGTGCTGTGCGCGATGACCGGGGTGATCGGGATCGTCGCCATGGTCGCGATCCTGCTGATGCACAAGCGATCGCCCGTGTCGTTCCTGCTGGGCATCGGCCTGATCCCGGCCACCTGCTCGGCGATCTGGACCTTCGTCGCCTGACAGGTTCAGTCGTCGTCGCCGATTCCGCGGGCATGCAGAGCATCTCCGGTCTCGTACGCGCGCGCCACGGTACGCAGCGCCATGGGCACGAGGAGTGCTCGGGGGCTGCGCTCGAGTCCCCGCGCCTTGGCGGCGGCTCGGGTCTCGACCGCGATGTCGAGGATGCCGGGGATCGCGCGGATCACGAGTGAGAACGCAAGAGCGAACCGCTCCGGGTTGGCGCCGAAGCGTCGGAACGGGCCCAGCCCGCGCACGATCGCGTCGAGGACGGCGTCGATCGAGGTTGTTGCGGTGAAGACGAGTGCCATGACCACGGAGGCGAGCAGCCCTGCGACAACATGGATCGCGAGCGACCAGCCCTGCTGCCATACCTGAAACGCAGTGACGAGCACGATCACCAGGAGCAAGGGCCGCAGCACGCGGAGCGTGTGCCGCAGCGGCATGCGCACCCACGCGGCGATTGCCAACGACGCGAGGAAGAGGCCGACTGCGGCCCACGGTCCTGGGGCGGCCACGGTGGCGATGCTGAAGACGGCCAACAGCCCCAGTTTCGGTCCGGCTGGAATGCGGTGGACAAGCGTGTGCCCCGGCCGGTAGTTGCCGACGATGAACTGGCTCATGCCCCGACCAGGCCGCGGTAGAACGTGACAGCCTCCGCGGGGTCGCCATCGAACGCTACGCGGGCATTGTCGATAACGAGGGCGCGGTCGCATCGCAGGGCCAGGTCGAGGTCGTGGGTGACGAGGATGAGCTGCTGCTCGAGAGAGAAGAGTGTGTCCGCGACGAGCTGGGTGTTGCGCAGGTCCAGGAGAGTTGTCGGCTCGTCGGCGACCAGCACCTTCGGCTCGGTCGCGATGACGCCGGCGAGCGCCAGAAGCTGTTTCTGACCACCGGACAAGGCGTGGACCGTGGTGTCGGCCTTGTCACCTAGCCCGATGCCGTCGAGCACCTCGCGGGCTCGGGCGAGCCGGTCCTTCTTGTCCTTGATCGTGCGGCGTAGGGACAGCGCGACGTCCTCGAGGCTTGTCGGCATGACGAGTTGCGCTTCGGGGTTGGTGAAGACGAAGCCGACCTGACGACGTACGGCCGCGCCGTCCTTGTGGGTGTCGAGGCCGTTGACCGTGACGCGCCCTGCGGTTGGCTCGATGAGTCCGTTGAGCAGCCGCGCGAACGTCGACTTCCCGGAGCCGTTGCTGCCGACCAGTGCGATGCGGTGCTCGGTGAGCGCGACGGTGGTCGGGTGAAGCAGTGCGAGGTCGCCGTCCGGCGTGGAAACGGAGACGGCGACCTCGTCGAGCTGGATGCTCAGCGCTTGACCAGCTGCGGGAAAGCTCGGTGCACCGCGGCGGCCACGACGCCAGCCGCGATGCCCTTGATGATGTCGAAGACGAAGAATGGAGTCGCATAGCCCCAGGCCACGTTGAAGTCGACCTTGAGCTTGATCGACATGCCGATCGTGCCGATGACGCCGACAACGCCCACGGTCACGATGGCGGCCACGATCGAGATCACGACCGCCGCAGCAGCCGGGTTGCGACGTGCGACGACGCTGGCGGCAAGCCCCACCAAGAAGGCGGCGATCGGGAACGCGATGAGATAGCCAGCCGAGGCGCCGGTCCATACCGACGGGCCGCCCTGGTGGTCGGCGAAGATCGGGACTCCGGCCGTGCCGACGGCAAGGTAGAGGAGCACCGCGAGGGCGCCACGCTTCGCTCCGAGCACGGCGCCCGCGAGGAAGATGCCGAACATCTGCAGAGTGAAGTCGACGCCTGATGCGTTGGTACCGAGGGAGCCGATGAGCGCGCACACAGCGATGAGGGCCGCGAACGTCGCGACGAGCGCGAGGTCGGTCGTGCTCAAAGAGCGTTTGGCGGTTGTGGGGGCGGTCTGGGTCATGTGTCTGTTGCCTTGTCTGGAGGCACCTGAACGGTGATCAGGTGAACGGTGTTCAGGTCAGCGTACTAGGCTGTCTGCGTGACCTATCACCGGACCGACATCGTCGAGCGCGCCATCGGAGTTCTCGACCTCTACGGCCTGCCCGACCTCTCGATGCGACGCCTCGCGGGAGAGCTCGGCATCCAGCCCAGTGCGCTCTATCACCACTTCGCCAGCAAGCAGGCGCTGCTGGCTGCCGTCGCCGATGAGCTGCTCGTACGCGGTGCCCGTCCGGATGCGCCGACAGACCCGTGGGACACCCGGGTGATCGCGCTGAGCCGGGAGCTACGCGACGCGATGCTCGCCTACCGCGACGGCGCAGAGCTGATCGCCACGGTGCACGCGTTCGGGTTGGGTGCGACGTCACCGGTCAAGAGGCTGACCGCCGCGATCGCCGACGGTGGCTTCGACAAGGAGCTCGCTGGATCGGCCGCCACGACGATCCTCTACTTCGTGTTCGGCCACGTCTCGGACGAGCAGACCCACCTGCAGGCCAACAGCGTCGGTGCGATCGACGCCCCGGTCGAGGCCGGCAGCGCCGAGTCGTTCGAGCTCGGGCTGTCGCTGATCCTCGACGGCATCCGGCTGCGCGATCCCGCCACCACGTCCCGGTGATTGTGCCGGCCTCCTACGTTTGACGCATGCTTCGCGACCGCCCGTGGCTGACCGGCTTGATCATTGCCGCGGGTCTGGCGCTGGCGTCCATCGCCGTCACGATCATCCTTGCGGTGGTGCGCCACGAGATCACGTCGGACCTGCCCGATCCCGGGAAGCCGCTGGAGAGCTATGCGCCCAAGACGGTCACGGGAACGACCGACATCCCGTACGGTGCCGGTCCACGCCAGAAGCTCGACGTCTGGTTCCCGAAGTCGCTCGCCGCGGGCAAGGTCCTGCCGACGATCGTCTGGGCACATGGCGGTGGCTGGAGCGGCGGCGACAAGAGTCTCGTCGCGCCGTACCTGCAGATCCTTGCCGACCGCGGGTTCACAGTGGTCGGCGTCAACTATTCGCTCTCACCGGGTGCGCGCTATCCGACCCAGGTACGTGAGGTCAACGCCGCGCTCGGCTTCCTCAACGTCCACGCCTCCGAGCTGCACGTGGACAGCAGCCGGTTCGTCCTGGCCGGCGACTCCGGCGGCGCCCAGATCGTGGCGCAGGTCGCATCACTCACGACGAACCCCACCTTCGCGAGCCAGCTCGGAGTCGTTCCAGTCGTGAAGCCGGAGCAGGTCGTGGGTGTCGTGCTCGCGAGCGGGGTCGTCGACCTGTCGTCGGCTGACCGGTTCACGGGCTCGGCCCGTACGAATGTCATCGACTACATCGGGTCCACCACCGACGATGCGCTCCTCCGGCTTGCATCCGTCACTCCGCACGTGACGAGCAACTTCCCGCCGACCTGGGTGACGTCGGGCAATGCGGACCTGTTGTCACCTCAGGTCAAGGCGTTCGCGCGGGTGCTGCGCGACAAGCGCGTGGACGTCGACGAGGTGTTTTTCGCCAAGGGCCACAAGCCGTTGCTGATCCACGAGTACCAGTTCCTGCTGGGCCTCGACGAGGCGCAGGAAGCGCTCAAGAGCCTGATCGACTTCGTGGGGAAGCAGACTAGGCGCTGACGGAGGCGATCTGGTCGGCGTTGTCGAACACGTACGCGAGTCCGCAGGCGGCGCAGCAGCCGGTGTCGGTGAGGTCGTCGAGGATCATGATCTCGCCCTCGCACACGTCGCACAGCAGGTGACATCCGAGATCGCTGTCGATGAGGTTCATGGTCGGCTCCTTCCCGATTGATTCCACTGTAAGAACGGCCACGGACAGATTCGGGTAACAGCGGCGGTGCGTCGATCGTTAGCCGATATCGTTGCAGCCAACTCCCCAGACAGAGGCAGGGCATGAAGCGCGCGTTCATCACGGGTATCACCGGTCAAGACGGCTCCTATCTTGCGGAGCTGTTGCTGTCGAAGGGTTATGAGGTCCACGGACTCGTACGCCGGTCGTCGTCGTTCAACCGGGGCCGTATCGACCCGATCCACGACAACGATCCCGAGGGCGCCAAGCGCCTCCACCTGCACTACGGCGACATGACCGACGGCGTCAGCCTGGTCAACCTGATCCGTGAGATCCGCCCCGACGAGGTCTACAACCTCGCGGCGCAGAGCCATGTGAAAGTGTCGTTCGAGATGCCGGAATACACCGCCTCCGCCGACGGCATCGGCACGATCCGCCTGCTCGAGGCGATCAAGGCCGCCAAGCTCGAGACCCGGTTCTACCAGGCGTCGACGTCGGAGATGTTCGGCGCGACCCCGCCGCCGCAGAACGAGTCGACGATGTTCTACCCCCGCTCGCCGTACGGTGCCGCCAAGCTCTACGCGCACTGGGTGACGGTCAACTACCGCGAGGCCTACGACATGTTCGCGGTCTCGGGCATCCTGTTCAACCACGAGTCGCCCCGCCGCGGCGAGACGTTCGTGACCCGCAAGATCACCCGCGCCGTCGCCCGCATCAAGGCCGGCACGCAGGACGACCTGGTGCTGGGCAACATCGACTCGATCCGCGACTGGGGCTACGCCAAGGAGTACGTCGAGGGCATGTGGCGGATGCTGCAGCACGACGAGCCGACCGACTTCGTCCTGGCGACCGGCACCGGCACCACGGTGCGCGAGTTCTGCGAGATGGCGTTCTCGCACGTCGGACTCGACTGGCAGGACTACGTCAAGCACGACGAGCGCTACGAGCGGCCCACCGAGGTCGACGCGCTGCTGGGCGACCCGTCGAAGGCCAACGACCTGCTCGGCTGGAAGGCCGAGACCGGCACCGAGCAGCTGGCCAAGCTGATGGTCGACTCCGACATCGAGCTGTACGAGTCGTCGCGGAAGTGACTCAGACTGCCCTGATCACGGGCGTTGCGGGTCAGGACGGTGTGCTGCTCGCCCGGCACCTGATGGCGACGGGCTACCGGGTGGTCGGTACGACACAGCCGGGTGTGCCCACGACGCTGCGCCCCTACCTCGACGGTGTCGAGCTCGAGGAGCACGACCTGCGTGACCCCGACGGGTTCGTACGGCTGCTGGGGATGTACGAGCCGACCGAGGTCTACAACCTCGCCGGGTTCACGTCCGTCGGCGCGAGCTGGGACAACCGTGAGCTCGTGATGGACGTCAACGCCGTCGCCGTCGAGAGCATGCTCGAGACGTTGCTCAAGCGTGGTGGCATCAAGTTCTTTCAGGCGTCGAGCTCTGAGGTGTTCGGGCCGGACGCGGTGAACCTGCAGGACGAACAGACGCCGCACGACCCGCAGAACCCGTACGCCGAGTCCAAGAGCCGCGCGCAGCAGGCTGTCGTACGCGCCCGTGACGAGGGACTGTTCGCCGCGGTCGGCGTGCTCTACAACCACGAGAGTGCACTGCGACCGCCGCAGTTCGTGACCCGCAAGATCACTCGGGCGGCTGCGGAGATCGCCGCTGGCATCAGCGACACGGTCACGCTCGGAAACCTCGAGGTCTCGCGCGACTGGGGTGCGGCACATGACTACGTCGTCGCGATGCACGCTGCCCTGCAGCAGCCCGTGCCATCGGACTACATCATCGCGACGGGCAAGCTCCACACGCTCGGTCAGCTGCTCGAGGTCGCATTCGCCGCCGTCGGCATCGATGATCCGTGGCCGCACGTCCAGCAGGATCCGGCGTTGCTCCGCAAGGCCGATGCGCCGGGCCTCAGCGGTGATGCGAGCAAGGCCCGCAGCGAGCTCGACTGGTCGCCGACGTCGACGTTCGAGGACCTCGTACGAGAGATGGTCGCCATCGACCAGAAGCGCCTGAAGTCAGGCGTGGAAGAGGACCCCGCCTATCTGGAATAGGGCACGCACGATCAGCGGGTCCGATCGGTGGCCGTGCAACCGAATGAGCCGTCATACGGTTGAGAACTCACCGCTCGCCGCGCCCGGCGTCTACCAGCTGACGTGGAGGGGCTGGCCTTCGTCGTAGCCGGCTGCACTCTGGATGCCGACGACAGCGCGCTCGTGGAACTCGGGGATCGAGCGAGCACCGGCATAGGTGGCGGACGAACGGACGCCGGCGACGATCTCGTCGACGAGGTCCTCAACACCGGGACGATCGGGCTGCAGGAACATCCGTGAGGACGAGATGCCCTCCTCGAACAGCGCCATGCGGGCGCGCTCGAAGCCGGCGGCGTCACGCGTACGGTTGGACACCGCGCGGGCCGAGGCCATGCCGAACGACTCCTTGTAGGGGCGACCGTCGAGGCCGACCTTGAGGTCGCCGGGGCTCTCGAGCGTGCCGGCGAACCACGAGCCGATCATGACGCTCGCTGCGCCGGCAGCCAGGGCGAGCGCAACGTCGCGGGGATAGCGGACTCCGCCATCGGCCCACACGTGCGCACCGACCTCCTGAGCCGCCGCAGCGCACTCGAGAACAGCGGAGAACTGCGGACGGCCGACGCCGGTCATCATGCGGGTCGTGCACATCGCGCCGGGACCCACCCCGACCTTGACGATGTCAGCGCCAGCGGCGACGAGATCGCGTACGCCGTCAGCCGAGACGACGTTGCCGGCGGCGAGCGGTACGCGGTGGCCCGACGACTTCTCGTACGCGTCGCGGGCGGCGACCACGACGGGCAGCGCCTCGAGCATCTTGGCCTGGTGACCGTGCGCCGTGTCGACGACGAGCACGTCGATGCCGAGCTCGAGCAAGGAGGCAGCCTTGGCGGCGACGTCGCCGTTGATGCCGACGGCGGCGCCGATGACGAGCCGGCCGGATGCGTCGACGGCGGGTTCGTAGATCGTCGAGCGCAGCGCGCCCTTGCGGGTGAGCACGCCGACGAGCTCGCCACCATCGAGCACGGGAGCCACAGCCATGTGGCGCGCCGACATCTCGTTGAAGCACGTACGCGGATCGGTGCCGGCGTCGAAGGTGAGCACGTCACCCGTCATGACCTCGCTGACCTGCGCGAAGCGGTCGATGTCTGCGCCGTCGCTCTCGGTGACGATGCCGACGACCTTGCCGTCCTCGACGACGACTGCGGCGCCGTGGGCGCGCTTGGGCAACAGGCTCATCGCCTCGCCGACCGTCGTGCTGGGCGAGACCGTCACAGGCGTGTCGTAGACGACGTGCGCGTCCTTGACCCGGTTGACGGTCCACGCGACGACGTTGAGCGGAATGTCCTGGGGGATGATCGCGATGCCGCCGCGGCGGGCGATCGTCTCGGCCATGCGGCGCCCGGAGACTGCCGTCATGTTGGAGACGACGAGCGGCAGCGTCGTACCCGTGCCGTCGGCCGTCGTGAGGTCGACGTCGAAGCGGCTGGTGACGTCGGATCGCGCCGGCACCATGAAGACGTCGTTGTATGTCAGGTCGTACGAGGGCTGCTGATCATTGAGGAACTTCACCCAACGAGTTTAGGTCCTAGGCCGTGGGAGCCGTACGGGTCAGCTTGTTGCCGGTCGTACCCATCGACTCGACGAAGCGGATGCTGCGCGGACGCGCAGCCGGCGGGAGGTCGGCGGTCGCGGTCCGGATCGCCCGGTCGATCTCCTCGGTGTCATGGCCGGCAGCAGCGACGACCTCGACGGCGACAATGGAGCCAACCATCGCGTTGGCACGGCCGAAGACGCGTACGAGGTCGACTCCCGGGACCTTGCCGATGCGGTCCTCGATCGGCAGCGGGTGGATCTTGACACCGCCGACGTTGATGACCTCGGACTTGCGACCGCGGAACTCGATGCGGTCGCCGACGATCTCGACCAGGTCGCCGGTCGCACGCCAGTTCTCGGCCTCGATCGGCTCCTGCCCGTAGTAGCCGAGCATCGAGGCCTTGGATCGTACGTACAGCTCGCCGTCCTCGACCTTGAACTGCACGTCTCCGTCACTCGACAGCATGCTGATCGGCAGCCCCGCCAAGCCGTCGCGGACCGTGACGTTCTGGCCGAACTCGGTGGCGCCGTAGATCTGCGAGATGTTGGCGTCGGGGAACGTCGCGGTGATGCGCTCGAGGAGTGCGGACGGTACGGCCTCGCCGCCCATCGTGATCTGCTGCAGCGGCGGCAGCTCGCCACCGTCGCCCTCCAGCTCCACGAGCACGAACCGCCAGAACGTCGGCGTGCCGCTGGCGTGCGTGACACCCCAGCGACGCATCGCCTCGAGACCTTCCTTGGGCTGGAACGAGTCGGCCGCGACCAGCGTGGTCTGCGCGGCGCACACGTGGATGAGGATCTGGAGTCCACCGAACTGGTTGAGCGCGTAGGCCAACAGCCACGTCTGGTCGTGCGACGGCTTGATGCGGGCCGTCGTACGAAGGACCCGGCTCCACAGGTGCCTCGCCGCCTTGGGCTTGCCGCTGGTGCCGGTCGTCATGACCATCAGCCCGGCATCCTCGGGTGCCGACTCGGGCACGGGCGCGCCGGTCGACTCGATGAGCTCGACCGAGCTGAGGGCGCCGGCGTCGAGCAGGCTGGTACGTGAGGTGGCGAGGTGCTCGTGGTCGAAGCGCTCGCGATACTCCGCGATCGCCTCATCCGTGGCGGCGAGCGGATAGACACACGTCTCGGTGCCGGCGAGCGAACCTCCCGCGAGCAGCACGAAGACGTTGATCGGGTCCTCGTCGAGGATCGCCAGCCGGGTGATGCCACGGGCGACGAGGTTGGCCGCGACGGACTCAGCCTGCTCGAGCAGCTCGGGGAACGTCGTGGTTCGCGCTGTCGTGACGACGGCATCCTGCGTGGGACGTTGTTGGGCTGCGAGGCGCAGCAGCTCGATCACGAGGTGCGGTCCATGTTCATCGGCTCCAAGCGTGGGGGAGTGAGACGACGTGCTGGGTCACAGATTATTAGCGGAGCTCGAGCAGCAGGGTGTCGGGTGGCTCGACCTCGTCGACCAGGCTCGACTTGTCGACGCGAGCACGAACGCACAACGTCGTGTGACGCAGCCGGAGGAACCCGGTCTGCTGGCCGTACTCCATGAACAGGTCGCGCACGCGGGACAGCTCTGCCTCGCCGACCGAGGGATGCTTGGTGCTCTCGGCGAACCGCATGAGGCCCGGCAGGTCGAGCTTCTCCCAGGTGCCGAGCTCGTGTGTCTCGGGCTCGTGGAACAGCCCCGAGGCGGTGAACGTGTCGACCGGTGTGCGCGCGACATCGCGGTCGCCGGTGATCTCGCGGAGCTTGCGCATCCACGGGATCGAGTCGTCGAAGGTCTGTGACACGGCTGAGAGGAGTCCGTCAGGTCGCAGCACGCGGGCGTACTCCGACAGCGCCGTCGGTGCCTCGCGCAGCTCGGGGGTGATGACGACATCGAACGCGTTGGACAGGAACGGCAGGCGCTCGCCGCGGCTGCGGATATACATGATGTCGTCGTGCCGGCTGGCCTGGACGTCGTCGCCGGCGACCACGACCTCGTGTCCCTGCTCGGCCAGCTCGTAGGCGAGCGATCCGTCACCGAGGTGGAGGACGCAGGCAAGACGATCCCCGACCAGCCACTTGGCGGTGCGATCTTGCGGGGAGTCGGTCACCTTATGAGGCTACCGGGCGGGCACGCGAGCGGCCGGTACGCTTCGGGGCGTGTCCGACCCGTTCATCACGGCCGCCCAGCTCGAGGGCGTCCCCTCCGCGTACGCGGCCGCCCGCGACGGCATCGACTCGCTGCTGCGTGACCGTGGTCTGCGGCGCAGCACCCCCGACCACACCGCGCAGTCGCTCCTGCTGGGCGCAGCGGCGACGGCATCGCTCGAGGGCAGCGCGTACGAGCCCGAGGTGCTGGCCGCCGGTGGTGGTGACGCGACCGCACGTGGCGCCGTACGCCTCTCGACCGAGCTGCTGGGGCTGCTCCCGGTCTGGAAGCGTTCACCCGTGCAGGCCATGGCCCGCATGCACGCCCTTGCCGCCGGCGGATCCGTCGACGACGCCGACCTGGGGCGACCGGTCAACCCCGACGGCGTCTCCCGGCTCACCGAGCTCGCCTGGATGATCGGGCAGCCGACCGAGGCCCCGGGCCTCGTCGTGGCCGCCCTCGTGCACGCCGAGATCATCGCCGCCGGAGCATTCGGCACCCACAACGGCGTGGTGGGCCGTGCCGCCGAGCGGCTCGTCATGGTGGCCAAGGGCGTCGACCCGGCCTCCGTCACGGTGCCGGAGCTCGGGCATGCCGCCGTGCCCGATGGCTACCGGTCGGCACTCGCGGCGTACGCCAGCAAGAAGCCGACCGGCGTGCACCAGTGGCTGATGTATGCGTCGATGGCGTTCAGCCGTGCCGCGGAGGCGTCGCCGCTCAGCTCGTGAGCAGGTAGGTCGCCGACGGGAAGTCGGCGCCGCCACGATCGCCGTCGAACAGGCCGTCGCGCATCGTGGCGGGACGGTAGCCGACCAGCAGCTCCTCGAGCTCGGCCTGCTTGGCGTGCACCAGCATCGACTGCGACAGCAGGATGCCGGCGTGCGCGTTGCCGATCAGGAACGCGTGCAGCAGTGTGCTCTCGTCCCAGAAGAACAGCCGTCCGTCAAGGGTGTCGGGCTGATAGTCGTACGGGAACATGATGTCGTGCACGTGCACCACGACGCCGGGCTGGAGGCGCGGGAACACGTCGAGGATCATCCGGTTGACCTCGCTGCCGACCTTGACCGTGTGGGTGCTGTCGACCAGCAACAGGTCGCCGGCCTCGAGGTCGGTGAACGTCTCCATCGCCACGGTCTGCGCCGGGCTGCGGAGCAGCGTGATCGAGCCTTCGGCGGCAAGCTTCTCGAGCAGCGGCGTCGGGTAGGGATCGACGGCTGTGACCGCGACATCGACGCCGTGGCGCTTGGCGGCGGCGAGGATCACCGCGGTGGTGACCCCCGCGCCGACCTGGACGACGCGACGCGGGCGACGCGTCGCGATGAACGCATGGAGGAACTGCGCCTCCATCGGGCCGTAGCCGTCGGCGCCGTTCTCCTTGCACGCATCGGCGTGGACGTTGGTCTCGTTGAGGGCGGCGGTCACGTCGGCGGTGAACCACGCACGCGCCTCGGCGAGCTGTGCGTCGACGTCCGTGCCGGAGACACCCGGCATGTCGCTCGGTGCGCGCCACTCCTGCGAGCGGGTGAGCTCGCGGATGTCGGGCACCGACGAGTAGAAGTGCCGGGGCAGCACGTCGACGCCGAGTCGCTGGCCGACCCGGAAGAGCCGAAACAGCATGCGCTTGCCGAAGTCGCGAGTCCGGCGGGAGAACGACACGTGGAGCTCCTGGGTGTCAGGCCGTGAGGCCACCGTCAGCGACGATGACCTGGCCGGTGATGTAGTCGTTCTCGGGCGCGGTGAGGAACTGCACGATCCGAGCGATGTCGCTCGGCTCGCCAAGGCGACCGGCGGGCGTACGACGGATGATCTGCTGCAGCTGTCCCTCATCGAGGCCGTGGGACATCTCGGTGCGGAGGTAGCCCGGCGCGACGGAGTTGACCGTGATGCCGCGCGAGCCGAGCTCGCGGGCGAGTGCACGCGTCATGCCGTCCATCGCCGCCTTGGTGGAGCTGTAGACCGCGAGGCCGCGGTAGCCCGACAGGCCGACGATCGACGAGATGTTGACGATGCTGCCCGAGCCGCGCGACAGCATCCGGCGACCGACCACGCGGCACATGTGCAGCGTGCCCTTGAGGTTGAGGTCGATCACGATGTCGATGTCGTCGTCGCTGGCCAGGCTCAGGATGCCGTCGCGGGCGACCCCGGCGTTGTTGACCAGGATGTCGATGACGTCCCAGGCCCCGATGACGTCCTTGACGAAGTCGGTCGACTGCTCTCGGTTGGCGAGGTCGACCTCCCGGAAGAGGAACCGGCCCTCGAGCGCGGGGTCGTTGGCCCACTTGTCGACCTGGTCCGTACGCGTGCGTGCACACGTCGCAACCCGGTCGCCGGAGTCGAGGTAGGACTGGACGATGCCGGCACCCAGACCGCGACTGCCGCCGGTGACGACGACGACGCGTCCTGAAGGATCAGTCATGCTCGTGGAGGTCACGCCTCGTAGAAGTCGAGCAGCTCGCCGACGGTCTGGGCCATGATGCCAACGCTGAACGGGTCGGTGCCGAGGTCGTCCTCGAGCATCGATGAGAGCTCGGCGGTCTCGAGCGAGTCGAGCCCGAGGCCCTCGGCGTACAGCGAGGTGTCGCGGTCGTACGGCGCGACCTTGTCGGCCCTGGCGAGGAAGCGGTCCAGCACTTCGCCGGCCTTGCTGGTGGTGTTTTCCATCGGTGGGAGCTCCCGAGATCTGTGTGTGTGGTCAGGGTCGATGCAACGTGAAGGTTACCGGAGTCGAAGCCGCGATCAGGCGGGTTTGGCGGCAGAGATGAGGCCGTACCCGAGGGTGCCGTCCCGCCAGAATCCCTCGAGGATGTCGAGCGAGATGACGAAGGTGTCGTAGCCCTCCTTGCCGATCAGGCTGATCACCTCGTCGCGGTGCTGCGCCGAGGTCTCGCGCCACTTGTCGAGGGTCGGCAGCGTCTCGGTGGTGAGGTCGGTGACCTCGTCGACGACGAGCCCCACGCTCTCGGCGTAGCCGGCGTACTGCTCGAGGGTGTCCATGCGCGCCGCGCCATAGCCCGCCCGCAGCACGGCGAAGTCCTCGCGGCGCTCGCGGAGCTCGGCGAACGGGATGTCGCGGCGACGGATGATGTCGCACAGCGCCATGCGGCCGCCGGGCCGGAGCACACGGGCGCACTCGGACACGAGTGCCTGGCGATCGGGCATCAGGTGGGACGACTCGAGGACCCAGGCACGGTCGAAGCTCTCGTCGGGAAGCTGGTTGTCGGTGCCGTCGCGCTGCTCGAACGTGACGCCGGAGATGCCTGCGGCCGCGGTCTTGGCGGTGGCGGCGTCGATGCCCACTTGGCTCGTCGTGATGCCGAGGACCTCGACGCCGTGCTCGGTGGCGATGCGCCGGGCCGGTGTGCCCGAGCCGCAGCCGACGTCAAGGACGCGAAGACCGGGCGAGAGCCGGGAGGCGCTGATCATCCGGGTCGTGAGCTCGTTGGTGGCCTGGGCCAGCGGCTCGTCGGGTGAGGAGAAGACACCCCAATGGAGCTCCTCGCCGAGCAGCAGGCCCCATGCCTCGGTGACCCGGTCGTAGTGCGCGGCGGGGTCGTAGTTCTCTTGCGTCACTCTGTCTCCTTCGAGGGCTCGAGCGCCTCGGCGGGCTCGGCCATCCGTACGACGCGTGCGGGGGATCCCGCGACCACGGCCCCGGCAGGGACGTCTCGTACGACGAGCGACTGCGCCGAGATCACGGCACCGTCGCCGATCGTCACCGGTCCCAGGACGATCGAGTCGAGCGCGATCGTGACGCCGTCACCCAGCACGGGGAAGCCGACGATGCCGGCGGCACCGCGGCCGGTGTCGCCGCCGATGCTCACGCCGTGGCTGATGCGGGCGTCCTTGCCGATCGTGACGCCGTCGGCGATCAGCACCTTCTGGCTGTGGATCAGGCAGAGTCCTGGCCCGATCTTGGCGGCCGGGTGCAGCTCGGTGCCACCCCATACGACCGCCATGCTGCGCAGGATGAAGGCGAACGGCCGCGTCGGCGGGAACTTGTAGAGCGCCGTGCTGATGCGGAACATCACGACGACCTGCACGGTCGGCGTGAACAGCAGCTTGCCGAACACGCGCGCCCAGTAGCCCAGCCCGGAGCGACGGGTGTGGTCCACGTTGGAGCGCACGTCGGCGATGATCGTCTTCAGCAGCATGGGAGGTCCTCGACCAGGTTTCCGGGGACGTGGCGAGGCTCAGGGTAGCAACGCCGGCCGGCGCTCATGTCGCGCTCTCGAGGATGGTCTCGAACTGCTGGCCGACCGTGTTGATGTCGAACTTCTTCTCGGCGATCTCGCGCGACCGCCGACCGATCGTCGTGACCAGGTCGCGATCGGCATGGAGCTCGCCGAGCCACGTCACTGACCCCTTGGCGCCGTCGCCGTCCGGTGCGGCCACGTGCCCGCCGGTCTCGAGGATGTCGGCGGCGGCCGGGTTGTCCTGCGGCATCAGGCCGAGGATCGGCCGACCCGCTGCCATGTAGGAGAGGACCTTGCTGGGGATCGAGAACATCGTCGCCTCGGGCTCGAGCAGTGCCACCAGGACGTCCGCGGAGCCAAGGACGTCGGGCAGCACGTCGGCGGGCTGGAACGGCAGGACGCGCAGCGGGAGCCCGGGCTCGGCGACCGCGACAGCGGCCAGCTCGTCCGCCGCCTCACCCTCCGACACCACCACGAGAGACGCCGGGATGCCCTGGTCGAGCGCACCGCGGAGCAGCTCGATCAGCAGGTGCGGGTTGTGCTTGCGGCCGATCGTGCCGGCGTAGACGAGCCGGAGCGAGGTCTCCTCGTCGAACAGGTGCGCCGACCGTCGGTTGACGCGATCGACGGGGAACACCTTGTCGAGGGGTGCCCAGTTGGGGATCACCGAGACCTTCGCAGGGTCGACCTTCCACGCCGGATAGACCTGCTTGAACGCCTCGCCGATCGCCACGACGTGGCTGGCGTTGCGGGCGCAGTAGGCCTCCATGCGGACGAACACCTTGGCGCCGAGGTTGGCCAGCGGCCTGGGCAGCTTGCGGCGCAGCTCGTCGGACAGCCCTGAGCTGTAGATGTCTTGGTGCCACATGACGTACGGCAGCCTGGCTCGCCTGGCGTGGCG
This sequence comes from Aeromicrobium panaciterrae, assembly GCF_039537165.1. GTDB lineage: Bacteria > Actinomycetota > Actinomycetes > Propionibacteriales > Nocardioidaceae > Aeromicrobium > Aeromicrobium panaciterrae. The sequence goes on along the minus strand of NZ_BAAAZZ010000002.1, from coordinate 1,189,847 downwards.
GGCGAACCGGTACATCGAGACGAGCGGCAGGTTGCAGGCGATCACGATGTCGGCGGGCTCGGCCTTGAGCCGCTTGATCCACGTACGCGCGTAGCGGCGCTCGTAGCGCAACCGGGCGAGCGGCGCGTACTTCTTGAACTCGACGGGCAGCGAGATCCCGTCGAACGTCAGCGTCTCGGGGTCGTCGAGCTGGCGCTCGAGGTGGCCCTTGCCGCTGACGTACTGGACGCACGACACGTGCTCGACCTCGTTGCCGAAGGTGGCCAGCTTGCGGGACAGCTCCGCCTGGAAGGGGTGACCTGAGAAGTCGTGCAGGATGACGCGCATGGTTCAGGCGCGCGCGCTCAGCTGGTCATAGATCCAGCTGTAGGTCTTCTCCAGGCCGTCCCGCAGCGAGATCGACGGCTCCCAGCCGTAGATCTCGTGGAACATCGTGTTGTCGGAGTTGCGGCCGCGTACGCCCTGCGGCGCCGACAGGTCGTGGTTCTTGGTGACCGTGATGCCGGCGATGTCCTCGAGGATGCCGATCATCTGGTTGATCGTGACCAGCTCGGCCGAGCCGAGGTTGACCGGCTCGACGTTGTCACCGGCGAGGATCTCCTGGGTGCCGCGGACGCAGTCGTCGATGTACATGAAGCTGCGGCTCTGCTCGCCGTCTCCCCACACCTCGATCGTGTGGTCGCCGCTGAGCTTGGCCTGGGCGATCTTGCGCGACAGTGCGGCAGGAGCCTTCTCGCGGCCGCCCTCGAACGTGCCCTCGGGACCGTAGACGTTGTGGTAGCGGGCGACCCGGGTCTGGATGCCGAAGTCCTCACGGAAGTGGCGGGCCATGCGCTCGCTGAAGAGCTTCTCCCAGCCGTAGCCGTCCTCGGGATCGGCCGGGTAGGCGTCGGACTCCTTGAGCGCCGTCACGTTGGGGTCGGTCTGCTTGTCACCGGCGTACACACACGCCGAGCTGCTGTAGAAGTAGCGCTCGGTGCCTGCGTCGCGGGCTGCGACCAGCACGTTGGTGCTGGTGAGGACCGAGAGCATGCACTCGGCCTTGTTGTTCTCGATGAAGCCCATGCCGCCCATGTCGGCCGCGAGGTTGTAGACCTCCTGCGCGCCGCTCGTCATCTTGCGGGCATCGCCCATGTCGGCGCAGTCGGCGACGACGTTCTCCGCGCCGGAGTGAACTTGGTACCACTCCTGCTGCGGCTTGATGTCGACCGCGCGTACGTCCTTGCCGGCCGCGAGGAGGTCGGCAACGAGGTGTCCGCCGATGAATCCTCCGGCTCCGGTGACCAGTACCGTCATGTTCCGTTGTCCTCCGAGTGGGGCAGGCTGAGGGGGAGTGTGTGCGTGCAACGCTACCTGCACGATGACCTAACGAGGGCGGAAGCCCGAGGTTTCGCTCGATTGGCATCTGTTGTGCGATTCTGTCCGACCATGAGGTGGTGCCGGTGAAGATCGTGGTCGATGCGATGTGCGCCGAGTACGGCGGCATCCGCACGTACGTCGAGCACCTCCTGGCCCGCTGGCACGACGTCCACCCGGAGGACGAGCTGCACGTGATCGTCCCGCGCGGCCTGGACCTGCCGACGGTGGGCCACGTACGCCACGAGCTGCGCGTGCGACGCCCACGCATGATCGGGCGCCCCCTCGCCCAGACGGTCCACCTCAAGCGCCTCGCCGGCGAAGTCGGTGCCGACGCGGTCATCGCGACGGCGCCGACGACGACCGTGCGGCGTCCTGGGGCGCCGATGGCGGTCGTCATCCTCGACCTGCGCCACGAGCTGAGGCCCGAGCAGTTCAGCCGCAAGACCAAGCTCCTCCGTCGGATCTCGTACGGGCGCACCTACCGCCTCGCCGACCAGTTCCTGTCGATCTCCCAGCGCAGCCTCGACGACCTCCACGAGCTGCATCCGCAGCTGCGCGGCGTACCGGCGACCGTGACGCACCTCGGCGCCGACCATGTCGCTGACTGGCCTGCCGCCGACGGTGACGGGCCGGCGATCACGTTCGCGCACCACACCAACAAGAACCCCGACCTCGTGCTCGACGGCTGGAAGGTGCTGGCCGACCGCCTGGGCTCGGCGCCCGACCTGCTGGTCCTCGGAGTGGGCAGCGGCCGCGAGGAGCTCACCGCCGCGATCGAGCAGCGCGGCCTCGGCGGCAGCGTGCGTCTTGCACCGTTCCTTCCCGAGGACGAGTTCCAGCGTGTCCTCGTGGCGGCGCGGATGATCGTGTTCCCGTCAGACTTCGAGGGCTTCGGCCTCCCGGTCGTCGAGGGGATGCTGCTCGGGCGGCCGGTGGTCATCGGTCCCGAGCGAGCCACCAACGAGATCGCCGGCGGCCACGCGTACGTGATGGCCGACTGGAAGCCGGAGTCGCTGGCCGATGCGGTCGTGGCAGCCGGACGCCAGACTCCGGAGCAGCGCGAAGCCGCCCGGGCTCACGCCGCGGAGTTCACCTGGACGAGGACGGTCGAGCAGACCAGAGCCGCGCTCCTGGCGATCAGTCGATAGGGCGGACGGCCTCGAAGAACATGCTCTCGGGGCGCACCTCGACCTCGGTGACCTGAGGAAGGTCGCCCTTTTGGTACTCGAGCTCGCGGAAGTTGGTGAAGCCGGCGTCCTCGAGCATCGACTTCACCAGTCCGCGGGTGGGCTGCCACTTGTGAGCGCTGCCGCCCAGCATGAACGTGAAGAGGCGGCGGCCCTTGGGGCGTACGACGGGGTAGGAGCCGAGCCGCTCGTTGTAGTGCGCTCCGGCCTCGGCGTCACCGTTGCTCTCGATCAGCTGGCGGGCCCACAGCTCCCCGTCGGGAAGGGCGAGGCGGAGGATGCCGCCCGGCTTCATGACGCGGAACGCCTCCTTGGCGAGAGCCTGCGCCTCGGTGAGGTAGACGTGCTCGAACATGTGGGACGAATAGATCGCCTCGACCGTCTTGTCCTTCTGCGGCAGCGGCTTGGTGAGGTCACGGCGCTTGACGTTCTTGGGCCAGGTCTGGACGTGGCTCGGCGTCAGGATCTTGAGCTTGACCAGGGTCGACAGCAGGAACGGCACCTTGCGGAGCAGCATGACGGGCGACTTGTCGTAGTTCTCCCAGCCCTCGAGAGCCACGATCCCGCACCCCAGGTTGATCCGGATCCCGCTGAATTCAGCGGCGCGAGCAGGGGCAGCGGGCTTGGTCGAAACCTCTGACGACATGGATTCTCCTGGTAGGTGCTGGCAACGGCACGGCAGTCATCGTACGACGGAACATCGGGGCAGTTGCGCGCATGTGGCGAATTGCATCCTCGCGGACCGTCACTGATCGAGTGCGCTCGCGTTGGTATGCGTAGAATCGACATGGCCGAGGGTGCCTTTGGGGGTTGCCTTCGTCTGTTCGCCGACACGTGTGATGCAACCCGAGATCGAGGACCGTCCCAGTGGAAATTCGCCAATTTTTCACCACGATTGCGCGCCGATGGAAGTTCGTCGTCGCCTTCTTCGTGGTGGGGATCTTCCTGGCCGCCTGGCTTTCCGCCGGCGCGACCCCGGTCTATTCCGCGAGCTCGCGCGTCTTCATCTCGACGCAGGCCAGCAACTCTGCCGAGGCCTATCAGGCCGGTACGTTCTCCGCGCTGCGTGTGACGTCCTACGCAGGCCTGGCCAACGACGACTCGGTGCTGACCAAGGTCATCAGCCGCCTCGGCCTGTCCGAGACGCCCGACGAGCTGTCCAAGAACGTCTCGGCCACGGTCAACACCAGCACGGTCGTCATCGGCATCACCGCCAAGGCCGGCACTCCTGACCAGGCACGCCTCATCGCCGAGACCGTGGCCGACGAGATGACCAACCTCGTCGCCCGCCTCGAGCGTCCGCAGGATCCGGCCGCCCAGCCGCCCGTCCTGGCGCGCGTCGTCGGCAAGGCGTCGTTCAGCTCCTCGCCCATCAGCCCCAACATCCCGCTCAACGTCGTCGTCGGCGGAATCCTCGGACTCCTCATCGGCCTCGCGGGTGCCGTGACGCGTGAGCTGCTCGACACCTCGGTCAACTCCGCCGAAGAGGCTGCCGAGTCGGCGAGCTCCACGGTCCTCGTCACGGTCCCCAAGGACTCGACGCTCCAGAAGCACCCGCTGATCAGCGATCCGCAGGGCAGCCGCGAGATCGCCGAGGCGTTCCGTGTCCTGCGCACCAACCTCCAGTTCGTCAACGTCGACGCCGAGATGCGTTGCATCGTCGTGTCGAGTGCGCTCGCCAACGAGGGCAAGACGATGACGGCCGCCAACCTGTCGGTGTCGCTGGCCCAGAACGGCGTCTCCGTTCTCCTGGTCGACTGCGACTTCCGCAACCCGCAGATGCCGGCGCTCCTCGGCCTGGAGCAGTCCGTCGGGCTGTCGACCGTCCTCCTCGGCCGTGCCACGCTCAGCGAGGCGGTGCAGACGCACACCAGCGGCATCTCGTTCCTTGCCACGGGTCGCGTACCCCCCAACCCGGCCGAGGTCCTGCAGACGCAGGCGATGCGTGACCTGCTGACGTCGGCGTCGCAGGCCTACGACGTCGTCCTGATCGACGCCCCGCCGTTGCTGCCGGTGGCCGATGCCGCGATCCTGGCGAGCCAGGCCGACTGCGTCGTGATGGTCGCCGCGCACGGCCGGACCCGCCGCGAGCAGCTGCGGCTGGCTTCGGAGCGTGTCGAGCTCGCCGGCGGACACGTCGCCGGTGTCATCCTCAACCTGGTTCCCAAGCGCCGGTTCGGCGCCTACGGCTATGGCTACGGCTATGGCTACGGATACGGCGAGCTGCCGACGACGCCGAGCATCGCCAACGCCGGCAAGGGCCGGGACAAGAAGGCGCGCGGACGGCGTCGCGAGAACTCGAACATCTGACCCGTGACGACTCCAGTCGAGCCGAAGGCACGCGGATGTTCGGCGGGCTAGACGCGCCGAGCAGGCCGTCCAGCCGTCTGACGTCCACAGCCCTCTACCTGGGCTGTGGCGTCCTGCTGTTCATGCTCGTCGCGATCTCCTCGGCGGGCATCCCGATGCTGGCGATCGGCGCAGCCGCGGCGTTGACGATCGTGCTCGCGCTCGGCTTCGAGCGCGCCGGCACGCTGTTCATGATCCTCGCGCTGTTCTTCTCGCCGATGAACATCATCCGCGTCGTCGCGGGTGGTGCCTCCGTGACGGCCTCGGACGGATTGTTCGTCGGCGCCACGATCCTGCTGCTACCGACGCTGATGTCGCGGCGGCTCAAGGTGCCAGCGCTGTATGCCGCCGGCGCGATCGGACTGCTCACGATGGGCATCGTCGCGTCGGTCGCCAGCACCTCCCCGCTGTTGAGCCTGCTGCTCATCTCCAAGATCGTCATCGCCGGCCTGGTGATGCCGATCGTCTTCATGTGGTGGGGGCCCAACCTCAAGCTCATCTCGGTGATGGCGGCCGCCTACATCTGCGGCAACGTCGTCAGCGTCGCCTACTCGTTCGTCGACCCGGTGCAGGTGTTCCGCTCCTACGGACTCACGACGCACGTCAACAACTTCGGCCACGCCTCGCTGCTGTCGATGGCGTTGATGCCGTTCGTCTTCCGGCTGCTGCCGCGCTGGACCTGGGCCTTCCAGGGCATCGCCGCGATCGCCTGCTTCTGGGGCATCTGGTCCAGCGGCAGTCGCGCCGCCCTGCTGGTGCTCGCGGTGATCATCATGCTCTACCCGATCCTCGAGCGTTCGGGCCGAGTCGCCTGGGCCGGCGCCTTCGGGGCGACGATCTTGGTGCTGTTCCTGTCGCGTATCCGCGGCGCCGACGACGCGAGTGCGTTGGGACGGCTGCTCGGCGGCGACGCCTCGGTCAACTCCGACAACCAGCGGCGTGACCAGCTCAGGCTGGGGTGGTCGCAGTTCAAGGAGCACCCGATCAGCGGGCGCGGCTTCGTCGACGTGATCGAGTTCCACAACATCTACCTCGCGGTCGCCGTGGCGGTCGGCGTGCTCGGCCTCATCGCGTTCCTCGTCATGCTGTGGCCTGCCGTGCACCCGCTGATCTTCGGCTCGCGCCCGTACGGACTCATCGCCTACCCCGCGATCTCCTACATGGGCTTCGGTGCCCTGGCGACCAACCTGTGGGACCGCTTCGTCTGGATCCTCATCGCACTGATTCTCGCGACCCGGATGTTGGACGAGGCCGAGGACAAGGACGACGAGGAGCTGGGCGTCGAGACGTCCGCGCCGCCGTTGTACATGGCATCAAGGTCGCCCTGACGCGACTCCCGCCATCCCCGGCGGCCCGTAACCCGGAGGCCGTCGACCTCGTTGTGAAGACGTTCAGTTCTTTGCGGCGAGGGGATCAGCATGGATCGATCGGGTGCGGATGTCGCGCGCAAGGTTTGGCAGCGGGCACGATGGTTCGTACGGGACCGGTGGCCCGATCGTGAGGTCGTACGTGACGTCCAGGGCGTGTCGATGCACCTCCCGTGGTCGCACCGGCTGCCCGACTACGCCAAGGTCGCACCTGACTACGGCCAGAACCTCGTCCGGCTCGCGGAGCTGATCGCCGAGGACGACGCACCCCTGACGGTGCTCGATGTCGGTGCCAACGTCGGCGACTCGACGATGCAGATCCTGCAGGCCACCGACGCGCGGGTGCTGTGCGTCGAGGCCGACCAATACTTCGTCGGCTACCTCGAGCGCAACGTCGGTGACGACGCCCGGGTCTCGATCGAGGCCAAGCTGCTGTCTGCCGCCAACGACTATGTGGCGATGGCGCCCGTACGTGTCGGCGGCACGACGCGCTTCGAGCCCGGCACCTCCGATTTCACCGCGCCCACGGTCACCCCCGCCGAGCTGCAGGAGCGCCACCCGCAGTTCGCCGACCTCCGCCTCGCGAAGTCCGACACCGACGGCTACGACGTCGAGCTCATCCCGGTGATCGCCCGGGCCTGGGCGCACTCGCATCCCGTGCTGTTCCTCGAGTACGACCACACGCTCTCGCGGCTCGCGGGCAACGACCCGTACGCGATCTGGCCGACGCTGACCGAGCTCGGCTACACCCGCGTCGCGGCATGGGACAACTGGGGCAAGCCGGTGGGGCACTGGTCGATCGACGAGGTCCCCGAGCGGGCCGCCGTGCTCGACAACCCGGGCAATGACGTCACCAGCCGCTACTGGGACGTCGCCGTCGCCCATGGGGACGACACGGCAGGACTCGCAGCGCTCGACAAGCTGGTCCCGCGCTCCTGGGTCGCTTCCTAGGACTTCGGCGCCGTGCGGCGGTAGTGCAGGCTGCGGGCCAGGGCACGCAGCGGACCCGCCGGCAGGACCTTGCGGGCTATGCGCGAGATCACGCCGAGCTCCTGCGTCACGACCTTCTCGTACGCCAGCTCGATGTGCTCGTTGAGCACGATCTGCTCGGGGTGGACCAGCGGGAACGTCAGGGGCTGTGCCTCGGCCATCTCGCGGGTCGTCTTGGTGTTGGTGCCGGCATCGCCGAAGCCGATGTTCTTGACCAGCACCGAGGCTGCCGTGATGGCCAGCGACCGATTGGCGATCACGGAGATGCACCAGTGGATGGCCCAGGTTGCCGTCTTCTTGTCCATCGTCTCGCCCGCCGACCGGAAGAACCTCACACCTGCCGGTGACTGCAGCAAGGTGTCGGACCAGTCGATCGGCTCGGTGCGGACCGATGTGTGGTCGCCACCGGCGTGCGTGCGCGGGTAGACCTCGCGATGTGCCTGCCACGCACGTTGCCAGGTGGCCCAGCCCCAGATCGAGGCGAACGCCGTGAACGCGTAGCTTGCACCCTCGAACACCTCGGCGGGGACCTCGGGCGCTGCACCGCCGATGTAGGAGATGCGGTCGTCGTCGGCGTAGCGCTCGAGCAGCTCGGTGCAGAAGCGGAAGAACGTCGGGTCCGCGAGGCAGTCGTCCTCGAGGATGATCGCGTTGGACGCCTGGCTGAAGACCCAGTCGAGGCCCAGCTCGATGTTGGCGGCCGATCCGAGGTTGGTCTCGGCATAGCGTCGGTGCACGCGGCACTCCCAGTCGATCTTCTCCAGCTCGGCCCGCACGGCAGCGCAGGGCTCGACGTCGTCAGGGCGGTGCGCGCGAGGTGCGTCAACAACCAGATAGAGGTCCTCAGGGGCTGCCTGCCGGATGGCATCGAGGGTGCGACGCGTCTGTTCGGGTCGGTTGAAGGCGATCAGGACGACCGGCGCAACCATGGGCCAGAATCTACACCAGCGGATTCGACTGCTCCGCTCCCGCCGTTCGCCTCAGGTCGCACCGGCTCACCTGTATATAGTGACCGCGGCATGTCTGGGCAGACAGGCCAGCCGCCACCAGTGCTTGTCGAGAGGGCGCCCGCCGATGACCACCGCTGTCAGCTACTGCACGATCCTGACCAGCAACTACCTCCCCAAGGCGTTGACGTTGGCCGAGAGCCTGCGCCGCCACGAGAACGGTGCGCGCCTGCAGATCCTGCTCTCCGACATCCGCCACGACGCCGACCTGCCGACGCTCGACGGTGTCGACTGCCTCAGCACGTCGGTGCTCGAGATCAGCGAGCGAGAGGTCCTTCAGCTCGCCACGATCTATGACCTCGTGGAGATGGCGACCGCGGTCAAGCCGTTGTTCCTCAAGGCGCTGTTGGATGACGCCGAGGCCGCGATCTATCTCGACCCCGACACGTTCCTCACCGCGCCCATGGACGAGCTGCTTCCCGAGCTCGCGGCGAGTGAGGGTGGTATCGCCCTGACCCCGCACTTCCTCGAACCGGTGCCGGCCGACGCGGCGATCGGCGAGGCGCACATGCTGGCGGTCGGCGTCTTCAACCTCGGCTTCTGCGCCGTCGACCGCCGGGCCGTCCCGTTCCTCGACTGGTGGTGGGGCCACCTGCGCACCGAGTGCCTGGTCGAGCCGCTCTCGGGCCTGTTCGTCGACCAGAAGTGGATCGACCTCGGCAGCACGCTGTTCAACGCCAGGAGCCTGCGCCACACGGGCTACAACGTCGGCGTCGGCAACCTCCGCGAGCGCCCGCTGGTCAAGGACGACAAGGGCTACGTCAACTCCACCAACGGTGAGCGGCTCCGCCTGTTCCACTTCCACGCCTTCGACTCGCGTCGCCCCGAGCGGCTGTCGATGCGTTTCGACCACTCGAGCGAAGAGGTGCTCGACGAGGACTCCGCGATCTACGCGCTGTGCCACGAATACGCCGAGATCCTCTCGGGCTTCGAGCGCGCGCTCCCGCCGCCACCGCCCTACCCGTACTTCGAGGACACCAGGGGCAAGCGCATCAGCCGCCGTGTACGACGGGCCTACCGGATGGAGCTGGCCACCCGGGCCGCCAGCCTGCCGGTGCCGTTCCTCGCCGAGGAGGCGGGTGCATGGAAGAGGTGGCGCCGCCGTACGTGGAAGTCCAAGCTCCGCTCGTTCGTCGGCGACTCTGCGAAGTCGGTCCGCTGGGTCCTGCCCGAGGAGTACGACCGAACCAAGAAGCGGTTCCCGAAGCTCACCGGGAAGGTCAGCTCGAAGTACGCCGGCGGTGACGGCGCGTGGGGCTACGGCGGCGATTGACCCATTGATCCCGATCCGAGCGATTACGCTTCAGAGGTCGTCAGCCGCCGTATCCGTGCAAGGAAATCCGTGAAATCCACCGAGCAGTCGTCCGGCCGCAGGCTCGGTGTGCTCACGATCGACCAGGCGATAGCCGGAGCGTCCAACGTCCTGATGCTGGTCCTGGCGGCGCGGGTGCTGCCCGTCGCGTCGTTCGGCCTGTTCTCGATCGTGTTCCTGACCTACGGGCTGATCCAGGGCGTCGCGCGGGCCCTGGTCGGCGACCCGATGCTGATGCACTCCGCGGAGGCCGAGGAGCGGGCAGGCGATGCCATCGGCGCCTCGACGATCTTGGGCTTCGGCCTCGCGGTGTTCGTGCTCGTCGGCGGCGTGGTCGCCCACATCTGGGACAGCCGGCTCGGCGATGCCTTCCTGGTGCTCGCGGTCTGCATCCCCCTGCTGATCCTGCAGGACCTCGGCCGCTACCTCGGCTTCGCGATGCAGCGCCCGGCTCGCGCGCTGGTGCTCGACGTGGTGTGGCTCGTGCTCGTGCTGGCCGGCACCGGCGTCCTCATCCTGACCGACAGCGACAGGCTGTGGGTCTTCATCGCGGTCTGGGCCGGCTCCGGTGCAGCCGCGGGGCTGATCATGCTGTGGCAGCTTCGTACGTCCAGGATCCGGCTCTCGCTCGACTGGCTGCGCGAGACGTGGTCCGACTCGTGGCGCTACCTCGCCGCCTACACCGCAGCCGGCGGCAGCGCGCTGCTCACGGCGGTGCTGACGACCGCGATCGCCGGTGCCAAGGCGATGGGCGGCATCCAGGGCGCCCTGCTGCTGCAGCGCCCGTTCGTCGTGTTCCAGATCGCGTCGATGGCCAGCGGCGTCGTTGAGGTGTCGCGGTCGTCCAAGCAGTCGGCCGACGTCATCCGGATGGGTACGCGCATCAGCGCCCTGACCACGGCCGTCGCCGTGGTCAACGGGGTGATCCTGCTGATGCTGCCCGACGCGCTCGGTGAAGGGTTGCTCGGCGACACCTGGAGCGAGGCCCATCCGCTGCTCCTGGCCTCGGCCGCCCAGATCGCGATGATGGGCATGATGAGCGGCGCCCGCTCCGGCCTGCTCGGCCTGCGGGCGGTCAAGCTCGCCCTGCGCATCGACATCACCAAGACCGTGCTGATCATCGTGCTCACGGTGGTCGGGGTGCTCATCAACGGCGCTCTCGGCGGCATGTGGGCTGTCGCGATCGGCCACGGGATCGGTGCCATAATCTGGTGGGCCGCACTGCTGTTCCACCTGCGTACGGGCGTGCCCCCCGAGCCCGCCACTGAGCTCGAGAACGAGCCCGTCATCGACCCGTCGAGAGGACTGTCATGAAGAACCTGCTCCGCCGGATCTACTACGCCTACCGGCGCGTGCACATGACGATCGTCGGCCCCAACGAATACACGTGGAAACGCATGCTCAAGTCGGGCCGCGTCGTGGTGGGGCCACAGACCTACGGGATCCCCGCGATCGACCACTACATGCTCGGCACCGAACGGCTGCTCGTCGGCAACTACTCGTCGCTCGGCGGCACCTACCTTCTCGGCGGAGCACACGCGATCGACCGCGTCACGACCTACCCGCACCGCATCAACTTCGGGATGCCGGGAGCCGGCGAGGACGGCTACCCGACGTTCCAGGGTGACACCCACGTCGGCTCGGACGTCTGGACGTGCCAGGGCTCACTGATGATGAGCGGCATCACGATCGGCGACGGCGCCGTCGTCGCCGGCGGTGCCGTGGTCACCAAGGACGTGCCGCCGTACGCGATCGTCGGGGGCAATCCCGCCAAGCTGATCCGCTACCGGTTCACCCCCGAGCAGATCGAGGCGCTGCTCGAGATCAAGTGGTGGGACTGGCCGGTCGAGGAGGTACGCGAGGCGGTCCCGCTGATCGCCGGCGACGACATCGACGCGTTCATCGAGTACGCCCGCGCCAAGAAGGGCGCCCGCAAGGTCTGACGCCTACTGCAGGCCCATCGGGCCGGTGCGGTGGAAGAACTTCATGTCGTCCTTCAGCTCCCGCACGGGCTCGGCCGGATTGCCGCGATAGAACATGAGCTCCTTGGTCAGCTGGGTGTTGACGACCGAGCCGGCCGAGATGATCGAGCGCGCCGGCACGCTCGTACCGCTCAGCAGGATGCTTCCCGTCATCACGGCCGAGTGTGCGCCGATGGTCACCGGCGCCGTGCGCCAGCGATCGCGCACCAGGTCGAGACTGTGGGTCAGGATCGTCGAGCTGAACCCGGCCAACGACGAGAACTCACCCATCTCGACCAGGTCGGAGCAGTCGATCTCGTGCGCCATCGTGATCGCAGACCGCTTGCCCATGATCAGCGACGGGTTGCGGTTCTCGGAGTCGAACGGCGGCAGCTTCAGCGGCCAGCCCGTGATGCGGTTGCGGGACGCGATGGACGCGCCCTCGTCGAGCCGGAGCTCGGCGAGGTCGCGGATGATGTTGAAGCCCGCGATGCTGGCCTTCGGGCCCATCGTGAGCTTGCCGACCATGACGATGCTCCGGCCGACGTACGCGGTCGGGTGCACGTCCCAGCCGTACAACCACGTACCGAGGCGGCGTTTGACCGACCACGGAAGCGGTGCGAGCAGTGCAGCCCACAGCCAACGCATAGGACCTCCAGGGGGAGTTGCCCCGGTAATCCCCTACCGAAGCGCCGTCAGGCTATCCACTCCTGACGGTTCTCCGTGGCGGTTTGGTTGAATTGAGCAACCAGCGTCAGAGCGACTTGCGCCAGAACGCACCGAACTCGTCGATCTGGATGATCGGTTCGGTGATGCCGTTCTTGTCGCGGTAGTCGTGCACCGCCTGGCCCGCCTGCGTCGCGTGGCTGCCGAAGTCGTCGATGATGCAGAACCCACCCGGCGAGAGCTTGGGGTAGAGCACCTCGATCGCCTGGATCGTCGACTCGTACATGTCGCCGTCGAGCCGCATCACGGCGATGTCACCGAGGGGCGCGACGGGGAGCGTGTCCTTGAACCAGCCGACGAGGAACTCGACGTCATCGTCCAGCAGGTCATAGCGACGGAAGTTGTTCTTGACCGTCTCGAGGCCGACCGCAAGTCCGGTCTGCGTGTGCAGCTCGTCGCCCTTGTCGGCGGGAAAGCGGGAGGCGTCCGGCGGGGGCAGTCCCTCGAACGAGTCGGCGACCCACACCTTGCGGGTCGTGTCGCCCCATGCGACGAGGTTGGCCTTCATGAAGATCACGGCGCCACCGCGCCACACGCCGGTCTCGATCAGGTCGCCCGGCACACCGTCGGCGATGACGGCGGCGATGCAGTCCTGGATGTTGGTCATGCGCTTGAGGCCGATCATCGACTCGGCGCGGGCCGGCCAGTCGAGCCCCGATTCGCGTGCCACGGGGTCGTACGGCTTCTTGTAGGCGATCTCGAGGTCGAGCTTGCCGGCGACCTTGGCGACCGCGTTGGCGGTGCGCTTCTTGATGCCCTTGGCACCGAGCATGCGGACGCCACCGAGGATCGAGTCGTTGTCCTCGCTGAGGGCGCCCGTCAAGCTTCGCTTGACGAGGTCGAGGTAGCGGTCACGGAGGTCATCTGGGAGTGGCTTGTTCTCAGGCACGCGGCGAGATTATCAGCCGCCGACGGGGTGCTCGTACGTTTCCCGATCCTGGGGGTGCGATAGCGTTTCCGGCGATGGAAATGGTCGAGGTCACGAAGGCGCCGCTGGCGCAGCGGCTCATCGGCTCGGGGCTCCTGTTCACGCGCCGAGCCGTCGTCCGGGCGCTGTGGATTGCACGTCCGCGACTGCCCGGTTTCCTGCTTCGCCCATACGTCGACCGCAAGGTCGCGGCGGCGCTGGCCGACGACGGCGTCGTCGACGACGCACGGATGCACATGGAGCACCTGCTGGGTGCCATCGGCCGCTCGTCGGAGATCGAGGACGCGAGCCGCGGCTACATCGAGCACTGGACCCGGTTCGAGGAGCTCAAGTGGCGCCCGCGGCTCGTCACCCGCCAGGCGGTCGAGGGTGCGGAGCACCTGCGCGCGGCGCACGCGCTGGGTCGTGGCGTGCTGCTGAGCTTCGTCCACCACGCCCAGTACGACGGCATCTTCGCATCGGTGGCCCGTGCCACGGGCCTACCGGTCAAGGTGGTCGCGGCGGACCGGGCAGCACCGGGCCCCAACCTCTTCCAGCACTACCGCGTCGTCGGCTCCGGTGGTGGGCTGATCTCTGCGGCCGTCGGCATTGCCGGCCTGGTCGAGGAGCTCGAGGGTGGCGCCGTGGTCGCGTCGGCGATCGACGTACCCGGTTCGAGCGTCACCACATGTGCCGGCCGCAACGTCAAGTGCTCGTCGGGCCCGGCGCGCTCCGCGACCCTGGCCGGGGCGCCTGTCGTGATGCTGACGAGCCATCGCGGACCGGATGGCCCGATCATCAGGCTTGGCGAGCCGATGCTCCCGGAGGACTTCGGCAGCGTCGACGAGCTGCTCCAGGAGATGGTGCGGCAGCACGAGGGACCGCTGCTGGAGTGGCCCGAGGTGGCCTACCTCCCGACCGTCTGCTGGCGCCCGGTCGACTGATCGCAGAGCGGCGGCGCCGACTCCGCAAGGGAATGGACGCCGCCTGGCCAGCTCACTCAGCTACCAGGCGTGCTGGATCTGAGTTGTCGTGTCTCCGCTTGAATCCCTGAGTGGAACGGAGATCTGCGAGCAACTGTCCCATTGAGACGGGTGATCGCCGCGTGGGTACTGAGCTGCTGTGCCGTTCTGGGGTCCTCCACGAGCATTCGCGAGAGGACTTCCGATTCAGTTTGACTCCCGCGAGCAAGGGGAGGAGTTATGCCCTCTTTGTACGCCGGTGGCCGCGCTGACAACAGTCTTACTCGTGCGTAACGTTGTGCGCTTTCGTTCACAAGGTGTGAGTGCCTAGATTGGTGTCGTGCGAGCTGTGGCGGTGATCGTCGGTGTGTTGGTCGCCGTTGCCGGCTGCTCGTCCGGCGGTGGCTCCGATGCTCCTGACGAGTCGGATGGGGCGCCGAAGATTTCCCGGTACGTCGCGCTGGGCGACTCGGCCGTCTCCGGGCCCGGGCTCGACCCGATGGACCGCAAGGCACCGGCCGAGTGCTTCCGCTCCTTGCGCAACTACCCGCACGTGGTGGCGAAGAAGCTGGGTGCGAAGGTCGATGACGTCAGCTGTGGCGGTGCGACGACCGACACGGTGCGCGATGCCGTCAAGAAGGGGCGGACACAGCTCGACGCACTCAAGCCCGACACCCAGCTCGTCACGGTGGGCATCGGCGCCAACGACGCGGGGATGGCGTCGGGCTGGTTCAAGGCGTGCTTCCTGCCCGGCCAGAACGACGCTGCGTGTGCGGGGTTCATGGCGGGTTTCGCGCCGGACCTCCTGTCGCAGACACGCACCCGGGTGACGGGCATCCTCGACGAGGTCAAGACCCGGTCGCCGGACGCGACGGTGCTCCTGGTCGGCTACATGCGGTTCGCGCCGAGCGAAGGAACGTGTGCCGTCCTGCCGATCTCGGAAGCCAATCGCGCCGCATCGGAGGCCTTCGAGCGCGACCTGGCCGCGATGCTGCGAGGTGCCGCCCAGGAGGCGTCGGTCGGGTTCGTAGACATGTGGAGCGCGGCGGAGGGCCACGACATCTGCGCCGTCGACCCGTGGGTCAATGGGGTCGGTTCCGGAGACGGTGACCTGCTCCACCCGACATCGGCGGGAATGAAGGCCGTCGCGTCGGAGATCGTACGGGCGGTCAGCTGAGGTCAGACCGCGACGCGGTGCTTGCGGCGGGTCACCAGCGCGACCGTGATCGCGCTGACCGCACCGGCCACGACAGCGACTGCCGCGGCCTTGCCGACCCGGGTGTCGAGGCCGAGGCGGCGACGCAGGGCGACGGGCCGGGCGAACGTCAGGATCGGCCACCCCTTGTCCTCGGCGATCCGGCGCAGCGCCTTGTCGGGGTTGACCGCGAAGGGATGACCGACGACCGCGAGCATCGGCGCATCGGTCTCGGAGTCGGAGTAGGCGAAGCTGGCCGAGAGGTCGTAGCCGCGCTCGGCGGCCAGCGCCTCCATCGCCTTGGCCTTGTTGGGGCCGTACGCGTAGAAGTCGACGTCACCGGTGTAGCGCCCGTCCTTGACCACCAGGGTCGTCGCGATGACATGGTCGACGCCGAGCATCTCGCCGATCGGCTCCACGACCTCCGAGCCTGACGCCGACACGATCACGACGTCGCGGCCCGCCGCCTTGTGGTCCTCGATGAGCTCGACCGCCTCGTCGAACACGATGGGGTCGATGATCGAGTGCAACGTCTCGCCGACGGACTGGCGTACGACGTCGACGTCCCAGCCCGCCACCATCTGGGTGAGGTAGGCCCGCATCTTCTCGAGCTGATCGTGGTCGGCGCCGCTCACCGAGAACATGAACTGCGCATAGGCGCTGCGGAGCACCGCACGTCGGCTGAGCAGGCCGCCCTCGAAGAACGGCTTGCTGAAGGCGAGCGTGCTCGACTTGGCGATGATCGTCTTGTCCAGGTCGAAGAACGCCGCAGATCGGGTGCTCACCACTTCAGGATAGGGGCGTCCACACCCCCGGCGTGCCAGGACCACCTTCCACAGCGTGATCGTTCACCGACCGTTCGGGCGGCGTTCGGCGTCACGGTGGGCGTATGTACGAACCCGAGCCGCCACTCATCGTCACGGCAGACGAGCACCTTCTCGACGACGCGCTCCGCTGGTGTGCCGCCGTCGGCGTCACTCCCGAGGTCGCCACGGACGTCACCGCGGCGCGCAGATCGTGGCGTCGCGCGCAGGCCGTGGTCGTCGGCGAGGACCTTGCACCGGCGCTCGCCCGGATCGAGCTGCCGCGTCGCGATCACGTGATGCTGGTGTCGGGCGATCCCGGCGACTGGTGGTCGACCGCCGTACGACTCGGAGCCGAGGACGTGTTCGACCCGGCCGACCAGGACCACATCCTGGAGGCGCTGGCATCCGCCCTCGACGGGCACGGCGAGGCATGTCTGATCAGCGTCGTCGGGGGATCAGGTGGAGTCGGCGCCTCGACGTTGGCGGCGGCCCTGGCGCTCGGCGCGGGCCGACGGGGCCTGCGGACCATGCTGGTCGACGTCGATCCACTGGGGGGCGGCCTCGATCTCGTCCTCGGCTCGGAGCACGTCGACGGTCTGCGGTGGCGCGATCTCGACGCGACCCGAGGCCGCCTGAGCGCAGGGTCGCTTGCCGACGTGCTTCCAGTGCACTCGGGCGTCGCCACCTTGTCGTGGGACCGGTCGCCCGGCGCGGCACTGCCAGAGTCCGTGCCGTCGGTCGTCACGGCGGCGGTGCGCGGGTTCGACGTCGTGGTCGCCGACGTGCCGCGTCACCTCGATGCCCACGGAATCGACGTGCTCGGCCGTTCCGTCCTCACGGTGCTGGTGGTTGCGGAGGAGATCTGCGCCGTCGGAGCGGCACGCCACGTGCTGTCGCGGATCGAGGCGTGCTCGTCGGCGATCGTGGTCGTCAGTGTCAGCCGTTCCGGTGGCATCGGTGCGGCGGCGGTGGGCGACGCGCTGGGTAGGCCGGTGCACACCCGGCACCGGTTCGACCGTCGCATCCGTACGGCCGTCGACCGCGGTCACGGTCCTGGCTCGTCACGATCTGCTCGCCGTACGGCATCGGCCCTGCTCGACACGCTGGGGCTCGCATGAGCGCGACATCATGACGGCGCCGACCGCACGTGAGATGCGCCGTGTCGTTGCTCGAGCGGCGGCGGCATCATGACCAATTCGGAGCTGGTGGAACGCATCCGGCAGCGGCTGGCGTCAGACCCGGCTGAGCCGACGGCGCACAGCGTCGCGGCGGCGCTGCGTGCCGAGCACCAGCTCGCGGGGAGTGCCACGGTGCTCGCCCTCGTCGACCAGCTGCGTCGTGAGACCCGCGGCGCCGGTCCGTTGGAGCCGCTCCTGGCCCTGACGGGTGTCACCGACGTGCTGGTCAACGGTCCCGATGAGGTCTACGTCGATCGCGGCCGTGGGCTGGAGAAGTCGTCGGTCGGGTTCGCCGACGAGGAGTCGGTGCGCCGTCTCGCCCAGCGCCTCGCCGGCCAGGCCGGTCGCCGGCTCGATGACGCCAGTCCGTGGGTCGATGCGCGACTCGGCGACGGCACGCGGCTGCACGCCGTGCTGGCTCCGCTCGCTCGTCCCGGCACGTTGATCTCGTTGCGGGTGCCGGCTCGCCGTACCTTCACGCTCGACGAGCTGGCCGCCGCAGGATCGCTCCACGCCGAGGCGGTCGAGACGATCCGCTCGATCATCTCGTCACGGGTTGCCTTCGTCATCAGCGGAGGCACGGGATCGGGCAAGACCACGCTGCTCGCGGCGTTGTTGGCACTCGTCGATCCGCACGAGCGCATCGTGATCGTCGAGGACGCCACCGAGCTGCGGCCCGACCACCCGCACGTCGTCGGCCTCGAGGCCCGCCCGGCCAACATCGAGGGCGCGGGGCTGGTCACCCTACGCGACCTCGTGCGTCAGGCGTTGAGGATGCGTCCCGACCGGCTCGTCGTCGGGGAGGTTCGCGGTGCCGAGGTGGTCGACCTGCTGGCAGCGCTCAACACGGGACACGAGGGCGGGTGCGGGACGATCCACGCCAACTCCGCGGCCGACGTACCGGCCCGGTTCGAGGCGCTGGGCGTCGCCGCCGGCATGCCGCGCGAGGCAGTCCACTCACAGCTGCGTGCAAGCGTCGACGTCGTCGTCCACCTGTCCCGCACCGCCGAGGGCGTGCGTCGCGTCGAGCAGGTCGCCGTGCTGGGCGAGGACCGTCGCGGCCTTGTCGGCTGCGAGCCGGCGCTCACGTTCGACGCCGACCGTGCGGCTCGCGGTCCGGGCCACGAGCGGCTCGTCGCCCTGCTCGCATGACGATCGCGGCGGCCCTCTTCACCGTGCTGGCGGCGCTCCTGGCGAGGCCTCACGGCGGCTGGCTCGTACGAGAGCGCTTCGACCTGCCGCGGCAGCGGAGCCTGCGGCCGCGTGCGCTCGTGATCCCGGGCGTGGGGGTGGCCGTGCTCGGCGTCGTCGTGGCCGGACTGCCACCCGCCCGGTTGATCGTCGTGCTCACCGTCGGGGCCGTCGGCCTGTTCGCCCTGCGTCAGGCACGGGCCGAGCACGTACGCCGCCACGCGCAGGCGCGGCGCACCGCGGTCGCCGAGGCCGTGGGTCTGATGGCGGCCGAGCTTCGCGCGGGAGTGCTCCCGCAACGGGCGCTGGCGGGTCTTGCGCCCGACTTCCCCTTTCTGGCGCCGGCGTCGCGGGCGGCCGGCCTGGGCGGTGACGTCCCAGCAGCCCTGCGCAGCGAGTCGGCGCTGTCCGGGGCCGAGCAGCTGGCCGACCTGGCGAGCGCGTGGTTCGTGGCCGAGCGATCCGGAGCACCACTCGTACGGGTCCTCGACCGGCTCGAGCTCGCCGCCCGCGACGACCGGGAGATCGAGCGGGAGGTGCAGGCGGGCGTTGCGCCGGCGCGGGCGACCGGACGGCTCATGGCGGTGCTTCCCCTGGTCGGTCTCCTGCTCGGCAGCGGCATGGGGGCGGATCCGGTCCACCTCCTCACCTCCACGGTGCCGGGCGCGCTCTGCCTCGCCGCCGGCTCGGCCTGCGCCTGCGCGGGCGTGGGCTGGGTCAATCGCATCGCGGCTGCCGGAGAACGGTCCACGTGACGGCGGCGCTGCTGGCCGCCCTGGCGGTGTGGTGCCAGATGCTGCCGCCCACGACGCGGCGGGTTCGCGCCCTCTACGTCGCAGCCCGAGACGCCCGGCGGCCGGCTCCGGCGACGTTGGCCGCTGTTGCGGTGCCGCTGGCCACGCTCGTCCTTCTCGGCTGGCCTGCTGGGCTCCTGGTCGGACTGGCTCTGGCGCCGGTCGCCCACGCAGCAGTCGCCCGGCTCGAGTCCGCAGCGGCACGTGAGCGCAGCGCGAAGATCTCGGCCCAGCTCCCGGTGGCGCTCGACCTCGCCGTCGCGACGCTCGAGGTCGGTCGCCCGCCCGCCGAGGCACTCGCGCTGGCTGCGCAGGCGACCCCTGATCCGCTGGGGTCGGAGCTCACGCAGCTGGCCAGCCGCTTGGCGATCGCGGGTGATCCGATCGCGGTGTGGACCGGGGTGCTCGACGACCCCGGGCTGGCGCCGGTCGCACGGGCGTTCCGTCGCGCCGAGACCTCGGGGATGCCGGTCGCGGAGATCATCGCCGGCGTCGCCGACGAGCTCCGACGTGAGCGTCGCGGACGCCGTCGAGATGACAGCCGCAAGGTTGCCGTACGCACGGCCGCTCCGCTGGGGGTGTGCTTCCTTCCCGCGTTCTTCCTGATCGGCATCGTGCCGACGATCCTGGGAGCCTTTCGCTCCCTGACGTTCTGACGATGTCCACACCAACCCGCCTCGGCACGGCTGTCCCCAGCGCCCCGACGACGAGCGCAGCCACGTCGGCGTCGACCACATATTCCCGGTGAGACAAACACCTAGCGAAGGGACACCCATGAAGACACTGCTTCTCAACCCGGTACTGCGACGCCGTGCCGAGCGCGGCATGACCACCGCCGAATACACGGTAGGCACACTCGGCGCCTGCACGATCGGCGGAGTGCTCGTCAAGATCGGCCAGTCCGAGTGGTTCGGCGACCTGGTCAAGGACCTCATCAACAAGATCCCCGACCTCCTGCCGTTCTGACCCTCGCCGGGGCGAGCCGATGCTCGCCCCGGCACCCTCGAAAGGAGCACCACCATGACCAGGGACGAGCGCGGCATGGCCACCGCCGAATACACCGTCGGCACCTTGGGTGCCGTCGGCATCGGTCTGATCCTCTACAAGCTCGGAGTCCTCGACCACGACAATCCGTGGTTCGACACGTTCCGCGACGTGCTGACCCGGGCGCTGTCGTGGCGCCACCTCTTCGGTATCGACCCCGGTCGCATTCCGAGGTTCTGGTGAGCGTGCGTCGCAGCGACGACTCGGGCATGGTCACGGCCGAGCTGGCGACGATCGCGCCCTTCGGTGTCGCGTTCGCGTTCCTGCTGTTGTGGATCGTGTCGCTCGGCCTGACCCAGGTCAGGCTGGCCGACGCGTCCCGCGAGGCGGCACGGTTGGTGGCGCGAGGAGAAGCGATCGATGTGGCGGAGCGAACCGCCCAGCGGCTCGCTCCCGAGGGAGCCACGGTGACGGTGTCGACCGACGACGGCTTGGTCACGGTCGCGGTTCGTGCGAAGTCGACCATGCCCATCCCGTTGTTCTCCGGGATCGGTGCCCGGGAGATGGAGTCGTCGTCGGTGGCGGCAGACGAGTCGCGATGACGCGGGAGCGAGGTGCTGTCACGGTCTACGCCGTGAGCGCCGCCGTGATGCTGACCCTGATGGCGCTGGTCATGACCCAGGTCGCGGGGCTCGTGCGGCTCAAGCACTCCGTCGCGTCGGCCGCCGACCTCGCGGCACTGGCCGCCAGTCGCGCGAGCGTCGCGGGCGACGACGGTTGCGACGCCGCGAAGGACCTCATGCGTCGCAATGGCGCGCGGCTGGTCTCCTGCCGGATGGACTATGACGTCGCGACCGTGGTCGCCGGCGGGGTCAGCACGCAGTGGTGGGGTCACACCTGGCGGGTCGAGCAGAAGGCCCGGGCCGCGCCCGACTTCTACCTCGACTGAGCCAGCAACGTGTCGAGCAGGACGACGGCGCCGAATTTGTCGAGAGGTTCGTTGCCGTTGCCGCACTTCGGCGAATACACGCACGACGGGCAGCCGCTACGACACTCGCAGGCGTTGATCGCATCGCGCGTGACCGTCAGCCATCGTTGGGCGAGCTCATATCCGCGCTCCGCAAAACCGGCACCACCCGGGTAGCCGTCATACACGAACACCGTCAGCGTGCCGGTGTCTGAGTGCAATGCCGTCGAGACGCCGCCGATGTCCCAGCGGTCGCAGGTCGCGAGCAGGGGGAGGAGCCCGATGGCCGCGTGCTCGGCGGCGTGCGCGGCACCGGGAATGTCCGCGGTCGAGAGCGCCTTCTTCACGGCGTCGTCGCTCAGGGTCCACCACACCGCCTTGGTCGGCAGCGTGCGCTGGGGCAGGTCGAGCAGCTCCTCGCCGAGCATCCCTGCGCCGGTCGTGCTGCGCTTCGTATAAGAGATGACCTGGGTGACGACGTCGACCGAACCGAACGACATCGCGGCATCGCCCCACTGCTTGTTCCGCTCGGTGTCGGTGATCGTCACCTCGGTGACCGAGCGGGCCATCGTCGAGTACTCCGGGTCCTCCCGGTGCACGATGGCGACGCCGTCGTCGACGTCGTACTCGTTGACGACGTGCACCTCGCCCTGGTGCACGTACACAGCGCCCTCATGGACCGCGGCGTCCGCCGAGCCGGCGTCGACCGTGCCGATCAGCCGACCCGTGCCGGCGTCGACGATCTGCACCGGCGAGCCGCCACTCGACCGGATGTCGGCCAGATCGGTTGCCCGTTCGCGCTTGGTCCAGAACCACCCGGCCGGCCGCTTGCGCAGCAGCTCGGCGTCCTCGAGCGCGCTGATGCCCTCGGCCGTACGCGGTCCGAACAGCTCGAAGTCCGCCTCCGTCAGCGGCAGCTCGTGGGCAGCGGCGGCGAGGTGAGGACCCAGCACATAAGGATTGTCGGGATCGAACACCGACGCCTCGACCTGGGCACCGAGCAGGGCCTCGGGGTGGTGCACGAGGTAGGTGTCGAGCGGCTCGTCGCGGGCGACCAGGATGCCCAAGGAGTCGCGGCCGGCTCGGCCGGCTCGGCCGAACTGCTGGCGCAGTGCCGCCCGTGTCCCGGGGAACCCCACGCTGATGATCGCGTCGAGCCCCGCGATGTCGATGCCGAGCTCGAGGGCGTTGGTGCTGGCGAGGCCCAGCAGGTCACCGTCACGGAGCCGGCGCTCCAGCTCGCGCCGCTCCTCGGGGAGGTAGCCGCCGCGATACGTCGCGACCCGAGCGGCCAGCTCCGGGTCCACCTCGGCGAGGCTTCGTTGCGCCGTTGCCGCCACCGTCTCGGCGCCACGACGCGACCGTACGAACGCCAGCGTGCGCACCCGGCCGAGCACCAGATCCGTGAGCAGCTCGCCGGCCTCGGTGTTCGCGGCCCGGCGCACCGGCGTCTGCGAGTCGGCGTCGAAGCCGGGAAGAAGAGGTGGCTCCCACAGGGCGATGGTCTGGGCGGCGTGCGGCGAAGCGTCATCCGTGACCGCGACGACGTCGAGGCCAGTGAGCCTCTGGGCGAAGACGTCGGGTTCGGCCACCGTGGCCGACGACAGGACGAACACCGGGTCGGCCCCGTAATGGGCACAGATGCGCCGCAGCCGACGCAGCACGTGCGCCACGTGTGCGCCGAAGACGCCGCGATAGTGGTGGCACTCATCGATCACGACATGGCTGACGCCGCCGAGCACCCGGCTCCAGCGTGCGTGCCCCGGAAGGATCGTGTGGTGCAGCGTGTCGGGGTTGGTGAGCAGGTAGTTGGCGTGGTCGCGCGCCCAGGCTCGCTCCTCGCGAGAGTTGTCGCCGTCGACCGTCGCGGGACGGGCGAAGTCGGTGGCGGTGCCGAGCCGGCGGAGCTGGTCAGCAGCGAGCGCCTTGGTGGGCGCGAGATAGAGGACGCTCGGCATCCGGTTGCCCTGCAACCCGCTGCCTGTACGGCCGGCCGCCAACGTCGTGAGCGCCGGCGCCTGGAACGCCAACGACTTGCCCGACGCCGTACCGGTGGAGACGACGGTGTGGCGGCCTTGGTGGATGTGGTGCAGCGCCTCAGCCTGGTGGCCCCAGAGCTCGGTGATGCCCTCGGCTTCGTACATCGCGCGTACGTCCGGGTCGACCCACTCGGGCCAGGGCTCCACGACGGCCTCGCGCGCCGGGACGTGCTCGACATGCGTGACCCGTTCGCTGTGGCGAAGGACGATGTCGGCGGGTTCCACGAGGGAAGTCTTCCAGACCATCCTGCGCCGATCCGGCGACCGGCGGGTGCACGGAGACCGTGATTAGATACGGACCATGGAGCTCGCACTCACCACCCGTTCGGTCGACGGCTTCGAGATCATCGAAGTCGGCGGTGAGGTCGACGTCTACACCGCGCCCAAGCTCCGCGAGGCGATCGTGACCGCCATCGAGGCCGGGCACACCCGGCTGATCATCGACGTCGAGAAGGTCGACTTCCTCGACTCGACGGGACTGGGAGTGCTGGTGGGGGCGCTCAAGCGCGTACGAGCCGACGGCGGATCGCTCGACATCGTGTGCACCCACGAGCGCATCCTCAAGATCTTCGGCATCACCGGACTCGACAAGGTCTTCGGCCTGCACGCCTCGATCGACGAGGCGCGCGGCGCGACACATGGTGAGACCCATTGATGTCTTGCGGCTAGCCGCAATGTAACCTCCGTCACGTCGGTCCGGACTCCTGGCCCGGCGGTTTCTTTTGCTTACTCATGGAGGATTTTCATGGCGAACGCGACTTTGGTTGCGGCAGTAGGCGGAGACCTCGACTTTTCCGACAAGAACTCGTACTACCTGTACGCGGTCGTCGCAGTCGGGGCCCTCGCACTAGTAATGGCCCTTGTGTTCCGCTCCCAGGTGCTCAAGGCATCTGAAGGCACCGAGAAGATGCAGGAGATCGGTCAGGCAGTCCAGGAAGGCGCGGCCGCCTACCTGAGCCGTCAGTTCCGGACCCTCGCCGTCTTCGCCGTCGTCGCGCTCCTGATGCTGGTCGCCCTCGATGCGGCCGTCCTCGGATGGGACAACGACTGGAAGATCAAGATCGGTCGCTATGTCGCCCTTCTGGCCGGCGCTGGGTTCTCGGCACTGATCGGCTACCTCGGTATGTGGCTTGCGACGCGCGCCAACATCCGCGTCGCCGCCGCCGCCCAGAATGAGGGCCGCGAGGTCGCGATGCGCATTGCGTTCCGCACCGGCGGCACCGTCGGCATGCTCACGGTGGGCCTCGGCCTGCTGGGCGCCGGCATCATCGTGCTGATCTTCACGGGCGACGCGCCTGTCGTGCTCGAGGGCTTCGGCTTCGGCGCGGCGCTGCTCGCCATGTTCATGCGAGTCGGCGGCGGCATCTTCACCAAGGCCGCCGACGTCGGAGCCGACCTCGTCGGCAAGGTCGAGCAGAACATCCCCGAGGACGATCCGCGCAACGCCGCGACGATCGCCGACAACGTCGGTGACAACGTCGGTGACTGCGCCGGTATGGCTGCCGACCTCTTCGAGTCGTACGCCGTCACCCTGGTCGCCGCGCTGATCCTCGGATCCGTCGCGTTCGGCGAGGTGGGCCTCGTGTTCCCGCTCGTGATCCCCGCGATCGGCGCACTGACCGCGATCCTCGGTGTCTTCATCACCAAGCCGCGCGCCGGCGAAGGTGGACTCACCACGATCAACCGCTCGTTCTACCTGTCGGCCCTGATCTCGGCCGCTGCCAGCACCGGCGCAGCATTCCTGCTGCTGCCGACGAAGTTCAGCGACGCCAAGCTGCCCGGTATCGACACCAGCACGCTCATCACCACCGTCGGACAGGCGCAGTTCGGTGAGGCTCCCGGCCTTGACAGCAATCCGCGCCTCATCGCGATCATCGCGGTGCTGATCGGTATCGTCCTCGCCGCCGTGATCCTCGCCCTCACGGGTTACTTCACCGGCACCGAGACCCGCCCGGTCAAGGACGTCGGCAAGACGTCGCTGACGGGCGCTGCAACCGTCATCCTGTCCGGTCTGTCGGTGGGCTTCGAGTCGGCGGTCTACACGGCCATCGTGATCGGAGCCGCCGTGTTCGGTGCGTTCCTGCTCGGCTCCGGTTCGCTGGTCGTCGCGCTGTTCGCGGTCGCTCTCGCGGGTTGTGGTCTCCTGACCACGGTCGGCGTCATCGTCGCGATGGACACGTTCGGTCCGGTCAGCGACAACGCCCAGGGCATCGCGGAGATGTCGGGCGACGTCGACGAAGAGGGAGCCAAGATCCTCACCGAGCTCGACGCAGTGGGCAACACGACCAAGGCCATCACCAAGGGCATCGCGATCGCCACGGCGGTCCTGGCCGCGACAGCGCTGTTCGGCTCGCTGAGCAGTTCGATCAAGGAAGCGATCTCAGCAGCGGGTCTCGACCAAGAGAACGCTGCCGGCCTCAAGGTAATCGAGACCTACGCGTTCGAGGGCGTGTTCAACGTCGCCGATCCGAGCAACCTGTTCGGCCTGATCCTCGGCGCATCCGTGGTGTTCCTCTTCTCCGGCCTGGCGATCAACGCCGTGGGACGCGCAGCTGGCGCTGTCGTCTACGAAGTGCGTCGCCAGTTCAAGGAGATCCCGGGAATCATGGAGGGCACCGGTCGTCCCGAGTACGGCAAGGTCGTCGACATCTGCACGCGTGACTCGCTTCGTGAGCTGGCCACGCCGGGCATCCTGGCGATCTTCGCCCCGATCGCGGTCGGCTTCGGTCTCGGCATCGGCCCGCTCGGCGCGTACCTCGCCGGCGCGATCGGTACCGGTGTCCTCATGGCCGTCTTCCTCGCCAACTCCGGTGGTGCGTGGGACAACGCCAAGAAGCTCGTCGAGGACGGCAACCACGGTGGCAAGGGATCGCCCGCCCACGAGGCGACGATCATCGGTGACACCGTCGGTGACCCGTTCAAGGACACTGCTGGTCCGGCGATCAACCCGCTGCTCAAGGTGATGAACCTCGTCGCCCTGCTCGCCACGCCGTTGATCATCAAGTACTCGTACGGCACCGACGCCAACGACACGGTTCGCTACGTGATCGCCGGTGTTGCCGTGCTGATCATCGTGGTCGCGGTCGGCATTGCCCGGTCCCGTCCGATTGCTCTCGAGACCGACCTGGTGGACTCGGTTCCCGCCAAGGCCTGATCACGACACCAGCCGAACGGCGCAGATCCCACGGGGTCTGCGCCGTTCGTCGTGTGTGGTGAGAAGGTGGGTCGGTGATCGACGAGTCGTACGTCCCGCAGCTGCGTGGGGCGCTGGCCCGCGCGGGCTTCACGGTCGACGCGGTGTTCGCGCTGATCGGCGAGGAGGCGCACCACGCGTTGTCCCGCAACCAGATCGTCCCGGCGCTGCGTGCCACCGCGGGCGCCGGCGACCTGGCGACGCTCGTACGGCTGTTCGCCCTCCAGGTGCCGGTCGACCGCCGACGGGCCGACGAGGCACTGCCCGGACTCGTCGAGCCGCTCGTCGCTGCCGACCTGCTCGAGCTCTCGGGCGACGAGGTGCGCGCTCTCGTCGACATCCGCCCGTACGGCGACGAGACCCACGACTGGTGGATCCTGTGCGATCCGACGCCGGGACTCACCGGGCCGGCTGCCGCGATGAACCCCGAGCACGTGCTCGGCATCAGCGAGGCTTCCTCGTCGCTGGCTCAGCTGACCGCGCGCCAGCCTGTCGGGCGCGCGCTCGACCTCGGCACGGGGTGCGGTGTGCAGGCGCTCCACCTCGCCCAGCACGCCGACACCGTCGTGGCCACCGACGTCAACCCGCGTGCCCTGGCGATGGCCCGGCTGACGGCATCGCTCAACCAGCTCGACATCGACGTACGCGACGGCAGCCTGTTCGACCCCGTGGCGGGTGAGACCTTCGACCTGATCGCCACCAACCCGCCATTCGTCATCTCGCCGCCGGGCGCCGACGTGCTCGTCTACCGCGACTCCGGCTTGCCCGGTGACAGCGTCGTACGCCATCTGGTCGAGAACGCCGCGACGCACCTCAACGTCGGCGGCTGGTGCCAGATCCTCGCCAACTGGGCGCACCACGACGGACGTGACTGGCAGGCCGACCTCACGGAGTGGTTTGCCGGCAGCCCGCTCGACGCGTGGGTGCTGCAGCGCGAGCTGATCGACCCGCCGTCGTACGTGGAGATGTGGCTCGCCGACGCCGGCCTGGCGGGTGCCCCCGACTACCTCCAACGCTACGACGCCTGGCTCGCCTGGTTCGCCGCCGAAAACATCGACGCCATCGGGTTCGGCTGGCTCAACATGCGCCGTACGGACGACTCCCCAGTCACCCGTTTCGAGGAGTGGGCCGGAGAGATCGCACCGCCGATCGGGCCCAGCGTGACGGCGTGGGGCCACCGGGTCGACGTGCTCCGCAACCTCGACGACGCATCCCTGCTCGATCGCACCTGGAAGCAGGCGCCGGACCTGGTCGAGGAGACCCGGGGCCCGGTCGGCGCCGAGCATCCCGAGTCGATCGTGCTGCGACTGCAGCAAGGAGTACGCCGTGCACGCCAGGTCGACACGATCGAGGCCGGCCTCGTCAGCGCCAGCGATGGTGACCTGACCGCGGGCCAGATCCTCGACGCGCTGGCCACGTTGCTCGACCGCGATGCGGGTGAGCTCCGCACGACGTACGCATCCTCCGTACGAGAGCTCGTCGACGACGGCTTCCTGCTGCCGCACCAGCCCGCCAAGATGCGCGCCTAGCCCGGCTTCAGGTCCTCGATGGCGTGGGAGTCGGGACGGAACGCCGGGATCAGCTGACCGCCCAGCGCCACGAGTGCGATGGCGGTGGCGATGAGACCGCCGGCCACGAATCCGCCCCAGGCGCCGACCTGGTCGATGGCCACGCCGATGGCCGGGGAGCTCGCGGCTCCGCCGATCATGAACGCCGTTCCTTGCCAGCCCATCGCCTCGCCGCGCCGCTCCTCCGACGTGAGCTTCGCGATCCACTCGGTGGCTGCCGTCATGGTCGGCGCGCACAGGAAGCCCGTCGGGATGACCCACAGCGACAGTGACCAGACCTCGGTCCCGAGGCCGACCGGGATGGTCGTCAGGCCCAGGGCCAGCAGCAGGTAGGTGGGGCGGATCGACGTGTTGAGCGCCCCATAGATCAAGCCGCCCACCAGCGACGACAGCCCCCACAGCCCGTATGTGAACCCGATCGAGCCGACGTGGTCGATCTCGCGCAGCTGCGCCACGATGCCCAGGTCGGCGCCGATCAGCGCGGCCAGGGTGCCGCCGGAGATGAGGAAGAGGAATGCCAGCGGCACCGACATCCACGGACCCTTGGCAGGTTTGTCGACGACCGGCTCGTCGGGGTCGACCGCAGAGCGTGTCGGCGGGTTGAGTCGCAGGAACATCAGGCCGGCGACGACCTCGGTCATGCCGATGACGAACAACGCCCATGAGGCGCTGGCCTGGGTGACGAGAACGACCGCGAGGGCGGGACCGATGATGAAGCTGGCTTCGGCGATGACGCTGTCAGCCGAGAATGCCGTACGTCGCAGACGCTCCTCGACCATCACGCTCAGGGACAGTCGCACGATCGAGAAGATCGGGATCAGGAAGAGCCCCATGAGGAACGCCAGCGGGACCAGGTGCGCATAGGAAGAGGAGAGCGCCGCAATCGGATAGAGCACCGCGACCGCGACGATCGACGGGATGATGGCGCGACGCATGCCCAGCTTGTCGATCAGCCGTCCGCGCCACGGCGAACCGACGCCGGCACCGATCGTCGACGCGGCCGCCACGACACCGGCCTGCGCGTACGTTCCGTCGAGCGGCCCGACGACGAAAAGCGTGAACACGAGGGGTGCCGCCATGGCCGGGATGCGCGCGAAGAACGCGGCGACGAAGAGGGTGCGAACCCTCTTGTCAGCCCACAGCTCGGCGTACCCGGAGAATCCCACCGACCCATCCTGCACCACGCCCCGGACAGGACCGTCGCACAGATCGTTGACGGCACGCGCTACGGTGTGCCTCGTCTGATCTAGCAGGAGAGAATCTTGACCACCCTCGTCATCGTCGAGTCACCCAACAAGGTCGCCAGCATCGCTGGCTACCTCGGCGACGGCTATGTCGTTGACTCCTCGGTCGGACACATCCGCGATCTTCCCAAGGGCGCCGACCAGGTGCCGGCGAAGTACAAGGGCGAGCCCTGGGCGCGTCTAGGTGTCGATGTCGACCACGACTTCGAGCCGATCTACGTCGTCTCGCCCGAGAAGAAGCAGCAGATGACCAAGCTCAAGAGCCTCCTCAAGGATGCCGACGAGCTCGTGCTCGCGACGGATGAGGACCGCGAGGGCGAGGCCATCGCGTGGCACCTGCTCGACGAGCTCAAGCCCAAGGTGCCGGTCAAGCGCATCGTCTTCAACGAGATCACCCGCGATGCGATCCAGTACGCCATCGAGCACCCCCGCGACGTCGACATGGACCTCGTCGACGCGCAGGAGACGCGCCGCATCCTCGACCGCCTCTACGGCTACGAGGTCAGCCCCGTGCTGTGGAAGAAGGTCATGAGCGGCTTGTCCGCCGGCCGCGTGCAGTCGGTGGCGACCCGTCTGGTCGTCGAGCGTGAGCGCGAGCGCATGGCGTTCAAGGTCGCGTCCTACTGGGACCTCGAGGCGACGTTCGACGCCGGCGAGGGCTTCGATCCGCGCCAGTTCCCGGCCAAGCTCAGCAGCGTCAATGGTCTCCGCGTCGCGTCCGGCACGCACTTTGACAACACCGGCGCGCTGACGTCCGACAAGGTCGTCCATCTCGACGAGGCTGGCGCCGGTGCGCTCGCCGAAGGTCTGCGTGACCAGCCGTTCACGATCCGCTCGGTCGAGTCCAAGCCCTACACGCGCAAGCCCTACGCACCGTTCCGCACCACGACGATGCAGCAGGAGGCGTCCCGCAAGTTCGGCTTCGGCGCCGCTCGTACGATGCAGGTCGCCCAGCGCCTGTACGAGGGCGGACACATCACCTATATGCGTACCGACTCGACGACGCTGTCGCAGACCGCACTCACCGCGGCTCGCGCCCAGGTCACCGAGCTCTACGGCGGCGACTACCTCCCGGCCGAGCCGCGCGTCTACGCCAGCAAGGTCAAGAACGCCCAGGAGGCGCACGAGGCGATCCGTCCCGCCGGCGAACGCTTCAAGACCCCCGACCAGACCGGGCTCCGTGGCGACGAGCTGCGCCTCTACGAGCTCATCTGGAAGCGCACGATCGCCTCGCAGATGATGGACGCCAAGGGCAACTCGGTGTCGATCCGCATCGGCGCCACCGCGACGACCGGCGAGGACGCCGTCTTCTCCGCATCCGGCCGGACGATCACGTTCTACGGCTTCCTCAAGGCGTACGTCGAGTCCAGCGACGACACCGAGGCGGAGGGCGACGACCAGCAGACCAAGCTGCCCAACGTCACCGAGGGCCAGACCGTCACCGCCGCCGAGCTCGGCAAGGCCGGCCACGAGACCAAGCCGCCGGCCAGATTCACCGAGGCGAGCCTGATCAGTGAGCTCGAGACCCGCGAGATCGGCCGCCCGTCGACCTACGCGTCGATCGTCGGCACGATCCAGAACCGTGGCTACGTCTACAAGAAGGGCACGGCGCTGGTGCCCGCGTGGATCGCGTTCTCGGTGATCCGGCTGATGGAGCAGCACTTCGGCCGGCTCATCCAGTACGACTTCACCGCTGAGCTCGAAAGCGTCCTCGACGAGGTCGCCGGTGGACGCGAGGACCGCGTCGCCGTGCTCACCGGGTTCTGGGTCGGCGAGGGCGAGGGCAACACCGGCCTCAAGCGCCTGGTCGAGAACCTCCCCGACATCGACGCCCGCGGTCTTGCGACGTTCCCGCTCGGCGACGAGATCGACCTGCGCGTCGGCCGCTACGGTCCGTACGTCGAGGGCCCGCCGTTCACCGAGGACGACGAGGGCAAGCGGGTCCCGACCCGTGCCAACGTGCCCGAGGACCTGCCGCCCGACGAGCTGACGCTCGACAAGGCCAAGGAGCTTCTCGCGACCCCGGCCGGCCTGGAGAAGGAGCTCGGCGTCCACCCTGACACCGGGCTCATGATCACCGCCAAGAACGGCAGATTCGGACCGTACGTCACCGAGGCGCTGCCCGAGGACGCCAAGAAGGCCGACAAGCCGCGCACAGCGAGCCTGTTCGCCTCGATGACCCTCGACACGATCACCCTCGACGAGGCCGTGCAGCTGCTCCGGCTCCCGCGCGTCGTCTATGTCGAAGAAGACGGCACCGAGGTCACGGCGCAGAACGGCCGCTACGGGCCCTACCTCAAGAAGGGCACCGACTCGCGGTCACTGGAGCGCGAGGACCAGCTCCTCACGATCACCGAGGACGAGGTGCGGGCGATCTACGCGCAGCCCAAGACGTACGGGCGTCGCGCGGCCGCCGCTCCGCTCAAGGAGCTCGGCACCGACCCGGTCAGTGAGCGGCCCGTCGTGGCCAAGGACGGCCGCTTCGGCATGTACGTCACCGACGGCGAATACAACGCGACGTTGCGCAAGGACGACTCGCTCGAGGACCTGACGCCCGAGCGCGCATACGAGCTGCTCGCCGAGCGCCGTGCCAAGGGCCCGGCCAAGAAGGCGGCCAAGCGTCCCGCCAAGAAGACGGCCAAGAAGACCGCCAAGAAGTCCCCCACGCCCTGAGTCGAGTCGGGAGCTGACGTGTCGGAAACTTTGTTGCGCGCCTCGTGCGTGGGTGGTGCCCCCCGTGCGGCCGAGAAGGCCTGACGATGACCAGCCGCCTCGTCAGCCCGTTGCGTCCTCGCGATCCGCACGAGGAGCACCGCACCGCCTCACCGCTCGAGCTGTTCACGGACCTCTGCTACGTCGTGGCGATCGCGCAGGCGGCGCTGACGCTCGAGCACGAGATCGCCGCGGGCCATCCGGGTCACGGGCTGGTGTGGTTCGCAGTGTCGTTCTTCGCGATCTTCTGGGCATGGCTCAACTTCGTGTGGTTCAACTCCGCCTATGACGCCGACGACACGCTCAACCGGCTGCTGACCCTGCTGCAGATCTTCGGCTCGCTGGTGCTGGCCGCCGGGGTGCCCGACATCTTCAAGGAGGACTTCACTCTCGGCATCGTCGGCTACGTCATCATGCGGGTCGGGCTGGTGCTGATGTGGCTGCGCGTCGCGGCAGGTCATCCCGAGCGGCGCCAGACGGCGCTGCGGTACGCGTACGGGCTCATCGGGGTGCAGACCGGCTGGGTCGTCGCGCTGCTGGCCACCGGCGGGCACTTGCCGCTGTGGCTGTTCATCGTCGGCATCGCCCTCGACTTCGCTGTGCCGTTCGTCGCCGAGCTCGCGGGCACGACGCCGTGGCACCCGCACCACATCGCAGAGCGCTACGGCCTGTTCTTCATCATCGTGCTGGGCGAGACGATCCTGTCGGTCACGCTGGCGCTGCGGGTCGCCTTCGACGAGGAGCATCCGCCGGGCGAGCTGTGGTGCGTCGTTGCTGGAGGCGTCCTGGTGACGTTCTGCGCCTGGTGGCTCTACTTCTCCCGCGACAACGCCAACATCCTCACGGGCAACGACATCGGCTACCGGTGGGGCTTCGGCCACTACTTCATCTTCGCGTCGGCGGCTGCGATCGGTGCGGGTCTCGCGGCGCGCATCGCCTACTACGGTCACCACGCCGAGGTCAGCGACGACGTCAGCAGCGCGTTCGTCACGGGTCCGGTCGCGGTGTTCCTCGCGGTGCTGTGGCTCGTCTGCCTGCGGCTGCACGACTCGTCGGTGCGTACGGCCGCCGTCTTCGCATCGGCCATCGTGGCGCTGGTCGCGGTCACGTTCGTGCCCTACTCCGAGCTGTGGGCCGGCATCATCATGGTCCTGCTGCTGGTCGCCGAGCTGCGCCTCGCAGCTGTCGGTGCCGACTCGTAGGTTGGCGGCATGGCTGATGTCGTGCCCGAGCTCATCGATCGCGTGCAGGCGATCTGCATGGCGCTGCCCGACGCATACGAGGAGCCGGCCTGGATCGGAGTGCGCTGGCGAGTCCGCAAGCGGACCTTCGCGCACGTCGTGACGATCGAGGAGGGCAGCCCGGCGTCGTTTCGCCAGGCGTTCGACGTCGACGGCGAGGCCACGGTCGTGACCTTCCGCGCACCGCACGAGGAGCGTGAGGCGCTGACCAGCCAGGGCAAGCCGTTCTACTACGCCGGCTGGGGCCGTGACGCGATGGGCATGCTGCTCGATGACGACACCGACTGGGACGAGGTCGCCGAGCTGCTCACCGACAGCTTCTGCATGATGGCTCCGCGCAAGCTGGCGGTCCTCGTCCGCGACGTGGGCCCCGCCGACCTTGCCGGACCAACCCCACCGGACGCGGCTCGCGAAGCCCCGCATCCCGAATGACGGCGTTCTCGTCGCTCGCAGCACAACACCGGTGCGCCTCGCTCCGCCCCCTACTCGCTGCGCTCGTGGGGGGACCCCCAGGCCTTGTCATTCGGGCGCGAGACTCCGCTCCCTGTTCGCGTCCGACGGGGTTGGTCCGACTAGGCTCCACTCCATGGATCCGCTCTACACCGAAACCGGGGTGTTCGTCGCCCTCGAAGGTGGCGAGGGGTCCGGCAAGTCCACCCAGGCGCCGCTGCTGGTCGAGTGGCTCGAGTCGCTGGGGCACCGGGTGCTGCTGACTCGCGAGCCGGGCGGCACCGAGGTCGGCAAGATCCTGCGCCACATCGTGCTCGACAACGGCACGGGTGAGCTGTCACCGCGCACCGAGGCGCTCGTCTACGCCGCCGACAAGGCCGAGCACGTCGACAAGGTCGTGCTGCCGGCGCTCGCCGAAGGCGCGATCGTGATCACCGATCGCTACGTCGACTCGGCGCTGGCCTACCAGGGCGCCGGCCGCAGCCTCGACATGGCCGAACTCGAGCACGTGGCCCGCTGGGCCACGTCGTCGCTGCGCCCCAACCTGACGATCGTCCTCGACATCGATCCGGCGATCGGCCACGTACGGTTCGAGGGTGCCGATCGGATCGAGTCGGAGCCCCTGGAGTTCCACGAGCGCGTACGCGAGCACTTCCTCGAGCTCGCCGCCGCCGATCCCGGCCACTACGTCGTCATCGCAGGCGACGGCACGCCCGAGGAGATCCACGCCGAGATCCGTACGGCCGTCGAGCCGTGGCTGGGCCAGGCCCACCCATGACGGTGTGGGCTGACCTGGTCGGTCAGGAACCGGTGGTCGCGACGCTGCAGGCTGCCGTCGCGTCGGCCGACGGCGTCGGCCGCTCGATGACCCACGCCTGGCTGTTCACCGGCCCTCCCGGGTCCGGCCGCTCCAACGCCGCGAGCGCATTCGCCGCCGCGCTGCAGTGCGAGCAGGGCGGTTGCGGTGAGTGTCACTCCTGCACCACCGCCAAGGCGGGCAGCCACCCCGACATCACGATCATCCGTACCGACGGGCTCTCGATCGGTACCGACGTGGCGCGCGAATACGTACGCAAGTCCGCCCTGCGTCCGGCCCTCGGCCGGTGGCAGGTGCTGATCGTCGAGGACGCCGACCGGCTCACCGACCAGGCAGCCAATGCGCTGCTCAAGGCGATCGAGGAGCCGTCGCCCCACACGATCTGGATGCTGTGCGCCCCGGCGGTCGAGGACGTCATCATCACGATCCGCTCACGCTGCCGCCCGGTGCTGCTGCGTACGCCGTCCGCGACCGCGATCGCCGGGCTCCTCGTCGACCGTGACGGCATCGAGCCCGAGCTGGCATCGGCAGCTGCGGCCGCCTCGCAGGGTCACATCGGCCGTGCCCGTGGCCTCGCCCGCGACCCTGCTGCCCGCGAACGCCGGCGTGCCATCTTGTCGCTGCCGGTGTCGCTGCGTGATCTGGGCGACTGCCTCGCCGCCGCCCAGACGATCAACGACGCCGCAGCCGCCCGGGCCGCCGAGGTGGGCGATGCGGCCGACGAGCGCGAGCTGGCCGACCTGCGCCAGGGTTGGGGTGTCGAGGAGCGCGGGCGCCGGCCGGCGGGCTACTCCGGAGCGCTGTCGACGCTCGAGAAGGACCAGAAGCGCCGACGTACGCGCCTCGCCCGCGACTCGATCGACGGCGTGCTCCTCGACCTGCTGTCGTTCTGCCGCGACGTCCTCGCGGTGCAGTGTGCGACCGGCACCGCGCTGATCAACGCCGACGTCGCCGACGACATCCACGCGACGGCGAGTGTGTGGACGCCCGAGTCGACCATCGGCATGATCGATGCCATCGTCGAGTGTCGCGAGTCGCTGACCGCGAATGCCGCCCCGCTCCTGGCCCTCGAACGAATGATGATGGGACTCCGCCACTCATGAACACACGCGCCTGGGCTCTCGGGCTCGCACTGGTCCTCATCATCTCGGCCATCGGTGCGGGCGCGGCCTACGTCGTCACCAGTCGGGACGGCTGGTCCAAGCCCGACCCGGTGGCGTCAGGTGCTCCGTCCGCCCTCTCGACGTTCTACACGCAGGACGTCTCGTGGAATGCGTGCGGCGAGGGCAAGTGCGCCACCGTCAAGGTCCCGATCGACTACGCCGACCCGGCCGGGGAGACGACCGAGCTCGCGGTCAAGGTCATCCCGGCCGAGGGTGGCAAGGCCAAGCGCAGCATCTTCGTCAACCCGGGTGGCCCAGGAGGCGACGCGACCGACTTCGCCGACACCATGGCGGGTGAGTTCGGCTCCGGCGTGCTCAAGACCTACGACATCGTCGGCGTCGACCCGCGTGGCGTCGGCGACAGCACGCCGCTGCAGTGCCTGTCCGACGACGACTTCTCCGCCTTCACCAACGTCGATCCCGACCCCGACGACCCGGCCGAGATCGACGCCCTCCGCAAGAGCGTCACCGACCTCGGCGAGGCCTGCGAGAAGCGAGGCGGCAAGCTCGCCGCCCACGTCTCGACCGAGGAGGCCGCCCGTGACATGGACATCGTCCGGGGTCTGCTCGGCCGCACCAAGATGGACTGGTTCGGCGCGTCATACGGCACCCAGCTCGGCGCGACCTACGCAACGTTGTTCCCCAAGACGGTCGGCCGCATGGTGCTCGACGGCGCCGTCGATCCTGCCCTCAGCGTGATCGAGTCGGCCATCGGCCAGACGACCGGGTTCCAGCGCGCACTCGAGGCCTTCGCCAAGGACTGCGTCACCAAGGCCGGCTGTCCCCTCGGCGATGACGTCGACACCGGCCTGGCCAAGATCTCCGACCTGATGGACCAGCTCGACCAGACGCCGATGGAGACCGACGACCGCACGCGCGAGCTGACCGAGGCCCTGGCGTTCTACGGCATCGCGGTCACGCTCTACGACAAGGAGACGTGGGACTACCTCCGCAAGGGCCTCACCGACGCGTTCAAGGGCGACGGCACACTCCTGCTGCTGCTGTCCGACGCCTACTTCACGCGCGACCAGAACGGCAAGTACGCCGACAACATCGGCGAGGTCATCTACGCCGTCAACAGTCTTGACGTCGCCGACCCGCCGACGCTGGAAGAGGTGGAGGCGGCGCTGCCCCGCTTCGAGAAGATCTCGCCCGTGTTCGGTCGTTCCCTGGGCTGGGGTGCCCTGGCACCCGGCGACTGGCCGATCAAGGCGACGCACCCGCAGGTCAAGATCTCGGGCGAGGGTGCTCCGCCGATCGTCGTCGTCGGCACGACTCGTGACCCGGCGACGCCCTACGAAGGTGCGCAGTCACTGGCCAAGCAGCTCGCCTCGGGCGTGCTGATCTCCCGCGATGGCGACGGCCACACGGCCTACTCGTCGGGCAACCAGTGCATCAAGAAGGCGGTCGACGCCTATCTCGTGTCGGGCACCGTCCCCAAGGACGGTCTGATGTGCAAGGCCGAGTAGGCCCTACTTCGCTCCGCCGAGCAGTCCGCCGAGGATCGAGCCCAGGTCGGGCGCGTCTGACTTGGCTGCCGAGTTGGCCTTCTGCACTTCTTCCTTGACTGCCCCGGGGTCGGCCTTGCCACCCTTGGCGACGCGCGAGGCGAGGAATGCCATCACGATCGGCGCGGCGATCTTGAGGATCTTCTCGACGTCGATGCCCGAGACGCCGGACTTGTTCGACACGGCCTGGGACACGTCAGGCGTCTTGCCGCCGAGCACCTTCTCCAGGATGCCGCTGCCGGCGACTCCGCTGATGAGCGAGCCGAGGTCACCGAGTGGGTTGGCTTCGGCGTGATCGCCCAGCGCGTTGGCGAGCGATGCTGCGCCGTCGTCGTCCTGGACGTTCTTGTCGAGTCCGCCGAGCAGGGCCGGGAGGCTGTCCTTGAGGACTTCTTGCACCTTGCCGGGCTCGAGGCCGAGCTGCTGGGCGATGTTGTCGAGGGTGTCGGCGTCGATGCCGGACAGGATGTCGTCTGCGAGTGCCATGCAGGCAGCGTAGACCCGTGGGGTGAACCCGACCAGAGCGGTCTCAGCTGCGGATGGCCTCGTGGTGCCGGATGACTTCTTCGATGATGAAGTTGATGAACTTCTCGGCGAACGCCGGGTCGAGGTCGGCCTCGGCGGCGAGGGCCCGGAGCCGGGTGATCTGGCGTGCCTCACGCTCGGGATCGGCCGGCGGCATGCTGTGCTCGGCCTTCAGCTTGCCGACGCGCTTGGTGTACTTGAAGCGCTCGGCGAGGACGTGGATCAGCGCCGCATCGATGTTGTCGATGCTTGCCCGGATCTCTTCGAGCTCTGCCTGTGTCGCGTCGGTCACGGATGCGATTCTACGGTGCCGAGGTCGGTTCGATCGTGAGACGACCAACCGGTAGACTCTTGCTTCGGTTCGGCGGGCGATCCTCGCTGAACCTCGGCCGCTTTAGCTCAGTCGGTAGAGCGTTTCACTCGTAATGAAAAGGTCATCGGTTCGATTCCGATAAGCGGCTCAACGAATTGTTGATCTTCCCCCACAGAGCGCGCACCCCCGGCGCGCCCCCACTGGTTCAACCGGGTCAAAGCAGTCTCGTCGGCGGACGTCCCGAGGTAGTGAAGGTAGCGCTGAGTCGTGCTGAGGTCGGCGTGCCCCATCCACGCCTGGACCGTCGTCGGGGAGACGCCGCCCTCAAGCCAGAGGCATGCTGCGGTGTGTCGAAGGTCGTGCAGGCGTCGACCCCGTCCGGTCTCCGTCCAACGCGTTGAGAGCTTGAACGCGGTGGCATAGAGCCGCGCTCCGCTCTGAGTCGTGACCAACAGATCGTCCGGATCCTTTCCCGCGGCCATGGACCTGACGAGTGGCAGGATGGCATCGACCAGCGGGACGTGGCGACTTCGCCCTGACTTCGGGCGCTTGGTGCCAATGCCTTCAGGCTGGGCTCGTCGGATCACCAGCCTGGGGACGGGCATCTCGACGAAGTCAGCTACCTGCACCTCGCGCAGTTCAGACCACCGAAGCCCAGTCCACCCGGCGAGCCACACCGCGTCGGCCAGGGCTGGGTGGCGTACGGCGATCTCGTCTCGAACCTCCTGCAGCTCCTCGCGTGAGAACGGCATCATCTCGGCGGCTGGCGTCGCCTGCGCCGGTACTTTCGTGCGTGATACCGGATTGATCGTGATGATTCGATCGTGGATGCACGCTGCGAAGAATGCCATAAGCGTTGCCCGGTAGCGCTTCACGGTGGACTCGGCATAGCGCCGCGACCAGTCATTGATGCAGCGCTGGATCTCGCGGTCGGTCACCCGGTTCACGTGAAGGTTCGCCACTCCAGGTGGAAGCGCCTTGAGGACCGATCGGTCAGACTTGGTCGTCTTGATCGCGACCATGCCTTCCCGGTCGACCAGCCACACTGCAAACGCGTTCCTCACCAGGATCTTGCCGGCCCGAGGATCGACACCACCGGCCAGAGAGGCGCGTTCGCGCGACAGCCACGCCTCGGCCTCGCGCCTGGTATCGAAGGTCCGGCCGGCGACGTACTCTCGCCCTGATTTGAGCTCAGCACGCCACCGACCAGATCGGTCCTGCCGCACGGGCATCAGGAAGCTCGTGATTCGACGTAGGCTAGAAGGTCATCCTCGCGATACCGCGGAGCGTGGTCTGTGACCCAGATGCAGCGTGGCCCCGTGCCGGTCTGCCGCATGCGGCACAACGTCGACGGCGCGACGCCGAGGATCTTTGAGACCTCGGCCGGCGACAGGAGCTTGAGTGCTGTCATGGCGATCGTTCCTTCCTCCCACCTTGTGTGATGCGGTGCGACTTGCGTGACCCTCCAGTTTCGCTCGGTCCGGGCGGGGACGGACCGACTCGATGAGGCTCTGTGGAGAACTGCGCATGCCTACGTCCTGTGGATAGGGCGTCACTCAATAAAGGTCGGGCCCTGCGGGTTGAGGCGTCAGAGAACGTTCGAGTTTCGGGGGAACGTTGGGAGGAACGCGAGATGGGGAACGTTCCCCCATCTTGTGAGCGTTGCGTTTATTGTGTTTAATGGAGGTATGGAGAAGACGATGCTCACGACTGGAGAGGCTGCTGAGATGCTCGGCGTCTCACGCCAGCACGTCGTCAACCTGTCCAACAGGGGTGCGATCACGTCGACCAAGGTTGGAGCGCACCGCCGCATCCCGGTGTCGGAGGTCGAGAGGCTGCAGGGCACTGGCCTGACGCCCGAACGCGAGAAGTCCTTGTGGCTGCATCAGGCGCTCATCGGAGATCTGTTGGAGGATCCGGATGCGGTCATTGGCAAAGCTCGCGAGAATATCGCGCGCTGGCTGCCGCAGCAGCGCTCTGACGGGATGAGCGCTTCTTACCTGCGGGAGTGGGAGCGCATCCTGGACTCCGGCATCGACCGGATCCTCGACGCGCTCACGTCGACCGATGAGAAGTCGTATGAACTTCGCGAAAACTCACCGTTCGCCGGCGTCCTGTCACAAGAGCGCCGAGCAAAGGTTCTCAGGACCATTCGCGAACGCCAGGCTGTTCTGGTCGCGTGAACCGTACGCAGCTGGCTCATGTGTTGCGAAGTGCTTCGCGCATCGCCGGCGACAACAATGTCCTCGTCGTGGGATCGCAGGCGATCCTAGGAGTCCGCGACGAGGACGAACTGCCAGCTGAAGCAACCGCATCGATGGAAGCCGACATCGCATTCCTGGAGGATGCCGATCGCTCGAAGGCTGACGAGGTCGAAGGCGGCATCGGTGAGTTCTCTCCGTTCCACGAGGAATTCGGCTACTACGCCGAAGGCATCCACATCGACACGATCGTTCTCCCGGACGGATGGAAGGAACGTCTCATTCGACCGAAACTGGCCGACGCCGAGCCTGCCGAAGCGGCATTCCTCGACCCGCATGACCTCGTGGTATCCAAGCTGGCAGCTGGACGTACCAAGGACCTTGCTTTCGCTCTCGCACTCGTCGAGGTCGGGTTGGTGGACTTGGATGTCTTGCTCGACAGGATTTACGCGATGCCAGCCGGTGTCCACCAGTCGGTCATTGACCGCATGATCGGCTGGGTAGATGCGATGAGGAATACAGGCGACTGATTCCTCGATCCCGTGTTGCTTGACCCGTACGCGGCGAAATGACGCACTCCAGGAAGGTCATCAGCATTCGCCGTGCCGGTTGACAATGAGCGTAGTGCCGAAGGTTGCAATCCAACTCAGGCATATTCTCGCAACCTCGCTGCTGACCCCTAGTCGTCGGTGGCGCGAACGGTACGGTGGCCGTCGTAGTCGAAGTGCAGGGTTTGGAAGTAGTCGCGGAATCCGATGCCGGTCTCGCGCTTCGCGGGACCACCTCCGGGCGGCACGGTGATAATGAACCGCATTCCCAGCGGCGACTTGGCGTCGATGTGTTCGGGTCTGGGGCCCCCGACCGGGTACCCGGGAGCAGCTGGCGCTACCTGATGGTCGGGGAGATCGTCGCGATCGGCGAAATGTTGAACCGCTGCCACGCGGAACATCGTGCCATGGGACACCGCGAGCATGTAGGCGTCTGCGAGCAGCGCTGACGACTTGAGCCGAAGTTGGGTGACCTCCAAACCTTGGCGGTGCCCATCTACCTTTGGACCGCGGGCGAGGAGTTCGACCACGGGTTGGTCGAAGATGTCGACAGCGTCGGGCCCATTAAGGGCGCTCACCGGGATGGTGTCTTCGGCGGTAGGTCCGGTGGTCATGAAGGTGACTCGCAGGTCTGACCGAGCGCGGACGGCCAAACCGTGCTTCACCTTGTTGTGACCCGCTTGCAGGTCTATGTCTGCAGGTGTGAGCAGACGGATGGCGTAGCCGAGCCATTCGACTAGTACGTTGCACGCGCCGACAATGTCTGGGTTGCTGCGTGCAGCGGCGAGGTTTGCGGGTTCGACGAGCGAACGAAGCATCCGTTCGCTCGC
Organism: Aeromicrobium panaciterrae; assembly: GCF_039537165.1. Lineage (GTDB taxonomy): Bacteria > Actinomycetota > Actinomycetes > Propionibacteriales > Nocardioidaceae > Aeromicrobium > Aeromicrobium panaciterrae. The sequence continues at coordinate 1,148,253 of NZ_BAAAZZ010000002.1, read as the reverse complement.
CTCGGGTGCGTGTGAAACCTCGTTGAGTCGGTCGATGGCGCCTTGAATCTGTGTGGGGCCGGTTGCGATCTCTGCCCACAGGCAGGGAGCGTCGGCGGATGGTGACGGTGCGAGGACGGCGCACGCGAGTCGTACGACGGCCTCTGCGGCGTGGTGGCGAAGTGCGAGGGCATCGGCGGCAACTTGAGCGTGGACGTCGAGGATGTTGAACGGTCTGTCAGTTGCGGGTCGTTGAAGGTAGTGGTTGAACTCGGCTCGGATGCTGCCAGGTTGAGCTTCGGGCAGCGACGTTTCCTCCACAGGTGCGTTTTCGCACCAGGTTAGGAGTGACGCGATGCGGGAGCGGAAATACTGGAAGGGGTCTGAGGCAAGGAATGTGTCGTCAAGCTCCTGTGCCTGCTGTTCTGTCAGATGTTGGCCAGTAGGTGGCAAGTTCGTCCGAGCGTAGTGGCGTCGATTGCACGGGCTCGACCTTTGGCAGCGCCCGGTTTAGCTGGGAGCCCGAGTGGTTCAGATGATGGCTCGTCGTTGGGGCGCGGTGGAGCCTTCGTAGTCGGTGATGAGTGCGCTGGCGTGTCCGAGGATGGACTCAAGGAAGGCGGGTCCGGCGTAGGAGTCGAGGTCGTTGCTGAGGATGCGGTGGCGTCGGTGGGTGGGGTTGGCGCACCGCACGAACACGTTCTCGTCGATGATGGACCATTCTCCGTGCACGTTGGAAGAGGCGGGTTGGAAGAGGATTCGGTACTCGGTTTCCATGCCAACTTCGGCCGCCATCTTGCGTGTGTCAATGCCGGCGAAGCTTCCGCCGACCTCGATTGGTTGGAACTCTTCCATGATGTCCTGGTTGACGAGGGCGTCAAGATGTTGGGCGTATTCGACCATGGCCGCCGGCGGCTCATCGGACTCATCGATGAGTTCCTCGATTTGAAGTTTTAGGAGTTTGAGCTTGCCCATGCCGTAGGCCTTGAACTTGGCGTAGAGGTCAGGGTCGTCGCGGGTGGCGAGGAACCTGAAGACGATTCGGGTCTCGACGAACGTCCTGAGGAGTGGTGCTCCGTGTTCCATGGTCCACATGGCTGGGTACGCGGCGAACACGTCCAGGTAGCGGAGGGTCCGGCCGACGAGGCCTGTGAGAACTTCGTATCTGTCGGGGTTGTACAGGTCCGGGTCGGTGGTGCTTGCGAGCTGCTGGAACTCGGTGCGGAGTTCGGCGACTGCGTCGTTTGCGGCCTTCGTGACCCGGCGCCAGTAGGTTCTGCCGTCGCCGTCGCCGTCGCCGTCGCCGTCGCCGTCGCCGTCGCCGTCGTCTGTATCAGTGGCCGCCGCCGGTTGCAGGCGAGCCTCCGGATGAGTGCACGCGAACAGGCGCCAGTTGGACCGCCAGAATTTCTCGGCCCACTCCGGCGTCTCGTCGCTGCTGCCGAACATCTGAAGCGCACTGAACATCGAACTGATGGTCGCTTCGGCGGCGCCCCTGTCCTGCTCGTTGTCGTAGTGGGGCCAGCCATCCAACAGGCGCATCGAGCTTCGGGCTCCTTCGCCGAACGTCGCCTGTCCAGAAACGGCCATGCGGTTGCACATGAAGGCCTTCGCCCAGATTGCCGTGGGACTGCGGCGTGGGCCTGCTGCGGCGAGGAGGTCGCTCAGAACTCTTTGTGCGCGTTCGGGGTCCACGGACAGGCCGCGGCGGCGCCAAGGGTCCAGCAGCCAGGATCCGGGGGCGTCGGGGTACATGCCGAGAACGTGAGCGAAGTCTTCGGACACGAGTGCTTCGTACGCGTCGTTCTCCTCTAGCGCGGTCAGGGCGGCGGTTCGCTCGTTGGGCGTGAACTTCTCGAACTGAGTGAGTTGGCCGATGAGCGTGTACGCCGTCCGGGTCTCCTCCTCGGGATTGGTGCCTGCAGCCTTTGGCGCGTCAGTGGGCGCCGCGCCCTCGTCGGAGGCACCCGGGGCAGTGCGGTCTGGGGTGTACGTGATGCCGGCGGCATCATCGACGAGGTTGATGAGAGCATCGAGGTTCGCGAACGCCTCGGTTGTCTGAGACCGCACGTGGTGGCAGATGAGGAGGTAGTCCGGAAGGCTGTCTCGCTCCCACGCGACTGTGCGCAAGGTGTCGCCCATGATGTTCATGATCGGCGGCGTTAGCGTCCGACCCTTCTGACGGTGGTCTTTCAGCGAGCTGTTTCCGCGCGTGGGCTTTTGGCGTCGCTGCGCATTCCTGTTCGGCTTCTTCTTCTTGGTCACCGCATCGGCTCCTGTTTCTCATCTGTGCACGCCTATAGCGGTGCCGGCCGTCAGAATCCAGTGTGGCCGAGATCGGGGACCGCTCGCCGCCGAGACGGGGTCATGTTTCAGCACCGGGGATGTTGTGCTGCTCTCCGGCGGGCAAGTGCCCAACTCGAACACATGATGTGAATGCGTGTGGTTCGTGATGCCTATTGGTCATCCATGTGGTTGGAGCGCCACTGCACGCCGTATCGCCGAATGACGCCGAAGCGACGCCTCCACCATGGAATGTTTTCTCCGGGATACATCGCAGGTGGGAATGGGTTTGAGACCGGCAGCTTCTCAAGCCGCCAAGTTCTGGCGCGCTTGATCCAACTCAATCTCGGCAGGGACGGAAACCTGTCATGGACGACCACCAGTGCCGCTTTGCTCAGGTCGTCAGCATTCGCAGCTTGGATGAAGACCGACTCACCCGCCGTGATGACCGGGATGAAATCGACCCAGTTTGATGCGGGAGAAGTCGCAGGAGCTCGATCCTGGCGTATGCCCGCCGTGCAGCCCGACCCCGCAATGGATACTCGCCAGGCTGGTCCGTTGCCGACATTCGTGAGCGTCAGGGGGTAGCCGAACTCTTTGCGGTCGCCCTTGTAGTCGGAAGGGATTGAGATCATGTGGCCGACGAGCGACAGATGAGGTCGCGGCTTGTCCAGGTATCGGATCGCGATCGTCACAATCGCGGACACAATTGCGCTGATCGGTACGATCGTCCACCACTGAGGATCGTTCACCTCAGCAACCTATCGCCTCGTCGTCCCCAGCAGCCTCATCCTGACGGGCTGCGCGGAGCTGAGTTGCCCTACGGTCTTTGACCAGACTCGCGGTCATCCGCTCAGCCCAAGTAGGAGAACCGGCGGTCACCGGCAGTGCGCTTCGGGTGTCCTTCGGAGTGTCAGCGCCGGTCTCTATCGTGGTCTTGTGAATGAGGCTTGGTGGGCGCTGTCGGGAGTTGCTGTCGCCGGCACCATGTCGCTACTCGGGGTCTGGATGTCTGGGCGACGAGACGATCGACGAGCGGATACAGACCGCAGGAACGCGCACGACCTGTACGTGCGCGAAAGACGCCGTGAGGCATACGGCAACTTCCTCACCGTATGCCTGGAAGCGGAGAAGCGGGCCGAGACCGAGCCGCTATCCGAAGCAGACGTGCAGTCTCTCCAGACGTTGGTGGTGCGCGCGCAGAGCGACATATTGATGTTCGGAAGCGACAGGGCCGCACAAGCATCCACCCAAGCCATGGGGGAAGTCATCGGAGCGCTCAGGGGTGTGTATCCGGTACCAATCGAAGGCCACAAGGACGGACTGAGTCAGCTGCTGATGGTCGCACGCGAAGAACTGGGCGGCGTCCCACCCCGTGGTTCGGAGTGTTCTTAGTTCTTCAGACCTGCCTACTGGAACACAAAATCGACCAGTCAGGTGCGAAACAAGTGTCAGCCCGCTAGCCAGTGACGGAACGCATACTCGTCCGCGATCGCAACTACGTATCCTGAGTCGGGAGGGCATTTTGTCTCCCCAGCCAATTACGCTTCGCGCCATGGACGAAGACGTAAAGACCCTTTGGGTTCCTCTGCGTTCTAACGCTCACTCCCTGCTTGCTGGTGCTCCGATCCAGGGATTGCGGCGACGGCTGAAGCAGGCTGCAATCTCGTACGACGAAGTGCTGCTCGAAAGCGGTGGCCTCAGCATCACCGCTGGCCCGAGCGGACGAATCGAGATGCCGCTGCCAGACGAAGGCTCGCTGGCATTCCAGACCGCTCATCAACGCCACGTCGCGAGAGGACAACGTTTTCACCTGAGCCTCGGCACAGAGGACGTCCAAGGAGTAGCGGCAAACGAGATGCGCACGTTCATCAACTCTGAGACTTCCATCATCTGGGTCCCCACCTTGCAACCATTCGCGCGGGAATTACCGCCGAGCGTTGACTGGATGAAGTATGTGACCTCTCCAGTAACGAATTCCATCAAGAAGACGACTGATGATTGGCGACGGCGCGATGAGCGAAACGATGCGCTTCGCGAACTACTGCCCGAAAGCTTCGTGCGCGGGGCTGTCATCGGCCACGCCGATCGCGATCTAGCAGTCGCCGCGCATGTCGGAGTGTCCGTCATGCAGGACTCGCGCCATAGGGCTGTTCTTGGCTCACGGTTCGCTGACTCCGACTGGCACGCGACAGGGTTTGCACTTCCACTGCTGATACCCGATGTGGGCGAACTCGACTGGGAAGCCGTAGCGACCATACGGTCGCACAGAGCAATGAAGGACTTCAGGCGGATCCTCCAAGAGATTGAGCAGATGACTCTCGAGCAGTCGCGCGACGGGGATGTCGAGACTGCAGTCCGCCATGCCATGGAAAAGCATCTCGTGAAAGCCACTGGGAAAGTCGAGAGTCTTGGTGCGATTCCGAAGGCGGCCACCGTCGAGTTTGGGGCGGGAATCATGCTCGGAGTTGCGACGGTCGGGCTAGGTGGTCCCGCTGCCCTCGTTGGAGGCGCGGCGCTCGGCTCCGTTGTCGCGGGAATGCAGACGGCGATCGGTGTCGGCCGAACGCGACGCAATAAAGGCTGGGTTTCGGTGTACGGCGAACTGCTGGACAACACCGGACCTCTGTAACCGGATCTGGGTGAAATGACGCTAGCGCGGTGCCGCATGTGTTGGACCAGGCCGGCCGTAGGAATGCCTCGACCCTTCGGAGACCTCCTGTCATGCGGTTCACGTTCCCCGCACGTCTTTTCGTCAGTTTTCCGGGAATGCATGAGGTGTGTGACGAAATTCTTTGGATGAGGTGTCGTCTCAGGTAGGAGTACTCGACCTTTGTTGTTCAGGAGGTTCTCCCGATGAGTGATGACAAGGGATCGAATGAGCCGAGCAAACCTCGGTTGTGCGAGCGGTGTGGTGAGCGGATGCCGCCGCAGGAGAGAGGCAGGCCGCGGCGCTGGTGTTCCCAGCAATGCCGGCAACTGGCATACGAGGAACGTCACGGGCTGGAGAGCTGGAAGGACAAGCAGCCGAGGGTCAACAGTCTGTCGGATGTCGTGGAGGTGATGTCGGAGCGTGGTGCTCGTCGCTATGTCACTGGGATCCCGGCGTTGGACAAGCATCGTCCCGACCACAAGTGGACGACATGTATGGCTGTTGTTTGCTCGGATGAGTTCTACATGGGTGTAGTCCTGGACGCCGTGGCGAACCTGCTTAGTGAGGACAAGATCCCGGACACGTTGGACGGTCGCTTCCTAGCTGGAGGTATCGCGCGACTCGTCAACACGGTCGTGCCTGGAGCGATCCAGCGAGCTGAGCCAGCCAGGTCCGACGGGCCGAGCGACGCAGCGTCTTGATGCGATGGAACTAGTTCTGCGATGCGCGACAGCCGGGCTCGCAACCCAGAGGTCACAGGTTCAATCCTGTCCCCGCTACGACCGTGATGTCTCAGGACATCGGAAACTCCCGGACCTGCTGAATGCAGGTTCGGGAGTTTTGCTATTGGGCTTGGTAGTCGCGGTGTGGGTTGATGGTGAGTTCGCGGGAGGAGTTCGCCGGTGATGGCGTTGACGATGCGGACGTGTAGGTCGTGGATGAGCAGGATGACGTGGGTTCGGTCGGCGCCGATGTGGTGGAGGCGGCCGTTGGCGCGCAGCGTCACGCAGCGGGTCTTGTCGTTGCGATCTGTGAATCAGTATTGATAGCTGTGAGATGCTGACCGCCTGCGCCGCCTGCGCCGCCTGCGCCAGCTTCTAGATTGGCAAGGAAAGAATCGCGCGCAGTTCGCGCTCAGCAATCGTGGCGTCATGGGTTTTGAGCATGACACCACAGCCGTTGTATGACGCGATATTGCTGAGCTGCGGAGACGGACGGTTCTTCAAACGGACCGTGGCTCGAACATCGACAGACTTGTCGCTGCTGGAGGGACGCTGAATCATCTCTGCTCCGATCACGCCATGGAGGCTGTCTCCGCAGTTCAGAACAATCGGTTCGCCTGACGCTGCGAGGGTCGAATGGGGGCGCTCGAGATACAGGGCGCCAGCTGGGAACTGCGACTCCGTGCCGTGCTGTTCGGCCGAAACAACCCGTAGCTCTGTTATCTCCACCGGGGCAGGGCCAGAATTTGTCACCGTGAGCACGCTGTCACGAATCCACAGCGAGACGCTCGGGCGATTGTGCCAGCGGGCCATGGGGAGACGCATGTAGAACTCCTTGCCATCTGTTGTTCGGAAGCTCGAGGACCTGTCATGCGACAGTGAAATGGTCCGAAGGTGCCCCACGCCCGCACCGTTCTGATACGAGCCGGACCTTCGAACAAGTTCGCCGCAACTCATCAGGCCGGAGATTCTAAGAATCTGAAAGCCATGGGTCTCGTTGAGTGGAACATGGCGGGTTGCCTCCCCCTCGCTTCAGCGCGAGGATCCGGACAGCACAACGGCGAAGGTCAGAGGATCCGGACGACTCGCCACCCCGCACGGCGACGCCAATGAGGACACATGGTCGAAATTGAAATCAAGGATGTCACCGTCACAATGCGCGACGGCGTCACCCTTCACACGCGTCTTTACCTACCCGACGGCGGCCCGCATCCCGCGTTGCTTCGCCGCACCCCGTATCCCTGGGAATGGATGGGTGTCGACGCGTTCAATAATCCCAACAAGGCAATTGCCGAGCGGGGCTACGCCTTGGCGGTGCAGTACGTCCGAGGACGATTCGATTCACAGGGGGAATTCGAACCATTCCGAGACGATGTCGAGGATGGCTATGACTCCATCGAGTGGCTGACAGAGCAGAACTGGTGCACTGGAAAAGTCGGCATGTACGGCATTTCATACGAGGCGTCAGTCCAGACAGCGGCCGTGCTCTCAGGACATCCAGCGCTGAAGTGCATCGTTCCTGCGGCATTTGGAACAACATTCGTCGACGGGTTCCCATACGCCGCGCCCGGAGTTTTTTCTTTGGGATCAAGTCTCGGCTGGGCGTTTCAGGCTGCCGTCGATCTCCAGGCCGAATCGGCAGCGCTCGAAGCGCCCGATCCCGACCTGCAGGAACAGCAAAGCGAGGACACCAATTCGACTGACGCCATCTATGAGATGTATCGACAAGCAGCCGAGGTTGGGTGGCATGAAGGCTTGCTGGAGTTCACGAACCAGTTCCGGGATGCGCTCCTCCCACTGATGGAATCTGGCCCAGCCAAGGACTTGGAACCGATGCGAACCTTCGCTCCGTGGTGGCGCAAGTGGGTGGAATCGCACGCGGCAAGACATCCGTACTGGTCTGAGGTATCCGCCGCTGAGCGCGACGATCTGATCGTCCCTGCCCTGCATATCAGCGGATGGTTTGACCAGTTCCTTCAGGGAACGATCGATCGCTACTCACGATGGAGTAGTCACGCATCGACTCCCGCAGACCGCCAAGCTCAACGCCTCATCTTGGGGCCTTGGGCACACGGACTATCCAGCGCGCAATGGGATGGCCATCTCGCGGCCTCGCCTGAGCTGGAGATGTTCGATCATCCAGACATCGCGTCGTTCCAGAGTCGCTGGCTACAGGACGAGGCTCCCTCGACGCTCGATCAAGAAGCCCCAATCAGGATCTTCGTGATGGGCGACAACGTGTGGAGGGATGAATGGGAGTGGCCGTTGGCCCGAACAAACTGGACTCGCTTGTATGTCCACAGCGCCGGAGATGCCTCAGGAGCTGGCGGCAGCCTGGATTCAACAGCGCCAAACGTAGAGCCTGCTGACACCTACGTCTACGATCCCAGCGATCCGGTTCCGGCCATCGGCGGCGCAGTGATTCCCGGCGTGGTCCTGCCAGGTCCGGGACCGTACGACCAGACGGAGGTGGAGAACCGCGCGGACGTGCTGACCTACACCGGCCAGCCACTGGTTGAAGAGGTAGAGGTCACTGGGCCAGTAACGGTCGACCTGTGGATCCAGTCCTCAGCGGTTGACACCGACTTCACGGCCAAGTTGGTTGACGTGTTTCCCACTGGCGAGGCGGTCTTCATATGTCAGGGCATAGTCCGACCGTGCGTCAGCGACCTTGGAGGCGCCCAACTCGTCGAAGGATCCACCTACCACCTCAAGGTCGAACTCACCTCGACAAGCTACGTGTTTCAAGTTGGGCATTCGGTACGTCTCGAGATCTCCTCCAGTTGCTTCCCGGTCTACGATGTCAACCCGAATACCGGCTCGCGCTACTTCGATGACACGACGGGTGACTCCGTCAGCGCGAATCAAGTGGTATTCCATGACAGCCAACGCCCCACACACCTGACGCTGCCTGTCATCCCGCGAACACCACCGAAGGCTTCATAGGCTCGACCAGGATCAGCCCAACTGGATCAGCGGCCTGGTAGACGATTTCCTATGACGGTTGCGGGCAAGGTCCGCACTAACGAAATGCGAGAGGAATCGACCCGTCGGTTGGGCCTGTAAGCCTCAGGCCGAGATACACGACTGGCGTTGTGTCCCCAACCCTGCGATCTCAAGTTCCATGACGTATCCGGGGCGCAGGAAGACGTCATCGTCCTGACCCAGTGCGACACCGGCTGGCGTCCCTGTGTTGATGATGTCACCTGGGTAGAGCGTCATGAACTGGCTCAGGTACCACACCAGGTAGTCGATGCCGAAGATCATGTCGGCCGTCGATCCCTCCTGTCGGATTGTGCCGTTCACGTAAAGGCGCAGCGTGAGCTCCTGAGGATCGGCGATCTCATCTGCGGTGACAAACCAGGGCCCGAGAGGGTTGAAGGTTTCGCAGTTCTTGCCCTTGTCCCACTGGCCGCCACGCTCGAGCTGGAACGCTCGCTCCGACAGGTCGTTGCTGATTGTGTAGCCCGCAACGAGCTGCATGGCGTCTGCCGGCGACTCGAGATAGCGCGCCTGCCCGCCCATCACGACGGCCAACTCGATCTCCCAATCAGTCTTCACTGACGTCTTCGGGATAAGCACGTCGTCGTTGGGTCCCACCACCGTGTCCGGTGCCTTCAGGAACACAATTGGCTCAGCGGGAGGAGTTGCACCGGTCTCGCGAGCGTGATCAGAGTAGTTCAGGCCAATGCACACGATCTTGCCGATTGACGCCACCGGGGGACCGAACCGGGCCGGGTTGATGACCGGCATGGCGGTGACGTCGTGAGTCGTCCAATCTGTCATCAAGGTGTCCGGTCGGACGTCATCGATCACGCGTGAGACGTCGTGCCACTGGTCGTCGGATCCGAATGCGACAGGTACCTCAGCGCCCGGCGCTCCGATGCGAGCAAGCCTCATGTCACCACTCCTCGATAGTCGTATGAGCGCCACAATCTCACCGCTGCGGGTGGCCCTTCCACGACTACGTGCTGCTGACCGGGACCCGAACAAACGAGGGGGTTGACGCGGCGTGCCGCTGGTCGGGACACGTCCCTTGTCGCGTCGCGGCGTGCTCTGCATGGTTGGTGCATATCAAAAAGGTGGAACTGAACGTGCAGTTCAGGCCTCGAAGGGAACTGACGCTATGAAACTCCCCGCCGGATGGACGATCGAGCCCACACCGACGGAGGTGCCAGACCCTGGCGCAACCTACCGCAGTGTGTGGCGGGAGCTGATGGGCACTGAGTTCCGGCAGTACTACGTCGACGCAGTCGGCCTTCGGACCCGGGTAGTCGAACTCGGCTCGCCGGACGCCCCGCCGCTCGTGATGTTGCACGGCACGGGTGGGCACTGGGAGGCGTTCAGCGCGAACCTGCCCGTGTTGGCCGAGCATTTCCGTTGCATAGCTTTCGACATGCTCGGGTGCGGATTCACCGACAAGCCGGATCGCCCATACGAGATCAAGGACTATGTCGAGCATGCACTGGCGGTGCTCGACGTACTCAGAGTCGAACGGGCCAGCTTCATCGGCGTCTCTCTCGGCAGCTGGGTCGCCTGCCGTCTCGCTCTTACGGCGCCGGAACGCGTCGAGAGGCTCGTCCTCAACTCGCCGTCGGGGCTGTTGCCGCTTCCGAAGTCGGCAGCCTCTGTAGTTGACCAGCGCCGCAAAGTGTCGCAAGAGGGCACCCCGTCGTGGTCAGACATTCAAACGATGCTTGAGCACCTGTTCTACGACCAGAACTCCATCGTTGACGACATCGTCGCGGTGCGCCAGCAGGTATACAGCTTGCCGAGCGCGCCGTTGGAACGCACTCTGACGCTGTTCGACCCCGAGGTGAGGCAGCGCAATCTCCTGACCAACGACGAGTGGGCGGCCATTGCAGCACCGACCTTGATCATCGCCCACGTGGATGCCCCCGACGACTATCTGCGCACCGGCCAGGCCATCGCAGAGCTGATGCCGAACGCAGTGATCGCCGAAATGCACGAGGTCAGCCATTGGCCGCAGTTTGAAAAACCCGAGGCCTTCAACAAGCTGGCCATCGACTTCCTGGTGGGGAGCTGACATGGCCGTCTATGACGTTGGTGGCGTACTACGGGAGCGGCCGTTCGATGTCGGACGCCTCGGCCATTTTGGTCTCTACGCCGCTGACGCCGCCGAGATGACCCGCTTCTACGGCGACCTTCTCGGGTTCCGAGTCACCGATCACTTGTTCCGTGAGGACGGGAGCGTGTTCGGCACATTCCTCACCTACAACGCCGATCATCATGCGATGGTCCTGATCGACGCCGAGATCGCCAGGGGACGCAGCGACAACTACGACCGTGGAGTCACCGTCAATCAGATCAGCTTCCAGGTCTCGAGCCTGGAGGAGGTCATGAATGCCAACTCCATGCTCGTCGACGAGGGTTCGCCGGTATGGCGAGTAGGACGAGACGTACCCGGCAGCAACTGGGCGGTCTATTTCACCGATCCGGATGCGCACACCGTTGAGCTGTTCTACGGGATGGAGCAAGTCGGATGGGATCGTCGTAGCAAGTCCAAGGCATTCGCAAAGTACGCATCCATCGCTGCACCCGCGCTGCCGCAGCCATCTGAGCTGGACGAGATTCGCTCGGTTGTTGCGGCGGGCGACGACACGGATTCCGGGCACGTGTGGGACGACGTCCGGGCGGCGGAGTACAACGTCGGAGGGGTGCTCCTCCCACGTCCATTCAAGGTCGTCAACTCCGGGCCAATCAGCCTCTTCGTGACCGATCTTGATGCTTCCGTCGCGTTCTACCGTGACCGGATGGGCATGGCGGTGACAGAGGAGAGCGATTGTCTGGGCCACCGTGTCGTGTATCTGCGCACCGGCACGGAGCACCACACGATCACCCTGCTGCCAGTCGAATTGCGGGAGCCCCTAGGACTCGATCCACGTACGACGTTGATGGGTTATGGACTGCAGGTCGGCTCGTACCGCCAGCTGCGCGATGCGGCGGACTTCCTTACTGCCGAGGGCTGCACTGTGATCGAGCTACCTTCTGGTGTGCACACTGGGATTGACTACGCACTGCATGTTGTCGACCCCGAAGGGCACTGCGTGCAGATCTATCACGAGATGGAGCAGGTCGGATCGTCCGGGATCCCCATGGCCGCCAGCGATCGCAGGCAGGTCACCTCCAGCTGGCCGGAGCACATCGACCCGACGACGCCCACGAGTCCCAACCTCACATTCCAGGGCCCACTTGGATGACTTTGGTGTCGCTGAGGAGTCACACATGACCGCCCTGCGCTATGCCACACACATTGGATTCGCGGGTCCAGACGACCGACCTCAGTTTCTCGAGACTCTCGGTACGGCTGAACCAGCAGCTCACGTCCGCTTTGCCGCCCAAGAGGGTATGGCTGGCGTGCTCTTCCCATGGGTCATCGACAAGTCGCCGCTTGAGCGGGAAGCCGTCCGACGGGCTCTCGTCGAAACCGGAATCGGCTTCAGCTGCGTCGCGTCGCTGCCGTTTGACGTGACTGCGTCCCCGATCTGGACCGATCGCTCCACACGGAATCGTTCTGCTCTCGCGGCGGCGATCGTGGACTCCTCGAACATCGCGATTTCGCTGGGCTCGACCCTCCTTGCGGTTGTCGTCGCGGCGGACGCTGCACGCCCGGACACTGCGCGACAGAGCGACGATCTAGTCGCGAACCTGCGGGACGTCGCGCTCATCGCGCAGGATCAGGGTCTCACCCTCGGCATCGAACCTATGGTGCGTATGCAGAGCTCCCTATTGCGCACGACCGCCGCTGCTGTTGACGTCATCGAGGCCGTAGATCAGCCCAACGTTGGGCTGATCTACGACACGACCCACGTGTCGATGATGGACGGAGACTTGCTCGCCGTGTTGGCTGAACACTTTGAGCACATCGTGTCGTTACAGCTCTCGAACGAACCGGGTCGGGTCGAGCCCGGCGCCGGCATCCTCCCGCTCGTCGATGTCGCAGTCGAGGCAGTGCGCCGTGGATACACAGGACTGGTCGATCTTGAGCACGGTTGGCTGCGCCCGACAAAGTCTGGCGAACAGGCGGGGCTTGCCCGCGTTCGTGCCTTCGATTCGCGGGTCAGAGACGCGTTGCTGTCCCAGTAAACGGGCGCACGTGGTTGGAGACGGACCCTAGCTCTCGACCAGCGTTGGTGTCGAACCATCAGTGGAGTCTGATGCGGCGTCTGGGTCATGTCCCTCGCCGAACAACTCCCAGTGCTGCTCCATTGACAGGTCTGGCACACGGATCGGTTCGAAGAGATGCTCTGCGTACTGATTGCGCTCGTCAACGAGGAAGTCGTGGATTTCCTCAGTCTCGCTTGCCTGGTCGAGGTCACCATCTGTGATGGCCCCGCGGGCTATGAGGGCACGCTTCAAGACCTCAATTTCCGCCTTAGCGACGAACAACTCGCCGCTGAGAGCCATGACGGTTCCCATCATGCGGCCCACAGCAGGGTCCGAAAAGTACTGATGGCGGTTCGACATCTACGCCTCCTCTAGCTGAAAGTGATACGGGTTGAATTGGGGATCGCGGTCGATCATTTCGTTGCGGTGATGAGCGACCATCCGTTGAGGTGCGATCCCTCGTTGATCCCTGTGGGGACAGGGGCGCCGGCGGTTGCACTGTCGAACCACTCGATCTCGACGTCCTTGAAGCCTGCGTCCTCCAGCTCGGCCACCATGTCCAGCGCGATGAATGAGCGCATGAACGGCTCTCGGTTGCGAGAGCAGCTACCCAGATAGAACATGTGCGTCAGCGATCCGCCCGGCTGCCGGTAAAGATCGGCGACGACGAACTTTCCGCCCGGCTTCAGAACGCGATGGGCGGAGCGCAGGAATTTGCGGGCGGCTTTCTGCGGGATCTCGTGGAACAGGGCGACAGAGTTGACGAGGTCAAACTCGGCGTCCTGGAATGTCGCGAGTTCTTCAGCGCTGTCCTGGCGGAACTCGATCTCAAGTTCGGCCTCGAGGGCGCGCATGTGAGACAGCTTCAGAGCCGGCGCGCTCAGGTCGCATCCGACCACTCGTGTTGCGGCGGTCTCGCTCTTGAACGGTAGGGCCGACAGGCCGAATCCACACCCGACGTCCAAGACGTCTTTCGGGTGGTATCGCTCCTCGCAGAGCTTGGCCAAGTTGCGGTAGCTGGTCCCTGCGCTGTCCTGCGTTGGGTAGACCTGACCGCTGATACCAGCCGCCAACTCATATGCGAACGCGTCGTAGTCATCGCTCCAGATTCCACCAGGATGCTGGTGGAAGTCCGCCCGTGTGTAGTAGGTAGGCGGGACGATGTCGGGGTTCAACTTCAGTCGCTCTGGCGAGCGAGATGCAGCAGAATCGAGCAGCTCGGCCAATTGAGGGGCTTGCTTTGAGAGCTCGGTGACGACCCCGTACCGCCCGAGGTACTTGTACTGCTGAAGCTGGTGCTCAAGCCATGAGAAGTATTGATACGTCGTGTACTTCTGCGAGTCGCGCTCGAGCTGTTCAGGAGTCGAAGCCTCAATCTCGGATTCCGTTCGGTCAGCGCGAATCTCCTTCAGAACCTGCTTGTACAGATCGGATGACCAGTACTTGCGGATACCGACCATGCAGTGCTGGTACGCATCGGCGTGCCGGTCAATTTTCGGACCAGCCTGGCCAGGCTGAGGTTTCGTCAAGACGCTCACGGTTCACTCCACTCGGTCGACTGTCGGCGGCTCTCCCGCTGCTAAACGATGCTCTCGCTCAGCGAACCCGAGGTGCTCATACCCGCCGTTGGTTGAATCGCACTGTAAGTCTGTGATTCTCGGCAGCGCAGCGTCCGCGTGCCAGCAGGTGGCACCGAGATGGCGCGTCGCACTTGGGCCTTGCCTGATGGTCGCGTCGCGGCGGCCGAGTGTGCCGGAGCGCGTTGAGAGTTGGTGGGGCTAGCCGACGAACGTCGCAGTGACTCGCTGCCATCAAGTCTCACTCTTCGGCACCACGTGGTAGGCCTCACCTGGCTTCAGCCCGAAGACTTGTGCTTCCACCACCAACGAGGAGAAGGTCCCAATGGAGTTCGGAATTCACATCGAGCCGGAAGGTGCACAGTATGACGAGATAGCGGCGCTTGCAGCGACCGTAGAGGACTCAAACTTCGCCATCTTCTCTCGCTCCGATCATTACCTCCCGCACGAACGTCCCGTCGCTCCGCTTGGTCCGACCGACGCGTGGATCACCATGGCCGCCCTTGCAAGGGAGACCAACCGGGTCAGACTCTCAGTCATCATGAGCAACCCTTCCTTTCGCCATCCGTCTCTACTCGCAGTCAGCATGGCCCAGGTCAACCAGATGAGTGGCGGCCGATTCGAGCTGGGCTTGGGCGCGGGATGGTTCCAACGTGAGGTTGAGGCGTTTGGTTTCACGATGCCCGACGTTCCGGAGGAGCGTTATGCGCGACGTGTGGAGCAGATTGCCGTCCTCAGGGGCATTTGGAATGCTTCAGCGGCAAATCCGTTCAGTTTCGACGGGGACTTCTACAAGCTGGATGCAAACGCCGGCTTGGGAGACCATGCAACCCTTCCATTCCCTCGCCTGATCCTGCCTCTAACAGACGCGCAGGAAACATTTGTGGACGCCGTGCGCTACGCAGACGAATGCAACGTGCCGTTCTCGACAGTCGATGAGACGGCAGCACAGTTCAAGCGTGTCGAGGAAGAGTGTGCTGCGCAGGGGCGCGCCGCCTCCGACCTAGAGCGCAGCGTTGCCGTGCTCGTTTGCACGGGATCGAACGACGCTGACATTCAGCGCCGCTCGGGCGTTCTCGGGACTGGCTCGGCGCATGTCGAGACGGCCCACTTTGTTGGCACGCCCACTCAGGTTCGAGAAGGGCTCAAGCCTTTCCTCGATCTAGGCATCAATCGGCTCCATTTCCAGGTCAGGGATGCCGCCGATCTGGACCACGTACGGGCAATTGGCGAAATCGTCGACAGCCTGACTTGAGTTGGCCTGACCCAGTTGCACGCCGCCCGCCGCCCCGATTAGCTGGGCCGGCGGGCTGTCTGTTAGCGGACGCTCGAGCTGTCGCTAAGCCGGAATCGTGGGCACTAGCGCCGCCTTGAAACCTTCGGGATCGACGCGCATCGCGTCCCAGACTTCGCGCGCCTTGTCGTCGGCAAGGACAAGGTCTTGTCCGGCCTCGATCCCCCGCAACACTGCATCGGCGACGCTCCGCGCACTCACCTTAGGGAAATCCATCGCCGCGACCATTTCGGTATCGATGAGGCCGGCGTGTACTCCCATTACGCGAACACCGAGAGGTGCCAATGCCGAGCGCAAACCATCGCTTACCGCCAGCGCTGCATGCTTGCTCGCCGCGTACGCGGGGCTCCCAGGTGGGGTGTACCAGCTCACAGTCGACAAGATGTTGACGATCATGCCGTCGCCATTGCGTTCGATCACCGGTGCAAAGGTCTGGGCGACTCGAAGCGAACCGAATACGTTGACCTCGATTTGGCGGCGTAGTGACTCCTCTGCATCTTCCTCGAGCAGGGAGCCCGCACCGAAAATGCCGGCGTTGTTGACGACCAGGTTCACGTCTGGGCAGGCGTCTCTCGCGGCCGTGAGCTGTCGTTGATCAGTAACGTCGATCAA
Source organism: Aeromicrobium panaciterrae (assembly GCF_039537165.1). Taxonomy (GTDB): domain Bacteria; phylum Actinomycetota; class Actinomycetes; order Propionibacteriales; family Nocardioidaceae; genus Aeromicrobium; species Aeromicrobium panaciterrae. The sequence continues at coordinate 1,132,005 of NZ_BAAAZZ010000002.1, read as the reverse complement.
GGTGGGCACCAGTCGGGGATCACGAATATTCGTGAGGTCTCGAGTACCGGCGTAGACGGTGCGCGCGCCAGCGTCAGCGAGCGCTTCGCATAGTGCCTTGCCCAAGCCTCGGTTCGCACCTGTCACTAGCGCCACACAATTTTTCAGATCCATGAGACGGCATCTCCTGTTACATCTGGAACTTGACGGCTGCAGTGTTCGATCTATGAAACCTAGGGACGGCGGTGCATCGCACAACAGCGTTGAGTGCCAGACAGCGGGACCACCCGCCAGATCGCCGAAATGGGTTCGTATTCAACGGCATCGGGGGATCCCGTTTGGCGATTGATGAGCGGATGCGTGGCTAGGTCAGAGCACGCTGGCGTCAAGGTCTCTGCACAAGATCTCCTGCTCAGCCACGACATCAAACCACGCGCCCACTTTCGGGACTTCGAACCTGAAGAAGTAGCGCATTGCGGCGACTTTCCCGTGCGCCTCCGGATGCGAACTGGCTATTGCTCCGATCGCTATGTCGAGCCACACCCAAGCCACAATCACGTGACCGAAACCTTGCAAGTAGAGAGTGGCGTTTGGCAGCGCGTCTTGAGGATCACCGGTCTTCCATGCAGCCGCGGCTGATTCTGTGGCCATGCTCCATGCCCTGCTCAATGCCTCGGCTTGGTCGGCGAAGCCGGCTAGACGGGCCTTCTCGACCGTCGACGCAACTCGTGTTCCCAGCAGGCGGAGACTGCCGCCTTCGTTCTCAAGGACTTTGCGCCCCAGAAGGTCTAGCGCTTGAATGCCGTGGGAACCCTCGTGAATCATGTTCAACCGGTTGTCACGCCAATACTGCTCAACCGGGAAGTCGCGTGTGTAGCCGGCGCCGCCCAAGACTTGGATCGCCAGGCTGTTCGCCTCAAGGCACCATTCGCTCGGCCAGCTCTTGACTACTGGGGTGAGGATTGCGAGCAGGTGGCCAGCCTCGGCAGCCTCCTCATGGGATCCGGTGGCCTGGTCGTCGAGCAATCGAGCCGCATAGAGACCGAGTGCGATGCCGCCCTCGGCGTAAGCCTTCTGCGCGAGAAGCATCCTTTTCACGTCAGCATGCTCTGACAGCGCCACTTGAGGCGTGCGAGCGTCCTTTCCGGTCAGACCGATGTGCCGACCTTGGTGGCGCGTCTTAGCGTAGTCAAGCGAAGTAGCGAAACCGGCAAATCCCAATGCGGCGGCGCTCAGGCCAATTTCGATGCGGGCAGCGTTCATCATGTGGAACATCTGCTTCAAACCGTTGCCCGGTTCGCCCACCAAGTAACCGACTGCGCCCTTTGTCCCGCGCGGTGTCCACGTTCCGTCACCGAATGCCAGAGCGGTGTTCGGGATGCCTCGGTAACCGAGCTTGTGATTGAGGCCAACGAGGACGATGTCGTTGCGCTCGCCCAACGCTCCGTCGACCTCAACAAGGTACTTCGGCACGACGAAGAGTGAGATGTTCCGTGTGCCTGGATCGACATTCCCGTCCTCCCCAGGGATCTTGGCGAGGACGAGGTGCACGATGTTCTCTGTCATTTCATGGTCCCCGGCGCTGATCCACATCTTGTTTCCGGTGACTCGGTATCGTGGGCCGAGAGGGTCTTGGGCTGAATCCGGGCCGTCGGGAACTGCCTTGGTCGTGATGTCGGAGAGCGACGAGCCTGCCTGCGATTCAGACAAGCACATGGTCCCGGACCACTGACCTTGTAGTTCTCGCTGGGCGAACACGTCCCGCTGTGCCGCGTTTCCGTAGGTGAGCAGAAGCGATGCGTTGGCCTCGGTGAGCATCGACGGACTTATGCCGATGGACGCTGAACCCAGGATCACCTTGGTGGCGAAGTCGACGATTCGCGGAAGTTGCATCCCACCTTGCTCGGCGTCGTGGGAGGCGAGCAGGAAGCCGAACTCGACGACGCTGTCCCATGCCGCCTGCGTCTCGGGCGGTAGAACCACCTTGCCGTCCACGATTTGAGGCTCGTAGTCGTCGATGACTCGGTTCGCAGGCTCAAACCGTCTGGCTCCGATATCAGCCGAGGCTCGGAGCAGGGCGTTGATTCCTTGCCGATCGTGGTCCGCAAAGCGGTGCCGGGTGAGCAATGAACCGAGATCGAGCCACTCTTCAAGCAGATAGTCCAATGTGGGCAACAGCTTGTCCGTAAGCACGGTCATTCAGCACTTCTCCTGCGTTCGAGCAATGTGGGCAGACCTGTCTGATGACGGGGATCCGCTCGTTGCATAGGGCGGGGTCGGGATATTTACGGTTCGGTGGTGAACCGCTTGCGCAGTTCGGACTTCTTGACCTTCCCGGTCGCTGTGCTAGGAATTTCACTGACGAACTCAAATCGATCCGGCAGTTGCCATTTGGCAAAATCCTGGGCCAGGTGATCTCGCAGCTTGTCGACAGAAGGATCGACGTCGGGGTGCAGCGACACGACTGCGAGCGGGCGTTCACCCCAACGGTCGTCTGGCACGGCGATGACCGCCGCCTGGGCGACGTCCGGATGGGCCACCAGCTGGTTCTCCAGGTCGACTGACGAAATCCACTCGCCGCCAGACTTCACCAAGTCTTTCGACCGGTCGCAGATCCGGATACATCCACGCGGGTCGATTCGCACCACGTCGCCAGTGCTGAACCAGCCGTCGGCGGTGAAGCTCGCCGCCCCCTGTCCGTGGTGATAACTTGCCGCGACCCAGGGGCCGCGAACCTCGAGCTCTCCCATTGCGGTGTCATCCCAAGCGATGAGGTTGCCTTCGTCGTCGCGGGCGCGGATGTCGACGAGTGGGCTAGCGACGCCCTGCCTGATCCGATAGTTGTACCTGTCACTGTTGCTTGCTTGATCCAAATCTTCTGGCACGCGGCACACCGAGCCCAGGGGAGCTGTTTCGGTCATGCCCCAAGCCTGGACGATGCTCAGCTCGTGCCTGTCGAATCCTTCGAGCATGGACCGCGGCACAGCGGCCCCACCTACGATGAGTCGATTCAGTGCGGAGAGGTCCCATCGGTCTGGTTCGGCGTCGAGCGACGAGAGGACTCCCATCCACACAGTCGGGACCCCCGCTGTCATGGTGACGTGCTCAGCGGCTAACAAGTCGAGAACACTCTCGGAATCCAGTTGCGGGCCTGGCAGCACCAGTTGAGCGCCAGCGAGCGCTGCGGCGTAAGGGAGGCCCCACGCATTGGCGTGAAACATCGGAACGACCGGCAGGATCGTGTCACGAGCGGACACAGCGAATTGGTCAGGGAGGGCGACTACAAGCGAATGAAGCACGAGAGCGCGGTGTGAGTACACGACCCCCTTAGGCCGACCTGTCGTGCCTGACGTGTAGCACATTGCCGCCGCACGGCCTTCGCCAAGGACTGGCCACTCGATTGGCTCGTTGTTCGCGACAAGTGACTCGTAGTCGAGCATTCCGGCCGGGATATCGCCGGTATGACTGACGACTACAACGTGTGCGAACTCGCGACTGTCTCGAATGGTCTCGAAGACTGGCAACAGCGACTCATCAACGATGATCACGTTGTCCTGAGCGTCATTGACGATGTAGCTCAGTTCTTCGGGGAACAGGCGGGGGTTCAGGGTATGCAGCACCGCACCCATCGCTGGGACTGCGAAGTAGAGCTCAAGATGCTCACTCTGATTCCACAGCATCGTCGCGACAGGGTCACCGTCCCGCACCCCGAGCGCGGCCAGACCGTGTGCGAGTCGGCGCGCGCGTCCCGCGACCTCGCCGTATGTCGTCCTGTTGACGTCGCCCGAAGGGCGACGGGATATGACTCCCCGATTCGCGTGGAATCGTTCGGCCCGGTCGACAATGCTGGTCAACGTCAGTGGGTAGTCGTCCATGCTGTTGCCGTTGAGAATTTGGCCGGTCATGAATCCTCCGAGGTGATGTCTGCTACCTCAACTTGTAGAGATCGCTAGTCATCTTGATGCGATCCAGGGCTGAGGCATTTCGCGCCTGCACATGCTCGACGTGGATGCCGAACTCCGTGGGTACTTCCTGACGTGATGGCGGGTACGCAAGTCTTCGGCCACTCGTCATTCGTATTCAACTTTCGGGTGCCGACCAATGAGACGAACGTGAGTGCAACTCGGGAGTGCGCGCGGCTCATCTCCTTCCTTCAGAGCCGGTTCCGCCCACCGGCACCGCATGTCTGTCACCCGTGTGACACACACCACTACTCTCCGAGCAATCAAAGGTCCCGCGTTCGCACGCCAGTTGCGAGCCCAGCCAGACATCGGTCCACGTCTAAGGAGTCGGAGTGAATCGCAGAATCACCGTTTCCCTTCGATGGCAGTGGGCCGCTCTTGCGTTTGTGTTGGGACGCGTTGTGATCCTCCCGCCTCGAGTGAGCCAGTTCGTGGCGCTGGATCCGACAGTCCGTTCGCGCCGTTCATTACCGAACTAGGAGAACAGCCATGAATGACAGCCCACTCTTGAGCTCCCCTGACTCTCGGGCCGAGGGATTGTCGAAGCGTCGACGGTTCCTTCGACGAGGCCGGCTCGTTGTTGTCGCAGCGGTAGTGTCGACGCTCCTTACAGCCTGCAGTAGTGACAGCGGTGGCAGCAAGGAAGAGAACCTAGCGTCGTCTGGCGGAGGGACCCCGGTTCGAGGTGGCACCCTCACAGTGGGAATGGTTGGCGTCGGGACGTTCGACACCGTCAACCCGAAGACGACTGCCGCCATTGCGGATATTGCGCGGACGGTGGCTCTCTACGACAGGTTCTTCGAGATCGGCCCAGACGTTAAGACGTTGGTTCCAGGCCTGGCAACGGAGGCCACGCCGAACGCTGATGCGAGCGTGTGGACCCTCAAGCTGCGTGCGGGAGTTGTCTGGCACGACGGCAAGCCGTTCACTGCCGACGACGCGGTCTACACGCTCAAGGAACTTGGGTCTCCCGAAAACTACGGCAGTGGACTCGTGGCGAAGGTCATCGACTTCAAGAACATCCGCAAACTAGGCGATCTTTCGGTCGAGGTCCCGCTTCTGCACCCTGACGCACTCTTCCCGGCCTTGCTCACGAGCTACAACGCTGCCGTGATCCCAAACGGTGCGACGGATGCTCAACTCACAAAACACCCAATCGGGACTGGCCCGTTCAAATTCGAGTCGTTCACTCCCGGACGTCGAAGCGTCTTCGAGGCGAACAAGAGCTACTGGGACAAGGGCAAGCCATATGTCGACAAGCTTGTGATCGATTCGAGCTTCACGGATGTGGTTGCGCAGGTTAACGCACTGCGCAGCGGCCAGATCAATGTCCTTCCGCAACTCCCTTATAGCCAGGCAGACAGCGTCAAGGCAGCCAATGGGGTCAAGGTCATCCAATCACCGGGTGTGGCGGCGCAGTACCTGAAGATGCGTGTAGACAAGAAGCCCTTCGATGACAAGCGTGTGCGTCAGGCACTCCAGTTGCTGGTCGACCGTAAGGGCATGATCGATGGAGTCTTGAATGGCTATGGAACTGTTGCGAACGACCTGCTCGCACCGGGCGCCAAGTACTACGCAAGCGACCTGAAGAAGGGTCTCGACGTTGCCAAGGCGAAGTCGCTGTTGAAGGACGCTGGCGTTCCTGACCTGTCCATCAAGCTCACCACGAGCAACGCGTTCGCAGGCTCGCTTGAGTCGGCCACCCTCTTCGCCCAGCAAGCCAAAGCGGCTGGAGTCAAGGTCACGGTCGACAACCTCAGCACGGCCGCCATCGCCGAGCAGTACTTCGATGCTCCGTTTGGCAACGCGTACAGTACGCCCTATCCCTCACTTGAGGCGAGCTACCGTGGCTTGCTGTCGACGGACGCGGTCTATCCAGAAACGGGATGGGGCACTCCGGAACGCGACGCTGCCGTCTCCGCAGCAATCGCTGAGACAGACGAATCCAAGGCTGCGACGTTGTGGCACGACGTCCAGACAACCTGGGCAGACGGCGGGCCGTACATCGTGTGGGGCTACGCCGACAACCTCGACGCCGTCAGTTCCAAGGTGCGCGGTCTGAAGGTTTCGAAGGCAGGCAGCCTGAACAACTTCCGGTTCCAAGACGGCTGGGTTGTCAAGTAGATCTCGCAACGTCAAGGAAGAGGACTCGCAGCAATGATTGGTACCAGCTTTGAAGCAACAAGCCGAGTGGTGGACACCCCCGCCTTTCAGCTGCACTACCACGAAGCTGGGCAGGGGGATCCGTTCATCCTGCTGCACGGGTCTGGACCAGGAGTAAGTGCCTGGTCCAACTTCCGGGGCAACCTGCCAGTATTTGCCGAGAACTTTCGGACGATACTGCTGGACATGCCGGGATTTGGCCGCAGCGCGATGCCAAACCTCGACAGGATCTATCCGAGAATTGCGGCTGACGCGACAGTCGAGCTGATGGACAAGCTGGGCATAGAACGTGCAAACCTGCTCGGCAACTCCATGGGCGGGTATGCAGCCGCAGAGTTCGCGTTGGCATACCCGGAACGCCTGGATCGGCTGGTCCTTATGGGGCCAGCCGGTCTGGCGGTCAACACGTTTAACCCGACCGACACCGAGGGTAGCCACCGGCTTGGCGACTTCATGGCCGAACCGACTCGCGAGAACATGGTCGCGTGGGTCGAGACCATGGTGTCGGACATCAACGTGATCGACAAAGACCTTGTTGATGAACGATTGGAGAGTGCCCTCGCGGACGGAGTGCTGGCCAACACGTTCGCGATCTTCGAGACGTTCTCGAAGTATCCAACCGAGACTGCACCTTGGACGCGCGCGCACCGAATTGAGAATGAAACGTTGATCACGTGGGGCCGCGACGACAACATGCTGCGGCTGGAAGGCGCCTTCGTCTCATTTGCACAGATGGCAAATGCCGAGCTGCACATATTCTCGCGGTGTGGCCACTGGGCGCAGGTCGAGCGCAAACAGGAGTTCGAACGTCTCGTGGTTGAGTTCCTGACCCGCCAATCTGCCGAGCTGATCGGCCATGGGTGAGAGTACGGGCGACTTTGTGCGCGCACATCAGCGCAATGATGTGGATGCACAGAAGTACGAGGCGACCGTCGTTGACATCGAGGTCCACAAGATCCGACTGCTCAAGATGCGGTACATCGACTGCCTGAACGACAAGGATTGGCTCGGTCTCGTAGACGTGTTCGCTGAGGACGCCGTGGTCTCTTATGAAGATGGCACGACCAATTACCGCGGTCGCGACGCGATCATCGGCTATCTGCGCAGCGGGCTGGAGACTCTCAGAGCAGTCCACGCCGCGACCAATGGTGTTATCACCATCGATGACCCGGGTCACGCACATGGGACTTGGGACCTCCACTTCTACTGGGATGACCCCTGGGACAACACCTCGATGCGTGGACAAGGAGTCTATTCAGACCGCTACGTGAAGGTGGACGGCATTTGGAGAATCGGGTTCACCGGTTTCGTTACCACAGAGAATTGAAGGCGCCGCCTCTCCGCCAACGCTGGCGAGAGTTTGACCGCAGGAGGATTGCATGAAGTTCACGTTCGAGCAGGACGTCTTGGTCCCCATGAGCGATGGAACGACACTCGCCATGGATGTCTGGATGCCGGATGGCTCAGGGCCATTCCCCGTTCTCCTTGGTCGTGGCCCCTACGGGAAGTCCCACCAAGGCAACTACGCCGAACCCGAAGCAGACCACCTGGCTCTCCTTGCCGCCGGCTACGCCTACGTGCTTCAGGACAGCAGGGGTACGGGCATGTCTGAAGGGCAGTTCACGCCGTTCGTCGACGAGGCCCGTGATGGCGCGGACACCATCCGGTGGCTGATTGAACAGGAGTGGTGTGACGGCTCGGTCGCCATGGTCGTGGGCTCCTATGGTGCCTACGCGCAATGGGCGGCTGCGTCGACCGGAGTCGAGGGACTGCGCGCGATCACACCGCTCATGGGGGGTGGCGACTTCCACCGTGCACCTTGGTATTCGCCAGGAGGCGCAATGTCGCTCGATTCCGTCGCGCACTGGTCAGCGCTCATGGCGATGGGTGAATGTGTTCGCAAGTCCGCTCAGCCCGGTGAGGATGGTGGGGATCCCCCTAAAGACGTCATGGACGACATGGCGGGGTTGGGGGCTCTTCTCTCAGACTCGGCGGCTCTGGTTCGGGTCTCACCGGTGGCAGACCAGCCGCTGATTCAGAAGTACCTGCCGTGGGCGGCTGAAGTTGTTGGGCGTCCTGACTACGACTCGTTCTGGGAGGAGCAGGCGGTCGACAAGTTCGACGCTATCTCGATTCCAGCGCTCAATGTCGGCGGGTGGTACGACTTCTTCATCGGCGAGGTTCTGCACTCGTACGTGGAAATGCGCAAACGCGGTGGCTCGGCGGACGCGCGTTCCGGACAGCGCCTGATCGTTGGGCCATGGACGCACAGCTCCTACGACGGGATGCATGCAGACAGGCAATTCGGCGTGGCAGGCGCCTTCGCCAGCGCCGAAGTGAACGAAACGAGGCTTAAGTTCCTCAACCGCTGGCTACGTGGACAGGAAGATGCTCTCGAAGGGTTGGCACCCGTTCGCATCTTCGTGATGGGTCTGGATCAATGGCGCGAGGAGCAGGACTGGCCGCTGCCCGACACCCAGTACACCGACTACTACCTCACCGGGACGGGTCCGGCCAACACCGCCGATGGCGATGGTCGACTCACCGTCGAGCCGTTGGGCGACGGGACGGTCGACACGTATCTGTACGACCCGCGCCGCCCTGTGAAAACTATCGGCGGCACAATCATGCCGTTCTCAGCTCAAATCGGGCACGACGGCATCAACGGTCCGGCCGATCAGTCCGAGATCGAGTCACGTGACGACGTTCTCGTGTTTTCTACTCCCGTCCTGACCGAGCCGGTCGAAGCGACCGGTCCTATCTCGCTGACGTTGCACGTGTCTTCCTCGGCGCCAGACACAGATTTCACCGGCAAGCTCGTGGACGTGTTTCCTGATGGGCGGGCCATTATCTTGTGCGAAGGAATTCAACGGATGCGCTATCGCAATAGCGCTTCCGATCCCGAGATGATGGAGCCGGGTGAGATATACGAAGTTGTCCTAGATCTGAACGCAACCTCCAATGTGTTCCTGCCGGGTCACCAAATTCGCCTCGAGGTCTCATCGAGCAACTTCCCCCGCTATGACCGGAATTCAAACACTGGCGGCGTCATCAGCTCTGAGTCCGAAGAGGAGATGGTGGTGGCCGTCAACCGGGTCCATCGCGGTGGCGTCCACGCGAGCAGGCTTACTCTGCCGATCATCAGGCGCGCGGCCGAAGGTGCCTGATTCGGCGCCGATGAATCCGAAGGTCTGGATCGAAGCGGCACTCAACGGAGCTTGGACGAAGCGAGTTCAGCCCCGCATTCCGGTGAGTGTCAACGAGACGATCGAGGACGGCATCGCTGCAGCGCAGGCGGGTGCGGCGATCCTCCACATCCATGCGTACGACGAGAAGTCCGGTGTACAGAACGACGACCCGGCGACTTACGCGAAGATCATCGAGGGCATTAAAGCCGAGGTGGACGTCATCATCTACCCGACCATTTCGAGTGCGGCGCAAGCCGGATCGGAGGTCGGAGTCGTCGGTGCCTATCGCTACGAACCGGCGACGCACCTCGGGCAGCTGGGTCACCTCGAATGGGCGATTGTCGATCCGGGATCGGTCAACTTCTCGACGTTGGACGACATCAGGGCCGATCAGCTCGGGATGGTCTACATGAACGTTGAGAGTGACATCCGCACTGGGTTTGCGATCGCCGAGAAGTTCGGCGCACACCCCACGATGGCGCTGTACGAGCCTGGATTCATCCGCCTGGCAGCGGCTGTGTCTGCGCGCTATCCGGCATTGCGCCAGCCGATCTACAGGTTCATGTTCTCGGAACAGTTCACCTTCGGGTTTCCGGTAGCTCGCTACGGGCTTGACGCATACCTCGCTCAACTTGCACGCTTCGCCCCGGGCGCACCCTGGATGGTTGCGACACTCGGTGGGGACATCACTCCGCTCATTCCTGACGTGGTCTCTTTGGGAGGTCACGTCAGAGTGGGCCTTGAGGATGCAGTATTTGGGTGCCAGAAGAGTAATGCCGACCTGGTGACGGAGGCGGTCGAGGCCATTTCCCTGGCTGGAGGAAGCCCGGCATCTGCTCAGGACGTCAGAGCAGCCTGAGGGTGTGTTTCCGGAGATCGGTCATAGCCCGACTTCTGGCTGCGTGCGGGGTTGGGATCGCAGCGGGCTAAGACGTGTGCCGCTGGATGGGCCCGATGCGTGGCTTCGACCGTCCATCCAGACCTAGCGTACGAGTCGTTCGCGCGAGCCCGCGAGCGTCGTCTTGCAACCCGAAAGGTAAACCCATGACTACGGTTCCGATCACTCCGGTCATTGATGTATCGAACGTCGTTCTTGAAGACTCCGGTCCACTGCCCGAGGCACTTTCTCAGGGCATGGCCACACACTCGAAGGTGCTGTGGGCGGCTGATGACATCGAGTCCGGAGTATGGTCCTGCACGCCAGGAGACTCCCGCTGGAGCCTAGAGACCCACGAGTTCATCTACGTGGCATCGGGACGTATGACCGTGACCCGGGACGGTGGAGAGTCGGTCGAGGTCGGTGCCGGCGACTGCGCCTTCTTCGAAAAGGGTTGGCAAGGCACGTGGCTCATCCACGAGACCATTCTCAAGTCGTACGTCGTCTTCTGATCCCAATGGCAAGAGAAGCCAACGACCGAGATATCCCTGCTGACGATCTCTACGACGTCGTCGTGGTCGGGTCGGGCGCTGGCGGCATGGTTGCTGCGCTTGTGGCTCGCCATCATGGGATGCGTGTGCTGGTCATCGAGAAGGCAGATCATTTCGGTGGCTCGAGTGCGCTGTCCGGCGGGAACGTCTGGATCCCCAATAACCCGGTGAATGTGCGGGCAGGTGTCGAGGACTCGCTAGACGACGCGCGTTCATATCTGAACGCAATCGTGGGCGACTCGTCGTCCTCGGTGCGTCGGGAGGCATTCCTGCGGGCCGGACCTGAAGTCATTGGATTTCTCGAGCAGCACACACACTGGGTCCGCTTCCAACGCGTGCCGGGCTACTCGGACTACCAGCCTGAGCAGCCCGGGGGACGACCTGAGGGTCGCTCGATCGAGCCGGTTCCAGTCGACGCTCGTGCGCTCAAGGCTGAAGGGGCGCATCTCAATCGCGAGGATGTCCTGACACCTCCCGGAGGTCTTTGGATCACGACAGCGGAATACAGGGACTTGATGCTGATCGCACGTACCTGGCGTGGCAAGCGGCAGGCTGTTCGGATCGCGATCCGAAGCTGGTTCGGGCGTCTGAGGGGTCGTCGCATGCTTGCTCTCGGCGCTGCGGGCACCGCGCGTTTGCGCCTAGCCATGATGGACGCCGACATCCCACTGCTTCTGGGGACCGCGCTCAAGGACCTCCTCGTCGACAACGGCAAGGTAGTCGGTGTGGTGTGCGAGCGCGAGGGAGAGATCTCGCAGATTCGCGCCCGGTCCGGGGTGATCCTCGCGTCGGGAGGCTTCGAGCACAACGCATCCATGCGCGACGAGTACCAAGAGGCGCCGATCACCACCGCCTGGACTTCCGGCGCATCTGGCAACACCGGCGATGGCATCCGGGTGGCAGTCGAGCATGGCGCCACGACGTCGCACATGGATCGTGCATGGTGGGGCCCGTCGGTGCTCACTAACGACGGGGCATTCTTCATCCTGTCGGAGCGCGGTCTTCCGGGCTCAATCATGGTCAACGCAGCAGCGTCCCGTTTCGTCAACGAGTCGGCGCCGTATGTCACGGCAGTCGATGCGATGTACGACGGTCACAGGTCGGGAGTCGGTCATATTCCGGCCTACCTCATCTTCGACCAGACCTTCCGCAACCGATACGCCATGATTGCGACTCCTCCTAGGCGTCGGCTCCCCAGAGAGTGGATTGACGACGGGACAGTTGTGATGGCCCCCACCCTTCGGGAGCTGGCGAAGAAGCTGGATCTTGACCCCGACGCCTTGGATGCGACGGTTGAGAGATTCAACGGCTTCGCTCGATCAGGGAACGATGTGGACTTCGGGCGTGGTGAGAGTGCGTACGACCGCTACTACGGCGACCCAACCAACAGTCCGAATCCGAACCTCGGAACGCTTGGCAAGCCGCCGTTCTATGCGTTCAGGGTTGTCCCCGGCGACCTGGGCACCAACGGTGGCCTCGACTGCGACGAACATGCGCGTGTCCTTCGAGCCGACGGCACTGCCATCGACGGGCTCTATGCCACGGGCAACTGCACGTCGGCCGTCATGGGCAGGAGCTACGCGGGCCCCGGAGCCACGATCGGCCCCGCCATGACGTTCGGGTTCGTTGCTGCCCGGCATCTGGCGTCGCTGGACCGGACGGAGAAGGCGAAGTTGTGAGGTGAGTCGGCCCAGCGTGGCGCCTGACCGAAGGCTGCTGACCGTACCTTTCGTGGCGGTGCTGACGGGGGCCGCGCTGTACTTCTTCAACGTTGGAGTTGTTGTTCCCCTGTTGCCGGTCTTTGCCGCCGCAGACCTCGGCGCCAACACCCTCCTTGTCGGCGTTGTTGTCGGTGCACCAGCGTTGGCTGCCTTGGTCGTTCGTCCGCTGGCAGGAGGATTCGGCAACATCATTGGACGTCGTCGGCTGATGGTTTGCGGGGCCGCGCTGGCCGGCCTCGCAACTCTGGCGTATGGAGCGGCTGATCACCTAGCAGTGCTGATTGCTCTGAGGTTGATGACGGGTGCTGGAGAAGGTGCGTTCTTCACCGGCGCAGCAACTCTCGTGACCGATCTCGCACCACTTGAGCGCCGGGGGACGGCAATCACGCTTCTTTCGGTCACCGTATTCGCGGGTGCCGGATTGGGACCGATCCTCGCCGTTCCGCTTGCCGACGAACTGGGGCGCGGGCGCGCCTTCGTCATTGCTGGACTTGTGGCGATCGTGGCAGCCGCGGTGTGCTTGTTGGCGCGCAATCCCAGCGGGGCGCCAGTTGCTCGCACGCAGCACGCGAGGTTGAATCGCAAGGCCGTCGGTCCTGGTACTGCGATGGCTCTGTGCGACATGGGTATCGCAGGATTCTTTGCGCTTGTTCCGCTGTACGCCCTCGAGGTGGGGACGCCGGTCCAGACGGTGTTCATCGTGTATTCCGTGGTGATTCTGGGGATCCGTCTGGGAGGCTCGTCAATTCCCGATCGGTTGGGGCCCGTGAGATGCGGAGTGGTTGCCAGCATCCTTGACGCCATTGGCCTCCTCGTCATCGGGATCTCAGGCAACCACGTCGGACTCCTCGTGGGCGTAGTCGTGTTCTCGGCCGGCACGGCACTCCTGTACCCAGCGCTCATGTCGTTGGCTCTGGGAACAAGTGCCCAGGCTGAACGATCGTCGATCGTCGGGACGTTCACGATGTCCTTCGATGTCGGAGCCCTGCTTGGGGCGGTGCTCCTGGGAGGAGTGGCACAGGCGCTTGGTTTTCGTACGAGCTTCGCCCTTGCAGGCGTGTGTGCTCTCGTCGGCCTCGTGGTGTTGCTGCGGACGGCTCGCACCTCCGCCGCGACCACGTCAGTTTCATTGACCGGCACCTAGTCCTTAGTGAAGAGCGCAGCGAGCGGAGATCATCAATGCCTCTCAACCACAACGATTGCCGGGAGCAGCCAACGATGTTTGCCAACGCACAACATAGGACCAAGGCTGGCATCGTGCCGGCCGCGATAAGCCGATCCGCCGCCTTCGTTGGTCGGAGTAGGCCATTCCCTTGGTTTGCGCTCATGCCCGGCGGATACATCATCAGATACGAAGCCGCTCCATATTCACCGAGCCAGTCTGGCGCTCAGAGCGTCCCGGGCCGAGGAGCTAAGCATGGATACTGACTTGCGGTGGGTTGCAGACCAGCTCGAGATCAGAAACCTGCTGGCGCGACTGTCCCATCTCGCAGACGCCGGCGACCTGGACGAGTACGTGGACCTGTTCACCGAGGACGGATCATGGGAGCCGCCGGCGGACACCGAGCCTCCTGTGCGCGCTTTACGCGGTCGCGCCGACCTACTCGCTGGCGCACACGAACGGCGCAATGCTGGGCTTTCGGGACCTGGGACATTTTCACGGCACGTCGTCACCAACATTGCATTGGTCCGCACTGGTCCGGACACGGTGAGCAGTCATTCCTACTGGCACTTCTATGAGAAGACCGATGGCATCCAAGAAGCCGGTGGAATGGGTACGTACGACGACGAGTTCCGCCGCACGCCTGAGGGATGGCGTCTGGCGAGACGCGTCAGCGGCCTGGGATAGCCCTCGGCCAAGACTGCGAAATTGCGCAGGTTCCATCGAATGGCACCCAATGGTGGCCCTCGAGTCGAACCGCATCTGAGACTGCATATGCCTACCGAGGAGAACGACACATGCCGCCCAACACCGTGAAATGGGACGAAGAGTACGACGTGGTCGTCGTCGGATCAGGGGCGGGCGCCTTGGTCGCCGCACTTGCTGCGACAAAGCGAGGACTCTCCGTAGCGCTCATCGAGAAGACGGATCTCTACGGCGGCACCACGGCGTACTCCGGTGGAGGTATGTGGTTCCCCAACAACGAGGTTGAGATCAACGCAGGCGTCGCGGACACTCCTGATCTGGCACGTGAATATCTTGCCGGCCTGATGGGAGACGTCGCCTCGCCACTGATGGACGCCTACCTCGAAGCCGGGCCGCAACTGGTCGCCGAGCTCATGCAGAATCCCGATCTCGACTTCTGGTGGATGCCATTCCCCGACTACTACAACACTCCCGGAAGCCTGCCGCGCGGGCGTGGGATTTTTCCAGAGGAACAAGCTGCCGTCGAGGTGGCGGACCTGGTTGACACTGTTCGAGAGCCGTTGTGGCCACCTACAGATCCTCTCATCTGGGGACACTCAATGGTGGCGCGGTTCCTCAAGGCGCTGACGAAGACCGACGCTGTCGTGCGTCGTGGATTCGCCTTTGAGGAGCTGGTGCTGGCAGAAGGGCGCGTTGTTGGGATCCGCGCCGAGTCTGGCGGTGAGTCTGTGTTCATTCGCGCCGAGCATGGCGTGCTGCTTGCCTGTGGCGGCTTTGACCGCGATCGGGAAATGCGGCAGCGATACCAGGCGCCGCTGACTGGCGAGTGGAGTCTTGGCGCACCGGGCAACACAGGCGACGGTATTCGTGCGGGAATTGCGATTGGCGCTGCGACCGACCTCATGGACCAGTCCTGGTGGACGCCCGGCTTGCTGGGTCCGACTGGCGGTGCATCCTTCTTGCAAGGTCTTCACGGCGGCGTGATTGTCAACGGAGCTGGCGAACGTTACGCCAACGAGTGCCTGCCATATGACCGCTTCGGACGGGAAATGCTCAAGGGGCAAGCGACCGGGGTCGAGCACCTCACTTCTCATATTGTGTTCGACCAGGAACTCTTGGACACATACGGGATTCCGGGCTCTCCCGACGCGCTGTACCCGGGAGTTGACCTTGAGCCCTGGTTCGACGGCGGATACCTCACGAAGGCCGACACGCTTGAAGAGTTGGCTCAGCTCATCGGTTTGCCGAGCAACGCGCTCGTCGCGACTGTTGATCGGTTTAACGGCTTCGCCAAGGTTGGGGTCGACCTGGACTTCCAACGCGGTGAGGATCCGTACGACCTCTTCTTCGTTGCACCGGTCGAAAGCATCAACGGAACTCTCAAGCAGATTCGTACCGGACCGTTCTACGCAGCAAAGGTTGTCCTCAGCGACCTCGGGACGAAGGGTGGATTGGTCTGCGACGAGAAGGCCCGTGTTCAGGACCTCTCTGGTGACGTCATCCCTGGGCTGTACGCCGCCGGCAACACGATGGCCGCATGGTCGGGCGAGTTCTACTTCGGCCCTGGGGTCCCCATTGGTTCATCGGCGGCCTTCGCCTACCTTGCGGTCCTCGATATGGCGCAGCGCAGTGCGTCCAACTCATCGCCGCATTTCGAGTCAGCTGACATCAACTAAGGAGTTCGCATGCCCGTTCGACAACTCGGCTACATCCACTGGTCGACCAACAAGTTCGAGGAGTGGCGCACGTTTGCGACCGACGTCTTCGGCTTCATGCCAGTCGATGGCGCTGATCCGGAATCGATGTACTACCGTACCGACGATCGGCCCTACCGTTTGGTGATCAGTCCTGCCGCTGAGCCGACTCTGACCGCGATCGGTTTTGAGGTCGGTGACGACCTGGAGCTTGCCGAGTTGAGCGCGAAGCTCGATGGCAACGGCTATCCGGTAACTCAAGGATCGCCCGAGGAGGCGCTCGAGAAGAAGGTCAGCGGGTTCGCCCGGTTCACCGACCCCTCAGGCGTACCGATCGAACTCTTCTACGGACCGATCCTGGACCACGTTCCGGTCGTCACCCCGCTGGTGAGTGGGTTCGTGACGGGTGACATGGGTATGGGACACATCGTGATCGGGTCCAAGGACATCGCCAAGTCTCAGCACCTTTTCCGCGAGCTCTTGGGATTTCACCGCCGCAACACCATGCAGGTCGACCTGGGCGACGACGGCATAGTCCCGATGTACTTCTTCGGCTGCAATCCTCGCCACCACACCCTCGGGCTCTGGGGAGACGAGATCCCGGGACACATGGCGCACTTCATGGTCGAAGGGGCCACGATCGATGATGTGGGTCGGGCCCTTGATCGCTGCGTCGACAACAACGTCGAGATGCAGTGGGGCCTCGGTCGACACACCAACGACCACATGATCTCCTTCTACTGCTGCACACCGGATGGGGCAGCCGCAGAATTTGGGTACTCGGGCATCCGCATCGAAGATCCGTCGAAAGAGACGACGTACGAGATCACAGCTCCAAGCTTCTGGGGGCATCGCTCACCGGTGGAGTATCCCGACGCTCCTCCAGTAATGACGGCGTAGCGGGGACTCATGAGCACAAGCACTGATCGAGTAGTCGTCGTCACCGGTGCCAGTCGCGGAGCTGGCAAGGGCATCGCACTCGCACTCGCTCCGGGTTCCACCGTCTACGTCACTGGGCGCACTGCCACTGAAGGCTCGAGTGAAGATGGCATGCCGGGAACTGTCACGGCAACGGCTGACGAAATCACGGAGCGTGGCGGTAAGGGAATTGCCGTCGTATGTGACCATCGCGATGACGAACAGGTACGCGAACTCTTCGAAAGGGTTCGGCGTGACCATGGGCATGTTGACATCCTCGTCAACAATGCCTTCGCTCTAAGGGATCAGAAGCCGGATGTCGAAGGCTTCTGGAACCAAGATCTTAACCAGGTTGACGTTCTAGACGTCGGACTCCGATCGCACTACGTGACCGCCTATCATGCCGTCCCACTGATGCTTCCTCAACGATCAGGCTTGATTGTGACGACATCCGCCCCTGGAGGGCGGATGTACATGATCGGACCCGCGTATGGGGCGGCACATGCGGGCGGGGACAAGATGGCGCACGACTTCTCAGTCGAGCTTCGGCCGCACAACATCGCCTCTGTCGTCATTTGGATGGGCCTTCTGAGAACGGAGCGAGCGCTCCGCGAACTGGAAGAGAATCCAGAGACGATGGGACCAATGTACGAGAACTCCGAGAGCCCCGAGTACACAGGCCGAGTCATTGACGCGCTTGCTAGAGATCCACATCTGATGGAGCGATCTGGCCTTGCGTTCTGGGGCGCTGAGCTCGGGGCTGAGTTCGGTCTGGTCGACATCGATGGCTCCACGCCGTTGTCGAATCGCGAGTGGCTGGGCGCGCCAACCGAGTATGGCGCTCCCGTTGTGCTCTAGCGTCGCGTGTCTCTAGGGGTACCGCCGTTGTCGCTTTGCGCTTTGCCGGTACACAGTTTCCGAACGGAGGCGCAGGGTTCGCGATTCTGACCCGGCTCGGCGTGCGCGCCCATTCCTTGCACCGCTACCGGACATTTGCGGCCTTGGCGGTGAGAGAAGGCGTGGCCCTATCGTCTCTTCGGTGAGGGGTGACCCGAGATGGCGGCCGCGCAGCGGACAACGAATGGTGTGGCTCGAACCAGGTCGAACGAGTAGAGGGAGCCGCTCACCGACACAGCGGCCACGACGTTGCCAGCATGATCGAGGATGGGCGCAGCTACACAGCACAACCCAGCAACGTTCTCCTCGTATTCAACGGCGAAGCCGTCGTTGCGAATCTTTTCGAGCCCGTTTCTGAACACCAGAGGGTGTACGACCGTGGCCTGTGTTCGACGGGGGAGGCCACGCGCAATCGCGGCTTCCACGACAGCGGTGGAAGAGTGAGCCAGCAGGACCTTTCCCGTGGCTGTGCAATATGCCGGCATACGACCGCCGTCCCATGTGGGCATCGTCGACTCGAGTCCCCAAATCTTCGCGAGGATGACGACATCCAGATTGTCGAGAACGCCCATGTGCACAGATTGGCCGACCTGATCGCGCAGAGTCTGCAGATGGGGCATCGCGTTGGTCCGGAGGCGGCTGCGCGCACCGACCAATCCGCCAATCTCGAAGAACTTCAGTCCAAGCCGGTATCCAGAGGCCGAACGCTCCAACCACCTGAGTTCAACCAACTGCTCGGTAAGGCGGTAGACGGTGGACTTGGGCAGTGCGGTTCGCTCCATCAGACGGCCTAGAGAGAGGACAGGTGTAGCCGGGTCGAAGGCGTCGACGATCGCTGAGATTCGCACGATAACCGAATCGCGGTGGTCGAGGGGGTCTCGAACCAAATCCGGTTCGGGCAGGCTGTCCAGTGCGAGCGGTAAGGCTGTCATCACGCCTCCAAAGATGTAACCAACCAGATGTTTGGAGAACGATAACTCTCACTTCAGGATCAGTCAACCGTTTGGTTAGGTAGCCGGGTGCGGCGCAGAAATGTCGCTGTGGCTCCTAGTTGGAGGACCTGGTCACCAACAGTCGAGCGGCTTCGTGCAGAGCAGCGCGGTGCCTGTCGAGGGTTTCATCACTCCAGGTCGTGTCGCCAGGGATAGAGCGCACGGTGGCAAATGCGTAGTACCACGAGGTTGCCATCCCAGAGAGTATGACGATCAGATCAAGCGGAGAGATGCTGTTGGTGAGCTCGCCAGCCTTCTGAGCCTCGGCGACACCTTCCAAGTATGGTCCGTAGTCTCGTTCGATGTTTGCGTTGACGCTCTCGGGCCGTTCAAGGAACTGCCAGAGGGTCAATCGCATCACCTCTGGATGAGCAGTGATGTAGTCGAACAAGGTGACGACCCATCCTGGCAAATCGTGGGGGTCCAAGGGTGCAGCGGCGTTGAGATCGAGATTGTTCTTCTCCAACGCCGCGTCGAACAGGCCATCCTTGTCCCCGAAGTAGGCATATATCAATTGCTTGTTTGCACCGGCGCGCTCGGAGATGCGTGACACCCGAGCCCCGGCGAGGCCGCGCTCAGAGAATTCTGTCATCGCAGCGTCGAGTAGGCGGCGTTCACCATCTGTTGCCATACGAGCAGAGTAACGCAACCAGACGGTTGGTTGTATTTGGCTCCAAGAAGATGTGGGTTCCGTACAGCGGGACCCGGCGTCTGTTCGATTCTATGATCCCGGCCTACCGTCACGTCCTCAGCCGGATGATGGTGCAACCGCTCCGGGCCGCGGTCCGCGAAGGGATATGGCATGGGTCACGAGGTGCTCGAGACGATCGAGAAGTCGGCAGGGTTTTTCCAGGAGCGAGCCGGTCAGGCTGAGGACCTGGGGCGCCTGCCAGATGACACCGCGAAAGCGATCAAGGATTCTGGGCTGATCCGCATGCTCCAGCCCAAGCAGTTCGGTGGGCTTGAAGCGCATCCGTGCGAATTCCTCGAGGCCGTCATGGCACTCGGATCGTCGTGCGGTGCGAGCGGCTGGGTGTCTGGTGTCGTGGGCGTTCATCCGTGGGAGCTTGCATTGTTCGACGTTCGAGTTCAGGAGGAAATCTGGGGTACGGACCCGGATACCTGGATCGCGTCGCCTTATGCACCAATGGGCCGAGCCCGTCCAGTGGAAGGCGGTTACATCTTCAACGGTCGATGGCCCTTCTCGTCGGGTACGGATCATTGTCAATGGGCCGTACTCGGAGGGATATTTGTCGACGCTGACGGCAACCCAACGACCGAGGCACGCGGCGGGCACTTCGTCCTTCCCCGATCCGACTACGAAATCGTCGAGGATTCTTGGCAGGTTGCCGGTCTCAAGGGAACCGGAAGCAAGGATCTCGTTGTCAAGGATGCGTTTATCCCGACCCACCGCACCGTTGATGAAGAGCAACTGTTTTCCGGCGAGCTCGGGGCGGGAAAGTCCGCTCTGTATCGGCTCCCTTGGATGGCATTGTTCCCCAGCGCTATCACCGCATCAGTTCTCGGAATGGCAGAAGGCGCACTGGCAGGAACCTTGGACTACCAACGTTCGCGAGTCACCGTCTTCCAGACCCGGGCCTCGGAAGATCCCCATGTGATGGCCGCTATCGGCGAAGCATCCGCTGAGATCTCTGCATCGCGTAGCCAGCTGCTGGACAACATGCACCGCATCTACGAGACGGTCTCGACAGATGCCGAAGCCTCCCTGCTCATGCGCGCCGATGCCCGGCGTGATCAGGTGGCAGCTGCGTGGAGGTCCGCGCGGGCTGTCGACACGCTCTATGCCAGTGCAGGTGGAAACGCCATTCGTCTGGACAAGCCGGTCCAGCGCTTTTGGCGGGATATTCACGCGGGTCTGAACCATGCCGTGCACATCGCAGGACCGGTCTACCAAGCATGGACTGGGGTCAGCATGGGTGTCGAGCTGACTGGGTCTGCGCAGCATGCACTCTGACTGCCGAACTCGAACAGAAGCGAATCCAAGGAGCACCCATGATCAGTGATGAGGCGTTTGACGAGGAATGGGACCTGGTCACCGATGTGCTTGTCGTTGGCTTTGGCGGAGCAGGCTGCAGCGCTGCCATCACGGCGAGTGACCTCGGCGCAAGCGTGATCGTCCTCGAAAAGATGGATGAGCATCGTCAAGGTGGCAATCTCCGCGTCTCGGGCGGCGTGTGGTTCAGTTCGACAAGCCCAGAGAAGAGCGCGGAATACCTGCGGGCCTTGAGCGGTGACTTTCCCCTCCCCGAGCCGATCGTCCAAGTGTGGGCGGAAGAGACCTCGAAGAACACCGAGTGGATCGAGAGCCTTGGTCTACCCACTGCGGTTCAGTCAACGCCTGGCCCGGAATACCCGGAGCTTCCCGGTAGTGACGGGTACGTCGGGTACATCGGGATCGGCGGTGCATTCGGGCGAGAAGTCCTGTGGCGTTCCCTGGCGCAGGCTGTGAATGATCGGCCAATCGACGTGTTGATGGAGACCAGGGCTGTGGAGCTGATTCAGGCCAGTCCCGGTGGCCGCGTCGTCGGTTTGGTCGCCGAGCGCGACGGCAAGACTCTCCGCATAAGGGCTCGCAACGGAGTTGTGCTCGCCACCGGTGGTTTCGAGAACAACTCTGAGATGGTCCGCGACTACCTCGGAATCGGTGGAGAACCGGTGGTCTGGGGGAGTCAGGCAGGAACCGGCGACGGAATCAAGATGGCCATGAAGGCCGGCGCAGATCTATGGCACATGGACAACATGATGTCGGCAGTTGGTATTCGCGTACCCGATTTCGACAGCGGCTTCCTCTTCGACCCACAGCGGCTTGGCTATGTATTTGTGGGCCGAGACGGTACTCGCTTCGCAAATGAAGTCCCGCACATGGGCCACGGTCAAGCGCTAGTCAGTGGAAGTTACGAACTGTTCCCAACGAAGCCGTCGATCTTCATCTTTGATGAAGCCACGCGAAAGCACGGACCAGTCTGCCCCAACCTAGATCTGTGGCCGGTCGGCTACAACCTGCTTGTCGAGGGCTACGTCTGGAGCCAAGACAATAGCGTCGAAATCGACAAGGGCTGGATTCAGACGGCCGACTCAATTCGGGAGCTGGCCACAATTGTCGGCCTCGATCCCACGGCTCTTGAGGAGACGATCGAGCGCTATAACAGGTCTTGTGCGGAGGGGCGCGACGAGCAGTTCGGACGATCGCCGGAGACTCTTCTGCCGATTAGCGAGGGCCCGTTCTACGCGTGTACGTGGGGGCCGATGCTGGGCTGGACAAACGGCGGACCTCGCCGCAATGAGCACGCGGAGGTCGTCGATCCTTTCGGACAGGTCATTGGGGGGCTGTACGCAGCGGGAAACATCAGTTCGACCTACAGCTGGTGCAAGGACGGCGGATTTCACATCGCAGACGCGCTCGCAATGGGCCGAGTGGCTGGACGACGTGCGTCAAGCGCATCGGCCACGAGCTAATGACGCTCATGACGGTGCCCGCCGAAAAGTTCCGAGCGACACTCGGGCACTTTGCGAGTGGCGTTGTGGTGGTAACAGGGCTGCATGACGGTGCGCCCCGTGGGCTCGCATGTCAGTCCTTCTTCTCGCTGTCTCTGGATCCACCCCTGGTGGCGGTGGCTGTTGCTCACAGCTCTACTAGCTGGGCCGACATCCAATCGTCAGGGGCCTTCGGGATTAATGTTCTGCACTCGGATCAATTCGACGTGTGCCAAACATTCGGTCGATCGGGAGGCGACAAGTTTGCCGAAATCGAATGGGTTGGGCGCCATACGGGCTCACCCCGGATCGACGGATCCCTGGCATGGATCGACTGTACGATCCAAGATGTGCACCAGGCTGGAGACCACCTGCTCGTCGTCGGTCGGGTCGAGGAGGTACAAGTCGGCAGCGGCGCGCCGCTCCTGTTCTACCGAGGACGATTTGGCGAGTTGCACAAGCACGCAGCCCACGGCGCGGAGACAAATCTAGACAACCTCATCAGTGGCCTTCGTCAAGGCTGGGGGTGATACGTCATGGTTTCGCTCATTGAGATCAAACCGGAACACACGCCCATCCCGGGGCGTCCGGCACGGCACCGTCCGATCCTCCACATGTTCTTACGACGGATCGTTGCAGGCTTACTGACACTGCTCGTGTGCTCGATCCTCGTCTTTCTTGCGTGCAACATACTTCCCGGCGATGTCGCCACAGCTGCTCTGGGGAAGAATGCGACTCCCGAACGCGTCGCAACCATTCGACAAGAACTCAACCTCGACCGCCCTGTACCGCTTCGATACATGGACTGGTTGGGCGGCCTTGTGACCGGCGATCTCGGCAAGTCGAGTGCGGCAGTGGTGCAAGGATCCGACCCGAGCATTGGCCATCAGCTCGGGCCAGCTCTGGGAAATAGTCTGACCCTGGCAGGACTCACGTTCATACTTCTGGTGCCGCTATCAGTCGCTCTCGGAGCACTTGCCGGTACCCACGCGGGCAAGGCAGCCGACCACGTCACCTCTGCGACCTCGCTTCTCCTCGGATCGCTTCCGGAGTTCGTGTTTGGTGCCGTCGTGACGCTCGTCTTCTTCCAATGGTTGGACTGGCTTCCTCCGGTTTCACTCCTCGCTCCTGGGGAGAGCGCTCTGTCCCATCCCGACATTCTCGCGCTCCCCATAATCACCCTGCTGAGCGTCACGGTGGCGGGCGCCGCCCGGCAGATTCGTACGGGTGTCATTGAGGTCACGCGTGAGGACTACGTGACGCTCGCTCAGCTCAACGGGTTGCCGCGGGCCAAGGTGCTTCGGCGCTACGTGCTCCGAAACGCCGTTGCGCCGAGCGTTCAGATCACGGCACAGGCGGTTCAATATCTCATCGGCGGGATCATCATCGTCGAAGGAGTATTCAACTACCCGGGTGTCGGTCAGTACCTGCTGAGCGCAGTGGGCAGTCGTGACATCCCCGTCGTGCAGACTGTGGCCGTCACCTTGGCTGGAGCTTTCATACTCATCAACATTGCGGCTGACATGTTGGTGGTTCTACTCGTCCCCGCTGTAAGGCCCACACGATGAGCCGGCGCGCACACGTCGAGGGGCGACGCTCGCGATTTTCGATGGTTCACGGTGCAATCGGTACCCGTGGTGTCGTCGGCCTTGTGCTGATAGGCCTGATTCTGGCCATCGCTTTCATCGGTCCCCTAGTTGCGCCACACACGATCGACGAACCGATCGGACTGCCCGGCAGTCGTCCCAGCGTCGACGCTTGGCTGGGCACTGACTTCCTTGGGCGGGATGTAGTGAGTCGCATGCTCCACGGAGGCGCAGGACTGCTCATCCTGACTGCCATCTCAACGGTAATCACGTACGCGATCGGCCTTTCGCTCGGGATGTACGCCGGGTTCAGCAAGTCGGTTGCCGACCCAGTGATCATGCGCATCACAGATGTCGTTCTCTCGTTCCCACCGATCCTGCTGCTCTTGGTGCTCTTGGGTGCCGCTGGCCGGGGCCGAGCAGTCATCGTGATTGGAGTTGTGATTGTCGTCGTCCCAGGTGTCATCCGAGTTGTGAGAACGGCGACGCAGACCGTCGCAACTCGAGGGTTTGTCGAGGCTTCAGTTGCGCGGGGAGAGCCCACAGCCCAGATCCTTCGCAAAGACATCTTTCCCAACATCCTTCCGGTCGTGATCGCTGACGTCGGCATCAGATTCGGTGCCGCCGTGATGCTCGTTGCGAGCTTGAACTTCCTCGGTCTGGGTGCATCCCCTCCTGATGCAAATTGGGCGCTGATGGTTTCTGAGAACAGAGCTGTGGTGTCTAGCAACCTTTGGTCCGTGTTTGGCCCAGGGCTCCTACTTGGAGTTCTGGCTATTGCGATCAACCTGGTCGGCGACGGATACGTCGCGCGCCTCGGGCAGTCAAGGAACTCCGCATGACCCAAACTTTGCTTTCCGTGCGCAATCTCTCCGTAGAGACAACTTCAGGACACGACGTCCTCCTGGATCTGAGTCTCGACCTGCAGAGGGGGGAGATTCTGGGTCTGGTCGGTGAGTCAGGCTCGGGAAAGACGACCACTGCATTGGCGCTGCTCGGCTGGACTGAGTCTGGCCTCCGTCAGTCCTCGGGTGTCATTTCCATCCAGGGTCAGTCGGTCGATATGCCGGGCGGAGGAGCTTCAGTTCGTGGACGACTCGTGACCTACGTGCCACAGAATCCGGGCACGGCGTTGAACCCGTCGTTGCGGATCGCTTCAGCCATTCGCGACATGATCGATGCCCATCAAACTCGCCAGGCGGAAACCACTGATCCGCTGACGATGCTGGGCACAGTTGGTTTGCCTCCGACGCCCGAGTTCGGCAAGCGTTACAAGCACCAGCTTTCCGGGGGGCAACAGCAGCGAGTGTGTATCGCAGTGTCGCTCTCGTCCGGTGCGCCCGTCGTCGTACTGGACGAGCCGACAACTGGACTTGATGTGGTGACTCAAGCGAAGGTGCTTGAGGAGCTCCACCGGCTCCGCGATGAGCGCGGGATCGCCATGGTCTACGTCAGTCATGATCTGTCCGTTGTCGCGCAACTCGCGGACCGCGTCGCGGTCATGTATGCCGGACGTATCGTTGAGCTTGGGACGGCCGAACAGGTGCTGAACAAGCCTGTGCACCCCTACACGAAGGGTCTCATCGCCTCGATTCCTGACCACCTCGACCCAGGGCTGCCGCATGCGATGGCGGGAATCGCCACAGGGATTGGTGAGCAACACGACGGGTGCGCTTTTAGTCCACGTTGCCCTATTCGCCAGGATGCCTGCGACGAGGCGTTGCCGGACCTGGTTCTGGTCGCACCCAAGCACGAGGTTCGGTGTTTTGAGCACGATCGCTCGAGTGGATCGGCGCCTATTAGCCCGACGCCCTCACTGGAGTCATTCGCTTCCACCGACGCGACGCCCGTGCTGAAGGTCGCCAACCTGAAGGCTTCCTACGGTTCGCGAGCGGGCGAAGTTGTGGCGGCCAGCGACGTCTCGTTTGAGATCCAGGCCGGGAGCTGTGTCGCGTTGGTCGGAGAGTCGGGATCGGGCAAGACGACTATCGCTCGAGCGATTGCCGGCTTGCATCCGCAGGCAAGCGGCAGCGTCGAACTTCATGGTGAGCCTTTGAGTTTCTCGGCGGCGCGACGCTCTTTGGACCACCGGCGCCGCGTACAGATGATCTTCCAGAACCCCAGCGAAGCGCTCAATCCGCGCCAGACTGTCCAGGCCGCTCTTGCACGTCCGCTTGAGCGACTTCGAGGAGTCAAAGGTGAATTCCGAGACTCTGAGATTCATCGCCTCCTTGAAAGTGTCCGATTGCCGGCTCGGGTTGCCAGCCGCTACCCACGTGAGCTGTCAGGTGGCGAACGCCAACGCGTCTCGATCGCACGAGCGCTTGCTGCCGAGCCAGAACTCCTAGTCTGTGACGAAATCACCTCAGCTCTGGATGTGTCGGTCCAGGCGGCCGTGCTTGAGCTGCTTGACGAACTTCGTACCAGACTGGGCCTCGGACTGCTCTTCATCACGCATGATTTGGGCGTCGTTGCCGCAATTGCCGACAACGTCTTGGTTCTTGAAAACGGTCTTGTCTGTGAACAGGGTTTGACGCGCGACGTGCTCGCATCTCCTCAGCATCCCTACACCAAGCGACTACTCGAGTCCGCCCCGAGTCTCAGCGCCGCCGCCCAGCGGTTCGAGCGCACCGCGCCCGATAGCGGGCACAGCTGACTCAGGGACGTTTGACTCGACTCGAATCCGCTAGGCGGGACCGATTGCTGGATCAGGCGGCTGCGTCGCAACAGGCTTGTCTCATGAGTAGAACATTGACTTCCGACCCGGTGGAGCTGGCCGCGCATCGCCTGCTCGTTGCCGCCCAGACCGGCCAGCCGTGCGCTCCCGTGCGGGACCTGATTGACGCAACGATGGCGTACCGGGTGCAGCAGGCGTTGACCGATGAACGTCTTCGCGCGGGCTCAACGGTGATCGGGCGCAAGATTGGCCTCACTTCGTCGGCGGTCCAGCAACAGCTCGGCGTCGACCAGCCAGACTTCGGAGTGCTCTTCGACGACATGAACGTCAGCGCCCTCGACCTCATCCCGTTCGGGCTTCTTCTGCAGCCGCAAGCCGAGGCAGAGATCGCCTTCACTCTTGGAGCTGACCTCGACTCGGGGGTCTTGGATGAGGATCAAGTCCGTGACGCTGTGGCGTATGCGTCGCCCGCGATCGAGATTGTTGACAGCCGGGTCGACAGCTGGAACATCAGCTACGCGGACACCGTCGCCGACAATGCGTCGAGTGGGCTTTTTGTCCTGGGAGAGGAACGTGTCCCGCTGGACGGGTTCGACCCGGCTGCAGCAGAGATGACGATGTCGATCGACGGTGAAATCGTGTCCGCGGGACACGGCGCCGCCTCGCTCGGCAGCCCACTGACGGCGCTGGCCTGGCTGGCGCGCACAGCGCGTGAGGTTGGGGATCCTCTGCAGGCTGGGCAGATCATTCTGTCAGGGGCCCTTGGGCCGATGGTGCCTCTCCGACCCTCCGCGATCGTCGTTGCCTCAATCACCGGTCTCGGCCAGGTGTCGGCTCATTTCACTGGGGGGCGAGCATGACTCGTACGAAGGTCGCGATCATTGGGTCGGGCAACATCGGCACGGATCTGATGATCAAGATCCTCCGTTTGTCGCAGACCCTGGAGCTCGCAGCGATGGTCGGCATTGATCCTGAGTCGGATGGTCTGGCCCGCGCCGCGAGTCTGAGCGTGGCGACGACCGCGGAGGGCGTTGAAGGTCTGAAGCGACTTCCCGACTTCGACAGGATCGAGATCGTGCTGGACGCCACGTCCGCGGGAGCGCACCGACTGAACGCCGCCGCATTGGAGCCGTACGGGAAGCTCCTCGTCGACCTGACCCCCGCAGCCCTTGGGCCGTACGTGGTCCCGGCTGTGAATCTTGAGGAGCATCTCGCCCTCGACAACCTCAATATGGTGACCTGCGGCGGGCAGGCCACGATTCCCATTGTCGCCGCGATCAACCAGGTGACGCCTGTCGTGTACGCCGAGATAGTCGCGTCAATCTCATCGAGGTCGGCAGGACCAGGCACTCGGGCAAACATCGACGAGTTCACCGAGACGACGTCACATGCGATCGAAGTTGTAGGCGGAGCAGCCAAGGGCAAGGCGATCATCATCCTGAACCCGGCTGAACCGCCGATGATCATGCGCGACACCGTGCTTGCGCTGGTAGCCGATCCAGATGAACAGGCGATCCGCACATCCGTCAAGGACATGGTGAGGAGTGTTGGCGAGTACGTGCCGGGCTATCGCCTGAAGCAGGAGATTCAGATCGTGCCGATTCCGCCGGATCAACCTGTCCATACGCTGGCTGGCGGCACTCGCGTGACGCATCAGGTCTCGGTGTTTCTGGAGGTTGAGGGCGCTTCGCACTACCTGCCCGCGTATGCCGGAAACCTCGACATCATGACCTCAGCGGCACTTCGGGTGGCCGAGCGTCTCGCGGACCGTAACTCCCGGATCGGGGTAGGCGCATGAACGAGCGGCTCTTTGTCCAGGACGTCACTCTTCGGGACGGTATGCACGCAATTCGGCACCGCATTTCGCCGATGGATGTGGGAAGAATCGTTGCTGCGCTCGACGCTGCCGGTGTCGATGGGATCGAAGTCGCGCACGGCGACGGTCTAGCGGGCGGTTCGCTGAACTACGGCCCGGGGTCGCACACTGATTGGGAGTGGATTGAGGCGGCCGCAGCGAACCTCACCCATGCCCGGCTCACCACGCTGTTGCTTCCGGGGATTGGGACGGTCGCGGAACTCAAACATGCCTACTCCCTGGGTGTTCGCTCTGTCCGCGTAGCGACGCACTGCACCGAAGCAGACGTGTCGGCTCAGCACATTGAGACTGCGCGCGAACTCGGGATGGATGTCTCGGGGTTCCTGATGATGAGTCATATGGCAGAGCCGGCAACGCTTGCCGGACAGGCAAAACTGATGGAGAGCTATGGTGCGCATTGCGTCTATGTCACCGACTCGGGCGGACGTCTCACGATGTCTGGAGTCCGAGATCGTGTCCGCGCATACCGAGACGTCCTCGAACCTTCCACCGAGCTGGGCATCCACGCGCACGAAAACCTGTCTCTGTCCGTGGCCAACTCTGTGGTGGCAGTCGAGGAGGGCGTCACTCGTGTCGATGCGTCCCTCGCGGGCCACGGCGCGGGAGCCGGCAACTGCCCGATTGAAGCATTCATTGCGGTCGCCACGCTCCAAGGGTGGGAGCACAGATGTGACCTATTTGCGCTTCAGGACGCCGCCGACGACCTGGTCCGACCGTTGCAGGATCGCCCGGTTCGAGTCGACAGGGAAACTCTGACTCTTGGATATTCTGGCGTGTACTCCAGTTTCCTGCGCCATGCCGAGGCCGCAGCTGATCGCTACGACCTTGACGTTCGCTCGATCTTGGTTGAGGTGGGTAACCGGCGGCTTGTTGGCGGTCAAGAGGATATGATCGTCGACATCGCACTCGACCTGGCACGCGACCGTGCGGGGGCCATGCAGAACTCCGGTTGACGTCAGGTTGCAGCACGCCCGTGGTCGGTGGGCTGGCGTTCCCGCGCCTCTTTATCCGTAACGTTGTCTATCCGTAAAGTGGAACGCGGAGCGACAGTTGCGTCACTCGCTCACGGAGAGCAGCGGCAAGTGCGGTGTCGAAATCGGTCTTGAGCGCTTGGGCGATGATGTCGGCGACCTCGGTGAACTCTTCGTTGCCAAAGCCGCGCGTGGCCAGGGCCGGTGTACCGATTCTGAGGCCAGACGAAACCATGGGTGGTCGCGGGTCAAAGGGCACCGCGTTGCGATTGATGGTGATGCCCACCTGGTGCAGGCGGTCTTCGGCCTGCTGTCCGTCGAGTTCTGATTCGCGGAGGTCGACGAGCACGAGATGTACATCGGTCCCACCGCTTACGAGCGCAATGCCCTCGCTTCGCATGTCGGGCGCCGTAAGCCGCTCAGCGAGGAGCTTCGCGCCAGCGAGAGTGCGCCGTTGGCGATCGTGGAACTCGTCTGAGGCGGCCACCTTGAAGGCAACGGCTTTGGCAGCAATCACATGCTCGAGCGGTCCGCCTTGTTGTCCTGGAAATACGGCGCTGTTGATCTTCTTTGCAAGCTCCTGGCGGCTGAAAATTACGCCGCCACGCGGCCCGCCCAGCGTCTTGTGAGTCGTCAGAGTCGTGACATCTGCGATCGGCACGGGGTTCGGGTGTAGCCCGGCAGCAACCAACCCAGCGAAATGCGCCATGTCGACCATGAGGTAGGCACCCACCTCATCCGCGATCTTGCGGAAGCCAGCGAGATCGATGTGGCGTGTATAGGCAGACCAGCCGGCGATGATCAAGCGAGGCTTGTGCTCGGCCGCAAGCTGGGCAACCTCCGCCATGTCGATCAGATGGTCCGATTGCCCCACATGGTATGGAACGACGTTGTACAAGCGTCCCGAGAAATTGATGCGCATGCCGTGGGTGAGATGGCCTCCATGAGCCAGCGCAAGGCCCATGATCGTGTCGCCAGGTTCAAGCACAGCAGCCATGGCGGCAGCATTTGCTTGAGCGCCGGAGTGAGGCTGCACATTGGCGGCCTCACCGCCAAAGAGAGCGAGTGCCCGGTCAATGGCAAGCCGCTCGATCACGTCGACGTTCTCGCAACCGCCGTAGTAACGACGCCCCGGGTATCCCTCCGCGTACTTGTTGGTCAACACCGAACCCTGAGCTTGCATGACAGCGGCCGGGGCAAAGTTCTCGGACGCGATCATCTCCAAAGTTGACTCCTGCCGAGTCTCCTCGTCGCGGATTGCCCGCGCCACATCTGGGTCGAGCTCGTCGAGGTCTTGATTCAGCAGGTTGGCAGGCATTGGCGCTCCTGGTTGGTTTCAGAGGACGACATTGGTGAGGATGCGACTGTCGAGCGTGGTGACGTGCGCGGCGACCGTGGAGGTCAAGGCGTCTGAGGGGCCGTCAGAGACAGCGATGCAAGTCATTTTGGCGTTGGCGGCAGCAGCGGCGCCTGGGATCGAATCTTCGAAGACGAGAAGGTCTGCCGGCTGTAGCCCAAGGAGGTCCGCAGCTATTAGGAACCCTTCAGGATCGGGCTTCCCGCGGGTGACATCCTCCTCCGCAACCAGAACCGGGATCATCGCCCCGACCTCGGAGTTGTCGAGTACAGCTCGTACGTCTGCGCGCTGAGCGCCTGTCACGATCGCCATGGGGACGGCAGCGTTGTGCAGGAGCCGCACGAGGTCGAGGACTCCCGACGTGATGGGGGACTCAGTGGCCACGATCTCCCGGTATTTCTCGCTGCGGAGCGTGAGGAGGCGCTCGACCAAGCTGACCTCCCCAGAGCCGTGTTCGCGTACTGCGAACTCGACGATTTCCCTGTCGCTTCGGCCGAGAAGGCGAGTGGTGTACTCGTGCGCCGACATCGCCCAACCGAGGTGGTCGCGAAACAAGCCGGTGAAGATCTGCTCAAGGATCGGTTCGTCATTGGACAGCGTGCCATTGAAGTCGAAGATGATGCCCCTGGCCGGTCGCTGTGACCACTTGCTCATCACG
Source organism: Aeromicrobium panaciterrae (assembly GCF_039537165.1). Lineage (GTDB taxonomy): Bacteria > Actinomycetota > Actinomycetes > Propionibacteriales > Nocardioidaceae > Aeromicrobium > Aeromicrobium panaciterrae. The sequence continues at coordinate 1,100,576 of NZ_BAAAZZ010000002.1, read as the reverse complement.
GCGTGCACGATTGGCTGCCCGTCGAGAGATGTGCTCACAGCTGAATCAAGCACGTGCTCGAGGCGGATGCCTTCTCGGGGGGGCACGGGATCCTCCTGATGATCGCGACAGCGAGGTGCATTGGGGTCGGCTCGATCGTAGATCGACTCGGCCCGGTGCGATGGGCGATGCGGTACCGCCCAGCGGGACCGGTTGGACGACCCGCATCATTCGCCACGTAGACACTGAGCAGGTCGATCCACGTAGCGCCAGCGTCGTCGCAGTCGTTCGACCAAGCCAGGCCCGCTCCTTCCGGCAAGATCCAGTCCTTAGGTGTTGCATGACCACTCACTCGCTCACCGACGAGCAACTGAACATGTTGTTCGACGAGATTCCGGTGCTGGCTGGCGCGCCTCGGCGCGTCGAGGAACTGTCTGGTGGGCTGACGAACCGAAATCTCAAGGTGTCGACGCCGGACGGAGTGTTCGTGGTGCGCTGCAGCGATACGAATGCCGAAGCGCTGGAGATCGACAGGGACATTGAGTTTCGCAACAGCGTTGCGGCCGAAGAAGCAGGAGTGGGTGCGCCTGTGCTCGCATATCGACCTGATCTCGGGATCCTCGTAATCGGATTCATCGAAGGCTCGACCTTGAGCCGTTCAGACTTCGGCAAGCCAGGGGTCATCGAGCGAGCAGCGCAGAGCTGCAGGCGACTGCACGAGGGCCCGAGGTTCGTCAACGACTTCAATATGTTCGAACGACAGCAGGGCTACTGGGAAACCGTTCGGCGCAACGGATTCAAGATCCCCCCGCGCTACTTGGAGCAAGCCCCCAAGATAGAGAAGATTCGCGTAGCGCTCTCGGCCACCCCCGGGCCGACAGTGCCATGCAACAACGACCTACTTGCAGAAAACTTCGTCGACGACGGCGACAAGTTGTGGTTGATCGACTACGAGTACTCGGGCAACAACGACCCCTGTTTTGAGCTGGGCAACCTCTGGTGCGAGTGCCGACTCGACTTGGACCAGCTTGAGCTCTTGGTGACGTCCTACTTCGGGCGCCCTTCAGCCGCCAAGCTCGCTCGCGCCCGACTCCAAGGAATCGTGGGGCAATACGGCTGGACCCTCTGGGGCGCAATTCAACATGCCGTGAGCCCGCTCGCTTTCGACTTCTGGGAGTGGAGTCAAGAGCGGATGGACATTGCCCTTTCTCACCTCAACGGCCCCGACCTTGATCGCCTTATCGGTGATGTCTTGGTCTCGGACTAGACCGGCCGCCCCGAACGTCGAATGGAACGCTCATGAACTCAGAACGACCCGCCAGCTCTGCTCCGCTGCCGACTCGCGCCCAGGTGGTGATCATCGGTGGAGGCATCATCGGAACCAGTGTGGCGTACCACCTGACCAAGCTGGGTTGGACGGACGTAGTTCTGCTGGAGCAGGGCCAATTGTCGTCTGGCACAACGTGGCACGCGGCTGGATTGGTGGGGCAGATCCGTGCTTCCGAGAGCGGCACTCGACTGGTGCAGTACTCAGGCGAGCTCTACTCCCAACTCGAGAGCGAGTCCGGCCTCGCCACCGGCTACAAGCAGTGCGGGGGAGTGACAGTTGCTCGCACGGAGGATCGGATGACGCAGCTCCGCCGCACCGCAGCGACCGCAGTCGCCTTCGGGATGGAATGCACCCTGCTCAATGCCGAGGAGGCCCAAGAGAAGTATCCGATCATGCAGGTGGAAGACATCGTGGGCGGGATCTGGTTGCCGGGCGACGGCAAGGCCAACCCCACCGACCTCACAGCGTCGTTGGCCAGAGGGGCGAAGCTCGCGGGTGCTCGGATCTTTGAGCGCATTCGTGTGATTGGTGTGACATCTGATCGCGGCCGTGTGAATGGGGTGAAGACCGACCAGGGCGATATAGAGGCAGACGTAGTGGTGAATTGCGCAGGCCAGTGGGCCAAGCAGGTTGGCGCACTTGCTGGGGTCAACGTCCCACTGCACTCAGCGGAGCACTTCTACATCGTCACAGAGCCGTTCGCCGGCGTGCACACGGATCTGCCGATCCTTCGCGACCCCGACGGTTACACCTACTTCAAGGAAGAGGTTGGCGGGCTTGTGGTGGGTGGCTTTGAGCCCAACGCGAAGCCCTGGGTCTCCCCGGACTCGATTCCGTACCCCTTCGAGTTCGCACTCCTGGAAGAGGACTGGGACCACTTCTCGATCCTCATGGACAACGCACTCCTGCGCATTCCCGCCCTCAACGACACGGGTGTGCGGAAGTTCTACAACGGCCCAGAGAGCTTCACTCCCGACAACCAATTCATCCTCGGGGAAGCGCCAGAGCTGGCGAACTTCTTCGTAGGCGCCGGCTTCAACTCCGTCGGAATTGCGTCTGCAGGCGGAGCGGGACGGGCACTTGCTGAATGGATTGTCGGCGGCGAGCCCTCCAGCGATCTCACCAGCGTGGACATCCGGCGGTTCGCCAGTTTCAATGGCAATGTCAACTGGCTCCACGATCGCGTCAGTGAAATCCTTGGACTCCACTACGAGATTCCTTGGCCGAACCGGGAGATGTCGACCGCGCGGCCATTTCGACGGTCACCGGTTCATCACATTCTTGAGAAGAGAAACGCCAACTTTGGCAGCCGAATGGGCTGGGAGCGGGCGAACTTCTTCGCGCCGCTCGGACAGTCGGCTGACATCGAGTACTCATGGGGCAAGCAGAACTGGCTTCAATGGTCGGCGATAGAGCAATCAAACACGCGGAGCGCAGTCACCGTATTCGACCAGACTTCGTTCTCCAAGTACGTGCTCAAGGGTGCAGATGCCGAATCGGCGCTCCAGTGGATCTGCACGGCAGATGTTGCCGTCGAAGTCGGCAGCTCGGTCTACACCGGCATGCTGAACAGTCATGGTACGTACGAATCTGACGTGACGGTGACCCGAACTTCGCACGACGAATATCTGATCGTCTCAAGTGCCGCAACCACCGAGCGGGACAAGGACCACATCCGCAAGAACGTTCCTCCGGGACTGGATGCAGTGCTGTTCGATGTGACGTCAAGCTTGGCCGTCTTCGGGGTGATGGGTCCGCGCTCGCGTGATCTCTTGGCGAAGCTGACCCGCGCAGACCTCAGCAATGAAGCATTCCCCTTTGCGACCAGTCGAGAGATCTCAATTGGATACTCGACCGTCAGGGCGACCCGCATCACGTACGTCGGAGAACTGGGCTGGGAGCTGTATGTGCCGGCTGAGTTTGCCGTCGGAGTCTATGAGGATCTGCTGACGGCGGGTGAAGATTTCGGAGTTGCGACAGGCGGCTACTACGCGATCGAGTCAATGAGGCTCGAAAAGGGCTATCGAGCCTTCGGTCGAGAGTTGACGCCAGACTTTAGCCCTGTCGAGGCGGGACTGCTGTTCGCCTGCAAGCTCAAGACCGACATCGACTTCCTGGGTCGTGAGGCGTTGGAGAAGACGCGAGCTGAAGGTCCGCGCCGTCGACTGGTCTCATTCGTGGTCGACGACCCCGAGCCAATGCTGTGGGGAGGTGAACTGGTGCTTCGTGACGGGGTCCCCGCCGGGCAGGTCACGTCTGCAGCCTGGGGGGAAACGCTGGGCGCCTGCGTGGGATTGGCCTACGTCTGGGAATCGGGCGGAGAGCCCATCTCCCCGGATTGGGTTCGCGACGGTGCGTACGAAGTCAACGTTGGCGGAGCGTCGCATTCCGTGACCGTTTCACTTAAGCCTCTGTACGACCCGACCAACGGACGCATCCGTTCCTGACATGACTGTGTCCGTTCTCGATCTGTTCAAGATTGGCGTTGGCCCCTCCAGCTCACACACGGTGGGGCCGATGAGCGCTGCCAACCGATTCATTCGCAGCTTTGCGCCCGCACAGCTCGCCAGCGTCGAGTCAGTGACGGTCGAACTCTTTGGCTCGCTCGGCGCAACCGGTCGAGGCCATGGAAGCATTGCGGCAATCGTGTTGGGCCTGATGGGTCGCGAAGCAGGCACGCTGGACCCGTCGCTGACGCCTGGAATCATGCGCGAAGTTGAAAAGACCGGGAAGATCGCGCTGTTGGGCGAACACAACATTGCGTTCTCAGTCGAGGATGATCTAGTGCTGCATCGTCGCAAGCGACTCGGCTACCACTCCAACGCGATGACGTTTGTCGCTCGCGACGCCTCTCGTTCAGTCGTTGCCGAGAATAGGTACTACTCGGTCGGCGGCGGGTTTGTGGTCGATGAAGACGACGCCGCCTCGCTAGCCGAACCATCCGCCGAAATCGACCCCATGCCCTTCACCACCGCAGGGGAGTTGCTCGAGCGAGCGAACAGTGCAGGCATCCGCATCAGCGATGTGATTCTCGAGAACGAAAAGGCGCATCGTTCGGAAGCCGAGCTGATTTCCGGCCTCATGACTGTGTGGCAGGCGATGCGGTCGTGTGTGCAGAACGGCCTAGAGCACGAAGGAGATTTGCCAGGTGCTCTGCGCGTTCGTCGTCGGGCGAAGCGCGTCCATGACGATTTGGTGTCGCTCTCTGGGGCTATTGAACCGTTGGACGTCATGGACTGGGTCACTGTCTACGCGCTTGCGGTGAATGAGGAGAACGCCGCCGGTGGGCGGGTGGTGACTGCACCCACCAACGGTGCCGCGGGAATCATCCCAGCGGTCCTTCACTACTACTCAAACTTCGTTCCTGGCGCAGATGACGACGGCGTGGCAAGGTTTCTGTTGGTCGCGGGCGGAATCGGGATGCTCTTCAAGCGGAATGCGTCAATCAGTGGCGCGGAGGTGGGGTGCCAAGGCGAGGTCGGCTCCGCGTGTGCCATGGCCGCTGCCGGACTGGCCGAACTTCTTGGTGGCACACCCGAGCAGGTTGAGAATGCCGCAGAAATCGGCCTCGAGCACAACTTGGGCCTCACCTGTGATCCCGTCGGCGGATTGGTTCAGATCCCCTGCATCGAGCGGAATGCCGTCGCCGCTGTCAAAGCCATTGCCGCCGCCCGCATGGCGCTCCGCGGAGATGGCGTTCACCATGTCTCGCTCGACATGGCGATCAAGACGATGCGGGACACGGGCGCAGACATGAAGGACAAGTACAAAGAGACCTCCCGCGGCGGTCTCGCTCTCAATGTCGTGGAGTGCTGAGTTCGAGCTATCCGTCAGTGGTCGGCTACAGATCAGTCGGGGCAGGCGTGGAACGCCCCCAGCCCGTGCCTGTCGTGATGTGGTCAAGCAGCGGCTGAACGCGAAACGGGATCGGTGTCGCGACGGAGAACGTCGACGTGGTCTTTCGAACTCCCTCGATGTCCACGATCGCTGCTGTGAGGACCTGCAGCGCCTCCAGCGAACTGATCGCGACATGGACCAAGAGGTCCTCGCGACCCGCCTGGATCTTCACCTCGAGCACCTCCGGCAGGCCTCGAAGTCCCTCGACGACGTTGGCCAATCGACGTTGGTCCAGTTCGAGGCTGACCAATGCTTGCACGGGCATTCCGACTGCGGAGAAATTGATGACGGGACGGAAGCCCATAAGTACGCCAGTCTCCTGCAGGCGGCGTAGACGCATGTGGATCGTGTTGCGGCTGACGCCAAGATCCGTTGCGAGCTCTGCGATGCCTGCCCTCGCATTGACTGTGAGCTTGGCCAGCAACTCAAAGTCAAGCTGATCGATGCTTGTCATCCTGACACTTCCTGCCTGTCAAGTTCGGTCTCATCAGGATATTTTGTCACATTGATCGCAAAACTATTGACCCGTAGTCGTCGGTCAATCAGGATTTGGTAATCAGTTTGCCACCGTAATCCGGTGGCACAGATAGATCGGCACAGCCCACAAGGCCATCCGATCACCGATGAAGGAGGGCTCATGACTACCGAGGTGATTAGTCGAAAAGCCGAGTTGTGCGGGGTGTTTGACCGTACGCACGAGACGACTGGGGTTTCAGCCACGAGACTCGTTCAGAAGCGTCTGGCTGCCGGCAGGCAGAGCCTGAAGGCAGTAGTCCAATGACCTCGGCGAGCCTGTTCGCGATCACGGTGGCCTTGGATCCGGAGGGTTCCCGTTCGGACCTTCTTGCCTTCGCATCCGTCCTTCACCGCCGCGGGGTCGACGTCCTCGAAGCCGAGCTGACAAGGCCGAGCAACGGACGTCGCGTATTCCATGCGACGTTCAAGGCAACGCCTGCACACGCCACCACGGTCCTTCGTACGTTTGAGAACCTTGTTGACGTTCTCGATGCGGTGCTTTTCGAGGCATTCGATGCCCGCCTACCGGACGGTCCCAGCCTGTCGGCTCCCACGGTGGTGCCCACTGCGGGATCGGCTGCACAATCCCACCCGCCTGTGCGAACCCCTGGTACGACGTTAGATCCATCTGTGCCCCAGGAGCTCCTATGAGCGAGACGCATCGCAGCAACCTCGAAAAGTGGCTGCCCAATGAGACCGATCGTGAGGGCCAGCCGATGTTTCAGATGCTCGCACCCGACGGTTCCCTGACCACGGCAGGGAAGTCGATCGGTGTGGACTCTGATCTCGTACGCGGCCTCTACCGTGACATGGTCCTCGCGCGACGCTTCGACCGTGAAGCCTTGTCATTGCAGCGACAGGGCGAGTTGAGCCTGTGGCTGATGAGCTGGGGTCAAGAAGCGGCGCAGGTGGGTTCGATCAGAGCGCTCCGAGATTCCGACATGGTCTTTCCGAGCTATCGAGAGCATGCAGCGGCGCTGTGCCGTGGAGTGAGGCCCGCCGATCTGATGAGGCAGTGGCGGGGCCTGGCGCACTCCGGCTGGAATCCTGCGGATCATCGCTTCCACATCTATTCGCTGGTCCTCGGGACCCAGACCTTGCATGCGACGGGCTATGCAACCGGCGCAGTACTCGAGGGCAGCGACGAGGTTGTCGCAACGTACTTCGGCGATGGTGCCGCGAGCCAGGGCGACGTCAACGAGGCCTTCAACTGGGCAGCAGCCGGCCGTTTGCCGGTCCTCTTCTTCTGCCAGAACAACCAGTGGGCCATCTCAACCCCCACGTCCACGCAGATGCAGACCCCGCTGCACGTACGAGCGGCCGGATTCGGTCTGGAGCCCTATCACGTCGACGGCAACGATGTTCTTGCCGTTCATACGATCACCGGGCTTGCCGCCAGCCGCATCCGCGACGGAGGTGGGCCGGCCATGATCGAAGCCCAGACGTACAGGTTCGGTGGGCACAGCAGCTCAGATGATCCGAAGCGCTATCGAAGCGAAGAAGAGTTCGACTTGTGGACAGCTCGCGACCCACTGGCCCGGGTCGAGGTGTTCCTCAGAACCTCTGTGGTCGACGACAGCTTCTTCGCGGGACTGGAGCTTGAGGCGGATGAGCTCGCTGTCAGCACTCGCGAAGCCTGCAAGCAATTGACGGGTCAGACCCTCGCCGAGATCTTCGGAAATGTGTACGCAGAACCGCACCCCCTCATCGAGCGGGAACGGACGGCGAATGCCGCGTTCACCGCGTTGGTCGGAGGAGATCTCTGATGACGACGTTCACATTGGGGTCCGCAATCACCGAGGGCCTGCGCAAGGCCATGGAAGCAGACGATCGCGTGATCGTCATGGGCGAAGACGTCGGCGCCCTCGGTGGGGTTTTCCGGGTGACGGACGGCCTGCAGAAGGACTTCGGCGACTCACGCGTGGTCGACACACCGTTGGCGGAGTCCGGCATCATCGGAACGGCGATCGGGCTCGCCCTTCGCGGGTACCGTCCGGTCTGCGAGATCCAGTTCGACGGATTCGTCTACCCGGCATTCGATCAGATCGTCAGCCAGCTCGCCAAGATCAGATCGCGCTCCGCAGGTTCGCTGTCCGTTCCTTTGGTCATCCGCATTCCGGTCGGCGGCGGGATCGGGGCGGTTGAGCATCACAGCGAGTCAAACGAGGCATACTTCGCGCACACCGCTGGTCTGAGAGTCGTATCGTGCTCCAACCCGAACGACGCATTTCACATGATCCAACAGGCCGTGCTCTCCGACGATCCGGTTGTCTTCTACGAGCCGAAGCGACGCTACTGGGACAGGGGTGAGGTCTCGCCGGTTGCCGATCGCCAGCTTCATCAGGCAGCGATCCTGAAGGAAGGGTCGGACTGCGTCCTGGTCGCACACGGCCCCACGGTCGCGACCGCACTGGCAGCGTCCGTCGCAGCGGAAGAGGACGGCTACTCGGTGGGCGTCGTTGATCTCCGCTCCATCTCGCCCCTCGACACCGAGACGTTGCGCGCTGTGGCCGCCCGTTCGGGGCGCATGGTCGTGGTCCACGAGGCATCGACGTTCATGGGCATTGGTGCTGAGATTGCAGCCGAGATCACCGAGTCGTGCTTCTTTGAGCTGGAGGCGCCCGTACTCAGGGTCGGGGCCTACAACCTGCCTTACCCTCCGGCGAGTGTTGAGGACGCCTTCCTGCCAGACGTCGACCGCGTGCTGCATGCTGTTGAGCGCAGCCTCAGCTTTTCGGAGGAGCGGTGATGGAGTTCTTGTTGCCCGATGTGGGTGAAGGGCTGACGGAGGCCGAGATCCTCACGTGGAGCGTGAAGGTGGGAGATACCGTCGCGATCAACGACACCCTGGTCGAGATTGAGACGGCTAAGTCTGTCGTCGAGCTCCCATCGCCGGCAGCCGGAGTGATTGCGGCGATACACGCAGATGAGGGCTCGACGGTCGATGTCGGCACCGTGATCGTCAGCATCCTCGAGGCGGATGCTGAGCCAATCGCCGCCGAACCTGTTCCTGATACCCCCTCACCCGAGGCAGCACCGGCGGAGCCGGCCGAACCCGCGAAACAGCCGCTGGTCCTAGTTGGGACGGGGCCGACTCGCGCCGCAGATCGTCGACTTCGTCTGAAGCCACGCGACCGGAGGGCCGTGCCCGTCGGTGGCAACGAGCCGTCCATCAGTGCGGCCCCGCCTATCCGTCTTCTCGCCAAGCGGCTTGGTGTGGATCTGTCGAGCGTGCGTACGAGGCCCGGATCCAGGATCACTAGGGAAGACGTCGAAGCGGCGGCAACCGGAGCTCCGTTGAGCGAGGTCGCGGGACGCGAGACACGGATACCGATCAAGGGCGTCCGCAAAGTGTCCGCGGCAGCGGTCACGAGTTCGGCCTTCACCGCGCCCCACGTGACGGAATGGTTGACCGTGGACGTCACCCGCACGATGGAAATGGTCGGCCGGCTGAAGGCGGACCGGGCGTGGGCAGGAGTGCGTATCACTCCGCTGGTCTTCGTCGCGCGAGCGTTTCTGCTCGCCGCCCGACGCTTCCCTGACATCAACGCGACCTGGGACGAGGACGCGCAGGAGATCGTACTCAAGCACTACGTCAACCTCGGAATCGCAGCGGCAACCCCTCGTGGTCTGATGGTGCCCAACATCAAGGATGCGCACGAGATGGACCTTCGTACGCTCGCAGACTCGCTCGGTGATCTCGTCCAAACCGCTCGTGACGGCAAGACACCGCCACGGGACATGTCGGGAGGCACGCTGACAATCACCAATATCGGGGCGCTTGGGGTGGATGCGGGGACCCCGATCCTCAACCCTGGAGAGTCCGCGATCCTTGCCTTTGGAGCCGTCAGAGCGATGCCGTGGGTGGTGGAGGGTGAGATCGTCCCGCGGAAGGTCACTCAGCTGGCAATGTCATTCGACCACCGCCTAGTAGATGGTGAGCTGGGATCGAACGTGCTGGCCGAGGTTGGCCGTCTCCTCGGCGATCCCGGCGAGACATTTCTCCACGTGTGATTGGCCGAGTATCGGAATACCCCGAACTTGCTTGGTTCGCATCGAGTCTGGCTTCCGTGGCACACACGCAGCATGGCGCGATCCAGAGGCCGTGACTGCATTCAAGCAATTGTGTGACGGCAGCCTCATCGACGCTGCTTCGTCAACCTTTGGGACTCACACGCTCGTTCACGCTGTTCGTGAACACGGTGATCCCGATTAGGCTGAAGTGTTCACCGTTATGGACACCTCGGACGTCCTGGCGCGTCTTCCCAGATGTGATTTGAAACTGGGTCGTCCGAAGCGCTGGGCCGGCCATGACGACTAAGAAGTCGGCGGCGAACCACGACTCCGCTCGGCGGAGGACGCCGATCGCCGTGGCGGCTGTTTCGTCGTCGTGGATCTCTGGCATAGGCGACTCTGGAGTGGTCGTCGATGACGGCGTGAACGAACGCGGTGCCCATCTTGGGATTGTGCTGGGCGTTGCGGGGTGTGCCTGGGGTTCCTGCCCGGTTCTTCTTGCCTTGCTGGTGGCCGACATACCGCAGCCGCCGCCGACGGGGAATGTTGCCGAGCTTCTTGACGTCGACGTGAATCATCGCGCCTGATGTCTCATGCTCATAGCGGCGAACCCAAACCTTCAGACCGCGCTGCCACACTCGAGGAAATCGTCGATTGGGTTCTGTGGCTCTGCTCGAACCGTTCGGCGTATGTCGTCGGGCACGACCTCGTCATCGACGGCGGCCTGCCAAATGTCGTGAGCACAGATTCTTCGAATCTCGTTGAGTGGGACCAAACCGTTGTCATCGTCGAGCGACTGGTCGACCCTCGTGGGAGTAGTACGAGCCGTACTCTCAGGAGTTTTCGCGCATGTTCCACTCTCAGTCTCCGACTTCGGTGCACGCGGAGTCCGTGTGCACGCTGGCCGCAATCCGGCACCTCGGCCTGGAAGCTGTCTGATGGGATCTGACGCACGAGCCCGGCCGCTTCCTACTGCCGATTTGCAGAGTGAAGGTCTGGACCGGATTGCCAGCAAGGCTCACAGTTCGTCCTACGTCTTTGAGGACTGGACGATCTATCACGAGCAGGCGTTGCCCAAGATCCTCCGCTCTGCCTTGGATGCGTTCGCGGAGACGGGCTATCACGGGACATCGACTCGTGTGTTGGCGAAAAGTTCGATGCTGTCTGTCCCTGGGATGTACCACCATTACGTCACGAAGCAGCACATCTTGTTCGACCTGATGATGCTTGTCATGGACGAGCTTTTGGGGCGCACCAAAGCCGCGATAGCGAGTGCATCGGAAACCGCCAAGGCTCAGTTGGATGCGATGGTGACGTCGATGCTGCTGTTCCACATGCATCGACAAAAGGGAGTGTTGGTTTCGATACGCGAGCTGGGCAGTCTTGGGCCTGACATGCGGTCCGCGTACCTGGCTCAACGAGCCGACTTGCAGTGCATGCTTGACGAGATCATTCTCCGCGGCATCGCGGACGGCGCCTTTGAGACGCCATTCCCGGCTGAGGCCAGCCGGGCGATCCAGTCGCTGTGCGTCGGTCTCGCGAACTGGTATCGATCTGATGGTCCACTCGACGCCGAGACCCTTGTTGCACGCCATCTCTCCATCGTCGACGGAATCGTTGGCTACCGGTAGCGCGAAGATTGACCCCTATGGTCAGCGGTCGATCAACTTCGGGATTCGTTGTAGCGGTAGCCCTGCACCTGGATGCTCCGAGTCACTTCCGCCATGGGCACTTTTGGCACACTTTGTCGTGATCTAGCGGAATTCAGACGCATCAATGCGACGCGAGCTCATTGGAATGACAGGGAATTCGCGGATCGCCACAGGTCGCGAAAGGTCGATTTTCGAGTTCAAATCCCACTGCCATTGCGCGATTCAGCCGAGCTGACACACCAGGGCGACTGATCCGCGAAGGCCGCCCTGGCGCGCACCCCCGGCGCACCCCCGCGATGAGAATCGATGGAATCTGAGGTATCAATGGGACTGGAATCGCAGGTAAAAATGCTCTAGTCAGTCACTCGTAATGAAAAGGTCATCGGTTCGATTCCGATAAGCGGCTCAACGAATTATTGGTCTTCCCCCGCAGAGCGCGCGCCCCCATTGGTTCAACCGGGTCAACGCAGTCTCGTCGGCGGACGTTCCGAGGTAGTGAAGTGTCCTGCCCCCCGAATGTCGGTCCATCCTCCGTGTGGCGACTCGAACCGTTGAGAGTGAATCCCGCGTTACGCGACGTCCCATAAGTGGAGATCAGCGGCACCGAGGGAATCTGCACGAGCGGATTCTGGCGTACGAGGTGCTGCGTTCAGGAGGCTTTGAGTCGTGGAGCGAGGTTCGTGATACGCCGGTCGAGCTCGGCGTAGGCGTCGTCGAACGCGGCATCGTTCCCTTGGGGCACAGGGTCGGGGATGGACCAGTGCAGGGCGATCGGCGCATCGAGCTCCTCGTAGGCGTTGTCGCACACCGCGACCACGAAGTCACCGTCAGCGGTGACGTCGTCGAACTGGTGCGGCGTCGACGACACGAGCTTGAGTGAGCGTCGAGCGGCGACAGCCCGGGCGCCCTCGGCAATCTGCTCCGCGGGGTGCGTGCCTGCCGATGCGACGGGAAGGCCGCTCGCCCTGGCCCACAAGGCTGCCGCAAGCTGTGAACGGGCAGAGTTCGCCGAGCAGACGAACACCACCCGCCTGGCCGACATGTCGGTCCGGGGGAGAGTGTCGAGCACGGAAGGGTCGGCCAAGGTCAGATAGGTTCTGCGGCGATCCCCCTCCGACCTGCGTCGCGCCACGAGGCCGGCGCCCTCCAGGACCTTGAGGTGGTGCGAGACCAGATTCGACGGCAGCTTGAGCAGGGCCTGCAGCTCGCTGGGTGAACGGTCCCCCAGCGCCAGCTCGTCGACCACCGCGAGGCGCGCAACGTCGCCGAGCGCCGCGTGACGTGCGGCGCGTTCGGCGAGGTTAGTTCGGTCAGTATTCATTGAGTCGAGTTTGACTGAGTGAAGTTGGCGAGTCAAGATGGTCGGGTGAGCACCACCGAGTCGGCCCCAGCCTCGATCGCACCTCAGCCGTTGGCTCGCCGACTGCTCGCCGAGTTCCTCGGAACGGCCTTGCTGGTGACGGTCGTGGTGGGCTCGGGCATTGCGGCGGCGCAGCTCTCACCCGACGACATCGGTCTCCAGCTGCTGCAAAACAGCACGGCAACCGTGTTCGGACTGGCGATCCTCATCGTCATGCTCGGACCGGTCTCTGGCGCGCACTTCAATCCCGTCGTGACGGTCGCAGACTGGTATCTGTCCCGCCGCGATCCGGAGGGCTTCTCGGCGCGTCACATCGGACCGTACGTCGTGGTGCAGTCGGCGGGCGGCATCGCGGGCGCCCTGCTCGCCAACGCGATGTTCGACGTCGGCACCAGCTTCTCCGAGCACGAGCGCGCCTCCTGGAACCATCTGCTCGCAGAGGTGGTGGCCACCGCCGGGCTGGTGATGGTGATCTTCGCCCTGGTCCGTACCAACCGCGTGGCGCTGGTCGCTCCTGCGGTCGCTGCCTACATCGGCGCCGCGTACTGGTTCACCAGCTCCACGTCGTTCGCCAACCCTGCTGTGTCGATCGGCCGCATGTTCAGCGACACCTTTGCCGGCATCGCGCCGAGCTCGGTCCCGGCCTTCGTGGTCGCGCAGATCGTCGGCGCAGCAATCGGGTCAGCGCTGGTCGTCGCGCTCTACCCAGCTCAGGCGGCGACGCCGCACACCCACCAGGGAGAGCCACATGCCTGACCGCCCCAGTGTCCTGTTCGTGTGCGTCCACAACGCCGGCCGCTCCCAGATGGCAGCCGGATTCCTCGAGGCGCTCGGCCACGGCCGGATCGAGGTGCGATCTGCCGGGTCCATGCCCGGCAACCAGATCAACCCGGTCGCGGTCGAAGCGATGAAAGAGGTCGGCATCGACATCGCCGGCGAGCAGCCCAAGAAGCTGACCGACGATGCCGTCGTCGCCTCCGACGTCGTCATCACGATGGGCTGCGGAGACGAGTGCCCCTACTTCCCCGGCAAGCGGTATGAGGACTGGGTCCTCGATGACCCTGCGGGACAGGGCATCGACGCCGTTCGCCCGATCCGTGACGAGATCAAGGAACGTGTCGAAGCCCTGATCGCGTCACTCGAGCCGACCTCCGCGTGATGAACCGCTAGACCTGAAGCGTGTCTGCCAGGGCAGGTAGTGCGCCGGGAACGATCGCGTAGTAGGACCAGGTCCCACGCTTCGTACGCGTCAGCAGGCCCGCGTCGACGAGGATCTTGAGGTGGTGCGACACCGTCGGCTGCGACAGATCAAGCGGCTCGTTCAGGTCGCAGACGCAAGCCTCGCCATCGGCGTGTGCGGCGACCAATGACAGCAGCCGCAGACGCGTGGGGTCACCGATCGCCTTGAACTTCGCAGCCAGGGCGGTGGCATCTTCGCTGCTCATGGCGCCGCCGGTGATGGGGGAGCAGCACGTGGTGGCGGGAGACTCGAGCACGGTCAGCGAGGTTGCCATGGGTCGAGTCTACCCATTCATTGACATTTGTCGATCTATGGGTACAGTCGGATTCATCGAAGCTTGTGAATCAATCGCCACCAAGGGAAGCACCATGTCTGAACCGCACTACGCCACGTTGCCCGTCGTCGTGATCGGCGCGGGTCCGACCGGGCTCTCGGCTGCGGCCCAGCTCCGCAGCCGAGACGTGGACGTGCTGGTGCTCGAGGCCGGCAAAGCGGCCGGCGCTGCGGTGAGCGAGTGGGGCCACGTACGACTGTTCTCTCCGTGGTCTGAGCTCATCGACCCGGTCGCCGACAAGCTCCTCACCGACACCGGCTGGACGTCTCCCGACCGTGATCGCTTCCCGACCGGTGCCGACTGGGTGTCCACCTACCTGCAGCCGCTCGCCGACGCGTTGGGGGACTCAGTCCGCTTCGGCACGACCGTGACCGCGGTGGCCAAGCAGGGCCGCGACAGGCTCGTCAGCTCCGGCCGCGACGACGCACCGTTCACGGTGCACGTGCGCACGGACGGTGGCGAGGAGCACGTGCAGGCTCGCGCCGTCATCGACGCATCCGGTACGTGGTCCGGCCCCAACCCGCTCGGCGGCGACGGACTCGCCGCGATCGGAGAGGCCGAAGCATCCGAGCGCATCAGCTATCGCATCCCCGATCTGCGTGACACCGAGGTGCGCGCCCGATACGCCGGCAAGCACGTCGTGGTCGCCGGTACCGGCGCATCCGCTAAGGGCGCGCTCATCGGTCTCACCGCGCTGGCCAAGCAGGAGCCGGGCACGCGCATCACCTGGCTGGTCCGACGGGCAACCGTGGGCGAGGCGTTCGCCGGCAGCGGCCAGGACGAGCTGCCCCAGCGCGGCGCTCTGGGACAGCAGGCGCAGGCCGCTGTCGCCGAGGGCCCGGTCACCACGATCAACGGCTTCCGCACCGCCAGGATCGATCGCCTTGCCGAGGATCGACTTCGTGTCGAGTCGTTCGACGGGAAGGTCGTCGAGGACGTCGACGAAGTCGTGGCCCTCACGGGTTTCCGCCCCGACCTCTCGATCCTGTCGGAGATTCGCCTCGACCTGGATCCTGTGCTCCAGGCGCCACGACAGCTCGCTCCGCTGATCGACCCCAACGTGCACTCGTGCGGCACCGTCTACCCACACGGCGTGAAGGAGCTCGCCCAGCCCGAGACCGGCTTCTATCTCGTCGGCATGAAGTCGTACGGCAGGGCGACGTCGTTCCTGACGCTCACGGGATTCGAGCAGGTTCGATCAGTGACAGCCGCGATCGCCGGCGACCATGAGGCAGCCGCGCGAGTCGAGCTCACCCTGCCCGAGACTGGCGTATGTGGCGGGTCCGGCCTGTTCGACGAGTCGTCTGACGCGACGGGCGGATGCTGCGGAGCTCCGGCAGCGCCCGAGCTCATCACGCTCGGTCGCCCCGGCACGCAGTGAGTGGCCCGTCGGATCCTGCAGACGCGGGGTGAACCCACCAAATGCGCCGCAGATGCTGCGCTATCATCGTCGACAAGCCGCACGCGCAGCGGTGCCATCCGACCTCGTGGAGCGTTCGTGAAACGCATCATCGCCATCGCGGCGGCAGCGCTGCTCACGGCGTGCAGCTCGGCCCCGAAAGGCGACGAGGCCGCGTCGACAACCATCACGGTGTTCGCGGCCGCATCGCTCAAGGGCGCGTTCACGGAGATCGGCAAGCAGTTCGAGGACGCGAACGACGGGGTCAGCATCAGGTTCAGCTTTGCCGGCTCGTCCGACCTGGTCGCCCAGATCCGGCAGGGTGCACCGGCAGACGTGTTCGCCTCGGCCGACACCACGAACATGGACAAGGCGACTGCTGACAACCTCGTCGCGGGTACGCCGACCGACTTCGCCACGAACACGCTCGAGATCGCGACACCGGCGGGCAACCCTGCCGGCGTCGACTCGATCGACGACCTCGCGGACGCCGACGTCAAGGTCGTGCTGTGCGCTGCCGAGGTGCCGTGCGGCTCGGCCGCTGCCCGGGTCGAGAAGGCCGCCGGCATCGTCATCTTGCCGGTCAGCGAGGAGCAGTCGGTCACCGACGTGCTCGGCAAGATCATCACGGGTGAGGCCGACGCCGGACTGGTCTACGTCACTGACGTGAAGTCCGCCGGCGACAAGGTCCACGGCGTGACGTTCCCGGAATCCGCCCATGCCGTCAACACCTACCCGATCGCCACGCTGGCGGGCAGCACGAACCGCGACATCGCCCAGGCGTTCGTCGCCTTCGTCGCCGGTCCCAAGGGCCGGGCCGTCCTCGCCGCGGCAGGGTTCGCCGCGCCGTAGGCTCTCAGCGGTCGACCATCTTCTCCATCGCCTCGTTGTAGCGATGGCCCTGCACTTGGACGTTGCGTGATCCCTCATCGAGCTCTGCCAGCTCCTCGGGGCTGAGCTGTACGTCGGCCGCGCCGAGGTTCTCGTCGAGACGCTCGATCCGTCGCGTGCCGGGGATCGGGACGATCCATGGCTTCTGGGCGAGCAGCCACGCCAAAGCGACCTGCCCGACGGTGAGGCCCTTGCGCTCCGCGACTGCCTTGATGACGTCGACCATCGCGAGGTTGGCCTGGAGGGCCTCCGGTGCGAAGCGGGGGAGTGTGGCGCGGATGTCGCCCTCTCCGAAGCTGTCGGCGGAGGTGATCTGGCCGGTGAGGAAGCCGCGTCCCAACGGGCTGAACGGGACGAAGCCGATGCCGAGCTCCTCGATCGCGGGAAGGATCGCGTCCTCGGGCTCACGCCAGAACAACGAGTACTCGCTCTGCAACGCGGTGACCGGTTGTACGGCGTGGGCTCGCCGAATGTTGTCGACGCCGGCCTCGGACATGCCGAAGTGCCGCACCTTGCCCGACTCGATGAGCTCCTTGACGGTGCCCGCGACGTCCTCGATCGGCACGTCCGGATCGACGCGGTGCTGGTAGAGCAGGTCGATCGTGTCGGTACGCAGCCGCTTCAGCGACGCGTCGACGACCTCGCGGATGTGGTCGGGCTGGCTGTTGACGCCGACCGTCTTGCCGTCGGCGTCTATGTCGAAGCCGAACTTGGTGGCGAGCACGACCTGGTCGCGCAGGGGCTCGAGTGCCTCGCCCACCAGGTCCTCGTTGTGGAACGGGCCGTAGACCTCGGCGGTGTCGAAGAACGTCACGCCGTGCTCGACCGCGTCGCGCAAGAACGCGATCATCTGGTCGCGCGGCGGTGAGGCGCCGAACGCCTGGCTGATGCCCATGCACCCGAGACCGAGTGCCGAGACCTCGAGTCCGGAGCTGCCGAGAGTGCGCTTGTTCATGGTGAGTCCTCGCAACGAAGGGACGTACAGCTTGAACATAAACCTGTCGGCAAACGCGACGAGTGTCGGTGGGGTGCGCGACGATGCAGCCATGAAGTACGTCGTGCTGTTCCGCGGCATCAATGTCGGCGGGCGCAACAAGATTCCCATGGCCGAGCTGCGCAAGCACCTCTCGGCCGACTTCGAGGAGGTCAGCACCTACATCCAGTCCGGCAATGTGATCCTCGAGAGCAGTCTCCCGGCGACCAAGGTGGCCGAACGCATCGACGCCGGTCTGGGCAAGGCGTTCACGCTCGACTCTGACCTCGTGCGCGTGCTGGTGCTCGACAAGGAGGCGTACGGCGAGGTGATCGACCAGGCGCCGGAGGGCTTCGGCAGCGATCCTGACACCTACCGCTACGACGTGTTCTTCTACATGGGGGTGACGGCCGCGCAGGTCGAGCCCCACATCGTCACCCACCCGGAGGTCGACACCGTGACCGTCGGCAAGCGGGCGTCCTACCACCGGCGGATCGCTGCCCGCGCGTCCAGCAGCAGGGTCAACAAGATCGTCAGCTCGCTGAGCTATCCGGGCCTCACGATCCGCAACTGGAACACCACGACGAGGTTGGCTGCGCTCCTCGCGGAGTGAGGGTTGCAAAAAGCACTGGCACCGCAGGCGACGTACACTCGCGAAATGGCGGGCAGCAAAGACCTCGCGATGCCGCCGGGCGCAGACCCGGCGTCGTTGTCGAGATATCTCAACGAGGCTCACGACCAGTTCGTGAGCACGGGTCAGGCCGCCCCTGCCCTCCGCCAGCTCGTGCTCGACTCGTGGCAACGCAGCGTCGACGGCGGCCTCGACCCCGAGCAGGCGATGGCGGCGATTCGGCTCGACGACGCAGCGCTGGCCGAGATCCGCGACACCCACCCGCTGGCGGCCGGTATGCCGGTCATCCGCCGGCTGCTGGTGGAGAGCGCCGCAGATGCCGGCCTGCTCGTGGCGGTCAGCGATGCCGTCGGCCAGCTCTTGTGGGTCGAAGGTTCTTCGTCGTTGCGGACTCGCGCCGAGTCGATGCACTTCGTGCCCGGCGCCGACTGGAGCGAGGGCAGCGCCGGCACCAACGCTCCTGGAACGGCCCTCGCCCTCGACCAACCCGTGCAGATCTTCGGCGCCGAGCACCTTGCACGGCAGGTGACGCCGTGGAGCTGCTCGGCGGCTCCGATCCACGATCCCGACACGGGTGCCGTGCTCGGTGTGCTCGACCTGACGGGAGGCGCCGAGGTCGCGACGCCGCAGAGCCTCACCCTCGTACGGGCCACGGTGGCGGCGGTCGAGGCAGAGCTCCGCATCGAGCGACTCAGCCCCAACCACCAGGCGACCGCGATCTCGAGCGGATGGTCGCTGCCGGCCCTCGACGTGCTCGGCGTGCATGGCGCCGTGCTGCGCCACGGGTCGACCACGACGCGCCTCAGCCTCCGGCACAGCGAGCTGCTCCTGCTCCTCGCCGAGTCACCCGACGGGCTGACCACTGCCGAGCTGGGCGTTGCACTGAGCGACGACGAGCAGGCCCAGGTCACGATTCGCGCCGAGATGTCCCGTCTGCGATCGACGCTCGGGCCGATCGAGCTGAGCTCACGGCCCTACCGGATCGACAACCAGATCGAGACCGACATCGCGCGTGTTCGCGACGACCTCGACCGCGGCCAGCTGCGTCGTGCCGTCGCCTCCTATCGCGGCCCGATCCTCCCCGCGTCGACGGCGCCAGGGATCGAGCGTCTCCGCGACGAGCTCCACATGTACGTACGTTCCTGCCTGCTCACCAGCGACCACGCCGATGCGTTGCTGTCGTTCGCCGACACCGCCTACGGGCGCGACGACTTCGAGATCTGGCAGCGCACGCTCGAGGTGCTGCCTCCGACGTCACCCCGCTTCGCCCAGGTCAGTGCCCACGTCGATCACCTGGATCGCGAGCTCGGCTGAGCAACCTTTGTGCAACGTCGCTGTGACTACGGTCACAGGACCTGACACACAAGGAGGGCCCCATGCCTGTCTTCGCCCAGCCGGGAACCGAGGGAAGCGTCGTTTCCTACAAGCCCCGCTACGACCACTGGATCGGCGGCGAGTACGTCGCACCGGTCAAGGGTCAGTACTTCGAGAACGTCTCGCCGGTCAACGGCAAGGTGTTCACCGAGATCGCCCGCGGCACCGCCGAGGACATCGACGCCGCACTCGATGCGGCTCACGCCGCCGCTCCCGCCTGGGGCAAGACCTCGGTGACCGAGCGCGCCAACATCCTCAACCAGATCGCCGACCGCATCGAGCAGAACCTCGAGATGCTCGCCGTCGGCGAGACCTGGGACAACGGCAAGCCCGTACGCGAGTGCATGGCCGCCGACCTGCCCCTCGTGGTCGACCACTTCCGCTACTTCGCGGGTGCGATCCGTGCCCAGGAGGGTGCGCTGTCGCAGCTCGACGAGAACACGGTGGCGTACCACTTCCAGGAGCCGCTCGGCGTCGTCGGCCAGATCATCCCGTGGAACTTCCCGCTGCTCATGGCGACGTGGAAGCTCGCACCGGCGCTGGCCGCCGGCAACGCGGTCGTGCTCAAGCCGGCCGAGCAGACGCCGGCCTCGATCATGCTGCTGATCGAGCTCGTCGGTGACCTACTCCCTCCCGGCGTCGTCAACATCGTCAACGGGTTCGGTGTGGAGGCCGGCGCTCCGCTCGCCTCGAGCAGCCGGATCCGCAAGATCGCCTTCACGGGCGAGACCACGACGGGACGCCTGATCGCGCAGTACGCCAGCCAGAACCTCATCCCCGCGACGTTGGAGCTCGGTGGCAAGAGTCCCAACATCTTCTTCGAGGATGTCGCCGCCAAGGACGACGCGTTCTACGACAAGGCGCTGGAGGGCTTCGCGATGTTCGCGCTCAACCAGGGTGAGGTGTGCACGTGCCCCAGCCGCGGACTGATCCAGAACTCGATCCTCGAGCAGTTCCTGCCCGCCGCGACGGACCGGGTCAAGGCCATCGTGCAGGGCAATCCGCTCGACACCGACACCATGATCGGCGCGCAGGCCAGCAATGACCAGCTCGAGAAGATCCTGTCGTACTTCGACATCGGCGTGAAGGAAGGTGCGCGCATCATCACCGGTGGTGAGCGGGTCGACCTCGGCGGCGACCTGTCGGGCGGCTACTACGTCGCTCCGACGATCTTCCAGGGCAACAACAAGATGCGGATCTTCCAGGAGGAGATCTTCGGACCGGTCGTCTCGGTCACGGGCTTCGACGACTACGCCGACGCGATCAACATCGCCAACGACACGTTGTACGGACTCGGCGCCGGTGTCTGGTCGCGCGACACCAACACGGCCTACCGTGCCGGGCGTGACATCCAGGCCGGTCGAGTGTGGACCAACTGCTACCACCAGTACCCGGCGCACGCCGCGTTCGGTGGCTACAAGTCGTCCGGTATCGGCCGCGAGAACCACAAGATGATGCTCGACCACTACCAGCAGACCAAGAACCTGCTGGTGTCCTACGACCAGAACAAGCTCGGCTTCTTCTGATGGTCGAACGGGTTGCGATCACCCCGGAGGCTGCGGACCTGCTCCGCAGCCTCCGGGTCTCGCACGACACGCCGCTGATGTTTCACCAGTCGGGTG
This sequence comes from Aeromicrobium panaciterrae, assembly GCF_039537165.1. Classification (GTDB taxonomy): domain Bacteria; phylum Actinomycetota; class Actinomycetes; order Propionibacteriales; family Nocardioidaceae; genus Aeromicrobium; species Aeromicrobium panaciterrae. The sequence continues at coordinate 1,079,364 of NZ_BAAAZZ010000002.1, read as the reverse complement.
GCTGCTGCGACGGGTCGGCACCGATGTGCTTCACGCAGGGCACGTTCCTCACGGGACACCAGGACGTACATCTCGGGGATCTCGACTACGGAGGGCCCGAGGTGGCTCCGGTCTGGATATCCCGCGAACAGTTCAACTACTGGTCGCACACCCACATCACGATCGACGTCGTGCCCGGTCGCGGCGCCGGGTTCTCGATCGAGGGACCCACGGGCAACCGCTTCATCATCCGGTCCCGCATCTTCACGGAAGAAGAGACCGCGGGGCTTCTGCCCGTTGCCTAGTTCTTGATTCGTGGATGGGCCGGATCGTCGTGCTCGATCACCAGATCGGCGCGCTCGGCGGGGGTCTCTTCGTCGAGGTAGATGCTGCAGGCTGCCATGTAGCGCTCGTCGTACGCCCGGCGCGCTGCGCCTTCGCCGCCCAGCACCCCTGCATCACGATCGACTCCTCGCTGTCGGGCGATGGCGAGGTCGGCGCTCAGGAATACCACGTAGTCCCAACGTTGGCGCAGGTCGCCTCGCTGTATGAAGGTGCGCCGGTGTCCGAGCAACAATCAGTTTTGGAGAAGCGGCAAACGGCAACGCGCGCATACCGTCGATGGCATGACGAACATCAACCACATCACCCTCGAAGTACCTGACACCACAGCCGCCAAGGCGTTCTACGCCGCCGCCTTCGACGTCGACAAGCAGATCGAGCTTCGACAGGCATCGGACGAGCCCAGCGATGGGTTCCGCGGCTACACGCTGTCACTCGTCGTCGGGCAACCGTCGACGGTCGACAGCCTCTTCGCCTCCGCTCTCGAAGCCGGCGCCACCGAGATCAAGCCCGTCGCCAAGAGCTTCTGGGGCTACGGCGGATCACTCCGGGCACCCGACGGCACGATCTGGAAGATCGCCTCGTCGTCCAAGAAGGAGACCGGTCCGGCCACCCGGCAGATCGACGATGTCGTGCTCCTGCTCGGCGTCGAGGACGTGAAGGCGACCAAGCAGTTCTACGCCGATCAGGGCCTGAAGGTCGGCAAGAGCTTCGGCAGCAAGTACGTCGAGTTCGAGACGACGAACGTCAAGCTCGCACTCTACGGCCGCAAGGCGCTCGCGAAGGACGTCGGCGTACCCGTCGAGGGAAGCGGCTCGCACCGCATCGCGATCAGCAGCGACGCCGGACCGTTCACCGACCTCGACGGCTTCGCCTGGGAGTGAGGTCAGGCGGCCGCCAGCTCGAGCAGTCGCCCCACCGACCTCGCTGCAGCGTCGACGGGATCACTCTCGCCCGCGAGCCCGGCGTACAACAGGGACGCGTCGATCATCTGGGCAAGAAGGTCGATGTCCGGTCCGTCGGCGATCGCAGGCCAGCCTGATCGCCGTATTACGACGCGCAGGGCGTCGAGATGGCTGGGGCGGAACTCCGCCATGGTGGCGCGCAGGTGTGGATCGCGGGTCGCGGCCAGCATGGGTTCCAGCCGGACGGTCACGAGGTCGGCATCCAGCCCTGGGGCGTAGAAGGTCTCGATCAGCAGTCTTGCCGTCTGGACGGGGCCACGGTTGCGCTGCGGGATCGATTGCGCGAATGCATGGGCGCTGTCACGTCGGATCGTCTCGGCGCCGCGGACGGCTGCCGCGTACAACCCTGCCTTGGACGGGAAGTAGTAGTTGGCCGACCCGGCGGGAACGCTTGCCTCGGCGGCGACCCGACGATGGGTGACAGCGGTCGGCCCGTGCTGGATCAGGAGTCTCGCGGCAGCCTCTGCGAGCGCCTTCTGCCGGTCGGTGCTGCGCACCTGGGTCGTGTTCCGGCCCGGAGGTTGTGTCATGGCTCGATCATATTCGTGGCCAGAGGAATAATCCATACACGTGTATATGTTTACTCAGGTGAAGCCAACAACGGCTTCCTGACATGAGGTATGACATGAACACATCGCAGCTGGCCCAGGAAGGGCTGAAGATCGACTGGGCGAACATGCCCACCTACAACACGATCATGTCGATTGCCGCAGGTGCTGGCCTGCTCGGCATCGTCATCCTGGTCAAGCAGGTCATGAGCAAGCCCACCGAGGTGACGGCAGAGGGCTGGGCGCTGGCATTCGGCGTTCTCGGCGCAATCCTGACGACCACGGGTCTGCACATGACGTTGACCTGGCCGCTCGCTGCCGGCGGATTCCCGTTCGACAACATCATCTTCGGCGAGACCAGCCTGGGCTTCGGCGTGCTTCTCCTCGCCGCATCGGTCTACCTGTGGCGTCGCGGAGCCGATGCGCTGACCCGCCCGGAGCCGCTGGCCGCGCTTGCCAAGGTCGCGCAGCCGATCTCGGTGTTCATCGGTGGTCTGGGCCTCGCACTGTTCGGCATTGCCGTTGCAGGAGTCAAGTACCAGCTGTTCGCAGCGCCCCCGCAGGAGCCCATCTCCGGTGAGTTCGCCGAGTGGCCGCTGGTCGAGGCGATCTTCATGTCCGGACTGTTCGCCCTCGTCGGCCTGGGTGCTGTCCTGTTCCCGTTCGTCGTGAACAGCTTCAAGTCAGTCAGCGCGAAGGTCACGCTGCCGGTCAAGGTCACCGGAGTCGTGTGGGCGGTCACCGGAGTCGTCTTCATCCTGTTCGGTGCGATGAACTTCTTCACCCACATCGGCCTCATCGTCAACACGATGTGACAGGACCCGACCGGACCAGCGACGGCGGGACCTCCACTGGAGGTCCCGCCGTCGCTGTCGTGAGCTACAGCAGCGACTTGCGGCGCAACCACTGCAGGCACACAAGACCCCACAACGGAGGCAGGTACTGCGTTCCCAGGCGCTGGGTCAGCGCGATCGGGAACGCCGTTTCTGCCGGTACGCCGAGGGCCACCAGCGAGCCGGTCAGCGCGGCCTCGGCACTGCCGATGCCGCCGGGCGACGGTACGACACTTGCCAGCATCGAGCCGGCCGTGTTGACCGCGATCAGCTCGACGGGGGACAGCCCGATGTCGTACGCCTGGGCGAAGCAGCCGAGCGCCAGCGCATAGACGAGCTCGGTGGCGAGTGCTCCGCCGAGGATGCCGATCTGGCGCTTCTGCTGGCCGCCGAGGATCTTGATGCTCGTCCAGATCCGCGCCGCCAGCCCGGAGACGACGGTACGCGCGCGGGGGATGAACGCCACGACACCGGCGGCGACGGCGATGCCCCCCAGGACCAGCAGGACCGTACGCAGCGACGGCGCGCTCACGCCGTCGAGCTCGATGTCGACGAACGGCAGCACCGCAAGCAGCAGGATGATGCGCGAGATCCCGCGCGCGGCCTCCTCGATCGACGCCGTGAGGATCGCCTCGGGGGCCTTCACGTCGTAGTTCTCGAGGAACTGCACGTCGGTCGCCACGCGGCTCGCCGATCCGGGCAGCGTGAGGCCGAAGACCTTGAGCGCTGCTTGCAGGGCGATGGCCGGCTTCCAGGGGATCTGCACCGCGGAGGCGCCGCGGAGGACGACGGCCTGGGTGAGGAACATCAGCTGCGCTGCGAGCAGGCCGAGGACCAGCCACACCGGCTCGGCGGAACGGAGCTGGTCCCAGATCGTCGTGAACCCCACGTCTCCGAGAAGGCGCACGAGGATGAACAGCCCGACCACGACCAGGACCGCCATGACGATGTCGGTCCACTTCCACCGAGGCTTGGCGCGCGGCTCCTCGATCTGTGCGTCGCTCACGAGCGACACACTAGAGGATTGACCGCGGGAGTCAGCCCCGTTCGGAGCCCCCCACGGCAACCGGAACGGCCTGGCTCTTCCCGTCGATCCGCTCCTCGATCCTGGACTGCAGCGACGGTCGCAGCCACAGCTCGAACAGCTCCAGCGTCGTCCGGTCGCGGAAGGCGTACGTGTCGCCGGACGGCGTGAAGATGCCCCGGGTCGAGAGGTGATCCAGGCGCGCCTCGACCTCGAGGCGCCGGCTCTCGGTTCGCCGCTCGCCGACCAGGCCCTCCATGACCTGGGCTGCCGTGGACGGACGGTCCAGCACCGCCATGACCTGGCAGATCTCCATGTCCACCGGCTCGAGCCGCTCCGCGAGCACGCGGAACGCCGCTGACGCGGACGGCAGCACGGTGGAGGTGAGCGAGTCGCTCACCAGGGCGAGACCGCGCACGCTCGAGATGACCTGGCCGGTCGACACCCACGTACGGAGGATCCCGACGGCGGCGCCGGCCAGGCCCTCGCTGCGGGTCCTGAGCGTCGCAACCAGGTCGGTTGACGGCTGGCCCGCCAGGATCGTGTGGGCAAGATGGGTCAGATCGTCCTCCTCGAGGGGAGTCGACTCGACAACGTGCGAGATGTGCGGCAGGCGATCGTCGCCGACCAGCAGCGCCGCGGTCTCGGGTGTCGTGATGACCACCCGGACACGGCCCTGTCGGGGGTGAACCACGGCTTGCGCCTTCGCGATGCTCGTGAGCGCCCGCGTCGGTGACTGGTCGGCCGGGCCGATGACCACGACGTCGATGGGTCCGGCGGGCCGAGCGGCGAGTGCCGATGGCTGGTTGGTGGCCTTGCCGGCCGGACGCAGGTGAGTGCGGGGCACGCGATCCGTGGCGGCCTGCAGCATCGCCTCGCGACCCGAGCCGGGCATCCCCGTCAGGCAGATCACGGTGTCACCGTCGCCTCGGGCGCTGTCGCGGATCGCCTCCGCGAGCTCGGTGACGGCTCGCTCACGCCCGACGTACGTCGAGAAGGACGACAGCTCTGGGGGCTGTGAGGTGAGCCGCAGGTGCAGCGCCTCGGTCTGCGGGGACGGCGAGGCGCCGAGCTCGTTCGTCAGGTTGCGGCGGCAGCGCTCGTACGAACGCGCCGCCGAGTCGGTCTCGCCGATTCCGGCGTACGCGCGCATCAGCGCACGGTGGGCCGGCTCGAAGAAAGAGTCGAGGCCGACGGCGAGGGTCGACATCTCGATCGCGTCGCGCATCCAGCCGAGCTTGATCGCGCTCTCGGCGGCGTCGACCAGCATCAGCTTGCGCCGGTTGCGCAGCTCGTCGCGGATGTCGCCGGCCCAGTCGCTCTCGTCGTCGTGGGCATGGAAGTCGTCGACGTACAGCGCCTCGGCGTGCTTGGCGGCCGTGATGACCCTGGCGAACTCGCGCGAGCGCATGGCGTTGCTGATCTCGAGACTGAGTCCCCGGTGCGCGACGGCGTCGACCCAGCAGCCCTGCAGCTGCAGTCCGCTGAGATGCCGGGTGATGCTGTCCTTGCCCAGGACCTTGCGGATCTGCGCCGTCGCCGTGTGGAGGCTGGCAGCCGCTTTGGCGGGTGTCACCTCGGGCCACAGCTTGTCGGTCAGGCTCGCGGTGCTGACCATCTGGTCAGCCCTGAGCGCGAGCAATCGCAACAGGTCGGTGGTCTTGCCGGTGGCCCACTGTGAGGCCTGGACAACGCTCCCGTTGCCCTGCCTGATCCACAGTCGGCCAAACAGCCGAATTTCAATTTGATCGCTCACAGGTCCTCCCAAACGTGTGATCGGTCGTGCTCCCTGAAATCACGGTAGGGGTATGGAGGCCCGCGCGTGGGCAAACGGCAGTGGAAGTTGGGGCGGATGTGACGGATGTGACGGTGAGGGTCAGCCCGCGAGCGCCGGAACGGCTCGGCACTAACCCTTGTTGGTGGACGGTCCGGAGTCGTCGTACGGTGCGGCGTCGCGCTCGCGTACGGCGTCACGGAACCCGACCTCCGCCGCCCGCTGCTGGAATGCATATCCCTCACGGGTGTGCCGGGAGATGCCGTCGAACACGGTGCTGATCATCTGGCTGTTCTGCACGCCTTGGGCGAGCAGCGCGGAGTTGAGCGCCAGCTTGACCATCATCAGCTGGTTGAGCGGCATCGCGGCGATGCGCTGCACCAGGATCTCGGTACGTTCGTCGAGGTCCTCCGGTGACGGCGCCTCGATCGCCAGGCCCCACTCGGCCGCCTCGGTACCGCTGAGGCAGTCGCCGGTCAGCAGGAGTCGCTTCGCCTTCTGGTCGCCGAGCCGGTGCGCCCACATGCCGGCCGACGGCACGCCCCACACCCGGGTGGGCGGGTAGCCGATCTTGGCATCGGCGGCGATGACGATCTGGTCGCAGTGCAGTGCGATGTCGGTGCCGCCCGCGACGCAGAACCCGTGGATCTTGGCGACGGTCGGCTTGTCGGCGTGCAGCAGGCTCGCGAAGCCGCGCGTGAAGCGGCTCATCATCGCAAAGTCGATCATCGGGTCCCACGTGCCGGCCGGATCGTGGTTGGTCATCTGGACCACTGGGTCGAGCACGGTCCCCTCCGAACCGCTGGAGATGACACCGCCGTCCATGAGGTTCTCGGCCGAGGCTGCGAGGTCGTAGCCACCGCAAAACCCCTTGCCCCGGCCGCTCAGCACGATGACGTGCACGCGCGGGTCGAGGTCGGCGCGCTCGACGGCGTGTGCCAGCTCGATCGGCGTGTCAGGTGTGATCGAGTTGCCCTGCTCGGGGCGGTTGAACGTCAGCCGTGCGACGCGTCCGTCGACCTCGTACGTCAGCGTGGCGTAGGTCGGACCGTCATCGCCCGAGACCTTGGCGCGCGCGTACGGCGAGTCGTCGCCCTCGGTGGCGGAGCGGCGCCAGGGTGCTTCGTCGGTCATGCACGAAGGCTAACTGGCGTCGTGCTCGAAGATCAGGCCGTAGAGGAACACTGCGATCAGCATCGCCTGGATGACGAGCAGCAGGGCCAGGAAGAAGTGGAGGTACGGATTCATGACCGGTCCCTTCCTTCTCGTGATGTCTGAGTCAACGAGGTCGGTCGAGGGTTCGTTACGGGTGACCCACGATGGTTCCGCACACCTCGCCCAGCTCCAGCATCTCTCCGCGTGCCAAATGTGCAACCGCTGAGATCGTCACGGTGTCGCCGTCCTCGAGGAACGAGCGGGTCGAGCCGTCGGCAAGCGTGATGGGCTCGGTGCCGTTCCACGACAGCTCCAGCAGCGAGCCACGCTCGGCGACCCCGGCGCCACTGATCGTGCCGGACGCGAACAGGTCACCGGTACGCAGCGATGCGCCGTTGACCGTCATGTGCGCCAGCATCTGCGCGCCGGTCCAGTACATCGACGCGAACGGCGGCCGTGAGACCTCGGTTCCGTTGATCGACACGACGAAGTCGAGGTCGAACCCCCACGGCTCGCTGCCCTGCAGGTAGGGGAGCGGTTCGGGTGACTGGGCAGGCTGCTCGACACGCGCTCCCTCGAGTGCCGCAAGTGGGATGATCCACGGCGAGATCGAGGTGGCGAACGACTTGCCCAGGAACGGTCCGAGCGGGACGTACTCCCAGGCCTGGATGTCTCGCGCCGACCAGTCGTTGACCAGGCACACTCCGAACACGTGCTGGGCGAACTGGTCGATCGGCACCGGCGTGGCGAGCGCGGAAGGTACGCCGACGACGAAGCCCAGCTCGGCCTCGATGTCGAGCTTGATGCTGGGGCCGAACGTGATCTCGCCGTCGGGCGAGCGGCGCTGGCCCGACGGGCGGACGATTGAGGTGCCGGAGACGACGACCGTGCCGGCACGACCGTGGTAGCCGATCGGCAGGTGCTTCCAGTTGGGCGTCAGTGCATCACCGCCGGGGCGGAAGATGCGACCGACGTTGGTCGCGTGGTGCTCTGAGGCATAGAAGTCGACGTAGTCGGCGACCGTGAAGGGCAGCACCAGCTCCACGTCGTCGAGGAGGCTGGCCGGCTGGTGTGCGAGGAGCGCCTCGCGTACGGCGTGCCAGACGTCGGGGCCAGCCGCCATGAGGGCGTCGAGCGATCCATCGGCGAACAGCTCTGCGTGCTCGGGCACGATCGCCGACGCGGCGCGGGTCAGGTCGAGCACCTGCGTGCCGATACCGACGCCGACGTGGGGCGCTCCCTCGGTGACGAAGGAGCAGTAGGGGAGCGTGGTGCGGCCAAAATCAGTCATGCGATCAGCTCGAGCGCTCGGAGGTCGTCGAGCGGTTCGTCGATGCTGCACGTACCGATCGAGCGGAACAACCGGCGTACGGCCGCGGGGTTCGAGACCTTCAGTGCCGCGGCGTCGCTCTCCAGCAGCGCGGGCACGGGGTCGCTGCCGTCGATCGCCGCGTTGACGGCCGCGAGGATGTTGAGGAACCCCAGCTCGCGCTCACCGCGTACGGCGTGGTGCAGTCCCGCGGTCAGCTTGAACGCGACATCGTGCTCGACGCAGTGCTCTATGGCGCCGCCGAGCTGACACGCCGACGGGATGTCTCGCACGTCAGGGCCGCCGCAGCGCAGCTTGAGCATCGCACCGTCGGGCACCTCGTACGACTCGTGCCACGTGCGCTCGACGAACACCCGCACGCCGTGCGGCGTGGCCGGAAGCGCGTCGACAGGCCCTTTGAGCTCGACGGCGACCAGCGTGATGTTCTGCTGCGTCGTCAGCTCGTCGACGACGTCGGAGAGCTCGTCGACCACCGCGACGAGGGACAGCTCGAGGTGGCCGTGCCCCAGGATCTCGCGCAGCTCGCCGAGCCGAGCCGTGCTGCAGATGAACGGACCGACGTACTCGCCCTCGGGGGTGCCACGCCGGGCCAGGTGCGCGCTGACGGCGTCGCCCATCGCCATGTTGCCGGGGGGAAAGATCGCCGCGTCGTCGAGGAAGTGGCCAAAAAGGTCCGGTGGTGTCATCAGCGGATCCACGACAGTGCGTAGGCGCCGTCATCGCTCGCGGTGCCGCCCTCGCCGAGCTCGAGCGGCCGGAACGTGTCGACCATGACGGCGAGCTCGTCGAACGACTCGGCGCCGAGGCTGGCCTCGATCGCCGCCGGCTGCGGTCCGTGCGAGTGGCCACCGGGGTGCAACGAGATTGAGCCCTTGCCGATACCCGACCCCTTGCGGGCCTCGTAGTCGCCTGCGACGTAGAACATGACCTCGTCGGAGTCGACGTTGGAGTGGTAATAGGGCACCGGGATCGCCAACGGGTGGTAGTCGACCTTGCGGGGCACGAAGTTGCAGATCACGAAGTTGTTGCCCTCGAACACCTGGTGCACCGGCGGCGGCTGGTGCACACGCCCGGTGATGGGTTCGAAGTCGGCGACGTTGAACGCGTACGGATAGAGGCAGCCGTCCCAGCCCACCACGTCGAACGGGTGCAGCGGCGTGACGTGGATGCTGCCGCTGAGACCACCGGGGCCGGAGCCGCGGTGCTTGATGAACACTTCGACGTCCTTCTCGTTGCGCACCTCGGGCTCGCCGGGCCCGCGGAGATCGCGCTCGCAGTAGGGAGCATGCTCGAGGAGCTGGCCGTACTTCGAGAGGTAGCGCCGGGCCGGGCCGATGTGGCTGTTGGCTTCGATCGCGTACGCGCGCACGTCGCCCTCTGGCACCCAGCGATGTGTCGTCGCCCTCGGGATGATCAGGTAGTCGCCGTCGCTGAACGGGATGTGGCCGAACACCGTCTCGAGGACGCCACGGCCCGACTCGATGAACACGCACTCGTCGCCAGTGGCATTGCGATAGAGCGGAGAGGTCTCGGCAGCGACGACGTACGAGATGCGGACGTCACCGTTGCCGAGGACGAGTCGACGGCTGCGGACGATGTCGTTGCCGGCGCCGCCGTCGAACAGGTCATGCAGCTTGAGGTGCCGGGCGAGCAGCGGCTCGTTGGGCGTGGTCGACTGGTCGGGCAGCTCCCACGTACGTGCTTCGGTGATCGCCGACGGGACGCCCACGTGATAGAGCAGCGACGAGTCGGACGAGAAGCCCTCCTCGCCCATGAGCTCCTCGCGGTAGAGGTTGCCGTCGGGGTCGCGATGCTGCGTGTGACGCTTGGGCGGGATGTTGCCCGCACTTCGGTAGTGGGCCACGGACCCTCCTAGAAGTTTCCTCGCTTGGCCTGCTCGCGCTCGATCGCTTCGAAGAGCGCCTGGAAGTTGCCTTTGCCGAAGCCTAGTGAACCGTGGCGCTCGATGAGCTCGAAGAACACCGTCGGGCGGTCGCCGATCGGCTTGGTGAAGATCTGCAGGAGGTAGCCGTCCTCGTCACGGTCGACCAGGATCCCGCGCTTCTGCAGCTCCTCGATCGGCACCCGGACCTCGCCGATGCGCTCGCGCAGCTCGGGGTCGGTGTAGTAGGAGTCAGGCGTGTCGAGGAACTCGATGCCGGCGGCGCGGAGGCGGTCGACGGTGTCGAGGATGTCGTTGGTCGCGAGCGCAAGGTGCTGGGCGCCGGGGCCGCGGTAGAACTCGAGGTACTCGTCGATCTGCGACTTCTTCTTGCCGATCGCCGGCTCGTTGAGCGGGAACTTCACCCGGTGGTTGCCGCTGGCGACGACCTTGCTCATCAGGGCGCTGTATTCGGTCGCGATGTCGTCGCCGACGAACTCGGCCATGTTGGTGAAGCCCATGATCCGGTTGTAGAAGTCCACCCACTCGTCCATGTGGCCGATCTCGACGTTGCCGACGACGTGGTCGAGGGCTTGGAAGATCCGCTTCGGCGCATCGGCCGGACGGACCAGACCGGAGCGGCGCTCGACGTAGCCGGGCAGGTAGGGGCCGGAATACTTGCTGCGGTCGACGAGCGAGTGACGGGTGTCGCCGTACGCGGCGATGGCCGCCGTACGGACCGTGCCGTGCGCGTCGGTGACGTCGTGCGGCTCCTCGAGGATCGTGGCGCCCTCCGCGCGGGCGTGCTTGATGCACACGTCGACGTCGGGGACCTCGAGGGCGATGTCGATGATGCCGTCGCCATGGGCGCGGTGGTGGTCGAGGATCGTGCTGTCGGGGTCGACGCCGCCCTTGAGGACGAAGCGCACGGCACCGCTCTCGAGGACGTACGCGTGGTGGTCGCGGTTGCCGGTCTCGGGACCGGAGTAGGCGACGAGGTCCATGCCGAATGCCGACATGTAGAAGTGCGCGGACTGGGTCGCGTTGCCGACGGCCCACACGACGGCGTCCCAGCCGGTGACGGGGAACGGGTCGGACTTGGTGTCGTACTCGACGAGGCCGACGAGCTGCTTGAGCTGGTCGAGGTCGAGCTCGGCGAGGCGTTCGGAGTCGGTGAGATCGATCGTCATGGCCCTAGGTCACCGCATCGGCCGGTCGATGAGCAAGCGAGCCAGTCAGAGGTGGTCAGTCATGACACCTGAGCGGAGTAGGATGGCGCTCAGGTAGTCATGGTGTCTAGGAGTGGTGTCATGGATCAGCTGGATGTGGCGCTCGTCGAGGCGATGCGCGAGAACCCCCGCGTGGGTGACCTCGAGCTGTCGCGGATCACCCGGGTCGCCCGTGCGACGGTCCAGTCACGGCTGTCCAAGATGGAGGCGGCCGGGATCATCACGGGCTACGGCCCCGACATCGACCTCGTCGCGGCGGGACATCCGGTGCTGGCGTTCGTCACGCTCGAGATCGCGCAGGGTTCGCTGGACGCCGTGACGGAAGAGCTCGACTCGTTGCCCAACGTCCTCGATGCCTATGTCACCAGCGGCACGGCCGACGTCGTCTGCAAGATCGCGGCCACCTCGCACGAGGACCTCCAGGCGGTGCTGCTGCACATCAGCCAGTCGGGTTCGATCATCCGGTCGACCAGCGTGATCGTGCTGTCGGAGCTCGTACGTCCCCGGATCCTGCCGATGCTCCGCAAGGGCGCGACGGCGACGCCGAGCCGCGCCCCGGCCTACCGCGACTGACTCAGGGCTCGAGGGCACCTAGTCGCCGTCAGAGACTCGCGAGACGTGGCCGTTCGGAAGGGACAGGTACTCCGTCCACGACGTGGCCCCGCCAGAGGTCCATCCGATCTTGCATAGGAAGGGTCCCTCTACCTTGCCTGCGGAGATGTTCCCGGCAACCGTCCACTCAAGTCTGTCGTTTCCGTCGAACGTTGCGTGATGCGCCGAGACCGTTGGAGTATCAGCGCCGGCGAGCTCGCGATCCGCCGACTCGATGCACTGAGTGACCGCGTCGCTACGAGTCACGTCACCGTGCAGAAATCTGCTCAACCCGGTGTCTCGTAAGGGTCCCGTCGCCAGGCTGTAGCCGAGAGCGACAAAGATCGCTCCTCCGAGAGCCACTCCCGCTACGCGTCTCTTCACGTTTCGCAGCGTAGATGAAACCGTGAACTGGGTGACGGCGTTGATTGCACGCAGGGACGTGAAACCATGTCTCATGGTGATCACGAGGTGACGAATGAGCAGATGGAACCCCAGAACTCCGTTTTCGGCAGTCTGCTGGTGCTCGTGTTGCGAGGGTTCCTCCTGTGGGTCGTTGTACCCGTGGCGGCAGTCGTCTGGCTGGTAGCTGCTCGCCCGCATCGCAAACGTGGAGTCACGTTCGTTCAGTACCTTGGTTGGGTCGACCTGAACCTCATTGCGTTCCTGCAGCGCGGGCCACTTCGGCCCGTGGTCCGCCGGCCGGCCCGATTTGTACCGTCAACTGACATGCCGTCTGTAACTCACCGACTCCGGGTCATCGACCCCGTGTAGGAGACTGCCAAGTCCGCGTGTGTTGACGCGCCGGGGTGGTTCGCGTCCTACCGCGACTGACTCAGGGCTCGAGCGAGGCGTTGTAGCGGGCGAGGAACTCCGCGAGCTGCTCAAGATCCTCGGCCGACCAGTCGCTGAGTCGCTCGATGAAGTCGGAGCGACGTTGCTTGGCCAGGGTGTCGACTCGTTCCTGCCCCACGTCGGTGAGGCTCACGGACTGTGCTCGTCCGTCGTGGGGATCGATGCTGCGCGACACCAGGCCGAGCTCCTCGAGCTGGGCGATCTGCCGGCTGACGGTGGCCTTGTCAACGCCGAACGCCTCGACGACGTCCTGGGCGCGTACGGTCCCGTTGTCGAAGATGAAGAAGAGCACGCTGAATGCCGGGGCCGAGAGCTGGGGGTCGATCGTCTGCGCGTTCTCGATCGACATGCGCCGGACTCGATGCACGACGGTGCGGACCTCACGCTCGATGTCCCACAGCGCGTCCTGCTTGGTCATGACCCTCGCCTCTCAGGGTGCCAGGGACTCTCCCTGCACCATCAGCTCATCTTCTCGCGCAATGGTGTCGCGTAGTGGGACTTCACGTATGAGAAGAATCGCCACGAGGGCAAGGACCGCGAACGGCATCGCGAGCAGGAAGATATGGCCGGTGGCAGTGGCGAACGCGCCCTCGACGATCGGGCGGATCTTCTCGGGCAACGTGCTCATGTCGGGAATGTCGGTGCCGCCGGTGCTCGTGGGCGGGGTCGCGCCGATCCGGTTGAACCCGTCACTGATCCCGGAGCTGACCTTGTGCCCGAGGGCCGTACCCAGGGCCGAGACTCCGATGGAGCCGCCCATCGTACGGAAGAACGCGACCAGCGAGCTGGCGGCGCCGATGTCGGCCTGGGCGGCGTTGTTCTGCACCGACAGGACGAGGTTCTGGTTGACCGCGCCCATGCCGATGCCGAGGACGGCCATGAACGCGCCCACCGTGAACAGGCTGATGTCAGGGTCGATCGTGCTGAGCAGGCCGATGCCGATCACCATCATGGTCGCGCCACCGACGAGGTAGCGCTTCCACCTGCCGGTCGAGGCGATGAGCCGTCCCGAGGTGATGCTCGAGACGAGCAGTCCGCCGACGAGGCACAGCGTCATCAGTCCCGCGTGTGTCGGGGACATGGCGCGGGAGATCTGGAAGTACTGCACCAGGAAGACCGTCGAGCCGAAGAGGGCGACGCCGACCATGATCGAGGCGAACACCGCGAGGCTGGTGGTGCGATCGTTGAACAGGCGGAGCGGGACGATCGGTTCCTGCACCTTGCTCTCGGCATACACGAACGCCGCGAGCAGGAGGAGCCCGAGCGGCACCATCCACGCGGTGGTGGCGGATGCCCAGTCGAACTGGCTGCCGGCCAACGACACCCAGATCAGCAGGATCGAGACGCCGCTGGTGATCAGCAGCGCGCCGACGTAGTCGATCTTCACGTCACGCTTGATTGTCGGCAGGTGCAGGGTGCGCTGCAGGACGATGAACGCGGCGACGGCGAACGGGATTCCGACGAGGAAGCACCAACGCCACGAGTCGCCCGACATCGACCCGGGGAGGATGTCGCCCAGCGACGTGGCGTCGACCAGCACGCCGCCGATCAGCGGGCCACTGACGGTGGCGACGGCGAAGACCGCGCCGAGCAGGCCGAAGTAACGGCCACGCTCCCGCGGCGACACCATGCTGGCGATGACGATCTGGACCAGGGCGGTGAGTCCGCCCATCCCGACGCCTTGCAGCAACCGGGCGCCGATCAGCACACCCATGTCGGGCGCAATGGCGGCGACGACCGACCCGGCGACATAGATGACGAGCGCGGCCTGCGTGAGGAGCTTCTTGCTGAACAAGTCGGCGAGCTTGCCCCAGATCGGCGTCGTCGCCGCCATGGTGAGCAGCGTCGCGACGACGACCCAGGTGTAGCCGGCTTCGCTGCCGTGCAGGTCAACGACGATCCGGGGGAGCGCGGTCGACACGACGGTCGACGAGAGCATCGCGACGAACAGGGCGAGGAGGAGGCCGGAGAGTGCGAGCAGCACTTCGCGGTGGGTCATCGGAGCGTCGGTGGGCTCGCGAGTGGTCTGTAGTTCGGTGGTCACGGGGAGTTCCTTCAAGACGTACGTGCGGCGCGACCTGATGCGCGCGGGCAGTCGTCACGACTGGCGAACCTGCTCCGCAACCCTATCCCACTTAGTTGCGTCATGCAACTAAGTGGCCAACGGTCCGTCCGTGATCTGCGTCTCCACGCGCTCGGAACCAGTGCTGAGCTCGCTGCCGCGGACGCGCTCCCCGGAGGCGTTGCGCAAGCGGTTGTGGGCGATCTTGTCGAGGATCGCCTCGGCCCTTTCAGCGACTGTCTCCATGACTCAAACCTAGGCGTCAGGGGTGACAGTTTTCGGGGTGTTTCGGTGGCGATCAGATGGCCATTTCATGACAGCGCCGAGAGCCGCTCGAGGGCCTCCGCGATGACCTCCGGGCGCTTGCAGAACGCCCAACGTACGAGGGGCGTTCCGGCCTCGACGTCGTCGTAGAACACCTGGTGCGGGATCGCCACGACTCGGGCGAGCCCCGGTAGTGCGCGGCAGAACTCGATGCCGTCCTTGAACCCGAGCGGCCGGATGTCGGTGGTGGCGAAATAGGTGCCCTCCGGCACGAACACGTCGAAACCCAGCGATGCCAGGCCGTCGCAGAGCAGGTCGCGCTGCCCCTGCAGGCGGGCGACGAACGACGAGAAGTACGCATCGTCGAATCCGAGCGCCTCGGCGATCGCGGGCTGCAACGCCGAGCCCGACACGTACGAGAGGAACTGCTTGACCCCGAACATCGCCCGCACCAGTGCCGCGGGCCCCGTGCCCCAGCCGATCTTCCAGCCGGTGAAGGAGAAGCTCTTGCCGCCGCTCGAGATCGTCAGCGTGCGCTCGCGCATCCCGGGCAGCGTCGCGATCGGGATGTGCGGCACACCGAACGTCAGGTGCTCGTAGACCTCGTCGCTGATCACCACCAGGTCGTTGTCGCGCGCCACGTCGGCGATCGCGTCGAGCTCTTCGCGGTTGAGGACCGTGCCGGTCGGGTTGTGCGGGCTGTTGAGCAGGATCGCGGTCGTACGCGGTGACACCGCAGCCCGCAGCTCGTCGATCGGCAACCGGAAGTCGGGTGCACGCAGCGTCACGGGCCGGCGGACGCCACCGGCCATCTGGATCACCGCGACGTACGAGTCGTAGTAGGGCTCGAGCACGATCACCTCGTCACCGGGATCGACGAGTCCGAGGATCGCCGCGGCGATCGCCTCGGTGGCGCCGGTCGTGACGACGACCTCGGTGTCGGGGTCGATCGTCAGCCCGTAGAACCGCTGCTGATGAGCCGCGATCGCCACCCGCAGCTCGGGCACGCCGATGCCCGGCGGGTACTGGTTGCGGCCGCTGCGCATCGCGTCCGCCGCCGCCTCGATGACCGACGCCGGACCGTCCGTGTCGGGGAAGCCCTGACCGAGGTTGATCGAACCCGTACGCAGGGCCGTCGCGCTCATCTCGGCGAAGATCGTGGTGCCGAGCCCGGCGATGCGGGCGCTGGAGGTCTTCACGGCACCGACGATAGACCCGCTGAGCACCTACGATTGCGCGGTGACTCCAGCACTGGCGCGCACGCGCATCTCCGTCGCCGCGGGCTTCTTCCTGCAGGGGCTGGTGTTCGCGTCGATCGTGACGCAGACCCCGCGCATCAAGGACAAGTTCGACCTCGGCGACGGCGGGTTGACCGGGATCCTCGTGATGGTGGCGGTCGTGTCGGGTGTCGGCTCGGTGATCGCGGGCATGATCGCGGAGCGCCGTACGAGTGCCGCCGCATTCAAGCTGGCACTGGCGACGATCGGGCTCGGTGCCCTGCTCGTCGGGCTCGCGCCGAACCTCGGACTGCTGCTGGCTGCGTTCGTCCTCTACGGCCTCGGCGTGGGTGGTGTCGATGCCGGCATGAACATGCAGGGCGTACGGGTGCAGAAGGCGTACGGCCGCAGCATCATGGCCAACTTCCACGGCATGTGGTCGGTCGGCGGCATCACCGGAGCGCTGTATGCGTCGGGAGCCGCGAAGGTCGACCTGCCGCTCGCGCTGTCGCTCTTCTTCGTCGCGGTGGCGGTCTGGGGCGTCGTGCTCTGGGCATCGCCGGCGTTCATCGAGGCGCAGGAGCACGACGCCGGTCTCTCCGCGAAGGGCCTCGACCTGCCGTGGCGCCCGATCCTGGTCTTCGGGCTCGTCATCCTCCTCTTCTATGCGGCCGACACCGGAATCCTGACCTGGAGCAGTGTCTACCTCGAGGACGCACTGGATGCCACCAAGACCGTGGCGCCGCTGGCGTACGGCGCCTACCAGGCGGGTGCGCTGGTCTCCCGTTTCGGCGGCGACTTCCTCGTACGGCGCATCGGTGCACCTGCGGTGGTCGGCGTCGGTACGACTGTCGGCATCCTCGGGCTCGTCACGGTCGTCTCGGCCGCCGTGCCGTTCATGGCGATCGCCGGGTTCTTCGTCGCCGGCCTCGGACTCGCGATCCTCGCGCCGATGGCGTTCGCCGCGCTGGCGGGCGCCGTCCCGGCGGCGTCGCTCGACGTCGCGATCGCCCGGATGAACATCGCCAACTACGTCGGCGCGATCCTCGGTGGCGGCCTGATCGGCGCCGCGGCAACCGCCGATCATCTGCGCTGGGCGTTCGTCATCCCGTTGGTGCTGATCCCGATCGTCCTGCTGACGGCACGCAGCTTCCGTACCGCCGATCCCGACGCCGTCGACGCAGTCTGAGACCTGCTCAAGACATAAAGTCGCCCCACCGTTCTCGGGGGGTGAAACGGTGGGGCGACAACAGGCGCCAACAGCCAGAGGCGCATTGACCCTGCAGGAGAAATGCTACGCGACCGGGCCAACCGCGAACCGGGTTTTCAGGAAATAGTCGCAACGGAGATCGAGATGCGAGAATTGTGGCCATGACAATGACTCTGACCCCGCAGAGCCCGCAGAGCCCGCAGAAGTCGACCGGTCGACGGATCGTCACCGCGTTCGGAATTCTCCTGATCCTCGCGGGCCTCGGCATGCTGGCCTACATCGCCTGGCAGTACTTCGGCACCAACATCGTCTCGAAGCACAAGCAGGAAGAGGTCAAGCAGCACATCGCCGAGGACTGGGGCAAGGGACTCGACAGCGACGCCATCGGGCTGCTCCGCGTACCGCGGTTCGGAGACACCTACGAGCAACCGATCGTCAAGGGGTTCAGCAAGGACGCGCTGGCGCGCGGAGTCGGCTGGGACACCAAGGGTGCCAAGCCCGGCGAGATCGGCAACTTCGCCATCGCCGGTCACCGGGTGACCCATGGTGAGCCGTTCTCGAAGTTCCCCAAGCTCAAGCGCGGTGACCTCGTCTACATCGAGACGCGCACCGACATCTACACCTACAAGCTGCGCAACGGCGGCAAGAGCATCACGGTCGACTTCACCCAGGGCTGGCCGCTGCAACGCGTCCCCGACCCCAAGGCCGCCGGAGAGCGACCGACCAAGGCGGTGCTGACGATGCTCACCTGCTCCGAGCTGTTCCACACCCGCAACCGCAACGTGGTGATCGGCGACCTGATCGAGACGGTCCACAAGGCCGACGACCCGGCCACCTGACGGATGCACGACTACCAGCGCGAGTTCATCGAGTTCAGCCTCGACCACGAGGTGCTCCGCTTCGGCGAGTTCACCTTGAAGTCGGGCCGTACGTCGCCCTACTTCTTCAACGCCGGACTCTTCAACACCGGCGAACGCCTCGCCGAGCTCGGCCGGTTCTACGCTGCCGCGATCGTCGACCTCGATTTCGACGTGCTGCTCGGCCCGGCGTACAAGGGCATCCCGATCGCCTCGGCGACGGCGGTGCAGCTCGCCGTACGGCACCAGCGTGACGTCCCGTGGTGCTTCAACCGCAAGGAGGCCAAGGACCACGGTGAAGGCGGTCTCGTCGTCGGATCCCCGCTCGAAGGGCGGGTCCTCGTCGTCGACGACGTCATCACCGCCGGCACCGCGATCCGCGAGGTCATGGAGCTCATCGACGGCGTCGGTGCGCAGATCGCCGGCATCGTCGTCGCGGTCGACCGGCAGGAACGCGGCAAGGGTGACCTGTCGGCGATCCAGGAGGTCGAGCGTGACTTCGGCGTCACCGTCTCCTCGATCGTGACGCTGAGCCAGATCATCGAGTACGTCGAGGAGACCGGGCGGCACGGTGAGCACCTCGACGCCATCCGGGCCTACCGCGACGAGTACGGCGTGGCGTGACCGAGCCCGACCTGCCCGGTGTCGGACCGTGGGAGGGCGAGTGGCCCGCAGGTGATCACTACGACCCGGAGCTGCTGCGGGAGGGCGACCGGCGCAATGTCGTCGACCGCTACCGCTACTGGTCGCTGGAGGCGGTCGTCGCCGACCTCGACCTGCGCCGTCATCCGTTCCATGTCGCGATCGAGAACTGGCAGCACGACTTCAACATCGGCTCGATCGTGCGCACCGCCAATGCGTTCGCCGCTGCCGAGGTGCACATCATCGGCAAGAAGCGGTGGAACCGTCGCGGCGCCATGGTCACCGACCGCTACCAGCACGTACGGCACCACGCCACCGTCGATGACTTCGCCGCCTGGGCGCGTGACGCCGGGCTCGCCGTGATCGGCATCGACAATGTCGACGGCTCTGAGCCGATCGAGACCGCGGTCCTTCCGCGCGAGTGCGTGCTGGTGTTCGGGCAGGAGGGTCCGGGGCTGAGCGACGAGGCGCGCAAGGCCTGCGAACGCACGCTGTCGATTGCGCAGTTCGGGTCGACTCGGTCGATCAATGCCGGTGCCGCCGCCGCAATCGCGATGCACACCTGGATCCGCGCGCATGTCTGACGTCACGCTCGAGCTGGTCGATCCCGGGTCCGAGCCGGCACGCCGTGCGGTTGCGGCCTACCTGCGAGAGCTGGACGAACGATTCGAGGAGGGCTTCGACGCGTCGGAGGCCGACGGCGACGAGGAGAAGTTCAGCGGCGACAAGGGACGCTTCCTCGTGGCTCTCCGCGATGGTGACGTGGTCGTCGGCTGCGGTGGCCTCACGACGCTCGACGACGGTGTCGCTGAGATCAAGCGGATGTGGGTTGCCCAAGAGGCACGGGGTCAGGGGCTCGCCGGGCGGATCCGACGCCGGCTCGAGGAGTGGGCGGTCGAGCTCGGGCACGACGTCGTACGCCTCGACACCAACCGCGCACTGACCAATGCCATCGAGATGTACCGTGCGGCCGGCTATGTGGACATCGAGCGCTACAACGACAACCCGTACGCCGACTTCTGGTTCGAGAAGCGCCTCACGTCCTAGGTGACTCGCTGGTAGGTCGGCGGACTGGGATACTGAGGTCACCACCGCCACCACACAGGAGTACGAATGCCCGTCGCGACCCCCGAGATCTACGCCGAGATGCTCGACAAGGCCAAGCGCGAGTCGTTCGCGTACCCCGCCATCAACGTCTCGTCGTCGCAGACGCTGCACGCCGCGCTCCAGGGGTTCGCCGAGGCGGGCAGCGACGGCATCGTCCAGGTCTCGACCGGTGGCGCCGAATACATCTCCGGCCCGACGATCAAGAACATGGTCACCGGTTCGATCGCGTTCGCGAAGTTCGCCGAGGAGGTCGCCGCCAGCTACCCGGTCAACGTCGCCCTGCACACCGACCACTGCCCCAAGGACAAGCTCGACGGATTCGTACGCCCGCTGCTCGAGCTCTCGACCGAGCGGGTGAAGTCCGGCGGACTGCCCTACTTCCAGTCGCACATGTGGGACGGCTCGGCGATCGAGATGGACGAGAACCTCGAGATCGCCAAGGAGCTGCTGGCCAAGGCCAAGGCGGCCAAGGTCATCCTCGAGGTCGAGATCGGTGTCGTCGGTGGTGAGGAAGACGGTGTCGTCGGCGCGATCGACGAGAAGCTCTACACGTCACCCGAGGACGCTCTCGCCACCGCTGCCGCACTCGGCCTCGGCGAGAACGGCCGCTACATGACGGCGCTGACCTTCGGCAACGTGCACGGCGTCTACAAGCCCGGTGGTGTCACCTTGCGTCCCGAGATCCTCAAGCAGGCCCAGGAAGTCGTCGGCGAGAAGTACGGCGTCGACAAGCCGTTCGACCTGGTCTTCCACGGCGGATCCGGATCGTCGCCGGAGGAGATCTCGGCAGCCGTCGACTACGGCGTCATCAAGATGAACGTCGACACCGACACGCAGTACGCGTTCACCCGTCCCGTCGCGGCGCACATGTTCTCCAACTACGACGGCGTGCTCAAGGTCGACGGCGAGGTCGGCAACAAGAAGGCCTACGACCCTCGCGCCTGGGGCAAGGCCGCCGAGGCCGGCATGGCTGCCCGCGTCGCCGAGGCCTGCGAAAACCTCCGCTCGGCCGGCACCAAGCTTTGAGTCCCAAGATTCCCAGCAGGTCCCTCGAAGCTGGCACTCCACCACTGTTGCAACAAGGGTGGAGTGCCGGTTTTCTGTCAGGCGATGATCGTCCGGCCGTACGTCGACCGTGACCGTCCGAGGTCGGCCTTTACGCGGTAGGCCGTCGCTCTTGCGACAGTGGCGTCGAGATCAGCCCAGGTCAGCCGCGTCAATCCCCACATCTCAGCTCGCACCAGGTCTTCGCGCTTCTTCTCCCCGAAGACCGTCGCGAAGCCTGCGTCGCCGAAGGTGCCGTCGTACTTGATTCGCCCGTCGAACTCGGCAAGGTGGCGATACAGCTCCCACGCGAAGTCGGTTCGCGCGATGATATGGCCGTCTCGACCGACGACTCGAAATTGCAGGTCGGGCGACGGAATGCCGGCACGCCAGAAGAGGTGTCGGGCCCGAGATTCGCCTGGAGACTCCGAGCGGCCGTCGGCGAGGCTGAGTGCGAGACGTGCAGACCGTGAACCCTGCCAATGCGCGAAGCTCCCAGCGACCTCCAGGAGTCCTTCGTGGCTCACCAATCCATCGTGGAGCGCGGCGTCCACGGTGACCAGTCCAGACTCGGACTCTCCCGCACAGGCGACCTCCCACACGGTGCGCGCCGGTTTCGCGGTGAGTACGCCGTCGACTTCAACGATCTGCGTGTCGTCGATGTTGCCAATGTGATGACTTACGCCGGCCTCATGACGCCCTCGCTTGCCGTCGCGACGTGTCAGCTGAACCTCCATGAGGTCAAGGCCCCAGACCGGCATCCCGTGCATGAGCGCTGCTGACTGGTGGGTCAGCACGACGCCGTCGCCGAGTCGGTGGGCGACGGCGCGGCATCGAATCAAGTGCTGCTTCTCCGGAGTGAGCGGTTCGTACGTGGCGGAGAGCGCGTACAACCCGGGGCCGATCCGGGTCAGCAGATCGATGGCGCGTGCTGCGCGTATGTCTCGATCGTCATAGCCGCAGTCGAGGATCTCCGGGCGGGTGATGTATCCACGCAGCTCGGCGCGAGTCATGAGGTCGATGTCCATGCTGGCCAAGGTCTGTCGGTGACGCGTCCGGTGGGGAGCATCTGCGGGGTGCTGTGAACGAGACAGTCGACGAAAATCGTCTGTGGAAAGGTGATCTGCGGACAGGTTTCTGGCACTCCTGCCATGTTGCAACGAGGGTGCGGTGCCGGTTCTCGGGGACCTGCTGGGAATCTTGGGACGGGTGGGAGGATGAGCGCATGACGAACCTCTTCGGTGAACCGCCCGAGACCCTGTTGCCCGAAGACCCCGGTGCCGTTTCCCTGGCGGCCGGCGACGACCCCAAGAACGTCGCCGCGCTCCATCCCGACTCGGCCGATGCGTGGATCACGCTGTCGGAGCTCGCACTGGCCGACGGGCTCGACCTCGAGGGATATGCGTTCGCCCGTACGGGCTACCACCGCTCGCTCGACCTGCTCCGCCGCAACGGCTGGAAGGGTCACGGCCCGCTGCCCTGGGCGCACGAGCCCAACCGCCCGTTCCTGCGTTCGCTCGCCGCGCTGGCCGACGCTTCTGAACGGTTCGGCGATGCGGGTGAGGCTCAGCGTTGCCGCGAGTTCCTCCACGAGTCGAGCAAAGAGGCGTACGAAGAGCTCGTCGCACCGAAGGGCTAACGCCACATCCGGATGGCGGCCGCCTCGAGCCTCCAGGAGTGCTCGGCGGCGGGTTGGGTGAGCTCGCCGTCGCTGGTGCAGGGGAGTGGGTCGCCGACGACCGTCACGGTCGTTCCTTGGCGATAGACGACGTCGGCATGCTCGTGCTGGTCACCCTTGCTGAGCTTCCACGCGTACGCGATGCGGCGGTGGCGACGGCCGGCGTACGTGACCATGACGTCGAGCAGGCCGTCGGCCGGGTCCGCCTCCGGGAGCAGCGCGGCACCGCCTCCGACGAACCGGCCGTTGCCGACCGCGAGCTGGATGACCGAGCCGTGCGGGAGCAACGGTTCGCCGTCGATCGTGATGCGCAGCTTGGCGCCGGTCGTAGCGATGCCCTTGACGCTGGCGATGAGCGCCCCGGCGACGTAGCCGATGGGACCGAGGACCTTCTTGAGCGGTCGGGCGACGATGGCCGCCTCGGCGCCGATCCCGATGTGTGCCACGTTGATGACGATCTGATCGTCGCCGTCGATGATCAGGTCGATCGGCTCGGGGTTGTCGGCAACGATGACCTCGGCGGCAAGGGCCGGGTCGTCCGGCAGGCCGAGCGTCGCCGCAAAGTCATTGCCTGTGCCGAGCGGCACGAGCCCGATGACCAGCGAGTCGAGCCGATTTGCCTTGCGAATGGCAGCGACCACGGCATGCAGGCTGCCGTCGCCGCCAAGCACCACTACGCCGCGGATCATCGGGTGCGACTCCAGCGCCTGATCGAGGTCTTCTGGGCTTGAGGTCCTCACCAGCTCGACGTCGGACGTCGTTCGCAGTGCTGCGATCGCGACGTCAACCGACTCGTCGTCGGCGCTGCCCGCGTTTGCGTTGGCTATTGCTAGGAGGGTCTGCATGAGACCGCCACTCTAGACAAGCAGCGGATGTTCCTTGGGTTCGCCGAGCTTCACGAAGACGACACCGGCCAGGATCAGCGCTCCACCGAGAAGCTGGATCGCACGCGGTGCCTCGTCGAGCAGCAGCCAGGCGAACACGACGCTCGCCACGGCCTCACCGAGCCCGACGAACGCGGCGAGTCGAGATCCCAAGCGGCGGGTCGCGGCGATGCCGAGGACGTACGCAATGGCGGCGGTGACCACGCCGAGACCAGTGACGGGCAGCCACCACGGGACATCGGCACCGGCAAGGCGAACGTCCGAGGTCGACGTCGCCAGCGGCACGATGCCCACGAGCCCGGCGACCAGCAGCACGACTCCCCCCACGACCAGTCCGCCGGCCGCGAGCACGATGCCGGGCAGGCCGTTGTCTTCGTCGGCCGAGATGATCCAGTAGAACGCGGCTCCCGCCATCGCGAGCAGGGCCCACATGATGCCGAGCGCGTCGACGTCAGCGCCTGACACGAGGTCGAGCACAAGAACGAGCCCGCCCAGAGCGACGCAGGCCCCGACAACTGTCAGACGGCTGGGCCGCTGCGCATGACGGAGCCACAACCACATGATCACGGCGACCGGAGACGTGAACTCGATCAGGATCGCGACGCCGACCTCCATGCGGTCGACCGCGTTGAAGTATGCGAGCTGGCACCCGGCGACGGCGATCCCTCCGTACGCGACGAGCAGTCCGGCGTTCTGCCGCAGCAGACCCCATCGGCCGCGGAGCGAGATCGCAGCAGGCACGAGCAGGACGGCGGCGGCGATCAGGACGCGGGCAGTCACCGCGGAGCCGGCAGACCATCCCGACTCGATGAGTGCCTTGGCGAACGGGCCCGACAGTGCGAACGACATCGCCGACAGCACGGCCAGGGTCAGCCCGGCTCGCAGGCGCGAGGCAGGGACTCTGGCGATGTCATGGGTCAACGCGGTCATGGCACATGACACTAGAGCCCGGCAATGTAAGGTGTCAACATGGTCTTCACCGATGACACGGAAGGTGCCTTGGTCTCGGCCGTCGAGCTCGCGAACTCCGCCGAGCCACCCGAGTCGATGCTGACGACCGCCGAGCTGGCGGAGTTCTTCACCAGGCACGGCTACACCGGCACGCTGGTCGGTGACCAGGCCGAGCTGGACGCCGTACGCGCACTGCGATCCGCGCTCCGTACGCTGCTGACCAGCTCGCGCGACGACGCCGTGCCGATCGTCAACCGCATCCTCGACGACGCCGAGGCGGTGCCACGACTCGTACGGCACGGCGACACCGACTGGCACCTGCACGCCACGGCCGACGACCGACCGCTGCACACCCGGATCGCGGTCGAGACGGCCATGGCGATGATCGACGTCATCCGCGCTGACGAGCTCTCGCGCCTCGGCACATGTGCGGCCAGCGACTGCGACGCGATCGTCCTCGACCTTTCACGCAACCGGTCGCGGCGCTTCTGCAGCACGACGTGCGGCAACCGCGAAGCGGTCGCCGCCTACCGCGCTCGCCAGTCGCAGTGACGGTTGTCAGCGGCTAGACTGCACCAGTAAGAGCCCCGTCAAACCGGGGCTTGTCGCATGTGAGGGTGGTGCAATTCCATGCCTGCAGTGGTGAT
The DNA here is from genome assembly GCF_039537165.1 of Aeromicrobium panaciterrae. Lineage (GTDB taxonomy): Bacteria > Actinomycetota > Actinomycetes > Propionibacteriales > Nocardioidaceae > Aeromicrobium > Aeromicrobium panaciterrae. The sequence goes on along the minus strand of NZ_BAAAZZ010000002.1, from coordinate 1,054,294 downwards.
CGTGGGAGCCCAGTGGGGCGACGAGGGCAAGGGCAAGGCGACAGACCTGCTCGGTAGCCGCGTCGATTACGTCGTGAAGTTCAACGGCGGCAACAACGCCGGCCACACGGTCGTGATCGGCGACCAGAAGTACGCCCTCCACCTGCTGCCCAGTGGCATCCTCAGCCCCGGCTGCATCCCCGTGATCGGCAACGGTGTCGTGGTCGACCTCGAGGTCCTGTTCCACGAGATCGACGGCCTCGAGGAACGCGGCATCGACACCTCGCGGCTGGTCATCAGCGCCAACGCCCACGTGATCGCCGACTACAACCGCACGCTCGACAAGGTCAACGAGCGGTTCCTCGGCAGCCGCAAGATCGGCACGACGGGTCGCGGCATCGGCCCGACGTACGCCGACAAGATGAACCGCCTCGGTATCCGCATCCAGGACCTGTTCGACGAGAAGATCCTGCGCCAGAAGGTCGAGGGTGCCCTCGAGCTCAAGAACCAGATCCTCACCAAGGTCTACAACCGTCGCGCCGCCAGTGCCGACGAGATCGTCGAGGAGCTGCTGTCGTACGTCGAGCGACTCCGCCCGATGGTCGCCGACACCGCACTGGTGCTGCACGAGGCACTGGCCGCTGACAAGACCGTGCTGCTCGAGGCCGGTCAGGCGACGCTGCTCGACGTCGACCACGGCACCTACCCGTTCGTGACGTCCTCGTCGGCCACCACGGGCGGCGCCTGTACGGGCTCCGGCATCGCGCCGACCGCGATCACCCGGGTCATCGGCATCGTCAAGGCCTATGCGACCCGCGTCGGCGAAGGCCCCTTCCCGACCGAGCTGTTCGACGACGACGGCGAGCAGCTGCGCAAGAACGGCGCCGAGTTCGGCACCACGACCGGTCGCCCGCGTCGTTGTGGCTGGTACGACGCGCCGATCGCGCGCTACGCCGCCCGCATCAACGGCGTCACCGACTTCGTCCTCACCAAGCTCGACGTGCTGACCGGCTGGGAGCAGATCCCGGTGTGCGTCGCGTACGACGTCGACGGTGAGCGGGTCGACGAGATGCCGATGACGCAGACCGGATTCCACCACGCCAAGCCGATCTACGAGTTCTTCCCCGGCTGGACCGAGGACATCTCCGCGGCCCGCACGTTCGAGGACCTCCCCGAGACGGCGCAGGCGTACGTCCTGGCACTCGAGGGGATGTCGGGCGCGCGGATCTCGACGATCGGCGTGGGTCCGGACCGCGAGCAGACGATCGTCCGCCACGACCTGCTCTGACTCTCGCCGATAGGGTCGAGACGTGAAGACACTGGTCATCGGTACGGGCGGTCGCGAGCACGCGCTGGCGTTGTCACTGTCGCGCGATCCGCAGGTCACCGAGGTGCACGCGGCACCCGGCAACCCGGGGATCGCCGCCGTCGCAACGCTGCACGAGGTCGACCCCGACGATGGCGAGGCAGTGGCTGCTCTTGCGCAATCGCTGGGCATCGACCTGGTGGTCGTCGGGCCGGAGGCGCCGCTGGTCGCCGGGGTGGCGGACGCCGTACGGGCTGCGGGCATCGCGTGCTTCGGGCCGAGCGCCGCTGCCGCGCAGCTCGAAGGCTCGAAGGCGTTCGCCAAGCAGGTGATGGCCGCCGCCGAGGTGCCGACCGCCATGGCGCACGTGTGCGACTCGCCCGAACAGGTCGAGGCCGCGCTTGATGCGTTCGGTCCGCCTTACGTCGTCAAGGACGATGCCCTCGCCGCAGGCAAGGGCGTTGTCGTCACGGAGGATCGCCAGGCCGCGATCAACCACGCCGCCGCGTGCGGCCGGGTCGTGATCGAGGAGTTCCTCGAAGGCCCCGAGGTGTCGTTGTTTGCCATCACCGACGGCGAGACCGTGCTGCCGCTGCAGCCCGCCCAGGACTTCAAGCGCGCATTCGACGGCGACGAAGGACCCAACACCGGGGGCATGGGTGCCTACACGCCGCTCGACTGGGCACCCGACGACCTCGTTGCCGAGGTGACGCGGCGCGTGCTGGTCCCGACCGTGCAGGAGATGGCGAAGCGCGGCACCCCGTTCCAGGGTCTCCTCTATGCGGGCCTCGCCCTGACGAGCCGCGGCACCCGGGTCATCGAGTTCAACGCTCGCTTCGGCGACCCCGAGACCCAGGCGCTGCTGGCCGTGCTCAAGACGCCGTTGTCGGCGCTGCTCAACGGTGCCGCCACCGGAACGCTCGGCGAGGTCGGCCTGCCGCAGTGGCACGATGCGTCGGCCGTGACGGTCGTGATGGCGTCCGAGGGCTACCCCGAGTCACCGCGCAAGGGCGACGAGATCCTCGGCATCGAGGCCGCCGATGCGCTGGAGGGCGTTGACGTGATCCACGCCGGTACGGCGATCATCGGCGGTGAGCTCGTCACCGCCGGCGGACGCGTCCTGTCGGTCACCGCGACCGGCGCCGACCTCGCCCAGGCGCGCGAACGAGCGTACGCCGGAGTGGCCGAGATCAGCTTCGACGGCGCCCATGCCCGTACGGACATCGCCCAGGCGGCGGCGGATGGGACAATGAAGGGGTGACCACCCCCAACGTTCTGGCCAGTCGCTACGCATCGCCGGAGCTCGCGCGCATCTGGTCGCCTGAGCACAAGATCGTCCTCGAGCGCCGGCTGTGGATCGCCGTGCTCACGGCGCAGAAGGATCTCGGCGTCGAGACGCCCGACGGTGTCATCGAGGCGTACGAGTCCGTCATCGACCAGGTCGACCTCCAGTCGATCGCCGACCGCGAGAAGGTCACTCGCCACGATGTGAAGGCCCGCATCGAGGAGTTCGCCGCGCTGGCGGGTACCGAGCACATCCACAAGGGCATGACCTCGCGCGACCTCACCGAGAACGTCGAGCAGCTGCAGATCCGCGCGTCGCTCGAGCTCGTCCGCGATCGCGGCGTCGCCACGCTGGCGCGCCTCGGCCGCCTCGCGAGTGAGCACGCCGAGCTGGTCATGGCCGGGCGCAGCCACAACGTCGCGGCCCAGGCCACCACGCTGGGCAAGCGCTTCGCCACGATCGCCGACGAGCTGCTCGTTGCGATGGAACGCCTCGACGACCTGATCGCGCGCTACCCGCTGCGCGGCATCAAGGGTCCGGTCGGCACGGCTCAGGACCAGCTCGACCTGCTCGGGGGTGACGAGGCCAAGCTCAACGAGCTCGAGCAGCGCGTCGCCCGCCACCTCGGCTTCGACAAGGTGCTCACCAGCGTGGGCCAGGTCTACCCGCGATCGCTCGACTATGACGTCGTCACGGCGCTGGTCCAGCTCGTCGCGGCACCGTCCAACCTCGCCACGACGATCCGCCTGATGGCCGGCAACGAGATCGTGACCGAGGGGTTCAAGCCCGGCCAGGTCGGCTCCAGCGCGATGCCGCACAAGATGAACACCCGCTCGTGCGAGCGCGTCAACGGGCTCGCGGTGGTCCTGCGTGGCTACGCGTCGATGGTCGGCGAGCTCGCCGGCGACCAGTGGAACGAGGGCGACGTGTCCTGCTCGGTCGTACGCCGGGTCGCGCTGCCCGATGCGTTCTATGCCGCCGACGGACTGTTCGAGACGTTCCTGACGGTGCTCGACGAGTTCGGCACGTTCCCCGCGGTCATCCAGCGTGAGCTCGACCGCTACCTGCCGTTCCTCGCCTCGACCAAGGTGCTGATGGCGGCGGTCCGCAACGGCCGCGGACGCGAGACCGCGTACGACGCCGTCAAGCAGCACGCCGTGGCGGTCGCCCTCGAGATGCGCGAGAAGGGCGCCGCCGAGAACGACCTGTTTGCCCGCCTCGCGGCCGACGAGCGACTCGGCCTGTCGGAGTCCGATCTCGCGTCGCTGGTGGCCTCGCCGATCGACTTCACCGGTGCGGCCGTGAGCCAGGTCGCCGCTGTCACCAAGCGCATCGAGGAGCTGGTCGCGGCCAACCCCGAGGCCGCTTCGTACGCGCCCGGCTCGATCCTTTGAGCCAGCCCGATCCACGCCACCGCTACATCGGCCTCGTCGTCGCGGCGGTGGTCGTGATCGCGTCGGTGCTCTATCACGTCGACTTCTGGAACGACTTCAGCAACTGACGTCCCGACGACGCCGATAGGCTGACTCCGTGCCACTCGACATCCCCGGAGCCCGCCACATCCACTCGGGCAAGGTGCGCGATCTCTACGACACCGAAGCGGGGCTGCTGATGGTGGCGTCCGACCGCATCTCGGCGTTCGACTTCGTGCTCAGTCCCGGCATCCCCGACAAGGGCGAGCTGTTGACCCGGATGTCGCTGTGGTGGTTCGAACAGCTCGAGGACATCGTGCCCAACCACATGATCTCGACCGACGTGCCCGATGCCGTACGCGGTCGCGCCGTGATCTGCGAGAAGCTCGAGATGTTCCCCGTCGAGTGCGTCGTACGTGGCTATCTGACGGGCTCGGGACTGATCGACTACAACGCGACCGGCGAGGTGTGCGGCGTGGCTCTGCCGCCGGGTCTCGTCGACGGCGACCGGCTGCCCGAGCCGATCTTCACGCCGGCGACCAAGGCCGAGATGGGCGAGCACGACGAGAACGTCTCGTTCGACGCGGTTGTTGACACGATCGGCCTCGAGTCCGCCAGCGCTCTGCGCGACCTGACGCAGCAGGTGTATGCCCGCGCGGAGGGCATCGCCCGAGAGCGCGGCATCATCCTCGCCGACACCAAGCTCGAGTTCGGCGCGCGGGCAGACGGCACGATCGTCCTCGCCGACGAGGTTCTGACGCCCGACTCGTCACGCTTCTGGCCCGCCGACGAGTGGCAGCCGGGACGGACGCAGCCGTCGTACGACAAGCAGTTCGTCCGCAACTGGCTGCTCTCACCCGAGAGCGGCTGGGACAGGGCCAGCAACACCCAGCCCCCCGACCTGCCGACCGACGTCGTCGCCAAGACGCGGGAGCGCTACGTACAGGCCTACGAGCAGCTGACCGGCCTGACGTTTTAGCGGACGACGTACCAGGTCGCTGCTGCTGAGGCGCCGAAGACCAGCACTGCCAGCGTGATCAGCAGTGAGGGCGACACCTCACGGCGGATGCGTGTCACGTTCTTGGCCTTGGTGCCGCCGGCAACCTGCTCAAGCGCATCGGCGAACGCCGCCGCGGATGAGGGTCGATCGACGGGCCGCGTCGCCAGTGCCGAGGCGAGCAGGTGGTCGAGGGGCCGCAGGCCTGCGCCGTCGAGCTTCGGTGGGCGGCTGTCGACCGGACGGCTCAGCAGTGCGCCAGGGTCGCTGACGTCGAACGGCTGCTTTCCAGAGACCAATTCATACGTCACCGCGCCGAGCGAATAGACGTCGGAGCGGGCATCGATCGTGTCACCGCGGGCCTGCTCCGGTGCCATGTATGCGGGGGTGCCGGTCGTGACCGTGACGCCGCTGGCCTCGGCGATCCGCTTGGCGCTGCCGAGATCGGCGACGAGAACGCGTTCGTCGTTGCCGACCAGCAGGTTGCTCGGCTTGATGTCGCGGTGCAGGACGCCGGCGTCGTGGAGTACCTCGACCGCACGCGCGGAGTTGATCGCCAGATGCATCGCGTCGTCGACGGTCAAGGCCGACTTCACCCGATCCGCAACGGTGCCGCCCGGCACGAAGTCCATGACGAAGTAGGGGCGGTCCTCGTGGGTGCCGATGTCGTAGACGCGGATGACGCGTGGGTTGTCGATGCGACGAAGGAGGCGGGCCTCGGAGAGGAAGCGCTCGCGTACGTCGGCGTGATGGGCCCAGTTCTCGGCGAGGATCTTGATCGCCACGGGGATCTCGAGCTCGGTGTCGAAGCCGCGCCACACGGTCGCGAAGGCGCCAAATCCTTGTACCTCTTCAAGACGGTAGCGCCCGATCTGCTTCATAGGGCTTCAGTATGGTCGAACCATGGAGGCTGAGGGGGAGCTGGTCGAGCGAGCACGTGCAGGTGATGCCTGGGCGATGGAAGAGCTGCTGACCCAGATCAGGCCCCAGGTCGTACGACGGTGTGCACGGTTGCTGCCGCACACCCTCGACGCAGAAGAGGCGGCACAGGACGCACTGCTGTCGATCGCGACGCATCTCAAGGACTACAGCGGCAGCGGCTCCTTCATGGGCTGGGTGACCGTCATCGCATCCAACTCGGCGCGGCAGACCTACCGCACCCTCAAGCGGCGCTTCGCCGAGCGCAGCGTGGGAGAGATGCCGGTCGCTCCGGACCCTCGAACCACCAGCGTCATCGCCGGAAGTCGCATCGACCTGCTGGATGCGATCGAGGCGCTGGAGCAGGCGCACCCGGAGACGGCCGAGGCGTTCGTGCTGCGCGACATCGGGTCGTTGCCGTACGAGGAGATTGCCGAGCTGACTCAGACACCGCTCGGCACCGTCAAGGCGCGGATCCACACCGCGCGTGGATTCGTCCGCGGAAAGCTGGGCACAGATGTCGACAACTTTTGAGAGCATTCATGCATCTCTGAGTGTGACGGCGGCTCCACGGGGAGCGCCGAGAACCAGGAGATCGTCATGAAGCAGCAAGTCGCCGCCGGCATACTGGCGGTCAGCATGATCGGCGGAGTCGGTACGGGTGTGGTGGCCCATCAGCTGCGACCCGATGACGACAACGCCAAGCCGAACGCCACGGCATCGACGACCGCGACGACGCCGGCGCCGGACAAGGTGTCGGAGAGCCCGGCGACACAGACAGTGGCCCCGCCGGCAGCACCGGTGCTGCAGCCCGCCAGCTCCCTGCGGATCCTGCCCGGCCAGGTCGGTCCCGTGAAGGTCGGTATGACGAAGGCCGAGGCGTATGCGACGGGCTACTTCGACAAGGATGTGCAGAGCAAGAACTGCGACGCCGTAGAGCGCCTTCAGTGGAAGCCGGCCTACCAGGGCACCTTCGACATCTTCACGCTCGATGACGGTGAGGTGTCGGCGATGGGGATCTTCAAGGCCGGGCCGCGAACGCGTTCGGGACTGCAGATCGGCAGCACCTACAAGGCCGTCAAGGACGTGCTCGGTGAGGAGTCGCAGCCCATGGAGGCGGGCTACAGCCAGACCGGTCTCTTCGTGAACGAGGGAGACAGCTGGATCGGCTTCCTGTTCGACGGTGATCCGGACACGATCTCCGACAACGCCAAGGTCGTGTTCATCGAGGTCACCCGTGGCCGGCTCCCCGACCTGATGCGCGACGGCTGCTGAGGCGCGCCGAGGCCCCCAACCCTGTGCGGGTTGGGGGCTTCCTTCACTACCCGTACGACGTCGTCAGTGCCAGCGCGATGCTGAGCATGCCGAGTGCGACGAATGCACACACCGCGATCACGATCGGCAACGGATCCTTCTGTCGTGCAGCCATGCGCATCTCCCTGTCGTTGGTTCGTTCACGTCAGAGATGCGCGGACGAGCGAAAAAGTTGCGCGGCACGGCCAGCATGTGGCCGATAGGGTGAAGGCCCCGTCACACCTGAGGAGCGCATCGTGGGCACTAGCTCGTCTTCCAACCTGGCCGTCCTGTTGGAGAAGTCCGCCGCCGAATATCCCGACCGCACGGCGATCGTGTTCGGCGACACCCGGCTCACCTACGCGCAGGTCAACGGCGCCGCCAACCAGGTCGCCAACCTGCTGGTGTCGCGCGGCATCAAGCCCGGCGACAAGGTGGCGCTGTCGTGCGCCAATCTTCCGTACTTCAGCACGATCTACTACGGGATCCTCAAGGCCGGCGCCACCGTCGTACCCCTCAACATCCTGCTCAAGGGCCGCGAGGTGGCCTATCACCTGTCCGACTCCAACGCGAAGGCCTACTTCGCGTTCGAGGGCACGCCGGACCTGCCGATCGGTGACGCCGCATGGGAGGGATTCCAGGCCACCGACTCGTGCACCGAGTTCTTCCTGATCAAGCTCGACTCCGCCCAGCCGGCACCGCTGAGCCCGCCGGAGTTCTTCTCGCCGCTGGTCGCCGAGCAGCCCCCGACGTTCGACACGGTGGAGACCGATGACGACGACACCGCCGTGATCCTCTACACCTCCGGTACGACGGGCCAGCCCAAGGGCGCCGAGCTGCGTCACCGCAACATGCGCGACAACGCTCTGAGCGGCGCCGCGCTGTTCGGTGCCGATGCGGCCAACCCCGACACGTACCTCTGCGTGCTGCCGTTGTTCCACTCGTTCGGCCAGACCGTCATCCAGAACGGCGGGTTCGCGTACGGCGGCACCGTCGTGATGCTGCCGCGCTTCGACGCGCAGGCCGCGATCGGGCTCATGCTCAAGGAGAAGGTGTCGTTCTTCGCGGGCGTGCCGACGATGTACTGGGGACTGCTGGCCGCGCTCGACGAGTCGGTCGACGTCACGCAGCTGGCTGCCAACCTGCGCGTCGCCGTGGCGGGTGGCGCGGCGCTGCCGGTCGACATCCACAAGCAGTTCAAGGAGCGCTTCGGCGTCACGATCCTCGAGGGCTACGGCCTGTCGGAGACGTCACCGGTCGCCAGTTTCTCGCGCTTCGGTGAGGAGCCGCGGGTCGGCTCGATCGGCCTGCCGATCCCCGGCGTCGAGATGAAGCTCATCAATGATGACTGGTCTGAGGTCGAGGACGGTCCTGACGCCGTGGGCGAGATCGCGATCAAGGGTCACAACGTCATGAAGGGTTACTACGCCCGGCCCGAGGCCACGGCCGAGTCGATCAAGGACGGCTGGTTCCGTTCGGGCGATCTGGCCAAGAAGGACGCCGACGGCTTCTACTACATCGTCGACCGGTCGAAGGACATGATCATCCGCGGCGGCTTCAACGTCTATCCGCGCGAGATCGAGGAAGTCCTGATGGAGCACCCGGCCGTCTCGCTGGTCGCGGTCATCGGCGTCCCGCACGACTCGCACGGCGAGGAGATCAAGGCGTACGTCGTCAAGAACAAGGACCACGACGACGTGTCCGAGGCCGACCTGGTGGCGTGGGGCAAGGAGCAGTTCGCCGCCTACAAGTACCCGCGCGAGGTCGTGTTCATCGACGAGCTGCCGATGACGTCGACGGGCAAGATCCTCAAGCGCGAGCTCAGCTGACATCTGTCCATGGCTGAGAGCGGCGCCTTCCACATCAACCCCGACACGGGTCGGCCCAACCAGTGCCCGGACCCGCTGAACTGTGAGTTCGGCGGCGCTGACTTCCATTACGAGTCGAGGCACGACGCCGAGGTCGCGTGGAAGGCGCGTCAGCTCGAGCGCGGGATCATCGCCTACCGCTCAGTCATGCAGAAACAGGAGCGCAAGGAGGAGGAGCTGACGCTCCAGGCGCTGCGCAAGAAGGCACAAGGCGGAGCCAAGAAGGTGTCCTGGGGTGTGGTGCGGTCCCTGATGGTCAAGAACCTGTCCAAGTACCTCGTCAACTTCGCCGGGCTCGTCGTGTCCTACCTCGTCGTCTCGGGGCAGTGGCTGTCCAAGGACTGGGGTCCGCGACTCCTTCCTGTCCTGGCGACAGTGGCACTGATCGGCTTCTCGATCTGGTTCGGCATCCGGATCTACAAGGGCAGCCGCAAGACGGTTCGTGTGGTGAAGAAGAAGCGTCAGGCGCGCAAGGTCTCTCACTGATCGGCCGATAGACTTGGCGCATGCCCCGCGTCATCGTTGATGTCATGCCGAAGCCCGAGATCCTCGACCCGCAGGGCAAGGCGGTGCACGGAGCGCTTCCGCGGCTCGGCTTTGACGCGGTGACCGACGTACGCCAGGGCAAGCGGTTCGAGCTCGAGGTCGCCGCCGCTGACGAGGCCACGCTGGCCGAGGTGCACAAGATCGCCGAGACGCTGCTCTCCAACCCCGTCATCGAGGACTACGCCGTCAGGGTCTCCGAGTGAAGATCGGCGTCGTCACGTTCCCGGGATCGCTGGACGACACGGATGCGCAGCGCGCCGTACGTATCGCCGGTGGCGAAGCCGTCGCCCTGTGGCACGGAGACCACGACCTCAAGGGCGTCGACGCCGTCATCCTGCCGGGCGGGTTCTCGTACGGCGACTACCTCCGTTGCGGGGCCATCGCCCGCTTCGCACCCGTGATGACCGAGGTGATCGCGGCGGCCGAAGGTGGCATGCCGGTGCTCGGTATCTGCAACGGCTTCCAGATCCTGTGTGAGTCACACTTGCTTCCCGGCGCACTGATCCGCAACGATCACCGCCATTTCATCTGCCGCGACCAGACGCTCAAGGTCGAGAACGCCGACACGTCGTGGACCTCCGACCTCAGCGTCGGCCAGGAGATCGTCATCCCGCTCAAGAACGGCGAGGGCGGCTTCGTCGCCGATGCCTCGACCGTCGAGCGGCTCGAGGGGGAGGGGCGGGTCGTGTTCCGGTACGTCGACGTCAACCCCAACGGCTCCGTCAACGACATCGCCGGCATCACCAACGACCGCGGTAACGTCGTCGGCCTCATGCCCCACCCCGAGCACGCAGTAGAAGACCTCACAGGCCCGGGAACGGACGGCCTCGGCCTCTTCACCTCAGCCCTCAAGGTCCTGACGGCCTCCTGAGCTGAGCGGGTGTGGGGCGGTGACCCTTGCACCTTTCCCTCGTGCTGGTGGGTGCGTCAGTCACCGCTTGCCGAGCCGGGCTACCTCACGGGCGAGGATCTTGGCTCGGCCTTCTGGGGTTCGGGCTTTCAGGAGCTGGAGGATGATCGCGTAGCGCTCGGATCGGCCGAGCGCGTCATACGCTGCACGAGCTACCGGGTCTGCGTCGAGGGCGGCGATCAGGTCGGGCGGTGGCTCGGCTGTGCTCTGGGGTTCGTAGGCCGAGTTCCACCGACCATCAGCCTTGGCCTTCTCGATCTCGGCGAAGCCGGCCGGGAGCATGCGGCCGGCCGCGATCAGCACCCCGGCCTTGGCGACGTTGACCTGCGACCACGAGCTGGTGGGACGGCGCGGGCAGTAGCGCTGCAGGAACGAGACTTCGTCGTTGCCGCGCCGCTGGCCGTCGATCCAGCCGTGGCACAGCGCTACATCGAGGGCATCCGAGATGGAGATGGTCTCGAGCCCCGAACCCTTCTTGGCGATGCGCAGCCACGCCTCGGTCTGGTCGCCCTGATGCTCCTGGAGCCAGGACGACCACGCCTCGGCGTTAGGGAAATCGAGGACGTCCATCCCCAAACCCTAGTCAGCGGCCTGTGACGGGTGGATGTTCTTCAACATCCGCGGCGTCGGCGCCCACGCCGCGACCGCTGCGATGACCAGACACATGGCACCGATCAGGCCCAGGCTGCCCCAGGGGACGTGCACCGGCATGGTCTCCAAGGTGGATCCCAGCGAGTGGCTGACCAGGATGCCGACCGTCGCCGTGATCGCACCGCCAAGAGCCAGTGCGGCCATCGTGACGATCGCCGACTCCCAGAGCACCATCGTGCGGAGCTGCCGCTTGGTCGCGCCGATCAGCTGCGTCGCCACCAGCTCGCGCTTGCGCTGAAGGCTGCCCATCAGAAGCGTGTTGGCGATCGCCATCGCCGCATACAACCCGGCAGGGCCGAGCAGCACCCAGAGCGATAGCTGGTTGGTGCGCCGCAGGTCCTTGTCGGCGGCGTCGATCCAGGCGGCCTTGGTCTCGACCGTGGCCTCGGTGCCGGCGAGATCCGCCTTCACGTCCGCGATCGTGGCACCGGCTTTCGGCATCACGTAGACCCTGTCGACATCGGTCACACCGTGAGCACGTCCAAGCGCAGCGGGAATGAGGATGTCGCCCTGCAGGGTCGGCGCCGCATGCGTGACCGCGACGATCCTGAGCTCGACCGGCTTGCCGCCGTTGACGGCGACCTTGACGTTCTGACCCAGACCAAATCCCGAGTCCATGATGAACTCGTCCGACATTGCCACGGTGTTGCCCGTGAGGTCGGCGAGGCTGCCCTTCTTGGCGGTCAACGTACGAGCGTCGGCGGCCGCCGCCACGTCGATGGCCTCAGCCTGCTCGACGTCCCGCTCACCTTCAGCGCGGTACAACGTGACGTTGACCGGAGTGACGGCGTCGGCCGTACGTACGTCGGACGACTCCGCCAGGATCCTTGCAGCATCGGCGTCACCGTTCGTCGTGACGACGATCGGGGCGTTGAGCTGTTGCGTGTTGATGGCGTTGTCGAAGTCCGCACCGATGCCCAGCGTCATGATCAGCGAGCCGGCGATCGCGGAGATCGCCAGCGTCGGGGCGGCCAGCGAAGCTGTCTGCTTGCCGGCTGCGGCCACGTTGTCGCGCGCCATGCGGATCGTGACGTCGCGCTTGACGAACGGTGCCGACACCAGCTTGGCCACGGCGGGAAACAGCACCGGGCCGAAGCACATCGCCGAGATGACCAGCATCTCCGGGACGAAGATTCCGAGCAGCAGCGACAGGATTCCCGTCGAGGCACCCATCATCACCAGCATCGTGATCGAGCAGGCCAGGAAGAACAGGCCCACGACGATGCGCTTGAAGCCGAGCCGACGGCCGTCGACCGCTGCCTCGCGCATCGCGTCGACGGGCGAGATCTTCGAGGCACGCTTCGACGCGGCGCGAGCTCCGAGGAGCGCAACGACCAGGCCGATGGGTGCGGCGATGACCAGGCCCGACCACCACGATGGCGACTCCAGGCCGGCGGGCGTGAGACCACGGTGGTGCGTGAACCACAGCGCGGCCGGCATCATCAGGTGCGCGAACAGGCTTCCGGCGATGGACGCCACGGTGGCGACGATCAGCGACTCGCCGAGGATCATCCGGCGCACCTGCCGTGGCGTCGAGCCGATCAGCCGCAGCTGGCCCAGCTCACGCCGCCGCGAGGACACGACGAACGAGAATGTACTGGCGACCACGAAGATCGCCATGAACCCGGCGAACCCCGACATGACGCCGAACATCGAGTTGAGGTCGTTGACCTGCGCCAGCCCTTCGGTGTCACCCGCTCCGAGCGTCGCGCCGTACCGGTTGGCCGACGTGATCATCTCGACCGTCAGACCGATCAGGGTCACGCCGAGGAACAGGGCGACGAAGGAACCGACGTACGGGGCGACGTTGCGCCGTACGGTGTGGCGGCTCAGGTCGAGGAGCATCATTTCTCGAGCTCGCTCATCTTCTGGGCGATCTGCGCCGGGGTGCCGCGCTCGAGGTGGCCGACGATCTGGCCGTCGGCGAGGAACAGCACGGAGTGCGCGTACGACGCCGCGAGCGGGTCATGGGTGACCATCACGATGGTCTGGCCCCGGTCGTCGACGACCTGGCGAAGCAGCTCCAGCACCTGGCGGCTGGTCTGCCGATCCAAGGCACCCGTCGGCTCGTCGGCGAAGACGACCTCGGGCTTGCTGATCAGTGCACGCGCGATCGAGACACGCTGCTGCTGGCCGCCCGACAGCTCGGCCGGCCGACGACGGTGCAGGCCGTGGAGGCCGACCTGGTCCAACGCGGCGAGGACCTCGTTCCTGCGTGGATGCTTGCCGGCGAGCCGCAGAGGCAGCGCGACGTTGTCGAACACCGTGAGCGCGGGGAGCAGGTTGTAGGACTGGAACACGAATCCCATCGTGCTGCGGCGCAGCTTCGTGAGCTCGACCTCGCTGAGCTTGCCGATGTCATTGCCACCGATCAGCACGTCGCCCTTGGATGGACGGTCGAGCCCGGCAGCAACCTGCAGCAGCGTCGACTTGCCGGATCCCGACGGGCCCATCACGGCGGTGAACGTCGAGGAGGGGAAGGCGTGCGTGACGCCGGCGAGAGCGTCGACCTTGCCGGCCTTTGACTGGTAGGTCTTGGTGATGCCGTCGAGCGTCACGGCGTGGGGTGCAGTCTGCTGCGTCAGCGTCTCTGGCGAACTGAGAATTGTCATGCATCCATGGTTTCGATGTGGGCCTGCGGAGTCTCTGGCCCGCACGCCCGATCCGGGGTAGCGCCTGCGCTACCCCGGAAGTGGTGCCTGGTGCACCGACCTCACCGGTTCATCGCCCTACGCTGGTCGGATGGACCGATCGGTGTGGGCTGCGCTCGGCGGCAACCCGTTGCGGTTGCTGACCTCGGTGTGGCCGTGGCGCTCGCTCGCCTACCTCGTGACGACCGTACTGGTCGGTCTGGCCAGCATCGTCGCGCTGTTCGTCGTCATCGGCGTCGGCGTCCTGACGATCATCGTGGTCGTCGGCCTGTTCATCCTCGGCTTCGTGCCCCGGTTCGCGGGCTGGCTCGCCGTGCTCGAGCGCCGCCGCCTCGGCATCATGCAGTTCGACGGTGGCGAGGTGGTGCCGGGTTCACCCTCGTGGAGGGCGCTCGGCTATGTCGTGCTTCTCACCCTCGCGCTCTGGCTGGCCGACCTCCTCGTTGTGGGCCTGGTTGTCACGACGTTCGTGACGAGTCTGATCTCGCCGTTGCTCGCGGAGATCGACACCGTGGCGATGTTCGGCTGGGACTTCACCAGCGCCGGGGAGGCGCTCCCGTTCGCGCTGATCGCGACCCCCGTCTCGTACGTGCTGGGTTGCTACCTTCTCACCGCGCTCGCGGCCGCGCAGGCGTCGTTGGCTCACATCTTGCTGAGCCCGCGCGAGGAGGAGCTCGAGGCGTACGTCTCCGAGCTCCGTCGGTCCCGTCTCGAGCTCGTCGACGCGTTCGAGACCGAGCGCAAGCGCATCGAGCGCGATCTCCACGACGGCGTGCAGCAGCGCATGGTCGCGCTGACCATGCTCCTCGGCCGCGCTGAGCTCGACGTCGCGGACGGACCCGGCCTCGATCTCGTCCGGCAGGCACACGGCGAGGCCGAGGCCGCGCTCGCAGATCTCCGTGAAGTCGTTCGTGGTGTCCACCCGCGGGTCCTCACCGATCTCGGACTCGCAGCCGCGATCCGTGAGGTTGCCGACCGCATGCCGCTGCCCGTCCGGGTCGACATCGCGATCCCCGAACGTCCGGAGCCGCAGATCGAGGCGGCGGCCTACTTCGTCGTCAGCGAAGCCCTCGCCAACGTCGCCAAGCACGCCGGCGCGACGTCGGCGTCGGTCCAGGCGTGGCGACACGAGGACTCGTTGGTCGTCGTGATCACCGACGACGGCGTGGGCGGTGCCGAGATCGGCAGCGGCTCAGGACTCTCCGGGTTGGTCACCCGGCTCGACGCTCTGGGTGGCACGCTGGACGTGACGAGCCCGGCCGGCGGGCCGACCCGCGTACGGATGGAGTGCCCATGGCTGGTCGCTCTCTGAGGATCGTCCTTGCCGAGGACTCCGCTCTGCTGCGCGAAGGCCTGATCGCGCTCCTCGTCGGCGCCGGGCACGAGGTCGTCGCCAGCGCCGAGAACGCCGAGGAGCTCGTCGCCGCCGTACGCGCCGACACGCCCGACGTCGTCATCACCGACGTACGGATGCCGCCTGGTCACTCCGACGAGGGGTTGCGCGCGGCCGCCGAGATCCGCGAGGACTTCCCCTCGCTGCCGATCCTGGTGCTGTCGCAGTACGTCGCCGACGCCTACCTCCCGGGCCTCATGGAGTCGGCGGGCGATGCGGGCCTCGGCTACCTGCTCAAGGACCGGGTCGGCCGCGTCGCCGACTTCCTTGCCAGCCTCGACCAGGTCGCCTGTGGCGAGACGGTCGTCGACCCCGAGGTCGTACGCCAGCTGCTCGCGCGCCGCAGCGACGACGGGCCGCTCGCTGCGCTGACCCCGCGCGAGCGCGAGGTCCTCGGCCTGATGGCGGAGGGTCGTACGAACGGGTCGATCGCCCAGACGATGTTCGTCAGCGAGGCCGCCGTACGCAAGCACGTTGGGAGCATCTTCGCCAAGCTCGACCTCGGCGACGACACCGACCGCCGAGTCGCCGCGGTGCTCACCTACTTGAGAGGCTGAGTGTCCCAACTCTGTTCCAGTCCCGTTTCGTGGCGTTGCCTCGCAGTCCTGCCTGAGCTAGAACGTGGGCATGGCAACCGAATTTGCTGGAACCGTTCGCCCCCACTTCGAAGGACTTCTTGAGCCGGAAGAAGTGCTTCAGGGCGTCGTCGCGGCGACGGTGCAGAAGACATTCAGCGGAGGCCTCGTCGCGTTGGGCGTGACCGATCGACGCCTGCTCCTGATGCCCCTCGACCGCAAGCTGCAGCGGTCCTGGATGCTTCGGCGGCCGAGCTGACGTCGCGCACCGCCGACGGTGAGAAGACGAAGCTGATGATGATGAAGGGAACAGGCCTGCTGGGCGGACTGGGCGGCGGCGAGACCCAGCGCGAGGGTGTGTTGGCGCTAGCCGAGTGGATGGGCCGAAGCATCGATACGCCTTAGCTGACCTTCAGAGAGACGCAGAACCCGCGCTTGTGCGGCACAGGTGCTCGGCTACGCCGCCCACTCCATGTTGATGGGGTCGCGGTAGATCTCGATCACGATGGGTGGTGGCGGTTCGGGTGGTGGTCTGGTGGACCAGCGTAGGAGCCCGTGGCTCTTGAAGTTGTGGTTCCGGCGGCAGAACGGGCCGAGGTTGGGGCCGCTGGTGGGGCCTTGTGGGTGGGGGATGCGGTGGTCGATGTCGCAGCGTTCGGCGGGGACCATGCATCCGGGTGCTTGGCAGACGCCGTCGCGGAACCTCAACGCGATGGCGAGGATGTCGGGGCAGAACCGGCCGGCGTATTCGTGTGACAACACATCGTCGCTGACGGGGTCGAGGACCATGCGGTGCCAGAACGCGTTGCCGGTGGCGGCGACTTCGGTGATCCAGGAGGCGGGAACCCCCCAGCGGCCGTCGGTGGACTGGGCGTATCCGTCGACGGCACCGGCGAGGACGTCGGCGTCGATCGTGACCGCCACGTGCACGTCAGCGGGTTTCGCAGCGGGTTCGGCGTCGGTGCACCAGGCGACCAGCAGGTCGGCCTCACGTTGGCAGACAGTGCGGTCGTCACCGTCGGCGGGTTTGCGGGCGTCGGTGTGGAGTCGTCCTTCGATCGCGGCGAGCTCATGGGACGGGAGGTAGGCGTTGAGCCATCCCATTGCGTCGTCGCCGTGGGTGACGCCCACGCGTCGCTGCGCCCGTTCGGCGCTGGCTCGTTCGACCGCGAGATCTTCCTCGACACGTTGCACGAAACGGCGCAACCAGACCCGCAACTCAGCAGCCGTGTGGTCGACCGCGTAGTCAACAACCCTCGCGTCGAGCCGCTCGACCGACTCGACGCGCTGCAGCTGGTCAATGGTGTGGGCGATGTCGCGCACCCGGGCCCGGTCGATCCGACCATCCACGAACGCCGCCCAAGCAAATGGTGCGCGGTCACGCACCGTCCGCGCGTTCGACAGCAGATGATGGATCTGGCCCTCGCTGAACCCGGTCGCCTCTCCAATCGTCATCGGTATGACAGCCCGCTCAACCTGACGCCGCATCGGCGGCTCGATCGCCGCGGTCCGAGCGATCTCGGCGTCGTGGAAGCGCAGCATCGCCGCGACCTCACGAGCCTCAGACCGCGCCCGCTCCCGAGCGAAGTCCGTCAAGGACTCGGCTGTGGGAGCGAATGCTGTGCCATACCTCGAACGTACTAGAACAACCGTTCGATGACCAGTGGAAAACCCTGTGAATTCAACAAAAAACAAAGATTCCTATCCACAACGCGAGCCGCAGATGAGTCTGTCCACAGACCCAGCCGGCGCTCTTGTATTTGCGCCGTTTGACCCGCCCGCGTCGCAACGCAAGCCGTCCTCAAGAGGCTCGACGTCTGTGCAGACATCGAGCTCACATGGGGACGGGTACGAGCTCGTCCCGCCTGGCCTGCCGCTTCCTGCTCGAGCCGAGGATCCAGGACAGCGCCGCGGCGACAGCGCACAGCCCGGCGCCGCCGATCCACGCCAGCGTGTAGCTGCCGGTCTGGTCACGGATGACACCCGCGCCGAGAGCGGCGCCGGCCGCCCCCAGCTGGTGCGCGGCAAACACCCAGCCGAACACGATCGTGCCCTGCTCGCCGAAGTACTCGCGGCACAGCGCCACCGTCGGCGGCACCGTCGCCACCCAGTCGAGTCCGTAGATCACGACGAACGCGACGATGCTGGGCCGTACGCTCTGCGACAGCAGCAGCGGCAGGAGCAGTAGGCCGACGCCGCGGAACAGGTAGTAGCCCGCGAGCAGCAGTCGCGGGTCGTAGCGGTCGGTGAACCAGCCCGACGCGATCGTGCCGACGATGTCGAAGATGCCGACGACCGCCAGCAGGCCTGCCGCCGTCGTGGTCGACATCCCGTGGTCGTGCGCCGACGGGATGAAGTGGATGCCGACGAGGCCGTTGGTGGTGGCACCGCAGATGGCGAACGCCAGCGCCAGGGCCCAGAACGCCCGCGTACGGGATGCTTCCCGGAGGGCGTCGATGGCGCGCTGCGCGGAGCCGCCGGTCTCGCGCACCGGGGGAGTCCAGTCCGCCGGCGCGCCGTACGGCGTGAGGTTGCGGTCCTCGGGGAAGTCGCCGATGAATCGTATGACCAGCGGCACCACGGCGAGCGCCGAACCCGCGATGACCAGCGATGCGGTGCGCCAGCCGACGTGGTCGGCAAGGGCGGCGACGATCGGCAGGAACACCAGCTGCCCCGTTGCTCCGCCCGCTGTGAGCACACCCATGACCAGGCCGCGACGCTCGACGAACCAGCGGTTGGCGATCGTCGCGGCGAACACCATGGCCATCGACCCGGTGCCGAGACCTATCAGCACGCCCCAGGTGATGAGCAGCTGGAACGACTCGGTCATGAACACCGTCAGCCCGCTGCCGAGCGCCACCATGATCAGCGCGACCGTGGTGACCTTGCGGATGCCGAACTTGTCCATCAGCGCTGCCGCGAACGGTGCCGTGAGTCCGTAGAGCAACAGATTGATGCTGACGGCGAGGGACATGACGCTGGTCGACCATCCGAACTCGTCGTGCAGCGGCACGAACAGTGCACCCGGTGCGGCGCGGAAGCCGGCGGCGCCGATGAGGGCCAGGAACGCGGCGGCAGCGACGAACCAGGCCGGGTGGATCCGCTGTCGAGTCATGTTCTGGCTTTCTTGAGAAAAGTGAGTAGATGCACCATAGTGGTACTCACTTTCTTCAAGCAAGTGCCGCACAGGAATGAGGGTGGTTGGCATGCCGCTTCGATCCGACTGGTCCGAGGAGCTCTGCCCCGTACGGCGCGGTCTCGACGTGCTCGGCGACCCCTGGATCCTGCTGATCATGCGCGAGGTGCTGCACGGGCGAAACCGCTTCGAGGAGATCCGCGACAGCATCGGCATCTCCGACGCCGTGCTCAGCCGCCGGCTCCGCCTGCTCGTCGACGAGGAGCTGCTCCGCAAGGTCGAGTACCGCGGTGATCGCCGTACGCACCACGAGTACGTCGCGACCGAGGCGGGTGCCGATCTGCTGCCGATCATGCACGCCGTGTCGATCTGGGCCGAGAAGCACACGCCAATGCCCGAAGGTGGCACGCACATGGCGGTGATCCACGAGAGCTGTGGCGCCGAGACGAGGTCCGCCGACACCTGCAGCGAGTGCGGTGACGAGCTCCGCGCCGATGACGTCAGCTGGGACAAGCCTTGGAAGCGCGCCCGCGAGCGACTCGTCGGAGCACCTACGCTCTAGAGGTGCCCGAGATGTCCCGCCTGCGCGATGCGATCGTCGACGCCGCAGCGGGACGCGACGGAGAGGATGTTCGTGAGCTCGTCGGCTCAGCTCGTACGGTCGTGCTCGTCGAGGGCGTCAGCGATGTCGCCGCTCTTGAGCACCTCGCCGTGCGGCGCGCTCGCGACCTCCACGCCGAACGCGTGTGCGTCGTCCCGATGGGCGGTGCCACCAGTGTCGGCCGGTTCGTCGAGCTGCTCGCCCCCCGCGGTGTCAGGATGGCGGGCCTGAGCGACCGGGGCGAGTGGCAGTTCTACGTACGCGCGCTCGATCGAGCCGGACTCGGCACCGACGGCTTCTTCGTCTGCGACGCCGACCTCGAGCACGAGCTGATCCGAGCCCTGGGTGTGGCGGGCGTGGAGCGGGTTATCGACGATCAGGGCGACCTGGCGACGCTGCGTACGTTCCAGCGCCAGCCCGCCCAGCGACCGCGGTCGGCCGAGCACCAGCTGCACCGGTGGTTCGGCTCGATCGGGGGTCGGAAGGAGCGGTACGCCGGCGCGCTCGTCGACGCCCTCGACCTCGACCGGGTGCCGCGGCCGCTCGACGACCTGCTCGCCTACGCCTGAGAGGATGGGGTCATGGACCTCCCCGTTGCCTGGTCGTTGCTGCTGATCGCCTCCGCGGTCTGGAGCTTCGTCATCTGGCCGCCGTTCCTGCGCCGCGTGCTCAAGGACGATCGCGCGCATGATGCCGCCGGCAAGCCCACCACGTTCCTGCGTGTCCACGTCGTCTTGATCAGTATCTCGCTGGCCCTCGCTGCGGCCGTCGGTGTGCTGGGCATCCTCACCCTCGTCTGATCCGCTGACATGGGTCTCGGAATACGCACCAAGCTCGCGGCGCTTCGCCGCCCCAGATTGTCGAAGCTCGCAGCGGGCGTCGCCGGCGCGCCCGACGCCGCGGTCCTCAAGGACCTCGGGGCAGCTCTTGCCGACGTGCAGGCCAAGCCGGTCACGGTTCTCGACATCGGCGATCCACACGAGGTCATGCTCGAGGTGTGGGGGCAGTTCTTCAGCGACGCGACGGTGATTCACGCGACGACCGAGAACCTGGTCGAGCTCGCCCGAGACGTACGACCCGGCGTCATCATCGACAGCGGCCTGGGCGGTGACCAGGGGGAAGCGTTCCGGGCTCTCTACCCGGTCCTGGCCGCCAAGGGCGTGTACGTGATCGCCGGAGCCGACGACGACCTGCGGTTCACGTTCCTGCGCCGGGCTGACGCGATCGCGTCGACCGAGAGGCAGCGCCCGCCGACCGACGACTTCGAGGCCTACCTCCACACCACGTCGGCGGCGGTCACGGTCGAGGACGATGTCGTGAGCGCCACCAAGAAGGGCCATGCCCAACGGGTCCACCTCACGCGGTCGGTCAAGGACGTCAGCGACGCCGCGGTGCTGCGCGATGTCGGTGAGCCGTACGACCGGTTGCCCGACGCCAGGATCGTGGGTCACACCCACCGGGTCGAGCCGCAGTGGGCCAAGCTCAACGCCGTCACGCCGGTCGCCTTCGAGCCGGCCGCCAGCGGCGAGCTCACCGACGTGACGGTGCTCAGCCAGGGCGTCGTGCTGACCAGTGATGGCGATGTCGTGTTCGAGACACTCAACTGCGCGCACAACATCCGCCGCAGCTCGGGCCTGTATCGCCCGCTCGACGACTCGATCTGGGTCACCGAGGCCAAGCCCAAGAAGGTGCGCGAACGGTTCGACGACGACCGGCGCTACGTGCTGCTCAAGCAGACGTGGGACTCCAACTACGGCCACTGGCTGATCGACTCGTTCCCCAAGATGGGGCTCCTGCAGGAGATCGCCGACCCGGCCGACTGCACATTCGTCCTCAACGACCACGGCGACAACCCGATCCGCCAGATCATGATCGACTCGCTCGCCATGGCGGGTGTACCCGAGGACAACCTGCTCTTCCTCCCGGTCGGCGGCACGTACGAGTTCGCCAGGCTCACCGTGCTCGGCGCGCTGACCCAGCACCCCATCAAGAAGTCGCCGTTCGCGATCGAGTTTCTCGAACGCATTGCCGGCCAGCACGAGCCGGGCGCCGCCAAGCGCATCTATCTCTCGCGCAACGCCACGCACCGCCGCCGGCTGGTCAACGAGGACGAGGTGCTCGAGGTGCTCGCCCCGCACGGCTACGTGCCCGTACGCACCGAGGAGCTCACCCTCGCCGAGCAGATGGCGGTCTTCGCCGGCGCCGACCACGTCATCGGCAACATGGGCGCCGCGATGACCAACCTCGCGTTCTCGCCGCGCGGCGTGAACGTCATGTCGCTGGCGACCGAGCGCATGGCCCACGACTACTTCTACGACATCGTCTGCCTCAAGCGGGGTACGTATGTCGGCGTGCAAGGCCGCACCACCGACGATCCGCCCACGATGGGCTCAGACTTCACGATCGACATCAACGTCCTGCAGACCTGCATCAACGAGTGGCACGGAGGCCCGTCATGACCAACACGATCGACTTCAACGCCGGCGACAACCGCTACGAGATCCACGTCGACGGCACGCTCGCGGGTTTCACCCAGGCGTTTGTCGACGGCGACGTCGTGACGTTCCCGCACACCGTGGTGCTCGACGAGTTCGAGGGCCAGGGTCTCGCGAGCCAGCTCGTCGCGGCGGCGCTCGATGACGTACGGGCCAAGGGCCTCAAGGTCATCGCTACCTGTCCGTACGTCTCGCGTTTCATCAAGAAGCATGCCGAGTACGCCGATCTGCTGGCGTGACGCTCGGCACGTCCTCACGATTCGTCGGCGAGCACACCCGACTGGTAGTATGTGAATACGTGAACGCGCTGATCACAGCGCTGTTCTGCCCGGCGAAGTAGCGCGATCCCGCGCGAAATGGACTTTCGGGCAATCATCCTGAACGTCTGTGAGTACTTCTCTGTGAACAATGCTGCAAGCAGCCCTGCGCTGCCCACCTTCGCTTCCCTCAACCTGCCCGCGTCTCTCGTGTCGACGCTGGCTCGCCAGGACATCGTCAACCCCAGCCCGGTCCAGTCCGCGGTGATCCCCGATGCGCTCGCGGGACGCAACGTGCTCGGCCGGGCCCGTACGGGTTCCGGCAAGACGCTGGCCTTCGGCCTCCCGGTGCTGATCCGGCTCGCCGGTCGTACCAGCCGCTCCAAGGCTCCCCGCGCCCTGATCCTGCTGCCGACCCGTGAGCTCGCCACCCAGGTGCGCGCTGCCATGGAGCCGCTTGCCCAGAAGATGGGCCTGCGCCTGACCACGGTCTATGGCGGCGTACCGATCAACAAGCAGATCACGACACTGCGCAACGGCGTCGACGTCGTGATCGCCACCCCGGGCCGCCTCACCGACCTCCTCGATCGTCGCTGCATCACGCTCGACGACATCGAGGTCACGGTCCTCGACGAGGCCGACCACTTGTGCGACCTCGGCTTCTACAAGCCGATCGACGCGATCCTCGCCAAGACTCCGCCGGGTAGCCAGCGGCTGCTGCTGTCGGCGACACTCGACGGTGACGTCAACAAGCTCGTCAAGCGCCACCTGCCTCAGCACACGCTGCACGAGGTCGACTCGGCCGACAGCCACGTCGACACGATGGAGCACCACGTGCTCGTCAGCGCCGCGACCGAGAAGTCCAAGACGGCGTTCGACCTGCTCCGCGCCAACCCGCGCAGCATCGTCTTCACCCGTACGCGTCGCGGTGCGATGCGCCTGGCGAAGCAGCTGACGATGAACGGCATCGAAGCCGTCGACATGCACGGCGACCTCTCGCAGCGTCACCGCGAGCGCAACCTCGCGGCGTTCAGCAGCGGCAAGGCCAGTGTCATCGTCGCCACCGACGTCGCCGCCCGCGGCATCCACGTCGACGGCATCGGTCTGGTCGTCCACTACGACGCGCCTGCCGAGCACAAGGCATACCAGCACCGCTCGGGCCGCACGGCTCGTGCCGGCGAGTCGGGAGCCGTCGTCACGATGACGACGCCCGAAGCCCTCCGCGATGTCATGGCGCTGCAGAACAAGGCCGGCGTCACGGCTCGGCATCACGAGGCCCGTACTGCTCCGTCGCCGATGACCGTCGCCAACCTGTCGGGCGCCGGGACAGATGCTCCGCACCCGTCGTCGGTCCGCGCCGGTGCTCGTACGGCAACCACCAACAACGGTGGCAACCGTGGCAATGGCGGAGGTCGCCCGCAGGGTGGCTACCGCGGCAACAACGGCGGCCGCCCGAGTGGCAACGGCAACGGCCAGCGCCGTCGCGGCGGCTCGTCCGGCGGACGCAACCGCAGCTACGCCAGCTGAGACTCAGCACTCGAGTCGACCGCTCGCTAGCTGACCATCACGTTCCAGGGGCGCACCCGGAGCACCAGTAGGTCACCGGCCACTGCAGCGTCGTCGTGAGCCGCCTCGACGTAGCTGGCGGCTTCGGCGGCGGGTACGCGGATGATCGTCTGGCCCGTGCCGGGCTCGTCCGGCAGCGGACCGGCGGCGATGAGCACGGCCTTGTCCTTCAAGCCGTTGACGAACGCCAGGTGCTCGGCGAACAACGGGTGCCCGAAGACTGAGCCGGTCGTGGTGTGACCGGGCCGGTGCTCGAGCACCAGCCACACGTCGCCATCCGATGCGGCTCCGGCCGGAACGCTGTCGCGGAAGTCGGTGAGCACCGTGGGCCAGCCGTTGCGGTACTCGTTGCGTCCGGCGGTCGGGTCGTCGAAGATCTCCCAGCCGGTGTGTGTCAGCCGTACGAGGGTGCGACCGTCGGCAATCGGTAGGAAGTCGACCGCGACGGTGCTTGCCGCCTCCGGACCACGCCCCGGGTGCCAGGTGAAGCTGAGGTTGCCCGGCGGGTTGGCCTCGAGCAGGCGACCCCACACCGATGTCTCGCCGCTGGACGAGGTCTCGACGATCTCGCCGTCGACGAGGGCAACCGAGTTGTCGCCCTTGTAGACCGAGTGTCGGCCAAGTGGCCACCACTCGCCGATCCGCTCGGTCCACGCCTGGTAGGCGGCGTCGGGGGATGCCGAGACGACGACATTGCGTACGACGGGCGCGATGGTCATGGGCGTTCTCCGTTCTCGACGTGCTCCGCGAACGCCGAGAGGACGTCGTCCCAGGTCTCGGTGATCCACACCTGCAACGGTGCAAGGCCGTCAGGTGCGAGGGCGTACAGGTTGCGGGTGCCGACGCTGGTGTGCTCGACGACGCCGGCCGACTCGAGCACCTTGAGGTGCTTGCTGACTGCGGGGCGACCGATCGGCAGCCGATCGGCGAGCTCACCGACGGGCAGGGCACCGCGCCCCAGGGTCTCGGTGATGCGTCGCCGCATGGGGTCGCCCATCGCGTCGAACGCGGCTTCACTTCTCGCTTGGTTGCTCATGAGTAACGGTTACTCTAGGGCAACCAATAGGTGCTGTCCAGCCTGGGTTCGGGTGCCTCTAGGCTCGGTGACCATGGTTTCCAGTGCTCCGGTGGTGCGTCGCGTCACCTTGCTGGGTCCGGCGTTCATCGCCGCGGTCGCATACGTCGACCCCGGCAACGTGGCGACCAACGTGACGGCTGGGTCGAAGTTCGGCTACACCCTCGTCTGGGTCGTCGTGATGGCGAACGTCATGGCCGTCCTGGTGCAGTACCTCTCCGCCAAGCTCGGCATGGTGACGGGCAAGTCGTTGGCGACACATGTCGGGGAGCAGCTCCCTCGCGCACCGCGGCTGGCGTTCTGGCTGCAGGCTGAAGCCATCGCGATCGCCACCGACCTCGCCGAGGTCGTCGGCGGTGCCATTGCGCTCAACCTGCTGTTCGACCTGCCCCTCGTGGCCGGCGCGATCATCACGGCCGCAGTCGCGATGGTCATCCTGCGCATCGGCGACCTGCGCGGCCAGAGCGCGCTCGAACGGGTCATCGTCGGATTCCTCGCCCTGATCGCCGCGGGATTCCTGGCCGGGCTGTTCGTGAATGCCCCTGAGCCCGGACCCCTCGCCAAGGGACTCATCCCGACGTTCGAGGGCAGCGACAGCGTCCTGCTCGCGTCCGGCATCATCGGCGCGACCGTCATGCCGCACGTGATCTACCTGCACTCCAGCCTGACGATCACCCGCCTCGGTCGTCGTGGTGAGGGGCTGACCGTCAGGCAGCTGCTGTCGGCCACGCGTACCGACGTCGTGCTCGCCCTGGTCCTGGCCGGCATCCTCAACCTGTCGCTGCTGGTCGTCGCGGCGGCGAGCCTCGACGGCCTGCCCGGCACCGACACCCTCGCCGGCGTTCACGAGGTCGTCACCTCCGAGCTCGGCGCGGGGGTCGCCCTGTTGTTCGCGGTCGCGCTGCTCAGCTCGGGCCTCGCGTCGACGTCGGTCGGCAGCGCTGCCGGGGCCGAGGTGATGAGCGGGCTGCTCGGCATCCGGCTCCCGATCCTGCTACGACGTGTCGTCACCCTGATCCCGGCACTGGTGGTCCTCGCGATCGGTGCCGAGCCGAGCCGTGCCCTCGTCATCTCCCAGGTGGTGCTCTCGATCGGCATCCCGTTCGCCCTCATTCCGCTCGTCATGCTGACGGCGCGTACCGAGGTGATGGGCGAGTACGTCAACCTGCGCCGTACGACCGCCGCAGCGTGTCTGGTGGCCGCGATCGTCATCGTCCTCAACGTCGCACTGCTCTGGCTCACGTTCACCGGCTGACCGTGGGTGAAACCCACCGTGGTGGGTCGACCACCGAAGCGCGAAGCATGATGATGGAGTCATGCCTGAGATGCCCGAGGTCAACGGACTGATCGAGTACCTCCGTGCCGAGACCGTCGGCTCGGTCGTGGTCGGCGTCGAGCTGGCATCGTTCTCGGTGCTCAAGACGTTCGATCCTCCCGTGACAGCGCTACCCGGCCTGACGGTCACCGACGTCACCCGGCACGGCAAGTTCATCGACATCGACGTCGACGGCATCCACATCGTCATCCACCTGGCCAAGGCCGGCTGGCTCCGCTGGTCCGACAAGCTGCCCGAGACCAAGCTCAAGCTCGGCGCCAGCAACATCGCCGCGCGCGTACGCCTCGACCGCGGGGACGGGCCCACCGTCGGCTTCGACGTCACGGAAGCCGGCACCCGCAAGGGCCTCGCGATGTACGTCGTACGTTCACCCGACGAGGTGCCCGGCATCGCCGCTCTCGGGCCCGATCCGCTCGAGCCGGAATTCGAGCTGCGCCCGCTGCTCGGTCGCAAGATGCAGGTCAAGCGACTGCTGCGCGACCAGAAGATCATCGCCGGCATCGGCAACGCCTACAGCGACGAGATCCTGCACGCCGCCAAGCTGTCGCCGTTCGCCATCGCGGACAGCTTGAGCGAGGACGAGATCGTACGACTCGAGGCTGCGGTGCACGACATCCTCAGCGAGGCCCTCGAGGAGGCGCGTGGCAAGCCCGCCGCCGAGCTCAAGGACGACAAGCGCGCCCGGATGCGGGTTCACGGACGCACAGGCGAGAAGTGCCCCGTCTGCGGTGACACGGTGCGCGAGGTCTCGTACGCGACGTCCTCGCTGCAGTACTGCGCGACCTGTCAGACCGGCGGGAAGCCGCTCAAGGACCGCAGCACCAGCAAGTTCCTCAAGTAGCCCCGCGATTTGTGACCCTCTAGGCGCCATATCGCGCGCGTAGCGCGCATAACGTCACAAATCGCGGACGGGGATCAGCCCGCGGCGACCAGGGCGACGGCGAGGATCGCGAACACCAGGCCGACGCCCTGCCAGCCGTGGATCTTCTCGCGGAGCAGCACGGCCGCGAGCAGCACGGTGCTGGCCGGGTAGAGCGACGAGATGACAGAGACGACCGAGAGGAGTCCGTGATGCGTCGCGTACAGGAACGAACCCTGGGCCGTGGCGCCGAGCGGGCCCATCATGACGGCCTTCCACGACCCCCGGTCACGGGGAACCCAGGCGTGCCGCAGGATCGTCGCCGTCACGATGATCGCGAACACCGACGTCACCTGTGACATGGCCAGCGGATAGAGGCCGGCGTCGTCACCGACCTGGCCGAGGAACACGAACAGCGCGCCGAAGCCGATGCCGGCGAGACTGCCGTCGAGCACGCCACCACGATGTGCGGGGTTGTCGTCGGCGACGCGGGAGATCAGCGCGATCGCCGGGAAGGCGCAGATGATGCCGAACACCGCGAGCGAGGACGGACGGTCACCCGTCGCCAGGCCGACGGCCACCGGGAGCAGCGCCGTGCCGATCGCCGAGAGCGGGGCGACGACGCCCATACGGGCCGTGGCCAGGCCGCGGTAGAGGAATGCGACACCGAATCCTCCGCCGAGTCCGGCCAGTGCGCCGAACGCCACATCGCGGCCGGTGGGGGACCCGGCGAGGAAGAACGCGGCAACCAGGCTGAAGAACCCCGACGACGACTGCCCGACGATCGCCACCTGCCACGGCGACGCCTTCTTGGCGAAGATGCCGCCGAGGAAGTCCGAGATGCCATAGGTCAGAGCCGAGATCAGCGAGAAGACGATGGCCACAGGTGCAGCCTAGAGCGGTCACTTCCACGCCGGTGCGGGACGGTTCACGCGCAGCGCGCTGGTGGTGCGACCGTACGCTGGGTGCCATGAAGCTACGTCAGGTGAAGTCGCTCGGATCGCAGGCCAACAAGGCGGCGGGTGATCTCGCGGCCAAGGTCGACGACCAGACGGGCGAGGCCGCCAAGAAGGCGGCCGACGTCATCGCGCTCGCGGTCAGGCTCGCCCGCATCCCGACGGCACTGATCCTGTGTGCGCCGATCCCGTTCATCATCGCCACGGCGGTCATGGGACTCCTTGCCGACGGCGGTGTCCGGTGGGTCATCCTGGCCGCTGCCGTGGTGATGCTCGTCGTCAGCGGGGCGTTCTGGGGTCGCCGCCGAAGGATCATCCATGCGGTCGAGGAGCCCGACAAGCTGGCGACCGAGCTCGGCATCATGATCAGCATGACCGACAAGGTCGAGGAGACCCGCGGTGCGTTGTCGCGCATCGCCGGTGCCGGAGGGTGGCGCATCTTCAGCAGGCTCAAGGGCCTCTGGTCCGGCATGGCGATGACGAGCCGTTGGATCGAGGGCATCGGCGACCTGCCGCGAGCCCGCTACTTCGGGCCGCCCAAGATCGGCACCACGGTCACGGTCGCCGTCGCCGCCCTCTGGTTGGTCCCGATCTCGATCGTGGTCGCCCTGGTGTCGGTGATCGGTACGATCGCCGGTTCGATCTAGGGCGTGTCCGAGCCGATCAGCCGCTGCAGCGACGGAGCGTAGAGACGTACGACCTCGTCGACCGTCGCACCGGCCAGCGGCTCCAGACGTACGACATAGCGCATCGTCGCCATGCCGATCAGCTGGCCGGCGATCAGGTTCGCCCGCAGCTCTCGGTCGTCACCCTCGAGCACGCTCAGCAGCGAGGTGATGAGGACGTTGCGGGCCAGCTGAAGCATCGGCGCCTGGCCGTCGCCCGATCCAAGTGTCGTGCGGACGAGCGTGCTGAAGACCTCGCGGTGCGGGTCCCAGGCGCCAAGGAAGGTGCGCAGGAGTCGCTCGGCCATGCCGTCGGGTCCACCCTCGACGACCGTCGCGATCTTCTCGATCGGGTTGACCGGCAGCTCCATGGTCGCGACGAGCAGCCTCGACTTGTCGCCGAAGTAGTGGCTGATCAGGCTCGCGTCCACGCCTGCCTCGGCTGCGATGGCGCGCATCGAGGCGCCCGTGAATCCCTTGGCGGCGAACTGCGTACGGGCGGCGTCGAGGATCGCCTGCCGGGTGTCGACCGCGGCGCCGGCGGCCGGCCGGCCACGGCGGCGTGGAGCCGTCACGGCGTACGGCGCCTCAGCGTCAGCGATGCGAGAGCGATGGCCACAACGCAGCAGCCTACGAGAATGCCCAGGTTGCGGCCGAGCGTGCCGGTGAAGACGTCGCTGTTGGCCAGCTCGTTGAACGCATCGGCGGCATAGCTCAGGGGCAGCGCATCGGAGATCCAGTTGAGCACCGTGGGCATCGTGTCGCGCGGTGCCAGCAGCCCGCACAACAGGATCTGCGGCACGACGACCAGCGGCATGAACTGGACGGCCTGGAACTCGGTACGGGCGAACGCCGACATCAGCAGGCCGAGCGCCGTGCCGAGCACCGCGTCAACCACGGCGAACAGGACGATGGCCCAGGGCAGCTCCACGTCGAGGTCGAGCAGCCAGATCGCGACGCCGGCGCTGACCAGCGCCTGCACGAGCGCGGCGATGCCGAACGCGAGGGCGTATCCGCCGATGAGCTCGCCACGACGCAAGGGGGTCGTGAGCAGCCGTTCGAGCGTTCCGGACGTACGCTCGCGGACCATCGTCACCGAGGTCACGAGGAACATCACGATGAACGGGAACAGGCCGAGCATCTGCGGGCCGACCCGGTTGAACACCTGCGGCTGACCGTCGTAGATGTACTTGAACAGTGCCAGCAGGATCGATGGCAGCAGCACGATCAAGGCAATGCTGCGGCGATCGTGGCTCAGCTGCTGCAGCACGCGGCGGGCGGTGGCCAGTGTCCGCGTCATGCCGCATCCCTCTCTGCGAGGACAAGGAACGCTTCCTCGAGGTCGTCGGTCCCGGCCTGGGCACGGAGCTCGTCGGGGGTGGCGTCGGCGATCAGGTCACCGTCGCGCATCAACAGCACCCGGTCGCACCGCCCGGCCTCGTCCATCACGTGGCTCGAGACCAGGAGGGTCTTGCCGTCGCGGGCGAGACCGCTGAACATCTTCCAGAGGTCGCGGCGGAGCACCGGGTCGAGCCCGACGGTCGGCTCGTCGAGCAGGTAGAGCTCGGCGTCACCCAGCAGCGCGGCTGCGAGCGAGACGCGGATCCGCTCGCCACCCGACAGGTTGCCGGTCAGCGCATCGGCGCGCTGGGTGAGGCCGACGTCGGCGATCGTCGAGGTGATCGCACCGCCGTCCTTGCCCGCCAGGGAGCTGAAGTATGCGAGGTTCTGGCGCACCGTCAGGTCGGGGTAGACCGAGCTGCCCTGCGTGACATAGCCGACGCGGGCGCGGTTGCGCGCCGTACCAGCCGACTCGCCGAGCACGGTCACGGTGCCGGAGGCGATGATCTGGATCCCGGCGATGGAGCGGATCAGCGTGGTCTTGCCGCTGCCGCTGGGCCCGAGCAGCCCGGTGACCGATCCGGTGGGAACCGTCAGGTTGAGATCGGGGAGGACGGTCTTGTCGCCCCGGATCACCTTGAGGTTCGTGACCTCGATCGCATTATTCATCATCCGTTGAATATAGGCGTTCCGGTCGACGCCCGTCGACTGATGGACCTACGCTGTCGTGCCATGGACCTTCGCGGATTCGTACTGCTGCCCGCACGTGTGGCGGTCGCCGGCACCCAGGCGACGCTGGCTCTCGGCCACCTGGCGTCGCCGAACGGCCCGATCCTGCGCGAGGGCGGCTACGCCAACCGGCACGGGGCGCTCCTGGGGGAGAACGGGCTGCTCGACCAGTTGAGCAGGATCCTCGCCGACGAACGGGGTCCCGTGGGCCTCGCCAACACGCTGGCCGACCTCACGTCGGATGACCGTCCGATCGGCAAGGCGCTCGCCCGCGACGGACTGTTGGATCGCATGGCCGACGAGAACGGTCCCTTCGTACGGCTGCTCGAGACCGGCGGCCCGCTCGATCGGGCTCTGGCCGAGGATGGTCCGCTCTATCGGTTCCTCGCCCCCGGCGGTCCGCTCGATCGCTTCCTCGCCGAGGAGGGTGCGATCGATCGGGTGCTCGCCGAAGGTGGACTGCTCGAGCAGCTTCTCGCTGAGGACGGCATCCTCGAGAAGCTGCTCGCCCCCGGGGGCACCCTCGATCAGCTGATCGACCTGGGTGCGACGTTCGACGCGATCGTCCCGCGCCTGGAGGCGTTGGGCAACGCGATCCCCAACCTCAACACCGCGGTCAACATCCTGAGCGGTGCGGTCGAGCCACTCAGCTCACTGGCAAACCGATTGCCCGGAGGGCGTCGTCGTACGCCGGCGCTCGAGGGCGCAGAACCCGAGTAGCCTCACGCTGGGTGCAGCACAACGCAGCATCGACCGTCTGCGGGCTCCAGGCTGCAGCGGAGGCCGGTGGAGTCGACCTCGTCCACCAAGCCGTCGATCAGTGCGAGATTCATCCCGCACACCATCTCGGTGTGCTCGCTGGCCAAGGAGTGGAACGGGCAGTTGGCGAGCTCGACCGACGGCCCCACGCTTCGTGGCTCGTAGCCGTGCTCGGCGAGCGCTTCGCTGGCAATGTCGAGCGCCTCGCGCCTCGGCCCTGACTCCATGGCGGCGCGGCCCCATGCACGACCGTGCTCGGCGGCCACGCGGAGCAAGGCATCGATCACGGACTCGCCGCTGGCGGCCGAGGCGGCGATCGCGTCTGCCATGAGCTTGCCGGCAAGCTCATATTCGCGGCCCGGCAGTGACACCGAGATCTCCTGCGGAGCACGCCGGTAGAGCTTGGCGGGCCGTCCCGCACCCGGTCCCGTGCGGCCGGTCAGCCGGGCGAACTCCGACTCCAGGAGACCTTGCTCCTCGAGCTTGTCGAGGTGGAACTTCGCCTTGTGGTGGGCGATGTCGAGGGCGTCCGCGGTCTCGTCGCGGCCGACCGCCGTGGGCTGGGAACAGACGTACAGATAGATCTCCCGGCGGAGCGGGTCAGACAGCAGTCCGATGCCCGACACGTTGTCGGTGAAGGTCGGCATACGCCCTCCCCTTTCTAAAAGACAGAATGCTTGACGAAATATCCGGGCCGCTCTAAAGTCCAGATTACTGTTCTTTAGATATGGAGACAACCAATGCCCGCCACTTCATCTGCCTCAACTGACCGTCGGACCGATCCGGCATTTCAGGCCTTCTTCCTGCTGCGGACGGTGTTCACGGTCGCACCGATCGCCTTCGGCCTCGACAAGTTCACCAACATCCTCACCGAGTGGACCATCTACCTCGCGCCATGGATCAATGACATCGTCCCCGGCAATGCCGACCAGGCCATGAAGGCCGTCGGTGTCATCGAGATCGCCGCCGGACTGCTGGTTGCGTTCGCCCCCCGCATCGGTGCGTATGTCGTCGCGCTCTGGCTCGCCGGCATCATCGTCAATCTGCTGACGCTCCAGGACTTCCATGACGTCGCACTTCGTGACTTCGGCCTGCTCGTCGGTGCTCTCGCGCTGGGTCGCCTCGCAGCTGTGTACGCGGACCGCTCGCCGGTTTCGACGTCATGACCCAGCTCGCCGATCACGCCGACCTGCTGCTCGGCGCCGAGCCCGCCGGTATCGATCTGGACATCGCCGAGGCAGCGGCCAGTGCGTTCCTCGGTGCCCTCGGCGTGGCCTGTGACGACGAGAGCACGGCCTCGACGCCGCGGCGTATGGCAGCGGCTTACGCAGCCCTGCTGACGCCGCGGCCGTTCGAGATGACGACCTTCCCGAACGACGAGGGATATGACGAGCTCGTCGTGGTCCGCTCGATCCCCGTGCAATCGGTGTGCGAGCACCATTTCCTCCCGTTCACCGGGATCGCGCACGTCGCGTACATCCCGGGAGAACGGATCGTCGGACTGTCGAAGCTGGCGCGTGTCGTCGAGATGTTCGCGCGTCGTCCCCAGGTGCAGGAACGGTTGACCCAGCAGATCGCCAACTGGCTCGACGACCACCTGTCGCCACGAGGCGTCGGAGTTGTCGTCGTCGCGGAGCACTCGTGCATGACGTTGCGCGGCGTACAGGCTGCGGGCACGACGACGAGCACCTCGAGCGTGCGTGGCCTGCTCCGTGAGAGCCCGCAGTCCAGGGCCGAGTTCTTTGCGTGCTTGCCGTCGTGAGCGATGCTGGGATGAGGAGGATCGCATGACCGCAGAACGCATCGTCATCGTCGGCGGCGGACTCGCCGGGGCCAAGGCTGCCGTCGCGCTGAAGGAGGGCGGCTTCGCCGGCTCGCTCACGATCGTCGGCGATGAGCGGCATCCTCCGTACGAACGCCCGCCGCTGTCGAAGGACTACCTCCAGGGCGCGTCGACGGCCGACGACATGCTGGTGGTTCCGGCGGCCTGGTACGACGACAACGATGTCGTCCGCATCGAAGGAGTCACGGCCGAGAGCATCGACCGCGAGCACAGGCGGGTGCACCTCAGTGATGGCCAGGAGCTGCCCTACGACGCGCTGATCCTCGCCACCGGAGCGAGCCCTCGACGCCTCGACATCCCCGGCAAGGACCTGGCGCTGACGTTGCGGAGCGTCGAGGACAGCGATGAGCTGAAGGCGGCCTATGCCGACGCCTCGACCGTCGTGATCATCGGTGGCGGTTGGATCGGGCTGGAAACCGCCGCGGCGGCGCGTGCTGCCGGCGTGGACACCGTCCTGCTCGAGCGCGAGCCGCTGCCGCTGCAGCAGGTCCTCGGTGACGAGCTCGGCGGCTACTTCGCAGACCTGCATCGTCGCAACGACGTCGACCTGCGCACCTCCAGCTCGGTCGAGTCGATCTCAGGCTCGGGGCCGTACGTCGTACGCACCGACGGCGGCGACATCGAGGCCGACGTGGTGGTGATGGGTGTCGGCGCCGCGCCGCGCACCGAGCTTGCCGAGCGCGCAGGACTGGCGACCGACAACGGCGTGATCGTCGACGAGTCGTTCCGCACCAGTGATCCTGCGATCTATGCCGTCGGCGATGTCGCCAACGCCTACAACGCTGCTCGCGGCGAGTCGCTGCGGGTTGAGCACTGGGACAATGCGATCCGCCAGGGCGAGGCGGTCGCGAAGGTCGTCCTCGGTGGCGAGGTGACCTATGACTGGCAGCCCTACTTCTTCAGCGATCAGTTCGACCTGGGAATGGAGTATGTCGGCCGATCGTCCGCCAGCGACGAGGTCGTGATCCGCGGTGACAAGGACTCGGGTGAGTTCATCGCCTTCTGGCTGGGTGATGGTCGCGTGACGGCAGCGATGAACGTCAACGTCTGGGACGTCAACGACGACCTGCGCGCGCTGATCGGACGCCGTGTCGACCTCGAGCGACTCGTCGATCCCGACGTACCGCTCGGGGAGGGCTCCGAATGAAGCCAGAGCGTTTCAAGAAGCTGCCCGAGCCGGTCAAGCTCGAGGACACCGTCACGTCGCAGGACATGGAGCCCGTGCCCGATCCCGAAGGTGGCATCGACACCGATCGCGCCTTCCTGCTCCGCTACGGCGCGCTCTGAGGAATCATCTGCCGACCGCAACGGTTGGGAGGAACGTGTCCCTTCTCTTTGAGCCCCTGAAGCTCCGCGGTGTCACCGCGCGCAACCGCATCTGGCTCGCCCCCATGTGTCAGTACTCGTGCTTTGACCAGGACGGGATTCCGACGGACTGGCACCTGGTCAACCTCGGTCAGCACGCGATCGGAGGGTTCGGCATCGTGCTCACCGAGGCGACCGCCGTCGTACCGGAAGGTCGCATCAGCCCGGAGGACACCGGCATCTGGTCCGATGCGCACATCGAGCCGTGGCGCAGGATCGCTGAGTTCGTGCGTTCGCAGGGCGCACTTGCGGGCATGCAGCTGGCGCACGCGGGGCGCAAGGGCTCGACGTACGCGCCGTTCGTCGACGGTGATGGCACGGTTCCGGACATCGAAGGTGGGTGGCAGGCAGTCGGTCCGTCCAACAACGCATTCGAGGGATATGCCGAGGCCCGCGAGCTGAAGGCCGAGGAGGTTGCGGCGCTGCCGCAGGCGTTCGCCGATGCAGCCACACGTGCCGACCACGCCGGCTTCGACCTCGTCGAGATCCACGCCGCTCACGGCTACCTGCTGCACGAGTTCCTGTCGCCGCTGGTCAATCACCGTACGGATCAGTGGGGCGGCTCGTTCGACAACCGTACGCGGATCGTCATCGAGGTGGTCGACGCCGTTCGTGGTGTGTGGCCCGACGACAAGCCGCTGTTCGTACGGTTGTCCGCCACCGACTGGGCTGACGGCGGCTGGGACGTCGAGCAGACCACCCGACTCGCCGGCATCCTCAAGGACCACGGCGTCGACGTCATCGACGTCTCCTCAGGTGGTGCCGTCGCGGAGCAGCAGATCGTGGCCGGCCCCGGCTATCAGGTGCCCTTCGCGCATGAGGTGAGCTCGGCCGGGGTGGCCGTCGCCACCGTCGGTCTGATCACCGAGCCCGCACAGGCAGAGGCGATCCTCGCCGACGGATCCGCCGATGCGGTGATGCTGGGACGCGCAGCGATACGCGAGCCGGCGTGGCCCTTGCGGGCGGCGCACGAGCTCGGCGTGCCACCGCGCGACGCGCCCTACCCGCCCCAGCACATCCGCGGCAGCTGGCGCTAGCGGGCGAACGGGCCCGTGAGAACGGCCCACTGGAGCAACATGATCGTCTTGGCATCCACGATCCCGGTGCCGATGTCCTCGACGGCGGCGTCGATGTCGAGCTCGACCAGCTCGATCTCCTCGCCCTCGTCCGCGACGCCTCCGCCGTCACCGGTGCGCGACGAGGCGTCATACGGTGCCGCGTAGAAGTGGAGCTTCTCGGTCACTGAGCCCGGGCTCATGTAGACGTCGAACACGTGCTCCACGTCGCCGACCGCGTAGCCCGTCTCCTCAGCAGCCTCCCGACGGATAGCCGTCTCTGGATCATCGTCGTCGAGGAGGCCCGCGGCCGTCTCCAGGAGCATGCCGTCGGGGTGCGCGTTGACATAGACGGGGAAGCGAAACTGCCGGGTCAGCAGCACGGTTCGACGGATGAGGTCGTACAGCAGGATCGTGGCACCATCGCCGCGGTCGTACGTCTCGCGGCGCTGGCGTTCCCATGAGCCGTTCGCGCCGAGGTAGTCGAATGTCGTGGCACGCAGTACGTACCAGTCAGCCGACAGCAGGTCGACGTCGTGCACGCGCACGCGCGGATTGCGGTCCAGGTCGAGTCCGGTGAGGTGCAACCCGGTACGTCCACGGGTGTCAGGGACATCGGCGCCGGGTGTGCCGGAAGCAGCGGTCATCGACCAACCGTAGAGCCCGAGCGCCGGATGAGTCGGGCGTGGTCGTCACCGATAGGATCGGGGCGTGACCGAAGCCCCCCGCCTGGACACCGTCGACGTAGCAACAGCCACCCCCGACAAGCCCCAGCCGTGGGCCGAGCTCGGACTCAAGGCGGACGAGTACGACAGCATCCGCGAGATCCTCGGCCGCAGGCCGACGGGCGCAGAGCTGGCGATGTACTCCGTGATGTGGAGCGAGCACTGCTCCTACAAGTCGTCCAAGGTGCACCTCAAGAAGTTCGGTGACCTCCCGCAGGAGACCCCGCTCGGCAAGACGCTCGCCGGCATCGGTGAGAACGCCGGCGTGATCGACATCGGCCAGGGCTACGCGGTCACGTTCAAGGTCGAGTCGCACAACCACCCGTCATATGTCGAGCCCTACCAAGGTGCGGCGACCGGCGTCGGCGGCATCGTCCGCGACATCCTCGCGATGGGCGCACGCCCGATCGCGGTCATGGACCCGCTGCGCTTCGGCCCGCTCGATGCCGAGGACACCCGCCGGGTGATGCCGGGCATCGTCGCCGGAGTCGGCGGCTACGGCAACTGCCTCGGCCTTCCCAACATCGGCGGCGAGGTCGTGTTCGACGAGTCCTACCTCGGCAACCCGCTCGTCAATGCGCTCTGCGTCGGCGTGCTCCGCCACGAGGACCTCCACCTCGCCTTCGCCAGCGGCGTCGGCAACAAGGTGGTCCTGTACGGAGCGCGTACGGGCGGCGACGGCATCGGCGGCGTCTCCGTGCTCGCGTCCGAGACGTTCGATGCCGACGGACCAGCCAAGCGGCCCAGCGTCCAGGTCGGCGACCCGTTCATGGAGAAGCTCCTGATCGAGTGCACTCTCGAGCTGTTCAAGGCCGAGGTCGTCAACGGCATCCAGGACCTCGGCGGTGCCGGTCTCTCGTGTGCAACCAGCGAGCTCGCCTCAGCCGGCAGCGGTGGCATGCACGTCGAGCTCGACACCGTCCCGCTGCGCGACTCGACGCTGTCGCCCGAAGAGATCCTGATGAGCGAGTCGCAGGAACGGATGATGGCCGTCGTCGAGCCCCAGCACCTCGACGAGTTCATGGCGATCTGCAACAAGTGGGACGTCGAGGCCGTGGTGGTGGGCGAGGTCACCGATGGTGATCACCTCGTCATCGACTGGCACGGCGAGACCGTCGTCGACGTGCCCCCGCGGTCGGTCGCCCACGACGGACCCACCTACAACCGTCCCTACGCCCGTCCGGCCTGGCAGGACGCGTTGCAGGCCGACGGCGCCGAGCAGCTCCCGCGCCCGGCCTCCGGCGACGAGCTTCGCGACCAGATCTTCGCGGTCGTCACGTCTCCCAACATGGCCGACAAGGCGTGGATCACCGACCAGTACGACCGCTACGTGCAGGGCAACACGGTTCTGGCGCAGCCCGAGGATGCGGGCGTGATCCGCATCGACGAGGAGACGCACCTCGGGGTGGCGGTGTCGACTGACTGCAATGGTCGCTTCGCCAAGCTCGACCCCTACGTCGGAGCGCAGCTCGCCCTGGTCGAGTCCTACCGCAACGTCGCCGTCACCGGCGCACTTCCGCTCGCCGTCACCGACTGCCTCAACTTCGGCTCGCCGGAGGACCCTGACGTCATGTGGCAGTTCGAGCAGGCCACGCTTGGCCTCAAGGACGCCTGCGAGGTGCTCGGCATCCCGGTCACCGGCGGCAACGTGTCGTTCTACAACCAGACCGGCGAGACGCCGATCCTCCCGACGCCGGTCGTCGGCATCCTGGGCGTGATCGGCGACGTACGCCAGCGCATCGGCCACGGCTTCAGCGCCGACGGCTCACACGTGCTGGTCATCGGCGAGACCCGTGAAGAGCTCTCCGGCTCGACGTGGGCCGACGTCGTCCATGGTCACCTGGGCGGCAAGCCGCCGGTTGTCGACATCGTCGCCGAGCAGGCCTTGGCCACCCTGATGGTCGAAGCAGCCAGGACCGGGGTGCTCGAGTCGGCACACGACCTGTCCGACGGCGGGCTCGCGGTCGCCCTGGCCGAGGCGACCTTCCGCAACGGCGTCGGCGTGCGGGTCGAGCTCGACGACCCGTTCCTCGACCTCTTCAGCGAGT
The DNA here is from genome assembly GCF_039537165.1 of Aeromicrobium panaciterrae. Lineage (GTDB taxonomy): Bacteria > Actinomycetota > Actinomycetes > Propionibacteriales > Nocardioidaceae > Aeromicrobium > Aeromicrobium panaciterrae. The sequence continues at coordinate 1,015,699 of NZ_BAAAZZ010000002.1, read as the reverse complement.
CGTCGGCGCGCGCGATGGTCGTCGTCAGCGAAGAACGCCACGAAGAGCTCGTCAGCCTCGCCCAGCAGCACGGCGTCGAGCTGGCGTCGGTCGGCCGTACGGGCGGCACCAACCTCGAGGTCGTCGGCCAGCTCACGATCCCGGTCGCCGAGCTCAAGGCCGCGTGGCAGGCAACCATCCCGGCCGCTCTTGCCTGATGGCCCGCCGGCCCCTACCTCTCACACCCGAGGAGTTCGCCGCGGTGTGCGCGCGGCTGGATGCGGGATCGTCCGACCGCGCTGACCTGAAGGCCGCGACGATGCACCTGATCGCCCTCCTGGTGGAGAAGGCCCCGGGCAACAGCGTCGAGGTCCGCATCCCGCCGTTCGCTGCCGTGCAGTGCAGAGAAGGTGCCCGGCACACGCGCGGCACGCCTCCGGCAGTCGTCGAGATGGACGCCGCCACCTGGATCGCACTGGGTCGTGGACGCCTCGACTGGGCCGATGCGAAGAAGCGGGCGTCAGGCGAAAGATCCGACCTCTCTGACCTGTTTCCGCTGGACCCCAGATGATTTAAGGTGAGCACTGCGGCAAGGAGCGCTCGGGGGACGGGTGGGCCGGCCGTACGAGATCCGGGCCAACGAGGGATACGCCACTGCCATGATGCGCGACGACGCCGCACACCATTTCGACGATCCAGCACGGCGTTGGTCCAGCCTGCTCCAGGGCATCCATGGTCAGCGACGCGAGGCAGTCATCAAGGCGTTGCGCAACTCCGTCGACAGCGGCTACCCCGCCACCGCGGAAGGCGTCCGCATCCTCGTGGCCTATGCGCAGGGCCAGATCAGCGCCCGGCAATACGTGACACAGACCCTCGAGTCACTCGGATTCCTGCCCGCCGCCTACGCGCCCGCATCGTCGGAGCGCCAGCAGGGGTCGTGGCGCCAGACCCCGTCCGTACGCCGCGCCGCCCCGTGGGACGACGAGCGCTCCGCATCGCGCCGCCCTCAGGCGGCGGCACCCGCGCTGCTCGACTTCAACGAGTCACGGGTCGAGTCCCGTGAGTCGGAGAGGTTCAGCACGACGATCACGCAATCTCGTCGGAACACTCGCCACGAGGTCGTCCAGGCCTACGTCAACGGCCAGATCCCGGTCGAGGAATTCCTGCGCCTGCAGCGGGGCAGATAGCCCGCGGTGTTTTTCGCTGGCAGTTGACGTGTTTTCCTGACTGATCCCGCGAAGGCTCTTATCCTCGAACTCGGAGGGCACGACCGCAGGAAGCTGGATGAGCGAGACGACGACCGCACCACTGGACCACCCCGAGCACGAATGGGCCGACCTTCTCCGAGGCCTGACACTCCCGCAGCGCAAGGCTGTGCTCAGCACGCTGCAGCAGTCCGCCGTGTCGGGCTGGCCTGCGACCCGCGCCGGCGTCGAGAGCCTCGTCGCGTACGCACAGGGTCAGATCACCGCCCAGGAGTATGCCGCGCGGTCGCTGGTCGAGCTCGGCTACGCCGACGTCCAGACGGCCCGGGAGCTGCTGGCCAGGGCATCGGCCGAGAAGGAACCCGTCACACCTGCTCCCACGCTCCACGAACCGACCGGCCGCCTCGACCCCGACGCCGGCTACGACTTCCTCTTCGAACGCTGACGCCGCGCGTTGAAGGCGCGCTGGGGGAAGTTCGTGGTCACGATCCAGACGTCGGGATCGTTCATCCACGCCTCCAGCTCCTTGGGGCTGTCGACGGTCCAGACCACCAGCGGGAGTGCGTGACGTCGCGCGTACGACTTGAGCGTCCACCTCGCGACCCGCTTGTGCGCCACGACCAGGTTGGCACCGCTGAAGAACACCCGCGCCCGCGGGAAGCACGATGCGATCCTGGCCCGCCAGCGGGGGAGGAAGCGGCCGTCGTGCGACCACGGGGCCGACGACAGGCCGACCAGCAGGCCGGGCGCATGGGTCCGGGACCACTGCCGGATCGCGCGGACCGATGCGTCCTCCTCCGTCGTGATGATGACGTCGTCGACGCCGAGCACGTCGATGATGTGGCTGACCACTTTCACCTCGTCGCGGTTGATCTTGAGATCGACGTGCGCGCCCGCCTTGCCGCGGATCAGCTCGAGGACGATGTCGAGGTCGAGCAGCGTGCCGGGGGTGAACTCGTCGTACGTGTGCCTCGAGATGGACCGCTCAGCGTCACCGCGCAGGGCGTCGCCGTGTGACAGGACGGCGCGTCCGTCTGCCGTCAGGCGTACGTCGAACTCGATGTAGTCGACCCCGGCGACCAGCGCCGCCCTGAACGCCGTGAGGGTGTTCTCGAGGACGTGGTCATCGCCGGCGCCACCGCGATGCGCCGAGACCAGCGCCATGGATCAGGCGATCTTGCCGCTCAGCATCAGGGCCCAGATCGATGCGTCCGTCGTGGAGTAGTCGGTGAGGTTGTTGCCCGTGCGATAGGCCTTGACCGCTGCCACGGTCTTGGCGTCATAGATGCCGTTCATCGTCACCTTCAACCCGGAGGCGGCGAGGGCGCGCTGCAGACGCCACACCGACTCGCCGATCGAGCCCTGCTTGAGCACGCGGGGGTTGGTGCCCTGCGACAGGAGCGCGGTCCACAGGTTCTTGGTCGTGGTCGTGTTCGGCGGCCACTTGCGGAACGCGCGGTAGGCCTGCATTGCCTTCATCGTGCCGGCGTCGAACGTGCCGTTGATCGTGGTCGGGAAGCCGCGCTTGGTCAGCGCGCACTGCAAGGTCATCACGACGTAGCCCTTGGTGCCCAGCTTGAGGGTCGGATAGGCCGGGAAGGTCATGGGTACGCCGCAGGGTCGTGGATCCTTGACGGCCACCGATCCGGTGCCGACGTCGAGGAAGTTCTTGTCGATGTTGACCTTGTAGCCGCCGTAGGAGACCGTCACGCCGTTCTGGTACTGGTGGATGCGCTGGTGATTCGTCCATCCGGAGTCGCTGAGGTAGGGGCCGCCGTCGGTGTTGGCGATCTTGTTGGTCCACGCGATCCACATGTGATCGGGCATGTCGAAGCCCGGACGCCCGGCGATGCGGGCCTCGTCGACGGCCTTGATCGCCGCCGAGCCGCTGGAGTAAACCCCGGACTTGTAGCCGGCGGCGTGCAGCCGTACGGTCCACGCATCGATGAACTCGAGCACGATGTTGTCGCAGGCGGCCGTGCGGGCGTACCACTCGATGTCGAGGTAGGACACGCTGCCGAGTCCGAACCCGTACTTCTTGAGCGCTGCGATCGTCTCGTCGGCATCGGCGACGCCCTGCGTGCGAGCCACCGACACGGTCGTCGACATCTTCTTCTTCTGCACCCTGCTGTCGGGGTTGTTCTTGAAGCACGGCGATTGGTAGCCGACGTGGATCGGGATGAACCGCCAGCCGTTCGCAGCGTTCCTCGCGACCCAGGCATTGCTCAGGTTGGGCTGATAGGCGTCGCCGCAGTAGCGCGAGTTGCCGGAGATGTAGATGCCGATAGCCGAGTAGGGCGACTTGAGGTTCCACGCGTCCATCACGGTCTGGCTGGGCGCGACGCAGGCGTCGAAGCCGTATCCGGTGAAGTTGCCGGGCGCCGGCGGGGGCGCTGCAACGGCGGCAGTCGGCGTCGTGAGGATCGCGGCGAGGCCGACCGAAACGAGGGTCAGCAGCTTCCGCGCGGTTGGGGAAGAAACCAGGCGCATCTCACAAGGGTATCCCGCGCAGGCCGATATTTCCGTCCACTGGCCGCGAGGAACGAGCGGCGTGAGCGGTGGTGAGTCCGGTCAGACCTGGCGGCCGCTGTCTCCCCAGTAGGGCTTGCGCAGGTCGCGCTTGAGGATCTTGCCCGACGGGTTGCGCGGAAGGGCCTCGACGACGTCGATCGACGTCGGTGCCTTGTAGCCCGCGAGGCGCTCCTTGGCGAACGCGATCAGCTCGGCAGGCTCGACGGCCTGGTCGGGCTTGAACGCGACGACTGCCTTGACCGTCTCACCCCACGTGTCGTCGGGGACACCGATGATGGCGACCTCGGCGACGCTCGGGTGCTCCGCGAGCACGCGCTCGACCTCGGGGGAGTAGACGTTCTCACCACCGGTGATGATCATGTCCTTCAGCCGGTCCTCGATGAACAGGAAGCCGTCCTCGTCGACGCGACCCAGGTCGCCCGTACGCACCCAGCCGTCCTCGGTGATGAGCTCCGCAGTCGCCTCGGGCTTGCCGAGGTAGCCCGCGGTGGCCTGGGGTGTGCGGAACCAGACCTCGCCCGAGGTGCCCACCGGCTCGTCCTGGAGCGTCGCGGGATTGACGATGCGCATCTCGGCGTTGGCGACCGGCTTGCCGGCCGAGACCAGGCGCTCGGGATGCGACTCGTCGCGATGGGCTTCGTCGTTGAGCACCGTGATGACACCACCGAACTCGGTCATGCCGTAGACCTGCTGGAACTCGGTGTCGGGCCAGTCCTTCATGGCCTGGCGCAGCACGGGCAGCGGCATCGGGGCGGCGCCGTAGCCGAAGCCCTTGAGCTTGCTGAAGAGCGCCATCGCATCGGGTCCGGCGGCGATCAGGGCCGCGACGACGGCGGGTACGAGGAACACGTGCGTACAGCCGGCCATCATGCCGCCGGCCAGCTGCATCGCGTCGACCTCGCTGATGATGTAGCCGGGGATGCCGATCACGGGACCCGTGAGTGCGTACGACGTGCCGCCGACGTGGAACATCGGCATCGCCACCAAGGCCATGTCGCCGTCCTCGTACGTCGCATCGCCGATGCCGTTGACGCTGTGCTCGACCATCGCGTGCTGGCTGAGCATGACGCCCTTGGGGCGGCCGGTCGTGCCGGAGCTGTACATGACGACGCAGATGTCGTTCGGGTCGACGTCGGCCTGCCGGTCGGTCGGCGTGCCCGCGGCCAGCCAGGCCTCGTACGCGTCGTTCTCACCACCGACCACGATGACCTTCTCGACATGCTCGAGCTTGTCGCGGACGAGGTTGAACTGCTCGAGGAGTGCGTGGCCGACGAACACGACCGTGGCGCCGCAGTCGTTGATGACGTAGTCGAGCTCGTCGCCGGCGAGCCGCCAGTTGACGACCGTCGTGGCGGCACCGAGGTTGCAGCCGCCGAGCAGCAGCTGCAGGATCGCCGGGTTGTTCTTGTCGAGGATCGCGATGCGGTCGCCGCGCTGCACACCGTCGGCCTGGAGCGCGCCGGCAGCCCGACGTACGGACTCCCACGCCTCGGACCACGACCACGTGCGCTCGACGAAGATCCAGCACGGCTTGTCCGGCGCGTCACCCGCGCGATACTCGAGGAAGTCGGGAAGGAAAGTCGCGGGCGGGATCGTGAACGTCATCGGAGCTCCTCAGACAGTGTGACCTGGGTCACGACAGCCTAGAGGATGCCTGGTCAGGCCTCGAGGGTGTCGGCGATGCGCTCGAGCGTCTTGCGCATGCCGTTCTTGGCGGCTGGTGCCATCCGGCTTCGCTTGAGGAAGAACTTCTGCTTGTCCTGCGAGACGTCCCACGTCTCCTTGACCAGCGTGCCGCCGTCGACCGGCTCGAGCTCGTAGCGCCAGATGCGTCCGCCGATCAGGCCCTTGGCGCCGGTCGTCTTCCACGCGATGCGGCGATCCTGCTCGAACTCGATGACCTCGTTCGACGTCTTGTAGCCGACGCCGAGGTGCATCTCCATGCCGAACCGCGTGCCGAGCTTGAGCGGCCGCGACTCCTGGCGGGTGCCCTTGACCGTCCCGGAGCCGTCGATCTCGGAGTGCTTGGCGGCATCGGCGACCAGAGCGAAGATCTGCTCCGGCGGTGCCTTGATGGTGCGTTCGACGGTGATCTGGTCTGAGCTCATACGCCCATTCAAGCGGTACGAGCTCTGCTCCGCTGTGTCAACCGCCCAGGACGAACGCGACGAAGAAGCCCAGCGCCGTGGTGAGCCCCACCCACCAGCCGCCCTCCTTGTAGGCCTCCGGCATCAAGGTGTCGGCGAGGACGGCGATCGTCGCGCCACCCGCGAACGCCTGCACCGTGGCGATGTGACCCGGCCCGATCTCGTCGCCGGCGCCGTTCGCGGCCATCGTGACGAGCACCAGGACCAGGCCCGTGACTGCCCACAGGCCCATGACCTTCTTGGCGCTGCCTCCGGGAGTCTCGCGCATCTTCGCGGCGCTGCCGATCGCCTCGGGCGTGTTGCCCACGGCGATCGCGACGAGAAGCACCACGCCACCGGCCTCGCCGAGCGAGACGCCGAGCGCCGTGTTCTCCGGTATGCCGTCCAGCAGCGATCCGAGCATCAGTCCCCACCCGACGGCCGCCGTGCCGAGCTTGTTGTCGATCACGTGATCGGCGATGACGTACGTACCTGCTCCGGCAAGCAGCGCGAGCCCGGCATGCCACGCCGCCACTGCGTGGAACGCCGGCTCGAACAGCTCCGCTGACGCGGCCGCGATCATGGTCCCCGCACCGAACGCCATCAGGGCTGCCAGGGCAGGTCGCGGAATCCTCCAGCGCAGGCCGATGGCCGCTCCGACCACGAGCGGCAGGGCCGTCGCGAGTCCATACAGCAGCGCTTTGGTCACAGCGCCACGCTACGCCGCAAGCCGCCCAGATCGGCGCGCCCTTCCGTACGCTGTCGGCATGAACGAGCTGACAGCACAGGACGTCGAGGACTACCAGCGGGACGGGGTGATCTGCGTACGCGGTCTCCTGGACCCGGCCGACGTCGAACGCGCCCGCGAGGCGATCGACACCGTGCTAGACGTCCCGGGCCCGTTGGCGCAGGTCGCCAGTGGACACGACGATCCCGGTGCCTTCATCGAGGACTTCCGACGATGGGGTGACGTGCCGGCGATCGAGGAGCTGGCGCGTCACTCCCGAGCGGCGGAGGTCGCGGCGACGCTCATGGCGACGCCGAGTGTGCGGTTCTATCACGATCACGTCCTGGTCAAGGAAGGACAGACCAAGCAGCGCACCCCGTGGCACCAGGACCAGCCCTATTACAACGTCGACGGGCGCGGCATCAGCGCCTGGATCCCGGTCGACCCGGTCCCGGAAGCGGGGTGCCTCGAGATGGTTGCCGGGACCCACCTCGGACCGTGGTTGATGCCGAGGACGTTCCTCGACGGGGAAGCCAAGTGGTTCCCGGAGGGCTCGCTGGGCGAGCTGCCCGACATCGAGGCCGACCGTTCCGCGTACGACATCCGACGCTTCGAGATGCAGCCCGGCGATGCGATTTTCTTCGACTTCCTGACGGTGCACGGTGCACCCGGCTTCCCGTTCTCCGGTCGCCGTCGCGTGCTCTCGCTGCGCTACCTGTCCGAGGAAGCACGCCATGCGCCGCGGCGCTGGACCACGTCTCCGGAGTTCGACGGGCTCGTCGATCAGCTGGACGACGGCGCCCCCATGGACCACCCGCTCTTCCCGGTGGCCTGGCCCGCGTAGACGACACTCGGCGGAATTGGGATCCACCCGGCTCCCGCCCGTACACTGGTGCACGTGCCCCGCGGAGATGGACGCCTGACCCACGACATCGATCCCCAGGACGCCGGACCCCAGGACGCCTGCGGCGTGTTCGGTGTCTGGGCTCCCGGTGAAGAGGTCGCCAAGCTGACCTATTTCGGTCTGTACGCGTTGCAGCACCGTGGTCAGGAATCCGCCGGCATCGCAGTCAGCAACGGCAAGCAGATCCTCGTCTACAAGGACATGGGTCTTGTCTCCCAGGTGTTCGACGAGTCGACGCTCGACTCGCTCAAGGGCGAGATCGCGATCGGCCACGCCCGCTACTCCACGACCGGCTCCAGCGTGTGGCACAACGCGCAGCCGACGTTCCGTCCCACAGCCCAGGGTTCGGTCGCCCTCGGCCACAACGGCAACCTCACCAACACCGCCGAGCTGATCGAGATGGTGCGCCAGCGCGAGGACCTCGCCGGCAGCGCCACCAAGGGTGAGACCGCGACCAGCGACACCTCCGTCATGGCGACGCTGCTGGCATCGTTCCCCGACCGCTCGGTCGAGGAGGCCGCCCTCGAGGTGCTGCCACGACTGCGCGGCGCCTTCTCCCTCGTCTTCATGGACGAGCACACGCTGTACGCCGCCCGCGACGCCCAGGGCATCCGGCCGCTGGTGCTCGGTCGCCTCGAGCGGGGCTGGGTCGTCGCCAGCGAGACGGCGGCGCTCGACATCGTCGGTGCGTCATACATCCGCGAGATCGAGCCCGGCGAGTTCATCGCGATCGACGAGAACGGCCTCCGTACCGAGCGCTTCGCCAAGGCCGAGCCCAAGGGCTGCATCTTCGAGTACGTCTACCTCGCCCGTCCCGACACCACGATCTCCGACCAGCGCGTCTTCTCGGTACGTGCCGAGATCGGCCGCCGCCTGGCACGCGAGTTCCCGGTCGATGCCGACTTGGTCATCCCGGTCCCGGAGTCCGGCACGCCCGCGGCGATCGGTTATGCCGAGGAGAGCGGTATCCCGTTCGGCCACGGTCTGGTCAAGAACTCCTATGTCGGCCGCACCTTCATCCAGCCCTCGCAGACGCTGCGTCAGCTCGGCATCCGGCTCAAGCTCAACCCGCTGCGCGATGTCATCGAGGGCAAGAAGCTCGTCGTCGTCGACGACTCGATCGTCCGCGGCAACACCCAACGGGCGCTCGTACGCATGCTGCGTGAGTTCGGAGCCGCCGAGGTGCACGTACGCATCTCGTCGCCGCCGGTGAAGTGGCCCTGCTTCTACGGCATCGACTTCGCCTCCCGCGCCGAGCTCATCGCCAACGGCATCTCGGTCGACGAGATCCGCAAGTCGATCGGCGCCGACTCGCTGGCCTACATCTCGCTCGACCAGCTCGTCGAGGCGACCAACGTGCCCAAGGACAACCTCTGCCGCGCCTGCTTCGACGGCATCTACCCCGTGGCACTGCCCGAGGACGACCTGATCGGCAAGCACCTGCTCGAGGTGCAGGACACCCTGCCCCTCGAGGTCATCTGACATGACCTCGTACGCAAGCGCCGGCGTCAGCATCGCCGAGGGTGACCGCGCCGTCGAGCTGATGAAGGAATGGGTCGAGAAGGCCCGTCGGCCCGAGGTCGTCGGCGGCATCGGGGGATTCGCCGGTCTCTTCGACGCGTCGGCCCTCAAGTCGTACGACAAGCCACTGCTGGCCACCTCCGCAGATGGGGTAGGCACCAAGGTGCAGATCGCCCAGCGGATGGACAAGCACGACACGATCGGCTTCGACCTCGTCGGGATGCTGGTCGACGACCTCGTCGTGTGCGGCGCCGAGCCGTTGTTCATGACCGACTACATCGCGTGCGGCAAGGTCGTCCCCGAGCGCATCGCCGACATCGTCAAGGGCATCGCGCAGGCCTGTGCCGAGAGCGGCACAGCCCTGCTGGGCGGCGAGACCGCCGAGCATCCCGGACTGCTGTCGCCCGACGAGTACGACATCGCGGGATCCACGACGGGTGTCGTGGAGGCTGACAAGCTGATCGGCGCCGACCTCGTACGCCCGGGCGACGTCGTGATCGCGATGGCGTCGAGCGGCCTGCACTCCAACGGCTACTCACTCGTCCGTCACGTGTTCTTCGACAAGGCTGGCTGGGAGCTCGACCGTGAGGTGCCAGAGCTCGGCGGCACGCTCGGCGAGGAGCTGTTGACGCCGACCAAGCTCTACACGCTGCCGTGTCTTGCGCTCGCCGACGAGCTCGAGGTGCACGCGATGTCGCACATCACGGGTGGCGGACTCGCCGCCAACCTGGCTCGGGTGCTGCCCGACACGGTGTCCGTACGCTTCGAGCGTTCCAGCTGGACCCCGCAGCCGATCTTCGACCTGGTCGGTTCGGTCGGCGGAGTGTCGCAGGACGACCTCGATCTCGCGCTCAACATGGGCGTGGGGATGGTCGCGATCGTCGCTCCGGACGCGGCGGATGCCGCGGTCCGCCTGCTGGGTGAGCGTGGCGTGGACGCGTGGATCGCCGGCGACGTGTCAGAGGCCGGCACCCACGGCAACGGTGGCACCGTAACCCTCGTCTAACCGTCGGTAGCCTCTAGATTCCCAGGAGGTCCCCGAGCTCTGGCACTCCACCACTGTCGCAACAAGGGTGGTGTGCCAGGAATCTGGCCGGGGTACCGGATTTGACAGCGCTCCCGGGAAACCGCGCCCGTTACGGGGGTCGATGCCGGGATTGTTGGCGACCTTCGGTAGGCTTGTCGGTACGACAAACTGACTATTTTTCTGCGAGGGGGTCGGACCCATGGGCCGCGGCCGAGCTAAAGCCAAACAGACCAAAGTTGCGCGCGACCTGAAGTATCGGACGCCTGACACCGACTTCAACACCTTGCAGCGTGAGCTCCACGGCGAATCGGGCGAACCGATCCCGGAGCAGTACCGCGATCTCGAACGAGAAGACCCCGCCGCCTCCTGAGGCGATCACGTCTCTTGTGAATCTCCACCGCGTTGAGCGCGGTCGCTAGCCTGTCCGCATGTCCGCGACCTCAGGCAGTTTTGAGCTGCGCCCGCGCGGAGCACTGATCCCGCCGCCTGACGGACCTGAGCTCGTGTCGTTTGATCTCGACGCTCATGGTGAGGCGGTCGTGCTGTGGGCCGGCGATGGCCGCCCCGTGATAACCCACGGGTCGGAAGGCGAGGCGGTCACGCTTGCTCATTCCGCGCCGGAGTGGCCGCTGGTCCAGTTGCTCCCTGACGACCGACTTCTGGTGGTCGGTATGCGATCAGAATGGCGAGACGGTGCGGGCGAGCACAACGCGTTCGTCTTCGGCCATGACGGATCGCTGGAGCGGTCGGGATGTCTCGGCGACGGGATCGAGCACGTCAAGGTGGCCGCTGACGGCACGATCTGGGTCGGCTACTTCGATGAGGGCATCTTCGGCAATCTCGGCTGGGGAATGGGAAAGGGACCCGAGCCGATCGGTCACAGCGGGCTCGTGCAGTTCACGCGCGACTTTGAGCTGCTGTGGGAGTTCCCGCCCAGCGACAATCCGATCGACGACTGCTACGCCATGAACGTCATAGGCGACGACGTGTGGGTGTGCTGCTACTCCGAGTTCGACGTCGCGCTCGTGCGCGACGGAGCCGTGCAGCGCTGGCGCAACGACGTCGCGAGTGCGAAGACGATTGCCGTCGCCGATGACCGCGTCGCCCTGTTCGGTCACTGGGAGGAGCGTGACCGACTCGTCATCGGGCACCTCAGCGACGCTGACCTCAAGCCGCGCGCCACCACACGGCTGACCATGCCGAACGGCCGACGAATCCCGGAAGACGCAAGAGTCGTCGGCCGCGGCGCGGAGCTACATGTGCTGGTCGGGCTGGAGCGGTTCACCTGGTCGCTGACGGACCAGGCCTGATCAGGACTGAGGCAGCCAGACCGAGCGGAGCCGGCCGACTTCGCGCATGCGCTGCTCGGCGACCTGGTCCGCCGCCACCGACGGGGGCACGCCCTCGCTCCTGGCGTGCTCCAGCACGCTCAGCGTCGTGTCGTAGATCTTGGCCGCCCGCACCTTGGCGCGGTCGAAGTTGAAGCCTTCGAGCTCGTCGGCAACCTGCACCAGGCCACCGGCGTTCACGCAGTAGTCGGGCGCGTAGGTGATGCCGCGCTCCTCAAGGAGCTTGCCGATGCCGTCGTGGGCGAGCTGGTTGTTGGCAGCACCGCAGACGATCTTGGCCGAGAGCACGCCGACGACCTCGTCGTCGAGTGCGCCACCGAGCGCGCAGGGAGCATAGATGTCGAGCGGCTCGCGTACGAGCGCCGCCGTGTCCGCCACGACCTTGATCTGCGGGTGGGCTTCCTGGAGGGCCTCGACCGCGGGTGCATAGACGTCCGTGACGACGACGTCGGCACCGTCCTCGAGCAGGAGTCCGACGAGGTGCTTGCCGACCTTGCCGACGCCGGCGACGCCAACCGTCTTGCCGGCCAGCGACTGGTCGCCCCACACGTGGAACGCGCTGGCACGCATCCCCTGGTAGACGCCGTACGCCGTGAGCACCGACGAGTCTCCGGCACCGCCGTGCTCGACCGTTCGACCGGTCACGTAGTCGCACTCGCGCGCGATGATGTCCATGTCGGGGCTGAAGGTGCCGACGTCGCACGCGGTGTAGTAGCGACCGTTGAGCGACTGCACGAAGCGTCCGTAGGCGCGCAGCAGCGGCTCGGTCTTGATCGTGTTGGGGTCACCGATGATGACGGCCTTGCCGCCACCGAGGTCCAGTCCGGCGAGCGCGGCCTTGTAGGCCATGCCCTGCGACAGGTTGAGGACGTCGGCAAGGGCTTCCTGCTCGGAGCCGTAGGGATAGAAGCGCGTTCCGCCGAGCGCGGGGCCGAGGGCGGTGGAGTAGATCGCGATGATGGCCTTGAGGCCGGAGGCTTCGTCGTGGCAGAAGACGACTTGTTCGTGCTGGCTGCCGAATGCGGACGGCGGGGTGCTGGAGTCGGTCACGGTAGTGCTCTCTTGTTGTGGGTGACGACCGTGCGGTGGTGGGCACGGTCAACGGCGGACTCGCGGGGTGGTGCAAGTCATTCCGCAGTCTACCGCCGGTCGCCTCTGCACGAGGAGCGCTCAGGTACCGCTGACGTCGCCCCCCGAATCCTGCCGCAGCGGTTCGCCGCGCTGGTCCGGGAGCTGCGGGAGCTGGCCCCGCTGGTCACCGGAGTCGTTGCGCCGCATCTGCGGTCCGCCGGGGACGGGCCCCTGACCGGGGAAGTGCCCACCGACCTGGGTGATGCGCGGGACGTCGCCGTCTCCGGTCTCGCGGCCGATGGCGAAGCCGGCGACTCCACCGACGGCCAGGAGGCCTGCCACGCCAGCCGCGATGGCGCCTCGGGAGTAGCGCGGAGCGGCCGGGCTCGTGACGGGAGCTGCAGCCGGTACCTCGACCGTCTCGGCCTCAAGCGCCGGTTCGGGGGCGCTCGCCTCGACCTCGTCCTTCTGGGTCGTCTTCTTCGGACTCACGTGATGCTCCTTGTCAGATGGTGCTGTCAGCATCGCGGCGAAGGCTGTGGGCCGACCCCGACGATCCTGTGCAATCGCTGTGGCTTCGGAGACTTCGCTCTAGTTTGGGTTGATGACGGAGCGAATCTTCAGGGCGGGGCTCATCACCTTCGCCGTCGTGTCCACGGTCCTGTTCGCCGCGATCATCCCGCCCGCGCTGATCGACGACGGCTTCGACTTCTGGGGCGGCGCGCTGCACACGTTCGACAATCCGTACGCGGCGGGAGTCTCGATCGACGTGCTGCTGGCATACGGCGTGCTCGCGTCGTGGGTCGTGTACGAGGCGGTGTCCAATCACGTGCGCCGAGGCTGGATCGCCTTGCTGCTCGGCCTGGTCACGGGCCTGACGGTCGCACTCGCGGCGTACTTGCTGATCCGGCTGCGTCACGAGGCTGAGGCTGCCCGCGGCCGGACGCCGAGGGAAGCCAGCTAGACCGTTGGGGCCCCCACGAGCTCAGTCCTGAACTCGCTTGGCCAGGCTCTTGTCCATGCGGCGGAACAGCGGCTGCGACGCCTTGGTGACGATGCCGGGCAAGGCGGCCATGCCGAGCTCGCCCATCGTTCCGGCCAGGCTCGTCACTCTTGTCGGTTTGTCGACAATTGCCTTGACCAGCCAGTTGGCGGCCTTGTTAGCGCTCAGCATCGGCATGGCTTGGTAGATGTGCGTTGCGGTGGACATCTCGGTACGGACCATCGGGAAGTAGACGACCGTCGAGGTGATGCCCTGGTGACCGAGCTCGGCGGTGAGTGACCGGGTGAACGACTCGAGCGCGGCCTTGCTGGCGAGGTAGGCGGAGAACAGCGGGATCGGCACCTGCGTCGACATGCTCGACGAGATGACGACGTGGCCGTGCCCCTGCTCGACGAAGCGTGGCACCAGCGCGAGCGTCAGGCGTACGGCACCGAAGTAGTTGATCGCCATCGTGCGCTCGTAGTCGTGTGCCCGGTCGACCGACTCGAGGATCGGCCGGCGGATCGAGCGTCCGGCGTTGTTGACCAGCGCGTCGATGCGGGGATGCTCTGCGAGCAGCTGCCGGGCCACCGCGTCGGCGGCCTCGGGATCGGAGAGGTCGACGACGTACGTATGGGCGACGCCGCCCTGGGCCTCGATGCTGGCCTTGACGTCGGCGAGCTGGTCCTCGCGTCGGGCCAGGAGGCAGACCGTCGCACCGAGCCGCGCCAGCTTGCGGGCCGCCTCGGCGCCGATGCCGCTCGACGAGCCGGTGATGACGATCGTCTGGCCGGCGAGCTTGGTCACGAGTGGTCCCCGAACAGCGCGTCGAGCAACCGCATGCAGCGCTGGATCATCTGGTCCGCCGTCTGGTCGGGATGGTCGAGCCACCAGTCCATCAACGAGTCGACGATGCCGAGCCATACGGTCGTCATCGCCGAGATGTCGAGCTGGTCGGAATTGCCGGCAAGCGCCATCAGCTCGGCGACACCCTCCTCGGCGAGCTTGCCGATGCGATCGGCGTACAGCGTGGCGGAGTCGGCGATGGGACCGGTGGTGGGTGCCGTGGTGTCGAAGAACAGCCGCCAGAGATGGGGCTGAGGCTCGAGCAGGGTGAACATGCCGGCGAGAGTCTGCATGCCGCGCTCGATGCCGACCGCGTCGCCGCGAGCTATGCGTTCGATCTCTTCAGCGACGATCGCGCCGCCGCGGTCGAGGCATGCCTCGTACAGCCCTTCCTTGGAGCCGAAGTAGTTGTAGATCAGCGGCTTGGAGATGCCGGCCTTCTCGGCGACTGTCGCGACAGACGTGGCGGCATATCCGTGGGTGCCGAACTGCTCGGAGGCGATGTCGAGGATCTGCACCTCGCGATCGAGGCGGGGGACACCCTTGGTGCCGGCATTGGGTCTGGCCACGGAGGAAGTCTAGCCGCTGTGTATGAACCTGTGGTAACTTACCGACGAGTCATATAGATCAGGAGAACACCGTGCAGGACTTCCTCGACCCGTTGAAGAATCCGATCCTCGTTGCGTCGCCGTTCTTCGTGATGACGCTGCTGATCGAGCTCGCCGCGTTCAAGTACCTCGAGACCGACGAGGAATATCGCGGCTACGAGGGCAAGGACGCCCGTACGAGCATCATCATGGGCATCGGCTCGCTGGTCTCCAGCACGGTCTTCAAGCTCACGACGCTCGTGCTGTTCGTCGCGATCAGCGTGCACCTCGCACCGTGGCACCTGCCGACCGACACGTGGTGGTCGTGGGCGGCGCTGATCCTCGGCCTCGACCTGGCGTTCTATCTCCAGCACCGGTTCGTGCACCGCGTACGTGTGGGCTGGGCCGCACACCAGGCCCACCACTCGAGCGAATACTTCAACTACTCGACCGCGCTGCGACAGAAGTGGAACCCGTGGTTCGAGGCGCTGTTCTGGCTGCCGTTCCCGTTCCTCGGCTTCGAGCCGTGGATGCTCTACGTCGCGTTCTCGATCAACCTGGTCTTCCAGTTCTTCCAGCACACCGAGCGCATCGACCGGCTCTGGGCGCCGATCGAGTTCGTCTTCAACACGCCGTCGCACCACCGAGTGCACCACGGCAGCGATCCGGAGTACCTCGACAAGAACTACGCCGGCATCCTGATCATCTGGGACCGGATGTTCGGCACCTTCCAGAAGGAGCTGCAGCGTCCGACGTACGGGCTCACCGTGCCGGTCGACACCTACAACGTGCTGCGCCTGCAGTACGGCGCGTACGGCGAGCTGTTCCGGGACGTCCACCACGCGACCAGCTGGCGCGAAAAGCTGGGCTACGTCTTCATGCCGCCGGGCTGGCACCCGGGCGAACGGCGGGCAGAAGCCGAGCAGCCGCGCACGATGTCCAACGCGTGAAGCGGTTCGCGCTCGTCGCCATCGCCTCGGCGATCGTCCTGACGATGTTCGACCAGCTGTTCCACGTCCGGACGGAGACGCTGGTCTATCACTGGCACCCTCAACTGGCCGGTCAGACGGTGATCGTGCCGTTGACGTTCCTGCTGGCGACGGTCTCGATGCTCGACACGAGTCTGCGAGTCAACACACTGCAACCCCGCTCGACGAGCACACGTGGGGTGATCGCCAGTCTGGCGATCGTCACCGCTGCGTACCTCATCTCGGGGTTCGTCGATCAGGAGTATGCGGTCGCGTACGCGTTGCTCTTGCTGGTGACGTGGGGCATACGAGTCGTACGCCGCGGCGAACGTGGCACGGCGATCATTGCATGCCTGATGATCGCTGTCGGCGGCGTGCTCGGGGAGGCGGCGCTGTCTGCGATCGGTGAGTTCAGCTACCTGGAGCCCGACCTGCTCGGCGTTCCGTGGTGGTTGCTCCCGCTCTATCTGCACGGTGCGCTGGCGGCACGAGACATTGCCGCCATCATGGATCGTCCGATGGTCCCCGAACCAGCCACGGTGGCCTAGCCGTCGAGCTCCTGGAAGGCCGTGATCTGCAGGCCGCCGGGCGCCTCGAGGCGTGCATTGAGTGATCGCCACGGTGTCTCGGTCGGCGGGGCGACAACGGTCGCGCCGCCGGCCTCGAGCGCATGGGTGGTGGCTGCCGCGTCGTCCACCTCGAACGCGACACGGATGCTGAGCGGGTAGGTACGGCTCACGCCTTCACGCCCGACCTCGACCGAGTCGATGAGTCTCACCTGCGCCGGGTTGGACAGCTCGAGAGTGGCCGTCGGAACCGACAGGATCGACACCTTCGCGCCACCGTCGCCCTCATACGACTCCAGCTCGGGAAGTCCGAGCCCGTCGCGGTAGAACGCGAGCGCCGCGTCGAAGTCCTCGGTCTCGACGACGAGTCGCAGCTGGGTCACCTGATGATCAGTCATGGCCGCCAGCCTAGATCTACAACCCGCGCGTGAGCCCGCCGTCCACTGGCACCATTGCGCCGGTGATGAAGCTCGCTGCCGGCGAGAGCAGGAAGGCCGCAACGTTGCCGAACTCCTCGGGAGTGCCGTAGCGGCGCAGCGGGATGGCCGCCTCGTTGGCGGCGCGAGCGGCAGCCGGATCAGCCGCGAGCGAGTCGAGCTCTTGGACGCGATCGGTGTCGACCCGACCCGGCAGCAGGCCGTTGACGCGGATACCGCGCGGACCGAGCTCGTCGGCCAGGGTCTTGGCGGCCATCGCCAGGCCCGGTCGGAGCCCGTTCGAGATCGCGAGGTTGGCGACCGGCATCTTGGCCGAGCTCGAGAGCACGAACGCGATCGAGCCTCCCTCCCCGAGCTCAGCGCCGACTGCCGTGGCGAGGCGGATCGAGCCGAGGAAGACCGACTCGAAGGCCGAGCGCCACTCGTCCTCGGTGCGCTCCATCATGACTCCAGCCGCCGGCCCGCCGACACTGATCAACGCCCCGTCGAGACGGCCAAACGTCTCTCGGGCGGCGGCGATCAACCGCGCGGGCGTCTCGGGATCGGCGTTGTCGGCCGCAAGACCGGTGGTGTTGGCCCCGAGCTCGGACAGCGTACGGTCGACCGACTCCTGGGAACGCGACGAGATGACGACCTTGGCGCCGTCAGCGACGAGCACCTTCGCAGTGGCGAGACCGAGTCCACCGGTCGCTCCGGTCAGGATGTACGTGCGGTCCGTGAGTCCCAGGTCCATGTGGCCAGACTAGGACGGTTGCACTACTTCTTCTTGCGGGGTGGGTCGGGCTCGATGCGCAGGGTGTTGAGTGCCGTCGCCAGCATCTCGTAGTGACCGGTGAGCAGGAGGAACTCCACCGAGCGCCGTTCGTCGAGGTGCTCGCGAAGGACGTTCCAGCTGGCGTCGCTGAGGTCCTTCGTGTTGTGCAGCTCATCGACGGCGGACAGCAACGCCACTTCGCGTGCGTTCCAGTGCGGATCCGATGGGCCGACCGTCACGGCGGCAAGGTCGTCCGTGGTCACACCAGCACGCTTGCCGATGCGCTCGTGATGGGATCGCTCGTACGCGCTGCCGGTCAGCGTGGCGACGCGCAGGATGATCAGCTCGGTCTCTCGGCGGGGGAGCTTGCCACCGGGCATCAGGCCGCCGGCGAACATCAGCCACCCCCAGAACAGCCGCTTGGTGCGCCCCAGCACCAGGAACACCTGGGGTGGGTCGGTGCCCATGGCCCGACCGGCAAGCGAGCCGAAGCCGCGGATCAGCGGTCCGGTCTGCCGCCAGGTGCCGGACGTGATGCGTGGCCCGCTCATCCGGCGATCGGCCTGGCCTTCTCAGCCTCGGGGAGCACCTTGTTGGCCAGGGTGTTGAAGATGCGCATCGCGACGGCGTAGCCGGGCGGGAATGCTCGCTGCAGCGTGAAGATCAGGAAGATGTCGGGTGAGGTGTAGACCATGTAGCGGTTGCGACTGACGCCCTTGAGGATCGCCCGGGCGGCATGGTGGGGCGTCACGGCACGCTTCTTGAAGTGCGCTTGTGCCTTCCTGAACGCTTTGCTGCTCTTGTCGACGCCGGCCACCTCGATCGTCTCGGTCAGCCCGGTGTTGACGCCGCCGGGGCAGACCAGGCTGACGCGGATGCCGTGACGGCGCAGGTCGAAACGCAGCACCTCCGAGACGCCGCGCAGGCCGAACTTGCTCGCCGAGTAGGCCGCGTGCCACGGCATGCCGATGAGGCCCGCCGCCGACGAGACGTTGACGAGGTGTCCGCCGCGACCCGCGTCGACCATGGTGGGTACGAACGCCTCGATGATGTGGATCGGTCCCATGAGGTTGACCTCGACCATGCTGCGCCAGTGCTTGTGCTCCAGCGCCGAGACCGTGCCCCAGGCGGAGATGCCGGCGACGTTCATCACGACGTCGACAGAGCCGTGGGCGTCGTGCACCTCGCCGGCGAACGCCTTCACCGCCTCGACGTCGGTGATGTCGAGCGACTTGGCGTACGCGACGTTGCCGCCAGCGGCCGTGATGGTCGAGATGGTCTCGTTGAGCGGGGAGATGTCGGTGAGGATCACCCGGGCGCCGCGTTCGGCAGCCACCTCGGCGGTGGCTCGGCCGATGCCGCTGGCGGCGCCGGTGACGAGCACGAGCTTGCCGTTGATGTCGGTCATCCCCGCATCTTATTGGCAATTCGTTCAGTTGTGACCCCCAAACCGTAAACGGGGTTTACGACAAGACTGTGGGCAGCATCTTGGCCGCGGCCTGGAGAGCGGCGGTGCTGTCTGTCGCCGACGGGGTTGCGATCGCTGATGCGCGAGCGGCGCTGGGTTCCCTGCGGCTGGGCTGACACTGGGTCCGGCGATTTCTGACCGACCAACCTCGTGCGATAGGGTGATCGTCGCCCGTCTCGGGCACGGCCAGGTAGCTCAGTTGGTACGAGCATCCGCCTGAAAAGCGGAGGGTCGCCGGTTCGACCCCGGCCCTGGCCACAAGGAATGGGCCACATCAGCAAGCAAGCGCACGGGTCACAGTCGCGAAAGTGTGCGCGCGTCGCTACTTCTTGACGGGATCTGGTGAGCCAGCTGTCTTGCTGACGGCGTCGCCGACGGCGAGCGACTCAAAGAGCTTGCCCGGGATGCGCAGCTTTTTTGTCTTCCCGTCTGACAGTCGCACCTCGACCTGGTGAACCATGTTCTGTCCGTCGAACGAGTTGCGGGACAGATCGGTGACGACGCCTTCCCAGGCCTCGGATCGGCGAGCCGCCCCGCGTTGACGAACGCGAGCGCGGAGGAGCAGGAGAAGAGCGATGAGTACAACAGCGATGGCGATGGCGATCCACATGTCTCGCACGCTAGGCACCTGGTGTACGAGGGTCAAGGGTAAGAAAATCCCCTCATCTCGATGAGATGAGGGGAGATTCACGTGGCGACCCCGACCGGACTCGAACCGGCGACCTCCGCCGTGACAGGGCGGCGCGCTAACCAACTGCGCCACGGGGCCTCGTGGCAACTCCGCAAAGGAGCAGACGCAACTGTAACGCACGGGCGGTCAGCGAAACAAAACGGGTGGCGGTCTCACGGAGCCCCTGGACGTACCTCATCTGACGGGTTGGTGGGCACCCCGTCCGCAGACTGAGCCAGCCCCACAAATCGCTCGGAAATCGCTTGTATGAAGGCATGACCGCACACGCCATCCCGTCCCCACTCTCGCTTGCGCAGCTGGTGGAGTGGACGAGCTGTGTGGCCGACGACGTACGTGCGGGGCACTACGCCGTCGAGGCCGACGCCGAGGAGCGCTGGCACGTGCGCCTGCACCGTGACGACCAGGTCGACATCTGGCTGATCAGCTGGACCACCGACCAGGGCACGCAGTTGCACGACCACGGCGGATCGTCGGGCGCGTTCACGGTCGTCAGCGGGGAGCTCAGCGAGACGATCTGGACACCCGGCGTCGAGAGGCTCGCGGAGACACCGCGTACGGAGGGTGACACCGTGGTGTTCGGTGAGCACTACGTCCACGACGTGCGCAACACCGCCGCCGAGACCGCCGTGAGCGTGCACGCCTACTCGCCGCCGCTGTCGCTGATGAACTACTACGACACCGACGGACGTGAGCTCATCAAGCTGGCCTCGGTGTGGACCGACGACCCGGAGGAGCCGGCGCCCACCCTGCGAGCCGTGACATGACCATCCGGTACGCCTCCGTCGACGATCTCCTCGAGGCGTCGCGGGGCTCGATCCAGCGCCTCGAACCCCTCGATGCGTACGCTCGCGTCGCCGCCGGAGCGCTGATCGTCGACATACGCCCTGCCTGGCAGCGGGAATCAGATGGAGAGATTCCTGGTTCTGTCGTAGTCGAGCGCAATCATCTGGAGTGGCGCCTGCATCCCGAGTCAGGCGCGAGCCTGCCCCAGGCGCAGGCTGGTCAGGAGTGGATCGTGGTGTGCACCGAGGGCTACACCTCGTCGCTGGCGGCAGCGGCGTTGACGTCGCTGAGCCTGCCGGCGAGCGACATCGTGGGCGGAATCCACGCCTGGCGTGACGCCGGACTGCCCGTCGTGGCCGGTCCCACACCGGTCGAGACGGTCGTGCCGCGTCACCGAACCGTCACGAGATCAGCCCCTCTTGGCATTGCCGACCTCGCGTGATGAGGCAAGACTGTCCCGAGTCTGTTGATTGCCTACCAACGCCCCTGCCCACACTGTGCGCCACGCGGAGGACCGCATGATCGAATACCGCTCCATCAGCAAGACGTTCGCTGACGGCACCGAGGCGGTCAACGACTTCAGCCTCGTCCTCCCGTCCCGCACCACGACGGTGTTCGTCGGATCGTCGGGTTGTGGCAAGACGACGCTGCTGCGCATGGTCAACCGCATGGTCGAGCCGACCGCGGGCGAGGTGCGCATCGACGACGTCGACATCGCGACCCGCAACCGGGTCCAGCTGCGGCGCAGCATCGGCTACGTCATGCAGCACGCCGGGCTGCTGCCGCACCGCAAGGTCATCGACAACGTCGGTGCCGTGCTGCGGCTCAACGGTGTCGACAAGAAGGAAGCGCGGGAGCGGTCGTACGCCGTGCTCGAGACGGTCGGACTCGACTCGTCGGTCGCGACGAAGTACCCCACTCAGCTGTCCGGCGGTCAGCAGCAGCGGGTCGGAGTCGCGCGTGGCCTCGTGACCGACCCCAACATCCTGCTGATGGACGAGCCGTTCGGGGCCGTCGACCCGATCGTGCGTGACGAGCTGCAGCAGGAGCTGCTCCGCCTGCAGCGCGAGCTCGACAAGACGATCGTCTTCGTCACGCACGACATCGACGAGGCGTTCCTGCTCGGCGACCAGGTGGTCATCCTCAAGCAGGGCGGCCACATCGCCCAGGTCGGCTCGCCGGCCGACATCCTGGCCAAGCCCGCGGACGACTTCGTGCGCAGCTTCGTCGGACTCGACCGCGGCAAGCGCACGCTCCACGTCGAGCAGCGCGACGGCACCTCGATCGTCGTCGACACCGACGGCAAGGTCACCGGGGTGCTGTCTGAATGACCTGGTTCCTCGACAACGTCGACTACGTCTGGTCGCTGACGCTCAAGCACGTGTGGCTGAGTGCCGTCCCGATCGTGCTCGGATTCGTCATCGCGGTGCCGATCGGCTGGTACGCCAGCCGCCACCGGCGCACCCGTGGCCTCATCCTCAGCACCGGCAGTGTGCTCTACACGCTCCCGTCGCTGCCGCTGTTCCTGATCCTGCCCGGGATCGTCGGCACCAGCGTCCTCGATCCGCTCAACGTCATCATCGCGCTGACGATCTATGCCGTGGCGATCATGGTCCGCTCGGCGACAGATGCGTTCGCGGCGGTCTCGCCGGCGGTGCTCGACGCGGCAACTGCGGCCGGTTTCGCGCCGGCAGGACGGGCGTTCGGGGTCGAGCTGCCGCTCGCCGGTCCGGTGCTGCTCGCGGGCCTTCGGGTCGTGTCGGTGAGCACCGTCAGCCTGGTCAGCATCGGGGCGCTGATCGGCGTCGACAACCTCGGATCGCTCTTCACCGACGGCTTCCGGCGTGACTTCCAGACCGAGATCGTGATCGGCATCATCGCAACGGTCGTCATCGCCCTGGTCTACGACCTGCTGTTGGTCCTTGTGGGTCGCCTCCTGATGCCCTGGGCCAAGGCGCAGACGCCCGATCACGACAACCCGCCCCTGCGGCAGTTCTTCCACCGGTTGAGTGGGGCGAGGCCATGAGCGTCCTCAGCGAGACCGTCGACTGGCTGACGGATGGCGACAACTGGTCCGGCGACGCCGGCATCCCCCACCGGGTGGTCGAGCACCTCGGCTACACCGCACTGACCGTCGCGATCGCTGCGGCGATCGCCATCCCGCTCGGTCTCTACATCGGTCACACCGGCCGCCTCCGCGGACTCGCGATCGCCGTCTCCGGGGCGCTTCGCGCCCTGCCGACTCTCGGTGTCCTGACGTCGATCCTGCTCATCACCGGGATCGGCCTCAAGCCGTCCATCATCGCCCTCGTGCTGCTGGCGCTCCCGCCGCTGCTCGCCGGCGCATACTCCGGACTCGAAGCCGTCGACCGCTCGACGATCGACGCGGCCCGCGCGATCGGCATGACCGAGACCCAGATCCTGACCAAGGTCGAGGTGCCACTCGCCCTGCCGTTGATCGTCGGCGGCATCCGTTCGGCCACGCTCCAGGTCGTCGCCACCGCGACGATCGCCGCGTACGTCGGCCTCGGCGGGCTCGGCCGCTACCTCATCGACGGCCTGGCACTCAGTGACTATCCCCGTATGGCGGGAGGCTCGGTCGTCGTGATCGTCCTCGCGCTCGTCCTCGATGCTGTCTTCGTCGCGCTCCAGCGCCTGGCCATGGGAGGTCGAGCAACCGTCGAATCAGCCGCCCAGTCATGAACCACTCCCACCCCCTGAACCCCTTCACAAGGAGAAACAACCATGAACAAGACCAAGCTCACCGCGCTTGCAGCGGTGGCCGCTCTCGGCCTGGCACTCGCCGGCTGTGGAAGCGATGACCCGACCAGCTCCGGATCGTCCGACAAGGGCACCATCACGGTCGGCTCGGCGGCGTTCCCCGAGAACGAGATCATTGCCGAGATCTACGCCCAGGCCCTCGAGGCCAAGGGTGTGAAGGTCAAGAAGCAGCTCAACATCGGTGCCCGCGAGGCCTACATCAAGGCTCTCAAGGACGGTGCGATCGACCTGGTGCCCGAATACACCGGCAACCTGCTGGGCTACCTCGACCCGAAGGCGACGGCCACGACGCCCGACGCGATCGAGGACGGCATCGACGACGCCCTGCCCGACAACCTCGAGATCCTCGACGTCTCCAAGGCTGAGGACAAGGACTCGCTCAACGTGACGTCCGAGTTCGCCGCAGCCAACAACCTCAAGACGATCGAGGACCTCAAGAGCGTCAAGGGCCTGAAGCTGGGTGCCAACCCGGAGTTCGCGGAGCGCCCCTACGGCATCCCGGGCCTCGAGAAGGTCTACGGCATCACGGGTGTGAAGTTCACCGCGATCAATGACGGCGGCGGGCCTGCGACTCTCAAGGCGCTGCTCGACGGCAAGATCGATGTCGCCGACATCTACTCGACGACGCCGTCGATCCTCGCCAACAAGCTGGTGACGCTCGAGGATCCCAAGAGCCTCATCGCTTCGCAGAACGTCGTGCCGTTGATCAACGACGACAAGGCGACCGACACGGTCGAGGACGTGCTCAACGCGATCTCGGCCCAGCTCACGACGGCCGACCTGCTCGACCTCAACAGCAAGAACCAGGGCGCCGACAAGACCGCCCCCGCCGTGCTGGCGAAGCAGTGGCTGACGGACAAGGGCCTGATCTAAGGGCTCCTCGGTTTACCACGCCACCGTGGTAAACATCGTCCCCCCGCGGGAAACTTGCCGCAGGGGGACGATGTTTGCCGTGTCCGGAGCTACACCAGGGCGGGCTTGCGTTCCGGCTGCACCTTCGGTGCGGGCTCGACGGCCAGCTTGGTCAGCGGCTTCCTGAGCACGAGCAGCAGGGCCGGCAGCAGCACCAGTCGTACGAGCGTCGCGTCGAGCAGGATCGCGACCGACAGGCCGACACCCATCTGCTTCATCTCGAGCATGCTGAGCGTTGCGAAGACCGCGAACACCGAGACCATGACGGCCGCCGCACTCGTGACGACACTGGCCGTGTCGCGGATGCCGAACTCGACGGCGCTGTCGTAGTCGAGGCCCTTGCGCAGACCCTCACGGACCCGGCTGAGGACGAACACGTGGTAGTCCATCGACAGGCCGATCAGGACCACGAAGCAGAACAGCGGGATCCAGTCGACGACGAACCCGGAAGACTCGTAGTCGAGCAGGCCGTTGAACCAGTCGTGCTGGAACACCAGTGTCAGGACTCCGAACGCGGCCCCGACCGACAGCAGGTTGAGTGCCGTCGTCAGCAACGCGATGGTGACGCTGCGGAACGTCCAACCCATCATGACCAGCGTCAGTGCCAGCACGAACCCGATCACCAGGGGGAGCTTCGAGGGACGGTTCTCGTAGTCGTACGCCTCGGCGACTCCGCCGCCGACGGCGGTGGTGACGCCGTCCAGGGAGCCCGCGGCGCGCGGCACGATCGTGTCGCGCAGCTGCTCGATCGACGCGTCGTTGCGGGGGTCGCCCTCGTGGTGAGGAGCAGACAGCGTGAGCGCTGCCGTACGCCCGTCCTTGGAGAACTCGATCGCATCGTCGGTCGCCGAGCCGACGTCGGCGCTGACGGCGTCGCTCTTGATCTGCTCGATCGCAGTACGGAGATCGGCACCGCCATCGCGAGCTGACTTCAGGACGATGTCGATGCTCGGCCGCTCCGTCGGGAAGCTCTCCTGCATGCGCTGATAGGCAGCGATCGCCGGGATGTCCTGCGGGAGTGTGTCGACCGTGCCCTGCTGCATCTTCATGCCGAGCGCCGGAACTGCGAGCCCGAGGAGCAGGCCGCCGGCGATGAGTGCCGACACGACGGGCTTGCGGACCACCGGACGTACGAGCCGACCGCTGATGCCGCCAGCTCCGATGCGGCGGTTGAGGCGCCACAGCAGCGGGATTCGTGGACGGTCGACGGCGCGACCGAGCTTGGCCAGCAGTGCCGGCAGTACCGTGAGCGAACCGAGGACGGCGACGGCGACCACGACGATCGAGCCGACGGCCAGGGCGTTGAACACCTGCTCACCGGACAGGAACAGCCCGGCCATCGAGACCATGACCGCGAATCCGGAGACGACGACGGCGCGGCCCGAGGTGGCTGCCGCGATCTCGATCGCGTCGATCGTCGCCCGACCACGTCGGCGCTCCTCGCGTTCGCGCTTGAGGTAGAACAGCGAGTAGTCGACGCCGACAGCCATGCCGATCAGCAGGACGACGTTGGCGACGGTGCCCTCGTCGGGGGCGAGGTAGGACAAGGGCGCGTACAGACCCAGTGCCGTGACGACCGAGGTGATTGCGAGCAGCACCGGGATGCCGGCAGCGATGAACGCGCCGAACGCGATCAGCAGGATCAGGAACGTGATCGGGAGGCTCAGCGACTCTGCCGAGGCGAGGTCCTCGCCGACCTTGTCGTTGATTCCCGAGTCGATGGACGCGGTTCCGGCCTGGGCGATGTCGAGGCCCGGGTTGTTCTTCTGGACCTTGGCGGTGGCATCAAGCAAGGCGCCGACATGATCGGCCGCATCGTCGGCGTCTCCGGCCAGCGTGATGGGTACCAGCAGGGCGTCCCGTGACTCCGACCAGATGGGCGGACCGACGTCGGAGATGCCCTTGACGTCGACCGCGGCCTCGGAGACCTGCGTCGCCGCAGTCTCTGCCTGGTCGGGGTCGAGCGTTCCGTCGGCGGCGGTGATGAGGACCGACTCGGTCGGGCTGGCACTGAGCCCGGCCTCGTCGAGGAGCTCGGCAGCCTGGCCGGACTGGCCGATGCGGCTGTCCTCCTCGCTGGGTTGCTGCGTCGGCACGCTGATCATCAGCGCGACGGCGGCCGTGACCAGGGCGATCCAGAGTCCGATCGCCCTCCACGGGTGGGTCGCGCTCCAACGTGCGACCCGAACGGTGGGGGAGCTGGATGACATGGTGTTGTCCTTCCTCGATGTTGTTGGCTCCAGCCTTCAGCTCCCGGACCGGTCGCGACATGGTGCTGACACCCCAGTCCGAAGTGGGCCTGGACCCACTGTGCGACGGTGGGCGATGAGCCACGATGGACGGAGAACAACCACTTCACGAATCGGAGCACCACTCATGAGCACGACAGTCGAAGCCGCCTCACCGTTCGCGGGGGAGTCGTTCGCGGAGGGCGTCTCGCGCCGACTCAAGCTGAGCGGGTTGTCCATCGCGTACGTGCTCCTGGCCGTCCCGGCGCTCGTACTGCTCTGCGTGCTCACCACTGCTCTGGGCGTCGCCATCGTCGGCGTCGGCATGGTGCTGCTGCTCATGTTCGTCCCGCTCAACCGGCACCTCGCGAACGTTCACCGCCACCTGTCGGGCCGCATCCTCGGCGTCAAGATCGAGGAGCCGTACATGCCCACCGAGGCAGTGTCGGGGTTCGGCCTGCTCAGGCGGTGGATGAACGACCCGGCCCGCTGGCGTGACTGGGCGTGGACCTGGATGTCGGCCACGGTGGGCTGGGCACTGTCGTGGATCGCGTTCGGCATTGGTCTCGGCGTCATCTGGTTCGCGATCTACCCGTTCATCTTCGCGATCACTCCCGACGGTGTGTTCGACGTCAATTACGGACTCTTCAAGATCGACACCCAGGCCGAGTCGTTCTTCGAGTGGACCTGGTCGCTGCTGATGCTGGGGCTGTGGTGGAAGGTCATGCCGGTTCTGATGCGCTGGCGGGCCGAGCTCGATCGCTCGCTGCTGTCGCCGTCGCGCGAGACGCTTGAACGCCGCGTCGCCGAGGTGTCGGCGTCTCGTACGGAGACCATCGATCACTCCGCCGCCGAGCTGCGGCGCATCGAGCGCGACCTGCATGACGGCGCACAGGCTCGGCTCGTCGCGCTCGGCATGAACCTCGGCCTCGCCGAGGAGATGCTCGCGACCGACCCCGAGGGTGCTGCCGCCCTGCTCGCCGAGGCACGCGGAGTCACCACGTCGGCGCTCGGCGACCTGCGCTCTGTCGTACGCGGCATCCATCCGCCGGTGCTCGCCGATCGCGGCCTCGCAGGTGCGATCCAGGCGTTGGCGCTCGACATGTCGTTCCCGGTCTCGGTGCTGATCACGCTGCCCGGTCGCCCGCCGGCTCCGGTCGAGTCCGCGGTCTACTTCGCGACCAACGAGCTGCTCGCCAACATCGGCAAGCACGCTGGTGCGACCCGTGCCGTGGTCGAGGTGTCACACGTCGACGGCATGCTCACGGTTCGCGTCGAGGACGACGGTCGAGGTGGCGCCGAGGCGTCGAACGGCTCGGGTCTGGCGGGGGTGGCGCGACGTCTGTCGGCGTTTGACGGCACGATGGACGTGAGCAGCCCCGCCGAGGGCCCAACCGTCATCACCCTGGAGGTCCCGTGCGAGTTGTCATCGCCGAAGACCTCGCCCTCCTCCGGGACGGCCTGACCCGGCTCCTCGAGGCCTACGAGTTCGAGGTCGTCGCCGCGGTCGACGACGCCGAGAAACTCATCGAGGCGCTGCGCACGTACGAGCCTGACATCGCGGTCGTCGACGTACGCATGCCGCCGACGTTCACCGACGAGGGCCTGCGCGCCGCGATCGAGGCCCGGGCCGAGCGGCCTGGTCTGCCCGTGCTGGTGCTGTCGCAGTACGTCGAACAGCTCTACGCCCGCGAGCTGCTGAGCAGCGGCGACGGTGCGGTCGGCTATCTCCTCAAGGACCGGGTGGCGGATGTCGTGACGTTCGTCGAGGCCGTACGAACGGTGGCCGCGGGCGGCACGGTGCTCGATCCCGAGGTCGTCGCGACGCTGATGGCGCGGGCGCAGCCCGACAGCCCGATCTCGCGACTGACTGATCGTGAGCGTGAAGTGCTCGAGCTGATGGCTCAGGGGCGCTCCAACACTGCGATCGCCGCCGCGCTGTTCGTCACCGAGAAGGCCATCAGCAAGCACACCAGCAACATCTTCATGAAGCTCGACCTGCCGCCGGACGACGACGACAACCGGCGCGTGCTGGCCGTCGTCGCCTACCTGCAGGGCTAACGACGGAGTGGAGCGGTGACTTAGCGTCCAGAGTGCATTGCGCGGTGGACGCTAAGTCACCGCCTCTGCTTGACGGTGGACGCTAGGTCACCGCCTCACTAAGCCCTCGTCGGCTCGAGCTCCTCGGGGTCGCCCTCGCTGAGGCCGATGCGGTCGTGCAGCTTGCGCAGCGGCTTGGGTGCCCACCAGTTGCGCCTGCCCAGCAACGCCATGAGTGACGGGACGAGCATCGCGCGCACGATCGTCGCGTCGATCAGGACGGCGACCGCCGTACCGACACCGAGCTCCTTGATGAAGATGATGTCGGACGTGGCAAACGCTCCGAGCGCGATGGCGAACAGCAACGCCGCCGCGGTGACGATACGGCCGGTACGTTGCAGGCCCAGCGCCACGGACTCGCGCTCGCCGGCTCCGGCGTCTCGTGCCTCCTTGATACGGGTGAGCAGGAACACCGCGTAGTCGGTGGAGAGGCCGAACACGACGGCGAAGAGGAACACCGGTTGCGACGACTCGAGAGCCCCTTGGCTCGTGTAGTTGAGCAGGCCCTCGAGGCGCCCGTCCTGGAACACGAGCACGAGGATGCCGAACGTCGCGGTGATCGTCAGGACGTTCATGATCAATGCCTTGATCGGGAGCACCACCGAGCCGGTCATCAGGAACAGCGTGATGAACGTGACGACCACCAGGATCAGCATCGCCAGCGGTATGCCGCCCTTGATGGCGTGCACCTGGTCGACCTGCTCAGCAGCCGCGCCGCCGACGAGCACCGGGCTGGATGCGTCCAGGTCCCGGATCTCGGTCACCAGGTCGAGTGACTTCTCGTCCATTGTCGGGAACTTCGATATCACGTCGATCTGCCAGGTGTCGCCGCCGCGGTAGCGGGGCTCGGTGACCGCGGCCGCAGAGTTGAGCTCGCGGAGCTGTCCCGCGTACGCCTTGACCTCGTCAGCGTCTGACTCGGCGGCGGGTACGGCAACGATGATCGGCAGGGACTCAGCGCCGACGAACTCGGTGCGCAGCGTCGTGTCGACCTGCCGGGCAGATGCGCTGTCAGGCAGCACCGTTGCGTCGACACCGGTGAACTTGACGCCGAGGAACGGTGCACCGAGTGCCAGCAAGATCGCCGTACCAGTCAGTGCGACCGCGACCGGGAACCTCATGACGAACTTCGAGAGCTGGTACCAGAAGCCGTGCTTCTCGGCGGCGATCTCAGCGGCCTGCGCTCGCTGCCAGCGCTTCGGGGAGCCGGCGTTGACGCGGTGCTTGAGCACGGCGAACAGTGCCGGCAGGACGATGACTGACACGGCAGCGGCCATGAGTGCCACGACCGAGACGCCGATGCCCATCGAGTAGAGGAAGCGCAACGGGAACACCAGAAGCGCGAGTCCAGCGCCGGCAACGGTCACGGCTGAGAAGACGACGGTACGGCCGGCGGTGGCGATCGTACGGCGGATCGCCTCCGGGCCCGGACCCGAGCGCGCGAGCTCCTCTCGATAGCGCGAGACGAGGAACAGCGAGTAGTCGATCGCCAGGCCGAGGCCCAGCCCGGTGATGAGGTTGAGGGCGAAGATCGAGATGTCGACGAACTCATTGATGCCGCGCACGACCAGCAGTGAACCGACGATCGTGATGCCGCCGACGAGCAATGGCAACAGTGCCGCGACTGCCGAGCGGAAGACCCAGAGGGACACGAGAAACAGCAGCGGGAACGCGATGAGCTCTGCCTTCACGAGGTCGCTCTCGACCTGCTCGTTGACCTGCTGGTACGCCGGTCCGGCGCCACCGACCGACACGTCGTCGACGTCGCTGAGCTGGTCGCGCAGGTGCTCGGTGGTGCTGTCCGGATCGCCATGGGACTTGTAGACCGCGACGACGTACGTCTTGGAGCCGTCCTTCGAGACGAAGGCGGGACCTGCCTCGGGCCCGCCGGCGACCTGCGCGACGTTCTTCTCGGCCTTGAGGATCGAGACGGTCTCGTCGAGCGCCGCCGCGTCCTTCGCTGGCAGCACGGCAACGAGGTCCGGCGATGCCATCTCGCCGGATGCCTTCTCGATCCGCTCCAGCGCCTTGGCGCTCTGGGCGCCGGTGTCGGAGAACGAGTCGTTGTCGCTGTTGAGCAGCGACGCGACCGGGCCGCCGAGGGCTCCGGCGACTGCGAAGAACAGCACGGTGACGGCGAGAACACGTCGTGGGTGGGTGTTGGCAAGACGAGCAAGTGCGGCGAACATCAGTACTCCTTTGCGACGGCGAGGGGGTCGCCGAACAGTTCGGTGAGGTCGAGCGAGGCTAGGACGGTGAGCAACATGCCGTGGCTCATGAAGTCGCGGATCTCATCGGCGGTGGCACCGCTGAGCTCGGCGATGTCCTCCCAGATCTCGCGGTACGTGCGTTGGGCGACGTCCTTGATGGCGGGATCGGACGCTGCCGCCCAGGTGTGGAGCTGGCAGCGCAGAGAGTTGACGTCGTCCTGCATGAATCCGAGGTACGCGAGCGCCATCGCCTGGAGCGGGGAGCTGTTGGGCTCGCGCTGCTCGACCGCGTCGCGGAAGGCCTGGCGCAACACGGTCGTGTGGTGTGTGATGACGGCGGCGATCAGGTCGTTCTTGGTGCCGAACATCTTGAACACGTACGGCTGGGACACTCCCGCACGATCGGCGATGACCTCGACGGAGGTGGCGTGCATGCCCGAGCGGCCGTACTCCGCCAGTGCTGCTTCGAGGATGAGGAGCCGTCGGTCCTCTGCCTTCATGCGCTTTCCAGTGACCATGGGGCCAAGTTAGTGATGACTCACAAACCTGTCAACGGTGGTCGGGATGAGCGTTTCCGGTGTGCGAGAAGCGTCGCCCTACGCTTCAGACACTCCCACTCCCAAGGAACTCCATGCGTGCAGCTCAAACGCGCCTTCCTCCTCCATCGCCGGAGCGGGCGACGATCATCCGCAGGTCTCGAGCAGTCTGAGATTCCTCGACGGCATTAATTCGCTTGGAGGAATCGGTGGTCACGCCCTACCGTTGACTCTCGTTGGTGCACAGTGCGCCGACGATCCGAGAGGGCAGAACCCGATGAGTACGTATCGCAGCTTCGAATGCGCGACCGGCTTGACCGCCGATCGTGAGCTTCGCGCTGCCTTCGTGCAGCGCGTCGGGATTGAGCCCTCGCCGATGAACGGCGGCCACAAGCGGCTGTCCCTCGTCCGGGAGCTGCCCATGGAGTAGGTGCATTCGCACCCGACTTCCGGGGCCGTTTCCAGCGAGGCACATCACCTCATGGGACGGCCCTTTTTCTATGCCCGAGCACCTGCAGCACAACTTCATCGAGACAGGACTTCATGGGCACCGGACCCGCGAATCAGCCGAGAGGCCGAGGACACCGTGGCACCGGGCTCACCGTCACAAGGCCATGAAGACACCGTCCGACCCAGACCCGAGATCGGGAGTGGGGACGAACTCCACAGAGAACAGCATCAGGCAGGCGCCGGAGCGGCGACCTGCCAGCCGCGGCGACCCGTTCGGAGACGACTGGGAAGCCAGCGCCGCGGCACATGCCTCGCAAGCATTGCGGCGATGCTCCGGACTCTTAATCCGGAGAGCAAGGTTCGATTCCTTGGTGAGGCACGCATGGAGGTGGTCCGGCTGGACGAGGACACCGTTTTGAAAACGGCTGGGGGTGACACCGCGAGGGATCGAGTCCCTCCACCTCCGCTCTGGATGACGATGCCTCGGTGGCGAGGCGCCCGGTTGCTAGCCGGGAGGCACCTCGGGGTGTGTGGTTCGACTCCACCGTCTTCCGCCAAGCTCTGTCGGTCCAGTGGAGTGGACGCCCGTCTGTCGAGCGGGAGATCGCCGGTTCGAGTCCGGTACAGGGCGCTTCACGCCGTGGTGGTTGCTGGTGGCCAATCCGGATTTTCACTCCGGGCCGCGCCGGTTCGATTCCGGTCCACGGTGCCACGCCTCATTCGTCTAGCGGCAGGACACCTGGTTCTCAACCAGGACAGACGGGGTCGACATCCGTACGAGGCACTTAGCAAGAGGGGCGGGGACCGGGTCCAGGACTTCCTTGCAAGAAGACTCAGCAGAGTTCGACACTCTGTCGCTCCACTTCGCGGATGAAGAACATGTGGACGTTCGCAGCCTCGCCATGGCTGAGGAAGCCGGTTCGAGGCCGGTCATCTGCTCCATGCTCGCCTAGCC
Source organism: Aeromicrobium panaciterrae (assembly GCF_039537165.1). GTDB lineage: Bacteria > Actinomycetota > Actinomycetes > Propionibacteriales > Nocardioidaceae > Aeromicrobium > Aeromicrobium panaciterrae. The sequence goes on along the minus strand of NZ_BAAAZZ010000002.1, from coordinate 983,004 downwards.
CAACTGGCAGAGGCGCCGGTCTCAGAAACCGGAGGATCGGGGTTCGAATCCCCGGGCGAGTACTCACCGGGTGTAGGCGAGCGGCCACGCCACCTGCTTTGGGCGCAGGGGATCGGGGGTTCGAGTCCCTCCACCCGGACTTGCCTGTCGACCAACGGTCAGGTCGCCTCGCTGATATCGAGGAAATGCCAGTTCAACTCTGGCCAGGCAAACGGCTGGTAGCTCAGTGGCAGAGCAGCTCTCTTACAAGGAGTGGAGCGGGGGTTCGAGTCCCTCTCAGCCGACCACGGGACTGAAGCGTTGCAGGCGGCGCGGCCGGTTGAAGCCCGGCAGTGACCGTGGGGGTACCTCCCTGCACGAGCCGCGGCACGTCTCTCATGGGTGAGGCACCTCCCGAAGGGTGCCGCGGCGAAGCGCTTGGGGGATCGATCCCTCGCGGTCCCACTGATGCTCGATAGCTCAGATGGCAGAGCGTCCGGTTGTTACCCGGAAGGTCCCAAGTTCGAGTCTTGGTCGAGCAGCAACGATGCGGATTGGTCCAGTGGCAAGGACGTCCGGTTCTGATCCGGAAGACCGAAGTTCGAGTCCTCGATCCGCAGCTCAGCAGTGCGGGTGTCGGGAGACGCCATGGGTCTCATAAGCCCGTAGGTCCACGTTCGACTCGTGGCCCCGCAACCATTCGCCTCGCGAGCACGACTGGCTGTGCAGCGGACTTTTACTCCGTGGGTCCAGGTTCAAATCCTGGGCGGGGCACTGTGCCACCAACGACACCAGAAGGAGGTGACGGCACATGAAGAAGGTACGGAAGGAGGAGCAGTTCGCGCTGATCCTCAACACAACGGCGGTGAACGGCGCGTACGAGCACCCGACCCCGAACGTGGCGTGGGCATGTGCCGGCATCGACCCGGACGTGTTCTTCCCCGCCGATGACGCCAGCCTGGCGGCGGCCCTCGCGATCTGCGACGGCTGCCCCGTGCGGACCCTGTGCCGCACGATCGCCGTGGCCCGGGCCGAGTCCGGTGTCTGGGGTGGAGTCCTCCTCGCGGAGGGTGTCCCTCAGGCCGGCGTCAAGCGTCGGGGACGGCCGCCCAAGTCAGCCGTCGCCTGACCGTGCAGGCTGCGCGCGAGAGGGGCCCGAGGCCTCAGCAGCCACCTACGCTCGTGGTCCAGAGGACACGACGCCGGCCTACGAAGTCGGAGACGGAGGTTCGATTCCTCCCGAGCGTGCTGTGTCCGTGGTGTAGCGGCAGCACACCTTCTTGTGGCGGAGGCGGAGCCGGTTCGAATCCGGTCGGACACCCCAGCCGACGTAGCTCAGTGGTCAGAGCGCCCCTCTCGTAAAGGGGATGTCGAGAGTTCGAATCTCTCCTTCGGCTCCGTGCGGGTGAAGTGTTGTGGCGGCACACGGGCGTTCCATGTCCGAGGCACCGGTTCGATCCCGGTTATCCGTTCCGCCTCCAGTGGTGGATCTTCCGTCCGGTCTCCGACGCCGGACTGCCTGGTTCGACTCCAGGTGGGGGCACTCGCATTCGTCCGAACAACACGAGAGGAGGTCGACGGTGAGTACGCAAGTGGCACTCCTGAACGCCTCCTACGAGCCGCTCGGTTCGGTGTCGTTCAAGCACGCTGTACGCATGCTGTTCCGCGGTGTCGCGACCGTGGAGCAAGGTCAGGACGATCGGATGATCGGCCCTCACCCGTGGCCGGACGTGATCCGGCTGGTGCGGTACGTCGTGACGAAGTGGCTCTACCGCGAAGCAGCATGGTCGCGGCAGAACCTGCTGCGTCGCGACAACCACACGTGCGCCTACTGCGGTGGGCGTGCAGCGACGGTGGACCACGTCCTTCCGGCCTCCCGTGGAGGTCTGTGGGAGTGGGCCAACACCGTCGCGGCCTGCGAGCCGTGCAACTCGCGCAAGGGAGATCGGACGCCAGTCGAAGCGGGTATGCCGCTGCGGTTCCGACCTTTCGTTCCGACCCGAGCCCAGCTGGCAGCGATCGGCTGACGCTCGGGTCGGTTCACGTGATCCCGTGGCCGAGTGGTGAGGCGGCGGCCTGCAAAGCCGAGGACACCGGTTCGAACCCGGTCGGGATTTCTGAGGATGCTGTTCTCTGTTGAGTCGGGGCGCTCAACCAGCACGTCGGCGCGACCAAGACGTACCCCCAACGGGATTCGAACCGGTGGCTGCCGGCCATTGGGTAGAGGGCGGCGTCTTGCTTGAAAGGTTGGTACCCCCAACGGGATTCGAACCCGTGCTACCGCCGTGAAAGGGCGGCGTCCTAGGCCGCTAGACGATGGGGGCCAGAAAACCAGTTCAGCATAGTGGGTGAGCAAGGTGGCTCCCAAACCGCGTCGGGCAGGATGGAGACATGGTCGAGATCAGCGAGGATCGCTTCGCCGAGCTCGTCGAGGCGGCGTTCGACGCCGTGCCCGACGAGCTTGCCGCGCTGCTCGACAACGTGGTGCTGTTCATCGAGGACGACGCACCCGCAGACGACCCGGATCTGCTCGGTCTCTATGACGGGATACCGCTCACGGAGCGCGACACGTCGTACGGGGGTGCGATGCCCGACCGCATCTTCGTCTACCGCAACCCGACACTGGCGATCTGCGAGACCGAGCAGGACGTCGTCGAGGAGGTCGGCATCACCGTGGTCCACGAGATCGCGCACCACTTCGGCATCGAGGACGACCGACTCCACGAGCTCGGCTATGCGTGAGATCCGCCGCTCCGACCAGCGCTACCGCACCGACGCCGACGGCATCGTCACGCTGCACAGCTTCTCGTACGGCGCTCACTACGACCCCGACAACGTCGGCTTCGGCCCGCTGATCGCGATCAACACCGAGCAGCTCGCACCTGGCAAGGGGTACGACGAGCACCACCACGCCGACGTCGAGATCGTCACCTGGGTCCTCGAGGGAGCGCTCCAGCACGCCGACTCCACGGGCCAGAGCGGCATCGTCACACCCGGCACCGCCCAGCGGCTCAGCGCCGGCACGGGCGTGCAGCACACCGAGCAGAACGCCTCCGTCGACGAGCCGCTGGTGTTCGTGCAGATGATGCTGCGCTCGACCCACGACGCGGAGCCGGAGTACGCCGACGCCGTGGTCGTCACATCCGACCTCACCCCGGCGATCGCGGTGCACGCCCCGGCCGACCTGTTCGTCGTACGACTGACACCCGGCGAGACCGTGAGGGTACCCGCGGCCGAACGCAGCCTCGTCCACGTGACCCGTGGCGCCGTCGCGCTCGATGACACCACCCTGACCAGTGGCGATGAGGCACGTCTGAGGGGCGAACCCGCGTACGATCTGAGTGCTGCCGACGACGGCGGCGAAGCACTGATCTGGCAGCTGAGGAGCTCATGAACGTCCTCGTCCTCAACGGACCCAACCTGGGTCGACTCGGCGTCCGCGAACCTGATGTCTACGGCACCGCGACGTACGACGACCTGGTCGCGCGCTGCGCCGAGGTCGCCAAGGAGACGGGGCTCGACGTCGAGGTGCGCCAGACCGACGCCGAGGCGGAGATGATCGGCTGGCTCCACGACGCCGCCGACTCAGGCGCCTCGGTGATCCTCAACGCCGGCGCCTGGACCCATACGTCGGTGGCCGTACGCGACGCCGCCAGCCAGCTCGGCGCACCGTTGGTCGAGGTGCACCTCAGCAACGTCTACGCCCGCGAGGCGTTCCGCCACACGTCCTACCTCAGCGACATCGCCGCCGCGGTCGTGGTCGGCATGGGCCTCGAGGGCTACGCCGCGGCGTTGCGCTTCCTCGCGCAGAAGCAGAGCTAGCGACGTCGCAGGATCGTCGTGCCCTTCTCGGTGCGTACGTCCTGACGCTCGAGCTCGGGGTGGTCGCTCTGCCAGGCGGCGGCGATCTCCTGCTCGTCGGCACGGATCATGTCGTCGAGAACGATGATGCCGTGGGGTGAGAGCTGGTCCCACAGGACCGGAAGGGCGGGCTTGCGGGCAAGTGGACCCGTCGTCATCGGGGGGCCGTCGACGAACAGCAGGTCGATGCCCTTGAGGGTCTCGGCGACCTGGGGGTCGTACCAGGTCTGGCCGGCGACGTTGGGTACGAGCGGCGCGTGACGCACCTCGGCGAACTCCGCGACACCGTGACGTTGGAGCAGGGCACGAGTCTTGCCGGCGTACTCCTCGTCGTGGTCGAGCGCGACGATGCGAGTCTGCGGGCTGTGCTGCTTGGCGGCCAGGGCGAGGAACAGCGTCGAGACGCCGCTGCCGCACTCGACGATCAGCTTGGGGCTGGAGGCGCGGAGCTCCTCGATCAGCACGCCGACGACATCGGGGGAAGCAGCCCAGCCGCGCATCGGCGGGAGGAGGCCGTCGACCTTCACCATCTGGAAGAGGTTGAGCGTGGCCTGGACCTGCTCGAAGTGCTGGGCGACGTCGGAGCGAATGACGCGGACCGTGCCTTCGGTGCGCGACAGCATCTTCTTGGACTCGACCGTCGTGAGCTCGATGACGCCCATGCTGCGGGCGAGACGCTTGAAATGTGTCGCCGATCGCTGGGCCTGCCTGGTCTGGAACGCGGTGTCGCCGCCCAGGAGGCGTCGGTGCTGCTGCTCGGAGCGGAGTGCCGACAGGGTGACCACGCCGAGGATCGCGGTCACGACGAGCGCCGTGTAGTAGCCGCCGATCACGGCGTACGCGACGCCACCGATCGCGAGGGCGACCAGCCCGACCAGCGCGAGTGCGAGGAGCACCTTGCGGTTGCGACGGGCGATGCCGACGATCCGCTGCTTGAGGGTCTGCGGCGGCGCGGGCTTCTTCGTGGTCTCGGTCGCCTTGACCGGGGCGGACGTGACGGGCTTGGCCGGCGTCGGAACTGGCGGAACGATGGGGCTCTGGGGAAGGGCGATCAGTGCGCCGACGATGTGGGCGGCCTCGAGGTCGCCGGCTGTCTCGTCGAGCGTGACCCGCGCCACCGGCACGCCGCTGTCGGCGGAGACCTCGACCAGGCTCAGACCGGCCAGGGCAGTGGCCCACGAGGCCCGGTCGCCGGACAGCGCGCCGACGAGGGGTCCGATGTCGACCGTCCCGGCGGCGAAGCCGGAGGCCTTGTCGATGGCGGTACGCAGTGCTGCGGGCTCGGCGGGGACGCCGGTGACGATGACGCGATCGGCGATCCCGGTGAAGTCGCCCGCGGTGTCGACGACGACTTCGTCATGTGAGTTCCGGAGGAACGGAGCTGCGTAGGACTCATCGGGAGTGCACACCAAGAGGACGGACATGTTGGGTGGGGCTCCCGGTCGATATGGGCGTCGAGACGTTTGCCATAGTAGCCGCAGCGAGTCCGCGTCCAATCTGCGACCGAGGAGGTCCGAGGGTGACCGCGTTCGATGCCGGCGTCAGTGTCGTCATCCCCACCTATCTCGGCGCCAAGCGGTTGCCGGCGACATTGCGATCGCTTGCCGAGCAGACGATCTCGCGTGAGCTGATGCAGGTCGTGGTGGTGCCCAACGGGCCTGACGACGGCACCCTGGAGCTGCTCGAGCGCTTCCGGCACCGGCACTCCGACATCGACCTGCGCATCGCTCGGGTGACCCGCGCGGGCGTCGCGCATGCGACCAACGTCGGCCTGCTCGCCGCGGGACGCGAGTACGTGACGTTCGTCGACGACGACGACACCGTCTCCGACACCTATCTCGAGGGCCTGCTCAAGCTGGCGGGCCCCGATGTCGTGGGCGTCGGCTTCCTCGCCGACGTCACGGACGACGGCGAGGGCGATCCCGACTACGACACGTACGTCAATGCCAGCATCGTCGGGCACGCGGGACGCCGACGTACGCCGTCCGAGCTGTCGGCGTGGCTGGGCTTCAACGTGTGCAAGATCGTGCGGACCGACCAGGCTCAGACCGTGCGTGTCCGTGAGGACCTGGTCGGCGGCACGGACATCGTCTACTGGACCGAGCTCGCCGAGCGGTTCAAGCTCAGCGTCAACGTCGCGAGGACGTCGGCCCATGTCGTCTACTACCGGACCACGCGCACCGGATCGCTGTCGCGGCCCACCGAGGTGTCGCCGGAGCGCGGCATCGGCGCCAAGCTCGACGTCATCGACCTCATGATGCCGATCGCCCAGGACCCGGGGGCGTGGACCCACAAGGCGGCGCGGGAGCACGTCTTCGCCCAGGCCCGCCACATCGGGTCGTTCCTCGCGACCCACCCGGACCTGCACCAGGAAGCGCTCCGCCAGATCGCCGCACGCGGCTACCCGGAGTTCCCCTACAAGTTCATGAACCGCGATCGCGCTCGCGACCTGGTCATCGCGTACGCCTTCCCGCCCACCAATGACACCAGCGCGATCGTCGCCGCCAAACGTGTACGCCTGGCCGGCGTCGCGGTCGACGTGGTCTCGCACCGGATGAAGCGGATCCGTGATCTGGATCCGGGCATCTCGGCGTTGACGGCGGAGTACGTCGGCAACCAGAAGGTCGTCGGCGGCGAGGTGAGCCTGCTCAACTGGGGCGGGTTCGGCCGGTTCCTCCGCGAAGGCTGGGAGGCGATCGAGGGGTGGGAGGCCGATCGCGGCCAGCCCTACCGCTCGGTCTACAGCCGCACCATGTGGCCGGCCTCGCACGTGCTCGCGGCGCTCTACAAGCTGCGCCGGCCCGAGGTGAAGTGGCGCGCGGAGTTCTCAGACCCGCTGCTCTATGACAGCAACGGCAAGATCCGTGAGTCGGCGATGCCCGATGGGCCGCTGGCCCGCGAGATCCTCGCCGGGCTCGACGCGACTCCGTACGGCTCGCCCCCCAGCCGCAACGTTCCCGAGATCGTCGAGCACCTGGCCTACCAGCTCGCCGACGAGATCGTCTTCACCAATCAGCACCAGATGCAGTTCATGCTCGACCATGTCGACGACCCGGCACTGGTCGAGCGCATCCGCGAACGAGCCATCGTCGCCCACCACCCGACGCTCGACCCGTCGTTCTACCAACTCGGTCACGTCGACTATCCGCTCGATCCGGCTCGGGCCAACATCGGTTATTTCGGTATGTTCTACGCCTCCCGCAGCCTGACTGAGGTCGTCGACGCGATCGCGCTGCTGACGCCGGAGGAGCGGAGCAAGGTGGCGCTCCACGTCTTCACCCGCGATCCCAGGAAGCTCGCGAAGCAGCTGAAGGGTCGTGGGCTCGACGACGTCATCAAGCCGACGGGGTTCCTGCCCTATCTCGACTTCCTCGCGGTCACCAAGACGTTCGACGTGCTCCTGGTCAACGACGCGAAGGTCACCGACTCGCACGGGATCAACCCCTACCTGCCGTCCAAGATCAGCGACTACAGCGGCTCGGGCTCCGACGTGTGGTCACTCGTCGAGGACGGATCGGTGCTGAGCTCGATCGACACGAGGTACATGTCGCCACTGGGCGATGTCGACCGTGCGCTCGCGGTGCTGCGCAGCGTCATCGCCGACCACGCGCGCTAGCTCTTCCAGAGGCCTCGGGTGTCGTGCACCGTGGCGGTGCCGAGCAGCTCACGGTCGAGGTCGGCGAACACGTCGTGGTCGACCAGGAGCACGACCGCGTCGGCCCCCTTGAGCGCGTCGTCGACCATCTCCAGCGTCACCCCGAGGTCGGCCAGCGACTCGGGCAGCGCGTCGACGTGTGGCTCGACCGCCACGACCGTGGCGTCGGGCAGGCGCCGGGCAAGGTCACCGGTGATCTGGATCGCCGGGCTGCCACGCAGGTCGTCGACGTTCTTCTTGAACGCCAGGCCGAGCGTCGCGATGCGCGGGTTGGCGATGCCGGCGACGCTGTCGATCACCTGGTGGATGACGTGCTCGGGCTTGCCGTCGTTGACCTGCCGGGCCATCGAGATGAGCTTGGACTCCTCGGGTGCCGCGGCGACGATGAACCACGGGTCGACCGCGATGCAGTGGCCGCCGACGCCGGGACCGGGCTGCAGGACGTTGACGCGGGGGTGGTGGTTGGTCAGCTCGATGAGCTCCCACACGTCGACGCCGAGGCGCTCGCAGATCAGCGACAGCTCGTTGGCGAAGGCGATGTTGACGTCGCGGAACGCATTCTCGGTCAGCTTGGCCATCTCGGCCGTACGGGCGTCCGTGATCAGGATCTCGCCTTTGCAGAACGTCCGGTAGACGTCGGCCGCACGCTCTGCCGCCTGGGGCGTGATGCCACCGACGACGCGGTCGTTGGTGACGAGCTCGGCCATGATCTGGCCGGGCAGGACGCGCTCGGGGCAGTGGGCCAGGTCGATCGTCGAGAGGTCGAGGTCGGGCCGCGCGTCGGCGATCCAGGCACCCATCTGCTCGGTCGATCCGGGCGGGCTGGTCGACTCGAGGATCAGCAGCTCGCCGCCCCTGAGCTTGGCGGCGATGGAGCGGGTGGCCGACTCGACGTACGCCATGTCGGCGGACTTGTCGGCGAGGAACGGCGTCGGCACGGCCAGGATGTAGACCTCGGCCTCCGGCATCTCGCTGGTGGCGATCAGGCTGCCGTCGGCGACCACGTCGGCGAGCGCGTCGGCCAGGTCGGGCTCGACGAACGGGAGCCGTCCTGCAGACACCGCCTCGACGATCGGGGCGGACACGTCGACGCCGACCACGCTTTGGCCGTTCTTGGCCAGGATTGTCGCCGTCGGCAGGCCGATGTAGCCGAGACCGATGACGGCAATACGTGACTTCATGGTGATCCTTCGTGCATGCGAGACGTGCGGGCGCCCCCGAGATCGAGGCCCCCCAACTGTAGTGTGCAAGCGTCACTTGACTCGAATTGACCTAGCCGCCCAGAGCCTCAAGGGGTACGCATGCCGTTGCTGATGCCGGTCTACGGCACGCGCCCGGAAGCCATCAAGATGGCTCCGCTGGTGAGCGCGATCGAACGCAACGCGTCGTTCGACCAGCTCGTCGCGGTGACGGGCCAGCATCGCGAGATGCTCGACCAGGTCAACGAGCTGTTCGGCATCGTCCCCGACGTCGACCTCGACATCATCCAACCCCGCCAGACCCTCGCCGGCATCACCGAGAAGGCGCTCAACGGGCTGACGCTGGCGATGGAGGAGCACAAGCCCGACGCCGTCATCGTGCAGGGCGACACGACGACCAGCATGGTCGCCGCGCTGGCCGCGTTCTATCTCCAGATCCCGGTCTTCCACGTCGAGGCCGGGCTCCGCAGCGGGCAGCGCTACTCGCCGTTCCCCGAGGAGGTCAACCGCAAGATGACCAGCCAGCTGGCGAGCCTGCATTTTGCGCCGACGCCGCTGAGCCGCAACAACCTGCTCGTGGAGAACATCCCTGCTGCCGACGTCGTCGTCACGGGCAACACCGTGATCGACGCACTGCTCGAGGCCGTCAAGCACAAGGTCGCGTTCGACGACGAGGCGCTCGACGCGGTGGCCGACTCCGGCAAACCGTTCATCCTCGTCACGATCCACCGCCGCGAGAACCAGGGCGAGGGCATGCACGACGTCGGCCGTGCGCTGGCCGAGGTCGCGACGCGCCACCCCGACTGGACCATCGTGCTGCCGGCACACCGCAACCCCGTCGTGCGCGAGGCCGTGCTGCCATACGTCGAGTCGATCGACAACGTCGTCGTCACCGAGCCGATCGACTACGGCCGCTTCACGCACCTGCTGTCACTGTGCACCTTCGTGCTCACCGACTCCGGCGGCATCCAGGAGGAGGCGCCGTCGCTCGGCAAGCCGGTGCTCGTGATGCGTGACAACACCGAGCGCCCCGAGGCCCTGTCGGCGGGCACCGTACGGCTGGTCGGCACGGGTGAGAGCCGCATCGTCGACGAGTGCGAACGGCTGATCACCGACCCTGACTGGTATGCGTCGATGGCCAACGCGGTCAACCCGTACGGCGACGGCGCGGCGACCCCACGACACCTCGCCGCGATGGAGCAGTTCTTCGGCCTGGGCAAGCGGGTCGACGATTTTGCCCCTCCCGACGATGCCGTCTGACAGGGACAGTCGTAATCTGCAGTATGTGAAGGGTTGGCCAGCGCACCAGGAGGCTGTTGACCGGCTCGGGGCATCCTTCAAACGCATCCCGGCCGGCGATCGCGTGCGCCTCGCCAAGAAGACCTCCAACCTGTTCCGTCCCCGCGACGAGTCCGTCACGGGTCTCGACGTCAGCGGGCTCGACGGCGTCATCGACATCGACATCGATGCGCTGACCGCCGACGTGCAGGGCATGTGCACGTACGAGGACCTCGTCGCCGAGACGTTGCCGCGCGGGTTGATGCCGTACGTCGTGCCGCAGCTCAAGACCATCACGCTCGGCGGTGCCGTGACGGGGCTCGGCATCGAGTCGACGTCGTTCCGCAGCGGGCTGCCGCACGAGTCGGTGCTGGAGATGGACATCCTCACCGGGTCCGGCGAGATCGTCACCGCTGCACCTGAGGGCGACCACGCCGACCTGTTCGACGCGTTCCCCAACTCCTACGGAAGCCTCGGCTACGCGACTCGGCTCAGGATCAAGCTCGAGGTCGTCCCGGCCCGAGCGTCGCTGCGGCACGTACGCGTCGCCGACGCCAACGCCGCGGTCAAGACGATCGAGGTCATCGCCGACACCGGCGAGTGGGAGGGCGTACGCGTCGACGCGCTCGACGGCACCGCGTTCAGCCCGGACGAGATCTACCTGACGCTGGCGCAGTTCACCAACGACGCACCGGGCAAGCCGAGCGACTACACGGGCCAGCAGATCTACTACAAGTCGATCCAGACCCGCGAGACCGACTCGATGACGATGGAGCAATACATCTGGCGCTGGGACACCGACTGGTTCTGGTGCTCAGGCGCGTTCGGCGCGCAGAACAAGATCCTGCGCCGCATCTGGCCCCGCCGCTGGCGCCGCAGCGACGTCTACCACCGCCTGGTCGGTCTCGACGAGAAGGTCGGCCTCAGCCGGCTGCTCGACCGCATCAAGAAGGTGCCGGGCCGCGAGCGGGTCATCCAGGACATCGAGGTGCCGGTCGACCGCCTCCCGGAGTTCCTCGAGTGGTTCGACGCCGAGATCGGCATGCGCCCCGTGTGGCTGTGCCCGCTGCGTACGACCCGGGCCTGGCCCGTCTACCCGCTGACGCCCGGTGCGACGTACGTCAACGCCGGCTTCTGGGGCACCGTCGAGGTCCCGGCCGGGTCCGAGCCCGGTGCGGTCAACCGGCGCATCGAGGAAGCCGTCCAGCGGATGGGCGGCCACAAGTCTCTGTACTCCGAGGCGTTCTACGACCAGGACACCTTCGAGCAGATGTATGGCGGCGAGACGCTCGCCGCCGCCCGCCGTCGCTATGACCCCGACGGGCGTCTCAGCACTCTCTACGAGAAAGCGGTGAGGAACACATGACCACAGACGTAGGTGTACGACTCTCGATCGCCGACGCCCTCGGACGGCTGATGAAGGACGGACTCCCGTTCCGGTTCGAGGCGTTCGACGGGAGTGCCGCCGGACCGGAGGACGCGCCGATCACGCTCCGCCTGGTCAACGAGCGCGGCCTCGCCTATCTCATGACGTCGCCCGGCGATCTGGGCTTCGCCCGCGCGTACGTGTCCGGCGACCTCGAGCTCGAGGGCGTGCATCCCGGCAACCCGTACGACGCCATGGTGCTGGTGATGAGCCAGCTGCGCTTCAAGATGCCCACGGCACCCGAGATGCTGCAGATCGTCCGCAGCCTGGGCTTCGGCAACCTCAAGCCCCCGCCGCCGCCGGAGGAGGAGCACCTGCCCAAGTGGCGTCGCGCCCTCGAAGGACTGCGCCACAACAAGAAGCGGGACGCCGAGGCGATCCACCACCACTACGACGTGTCCAACCGGTTCTACGAGCTGGTGCTCGGTCCGTCGATGACCTACACGTGCGCGGTCTACCCGACACTCGAGTCGACGCTCGAGGAGGCGCAGTACGAGAAGTACGACCTCATCGCGCGCAAGCTCAACCTGCAGCCCGGACAGCGACTGCTCGACATCGGCTGCGGCTGGGGCGGCATGGTCCGCCACGCCGCCAAGCACTACGGCGTCAAGGTGCTGGGCGTCACGCTGTCTAGGGAGCAGGCGACCTGGGCGCAGGAGGAGATCAAGCGTCAGGGACTCGACGACCTCGCCGAGGTGCGGTTCATGGACTACCGCGACGTCACGGAGACCGGCTTCGACGCGATCAGCTCGATCGGCCTGACCGAGCACATCGGTGTCAAGAACTACCCGGCCTACTTCTCGTTCATGCGCGACCACGTCAAGACCGGCGGCCGTATCCTCAACCACTGCATCACCCGCCCGCACAACAAGACGATGTCGACGGGTGCGTTCATCGACCGGTACGTGTTCCCCGACGGCGAGCTCACCGGCGTCGGCCGCATCACGACGGCGGCGCAGGATGCCGGCCTCGAGGTGCGTCACGTCGAGAACCTCCGCGAGCACTACGCCATGACGCTGCACGCCTGGTGCGACAACCTCGTCGAGCACTGGGACGAGGCACTCAACGAGGTCAGCATCGGCCGCGCCAAGGTCTGGGGCATCTACATGGCCGGCTCCCGGCTGGCGTTCGAGCGCAACGAGATCGAGCTGCACCACGTGCTCGCGGTCAAGACGGACGACAAGGGCCAGGCCAACTGGCCGCTTCGCCCCGACTGGCTCAGCTGATGTCGATGACGACCGGGGCGTGATCGCTGGGGCCTTTGCCCTTGCGCTCTTCGCGGTCGATGAACGCTGCCTCGACGCGTGATGCCAGCGCCGGAGAGGCGAGGATGAAGTCGATGCGGAGTCCGCGCTTCTTGGGGAACGCCAGCTGCTGGTAGTCCCAGTAGGTGTAGACGCCCGGGCCCGGGGTGTGCGGCCGTACGACATCGGCGTAGCCCGCGTCGACGATGGCTTGGAACGCCTCGCGCTCGGGGACCGACACGTGGGTGTGGCCCTCGAACACCGCCATGTCCCACACGTCATCGTCGGTCGGCGCGACGTTCCAGTCACCCATCAGCGCGATCTGCGCGTTGGGATCGTCGGCGAGCCACTGGCTCGACGCGGCGTGCAGGCGGTCGAGCCACTGGAGCTTGTAGTCGTAGTGCGGATCGTCGAGCGTACGACCGTTGGGCACGTAGAAGCTCCACGCGCGTACGCCGCCGCACGTCGCGCCGATCGAGCGCGCCTCGAGGTGTGCCGGGTCGCCGAAGTGCGGCTGGTCGTCGGCGTACGAGGTGGCGACGTCGTCGAGCCCGACCCGGGAGATCAGCGCGACGCCGTTCCATTGGTTGAGGCCGAAGTGGACGTATTCGTAGCCCAGTGCGGACAGCTCGAGACCGGGGAACTGGTCCTCGCGGCACTTGGTCTCCTGGATCGCGAGCACGTCGACGTCGTTGGCCTCGAGCCAGGCGACGACGCGGTCGATGCGGCTCCGGATGGAGTTGACGTTCCAGGTCGCGATGCGCATGGAACGAACCTATCCGAGCGTCATGACAGTGCTCCGCTCCGCCCAATCGTGTGATTCGCGGGACAGGTGTGACGGAAGGGACGCATTATGGAAGCTCGTCGCGATGGAGGAGGGACCAACATGCGCCGATTGCTTCTGGTCGCCGTCGTGGCGGTGCTGTGCCTCGGTGGCGTCGTCTCGGCCGAGGGTGCATCGACGACGCCGGTCCCGTTCCCGGCCAAGCCCGTCGGCCTCAAGGCGCCGGTCAAGCTACCGACAGCGCTCGACGCGACGCCCGCGTACGTACCGCAGATCTCGTGCCAGCCCGGCACGCCCGCCGGAGTGGCCAAGCTCCGCGACCTGGTGCTCAAGACGTACGGAACGGGTGGCGCCGGCAACACCGCACGCACGTGCAACGAGGGCACGTCCGAGCACGCCGACGGTCGTGCGTGGGACTGGATGGTCAACGTCAAGGACGCCAGGCAGAAGAAGGCGGCCGGCGACTTCCTCGCCTGGCTGACCGCCAACCACGGCGAGAACGCCAAACGCCTCGGCATCATGTACGTGATCCACAACAAGCTGATCTGGGCGGTCTACCGCGAGAAGGAAGGATGGCGTCCGAGCTCGGGACACACCGACCACATCCACATCTCGTTCAGCTGGAATGGCGCCCGCGGCAACACCTCGTTCTGGACTGGAGCGGTGCAGAAGGTCGACCACGGCCCGTGCGCCTACTTCGCCGGGCAACCCGCCATCCCGTCGCTGACACCGCGGTTCACCCCGTGCGGCAAGCAGATCTCGCTGGTCCGCAAGCACCCCAACGCGATCGCGCTGTTCGGCTCGAAGGCCAAGACCGTCGTGACGGCTCAGGCCCTGCTCAAGATCAAGCAGACCAAGACGTTTGATCAGGCGACCACGTATGCCGTCAGGGACTACCAGCGAGCCCATGACCTGCCGGTGACCGGGATGCTCGACGTGCCGACCTGGGCGTCGATGTTCCCCGCCAAGGCGACGAATGACGTGACCGCCGGATACAACGCGAAGCAGGCAGCGGCGTACGGGCTCAAGACGTACGGCGGCACGACGCTGCGCCTGACCTCGACCGGCAAGGGCTCAGCATTCCTGCAGCTCGCGCTCGGCATGAAGCCCGCCGACCGCAACGGCTACTTCGGTGTCGTCACCCTCGCGGCGGTCAAGAAGCTGCAGGCCGATGCCGGTCTCCAGCAGACCGGCATCGTGGGCAAGCCCGAGTGGCAGGCCCTCACGGCGCGCTGAAGGCGTGGCATCTCGCGGCGCCGTGGTGCCATGATGAGGCCATGACGGACGAGTCGGCGACGCCGGACGCACCCCAGGACAAGCCCACCAGCGACGCACCTGCGAACGCGGGCCACGACCGGGCCGACGTCCGCGACACCGAGTCGAGCAACTGGGTGCTCCGGATCGTGCTGGTCCTCGTGGCACTCGTCGCGGCGTTCATCGCATTCCGCGTCGCGGCCGCGTTCTTCCCACGGTGGTGGGCGCAGCGAGTGGCCGACCAGGTGCAGGGCGGCTTCACCGCCGGCACCCTCTGGGGCCTGTTCTACGGATTCCTGTTCACGTTCGTGCCGCTGCTGATCCTGTTCCAGATCCGTCGCCGCTTCTTCAACTGGACGTGGCGGCTCATCGTCGCGCTGTTCGCGATCGTCCTCGCGGCACCCAACTGGCTGACGCTCTCGGTCGTGCTGGGCACGAGCAAGGCTGCGCACGCCGGCGAGCGGATCATGGACGTCGACGCCCCCAACTTCCGTGCCGGGACCCTGATCGGCGCCGTCATCGGTGCCGCGGCAGCACTCGCGCTCACCGCGACGAGCCTGTGGATGACGCGCCGCAAGAACCAGGTCAAGCGGCTCAAGTCAGAGCGCGACCAGCTGCGCCGATCGATCTCGCAGCCGCCCGACGAATCCCACTGAAAGCTTGTGTGACGCGCCCGATTCCGTCGCGTATCGGGGATGAAACTTCTGCATCAAAGGTCTAGATGCAAACGCAACGCAGGGGCTAGCATGCACCAACTTCACTGAAAGTTGGGTGCACCACATGGCGGATCAACTCACCGAGGACGAAAAGCTACTCGCGACGCTTGGCTACAAGCAGGAGCTCAACCGCAACTGGTCGAGCTTCTCCAACTTTGCGATCTCCTTTTCGATCATCTCGATCCTTGCTGGCTGCTTCACGACCTTTGGCCAGGCGTGGAACAACGGCGGTCCCATCGCGATCTCCTGGGGCTGGCCGATCATCTCGATCTTCATCCTCATCATCGGGTTCACGATGTCTGAGCTGGTGTCGGCCTACCCGACGTCCGGCGGCATCTACTGGTGGGCCTCCAAGATGGGCGGGCCGGCCGCGGGCTTCTTCACCGGCTGGCTCAACCTCATCGGCCTGCTCGCCGTCACGGCATCGGTCGCGTACGGATGTGCGACGTTCCTCGATCTGACGCTCAGCACCATGAGCAGTGGTTGGGCTGACGACTACAGCCTCCAGCGCGTGTTCGTGATCTTCGTGATCCTGCTGGCCATCGCTGCCATTCTGAACATCTTCAGCGGTCACCTGATGGCTGTGCTGAACAACATCTCGGTCTGGTGGCACGTGGCCGGTGTGGCATTCGTCATTGCGATCCTGGTGTTCGTCCCCGACACGCATCAGGCGCTCGACTTCGTGTTCGGTGACAAGGTCAACAACTCCGGATATGCGGATGCTGCGACCTCTGGAAACCACTTCTGGTTCCTGGTGCTTCCGCTGGGCTTCTTGCTCACGCAGTACACGATCACCGGCTTCGACGCCTCGGCTCACCTCTCGGAGGAGACCCAGGCAGCGTCCGAGGGTGCGGCGAAGGGCATCTGGCGCTCGATCTTCTACTCGGCTGTTGGAGGCTGGATCCTGCTGCTCGCCTTCCTGTTCGCGGTCCAGGACAAGGATGGTGTGACAGCGGCAGGTGGTGGCGTGGACGCGATCTTCAGCCAGGCGTTGCCGCAAGGCTGGCATGTCACGGTCCTCGCCATCTCGACCGCCGGTCAGTTCTTCTGCACGGTCGCTTGCCTGACGAGTGCTTCGCGCATGACGTTCGCGTTCAGTCGTGACGGTGCGATCCCGGGATCGGGACTGTGGTCGAAGGTCACGTCCGCCAAGGTGCCGGCGAATGCCGTCATCTTCGTGGCCGTCATCGGCGCCCTCATCACCCTGCCTGCTCTGGTCGAGGTCAACCTCGGTACGGCGGATGCCCCACTGATCGTCCCCGTGGCGTTCTACGCGGTGGTCTCGGTCGCCGTGATCGGGCTCTATCTGGCGTTCCTGATCCCGATCTGGCTCCGCTGGAAGATGGGCGACGCGTTCAAGCCGGGCAGCTGGACCAACGGCAAGAAGTACAAGTGGATGAACCTGATCGCCGTCATCGAGATCGCCATCATCTGCGTCTACTTCATCCTGCCGTTCACTCCGGCGGCGAGGCCGTGGGACGACAACTTCTCGTGGAAGTTCGTCAACTACGCGCCGATCCTGACCGGTGGTGCGCTGATCCTGCTGACGCTCTGGTGGCACCTGTCGGCCAAGAAATGGTTCACGGGTCCGAAGCACACGATCGACGAGGCTGTCGTCGAGGCGTTCAAGGACTGACGGGAGGGAAGGACGAGGATGGGCATGTGAGGGTTCTCGACGTCGACGACGATGCACTGGCTGACAAGCCGGATCTCGGTGCCACGACCGATGAACCCTCGCATGCCCGTATCTCTGCGTGGCTGCTGTCGCGGATGGTTCCCGGCAAGCTGCGACCGGGCGACAAGCTGCCACCCGAAGAAGGTCTTGCTGCCGCCCTCGGGGTGAGCCGAATGACGCTGCGTCAGGCGCTCGGCTCGCTGGAGCAGCAGGGCTGGATCGAGCGTCGCCGTGGCCGCGCCGGAGGCAACTTCATCCGCGAGCCGCGCGTCGCGGTCGACCTCACGGGGCTGCCCGGGTTCACCGAGCAGATGCGGCGCGCCAACGTACGAGCAGGCGCTCGCGTCGTGCGCGCTCAGCTCATCGACGCACCAGCCGAGGTGGCCGAGGGTCTGGAGATCGCGCGGGGGCAAGAGGTCGTCGAGCTCGTCCGCGTCCGGTCCGCACGGCGGCAGCCGCTCGCTCTGGAGGAGACCTACCTCCCGGCACAGCTCTTTCCGGGTCTGCTCGACCACCAGCTGACGGGGTCGCTCTACGCGCTGATGCGCAAGGCGTACGGACTCGCGCCCGACCGGGCCGTCGAGTGGCTCGAGCCGGAGATCTCCTCCGACGAGCATGCTGCGCTGCTCGACGTCGATCCCGGGACGGCGCTGATGTTGGTCACCAGGAAGGCGTCGACGGCCGGCGGGATCGTCGTCGAGTACGCGCGCGACCGTTATCGCCCCGACCGGACCCGCATCACCCTGCAGACGGGCGCCGGCACGCACGTGGCCACGGAGCTCAGCATCGACCTCACCTGAAGAACCGCCCGTGGGCCGGACCCCCGTGCGTCCGGCCTGTGATGTCTAGACCTTTGCTGGGATGGGTCGGTAGGGTCCTTGCATGACGGAGCTGGACGCGTTGCTCGACCAGGTGCCGGCGTTGACGGGCTCGCCGCGCCGGATCGAGGAGCTCTCCGGCGGATTGACCAACCGCAACCTCAAGGTCACGACCCCGGACGGGGTGTACGTCGCCCGGCTCAACCTCAGCGATTCTGAGCTGCTCGACATCGACCGGGAGGCGGAGGCGTTCAACACCCGTGCGGCTGAGCAGTCAGGCGTCGGCGCGCCGTACGTCGACTACCGCCCCGACCTCGGGCTGCTGGTCATCGGGTTCATCGAGGGGCGTACGTACGTCGACGCCGACCTGCGGGCACCGGGAGCACTCGACCGAGTCGCGATCGCGCTCCGCATGCTGCACGCGGGACCGCGATTCCAGAACGAGTTCGACATGTTCACCCGCCAGGCAACCTATCTGCGCACCTGCACCGAGCGCGGCTTCAAGGTCCCCGACGGCTATGCCGACTTCGCCGCCGACTTCGCCCGCATCCGGGATGCTCTCGGGGTCAGCCCGGTCGACACCGTGCCGTGCAACAACGACCTGCTCGCCGGCAACATCGTCGACGACGGCGACAAGCTCTGGCTGATCGACTACGAGTACTCCGGCAACAACGACCCGTTCTTCGAGCTCGGCAACTGCTGGACCGAGTGCGAGCTCGACGACGAGCACCTCGGTGAGCTGGTCACGGCGTACGTCGGCCACGAGTCGCCGAAGCTGATCGCCCGTACGAGGCTCCGCGCCGTGACGAGCCGTTATGGCTGGTCGCTGTGGGGCTTCATCCAGGCCGCGACGCGTGATGACGACTTCGACTTCTACGGGTGGGGCCAGGAGCGCTTCGACAAGGCGGCCGCCGACTTCCGCTCGCCTGACTTCGGCACGTGGCTGGAGGTGGCCGCGTCATGACGATCCCGGACCGCGCGCGCATCGTCGTCATCGGTGGCGGCATCGTGGGCACCAGCGTCGCCTATCACCTGACGCTGAACGGCGAGCGCGATGTCGTCCTGCTCGAGCAGGGTGAGCTGTCCTGCGGCACCACGTGGCACGCGGCGGGACTGGTCGGCCAGCTCCGGGCGACGCAGTCCGGCACGACGCTGGTGCAGTACTCCGCCTCCCTCTACGAGCAGCTCGAGGCCGAGACCGGGCTCAGCGCCGGGTTCAAGCGCTGCGGCGGTGTCACGGTGGCTCGCACCGAGGACCGCATGGAGCAGCTGCGCCGTACGGCAGCGACCGCGGCGGCGTACGACCTGGAGTGCGAGCTGCTGACACCGGAGCAAGCCGGCGACCGATGGCCGCTCATCGCGACCGATGACCTCGTCGGCGGGCTGTGGCTCCCGGGCGACGGTACGGCCAACCCGACCGACGTCACGCAGGCGCTGGCACGGGGAGCCCGTACGCGTGGCGCGACCGTGATCGAGCACCTGCGGGTCCTTGAGGTGCTCGTCGCCGACGGCGCGGTGACCGGGGTGCGCACCGACCAGGGCGACATCGAGGCCGAGATCGTCGTCAACTGCGCCGGCCAGTGGGCCCACCACCTCGCCGCGAAGATCGGGGTCAGCGTGCCGCTGCACTCCGCCGAGCACTTCTACGTCGTCACTGACCAGATCGAGGGCGTGCGACCCGACCTGCCGATCCTGCGTGACCCGGACGGCTACACGTACTTCAAGGAAGAGGTCGGTGGCCTCGTGGTCGGCGGCTTCGAACCAGTCGCCAAGCCGTGGGTCGCACCCGACCAGATCCCCTACCCGTTCGAGTTCCAGCTGCTCGGCGAGGACTGGGAGCACTTCCAGATCCTGATGGACAGTGCGCTGGAGCGGATCCCGGCACTGCACGAGACCGGCATCCGCAAGTTCTACAACGGCCCCGAGAGCTTCACGCCCGACAACCAGTTCATCCTCGGCGAGGCGCCGAGCGTCACGGGCTTCTTCGTCGGCGCCGGCTTCAACTCCGTCGGCATCGCTTCGGCGGGTGGCGCCGGTCGCGCGCTCGCCGAGTGGATCCTCGACGGCCAGCCCAGCGTCGACCTGCTCGCGGTCGACATCCGCCGGTTCGCCCCGTTCCAGAACGACAAGGAGTACCTCCGCGCTCGGGTCGCGGAGGTCCTCGGGCTGCACTACTCGGTGCCGTGGCCCAACCGGGAGTTCGACACGGCGCGACCGCTGCGTACGTCGCCGCTCTACGAGCGTCTCGCCGCGGCCAACGCGGGGTTCGGCAGCAAGATGGGGTGGGAGCGTGCCAACTTCTTCGCGCCGCCGGCGGTCGACCCCTCGATCCGGTATGCCTGGGGCAAGCAGAACTGGCTGCCGTGGTCGGCCGCCGAGCAGCACGCATGCCGTACGGCGGTCGCGGTGTTTGACCAGACGTCGTTCTCCAAGTACGTCGTGCACGGCGACGATGCCGAGGCGGCGCTGCAGTGGATCTGCAGCAATGACGTCGCGGTGGCCAACGACACCTCGGTCTACACCGCGCTGCTCAATGCGCGCGGCGGCTACGAGTCGGACCTCACGGTCACCCGGGTGCTCGACGACGAGTACTTCCTGGTCAGCAGTTCGGCCACCACCGAGCGCGACCAGGACTGGATCCGCCGCAACATCCCGAAGGGACTCGACGCGCACGTCACCGACGTCACCGACCGGCTGTCGGTCCTCGGCGTCATGGGCCCTCACTCTCGTGACCTGCTCGGCCGACTGACCGAGGCCGACCTGTCGGAGGACGGCTTCGCGTTCGGCGCGAGCCACGAGATCGAGCTGGCAGGTGCGACGGTACGGGCCACCCGGATCACGTATGTCGGCGAGCTCGGCTGGGAGCTCTACGTCAAGAACGGTGACGCCCCTGCCGTCTATGACGCGATCAAGGAGGCCGGTGTCGACCTCGGACTCGTCGACGCGGGCTACTACGCCATCGAGGCGATGCGCCTGGAGAAGGGCTACCGGGCGTTCGGCCGTGAGCTGACGCCCGAGGTCAACCCGGTCGAGGCGGGGCTGTCCTTCACCTGCAAGCTCGGCACCGACATCGACTTCCTCGGCCGTTCGGCCGTCGAGGAGGCCAAGGCCGCGGGACCGTCCCGTCGCCTGGTGTCCTTCGCCTGCGACGACCCGGGCGCCATGATCTGGGGCGGCGAGCTCCTCCTGCGCGACGGGGCGGCCTCGGGCCAGGCAATGTCGGGCTCCTGGGGTGCGACGATCGGCTCCGGCGTCGGGCTCGCCTGGGTCACGGCGCCCGAGGGCCGGGTTGCCGACGCGGCGTACGTGGGAGACGGCGACTACGAGCTCGACGTCGGCGGGCGACGCATTCCCGTCACGGTGTCGCTGAAGCCCCTGTTCGACCCGGCCGGCGACAAGATCCGACCGGCCCAGTCGTGGACACGGTGACCGCATGTCGATAAGGTTCGAAACCAGACCTTAACGAGGAGGCGTGATGGCGGAGCAGCTGTTGGACCGCGATCCGCTCGCCGACGCCGTCCTCCGCCCGGTGCGCGGGCACCACGCGTTCGAGTCCTGCGTCGAGAAGCTCGCCACCTCGATCCGCCTCGGGATCTACGCCGACGGCACGACGCTGCCGCCCGAGCGTGAGCTCGCAGAGCTCATCGGCGTCTCACGGGCCACCCTCCGCGAGGCGATCGCCGCGCTGCGCGAAGCCGGCCTGGTCACGACCCGCCGCGGCAGGGGAGGGGGCACCGTCGTCGACTTCCGGCCCGGCGAGCCGGGTTCGCGGCGTACGCCCGATCGCCCCCGCGAGGAGCTGCTCGACGCGCTCGACTTCCGGCGGATCGTCGAGCCCGGCGCCGCCCAGGCCGCCGCGGCGATCGAGCTCTCCGAGCAGCAGGCGGTGATGCTGCGTGCCGCGCTGGACAAGGTCAACACGGCGTCGAGCAAGGCACTCCATCGCCAGGCCGACTCGCAGTTCCACCTGGCGATCGCGTCGCTGTCGGGCTCGCCCCTGCTGATCGACGCCGTGACCAACGTGCAGATCTGCCTGCACGACATGCTCGACGCGATCCCGCTGCTCGACCGCAACATCGACCACTCCCGTCAGCAGCATGACGCCATTGCGAAGGCGATCCTCGCCGGCAACGGCGCGCGAGCCAGACGGATCATGGAAAGTCACTGCGATGACACGGCCGCTCTGCTCCGGGGCCTGATGTGAAGGGGAACCATCCAATGACCACACGCCACCCCAAGCTCCTCACGATCGAGCAGCTGCGCGTCCAAATCAGCGAGGGCGCGATCGACACCGTCATCGTCGCGTTCACCGACATGCAGGGCCGGCTGCAGGGCAAGCGGCTGCACGGCCAGTACTTCGTCGACCACGTCATCGAGAACGGCACTGAGGGGTGCAACTACCTCCTGAGCGTCGACGTCGACATGAACACGGTCGACGGCTACGAGATGTCGTCGTGGGAGAAGGGCTACGGCGACATGGAGTTCGCCCTCGACCTCGACACGATCCGGCTGCTCCGCCACCTGCCGGCCACCGCGATGATCCAGTGCGACCTGGTCTGGCTCGACCACAAGCCTGTCGTCCAGTCGCCGCGCACGATCCTCAAGGACCAGGTCGCCGCGGCGGCCAAGGCCGGTTTCACCGCACTGGCCGGCACCGAGCTCGAGTTCATCCTCTTCAACACGACGTACGAGGAGGCCTGGAGCAGCAACTACCAGGACCTGCCGGCCGCCAACCAGTACAACGTCGACTACTCGATCGTCGGCACGACCCGCGTCGAACCGTTGCTGCGCGACATCCGCAACACGATGTACGCCGCCGGGATGAACGTCGAGGGCGCCAAGGGTGAGTGCAACTTCGGCCAGCACGAGATCGGCTTCCTGTACGACGAGGTCGTGACGACCGCCGACAACCACGCGGTCTACAAGACCGCCGCCAAGGAGATCGCCGCGCAGCACGGCCAGGCGCTGACGTTCATGGCGAAGTACAACGAACGCGAGGGCAACTCCTGCCACATCCACCTGTCGCTGCGCGGCAAGGACGGCGAGCTGGTCTTCTGGGACACCGACAAGCGGAGCGCGACGTACGACCACTTCATCGCCGGCATCCTCGCGACGATGCGCGACTTCACGCTGCTCTACGCACCCAACATCAACTCCTACAAGCGTTTCGCCGGCGGATCGTTCGCGCCGACGACCGTCGCCTGGGGACTCGACAACCGCACGTGTGCCGTACGCCTGGTCGGCCACGGTCCGAGCGCGCGGCTCGAGAACCGGGTGCCCGGCGGCGACACCAACCCCTACCTCGCCCTCGCCGCGATGCTCGCGGGAGGCTTGTACGGCATCGCCAACGAGCTCGAGCTGGAGCCGGAGCAGACCGGCAATGCGTACGAGTCCGACAAGCCCAAGGTCCCGACCACGCTGCGGGAGGCCCGCGAGGCGTTCACGACCTCGGAGATCGCCCGCTCCCTGCTGGGAGACGAGGTCGTCGACCACTACACCAACATGGCTGACGTCGAGCTCGCCGCCTATGACGCCGCCGTGACCGACTGGGAGCTGCGCCGCGGCTTCGAACGACTCTGAAAAGGAATTGAATTGAGCACCACGTACACCGTCGTCAACCCGTCGACGGAGGAGCAGGTCACCGAGGTCCACCTCGCGACCCTCGAGGAGACCGACGCCGTCATCGAGCGTGCCGCCGACGCCTACCCCGCCTGGCGTGACCTGCCGCCGGGCGAACGCGCGACGCTGCTGCGGCGCTTCGCCTCCCTGGTCGACGAGCACGTCGACGAGCTCGCCGAGCTCGAGGTACGCAACTCCGGCCACACGTGGGGCAATGCCACCTGGGAGGCGCGCAACGTACGCGACGTCCTCAACTACTACTCGGCAGCGCCCGAACGGCTGACCGGGCACCAGATCCCCGTCGCCGGCGGCATCGACGTGACGTTCCACGAGCCGCTCGGCGTCGTCGGGATCATCGTGCCGTGGAACTTCCCGATGCCGATCGCGGGCTGGGGCTTCGGCCCGGCTCTTGCGGCCGGCAACACCGTCGTCCTCAAGCCCGCGGAGCTGACTCCGCTGACGGCGATCCGCCTCGGTGAGCTCGGCCTCGAGGCCGGACTGCCGGAGGGCGTCTTCACCGTGATCCCGGGCAAGGGCTCGGTCGTCGGCGAGCGGTTCGTGACCCACCCCACCGTCCGCAAGGTGTGCTTCACCGGGTCCACCGAGGTCGGCAAGAAGATCATGGCCGGCGCCGCTGACCAGGTGAAGCGGGTGACGCTGGAGCTTGGCGGCAAGAGCGCCAACATCGTGTTCGCGGATGCCGATCTCGCCAAGGCGGCGGCGTCCGCACCGTCGGCGGTGTTCGACAACGCCGGGCAGGACTGCTGCGCCCGGTCGCGGATCCTCGTGGAGCGGTCGGCGTACGACGAGTTCATCTCGCTGCTGGAGCCGGCCGTCCGGGGCGTCAAGGTGCTCGACCCGTCCGACCGTACGAGCGAGATGGGACCCCTCATCTCTGCAGCCCAGAAGGCGACGGTGCAGGGGTTCGTCGACGAGGTGGAGGTCGCGTTCAGCGGCTCTGCCCCGGACGGACCTGGCTTCTGGTTCGCACCGACCGTCGTGCTGGCGGGTGACACCCAGCAGCGCATCTGGCGCGAGGAGGTGTTCGGTCCGGTCGTCGCGGTGATGCCGTTCGACTCCGAGGAGGAGGCGATTCGGCTGGCCAACGACACCGAGTTCGGCCTGTCGGGCTCGATCTTCACCCGCGACCTCGGCCGCGCACTGCGGGTGTCTCGCGGTGTCGAGGCCGGCAACCTCAGCGTCAACTCGCACTCATCGGTCCGCTACTGGACCCCGTTCGGCGGGTTCAAGCAGTCCGGCCTCGGCCGCGAGCTCGGACCCGACGCACCCCACTCGTTCACCGACGTCAAGAACATCTTCTTCTCCAACGACTGACGCTCCTTGAGCTTGTCGAAAGGGCCTTTCGACAAGCTCGAGGGCATGGTCACCACATCCAGAAAGCAGGAACCATGGCAGGACGCATCGAAGGCAAGACCGCCGTCGTCACGGGAGGCTGTTCGGGCATTGGCCTGGCGACCGCCCGCCGCTTCGCGGAGGAGGGTGCCAACGTCGTGATCGGCGACCTCGACGACGCCAAGGGCCCCGGCATCGCCGAGGAGCTCGGCGGCACGTACGTGCACGTCGACGTCACCGAAAAGGAACAGGTCGACGGGCTCTTCAAGACCGCGAAGGACACGTACGGCTCGGTCGACATCGCGTTCAACAATGCCGGCATCAGCCCGCCGGAGGACGACTCGATCCTCGACACCGACCTCGAGGCGTGGAAGCGCGTGCAGGACGTCAACCTCACCAGCGTCTACCTGTGCTGCAAGGCCGCGCTGCCCTACATGCTCGAGCAGAAGAAGGGCTCGATCATCAACACCGCGTCGTTCGTCGCGGTGATGGGCGCCGCGACCTCGCAGATCTCCTACTCCGCCTCCAAGGGTGGCGTGCTGTCGATGTCGCGTGAGCTCGGCGTGCAGTTCGCGCGTGAAGGCGTGCGCGTCAACGCCCTGTGCCCCGGTCCGGTCAACACCCCGCTGCTGCAGGAGCTGTTCGCGAGCGATCCGGAGCGTGCCGCCCGGCGACTGGTGCACGTTCCGGTCGGCCGCTTCGCCGAGCCCGAGGAGATGGCCAACGCCGTGCTGTTCCTGGCCTCCGACGAGTCGTCGTTCATCACCGCCTCGACGTTCCTGGTCGACGGCGGCATCTCCGGGGCATACGTCACCCCGCTGTGAAGCCGCTGATCGGTGTCACGACCTACCGGGAGCAGTCCCGGTGGGGAGTGTGGGACGAGAAGGCGGACGTGTTGCACGCGGTCTATGCCCAGTCGATCGAAGCTGCCGGGGGAGTCGCTGTGCTCCTGCCGCCATCTGATGCAACGGCGGCGCTGTCGGTCGTCCAACGCATTGACGCGCTGGTCATCGCAGGTGGCGCAGACGTCGACCCGTGGCAGTACGGCGCGGAGCCACACGAACGTACCTCCGGATGGCGGCTCGACCGTGACACCTGGGAGCTCGCGCTCCTCGACGCTGCGTGGGAGGCGCGGATCCCGGTGCTCGGCATCTGCCGCGGCATGCAGGTGATGGCGGTGCACGGCGGAGGGTCGCTGGAGCAGCACGTACCCGATCTCGTCGGCCACGAGCAGCACTCACCCGGCGCGGACGAGTTCGGCGAGATCGCGATCGACGTCGTCGCCGGCACCCGCCTCGCGAGCGCCATCGGCGATCGCGGCGAGGTGTCCTGTCATCACCACCAGTCCGTACGCGAGCACCCCGGGTTCATTGCCTCGGCGCGTGCCGCCGACGGCACCCTCGAGGCGATCGAGCGCGAGGACCGACCGTTCTGGATGGCGGTGCAGTGGCACCCCGAGACGCGAGAGGATGCCGGGCTCTTCCGGAGCCTGGTCGACGCGGCGTCCGCGTGATTGTCGTGCGCGCTGGCTAACGTGGGCTTCAGGAGGTCAGGTGCGCATCAACAAGTACGCGTTGGCCGGCATCGCCGGAGGCGTCGCCGTGGCGATCGCCATCAGCAGGCGTGTCGCCGAACGTCAGCCCAAGCCACCTCCGCGCGGCGACCACGACGGCTGGCATCGCGCGCCGTTGGCATCGCTCGACTTCGAGACGACCGGCATCGACCCGCTCAACGACCGGGTCCTCAGCTATGCGCTGATCTCCGACGTGGGCCCCGACGTCAACGGGCTGATCAATCCCGGCATCCCGATCCCGGCGTCGTCGGCCGAGGTGCACGGCATCACCGACGTCCTGCTCGCCGATGCGCCGCCTCCGGCCATCGGCATCGCGATCGTCGTGGAGTGGGTCCAGCAGCTGATCGACCGCGGGGTCGGGCTCGTCGTGTTCAACGCGGCATACGACCTGTCGATGCTGCATGCCGAGGCGACCCGTTGGGGCGTCCCGCAGCCTGATTGGGACCGGCTGCTGGTCGTCGACCCCTACGTCATCGACTGGGGCATCCTGCGCGGCACGCTGGGCTCTCGCAAGCTCACCGATGTCGCCGCCTATTACTCGGTGCCGCTCGACAACGCCCATGACGCGGCGGCCGATGCGCGGGCCGCGCGCGGAGTCGCCTACGAGGTCGGTGCACGGCATCCGTACGTTGCCGCCAACACTCTCGTCGAGCTGATGGCTCGCCAGCGATCCTGGTTCGCCGATCGTGCGGAGGACTGGAACGCGTACGCCCGGACAGTCGATCGCCCGCTCAACGACCCCGACGGCTGGCCGCTGGCGTCAGTGCTGACGAGCCCTACCTGATCTTGTAGACGCGGGTCCCGCAGATCATGTCGGCGAAGGTCCGCTTCTCGTTGTCCCACAGGGGCCACAGCAGGCCGAGGTAGCACGGGATGACGTCGAGGAAGCGGGCGAAGTAGCGACCGATGGCCAGGCCGAAGCCGATCGGCTGCGTCGTGCCGGCGCGGTAGACCGCGATGCCGAGCGCCATCTTGCCGATCGTCTGCCCAGTCTTGCCCTGGAGGTAGATGAAGTTGAAGATGCCCCACAGCAGCCCGAGGCCGTAGACCGCGACAATGGCGCTGCCCGAGGTCTCGAACGACACGGTGTCTCCGTTCTCGATGACCCGGATGGGCTCGCCGAAGATCGCTGTGGCGATGAAGCTGATCGCGATGCCCGGGAGCGAGTCGAGGATGAAGGCGCCGACTCGCTCGATCCAGCTGGCGAACCCGCTCTGCTGGACGGGGAAGCCCTGCGGCGGCGGCCAGCCGCCGTACGGGTTGTGCTGAGGCGAGCCGTAC
The DNA here is from genome assembly GCF_039537165.1 of Aeromicrobium panaciterrae. Taxonomy (GTDB): domain Bacteria; phylum Actinomycetota; class Actinomycetes; order Propionibacteriales; family Nocardioidaceae; genus Aeromicrobium; species Aeromicrobium panaciterrae. The sequence continues at coordinate 955,289 of NZ_BAAAZZ010000002.1, read as the reverse complement.
GCGGGCGGCGGCGGGTAGCCACCGTCCGGGGTGGCCCCGGGGTAGGTCGGGTAGGCCGGGTAGGTCGGCTCGTCCGGCTTCGGCTGCTGGTCGTCAGGTGGCTGAGTCACATCAACAACCTAGGCCATACGGTGTCACGCTCGGACGCGATCGATGATTGCCTTGGCGAGCGCGCCGGGTGCCTGCTCCGGGATCCAGTGCGTGACACCGCCCAGCTCGACGAACCGGTAGTCGGCGTCGACGAACTCGTGGCACTGCTCGGCGGGAACGCGGCCGATCGCGATGTCCTGGTCGCTCCAGACGTATGTCGTCGGAACGGTCACGGCGGGCAGCGACGACAGGTCGGCAGTCATGGCGCGGTACCAGTTGAGCGCTGCCGTCAGGGCGCCCGGCTCGGAGAGGTGGGCGATGTAGGCGGCAGCCTGCTCGGCCGGCACGGCGTCGCCGTACATCGCCTTCAGGCGCTCGCCGCCGTCCTCGAGCAGCAGGTGCTCAGCCTTGCCCTCCTGGCGGAGCAGCCCGATGTATGCGGCGCGCTGCTGCTGGTCGGGATCGTTCATCAACGCGGCGCCGTATGCCGCCAGGTGAGGCACCGAGACCGCCGTCAGGGAGTGCAGCCGGTCGGCGTGCTTGGCGGCGGCGACCCAGGCGACAGCAGCGCCCCAGTCGTGGCCGACGAGGTGGAACGAGCGGATCTCGAGAGCATCGGCGAGGGCAATCGCGTCATCGGCAAGGACTTCGGTGGCGTAGTCGCTGACCTCGGGCAGCCGGGCGCCGGGCGAGTAGCCGCGCTGGTCGGGTGCGATGACCCTCAGGCCCGCATCGGCCAGCAGCGGAGCGACAGCCGACCACGAGAGCGAGGTCTCGGGAAATCCGTGGAGCAACATGACGGGCGTGCCGCCATCGGGACCCGCGAAGCGTACGTCGTACGTCGATTCGCCGATCGTGACCGGCGGCGTCTCGTGGAAGCTCACTACTCGAACGTATCGCCAATCCGCGCCACGGCCTCGCGGTCCAGCACCGCAGCGGTCTCGACGTCGGGCGCGGTGCCGCCGCGATCGTGCGGCAGCCACCAGCGATCGGCATCGTTGCGAGGCTTCTCGGGGTACGTGTCGATCGCCTCGTCGAGCAGTGCCTCCATGGCCACGTGCAGCCGCGCCGACAGCTCATCGATCGTCTCGCGGTCACCGGGTAGGAGCGGCTCGCCGATGCTGACCGTGATCGGCACGCGTCGACGCAGCGATCGGTGACCGTCGACGGTGTAGATGCGATGGCCGCCCCACACGATCACCGGCACCAGCGGCACCTGTCGGCTGACGGAGAAGCCCGCTGCCCCGCGCTTGAACGGCTTGAGCAGCCAGGAGCGGCTGATCGTCGCCTCGGGGAAGACGCCGACCAGCTGGCCCTCGTCGATCATCCGGAGACCGTGTCGGTAGGCGCGCCAACCCTCACGGCGGTCGACCGGGATGTGCCGCATCCTGCGCATGAACCAGCCGGCGCCGCGGGTGTCGAACACCGACTGCTTCGCCATGAACCGCACCAGGCGGTCGCGCTCGCGTGCGGCGTACCCGATGAACGTGAAGTCGAGGAATCCGATGTGGTTGCCGGCGAGGATGCCGGGGCCACTCGCCGGGATGTGCTCGGCACCGCGTACGTCGAACCGGTAGCCCATGACCGCGAACACGATCGCGAACACGCGATTGACGACCTTGTATGTCCGATCGCTGCCCGGCACCTGACCAGCGTAAGGTCAGTCGACCTTCGGCGCGTTGTCAACGACGTCGGTCGTGACCGAAGTCAGGAACGTTGTCTTGGCCTTGTCCAACCCTGGCACGTCTGGGAATTCTGGATCCGCAGCGCGTTCCCCGATGTAGCGTCCCGTCTTGCGATCGAACATCAGCTGCTTGCCCTTGTCGCCGAATGAGATTGCCACTCCCGCCGTGCCGTCGAGGTTGGTGACTCCGTCGACGACCTTCATGCCCGGCATGGTTGCGAGCTGGTTGAAAAGCGCTGCACGGACGCTCGCGGGTGCGACGCCGCTACGCAGCACCTCGCTGTAGGTCTCCTCGAACAGGCTGCTCGGCGACGTGTCATCCCCGGATCCAATGTCCGTCCTGATACGCGCGAGCATCTGCTCAGGATCGCGAGGCAATGAGGCGTACCAGTCGGGGTCGTACGTCGGAATGTAGTTGTCTCCGCCGCGGACGCTCCAGCTCGGCCGGGTGTACGTGCCGTCGGTCAGCTTTGCCTCATCCTTCGCCCGCCTGGCCGCGTCCCGGCTGAAGGTGCTGACCAGCGTGGTGCGCTCTTGGAACGTCCAGTCGTGATCGGACTCGTAAGGGATCCAGATCTGCCGGGTGCGTCGCTCACGCACCATCCTCAGTGCCTCCGTCGCGTCGAGGTCGCCGTACTCCAACGAATCTGTGTTGGAGTCGTAGCCAGGTTCCCAAGCGTCCTCGACGAGCGTGATGTGAAGGAACTGTCCGGGGTGTACGAGCGGGTCGGACTCGGCCAGTGTCGCGTCCGCGGCACGCTCGAGCACGGCAGCAGCGGCGGACGACGGACCAACAGCCTTGCCGCCGATGTCGATCTGCGTGAGGCCGATGCCGACGATGGCCGCGACACCAGCGGTGACGACCACGATCCGGCGCACGTACGGCCGCTTCTTTCGAGCAGGCTGCGGGATTGGCTGCTCCAGGATCGTTCGGAGCAGTTGCTCGTCCTCCTCGGTGAGTGTGGTGGGAGCTGCGGCCTCGGGGTCGAGCTCGGTGAGAAGACGAATGACGGTGTTCATGAAGTCACCTCGGAGATGTGGGTGGTCGGGAGGGGGTGCGGTGGTGGATCAGGTGGCCCCGACAGTGCGTCGCGCAGCCTGCCTCTGGCCCGGTGCAGGCGAACCGCGGCGGTGCCGGGACGGCATTCGAGGACGACAGCGACCGCCTTGACGGTCAGGTGCTCCCAGTAGACGAGCTGGAGGATCTCGCGATCGTCCTCGCCGAGCCGCTGGATGGCATCGAGCACCAGTGACCGTTCGTCGGTCTCCGCCATGGCGTCCGGCGTGGTGGTCTCGGTCGTGTCAACCACGCGCTGGGCGACCCGGAGCTGGCGTCGTTCGGTGCGTTGATGATTGGCCAGCGTGAACCGTGCGGTCCGGTACAACCACGGAAGTCCACCGGCGACGGCTTCGTCACAGCGTCGCCAGGCCGTGAGAAACGTGCTCGCGACGACATCTTCAGCGATGTCGGGCGCAGCACGGCGACGCGCGTACGACCGGACCGCGGGCAGTGTCGCCCGGTAGAGGGCTTCGAAGGAGTGGCGACGTTCGTCGTCAGCGGGGCGCATGCCCTTGTATGTCCGGGAGTGCGTCCGCCATTACAGCGGAGTCACGCCTTGGCGTCGGGGAAGACCGGCCAGCAGTCCGTACGGACCGTCGGGTCGAAGCCGGGGCCAGCCGCGAGGGTGACCTTCTCGCGGTTGAGGATGCCGGAGGTCAGGAAGAAGATCGCGGCGATGTAGGTCGCCATGATCGCGAGACCGGTCCAGGTGGCGTCCTTGTCGATCTTGTCTGCCTCGCCGAGCAGGATCAGCCCGTCGGAGATCAGGAACAGCAACCCGCCGATGCCGGCGCGGACGTCGGTGGCAAGAGAGGTCGCTCCGGTGCCGACCAGAAGTGCCGCGTAGATCGGCACGACGGGTTTGAGCCCGTCCTCGAGGCCGCTCCAGCCGTACACGATCATCGCGATGCCAGCAGCGATGTAGACCGCGAGGATCCAGGGCTTGCGCTTGAGTTGTCCCACGGCGCCGCGCGAGACGAAGAAGCGGATGAAGCAGATGTGGCCCAGCGCGAACGCGGCCATTCCGACGATGAAGAGGTCGTCGAGCTCCAGGAACAGGTCGCCGAAGAAACAGAACACCAGCGCCAGCGCGAGCAGGCGTGGGCCCTTCTGCTCGACGACCCAGCCGACGAGCAGGGGAGCCAGCAGGCACTTCGAGATGCTGTCCCACGGATCGGCCTCGGCACCGTTGAGCACGAGATGGACCACGGTCACCACGCCGAATGCGATGATCCAGGGACTCTTCATGGCCGTCATGGGGATCACGCTACCGCCGCCTGGGCTCCACGCCCTACGTTCCGGCGCGGGGACCTTCGAGCCACTCGGTGATGAAGGTGGCGCTCGCGTGGATGTGGGTCGCGATGTAGCGCTCGGGACCGACGACTTCGAACTTGTGCGGCGTCAGCTTGGGGACGACCAGGACCTGCCCGGCAACGCCGAGCAGCTGCTCGCCCGCGACGGTGAACAGCGACTTGCCGCCGCGGATCACGAACGTCTCGGCGTAGGGATGTTGATGGAGGTAGGGCCCTTCGCCGTCCTGGTCGCTGTCCTCGAAGATCAGCGACACTCCCGCGTCGTACGCCGCACCCTCGATGTTGTCGACGATGCGCCCGTCCGGACGAGTGGTGCCCGTCGTCTGTATGACATGCATGTCGTCACGCTAGGTCGGCGTCACACCGTCCGCAATGCCACGGTCGGGGGCATCCGCGATGCGCGCAGCGCGGGCAGCAACCCGGCGAGCGCGCCGATCAGCAGCGCCGATCCGATGCCACCGGTCCACGCCTCGACGGGGATGACGACGGTCCACCCCTTCGCGGCGGCGTAGACCGCGGTGGCCGCGACCCCGGCGATGACACCGACGACTCCGCCGATGACGGCCAGCAGGATCGACTCGGAGAGGAACTGCGTACGGATCTGCCCCTGCGTCGCACCGAGTGCGCGTCTCAGACCGATCTCCGAACGCCGCTCGAGCACCGAGATGATCATGATGTTGGCGACGCCGACGGCGCCGACGATCAGCGCGACCACTCCGAGCCCGAGGAACAGGCTGTCGAACGCGCCGGCCGCCGCCGCCCGGGCGGTCAGCACGTCGGACGGCTGGCTGACGTTGACCTCGTTGGGTGCCTCGGGGTTGGCCGTACGGCCGAGCAGCGACTGCACCTTGGCCTCTTCACCGGTCACCGTTCGTACGTAGATCTCCGTGGGCGGCCCGGACTGTGCCACACCGTTCGGGAGGCTGACGTACCCGAGGAACTCCCGGGCGGCGGGATATCCGACCAGCGCGCTGGTGTCGAGGTCGGGCTCCAGCGGGGCCGGCTTGAGGACGCCGGCCACCGTGAACCACTGCCCGCCGAGCCAGATCCGCAGGTCCGGCCGTACGCGATCGATGCCGAGGCGATCTGCAGCGGTGGAGCCGAGCACGACGACAGGCATCTGCTCGGTGCCGGCGTTGAGCCAGGTGCCGTGGGCGACACCCGTGTTGAGCACGGTCGGTACGTTGAGGCTCGTCGCACGGACCTGGAGGCCCCCGGAGCTGGCCTCCGGGATCATCGAGTTCCGGTAGACCTTCTGGTCCCGGAGCACGGCGGTGTGTGCCAGCTGCTCGACGCCGCCGGTGTGGCTGATACGCGCAGTGGCCTCGAGCGGGAGCGTGGCCGCACCTCCCGCCAGGCGTTGCCCGGCCTCGACCGTGAGCATGTTGGTGCCGAGCCGGTCGATCTCGGCGAGCAGCCCGGCCTGCGACGAGGCGGACAAGCCGAGCACCGCGACGATCGCCGCCGTACCGATCGCGATGCCCAGTGCCGAGAGCGCTGCACGGAGCGGGCGCGATCGCAGTCCGACCGTGGCGACCCGCAGCTCGTCCTTGAACTCGAGCTGGCCGACCCTCACGGTGCACCGATCCTGGCCGTGTCGGAGAGCACCTGACCGTCGAGCATCCGGATCTGCCGCGGCAGCTGGTCGGCGAGGTCGGCGTCGTGCGTGATCATGACGATCGTCGCGCCGCCGGCGTTGAGCTCGCGGAGGAGCTCCATGATCGAGGTTCCGGTCGAGCTGTCGAGGTTGCCGGTCGGTTCGTCCGCCAGCACGATCGCGGGCTGGCCCACGAGTGCCCGGGCGATGGCGACGCGCTGTCGCTGACCGCCTGACAGCTTGGTCGGCTTGAAGGTCGCCCGCTCGGCGAGCCCGACCCGTTCGAGCGCCTCGTCAGCGCGACGGCGTCGCTCGGCGGCAGTCACCCCGGCATACAGCAGTCCGTCGGCGACGTTCTCTCGTACCGTGGCGTGCTCGGCGAGGAAGAACTGCTGGAACACGAAACCGATCTCGCGTGCCCGAAGCAGCGACAGGGCGCGGTCGTCGAGGCTCGACGCCTCGACACCGTTGATGCTGACGGTCCCGCTGCTGGGCTGCTCGAGCGTGCCCATGACGTGCAGCAGTGTCGACTTCCCCGAGCCGGAGGGGCCGACGATCGCCACCAGCTCGCCCTGGCGCACCGAGAACGACACGTCGCGGAGGGCGTGCACGGGCGGCTGCTCGCCGTACACCTTGCTGACGCCGTCCAGCCCGAGAACCGTCGCGCTCACGCCGGAACCTCCGTGGAAGAGGCACGGTACGGATGCCCCGGCGCGAGTGCCCTGATGGTTCGCTCGCTCACGATCTCGGCACCACGACGCGGTCGCCGGCTTTGAGCTGGCCGGTGACCTGGACCCGTCCGGCGGTCGTGTCGAACAGGCCGAGCTCCACCGCGACCAGGTCGCGGTGTCCGCTGGCACGTACGACCTCGACCCCGAACCCGCTGCCCGACTTCCCGACGAGCGCGATCACCGGGACGCTCAGCGCACCCTCCACGCCACGGGTCGTGATGTCGACCGACACGGGTGCCAGGTCGAGGCCGCGTGCCTTCTTGGGATCGTCGAGCGAGAGGTGGACCGGGATCGTCGCGGCTCCCGGTTCGCCGTCCTTGCCGGCCGGCGCCTGGGCCACGCGGCCGATCCGGTCGACCTTGCCGGTGACCGAGACGTTGCCCGGAAGCGAGATCCGAGCCGTGTCGCCCTCATGGACCGCTCCCTGCTGCGACGCGTTGAGGCTGACCTGCACCTCGAGCGAGTCCGACGTGGCCTCCGCGACCTCGGCCCCGGGTCGCGCCGAACCGCCCAGCGGGGCGATCATCCTGGAGACCAGCACAGCCTCGGGCAGGAACACCGCCTCGTCGATCCGGAGGACGCCGGTCGGGTCGAGCCCGGTGTCGCGCTGGAGCGACACGAGTGCAGCCCGGGTCGCCGGACCGAAGACGTCAGACGTCGGATCGACGTCGGTGTTGCCGAGCGCGTGCAGCGTGTGGTTGAGCTGCCGTACGTCCTTGCCGGCCGATCCGATCGCGAGATCGCGGTAGGCCGGAACGGTGCCGCAGAGCAGCAGCACGGGGCGGTCGTCGACGCGATAGAGCACCTCGCCGCAGTCGACCTTGGCCGCGGTCGGCAGCTTCGTGTAGGTGCCGGTGGCCCGGTTGATGACGATGTATGGCGAGCCGTCCGCCAGCGCCCGGCGGGTCAGGGTGCCGTGCAGGGACACCAGTGCCGACAGCGGTCCCTTGACGACCTTCGCGGTGGCGACGGGCTGCTCCTTGGCGGCCGCGGCGTCGCCTGTCCCGTCCAGCACGACCGCCCCGATCACGAGGGCGATGATCAGCGCGCCGACGCCGCCGAGCACCCATGTCCGTCGTTCCACTACTTGCCCGCCCCGGCCTTTTCGGCGAGCTTCCCGCACGTGTCCATCGCCGCGTTGAGGATCGTCATGCCGCCGGACTCGTTGGCCGATGGGATCTTGTTGGTGTCGACCATCGGGTCGTCCGGTCCGGGGTCCGGGAAGTCCTCGACGCCGTTCTCGCGGATGCACTGGGCGAACTTGAGTGCCTCGACCTGCTGGGCAGCCGATCTCTTGTGACCCGTGAACCCTGCAGGCTCGAGGTCCTTGCACGCCGCAGTCGCGGTCTTCCATGCGGCGCCATCGGTGTCGATCGACGAACCGTTGGCCACGCTGTCGAGGGTGAGCTCGCCGTCCGCGCCGGGGTCGGGGAACTCGGGCACGCCGTTGTCGCGCATGCACTCGGCGAACTTCACGGACGCCTGGTACGTGTCGGTGCCCGTGCCACCTGCGTCGGAGCCTCCCGACGAGCCGGAACATCCCGCTGCGAGCAGCGCGACGATGGCGAGGGCTGCGAATGGACGAATCTGAAGGGTCATGTCTTCTCCCGGGTGGTGGTGTGTCATCACTGCATGCGTGGGTCGTGGGTGGGATCGGCGTACATCTGGGGGCAGCCGTTGCGGGTGTCGCGCAGCTCGAAGTGCCAGGGCTCGTTGCCATAGATCTGGCACAGCCCGTACGCCGCACCGTGCTGCGACAGCCAGCTCATGGCGTTCGTCTTGCCGACGTCGACGGCGTCACCCGAGACGTGCGGCGACGTCTGCGGGGTCGCGACCCAGCGGGCGGCCGCCGCCATCGAGCCGTACTTCGAGACGGCGTCCCGGAGCAGGTCGTTCTGGTAGTCCTTGGAGCGCCAGCCGCTGTTGACGTAGATCGTGATGCCGTCATCGGCAGCGTCCGTGGCAGCTTCACGAAGGGCGCGGAGCAGGTCGCCGTCGAGCCTGGTCACGGCCGCCGAGCTGTCGTCGAAGACAGTGACGTTCCCGGAGACCCGGCCGGACTCGTCGCGCAGGTCACGGTCCTTGGGCGGTGCGGCAGGGTGCGGTGCAGGGTGTGCGCGGACGTCGGAGACGCCGAGCTGGTCGGCTGCGGTCGGTGAGGCGCCGTACGACGTGTAGCCGAGGAATCCGATGAGCGCGGTTGAGCCGACGGCGACGACGAGCGCGGTGGTGCGGAACGTGGATCGTGCGGGTGTGCGGTGGTTCATGCATCCAGTCAAGGGAGACGACTGTTGTGAGGGCGTATGCGAATTTCGATATGCCCGCGATATCCACCAGTCACTAGCATCGGAGGATGCGTGTGCTGGTCGTCGAGGATGAGCCGTTGATGGCCGAGGCCATCCGCGACGGGCTCCGGCTCGAGGCGATCGCCGCCGACATCGCCGCAGACGGTGACACCGCGCTCGAGATGCTGAGCGTCAACACGTACGACATCGCGGTGCTCGACCGCGACATCCCGGGACCATCCGGTGACGAGATCGCCCGGCGCATCGTCGACTCCCGCAGCGGCATGCCGATTCTCATGCTCACCGCCGCCGACCGTCTCGACGACAAGGCCTCCGGATTCGAGCTCGGCGCCGACGACTACCTCACCAAGCCGTTCGACCTGCGCGAGCTGGTGCTCCGGCTGCGAGCACTTGACCGACGGCGTGCCCACAACCGTCCCCCGGTGCACGAGATCGCCGGACTTCGTCTGGATCCGTTCCGGCGCGAGGTGTTTCGCGACGGCCGGTACGTCGCGCTCACCCGCAAGCAGTTCGCGGTCCTCGAGGTGCTGATCGCCGCCGAGGGCGGTGTCGTCAGCGCCGAGGAGCTGCTGGAGCGGGCCTGGGACGAGAACGCCGACCCGTTCACCAACGCCGTACGCATCACGGTCTCGGCGCTGCGCAAGCGGCTGGGTGAGCCCTGGCTGATCTCGACGGTCCCGGGCGTCGGCTATCGGATCGATGTCGAACCAGAGGCTGACGACCGTGGCTAGGAAGCCCGGCCTGAGTGTCCGGCTCAAGCTCACGCTCAGCTATGCCGGGTTCCTCATGGTCGCGGGCGGCTTGCTGCTCGCCGTCGTGTGGGTCTTCCTGCTGCGATATGTGCCGGAAGGCCCGCGCTTCGGCACGGGTCCGTCCGGTCCCGATCGCTCGGACCTTCTGGATGCCTTCAGGCCGCGAGCAATCCAGGCGCTCGTGGCCCTGCTGGTGTTCGGACTGGTCGGCGGTTGGCTGCTGGCCGGCCGCATGCTCGCGCCGCTCACGCGCATCACGCACGCCACCAGGCTCGCCACCGCCGGATCGTTGTCGCACCGCATCCACCTGGAGGGGCGCAATGACGAGTTCCGTCAGCTGGCCGACGACTTCGACAGCATGCTCGCCCGGCTGGAGGCACACGACGCCGAGCAGCAGCGGTTTGCGGCCAACGCGTCGCACGAGCTGCGTACACCTCTCGCGATCACGCAGACCCTGCTGGAGGTGGCGCGCAACGATCCGGAACGCGACACCGGCGAGCTGATCGACCGCCTCATGCACGTCAACACCCGCGCCATCGACCTCACCGAGGCGTTGCTGCTGCTCAGCCGCGCCGATCGGCGAGCATTCACCCGCGAACCCGTGGATCTCTCGCTCATCACGGAGGAGGCCGCGGAGACGTTGCTCCCGCTGGCCGAGCAGCGCGGGATCACGATCGACACGGGTGGAGACGTCGCCCAGACCGCCGGATCGCACGCGCTGCTGCTGCAGCTCGCGATCAACCTCGTGCACAACGCGATCGTCCACAACCTCCCCGAGGGTGGAACCGTACGCGTCGCGACCAGGGTTGAAGGCGGCGAGGTCGTGCTCGAGGTGGAGAACTCAGGCGCCAGGCTCACCCCCCAGCTCGCCGCAACGCTGACCGAGCCGTTCCAGCGTGGCTCCGACCGCGCTCGGTCGGACCACTCGGGCGTCGGCCTCGGGCTGGCGATCGTCAGGAGCATCGCGGCGGCGCACGACGGCTCCCTCACGCTCACCCCGTTGGACGAGGGTGGTCTTCGGGTGACGGTGCGGTTGCCGGCCGCCGGGTGACTACCGTGGAGCCATGACGTCGCAGATCTCTCACACCACGATCGATGCCCGGGACGCCCATGCGCAGTCGGTGTGGTGGGCGCAGGTCCTCGGCATGAGCGAGGACCCCCAGGATCCCAACCTCCCGGATCACGAGGAGTGCATGATCTTCTCTCCTGACGGCCGCCAGCGGGTCCTCTTCATCAACGTCCCCGAGGGCAAGACGGTCAAGAACCGCATGCACTTCGACCTGCGTCCGACCGACCGGACCCGCGAGGAGGAGGTCGAGCGGGTGATCGCCCTGGGTGCCACCCAGCTCGAGGACTTCCGGCGCCCGGACGGCAGCGGCTGGATCCTGCTGGCCGATCCCGAGGGCAACGAGTTCTGCATCCTGCGTGGCTATCACGAGGCGCCCGACAACTACGCACACCTGGTGACCTGAGTCAGGTCTGTTCGGCCAGGGCGTCGATCGCACGGAGGTGGGCATCGGTGACGCTTGGTGCCGCGGCGGCAAAGCCGAGCAACCCGGTCACTCCGTGAGCGGCCATGGCGTCGACGAAGATCCCGAAGTGCTCGGGCAGATCGTCCTCGCCGACGTTGTGTGCCATCGCCAGGAACGTCCCACCCGACCGTGCGAGCCAGTCGCCCGAACCCGCGACGGCCTTCAGGGCGTTCGCGGAGCGTCGGATGACCTCCTTGCCGGCGTTCTCTCCCTTGGCGCGGGTGAGCGCCTCGAGTCCGTCGATCGCGATCACGGCCACCGCGACGCGATCGCCCTGGTCATCGATGCGGTGCTGAGCCTCGGCGACGATCAGGTCCCACCCTCGACGACTGACCAGACCCGTGAGCGGATCGCGAGGTGTGTCGGGGTCCGGGCGCATGGGGTTCAGACCGTGTATCCGCCGTCGATGTCGAGCTTCTGGCCGGTGATGAATCCTGCTCGGCTGGAGGCGAGGAAGCACACGGCTTCGGCGATGTCGGCGGCACTGCCGAAACGGCGAAGCGGGATGTTGCCCTTCGTGATCGCCAGTGCGTGGTCGTCGAGCTCTCCCGAGTCGATCAGGCGCGCCGCCATCCCGTCGGTGAGCATGCCCGGTCCGACGGCGTTGACCCGCACGCCGAATCGGCCTTCCTCCGCAGCCAGTCCTCGTACGAGCTGCTCGACGGCACCCTTGGGCGCGGACGAGAGCCCGTCGCGTACGGGGAATCGCGCCGTCGCTGCGGTCGTGACGGCGATGATCGAGCCCTTCGCGTCGCGCAGCTGAGGCAGGGCTGGCTGGACGAGGTTGAAGAACCCGACGGCGTCCTGGGTGAGCTGCTCGGCGAAGTCGGCGGGCGACACGGTCGACAGGTGCACCATCGGCACATGGGGGCCGGAGGCGTAGACCAGCGTGTGCAGGCCACCGTAGGTCGCGGCGATCTCAGCGAGAACCATGGCGCAGGCCTCGGCGTCGGTGACGTCGAGCGCGTGCGCGGAGGACCGTACGCCGTGCTGGGCCGCGGACGTGGCAACCGCGTTGCCGGAGTCCTTGTTGCTGCGGTAGGTCACCGCGACATCGCTGCCGCGTGCGGCCAGCATCTCCGCGATCGCGGCGCCGAGACCGCCGCTGCCACCGACCACCAGGGCGGCACCCGTGAAGTCGGCGAAGTCGGTCGAGAGGTCAGTCGTCATGAGGTCCCGAACTCTACCGAGTGGTTGTCCTTGACACGGGGAACTGGTAGAACGTGTTCTAGATTTGCTGAGGTTGAGGCCGCCCGCGGCCGAACGCCGCAGCAAACCAGGGAGCGAAGCGACCGTGAGCGTTCCGCGGCGTAGCCGCTAATTTGCGAGGTTTCACCGGCGGAGGTGCCAATGAGTGGACAGAGTGGCGACGGTGCCGAAGAGGTGGTCTCCGGCAAGGCGTGGTCCGATTTCTGCCGTGCCCTCGAAGCGGCCGGCGAAGTGGTCCTCAAGGACACGGCGCCCAGCACCCCGCTCGACCGGGCCGAGGGCTTCCGCTACCTGACACGTCTGCTGCGCCAGATGATGTACACGACGATCGAGAACGCCGACCCCGACTTCCCGCGCCTGCACGAGCTCGACCGGGTCAAGCTCGGCGCCGACAACCCCGACAACGTCTACCTGTCGGCCAACATCCGCGGCGACCGTACCTACAAGATCACCGGCACGCGCGGCTCGATCTTCTACTTCAGCATCGGGTCGAAGGCCAACCGCTACGCGATCGACGGCACCATGGCGTCGACCGGCGAGCTGACCGACAAGGACCTCGTCGTGGAGCCCGACGGCACCGTCGAGATCATCGTCAGCGCCGAGCCGCATGACAAGAACTGGCTCCCACTGGAGCCCGACTCGACGGGTCTCGTCGTCCGGCAGACCTACATGGACCGTACGACCGAGGTCCCGGGCCAGTGGACGATCGAGCGCATCGGCGAGCCGGTCCAGCGCAAGGAGCTCAACCCCGACCACTTCGTCAAGGCGCTCCAGACGGCCGCGTTCTCGCTGCACGGCACGGCGGCGATGTTCGCCGGCTGGACCGAGATGTTCATGGAGCGGCCCAACGAGCTGCCCGACTTCGGCCAGGAGTTCTTCCAAAAGGCCGGCGGCGATCCGGAGATCTTCTACGCCCACGGTTATTGGACGCTCGAGCCCGGCCAGGCGTGGGTCATCCGCACCGAGGTGCCCGACTGCCCCTACTGGAACTTCCAGCTCGACAACTGGTGGATGGAGTCGCTCGACTGGGAGCGCCAGATCACCGTCAACAAGCACACCGCCAAGCTCAATGACGACGGCACGCTGACGATCGTTGTCGCCGCCAAAGACCCTGGCTACGGCAACTGGATCGACACCTGCGGCCACGAGACCGGTACGGCGCTGCTGCGCTGGCTCGGCGCCGACCACCACCCCATTCCGACCTGCACGGTCGTCGACCTGGAGGCCCCATGACCACCGCTGCCGAGACGGCGACCGCACTGGACGTCGCCGGGCTGCTTGAGGCAGCGCGGGACAAGACCGGCCTCAGCGACTACGGCGACGAGTGGTTCGTCGAGCCGCTGACCGTGCTCACCCGGGCGATCGCCGAGGAGGCCAAGCTCTCCGAGCTGGGTCTGCACCTCACCAGGAGCAAGTTCGTGGCCTCGCTGGCTGATCGACTGCGCCTCAAGCAGCTCCAGGTCGACCACCCCGAGATCCTCGACGAGGAGGTCAGGGTCGCCGCCGAGATCTGCGGGCTGCCCCGTACCGGTTCGACGCTGCTGCACCGGCTCCTCGCATCGTCGCCCGAAGTGACCTCGACGCTGTCGTGGGAGACGTCATATCCGCTGCCGTTCCCGGGTGAGAGCCCGGACGCCGAGATCCGCAAGAAGCGCGCCCGCGACCGCTACGAGATGTTCCTCGAGATGGCGCCCGACTTCGGCGACATCCATACGATCGAGTGGGACGGCCCCGAAGAGGACGTCATCCTCATGGACCGCACGTTCACCTCGATGAGCTTCGACTCGTTCTACTGGATCCCGTCGTACGGCATCTGGCTCCGCGAGTTCGACCAGGCTCAGGCCTACCAGGACCTCAAGCAGTGGCTGCAGGTCCTGCAGTGGCAGAGCCCCGAGCGCCATGGCCAGCCGTGGATGCTCAAGTCGCCGCACCACCTGACGGCGGTCGACACCGTGCTCAACACGTTCCCCGACTGCAAGATCGTCATGACGCACCGTTCGCCGACCAAGGCCGTGCCGTCGTATGCCTCGATGGTCTGCGCGATCTCCGCCCAGTACAGCGACAGCGTCGACCCCAAGCTGGTCGGTCCCTACTGGCGCGATCGGTTCGTCTCGGCGCTCACGCAGTTCACCGGCGTACGCGCCAAGCGGCCCGAACGATTCATCGACGTCGAGTTCCTCGACGTCGTCAAGAACCCCGTCGACACGGCCACCCGGGTCATGGGCGAGCTCGGTCTCCCAGCCGATCGCGACGCACTCGAGGCCTACATGGCTCGCAACGAGGAGCAGCGGCACGGCTCCCACTCATACACGGCCGAGGACTTCGGACTCACCGAAGCCGGGCTGGAGCAAGATTTCGCGTTCTATCAGAAGGAGATTGCACCGTGATCCTCAAAGACGAGGTCGTCATTGTCTCGGGAGTCGGAGCGGGACTGGGTGCCAAGCTGGCCATCCGCGCCGCCAAGGAGGGAGCCAAGGTCGTCATGTCGGCTCGTTCCGCCGACGTCATGGACGCGACGCTGAAGGAGATCACCGCTGCCGGCGGTGACGCGATCGCGGTGCAGTGCGACGTACGCAAGACCGATCAGGTCGAGGCGGTCATGGCTGCGGCGGTCGAGAAGTACGGCAAGATCTCCGGGCTGGTCAACAGCGCATACGGGCACCCCGGCTTCACCGCCGTCCTCGATACCGAGGAGAAGGCGCTGCGCCGGGCGATGGACATCATCTTGTTCGGAGCGCTCAACATGGCGCGTGCTGCAGTGCCGCACATGAAGGACGGCGGCTCGATCGTCAACGTCGGCACGATGTCGACCCGCGTTCCGCTGGCGGGCGAGGGTGGCTACGCCATCTCCAAGGCGGCGATGGGGTGTGCGACGCAATACATGGCACTCGAGCTCGGCGCCAAGGGCATCCGCGTCAACCAGGCGATCCTCGGCTGGCTCGACGGTCCCGGCGTCCGCTTCTACCTGACGATGACGGCTGAGGAGAAGGGCATCACCGAGCAGGAGGTGTACGACGACATCGCGTCGCGCAACCCGCTGGGTCGCATCCCGACCGACGAGGCCTGTGCCGGTGGCATCCTCTACCTGCTGTCGCACTACGCGTCCGAGGTCACCGGTGCGACCCTCGACGTCAACGGCGGGGAGCACATGCCGGCATGAGCGGCCCCCACCTCGTGACGTCCGTGACGGTGCAGATCAATGCGCCGGCGGCGTTCGTGTGGGACGTCCTGGTCGACTATCCGAGCTATCCGGAGTGGAATCCCTACACGATTGCCGCGGAGACCACCCTGGAGCTCGGCGACCGGATCGACCTGACCCTGCCGCAGGTCGACGGCTCGGACGAGACGTTCATCAACCGTGAGTTCATCCGCATCGTCGACCCACCGCACCACCTGCGCTACGACACCGGTGAGGAGATGCAGGGCATCAAGGGCCAGCGCGACCAATACATCGCCGAGACCGGTCCGGAGTCGTGCGAGTACTACACGACCGACACGCTCAGCGGTGAGCTCCTCGACCTCGTCGTGGAGACGACCGGCGACTGGATCCAGGCCGGCTTCGACTCCGTGGCGATCGCGCTCAAGGCGCGAGCCGAAGCGCTGTACGCCGCCCGCTGACGTTCACCCCCGCGATTTGTGACGTTATGGGCGCCAAATGCGGCGGATGACGCCTCGAAGGTCACAAATCGCGGCTGGTGGCGAACCGGTCGGTCGCCTCGATGATCGCGTCGAGGATGCCCGGCTCGGTGAACGCGTGGCCGGCATCGGGGATGATCTTCATCTCCGCCTCGGGCCAGGAGCGGTGCAGGTCCCATGCCGTCACGGCCGGCGTGCACATGTCGTAGCGGCCCTGGATGATCACGCCCGGGATGTCCTTGAGCTTCACCGCGTCGTCGATGAGCTGGTTGTCGGTGAACCAGCCGTCGTTCATGAAGTAGTGGTTCTCGATCCGCGCGAACGCGACTGCGAACGCGTCCTCGGTGAAGTGCGCGATGACGTCCTCGTCGGGCAGCAGCGTGATGGTCGACGACTCCCAGCGCGCCCACGCCGTACCCGCGTTGACGCGCACAGCGGGATCGGGGTCGTGGAGCAGTCGGCTGTATGCCTCGACCAGGTTGCCGCGCTCGGCCTCGGGCACCGGGGCGAGGAACCCGTCCCAGAGGTCGGGGTAGATGTTGGCGGCGCCGCCCTCGTAGAACCAGTCGAGCTCGCTCTTGCGCAGGGTGAAGATGCCACGGAGCACGAGCTCGGTGACCTTGTCGGGGTGCTTCTCGGCGTACGCGAGTGCCAACGCCGAGCCCCATGAGCCACCGCACACGAGCCACCGCTCGATGCCGAGGTGCGATCGCAGTGCCTCGATGTCGGCCACGACGTGCCACGTCGTGTTGGCGCTCAGGTCGGCCTCCGGCTCGCTGGCGTGGGGGAGGCTGTTGCCGCAGCCGCGCTGGTCGAACAGGACGATGCGGTACTTCGCCGGGTCGAAAACCCGTCGCTGGTCCGGACTGGACGCGCCGCCGGGTCCGCCGTGCAGATAGACCGCAGGCTTGCCGTCGGGATTGCCTGAGACCTCGTAGTAGATCTGCTGGCCGTCGCCGACGTCGAGGAGGCCGGTGTCGTAGGGCTCGATGGCTGGGTAGAACTCGCGCATACCGAAGACCCTAACGAGGCGGGCGGCGTACTACCGTCATGCCATGACTGATGCGGGCGACTCCCGGGTCGAACCCGTCCTCGAGGCGGTGGGCACCGAGCTGATGCGCATGGCGCGTCGTGGCTCGCGGGTCTATCCCGGATCCGTCGTCGACCTGTCGGCGTTCAAGATCCTGTGGCTGCTGAGCGACAGCGAACCCCTGACGATGAAGGACCTCGCCACCGAGCTCCAGCTCGAGCAGTCGACCGTGAGTCGTCAGGTCAAGGCGGCTGTCGAACGAGGCCTGATCGAGCGGTACGACGTCGAGGGCACGTCGTCGCGGCTGCACCGTCCGACCCAGGCCGGCATCGACGTCTACCGTCAGGAGGCGGCGCTGCGTACCGCCGTGATCCGCGAAGCCCTGGAGGCGCTGGGCGTCGAGCGGGCTGGTCGGTTCGTCAACGAGCTCGCAGCGTTCAACGATGCCCTCGACGAGGCGTACGCCCGAGCGAAGGTGGCCGACTAGCGCCCCGCTGGCACCGGCTCGAGCGCCTCGGCCTCAGCGGCCGCGCGGCGCCGCGGGACGAGCCCGGCGATCGCGACACCCACGAACGCGGCCACGGCACCGATGATGAAGCAGGCCTGGAAGGCGCCCTTCGTCGGGATGTCGAACGAGCCGAGGGCGGTGGTGTTGCTGGTGAGGACGACGGCCATCGCGGCGGCGGCGAGGGTCGTACCCATCGACCGCATCAGCGAGTTGAGGCCGACGGCCGCGCCGGCTTCGCGCGGGTCGACGTTGTCGAGGATCAGGGTCGGCATCGCGGCATACCCGATGCCGACACCGGCGGTGGCGATGCACGAGGCGATCAGGAGCTGCCACGGTGCGCCCATCATGAGGACCGCGACGAGGTAGCCGACGCCCAGCACGCCGGCACCGATCATCAGCGTGACCCGGGCACCGAAGCCCTTGATGAGGTTGCTCGAGACCGGGGCGAACAGCAGCATCATGATGCCGCCGGGCGCCATCCAGAGACCCGCTTCCAGCAGCGACTGCCCGAGGCCGTAGCCCGTCGACTCCGGGAGCTGCAGGAGCTGCGGGACGACGATCGACTGCGCCATCATGCCGAAGCCGATCGCGAGCGCCGCGACGTTCGTCATGAGCACGGGGATCTTGGCGGTCGTACGGAGGTCGACGAGCGGCTCGTCCTGCCGCAGCTCGTACGTCCCCCAGACCCCGAGCACCGCGATACCGCCGAGGATGAAGCCGATCGTGGCGGGGTCGGTCCACCCCCACTCGTTGCCCTTGGAGACGCCGACGAGGAAGGCGATCAGGCCGACAGCCAGCCCGACGGCGCCGACGACGTCGAGCCTGCCGGAGGTGCCGTCATGGATGTGGGGAACCACGGCGACGATCAGCACGAGGATGACGGCGGCGACCGCGGCGGAGACCCAGAACAGCACGTGCCAGTCACCGACGTCGGCGATCCATGCGGCGAGCGGGAGTCCGATCGCACCGCCGACCCCGAGCGTCGCGCTCATGGCGGCGATCGACGTACCCGCGAGCTCTGGGGGAGTGATCTCGCGGATCAGGGAGATGCCGACCGGGATGAAGCCCATCGCCAGACCCTGCAGGGCGCGGCCGGCGAGCATCGGGCCGATGGTGTCCGACATCGCGCAGATGGCCGAGCCGACGACCAGCGTCGCGGCGTTCACCGTGAGCACCCGTTGCTTGCCGAACAGGTCCGCGAGTCGGCCGGCAACCGGCATCGCCACCGCAGCGGCGAGCAGCGTGATCGTGATGACCCAGGCGGCATTGGACGCCGACGTGCCGAGCAGGGAGGGAAGCTCGGACTGGATCGGGATGACCATCGTCTGCGTCAGGGCGGCGGCGAGGCCGCCGAGGCAGAGGGCGATCACGGCCAGGCGAGGTCGCTTGGCGATCTGGACGGGTGCGGACACGACGGGGTCTCCTGAGACTCGGAAAGGACTACATATGTATTCTACATATAGATGTCCGGCGCAACTAATTTTCTGGCGTGACGTGCGCTACACGTGCGGGACTCGATGGCTTGGGGATTGCAGGTATGCCGACGAATGGTGATCCGGACGATCCAGGCGCGGCGCAGGGCGGCTTCTCGCAGGTGCCCTGGCCGCTCAGCTCTCGGTAGATTTCCTGAGCGGCGAATCTCGGCGACCGACCCTTTGATCCCGTCGTGCCAAGCGTTGTAGTGGGCCCTGTGGGACTCGAACCCACAACCCGCGGATTAAAAGTCCGCTGCTCTGCCAATTGAGCTAAAGGCCCTGCGGCCCAAGTCTGCCAGTCCAATGTGGAAACTCCCTGCGCGGGGACAACGCAGCGGTTAGCCTCGAATCGGAGCACGAGCACGAAGGCCCGTTGACCCCTTGCGCGGTACGATGGCCACTTCGTGACGGAGTTACATCACCACCGGGAGACCCACGAATGCCAGAGCCCTTGGACAGTCGCCTTCGCGACGACCAGGCACTCGACGAGATCGAGCTGACCAGTCGTCTGATGATTGCGGCTTCTGCCAAGGAAGGACACCTCTCGCAACGCGAGGTGGACGAGCTCCTCGGCATTGTCCAGGCCGGATGACGGCCCCCGCGATTGACACTTCAGATCGCCGTGCCTCTAGCATGGGCGTGCCCTATCCAGCATTGACGGGAGTTTGTCGTGCGTTTCCGCATTCGACCAACTGAGACTTCGTTCTACGACCTGTTCTCGGAGTTGGCGGGACACCTCGTCGGGGGCGCCAACCTCCTCGCACAGATGCTCGATTCCGACACCGACAAGGCCGCGCTGGCAGAACAGATGCGAGAAGCCGAGCACCAGGCCGACGAGACGACCCACAAGATCGTCAAGCGCGCCAACAGCTCCTTCATCACACCGTTCGACCGCGAGGACATCTACCGTCTCGCCAGCGACCTCGACGACGTCATGGACTTCATGGAGGAGACGGTCGACCTGATCGGCCTGTACGAGCTCGGCGAGCTGCCGGCCGACTTCGCCCCCCAGGTCGAGGTGCTGCAACGGGCGACCCAGCTCACGGCCGAGGCGATGCCCCGGCTGCGCACCATGAAGGACCTCGACGAGTACTGGATCGAGATCAACCGCCTCGAGAACCAAGGCGACAAGTCCTACCGACGCGCGGTCGCCAAGCTTTTCAGCGGCAGCTACAAGTCGCTCGAGGTGCTCAAGCTCAAGGACAT
This sequence comes from Aeromicrobium panaciterrae, assembly GCF_039537165.1. GTDB lineage: Bacteria > Actinomycetota > Actinomycetes > Propionibacteriales > Nocardioidaceae > Aeromicrobium > Aeromicrobium panaciterrae. Next base: position 935,160 of record NZ_BAAAZZ010000002.1, on the reverse strand, counting down.
CGTCGACTCCCTCGAGCACGCCATCGACGCGTTGGAGTCCGTCGCCAACACGGTGGAGCAGATCGCCGTCAAGGAGTCCTGAGTCGTGGACCTCACCCTGGCGTTGGTGATCACGACTGTCGCAATTGCGCTCTTCTTCGACTACACCAACGGTTTCCACGACGCGGCCAACGCGATCGCCACCTCGGTCTCGACTCGGGCGCTGACGCCGCGCATCGCACTCATGATGGCGGCGGTGCTCAACTTCGTCGGAGCGCTGCTGGGAGTCGGGGTCGCCAAGACCATCAAGGACATCCTCACCGGGTTCGACGGGTTGACCCCCAACCACGCCCTGACGGTGGTGCTGAGCGCCCTGGTCGGCGCAATCGTGTGGAACCTCATCACGTGGTACTTCGGAATCCCCTCGTCTTCGTCGCACGCCCTGATCGGTGGCCTCATCGGCGTCGGCCTGGCGGCCGGTGTCTCGGTCGACTGGGACAAGGTCATCGACAAGGTCGCCATCCCGATGCTCATGAGTCCCGCGCTGGGATTCGGCGGTGCGTTCCTCGTGATGCTCGCGATCATGTGGATCTTCCGGCGAGCCAACCCGCACGCGGTCAACCGGGGGTTCCGTCTTTCGCAGACCGTCTCGGCGGCGGCGCTCTCACTCGGTCACGGCCTGCAGGACGCACAGAAGACCATGGGCGTGATCGTCCTCGCGCTGATCGCCGGCGGCGAGCACACGGGTGACGACATCCCGCTGTGGGTCATCCTCGCGGCGGCCGGCGCCATCTCGCTCGGCACCATGTCGGGCGGCATGCGCATCATGCGCACGATGGGCCGACGCATCATCGCACTCGACCCGCCGCGCGGTTTCGCCGCCGAGACGACGGCGGCGGTCGTCCTGTACGGCATGGCGATCGGCCTGCACGCCCCGGTCTCCACGACCCACACCATGACGTCGGCCGTCATGGGTGCCGGCGCGACCAAACGGTTCAGCGCGGTCCGCTGGGGAGTGGCGCGCAACATCATCACGGCCTGGGTCATCACGATTCCGGCAGCGGCTGCGGTCGGCGCGCTGTGCTACTTCGTCATCCACCTGGTGATCCCGGGCAACTAGGCCCTGCAGTTTCCCAGGAGGAGCCAGAAATCTGTCACTCCACCCTTGTTGCAACGAGGGTGGAGTGACAGATTCGGGGGACCTGCTGGGAATCTTGGGACCAGTGGGTCAGCGGTTCCCGCTGCGCGATTCACTGGCGTGAATCGACCTCACCCGAAACGGCCCTGGATGTAGGCCTCGGTGGCGGGTTCCTGCGGGTTGCTGAAGATCGCCTCGGTGCGGCCGGTCTCGATCAGGCGACCCGGCTTGCCGACGCCCGAGAGGTTGAAGAACGCCGTCTCGTCCGACACGCGCGCAGCCTGCTGCATGTTGTGCGTGACGATCACGATCGTGTACTTCTCCTTGAGCTCGTGGATCAGGTCCTCGATGACGCTCGTCGAGATCGGGTCGAGCGCGGAGCACGGCTCGTCCATGAGCAGGATCTCCGGCTCGACCGAGATGGCGCGGGCGATGCACAGGCGCTGCTGCTGACCGCCGGAGAGGCTGGAGCCGGGTCGGTCGAGGCGGTCCTTGACCTCCGCCCACAGTCCGGCGCTGCGCAGCGACCGCTCGACGATGTCGTCGGAGTCGGACTTCTTCATGCGCTTGCTGTTGAGCTTTTGTCCCGCGAGGACGTTGTCGTAGATCGACATCGTGGGGAACGGGTTGGGGCGCTGGAACACCATGCCGATCATCCGGCGCACGTTCACCGGGTCCATGTCAGCGGCGTACAGGTCCTGGCCGTCGACCAGCACCTTGCCCTCGACCCGGGCGCCGCGGATGACCTCGTGCATGCGGTTGAGCGAGCGGAGGAAGGTCGACTTCCCGCACCCCGACGGTCCGATGAACGCGGTCACGGATCGTGCCGGGATCGGGATGGTGACACCTTCGACGGCGAGGAAGTCGCCGTAGTAGATGTCGAGGTCTGAGACGTCGATGCTCTTGGCCATGTGAGTGGTCCTTTCGGGCGGTTAGCGCTCGCCCTTGGGCGAGAAGAAGTGGGAGACGAGGCGGGCGATCAGGTTCAGCAGCATCACGATGATGAGCAGCACGAGGGCTGCTCCCCAGGCGCGGTCGATGCTGAACTCCGGCGGGATGCCGGGGTTGCGCTGTGAGGCGTACGCAAAGACCGGGAGGGTGGCCATGCGCCCGTCGAACAGGTTGAAGTTCACCGAGTCGGTGATGCCGGCGATGATCAGCAGCGGGGCCGTCTCGCCGATGACGCGGGCGATCGCCAGCGTGACACCCGTGACGATGCCCGCGAGTGCCGTGGGGAGCACGACCTTGGCAACGGTGCGCCACTTGGGCACGCCCAGTGCGTACGACGCCTCGCGCAGCTCGTTGGGCACCAGCTTGAGCATCTCCTCCGACGAGCGCACGACGACCGGGATCATCAGCACCGACAGGGCGACCGAGCCGCCGATGCCCATGCGGACGCCTTCGCCGAAGAAGAGGACGAACAACGCGTACGCGAACAGACCCGCGACGATCGACGGGATGCCTGTCATGACGTCGACGAGGAAGCGGACCCAGCGGGAGAGCCGGTTGCCGTCGGCGTACTCCACGAGGTAGATCGCGGCGAACAGTCCGATCGGGACCGAGATGACCGTCGCGGCCCCCGTGATCAGGAGGGTGCCGATCGCGGCGTGGTAGATGCCGCCTCCCTCGCCGACCACGTTGCGCATCGAGTAGGAGAAGAACTCCGCCGAGAGGACCTTGGTGCCCTTGCTGATCACGGTGTAGAGGATGCTGACCAGCGGGAACAGGGCGAGGACGAACGCCGAGGTGACCAGGAGGGTCACCAGTCTGTCGGTGGCCTTGCGGGTTCCCTCGACGATCAGCGACCACAGTGGCGTGGCGAAGCAGATGAGCCAGGCGATCCCGACGGTCGGCGCGAAGCCGCCGTCGAGGACGAAGTAGCTGACCGCGGCGGCAATGGCCGCGAGCGCGACGACCCCGCGCGTGCCCCACGGAGGCAGCTGGGCGGCCCGGAGCTCGGCGGTGACGTCGACGGGGTTGATCGTGGTGGTCATCAGTTGGCTCCGGAGAACTCGGACCGGCGGTTGACGATCGCCCGCGCGGCGAAGTTGACGAGGAAGGTGATGACGAACAGGACCAAGCCGCTGGCAACGAGTGCGTTGACCGACTTGCCGCTCGCCTCGGCAAAGCTCAGGGCGATGTTGGCCGCGATCGTGCTGGGGTTGGTGCTGCTGATCAGGTTGGCCGAGACGGTGCCGACGCTGACCGAGAGGACCATCGCGACGGCGAGCGTCTCACCGAGCGCGCGGCCCAGGCCGAGCATGGCTGCCGAGACGATGCCTGAGCGTGCGTACGGGAAGATCGCCATGCGGGCCATCTCCCAGCGCGTGGCGCCGAGCGCGAGCGCGGCCTCCTCGTGGAGCCGCGGCGTCTGCAGGAAGATCTCGCGGCAGATCGCGGTCATGATCGGCATGATCATGATGGCCAGCACGACGCTCGCGGTCATGATCGTACGACCGGTGGCCGACGCCGGGCCGGCGAAGAACGGGATGAAGCCCAGGTGCTCCTCGAGCCACTTGTAGAACGGCACCATGTGCGGCGAGAGGAACTGGATGCCCCAGAGCCCGTAGACGACGCTCGGCACCGCCGAGAGCAGGTCGATCAGGTAGCCGAGCGCCTGCCCGAGCTTGCGGGGCGCGTAGTGCGAGATGAAGAGCGCAACACCCACGGCGACCGGTACGGCAATGAGGAGCGCGAGGCTGGCTGCCAGCAACGTGCCGAAGACGAGCGGCCAGACGTACGGCAGGAAGTCCTTGCCGCTCTTGACCTCGTCGGGGTTGGCGAGGATGCCGGGGATTCCCTCAACGGTGAGGAAGATCGCGACGCCGGCGAGCACCAGCAGGATGAAGACTCCCGCTCCGGTCGACAAGCCAGAGAAGACCCGGTCACCGACACGGCGAACTACCGGAGCCTTGCTGGGTGTCAGCGTGCTGGTCACAGGTGGTGCCTTTCAAGACTGTGCTCATCAAGAGCGAGGTGGTGCGAGCCGCCCGGCCCCTGTGGGGACCGGGCGGCCGCGGGATCAGGCTCCGGCGATCGTGTCGATCGCGGCCTGGACCTTGGTGCTGAAGTCGCTGCTCAGCGGTGCCGAACCGGCACTCTTGGCAGCGGCTGCCTGACCGTCTTCGCTGGCGATGTACGTCAGCCATGCCTTGACGAGGTCAGCCTGGGCTGCGTCCGCGTACTTCTGGCAGGCGATCTGGTAGGACGCGAGGACGATCGGGTAGACGCCGGCTTCGGCCGTCTTGCGGTCGATGTCGATCGCGATGTCCGTCGTGCCGCGACCTGCCACGGGAGTGGCGGTGTCGAGGACCTTGGAGGCGGCCTCAGGTGTCGGATCGGTGAACGAGTCGCCGACCTTCACGCTGGCCTTGCCGAGGTCGCCGGCCTGGCTCTCGTCGGCGTAGCCGATCGTGCCCTGACCACCGGTGACGGCTGCCACGACGCCCGAGGTGCCTTCGGCAGCCTCGCCGCCCTTGACGGGCCACGTCTCCACGACTCCACCGCTCCAGCCACCTTCGGAGGCCTTGTCGAGGTAGTCGGTGAAGTTCTTGGTCGTGCCCGAGTCGTCCGAGCGGTGGACCGGCGTGATCGCGCTGTCCGGGAGCTTGGCGTCCGGGTTGTCAGCCGTGATGGCCGGGTCGTTCCACTTCGTGATCTTGCCCTCGAAGATGGAGCCGATCGTCTTGGCCGACAGGTTGAGCTTGTCGACGCCGTCCAGGTTGTAGATGACGGCGATGGGGCTCACGTAGACGGGAACCTCGACGATGTCGCCCTTGCAGGTCGTCTTCGCGGTGGCGAGCTCTTCGTCGCTCAGGTAGGCGTCCGAGCCGGCGACCGCGAGGCCACCGGCGAGGAACTGCTCGCGGCCGCCGCCCGAACCGACCGGGTCGTAGTTGACGGTGACGTCGGGGTTCGCGGTCTGGAACTCCTTCTTCCAGGCGGCCACTGCGGCCTCCTGGGCGCTGGATCCGCCGGCGTTCAGGGTGCCGCTGACCTTGGAGTCAGAGCCGGTGTCGCCGTCGGAGCCTTCGTTGGATGCGCCACAGGCTGCGAGGCCGAGGACGAGGGTAAATGCAGCGGCCGCTGTTGCGGAGCCACGGAGGATTGTGCGGTTCACGGGGAGGTTCCCTCTCTGGGATTCTTGCTTGACCCTCCGGACGTTAGGAGTCGCAGGTGTATCGACATCGGAACGCAGGTGAACGCGAGGTGAACGGTGCCGTAACGGTCGGCCTCGGCGTTTTAGGCGAGCTTCTCCACGGCGAGCACGACGCCCTTGCGGTGGTGCACCACGACGCCTTCGCCGGTGCCCAGGTCGTACGCGTCGGTGCCGATCGACTGGAAGATCCAGGGCAGGGTCGGGCGATGCGAGCACAGCACGACAGGTCGGCCACGATCCAGCATCGACTCGACGGACCGGTGGACCTGGTTGGCGTCGGTCTGCTCCGAGAGTCGCTCGTCGATCTCGATGAACGTGCTGATCGAGTACGCGTAGGGCTCGACGGTCTGGGCACACCGCAGCGCCGGGCTGCTGACGACCCGGCTCACTCCGTAGGCGGCCAGGACCGGCAGCACCTGCTTGGACTGCTCTGATCCGACCGTCGTGAGGGGACGCTCGAGGTCGGGCAGGTCGGCACTGCGGGGGGCTGCCTTGCCGTGCCGCAGGACGACCAGGGTTCGGGTGCGGTGCGCCTTGCGGTCGAGCAGCTCGACGAACGTCTCGAGGAGTGCGGTGTCGTGGTCGTACGTGAGCAGCTTGCGCGCTTCGCGGACGCCGACCCACCTCACCTCGTCGACCTCCTTGTTGGGCGTGAACGGCTCCTGCTCGCCGACCAGCCGGGCCGACCAGTAGGACACGGACTTCATCCCGTCGGAGACCGGGTAGGTGAGCTCGCCGAGCGGGTGCCCGAGGCGTACGCGGGCGCCGGTCTCCTCGGCGATCTCGCGGGTGGCGGTCGCCTGCAGGGTCTCGCCCGGCTCGGTCTTGCCCTTCGGAAAGGTCCAGTCGTCGTAGCGCGGCCGATGAATGAGGAGCAGATCGACCCGCGGCTCGGTCCGCCCGGACCCCGCGCGCTTGCGCCAGACGATGCCGCCTGCCGCCGTCGTCACCTGTTCACGCGCCATGATGCGTATTGTCCCCTGAGGAAGTGACCGATGGGTGAAGGAGGAGCAGACGGTATGAGTCCCAGACTTGTCGTGTCATGGATCCTCGCTCCACTCCTGGTGATCGGTGCCGCTCTTTCGGGAGGCTACTGGGTGTCGGCCCGTGCTGGCGATGCCCGGTCCGGCCTGACCTCGGCACTCGACTCCCTGCCCGCCGACACGCTCGTCGCCGGATTCACCGACTGGTCCGCGATCCGCCAGCGCCTCGATCTCGGTGACGCCTCGACGTCGGCGGGGCGGGCGGCGCTCAATGACGACGCGGCGCTCCGCGACCTGTCCACGCGCTCCGCCATCGGGCGCAACGTCGAGGAGATGCACTCGTTGTTCGGGTGGTCGGCCGCCGATGTCGAGTGGGAGGTCTTCGGCCAGGCCGCCGACGGTGCTGCCATGGTCGCCCGGTTCGGCGACTCGGTCTCCCTGTCGGACGTACGAGCGGCGCTCCGCAAGCTGAAGTACCGCCTCGACGACGGCGTGTGGAGCTCGACCAGCGCGACCCCGACGACGGGTGAGCTGTCGGCGACCCTCAAGGCGGTCTCGATCGTCCCCGGCAAGCGACTCGTCGTGGTCGGCGACCGCGACACATACGTCCGGAGCGTCCTCGAGGTGATCGACCGCGACCAGGAGTCGCTGCTCAGCGTACGGTCGGCGGCCCAGGTCGCGTCGTCGCTCGCCGGCACCGACTCGGCGCTGCTGCAGAGCGGCACGATCGCCTGCGCGTCGACCTCCTTCACGCAGCAGCCGGCCGACGTGCGCGCGCAGGCCGCCGCTGCGGTGGCACGCGCCGGCGACCTGGCCAAGCCGACATTCGCCGGGCGCGGGTTGACGGATGTCTCCACGGACGAGCAGGAGGTCCGCTTCGTGTGGGGATTCGGCTCGCCGACCCGTGCGAGGGAGCAGCTGCGGGTGCGCACGACGCTCGCCCGGGGCGCCAACATCGGAGGTAGCGGTCAGGTCGAGGACTCCCTGCAGCTCACCTCCTCGCGCGTCGACGGGACAACGGCGACAGTGCGGTTCGACCACCCCACCAACAGCGCGACCTACATGGGTGGCACCGGCCCATTGCTGTTCGCGAGCTGCTGACGGGACTCGTCAAGCCCGCGAGCGGCGGGAGCGTGCCTGGTCGGTGAGAGTCGCCTGCAGATCGGTGCCCTCATGACGGACCCACGCGCCGTCAGGCCCCAGGTGCCACGACAGGGTCTCGTCGGACACGCTGGTCTCGAGGAGCTCGCCGAGCTGGGCGATGTGCTCAGGTGACGGCACGCGTACGAGCACCTCGACGCGCCGATCGAGGTTGCGGTGCATCAGGTCGGCGGACCCGATCCACGCCTCGTTGGCGCCACCGCCTGCGAACCAGTAGACCCGGCTGTGCTCCAGGAAGCGGCCGAGGATGCTGCGCACCCGGATGTTCTCGCTGAGACCTGGTACGCCGGGCCGGAGCGTGCAGATGCCGCGCACCACGAGGTCGACCGCAACGCCGGCACGGGACGCCTCGTACAGCTTGTCGATGATGGTCTCGTCGACGATCGAGTTGGCCTTGATCCGGATGCCGGACGGACGGCCGGACCGGTGGTTGGCGATCTCACGGTCGATGCGCTCCAAGAGGCCGTCGCGGAGTCCCTGGGGTGCCACCATCAGGCGCCGGTAGGAGAACCGCTTGGCAAAGCCGGAGAGGTTGTTGAACAGGTCGCTGAGATCGTTGGCGATGGCGGGATCGGCCGTCAACAGGCCGAAGTCCTCGTAGAGGCGTGCCGTCTTGGGGTTGTAGTTTCCCGTTCCGAGGTGCGCGTACCGGCGAAGGCCGTCGGGCTCGTCGCGTACGACGAGCGACAGCTTGCAGTGGGTCTTGAGGCCGACCAGGCCATAGACGACGTGGCAGCCGGCGCGCTCGAGCTTGCGTGCCCAGCGGATGTTGGCCTGCTCGTCGAATCGGGCCTTGATCTCGACGATCACGAGCACCTGCTTGCCGGCACGTGCGGCGTCGACGAGCGCGTCGATGATCGGCGAGTCACCCGACGTGCGATAGAGCGTCTGCTTGATCGCCAGCACGTGGGGATCGGCGGCGGCCTGCTCGATGAAGCGCTGCACGCTGGTGGCGAACGAGTCGTACGGGTGGTGCACCAGCACGTCGCGCTTGCGCAGCGCGCTGAACATGTCGGCAGGGCTCGACGTCTCGACCTCGGCGAGGTGGGTGTGGGTGCCGGGCACGAACGGGTCGTACTGCAGCTTGGGACGATCGAGGTCGGCGATCTCGTTGAGGCTGCGCAGGTCGAGCGGACCGCGCAGCCGGATGATCTCGGCATCCTTGATGCCGAGCTCCGACACCAGCAGCTCGAGCACGCCGGGGTCGATCGACTCGTCGACCTCGAGACGTACGGGCGGGCCGAACTTGCGACGCAGCAGCTCCTGCTCGAGCGCCTTGAGGAGGTTCTCGGCGTCGTCCTCCTCGACCTCGAGGTCCTCGTTGCGGGTCACCCGGAACGTGTGGTGGGCGATGACCTCCATCCCGGGGAACAGCAGGTCGAGGTGGGCTGCGATGACCTCCTCGATCGGGACGAAGCGGCCCGGATCGGCTTCCATCCAGCGGTTGATGATCGGCGGCACCTTGACCCTGGCGAAGTGGTCCTTGCCGGTGTCGGGGTTGCGCATCAGCAGTGCGAGGTTGAGCGAGAGACCAGAGATGTACGGGAAGGGGTGTGCCGGGTCGACGGCGAGCGGCGTGAGGACCGGGAAGATCCTGTCGCGGTACTGCTCGCTGATCGCGGTCTGCTCCGACTGGCTCAGCGAGCTCCAGTGGATGAGGTGGATGCCCTCCTCGGCCAGCGCCGGGAGGATCTCGTGGTGGAACGCGTCGGCGTGCTGCTCCATGAGCGTCTGGCTCGTGGCGAGGCTGCTGGCGAGGACGTCGCGGGGACTCAAGCCGCTGGCGGACGGCACCGCGACACCTGCGGCGATACGGCGCTTGAGGCCGGCGATGCGCACCATGAAGAACTCGTCGAGGTTGCTGGCGAAGATCGCAAGGAACCGCACGCGCTCCAGCAGCGGTAGCGACTCGTCGCGCGCCAGCTCGAGCACCCGGGCGTTGAACGCGATCCACGACAGCTCACGGTCCAGGAAGCGGTCGTCGGGCAGACCGGCCTCTGCTGCGTCGTACGGCGGGTCGACGTCGAACTCGTCGGGCGAGGCCGGTGCTTCCAGATCGGCCACCGCAATGTCGTGTGATTCCACAGTTCATGGTTACAGACCAAGGTGAACGCAGATTGAACGAGACGATGGGCTAACTTTGCCGCCATGTCCTTCGTACACCAGGTCCTCGACGGGGCGATGGGCCTCACTGCTCGGTCCCTCATGAAGATGCCGAGCCCGCTCATCAAGCGGCTCGCCGGCGAGCCCCTCGTCGTCAACGGTCGTACGCTCCACCCCGAGATGCAGCTGCTGCTCAAGCTCCAGCGGCTCGAGGGCTCCGCGGTCGAGAGCATCCCGATCAGCCGGGCGCGGCGCCAGATCGTGTCGAGCTCGCGCCTGGTCGGTGGCAGCCAGCCCATCGGCGCCGTGACCGACCGGACGATCGACGGCCCCGGCGGACCACTGCCGCTGCGCTTCTACACGCCTCGCGGACTGTCGGGCCCTGCCCCGGCGCTGCTGTTCTTCCACGGTGGCGGCTGGATCTACGGCAACCTCGAGAGCCACGACGCGCTGTGCCGCTTCCTCGCCGAGGAGGCCCAGGTCCGGGTCATCGCGGTCGACTACCGGCTCGCCCCCGAGGCGCCGTTCCCGGCGGCGTGGGACGACTGCTGGGCCGCCTGGAAGTGGATCTCCGAGCACGCCCAGGGACTCGGGGTCGACCCGGCCCGCATCGCCGTCGGTGGTGACAGTGCGGGCGGCAACCTCGCCGCGATCACGGCCCTGCACGCTGCGGAGGAGGACGGGGTCAAGCCGGCCTTCCAGCTGTTGATCTATCCCGCGACGGACTTCGTCGAGGTCAGCGAGAGCCGCACGACGTACGCGGACGGGTTCTTCCTCACGAAGGCCTTCATGGACCTCGCCCAGGAGAACTATCTCGTGGGCGACGAGGACAAGGCCGACAAGCGGCTCTCGCCGCTGCACCACGACCCGAAGGGTGTCGCGCCGGCGTACGTCGTCACGGCGGGCTTCGACCCGCTGCTCGACGAGGGCAAGGCCTACGCCGACAAGCTGAAGGAGGCCGGCGTACCGGTCGAGTACGTGTGCGAGGAGGGCCTGATCCACGGCTTCGCCAACATGGTGGCGTTCGGCTCGAGCGCTCCCAAGGCTGTGCGCCGCATCGCGTCAGCCCTCCAGCGCGGCCTCAGCTAGCCCCTCGGAGGTCGTGAGCGAAGCGAAGCGGTGCACGAGAAGGATCCGAGCGACTCACTCGTGCGTATGGCCGCCGGCGAGCTCGGGCGCGGCGTACAGGACGTCCTTGGCGTGAGGCCTGAAGCCGAGGCCCTCGTAGACCGCGAGCGCGGGTGAGTTGTCGCCCTCGACATACAGGTCGACCGTACGGATGCCCGACTCCCACAGGTGTCGCAGGCCGCGAGCCGTGAGGGCCTTGCCGAGTCCGCCGCCCTGCGCATCGGGGTCGATGCCGACGACGTAGACCTCACCGAGGTTGTCCTCGACCTTGGTCCAGTGGAACCCGACGATGCGCCCGTCGCGCTCGGCGACGAAGAGGCCGGCGGGGTCGAACCAGTCGTTGCGGGTACGGCGATCGAAGTCCGCGCGATCCATCGCCCCCTGCTCGGGGTGTGACGCAAAGGCCCGGCGATTGACCTCGACGACGGCATCGGCGTCGGCGGGTTCGTACGACCGCAAGGTGATCCCGTCCGGCACCGTCTCCGCCGGCGCCCCGACCATCTCGAGCCGCAGCACCAGCAGCGTGCGCGCGGCGCCGAGCCCGGCGGCAGCAGCCAGTGCCCGGGCTCCCGGGAGATCGCCGTGCGCCCAGAACCGGGTCTCGCCGTCGGCGAGCAGCTCGTCGACGATGCTCCGCCCGATGCCGGCACGGCGACGGTCCGGGGCGACGACCACCTCGACGGGTGCGTCGCCCGACGCGTAGGCGGCAGCGATCAGCGCGCCATCGGAGTCGGTACGCAGGACCAGCACGCGCGCTGCATCACCCGCCCTGAGCGCGAGCAGCGATGCCTCGTTGAACGGCGCGACGCCGTCGACAGCGATGGCACGCTCGCCGAGCTCTTGGAGGCTCATCGCACCCTGAGGTGCCGCAGCTGCGAGGCGACCTCGGCGGCGATCGCCCTGGCGAACGCCTCGGGGGTGTCATCGAGAGGCTCCGGCACGATGTGGTGCACCGTGCCGTTCTCGAGCAGGTCGACGGCACCGATGCGCTGCACCTCGGCCATCTCGGCGGCGTGCTCGAGGTCGCCGTGCACGATCGCGCTCGCTCCTTCGGGAGGCAGTGGTGACAGCCACGCGTTCTCGGCGGCGATCACGACGTCGGCGGGCAGCAGCGCCAGCGCGCCGCCTCCGCAGCCCTGCCCCAGCAGCACCGACACGGTCGGGACGCGCATGGTCGACATCCAGCTGATGCAGCGGGCGATCTCGCCGGCGATCGCGCCCTGCTCGGCCTCGGGTGACAGCTCGGCGCCGGGGGTGTCGATGAACGACACGAGCGGCAGCCGGAGCTCGTTGGCGAGGCGCATGCCGCGGCGGGCCTCACGCAGCGCCGCCGGGCCCATCGGCTTGAAGCGGGTCTGCGTCGTACGGTCCTGGCCGATGACGACGCACGGCTGACCGTCGAGCCGCGCGAAGGCGACGATCATGGCGCTGTCGCGCTCACCCTTCTCGGTGCCCTGGAGCCGTACGGTCGCATCGCTTCCGTAGCGCAACACCTCGCGCACGCCGGCACGGCCGGGAGCGCGCGTGATCTCGATCGACTCCCATGCGGTCTTCTTGCGCTGCACCTCACCGGTACGACGTTCGCGCGTCTGCTCCGTCGGCGCGTCCACGAGCAACCCGAGTGCACGGTCGATCAGCAGGGGCAGCTCGTCGGGCAGCACGACGGCGTCGATGATGCCGCGATCGGCGAGGTTTTCGGCGGTCTGGATGTTGGGCGGGAACGGCTTGCCCTCGAGCAGCTCGTAGACCTTGGGGCCGAGGAAGCCGATCAGGGCGCCGGGCTCGGCGATCGTGATGTGCGCCAGCGACCCCCACGAGGCGAAGACCCCGCCGGTGGTCGGATGGCGCAGGTAGATCAGGTAGGGGAGGCCCGCCGCGCGGTGGTCCATGATCGCGCGCGAGATGTCGACCATGTGGACGAACGCCGGGGTGCCCTCCTGCATGCGGGTGCCGCCGGAGGCCGTGGTGGCGAGCACCGGGATGCCCTCGGCAGTGGCACGGCGTACGGCCGAGACGATGCGCAGTGCGGCTTCACGTCCGATCGAGCCGGCGAGGAACCGGAACTCGTTGACCAGGACGGCGACGGGACGACCGCGCATCAGCCCGCGACCGGTCAGGACGGACTCGTCGGTGCCGGCGCGCTCGGCGGCGGCCACCAGCTCCTGTCGGTACTGCGGGTCAAGACCGGTGTGGTCGACGGGAGAGTCCCACGACTCGAACGAGCCTTCGTCGAGGACGAGTTCAAGCAGACCGTGCGCAGTCAGGTGAGCCATCAGGCCTCAAGCCTATTTCACGGCCTAGACAGTGGCCTCGTCTGCGTCGGCGGTGTCGCGCGCCGAGTCGTTCTTGACCGCGACGAAGCGGTAGCCGACGTTGCGGACCGTGCCGATCAGCGTCTCGTGCTCGACTCCCAGCTTGGCGCGCAGACGGCGTACGTGGACGTCGACGGTGCGAGTGCCGCCGAAGTAGTCGTAGCCCCACACCTCCTGCAGGAGCTGCTGGCGGGTGAAGACGCGACCGGGGTGCTGGGCGAGGAACTTGAGGAGCTCGAACTCCTTGAACGTGAGGTCGAGGCTGCGGTTCTCGAGCTTGGCGGTGTAGCTGGCATCGTCGACGACCAGGCCGCTGGAGGAGATCACGTGGTTCTCGGTGTCACCGTCGCGACCCGCAAGGGTGCGGCCGATGCCGAGGCGCAGGCGCGCGTCGAGCTCGGCGGGACCGGCAGTCGTCAGGATGACGTCGTCCATGCCCCAGTCGGCGGCAGCGACGGCGAGGCCGCCTTCGGTGAGGATCAGGATCAGCGGGCACTCGATGCCGGTCGTACGGATGACGCGGGTCAGGCTGCGTACCTGCGCGAGGTCATGGCGACCATCGACGATCACGGCGTCACACGGCGGCGCATCGAGGAGGGCGCTGGCCTCGGCGGGCAGGATCTTGACGTGGTGGGGGAGCAGGGCGAGGGCAGGAAGGACCTCTACCGACGACTGCTTGCTGCGTGTCAGCAGGAGCAGGTGGGACATCCGCTACCTCCAGTGCTTGCTGGATCTGCCTATGGCAAGAGGCCATGGCAAATCACCAAGGCCTCGTTGCATGGTCAACAATACGACATGTGTCGGAACAATTTCCACGAGGTGAGAACGACGTCACAGTGCGCTACTGGGCGTCGGCTCGGTCTGCCGCGGGCATCGCGGAGGAGTCGGTTCCCGCCGGATCGCTCGCCGACGTGCTGACCGAGATCCATCGTCGGCACCGCGACCGTGATCGTTTCGAGGACGTGATCGGCACCTGCTCGATCCTCATCGGCGAGACCCCGGTCGGGTCGCGTGACCATGCAGACGTACGTGTTTCGGCCGGCGACTCGGTCGAGCTCCTGCCGCCCTTCGCCGGAGGTTGACCCGCGCGCCGACAGGTCGACCTGCCATCATGCGGAGGTGTCGAACGTCGCCTCCACGCTGCTGACCCTGGTGCTCGCGGGACTGCTGACCCTGGCCGCCTACACCGACGCGTGGCTCGTCGCCGCGGTCGTGGTCGTGACGCAGCTCCTGATCGCGCTGGCTCCGATGCCGGTCGTGGACGATGTCGTCGAGGTGCCCAAGGTCGCCACGGTTGCCGGTGCGGGACTCGTCGCGACGGCGCTGTCGATGTGGCCGGAGGTGCTCGAGGGCGCCGACGGCACCTCCGCCAAGGTGTTCGGCCACGCCGACAACGGCATGATCGCGTCGATCATGCCGGCGATCGTCGTGGGTGTGTTCATCGCGTTGGCGACCCAGATGCTGCGTACTGACGGCCGTACGCATCTCGTCTCCACCACCGCCTACTCCGTCGCCCTGGCCGTGCTCGCCGCGCTCACGGTCGGCTGGATCGGGGCCGTCCAGTCCTTCGGCGACGCCGAGGTGGTTGCGGTCGGCGCTGCGGGCGTCACCGCCGGCGTTCTTGTCTGGCTGATCCCGATCGATCGCTGGGTCTGTGGATCCGCGGCGATGGTGGCGGGCGGCGTGGCTGGCGCCGTCGTCGTGCTGAACGTCGACACGGCGATGACCTGGGTCCTCGGTGTGGCGCTCGGGTCGACCGCGGCGCTGTTCGCGGTGCTCGGCCAGCTGCTGGGTCGCTCGTGGGCCGAGGGAAGCTCCCACCCGGCTGCGGCTTGGGGCCTGCCCGGGGCGTTGGCGATCGCACTCGCTGCGCCGATCGTCTACATCGCGGGACAGCTCATCACGCTGTGACGCTCGACGTATCGTTGAAACATGAACGGAATCGTCGTGCTCGGCATCGCCGTCGTCCTGACGGTGCTCGTCGCGGTCGCGGTGTCGTTCAAGAACGGTCGCTTCGCGGCCAAGCCTGACGGCGAGCACCTCGGGGCCGACGAGATCGGCGGCAGGCTCGGCGAGCGGGCGACGCTGGTCCAGTTCTCCAGTGCGTTCTGCGCACCGTGCCGTGCCACCCGCGTCCTTCTGGCCGACATCGCAGACAAGACGCCGGGCGTCGTGACGGTCGACATCGATGCCGAGGAGAACCTCGAGCTGACCCGCAAGCTCAACATCCTGCGTACGCCGACCGTCCTGGTCCTCGACGCCCGAGGCCGCATCACCAAGCGTGCCTCTGGTCTGCCGCGACGCGACCAGGTGCTGGGTGCGTTGGCCGACGCTGTGGCCTGAGCCACACTCCACGGGGACAGGACGCACGCCAATCCCGAAATATGAGACAGGTGTCCATATCGCGGGACGATTCCCGAATCCTCGACAGGAGTTCCCTACTCTGGTTGACATGTTCCAGACGACACATCTGACACGACGCAGGGCAGTGGACAACTGCTGCATGTGCTCGTCGCTGTGTCGAATGCGCTGACCCTTCTCAACTGTCAGCCCTGTCACCGTCGTCGTCTTCGGCCGTGACCTCCCACCTGTCCAGGAGCATCCAGATGTCTGCAACACAGCAGCAGTCCGCGCCGACTCGGGTCGACCCGCGCGGTCTTCGCGTCGCCGCTGGCATCACCGCCGTCGTGGTGGCGCTGGTCCTCGTACTGCCCTCACCGGCACGCGAGATCCTGCTCGCCGTCCAGGTCGCGGTGTTCGCCACCGCGGCATTCGCCGGCTTGCACCGCTCGCCCTACTCGATCTTCTACAAGCTGGTCATCCGTCCCCGGATCGGCGCACCTGCCGAGCTCGAGGACTCCCGTCCGCCGCGATTTGCACAGCTCGTCGGCTTCACGTTCACCGCAGTTGCACTGGTCGCCTTCCTGGCCGGCGCGACGACGGTCGGACTGGTCGCCACGGCGTTCGCGCTGATCGCGGCCCTGCTCAACGCAGCCATCGGCCTGTGCCTCGGCTGCGAGCTCTACCTTCTGCTGCGCCGGGTCTCGCCGGCCAGTGCCTGAAACGTCCCGCACCACTCACGCATCACACACCAATGGAGGAACCGTATGAGCCGCGAATCCGCGCTCGTCACCGCTGACTGGGTCGAGGAGCACCTCTCCGACCCCAACGTCGTACTCATCGAGGTCGACGAAGACGCTGACGCCTACGACAAGGGCCACATCGCCGGCGCCGTCAAGATCGACTGGCGCAAGGACCTGCAGGATGGGGTCCGCCACGACTTCATCGACAAGCCGCGCCTGGAGAAGCTGCTGTCCGAGAAGGGCATCAGCAACGATGACACCCTCGTGTTCTACGGCGGCAACAACAACTGGTTCGCCGCCTACGCCTACTGGTACCTCAAGTACTACGGCCACGACAACCTCCGTCTCCTCGACGGCGGCCGCAAGAAGTGGGAGCTCGACAGCCGTGAGCTGACCACCGACGTGACGGAGCGCCCGGCCACGACGTACGTCGCCAAGGAGCCCAACACCGCGATCCGCGCCTTCCGTGACGAGGTCATCGAGGCCATCGGCACCAAGAACCTCATCGACGTCCGCAGCCCTGACGAGTACGCCGGCCGCCTGCTGGCTCCGGCGCACCTGCCGCAGGAAGCCGCGCAGATCGGTGGTCACATCCCGACCGCCGGCAACGTGCCGTGGAGCAAGGCCGCCAACGACGACGGCACGTTCCGCAGCGACGAGGAGCTCAAGGCGCTCTACGCCGAGGCCGGACTCGATGACGGCAAGGACACCATCGCCTACTGCCGCATCGGCGAGCGCAGCTCGCACACGTGGTTCGTGCTCAAGGAGATCCTGGGTCACGAGAACGTCAAGAACTACGACGGATCGTGGAGCGAGTACGGCTCGCTGCGCGGCGTGCCTGTCGCCCTCGGCGACGAGCCGGGTGCTGCCTGATGTGCGGCGCGATCAAGGGCGGCCCCTCGCTCGAGGGCGTCGACGTGGCCAACCAGGCCGTGATCCAGGGCGTGGTGACACGCAACGGTGAGCCGGTCGGCAATGCCTACGTACGTCTGCTCGACCGTACGGGCGAGTTCACCGCCGAGGTCCCGACCTCCGCCACGGGCCAGTTCCGGTTCTTCGCCGGTCCCGGCGACTGGACGCTCCGCACGCTGGCGCCGAAGGCCGTCTCGGTCGACAACGCCGTGACCGCTGCCACGGGCACGGTCGCCGAGGTGCTCGTCGCCGTCTGACCGATTGTTTGCTGGTCCAGGCACCCTCTCCGCTCCGGCGGGGAGGGTGTTCCTGTCAGTCCTCCAGCAGGGTCAACAGGTACGTGCCGTAGCCGCTCTTCATGAGGCCCTTGGCGCGGTCGCGCAGCTCGTCGTCGGTGAGGAAGCCCATGCGCCAGGCGGTCTCCTCGGGGCACGAGATCTTGAGACCCTGCCGGTGCTCGATCGTACGGACGAAGTTGGACGCGTCGTTGAGGTCGTCGAACGTACCGGTGTCGAGCCACGCCGTGCCGCGGTCGAGGATCTCGACGTTGAGCTTGCCCAGCTCGAGGTACGTACGGTTGAGGTCGGTGATCTCGAGCTCGCCGCGCGCCGACGGCTTGAGGTCGGCGGCGTGGCCGACGACGTCGTTGTCGTAGAAGTAGAGTCCCGGCACCGCGAAGTTGCTCTTGGGCGTCGCCGGCTTCTCCTCCAGGGAGATGGCCACGCCGTTTTCGTCGAACTCGACGACGCCGTACGCGCTGGCATTGCGTACGCGGTAGCCGAACACCCCGGCACCGTCGATGCCGCGGAAGCGCTCAAGGCTGCTGCCCAACCCGGCGCCGTAGAAGATGTTGTCGCCGAGGATCAGTGCGGCCTCGTCCGAGCCGATGTGGTCGGCGCCGATGATGAACGCCTGGGCGAGACCGTCGGGTGACGGCTGCTGCGCGAACGTGATCGAGACACCGAACTGCGAGCCGTCACCGAGCAGCCGCTTGAACTGCTCGGCTTCGTGCGGCGTCGTGATGACCAGGATGTCCTTGATGCCGGCGGACATCAGCGTCGACAGCGGGTAATAGATCATCGGCTTGTCGTAGACCGGCACGAGCTGCTTGCTGACGCCCTGCGTGATCGGGTGCAGGCGCGAGCCGGTGCCGCCGGCCAGGATGATTCCTCGCATTGCGACAGAGTACGGACAGCAGCGCTCGGGACGCACATCGCGGGCAGGTATCCTGCTCGGCATGCGCAGACTCCTCGTCACTGGAGGAGCCGGTTTCATCGGGTCCAACTTCGCCCACTACGTCCTCCGTGAGACCGACCTCGACGTCACGGTGCTCGACAAGCTGACGTACGCGGGCCACGAGGCCTCGCTTGCCGGACTCCCGCCCGAACGGTTCGAGCTCGTCGTCGGCGACATCGCCGACAGCGAGCTGGTCGACAAGCTCACCGGGTCGCACGACGCCGTCATCCACTTCGCTGCCGAGTCGCACAACGACAACTCGCTGCACGACCCGCGCCCGTTCATCGACACCAACATCATCGGCACGTTCACGCTGCTCGAGGCGGCGCGTCGCCACGACACCCGCTTCCACCACATCTCGACCGACGAGGTCTACGGCGACCTCGAGCTCGACGACCCGTCGAAGTTCACCGAGTCGACGCCCTACAACCCGTCGAGCCCCTACTCCGCCACCAAGGCCGGCTCGGACCTCCTCGTACGCGCCTGGGTGCGATCGTTCGGCGTGCAGGCGACTCTGAGCAACTGCTCCAACAACTACGGTCCGCGCCAGCACGTCGAGAAGTTCATCCCGCGTCAGATCACCAACCTCATCGACGGCATCAAGCCCAAGCTGTACGGCGAGGGTCTCAACGTCCGCGACTGGATCCACGCCGACGACCACAGCTCCGCGGTGCTCCGCATCGTGGAGGCGGGCGAGGTCGGCGAGACCTATCTCATCGGTGCTGATGGTGAGGTCGACAACAAGACCGTCGTCGAGTCGATCCTGCGCCTGATGGGTCACGACGCCGGCGACTACGAGCACGTCAAGGACCGCGCGGGCCATGACATGCGTTATGCCATCGACTCGTCCAAGCTCCGCACCGAGCTCGGCTGGGCCCCCTCGTTCACCGACTTCGACTCGGGCCTGGCGGCGACGATCGACTGGTACGCGTCGAACGAGGCCTGGTGGCGTCCGCAGAAGGCCGCCACCGAGGCGAAGTACACCGAGCTGGGTCACTGAGTGTCGGGCGAGCTCCGGGTCACCACGACCCCGATCCCCGGCATGCTGCTGATCGAGCTGCCGGTGCACCGTGACAGCCGCGGCTGGTTCAAGGAGAACTGGCAGCGGCAGAAGATGGTCGACCTGGGTCTGCCCGACTTCGGACCGGTGCAGAACAACATCTCGTTCAACTCCGCGGTCGGCGCGACTCGCGGCATCCACGCCGAGCCGTGGGACAAGCTGGTCTCGGTCGCCGCCGGGCGGATCTTCGCGGCGTGGGTCGACCTGCGCGAGGGCGAGACGTTCGGTGCGACGTTCTCGGTCGAGATCGATCCCGGTGTCGCGGTGTTCGTGCCGCGCGGCGTCGGCAACTCCTATCAGACGCTCGAGCCCGACACGGTCTACACGTACCTCGTCAATGACCACTGGAGCGCCGACGCGACCTACACCAACGTCAACGTGGCCGACGAGACTGCAGCGATCGCGTGGCCGATCCCGCTGGAGGACGCCGAGCTCTCCGACAAGGACAAGGCGCATCCCCGTCTCGCCGACGTCACGCCGATGGCACCGCGCAAGACGCTGATCCTCGGTGCGGGCGGCCAGCTCGGCAAGGCGCTGGTTGCTGCGCTCCCAGACGCCGTCGCCTGGACCCGCGACGACTTCGACCTGACGGACGCGTCGGCGTACGAGCGGGTCGCTTGGCGTGACTACGACACCGTCATCAACGCCGCCGCCTACACCGCGGTCGACGCCGCCGAGACGCTCGAAGGTCGCCGCGATGCGTGGCGGGTCAACGTCTCGGCGGTGGTCGAGCTCGCCAAGGCCGCTACCGCCAACGGGCTCACGCTCGTGCACGTGTCGTCCGACTACGTGTTCGACGGCGAGCTGCCCGAGCACGGCGTAGACGAGGGCTTCTCGCCATTGGGTGTCTACGGGCAGACCAAGGCCGCCGCCGATGCCGTGGTCAGCACGGTCCCGCGCCACTACATCGTGCGCACGAGCTGGGTCATCGGCGACGGCAACAACTTCATCTCCACGATGCAGGGCCTCGCCGAGAAGGGCGTCGACCCCGCTGTCGTCGACGACCAGATCGGCCGCCTCACCTACACGACTGACCTCGCGGCCGGCATCCTCCAGCTGCTGCGTGACAAGGCGCCGTACGGGGTGCACAACATCACCAGCGGAGGCGATCCGAAGAGCTGGTACGAGATCGCCCGCGAGACGTTCAAAGCCGCAGGTCACGATCCAGATCGGGTGTCTCCGACGACCACGGCGAAGTACGCCGAGGGCAAGAATCTGGCTCCCCGCCCCCCCCACAGCACGCTGAGCTAGGCCGCGTCTAGTTGCAGATTGGTGCCAACAGGTAGAAATCGCATTTTCAGTCGCCAAATAGTGAAAAGGTCGTGAAACTGAACGACAAGATTGGACGCAGAGCCAGTGCGGTTCGCGGTGGAGATTGCCTGACCGAATATGGAAAGTGGCGACTCGAAAGGTGCCAGCCTTCCTTGCGGCGGGTGCGACGGCTTGGTTCGCATTCAAGATCTATTCACCATTCTGCGGCCCGGGAGCTGGCGTATGTCTGATCGTTCTCTGGACAAGGATGTGCACGGGTACTGGACGTGGATCCGGGCGTCGGGGAGCGAAAGTCGTGCCGACCGGATTCGTTCCGAGCATCAGATGCCCGAGGAGCACGCGGCATGGTGGCGAGTGTCGGAGGTGATCGATTCCGGGACGAGTCGGGCAGCTTTGATGCTCGTGCTGGTGGCGCGATCGGCAGCATCCGAAGATGAACGAAGGTACCTTTTGGCTGGCCCGTTCGAAGACTTCCTAGAAGCAGGCGGTAGCCGTGACCAACTCACCTCACTTGCAGCGGCAAGCCAATTGCCATGGCTGATTGAAGCGTTGTCGGCCAACTAGTCGGGTGCTCCTGACGAAACGTCGGATGTGCGCTTGGTCCGCAGGCTGTGCCCCTGGGTCCGAACCACGTCGAGCCGACCAAGATTTGTGATGTGGCCGTGTCGACCCGGATCGACAACTAGGATCTGGCCAGCGCGCCCGATCGGAGTGACCATGTCCCGGCTCCAGACCTACCTACTGGTCTGTCTGTTTGCTGCGGCTGGGCTCTCGGTTCCCAGCACCTCGGCGTCCGCCGTTGACCCTGCGCCGGTCGGCCCGACGGGCGGTCGTTGTCTCAGCAGTCATGCCTCTCCGTCTTCGCCGATTTCAGGTGGGTCCGTGACGGTCAGCGGGCAGGTCAATCCGGTCGCGAAGGGTGTCACGATCTGGATTCAGCAGGAGCAGTCGGCGGGATCTTGGGCAACCGTGAAACAGGTGACGACGGACGCGGCGGGGCACTACACCGGGACATTCAAGGTGACCGCGATTGGCATCAGGCGCTATCGCGCCTACATCCCGGCGGTGACCGGACAGGCTGGAACAGGGTCGCCGATCCGTTTCGTCACCTTCAATCGCAAACCAACCGTGACGTTCACGACGGTCCAGCCGCTCGTGTCGGGATCGCTTCGCGTCGGTCAACGGTTGACTGCCAAAGCCGGAACGTGGAGCCCGAAGCCGACCAAGTACACGTACCAATGGCGCCGCGACGGGTCGCGGATCCCTGGTGCGACCACCACGTCCTACCTGCTCACTCCCGCGGACTACCGCACCTACATCACGGTCGAGGTCACCGCCGTTCGCTCGGGGCAGGTCACCGGCCGCGAGAGTGTTACCGGAACGCTGGTGGGCTCGGGTCTGTTCGTCGGCGGATCGGCAGCGATTGCTGGAAGCCGCGTTGGCGGCAACGTGCTGACCGCGACGTCGACGGGCTGGTCGCCGGTACCTGAAATGACGACATTCGAATGGTTGCGCAACGGCCAGCCGATCGCCGGGGAAACCTCGTCCACCTACCGGACTCGAAAGCAGGACATCGGGGCTGACATCACCGTGACCGCTACTGCTCTTCGTTCGTCGTTCACGTCACGATCGGTGACCAGTGCGGCAGCTCGAATCACCGACCCCGGCGGCACGTTCCCGGTGTCGCCGGCCCCGCGCTTCGACGATCTGATGAAGCCGGAGGCTTCGACCGTGGTGCCGCCGTCGGTCGCCACGGCGACGTTCTCGAGCCAGCCCCCCGACTGGTTTGGGCGCACCACGCTGGTTCGATGGGACACCCCGGGGGCCTTCGCGCACTCCCTGGACCCGGTGGCAGTGGGGACGCTCTACTCGGCTGCCAATGGAGGCGACTTCCGTCGACCCGAGGCAGGCGCGGAGTATCACGTCAACAACTCGACCCTCAAGAACGCCGATGTCCAGTTCACCGTGACGGGCAAGCGTTTCGCGATTCGCTACTGGACCGTGAAGAACTCCGACGCGATGGTGTGGATCGACGGCAAGCCGGTGGCCACTCAGGCGTTTGCCGGGTCAGACCCCACAGGTGCCGGACGCTGGAACTGGATCACCGTGACGCGCACCTCGACCGTGCCCGCCACGATACGCATTGCCGGACCGATGTACTTCACTGGCGTCGACTACGACGCCTGTCAGGTCGTGACGGTCACGGCTGCCCCGCGATTCACCCTCGGCGTGATCGGTGACTCGATGTTCGAGACGCTAGCCGGGACCGAGCCCATGACAAGCGGGCCGGCACCGATGCTCAGCACACTGACCGGCTTTCGGGTCTGGAACATGGCCGAAGGTGGCACCGGATATGTCAATGACGGTTCGGGTGTCGCGGCAAGCGGAGGAGTCGGATATCCGGGCTACCTCACGTCCCCGTTCGGGTCGGCTCGGCGGCTCGCGTCCGTCACGAGTGCCCCGATCGACGCACTGCTGGTGAGCGGCTCCATCAACGACGTCCACTTCAGTCCAGACGCCCAGCGCACCGCTCTGGACAAGCTCCTCGATGACGTGGCCGTGGCGCGACCCGGGCTTCCGGTGGTGCTGGTGACCCTCGAACCGGTGTCATACCCGGGAGTGGCCGACCAGACCGATCCGAGGTTCAGAGCGCTGAACGACAGCTTCGATGGCGTCGCCGAACGACACCCGAACGTGGTGGGAGTGATCGACCCGTACGCCGCCGACTGGTTGACGGGAACCGGAAGCACGGCTCATCCCGCAGGGGACGGCAATCAGGACCAGTACGTCGGAGCTGACGGGGTGCACCTCAACGCCGCAGGTCACACGTACTATCAGGGCCGAATCGCCGCTGAGCTTCGCGCAATGGTCGCCCGATTGGCGCCGGCAAACCGGTAGCGGAGGGCGCTGCGCCGTGATTGAGCCACGAACGGATGCGTTACGGGCGCGTGAACATCCTTGAGACGTGGCTGCTCAGCGGCGTGTTCTGCGATACAGTTTCCGTAACCAACTCGCGTTGGTCGTCGTTAGATGTCACGGAACGTGATCAGGTGTCACTCCACAAGACTTATCGGGAGACTGGAAATGAAGAAACTTCGGCTCGCAGCCGTGGCCGCCCTCGTGAGTGGATTCGCGCTGTTCGCGGCTGCTCCTGCCCAGGCCTACCCAGACCCCGCAATCCGTCTGACTGCTGACTCGCCCGTCATCGGCGGCAACACGGTCAACTTCGTTGCCGACACTGCAGCCTTGAAGGTTCCCTGCGACTGGACGGTCACGTTCACCGCCGGAGTCGCCAACGGCGAAAACCCGGTTCGCACCGGGAGTGGCACGTCGCTTTCCGGATCGTTCGAGAGCAAGCCGGTCTCCAAGTCCACTCCTGTGAAGATGACGGCCAAGTGCCTCTATGACAATGCCGTCGACTACGGTGTGCTCGCCCCGGTCGCCTCGGGCAATGACGTCACCCCGGCGGTCTTCTCCGCCAGCCCGGCCCGCGCTTTGCCGGCCGCCATCGTTCCCGTGTTTGACTCGGTAACGGTGATTCTCCTGCCCAAGGGCGGAGTCGCCGGCGAAGACGGCGAGCTGCCCGACACGGGTGGTTCCAACCTTTCGTGGCTGTACATCGGTGGCGCCCTGGTGCTCGCCGGTGCCGGAGTCACCTATGCGGCACGGCGTCGTCACTCGGCACGCTGAGCACCACAATCCGCATTACTCTGGTGCGCGCCTTGAAACTGAGGCGCGCACCATTGTTTTTCCCTGTGCACCTGGAAGGTGAGGCGTGACCGATCCCCGTCTTCAGCGGATGGAGGAGTCCGAAGGTCGAGAGCGCGTCCGACAGCGGCGCCACCGCCCCTGGTACCGCCGTCAAACCGTTCGCAAACGCATCTACGGCGCGCTCTGGGCCGTCCTCGCGCTGCTGATCCTGCTGTTCGCCTACCAGGCGATGAAGGCCACGTCGGCACTTCGACTGGCGTCGACCCAAGCAGGAGTGCTGCAGAACCAGATCGCTGGCGGTGATGTCGAGGCAGCGAAAGAGACGCTTGCGGGGCTGCAGGACTCGACGTCGCAGGCGCATTCGAGCACCGACGGCCTGATGTGGGACATCAGCTCGCACATCCCGCTGCTGGGCCGCAACTTCGGTGCCGTGCAGTCCGTCTCTGCCGTCCTGGACAATGTCGCCCAGGACGCCCTGCCGCCGATCGTTGCCGTGGCCGAGCAGGTCAACACCAACACGTTCAGCCCCAAGGGCGGCAAGATCGACCTGGCCGCACTGGCCAGCATCGAGCCGTCCGTCAGCAAGGCCGACAAGGCGCTCACGGCAGCCCGCGACGAGATCTCCGACATCGACGCGGACTCGTTGCTGACACCTCTCGGTGATCCCGTACGCAATGTGCAGGACAAGATCGAGACGGCGCAGACCGCCGCTTCCTCGGGCCACCTTGCCTCGAAGCTCCTCCCGACCATGCTGGGCGGTGAGGGCAAGCGCAGTTACATGTTGCTGATCCAGAACAATGCTGAGGTCCGTTCGACCGGCGGCATCACCGGCGCCTTCGCAATACTTCACGCCGAGAACGGCAAGCTCAAGATGGGCAAGCAAGGCACGGTGCTCGACTTCAAGCCCATCACCAAGCCCGTCGTCAAGGCCACCGAGGGTGAGACGCAGGTCTACAGCCAGAGCCTGTTCACCGATCTTCGCGATGTGAACTTCACTCCTGACTTCCCGCGCACAGGAGAGATCACGAAGAAGCTGGTCAAGGAGGGTCTCGGCGAAGACGTCGACGGTGTCATCTCCGTCGATCCAGTCGCCTTGAGCTACCTCCTCGCCGGTACTGGTCCGGTCACCCTCGAGAACGGCGTGATCCTGACTGAAGCCAACGCCGTCTCCTATCTCCTCAACGGCGTGTACGTCCAGAATGTCGACCTGCCCAACAAGCAGGACGACATCTTCGCCAGCGCCGCGCGTGAGATCTTCGACGTGGTGAAGGCCGGCACGGGCGATTCACGCCTGGTCATTGGTGGACTGGTGCAGGCAACCGCAGAGAACCGCCTCACCGTGTGGTCTGCCCACGCTGACGAGCAGAAGGACATCGCAGAGACCCGCCTGTCGGGCGCGATGACCAGCGACGACGGCGAGACGCCGCATGTCGGTGTCTATCTCAATGACGGCGCGTCGACCAAGATGGAGTACTACCTCGAGTCCTACTCCGCTGTCGCTGCGACCAAGTGCCTGGCGAAGGGTCAGCAGCAGCTGTCGACCCAGACCGCGCTCACGTCCAACGCGCCGCCGAATGCTGCTGATCTCTATGTGGCTGGCAAGGGCGGATACGCGCCCAAGGGTGTCATGCTGATCAACGTGCGCCTCTACTCGCCGTATGGAGGGGCGTTCACGCGGGTTGAGCTGGACGGCAAGAAGCAGTCGGTGTCCCCGGTGCGTCACGACGGCCGCAACGTCACCAAGGTTCAGCTGCTGATCAGACCCGGCGAGACCCACGTCATCACGACCACGCTGCTCAGCGGCCGCAACCAGAAGGGCGACGTGATCCTCTCGACCACGCCGGGCGTCAAGCCTGCCCGCAACAACGTGGTGACGAAGTCAGCCTGCTAGCCAGAGGCGTGATGATCGCCAGCACGACGTCCGGACAGATGGTCAACGACCGACCGACCGACGGTGACGTCACCGGACATCCTCGGGAGCCGGCAGGACATCGCCGGGATTGGCTGCCAGGTAGGCCGTCATCGAGTCCTTCTTGAGCGCGTCCCACAGCGTCATGGCCTTCGCCTCGTTGAGGCGCACGATGCTGCCATAGATCGGGATCGTCTCGGTGCCGGCGATGGGTGCGGTGAGGAACGTGACGTCGTCAGCCTGGGTACCGCGCAACGACAGTGCGAGACCGCGCATGTCACCGGCGTTCCACTCGGCATCGACCGTGAGGTTCTCGGTGAGCGCGCTGACGGTGTTGATCAGCTTGACCGGATTGGTCATGGTGCCCTTGTCGAGGATCTTCTTCATCAGCGCGCGCAGGAAGTTCTGCTGGCGGGCGATGCGGTCGAAGTCGCCGCGGAGCAGGCCGTAGCGGGTGCGGACGTACGCGAGCGCGCGCTTGCCCTCGAGCACCTGGGGGCCGGCCTCCCACTGGATCTTCTGCTTCGGGTCATAGAACGCCCGGGGGATCGTGACGGGTACGCCGCCCACCGCGGTGGACAGGGCGCGAAAACCGGCCCAGTCGATGATCGCGAGGTGCGCCATGCGGAGGTTGGTGAGGTGCTCGACGGTCGAGATCGTGCCGAGCGGCCCGTACTCGGAGAACGCGGCGTTGATCTTTTCCTGGTGCTGCGGCCGTCCCTCGGCGTCGTAGATCATCGTGAACGTGTCACGGGGGATCGACGTGAGGTAGACGTGTTTGCGGTCGGCGGAGATGTGCACGATCATCAGCGTGTCGCTGCGATATTTGCCGACGGGCCACTTCTTGGCCTTGGCGTCCTCGCTGATCGTGGTGTTGGCGGGCTGCCCCTCGATCTTCTTGCCCTTGTCGGAGCCGAGCAGCAGGATGTTGAGCGCCTTGCCCTTGTCGGGGTCAGGACGATCCGTGTCCTTGATCTTGGGCGCCTTCTCGACGTTGTTGAGCTTGGAGTTGAGCATGTAGGCGTACGCCCCGCCACCCACCACGGGGACGACGATCAGGAACGTGAACAGCGCGATGAGCAGCCTGCGGTGGCGCCTGTGAAAAGGGGTACCGCCAGCGCGACGCTTGCCGGCGTCGCGATAGCGACGCTCTCGCCTGCTGACCATTCCGCTCCGTTCCGGGGGTATCCCGCCCATTCTGCCGGGTCTTGGCAACTCCGGCCAAACCCGCACAGCCACGTGGCCGATAGAATCGAACCCATGCCGTTCGAGATTCCGTCTGACCTCCACCCCGACCTCATGCCGCTGGCATGGCTGCTCGGTCCGTGGCACGGCAACGGGCAGGGCGACTATCCCACGATCAAGCCGTTCACGTTCGAGCACGACGTCGTGTTTGCCCACGACACCAGGCCTTTTCTCCACTACTTCAGCCGCGCGTGGATCACTGACGAGGCGGGCGAGCGGGTACGTCCCGGAGCGCTCGAGACCGGCTTCCTGCGTCCCGTCGGTGACGGTGCCGTCGAGCTGGTGCTCGCACACGCCACCGGGTATGCCGAGGTCTGGTACGGCCAGATAGACGGCCCACGGCTCACCCTCGCGACCGACATCGTCGCGCGTACGTCGACCGCCAAGGACTACACGGCCGGCCAGCGCATGTACGGACTCGTCGAGGGTGACCTGATGTACGCCTACGACATGGCGGCCGAGGGCCAGGAGATGCAGTCGCACCTGTGGGGACGGTTGAAGCGTGACTGATCCGAGCCCCCTCCTCCAGCTCCCCGGCGCAGTGGGCGGCAATGCGCCCGACAACGTCGTCGCGGCCCACTACGGGTCGATCGTCAGCGAGCAGCGCCGGCTGATCGACGGCGGCACCTTCGTCGACCTGTCCCATCGCGATGTCCTCACTGTCAGCGGTGCCGACCGCCTCACGTGGCTCCACTCGCTGACGACGCAATACCTCGAGGGCCTGCAGCCCGGGGTCCTCACCGACGTGTTGCTGTTGTCGCCGCAGGGTCGCATCGAGCACGGCTTCTCGGGCGTCGACGACGGCGAGACGTACTGGGCGCACACCGAGCCCGGCGCCGGTGCTGCACTCGTGGAGTTCCTCGACCGGATGCGCTTCATGATGCGCGTTGAGGTCGCCCTCGCCCCCGACCAGGCCGTGGTCGGGCTGCCCGGCCTCGCCTGGAAGATCGTCCCGCGTACCCACCTCGAGGCACTGCCGGGCGAGCTCGGCGACCCCGTGGGCCTGTGGGCGTGGGAAGCCCTGCGCATCGAGGCAGGTCTACCACGCATCGGGCTCGACACCGACGAGCTGACGATCCCCAACGAGGCCGGGCTGCTCAACGTCGCGGTGCACCTCGACAAGGGCTGCTACCGCGGTCAGGAGACCGTCGCTCGCGTTCACACCCTGGGACGCCCGCCACGCCGGCTGGTCCGCCTCCACCTCGACGGCTCGGTCAACCACCTGCCCGAGCCCGGCTCCGACGTGACCCTGGACGGCGTACGCGTCGGCTCGATCGGCACCTCGGCCCGCCACCACGAGCTCGGGCCGATCGCGCTGGCACTGGTCAAGCGCAACGTCGATCCCGCTGCCGAGCTGCTCGTCGATGGAGTCGCTGCCGGCCAGGAGCTGATCGTCGATCCCGAGGCCGGACTCCACGTACGTCCGGTGCTGCGGTGACCAAACATCGTCGCTTCGCGATCCTCGCCGTGTGCACCGCCAACATCTGCCGCTCGCCCATGATCGAGGTCCTGCTGCGGGCCGAGCTCGACCCGGTGCTGTTCGAGGTCGCCAGCGCCGGCGTGCAGGGCTGGGATCGTGAGCCGATGGACACGATGGCGGCGATGGAGCTCATGCGCCTGGGTCACAGCCCGGGGGCGTTTCGTTCGCACGCGATCGACTCCTACCTCGTCGACTCCGCCGACCTGATCCTCACGGCCACCAAGTCACACCGCTCCGAGGTCCTGGCGATGAACCCGAGAGCGCTGCGCCGTACCTTCACGTTGGTCGAGTTCGCGGCACTGTGCGAGAAGGTCGAGGGGGCCTACCCGACGGCTCTCGTCGCCGAGGCCGCCCGCCAGCGCAGCCTCGCGCCCGCGGAGGTCGACATCGGCGATCCCTATCGTCGCAGCCCCGAGGTCCATCGGCAGACGGCCGACCAGATCGCCGAAGCCGTTCGTACGGTGGGGGCGCGCCTCAACGCGCTCGCCCACGTGCCCTGACGGCGATCAGCCCCGTCGGGTGCCTCGACGCTTGCCCTCGCCACCGGCCTTGGCGAAGTACTCCGGCCCGTAGCCATAGCCATATCCGTATCCGTAGCGGCTGAGCTCGCGCGCCGGGCTCATGCTGAGCACCGTGCCGAGCAGCCGGGCGCCGACGGCCTGCAGGCGATCGGTCGCGGTACGTACCTGCTCGCGCCCCGTCGAGCCGTGCTTGACGACGAGGATCGCGCCGTCGGATATCGAGGCCAGCAGCGACGCGTCGGTGACCGGCAACAGCGGTGGGGCATCGATCAGGACGACCTCGTAGCGGTGGCGCAGCTCGGCGATCAACGCCGTCATCGCCTTGGTCTGCAGGATCTCCGACGGGTTGGGGGGCAGCGCCCCACTGGTCAGCACGTCGAGGCCGGGCGTGCCGGCCTGCTGGAGCGCCGAGTCGAGTGCCACCCGGCCGACCAGCACCGTCGTGAGCCCCACCGACTTCTCGATGCTGAGGTATTCGCTGACCCGAGGGCGCCGCAGATCGCCCTCGACGAGCACGACGCGGGTGCCGGTCTGCGCGAGCGCAATGGCAAGGTTGCACGCCGTTGTCGACTTGCCTTCGCCGGCGAGTGAGCTGGTGATCGTGATGACCTTGTGATCGCGGTCGACGTCGAGGAACTGCAGGTTGGTGCGCAGGATGCGTACGGCCTCGAAGCGCGGATGGTGCGTGCCGAGCGAGGTGATGAGCGGCGTGCTCGCGGCGGCACGGTCGTAGGCCATCGCGCCGAGCACAGGTGCCCCCGCCAGCTCCTCGAGCTCAGAGGGTGTGCGGATGCTGCGGTCGGCGGCCTCGCGCCAGACGGCGAGGAGGAGTCCGGCCAGCAGACCCAGCAGTGCGCCGACCGACAACCACGTCGTCCGGGACGGGTAGGACGCCTTGGACGGAGTCGCGGCCGTCTCGACGACGCGTGCCGTGAGCGCGGTGTTGGTGGCCTCGGTGTCGTCCGTGGCCTCGGTGATGTTGCGGGCCTGGCTGTCCTTGAGCCAGGTCACGAACTGATCGGCCGCCTCCTGGGCGATGCGGGAGGCGGTCTGCGAGTTGTCACTCTGGGCCGTGACACGTAGCACCGACGTGTCGTCGAGCACCGTGGCGTCGAGACGACGATCCGTGGCGCCGGCGGTGGCCGGGAGGCCCAGGCTCTTGACGACGCGACCCGCGATCGTACGTCCGCCGAGGATGTGCGCGTAGGAAGCGACGGTACGCGGGGCGACGGCGTGCGTGCTCTCGCCCGCGGGCGGCTCGACCAGCACGTCGGCGTGTGCCGTGTAGCGCTGGTCCACGGTCGTCAAGAGTCCTGCTGCGATGGCAGCTCCGACAAGTGTGAGCGCGACGATGGACGGCCACCGCCGTAGAAGCTGGATGGGTGCCACCCACGTCTCCTTCGTGTTCGAAGTCCCCTGAACGGCACGAGCATGCCACATGAACGTCGTGTAAAACGCGATACATCCGGTCCGATCCTGCGTAACTCTGGTTGTGGCAACTCGTTCTACCTTTCGCGAGCAAATTCCCCCGCTTCCCGATCGTCCCGCAGGAGTAGGTGCATGGACTACACACCCATCAGCTTCGGCCGCGTCCTGATCGCGTTCGCGCTGACTGCGGCGGTTGGCCTGGTGCCCGTGCTCGCCATCGTGCTCAACACCAACCCGTCGGTTCTCGGCCCATTCGGCGTGGGCGACGGCTACGGTGGGTTGGTGCTCGGGTTGGGGGGCATCGCCATCGCGGTGGCCCTCATCGGACTTGCTTGGCTGGCGGTTGCCTTCGGGCGGCGGGTCGTCAGGCGGCCGTCTCGGGCGTGAATCCGAGAGTGGGCACAGCCGCTCCGGTCGTCCAGGAGCGGGAGGTGTCGGTGAGTCCCGCAGAACGCGAGACCGGACTCGAGTGGCAGCGTCGCTACGGCCGCATCCTGGTGCTCTCTGACCTCGTCGTGCTCGCCTGGGTGTTCGTCACGGTCCACCTCGTCTGGGCGGCATACCCGCGCCAGTGGGACGGACTGGGAGGGCCACGTACGCCCTGGTGGATCCTCATCTCCGTCGTGACGCTGGTGTTGTGGCACCTCGTCCTGACCCTTGCCGGCACCCGTGATGCACGCGTGCTCAGCGGCGGAGCCGACGAATACAAACGAGTCATCAACTCCACGCTGGTGATCTTTTCCTTCCTGGCGTTCTTCTGCTTCGTCGTGAAGTTCTCGCCGCCGCGCGCCTACGTCATCGTCGGCCTGCCGTTCGGCCTGGTGATGCTGGTCCTCAGCCGCTGGTCGTGGCGCCAGTGGCTGTTGGTGCAGCGCCAGGCCGGACGTATGACGCACCGTGCGATCGTGGTCGGCAACCGCGAGTCCGTCGAGCACCTCGCGGCCGTGATTGGACGCAACGAGGCGTACGGCTACCACCTGGTCGGCGTGTGCCTCACCGGACCGGACGAGGGCAAGGGTGTCGCCGGGTTGCCGGCGGTCGGCAGCGTCGATGCGCTCAAGACCGCAGCACTGTCGACCGGCGCCGATGCCGTCATCGTCACGTCGTCGGACGCGACCCACCCCGACATGGTGCGCCGGCTCGGCTGGGACCTCGAGGGTCACAGCGTCGAGATCATCGTGGCGCCGTCGCTGGCCAACATCGCCGGTCCCCGAGTTCACATCCGACCCGTCGCCGGCCTGCCCCTGCTGCACGTGGAGAAGCCGGCCTATCGCGGCGGCGCGCGATGGGCCAAGGGCACGCTCGACCGGTTCGGTGCGTGGGCCCTGCTGCTGGTCAGCCTGCCGATATTCCTCGTCGTCGCGATCGCGATCAAACTCAACAGCAAGGGGCCGGTCTTCTTCGTGCAGGAGCGTGTCGGCCGCGACGGCAAGACGTTCGGGATGATCAAGTTCCGCACCATGGTCGACGGCGCTGACCAGATGCTCGACGACCTGACGCCCGACAGCGGCAACGCCGTGATGTTCAAGATGCGTGAGGACCCGCGGGTCACCTCGGTGGGCAAGCACCTGCGCCGGTTCTCGATCGACGAGCTGCCGCAGCTGATCAACGTGATCAAGGGCGACATGAGCCTGGTCGGCCCGCGACCGCCGCTGGTCTCGGAGGTGTCGGTCTACGCCGCCGATGCTCGCCGCCGCCTCCTCGTACGCCCCGGCATCACGGGTCCGTGGCAGATCTCGGGCCGCTCCGACCTCAACTGGGAAGAGACGATGCGTCTCGACCTCTACTACGTCGAGAACTGGTCGATCGTGGGTGACCTGCTGATCCTCTGGAAGACCCTGCGAGCGGTCATCCGCTCCACCGGCGCTTATTAGTGGTCAACGGCGTTCCACCGATAGCCTTGGGGCCATGACAACCGAAGAGGTACGCGAGACACCGACGTTCGCAGACCTCGGACTGGTTGAGCCGCTCGTCCGGGTGCTGTCGTCCCTGGGCTACGAGACGCCGACCCCGATCCAGGAGCGCGCGATTCCGTCGCTGCTCGAGGGCAAGGACGTCGTCGGCCTGGCACAGACGGGCACGGGCAAGACCGCGGCATTCGCGCTGCCGATCTTGCAGCGCATCGACCCCGCCAACCGCAAGACGCAGGCCATCGTCCTCGCGCCGACCCGCGAGCTCGCCCTCCAGGTGTGCGAGGCGATCGCCGCGTACGCCGGCAACCTCCCCGGCATACGGGTGCTGCCGGTCTACGGCGGCCAGGGCTACGGCTTCCAGCTCGCCGGGCTGCAGAAGGGTGCGCACATCGTCGTCGGCACTCCCGGCCGCGTGATCGACCATCTCGAGCGCGGCAGCCTCGACCTGACGTCGTTGGAGTACCTCGTGCTCGACGAGGCCGACGAGATGCTCAACATGGGCTTCGCCGACGACGTGGAGCGCATCCTCGCCGACACCCCCGAGTACAAGCAGGTCGCGCTGTTCTCGGCGACGATGCCCAAGCAGATCCGCTCGCTGGCCAAGAAGTACCTCCACGACCCTGTCGACATCGCGACACCCAAGGCCACCACGTCGACCGCCACGGTCCGCCAGCGCTGGATCCAGGTCTCGCACCACCACAAGCTCGACGCGCTGACCCGGCTGCTCGAGGTCGAGACCGGCGACGCCATGCTGGTGTTCGTCCGTACGAAGTCCTCCACCGAGGAGCTCGCCGACAAGCTGCGCGGCCGGGGCTACAACGCCGCGGCGCTCAACGGCGACCTCGTGCAGGCGCAGCGCGAACGGACGGTCTCCCAGCTCAAGTCGGGCGCCCTCGACCTGATCGTCGCGACGGATGTCGCCGCCCGGGGCCTCGACGTCGACCGCATCACGCACGTCATCAACTACGACATCCCGCACGACACCGAGGCCTACGTCCACCGGATCGGTCGTACGGGGCGCGCCGGGCGTACGGGCGAGGCGATCCTGTTCGTCACCCCGCGTGAGCGCCGCATGCTCTCGGCGATCGAGAAGGTGTCGGGACGGCCGGTCGAGGAGATGTCGGTGCCGTCGGCCGAGGAGGTCAACGAGCGTCGGGCCGGCCGGTTCGCCCAGGCGATCACCTCGAGCATGGGATCGCCGCAGTTCCACGCGTTCCGCACGCTGGTCGAGGAGTACGTCGCCGAGAACGACGTCTCGATGACCGATGCGGCGGCGGCCCTGGCCGTCATGAGCCAGTCCGACAAGGACTTCTTCCTGCGTCCTGATCCGCCCAAGTCGGCCCCCCGCGAGCGTTCGTGGGCGCAGGACGACGGCGGGCCACGTCGCAAGCCCGCGGGATTCGACCGCAGTGACCGCCTCCCGGCCGAGGGATCCGCGGTCTATCGCGTCTCGGTGGGCAAGCGGCACAAGATCGGCCCGTCGGCGATCGTCGGCGCCCTGGCCAACGAGGGCAGCCTCAAGAGGTCTGACTTCGGCAAGATCACCCTGCTGACCGACCACTCGCTCGTCGAGCTCCCCGCCGACCTGCCGAGCGCGGTATTCGAGGCGCTGGCCAACACGCGCATCTCCGGCAAGCTCATCGAGCTGCAGCTCGACAACGGCGCACCACTGCGGGCGCGCACCAGCGAGTCACACGGCAGCAAGCGCCCGTACGAGAAGAGGTCGACCGGGAGCAAGCAGCCGACCAAGAACGCGTATGTGAAAAAACCCGCCGCCAAGAAGAGCGCCGAGAAGAACCCGTACGAGCAGAAGCTCGCCGAGAAGTCCCGCAAGCCGCGGCACAAGTAGCCCACCCCTCAATAGACTGCATCAATGCTCCGCCTCGTCAACGCGTCCCGTGGCTACGACTGGGGCTCGACGGCCGACATTCCGAGGTTTCTCGGAGAGGTCCCGGACGGCAAGCCGGTGGCAGAGGTGTGGATCGGCACCCACCCGCTCGCTCCGTCGACCGACGATGACGGCACGTCGCTGCAAGAGGCTGCGGGCGAGCTGCCGTTCCTGGTCAAGCTCCTGGCAGCCGACCGGCCGCTGTCGCTCCAGGTGCATCCCAACCGGGCGATGGCTCGGGAAGGGTTCGCCGCCGAGGAGGCCGCAGGCATCCCGTTGGACGCGCCCGACCGTACCTACAAGGACCCGCACCACAAGCCCGAGATGGCCTACGCCCTCACGACATTCGACACGCTCGTCGGGTTCAGGCCGACGGCGGAGATCCTGCGGGTCCTGATCGGCCTCAACACGACGATGACGCGCAAGCTGGCCGAGAACCTCAACGCGTCGCCGGGCTTCCCCGGCATCGTCAAGCTCGTCGAACAGCTGCTGGCTGAGCCACCCAGCGTCGACGAGATCGCCGAGGCGCTGGCGTCGTGCCGTGAGCTGACCGAGCAGGGCATCGACATCAAGCGTGCCTACGTCACGGCGCTGGAGATCGCCGACTACTACCCCGAGGACGTCGGCGTCATCATCTCGATGATGCTCAACCGGCTGACGCTCCAGCCGGGCGAGGCGGCGTTCCTCGGCACCGGCATCATCCACTCGCACCTCAAGGGCCTGTGCCTCGAGGTGATGGCGTCCTCCGACAACGTGCTGCGGGCCGGCCTGACGAGCAAGTCGCTCGATCCGGCCGGTCTGGTGCGCTGCCTCGGCACCGGCATGTCGCGGCTGGCCCGGGTCACTCCGGAGCCGTTCGGCTTCTCGACCAGTATCTTCAGCCCCGATGTCGACGAGTTCG
Source organism: Aeromicrobium panaciterrae (assembly GCF_039537165.1). Taxonomy (GTDB): domain Bacteria; phylum Actinomycetota; class Actinomycetes; order Propionibacteriales; family Nocardioidaceae; genus Aeromicrobium; species Aeromicrobium panaciterrae. The sequence goes on along the minus strand of NZ_BAAAZZ010000002.1, from coordinate 899,638 downwards.
CGCTGGCCGTGAGCCAGTGCTCCGACGGCTATCGCGACCACACCCCGCTGCCTCCCGGCGGCAAGCGGATCCTGGTGTGCACGGGCGGTGAGGTCGTGGTGGTCAACTCAGCCGGTGAGCGGATCGTGATGGCCCGGGGCGACTCGGTCTACGCCGGCCCCGAGGACGGTGCCTTGACGATCGAGGGCACCGGCGAGGTCGCCCAGGCCTACCAGCCGACCTCCGACACCGTGGTGGGTGAGCTGATCGACCTGGTCCCGCCCTACGAGGAGCGCATGAAGCGCAGCGAGCAGCGGCTCACACAAGATCGTCGCGACCGCGGTCCTTCAGCGCGCTGACGACGTCCTTGACCCGCTGGGCGTGCTCACGGGTGGTGACGAGCGTGGCGTCGGGAGTACGTACGACGATGACGTCGTGCAGGCCGACCACGGCGATCGTGGTGCCGTCCTCGGCGATCGTCAGGCCGTCGGCGTCGATGAAGACCGTGCCGGGCGCCGGTGTCACACCGATGTCCTGGAGCGCTGCGAAGTCCCCGAGGTCATCCCAGCTGAACGAGCCGGGAACCATCGCCATCCCGCCCTCGAGCGAGACGGGCTCGGCGATGGCATGGTCGATCGCGATGCGGGTCAGGCTCGGCCACACCTCGTCGAGCACCTCCTGACGATCGGACTGGTGCCAGGCGGCGGCGATACGGGTGAGTCCGTCGTGGAGCCCGGGCTGCAGGCGCGCAAGGTGGTCGAGCAGCACCTGGGTGCGAACGACGAACATGCCACCGTTCCAGCTGTGGTTGCCGTCGGCGACGTATGCCGCAGCGGTTGCCTCGTCGGGCTTCTCGACGAACCGGACGATGCTGCGAGCCGAGGTGGCACCGTCGACCTCGAGCAGCGCTCCCGCCTCGATGTAGCCGAACGCCGTCGACGGCCCACTTGGGGTGATGCCGATCGTGCTGATGAGTCCGTGCCGGGCGACGGCTGCCGCCTGCTGGATCGCCTCGGCGAACGCGATCTGGTCGTCGATCACGTGATCGGCGGCGAACGAGCCGATGATGGCGTCAGGGTCGCCGGCGCCGATGATGGCGGCCGCGAGGCCGATCGCCGGCATCGAGTCACGCGGCGACGGCTCGACGATCAACGAGGTCAGGTCGGGCAGCTGCTCGCCGATGGCTCCGGCGTGCGCCGTACCCGTCACGACGTGGATGCGCTCGGCCGGGATGAGGTCGACGAGCCGGTCCCACGTCTGCTGGAGCAACGACCTGCCGGAGCCGTCGAGGTCGAGCAGGAACTTGGGCCGTGATGCCCGCGACAGCGGCCAGAGCCGGGTGCCGGCCCCGCCGGCGGGGATGACTGCGTGGAAGGAGGTCAGCACGGAGTCGTCGGTGGGCGGCACGTCGTCATGGTAGCGACTGGGTGAGCCCGCCGACCGTGGTCGTCGGAGTCGGCTCGCCGAGCGACGCGGGGTTGGCGCCGAGTGACACGACCGCGCTGATGGCGTTGTGGTCGGACACGACGGGCCGCGTGTAGCGGTTGCCGGTCATGCGTACGAGCTGCTTCCACTCCAGGACCTGGAACTCCTTGGAGACGAAGATGTGGTCGACGTAGTCGGAGCTGAACCGCGGGACGGTGGAGAACGTGTGGCCGCTGTTGATCGTGGCGTTGATCGGCTTGGTCTTGCTGATGCTCACAGAGTCGGAGAAGCCGAGGTTGCGCAGCAGCACGCCTGGGGTGAACGCACGGTGGAAGCCCGCATTGAAGTCGCCGGCATAGATCATCGGCAGCCCGGACTTGTTGACCTTGGCCATGCCCGCAAGGGTCGCCCGCATCTCCGAGGCGCGCTTGCCGTCGACGCCGCTCTTGCCGGTCAGCAAGTGGATGTTGACGAAGATGAACTCCTGGCCGGTGGATTTCACCCGGAACGCCGCCCAGGTGGTGTACTTGCCGTGGCCGATGGGGAACGTGCCACCGCCGAGCTGGGTGAAGAGCGCCGGCCGGTAGAAGATGTAGCGGGTCTTGGCGCCGCCGGAGGCGCGGACGAACTTCTGCGAGCCACCGCTGAAGAGTGAGTTGGTGAGTCCGCCGACGCGTACGCCGCCCGCCTCCTGGAGGCCGAAGAGGTCGACCTTGCTGTCGTTGAGGAACTTGGCCTGGATGCGGCCACGGCTGCTGTAGCCGCCGCAGGCCTCGGAGCACACGTTCCAGCCGGCGACACGGAACGCCGACTGCTCCGGGAGCGTAGAGAACGGGACCGGCTCGCTGAATGCACCGACGTGGCTGCCGTTGACGGCCCGGATCTTGAGCCAGTAGCTCGTCCTGGGTGCCAGCGAGCTCGTGATGAACTCGGCAGACGACGAGAGCGTGCGCATGGCGGACGTGTCCTTGGTGAAGTCCTTGTCGGCGGCCATGACCACGTCGTACTGGCGGGCATTGGCGACGGCGGGCCACGTGGCCTTGATACCGGTGGTTGCCTTCTTGGGGATCGAGACCTTGCCGACAGCGCCGGGCAGCAGGCTGAAGCGGGCGGTGCGCGAGGAGACGGTCTTGCCGTCGTAGACCGCATCGACGCGATAGAACTGGTCGACGCCCGGCGTCGACGGTGTGAGGTCACCGACCGTCAGGGTGGTCTTGCCCTTGGCCTTGATGGCCTTGGTCTTCTCGCCGGTCAGTGCCCGGTCGGCCCCGACCTTGATGACGTAGGAGTCGGCGTTGTCGGCACCCTTCCAGTCCAGTACCACCTCGGTGGGGGAGATGGCCTTGGCGGAGAGCTCCGACGGCGCATCGGGACCGTTGGTCAGTGCCCGGGTGGCCCACAGTCCGGCGCCCAGTGTGGCGACGAGCGCAAAGGCCGTGCCTCCGACGATGAGTCGACGCCGGTCGTCGTTCGTCTTGCGGCGTCCCGCGGTTCGTCTGGCCGCGGCAGGCCGCTGCTCCGCGCTGGCGCGGCGACTCGGAGCGCGCTTGACTCCGGAAGGTCGCTTTGCGCCGTCGGCACGGCGTCGTGGCGGGGTATTGCGACGGCTGACTACGGGAAGCTCCAAGTGATGCGGTCAGAGGGTTGCCCAATTCTACGGTGCCTGTGGTCGCAGGCGGAATCGGATCTGTGGGTGTTCAGTTGACCTGGACGCTGACCACGAGCGGGCTGTGATCCGACGGGATCGGGTGGGGGAGCTTGCCGCTCACGAGCTTGACTCCGTTGAGCCAGGAGATGACCCGCGATTTCGTGGGATCGACCCACACGTGGTCGACGTGGTCACCCCACTTCACGCCGATCGTCGGGGTGACCTTGAAGCCGTTGTAGGTGTTGAAGTGCTGGTAGCCGATCTTCATCGCCAGGTCGAACGCGTCGTACAGGCCGCCCTTGTGGAACTCGGTCGCGACCGAGTCGTTGGAGCGGTTCTTGTGCGAGTTGAAGTCGCCGCCGTAGACGACCGGGACACCTTCGGGATTGACCTCGCGGATCTTGGCCAGCAGCGTCCTGATCTCGGCAGCCCGATAGTTGACCGCGGCCGTACTTGTACCGGTGACCAGGTGCACGCTCACGAAGATCACGTGCTTGTCGGCCTTCGTCTTGTCGACCAGCTCGGCCCAGACGGCGAACTTCTTGCCGTCGAGGTGCTCGCCGAGGTAGATCGACCCGCTGGTGCACTGGTTGACCGGCGGTGGCGTCGAGTCGTTGTCCATGCACGACTCGCCGGGGGCGACGTCGAAGCGGGCGTCGTTGTAGAACAGCTGCTTGGCGCTGCGGCACTTGACCTTGGCGTAGCCGGCGGGGGGCTGCATGACGGGCCGCCACTCGGGATGCTGCCAGTGCAGGTCGGGCGCGGACGGCACGGAGCATTCGGACTCCTGCAGCATCACGACGTCGGGCTTGAAGTTGGTGATGCGCTCGATCGCGCCCGGCATGCGCTGCGACCACTTCCAGTACGTGTAGTAGCCGTCCATGCCCGGCTGATAGGGAATCATGCACGCCCGGGTGCAGAGGTTGTAGCTCATCACGGTGTAGTAGGGGCCGGTGGCGGTGCCCTGCGCACGGATCGTCTGGTGCCCGACGCGGCTCGACCGGCTCCCGGCGTTGGTGCCGTTCATCGCCCGCACCTGGATGAAGTAGTCGGTGCCGGGCTTGAGGCCCTTGGGTGTGAACGTGGTGGTCTTGGAGGTCCCGAACACCGGTGCCGTCAGCACGCCCGTGTAGGAGGTCGACACGAACACCTGGTAGCTGGTCGCGTTGCTGGCCTTGGGCCAGATGATCGTGAACGACGTCGGCGAGGCCGCCGTGAACGTGACGAGCCCCACCGTCCCGGGCTTGGTGGCGCCCTGCGCAGGGGCCAGGCCCACGAGGCAGAGCGCGACGATCGTGATCAGTCCGAGTACTGCGCGACGCATCCAGCCATCGTAGGTGCGCACGTGCCTGACACCCGGCATTGTCAGCGGCCCGGCACGGTCAGGTCGACGACGAGCGCGTTGTGGTCGCTCGCGAACGGCAGCGCATGGCTCGTTCCGGAGAGTCGCAGCAGCACCTTCCAGCTGGTGGCCTTGACGTCGGGCGAGGTGTAGACGTGGTCCACGTGGTCGGAGTGCTTGAGCGGCGGGTTCTTGGCCTGGTTGGCGCTGTTCCAGATCTGGTTGATCAGGGTCTTCGACGTGGAGTACGAGTCGACGACGCCGATCGCCTTGAACGAGCGCAGGGGCGCGTCGTACCCACCCTTGTACTTCGACTGATTGGCATTGCTGTCGTTGGAGTTGAAGTCACCCGCGTAGACCACGGGCAGCCCGCTCGGATTGATCTTGCGGACCCCGTTGATGAGCGCCGTCATCTCGCGAGTGCGCTCGTCGTCGTTGGCCTTGCCCTTGCCGGCCACCAGGTGGAGGTTGACCACGATGAAGCGGGTCCCGTTGAGGTCCTTGAGGTCGGCCCAGACGGCGTACTTCTTCAACGAGCTGCTCAGGGTGATCTCGCCGGAGGACACCAGGGAGTACTTCGAGGTCTTGTAGAACAGCGACTTCGCGCTCTTGTAGTGCGACAGCTTGAACCCCGGCAGCTGGGTGGCGAAATTGGTGTCCTTGGTCGTCGACTCCTGTGTCGCCACGATGTCGGGGGCAGCCGAGCGTACGAGCGAGCCCGCGAGCGGCTTGCGGGTCGATGACCACGTCTTCATCTTGTTGGTCGAGGTGAGGCACTTGTCCTGGCCGCAGAGGTTGTAGGTCACGATGCGTACGGCGGTGCCCGGCGTACCGAACTTCAACTCACCGATGGCGCTGTAGGTGCCGGCGACGGCGTCGTTCGTGCCGCGCACCCGGAAGTAGTAGAGCGTGCCGGGCCGGAGGGCGGGGCTGGTGAACGTCGGCGAGGTCGCCGTGCCGCCGACCACTCCCGTGGTCATGGCCTTGTCGGTGGCGATCTGCACGGCGTACTTCGAGGCGTTGGTCGCGGGTGACCACGTGAGCACGAGGTGCTGCTTGCCGTCGGTCTTGGCGGTGAGACCCGTGACGGTGGCGACCGCGAGATCGAATGACAGTGTCGCCGACGACGTCTGGCCCGCGGTGTTGTGACTGATCACGCGGTAGTAGAAGTCGGTGCCGGGCTGGGTGGTGAGTCCCGTGAACGATGCTGTCGTGCTCGGGGACAACGTCGAGCGGTGCGAGCACGCCGGCGCGGTCGGCGTCGGCAGCAGACAGACGGTGTAGCCCGTCGCGCCCGCCACCGTGTTCCAGGAGATGGCCACGCTGGTGGTCGTCGCGGTGCGGGTGATGCCGGTCGCGGCAGCCGGGCGGGTGACCGGCTTGGCCAGGTTGAATCCCTTGAGCACCGACCTCTTGACGGCCTTGTCCCGCTGGGCCGTGACGCGGAAGAAGTAGTCGGTCCCGTCGGTCGGTGCGAGCTTGGAGAACGAGACCTTGGTCGAGGTGGTGCGGGCGGTCTTGAAGCACGTCTTGGCGGCCTTGGACTTCTGCAGGCAGATGACGTACGTCTTGGCGTTCGCCGCCTTCGCCCACGACAGGGTGGCGCTTGACGACGTCACGGTGGCGGCGAGCCCGGTCGGAGCGCCGAGCGTGGTGGCGGCGCCGGCGGGTGCACCCACGATCAGCGGGATCGCCAGTGCAAGAGCGGAGGCGCGGCACGCATGCCGGGTCCACGAGATCATGACGGTGAATCCTCACTGGTGGGGGAAGTTGCGACCAGGAGCGCACAACCAGTCCGAAGAGAGTAACAACGGCCTGGGATGTTGGGAAGATCTCGCCATCTAGGGTGGCCGGGTGGACGTACTTGCGGAAGTGGTCAGGTCAGGGTTGGTCGAGAGCCGTCATCGCGGAGTAGCCGTACGCGTTGATGCCGCCGGTGAGGTCGTGTGGTCGATCGATGACCCGGGCACTGTCGTCTTCCCGAGGTCTGCAAACAAGCCGATCCAGGCACTCGGCATGCTTCGTGCTGGCCTTCCCCTCGACGGTGAGCTGCTGGCGATCGCCGCTGGGAGTCATACAGGTGAGCCCTTCCACCTCGACGCCGTGCGCGAGATCCTCACGCTGGCCGGGCTCGACGAGTCAGCCTTGCAGACGCCCCCTTCGTACCCGTTGGATCCCAAGGTGCATGCGGCCTACATCCGCGCGGGCGGCGTGCGGGCACCGATCTGCATGGACTGCTCAGGCAAGCATGCGGCGATGCTCCTCACCTGCGTCACGAACGGCTGGTCGACCGATACCTACCTCGCCCCCGATCACCCGCTGCAAGTCGTCATCACCGAGACGTTCACCGAGGTGACTCAGGGGCCACCTGCCGTGATCGGCGTCGATGGGTGCGGAGCGCCCTTGCTGGCGACATCGCTCGTTCAGCTCGCCCGCGCAGTTGGCCGCATCGCGGCGGGCGAACAGGGAACCTTGGAGGCCAAGGTGGCTTCTGCGATGAGGGCGCATCCGGAGTTCGTGAGCGGTACGGGGCGGCCCGAGCTGCAGTTGATGCGTGCTTTGCCCGGCCTGATTGCAAAATGGGGAGCCGAGAGCACGTACGTCGTGGCGCAGCCTGACGGGGAGGCGTTCGCGGTCAAGATCGAGGACGGCAGCGAGAGGCCCGTGTATGCCGTCATGAACCGGGCGCTCGAGCTTGCAGGGCTCGACGCGCCACTGCTTGCAGAGCGGCCCGAGGTCCTCGGTGGTGGCCATCCTGTCGGTGAAGTCCGCACCACCTTCTGAGGGCAGCAAAAGAGCCCCACACCGTGCGGTGTGGGGCCCTCCCCGAGAATCAGGCGTTCTGCTGGCGCTTGCGGGCGGCGAACGCGATGCCCGAGGCGGTGACGACGCCACCACCGAGGAGCAGCCACGTCAGGTCGAGTCCGCCGTCGTCGGTGGTGGCGGTGAGCTCGGTCTCGGCCGGTCCGCCGGCGAACAGTGCGTCGGTGCGGTCGATCGAGTCGGCCGATCCATGGGCGCTGACGACCTTGACGACCTTCTTGTCAGCCTTCTTGGTGTCGACCGTCGGCGCGGCTTGCGTGCCACCGTTGCCGCCCTGGGGCTGTGCCTGCGGCTTGGGGGCCGGCTTCGTCGGCTTCGGGGCATCAGCCAGGTCCTGCGGACCCTTCGGGGGCTTGGGCGGTGTCGGGTTCGCGATGTCACCGGGTCCCTTGGGCTGCTCGGGGATGGCGATCGGGAAGTTCGGGTCGATCGGGTCGGCGGTTGCCGCCGCGACGTTGACCATGGTGAGGCCGACCGTGGCGAGCGGGACGGCGATGACGAGGTTGCGGATCGTGCGGTTCATGATGACTCCTGGTGTGAGGTGCTTTCGGCTGGTCTGTGGTGTTGCTTGTAGGTAGGAGCACCAGACCCCACAACTCCTGACAACTTTTTCCAGAAATCTTGTTGCTCCTGGAGTGACAGCTCGCTGACCTGCGGTGATGCGGCCATGTGATCCAAGTCGCAAGCCGCCCTGCTTGCATTTGCTAACTTTTGCAAGCACACTTGAGTCATGGCCAAGTTGAGCATGCAGAAGACCGTCGAGGGACTCGGCGACTACTTGCGTGAGCAGCGGGGTCAGGCACAGATGTCGCTTCGACAGCTGGCCGAGCTGACGGATGTTTCCAATCCCTATCTCAGCCAGATCGAACGAGGTCTGCGTCGACCGTCGGCAGAGGTTCTGCAGCAAATTGCCAAGGCGCTGCGTATTTCGGCTGAGTCGCTCTACGTTCGCGCCGGCATCCTCGATGCCGATGAGAGCGGGGCACGGATGGTCGAGGACGCCATCGCCCTCGACACCCGTCTCACCGAGCGCCAGAAGACGGCACTGCTCGACATCTACCGATCCTTTGTCGGAACCGATGAAGCCACTGACACCCAACTGGTCACCACCGTGACCGAAGCAAACCAGGAGAAGATATGACCATCACTGACACGATCAACGCTCAGGTCAAGTCCATCGTCGAGGACGTCAAGGCTCTGCCCGAGACGCTCAAGAAGATTGACGTTGCTGACCTCCAGAAGCAGGCCCAGGGCTTCGCGCAGACCGCCGTTGGCACCGCCACCAGCGCCTACGCCGACCTCGCCAAGAAGGGCGAAGAGCTCGTCAACAAGGCCAAGGGCCTCAAGGTCGACGACCTGACCAAGTCCGCCAAGGGCTTCGCTGACGACGCCACGAAGACCGCCAAGGGCTTCGCTGACGACGCCAGCAAGCGCGCCGAGGACCTCGTCGAGGACGCGAAGGCGACCGTCACCAAGGTGACCGCCAAGAAGGCCCCGGCCAAGAAGGCTCCGGCCAAGAAGGCTCCGGCGAAGAAGACGGCTGCCAAGAAGGCCTGATTCACGCCTCCACCAAAGACGGGCTCCCCTTTGGGGGAGCCCGTCTTTGGTGTCTGTCTGCCGATCGGCCCGATAGCCTGCTCCCGTGCCTGACTTGTTTGCGGTCCAGAACGGCCTGTCCCTGATCATCGGCGTCGTGCTGTTCGCGGCCAAGGCGTTCGCGTTGGTCGACTGCGTCGGGCGGCCCGTCGCACAGTTCACCTACATCGAGACCCTCCCCAAGCGGAGCTGGCTGATCATCCTCGTGCTGGCCGTGCTGGGTCACGTGGTCGACGGCTTCAACCCCCTGGGACTGCTCAGCCTGCTCGGCACGGTCGCCGCTTTCGTCTACCTTGCTCAGGTGCGCGGCTCGGACTCGCGCTGATCCAGGCGATGAGGGTGCAGCCATCGGGTGACGATGAGCCGCAGCACCGCGACATCCACGTCGGAGTCGATCTCCGGATGTGCCGCACGCTCGGCGCGGTGGGCCGAGATCATCATCCGGAGCCAGCGCGCCGTGTCATCGACGTGGAGCTCGCTGTCGACCGAGCCTTGCGCCACGGCCTCGGTGCAGAGTGCGGCGAACGTACGCTCCGACTCGTCGAGCGGCACCTCGGAGTCCGCGGCAAGGTGGTCGACCAGGTCGAGCAGCTGGTCCCACGCATTCATGCGTGCTTCGACTCCCGCCAGCGATCGATGATGCGCGGCATCTCGGCCTGGAGGTACTCGAAGAACTCCCTGGTCTCGTCCATCCTGACCTGGGCCGGGCTGCCCTGGGGGAGGGCGGCAGAGCCCTTGCGCATCCAGTCGACCATCTTCTCGATGCTGTCGGTGCGCGCCATCAGCGTCTCGAACCACGGCTGCTCGCCAACGCTGTAGTGGTCGACGCGGTCGCCGGGCTCCCGTACGCGGGTGATCAGCTTGGTCTGGGTGAGGTAGCTGACGGCCCCGCTCACGGCGGCCGGGCTCACCTTGAGCTGGTCGGCGACTTCCTTGGCCGTGAGTCGTCCGTCGTCGGCGACGAGCAGCGCGCCGAACATGCGCGATGCCATGCGTTGCATCCCGGCCTCGGTGAGGCTCAGTGCGAAGCCCTCGATGAATGCCGCCACCGCATCGTCGTCCATGTCGCGAGTGTACGGGAGAATTCATTCAGTTCAGAGATTTCACAAATCTGTGAAAAGGAGTACCGTCGGCGGCATGGACCCCGTCATCGACATCTCCGGGCTGGTCAAGAAGTTCGGCTCGTTCACCGCCCTCGACGGACTCGACCTGACGGTCGCGCAAGGAGAGGTGCACGGCTTCCTGGGGCCCAACGGCGCCGGCAAGTCGACCACGATCCGGGTGCTGCTCGGCCTGCTGCGGGCTTCCCGGGGAAGCGTGACGCTGTTCGGCAAGGACCCCTGGAGCGACGCTGCCGAGCTGCATCGACGGCTGGCGTACGTGCCTGGCGACGTGAACCTGTGGCCCAACCTCTCCGGCGGAGAGGTCATCGACCTGATGGGCCGGCTCCGCGGAGGCCTCGACGTCCAACGACGCGACACGTTGGTCGAGCGGTTCGAGCTGGACCCGACCAAGAAGGCGCGGACCTACTCCAAGGGCAACCGGCAGAAGGTCGCCCTGGTCGCGGCGCTCGCCGCGGACGTCGAGCTGCTGATCCTCGATGAGCCGACATCGGGCCTCGACCCGCTCATGGAGTCGGTGTTCACCGACTGTGTCGACGAGTTCAAGGACGAGGGACACTCCGTCCTCCTGTCGAGCCACATCCTTGCCGAGGTCGAGCGGCTGTGCGACCGGGTCAGCATCATCCGGTCAGGCCGGACCGTGGAGTCGGGCACCCTGTCGGAGCTGCGCCACCTCACGCGCACGTCGGTCACCGCCGAGATGAGCAGGCCGCCGACGGGTCTCGATGCGCTCGAGGGCGTCCACGACGTCTCGGTCGAGGGCAACCGGGCGGCGTTCGAGGTAGACACCCCCAAGCTCGGAGCCGCGCTGGCCAGGCTCGGCGAGTTCGGCATCCAGTCGCTGACCAGCCAGCCGCCGACGCTCGAGGAGCTGTTCATGCGTCACTACGGCGACGAGATCGAAGCAGCCGACGAGGTCGAGTCGGCATGACCGAGCGCAGCGAGGGAAACACGGGCGTTGTCGAGCGCAGCGAGGGAAACACGGGCGTTGTCGAGCGCAGCGAGGGAAACACGGGCGTTGTCGTGCCGGGGCGTCCGTACCGTGCTTTTCCCACGGAGGTGCCGGCATGACGGGCGTACGTACGCTGCTCCGCCTCTATCTCCGCCGTGATCGCATCATGCTGCCGGCGTGGATCCTCGGCGGAATGCTCCTGTACTTCTCACAGGCAGTCAGCACCGACGGCCTCTATACAACCCAGGCCGAGCTCGACAAGGCGGCCAAGAGCATCGGCGGCAATGCCGCGTTCATCGCGATGCTGGGGCCGGACCGTGCGCTCAACACGCTGGGCGGTCAGGTGGCGTGGCAGTCTGTCGCGTTCGGGATCATCGTGGCGGGGCTGATGAGCATGTTCATCGTCGGTCGCCACACCCGCGCCGAGGAGGAGACCGGTCGCGACGAGCTGATTCGCTCGGCAGTGGTCGATCGCAGCGCTCCGATGGTCGCAGCCGCCATCGTCGCGATCGGCGCCAACGTCCTGCTCGGTGCACTCACGACGCTGAGCCTGCTGACGGTGGGGCTCGATGTGGCTGGGTGCGTCTCGCTCGGTGCGTCGCTGGCCCTCGGCGGCATCGTGTTCGCGGGTGTCGCCCTGCTCACGGCCCAGCTGACCGAAGGCGTTCGCACGATGTACGGCATCACGGGTGCCGTCATCGGGGTGTCATACGTCCTACGGGCCGTCGGCGATGTCGGCAACGGCGCGCTCTCGTGGCTCTCGCCGATCGGCTGGGCGCAGGGGATGCGCGCGTTCGCCGGCGAGGAGTGGTGGCCGATCGTCCTGTTCGTGATCGGGGCCGGCGTACCCATCGCGGCGGCGATCTGGATCTTCGGGCGGCGTGACGTCGGCTCAGGCGTCTTCGCGGCACGTCCCGGTCCTGCACGCGCCGGGCGTGGGCTCACCTCGTCGACCGGGCTCGCCTGGCGGCTGCAGCGCGGCACCATCGTCGGATGGGCCGTGGGGCTGCTGCTGATGGGACTCAGCTACGGATCGATCGGCAACGACGTCGAGGACCTGATCGGCGACTCCGAGTTCTCCAAGGACGTGTTCGGCGCAGGTGCGGGGCCCAGTCTCACCGAGTCCTTCTATGCGACGGCCATCGGCATGATCGCGCTGCTCGCCTGCGGCCTGGTGATCTCCTCGGCACTGCGCCCGCGTGCCGAGGATGAGGCCGGCCGGGTCGAAGGGCTGCTCGCGACCGCGTTGCCGCGTAGCCGCTGGTTGCTGGGTCACGTGACCATGACGGTGCTCTCGGCGGTGGGCGGCGTACTGCTCGGCGGGCTGGGCCTCGGTCTCGGCTATGCCCTGGTCACGGGTGATGGCGGGGCCGTCCGTACGTACTTCGTCGCCACCGTCCCATACATCGCACCGGTGCTCCTGCTCGCCGGGCTGGCGCGCCTGCTCTACGGGATCTCTTCGCGTCTGGCCCCGTTCGCGTGGGCGGCACTCGGGTTCTGCTTCATCGTCCTGATGTTCGGCGCGGTGCTCCAGCTCCCTGACTGGATCACGGCAGTGTCGCCGTTCGACCACCTGGCGCTGACGCCGGCCGAGGATGCGCGATGGACCCCCGTCGTGGTGATCGGCGCGTTGGCGGCGGCGACCAGCGCAGCGGGGCAGCTGCTGTTCCGACGGCGTGATGTCCACTGAGATCTAGAACATACGTTCGAATCGGCGTACGCTCGGTGTCATGGAGGCGTACTTCCAGGGTTCCCTGCTCGATGCGGGTGTCACGCCGGAGATCGGCACGCTGGCACCTCGCCGTACCGTCCTCACGCGCGGCGCGTGGGTCGACGTCCTGCCCGGTTGGGTCAGTGGTTCTGACGACCTGTTCCTCCGGCTCCAGTCCGATGTGCCATGGCGCGCGGAGAAGCGCGAGATGTACGACGCCGTGGTCGACGTGCCTCGGCTGGTCTGCTCCTACGGTCGCGGCGATGCGCTCCCCGATCCGCTCCTGGCCGATGCGCGCGACCAGCTGAGCGACCACTACGAGGCCGAGCTCGGCGAGCGGTTCGAGACGGCGGGGCTCTGCTACTACCGCGACGGCCAGGACAGCGTCGCATGGCACGGCGATCGCATCGGTCGCGGCCGCAGCGAGGACACCATGGTGGCGATCGTCTCGCTCGGCGCCGCCCGTCGGCTGTCCCTGCGCCCGCGCGGTGGCGGCGAGGCGATCGGCTTCGCGCTCGGTCATGGTGACCTCGTGGTGATGGGTGGTTCGTGCCAGCGCACGTGGGAGCACGCGATCCTCAAGACCGCGCGTCCCGTCGGACCCCGCATCAGCGTGCAGTTCCGCCCCCGCGGCGTCCTCTGAGCGGTGAGCCTGGCACCTGACGTACGCGGGGAGCTCATCGAGCGAGTGAGCGGTGACTCAGCGTCCACCTCACTCGGTGAGCGGTGACTCAGCGTCCAGAGTCGTCGTTCAGGTGGACGCAAAGCCACCGCTTCCGGCGCACAGTGGTGTTGCGGTGGCTATGCGTCCACAGGCTGTTGCCGGGAGGGCCCGCATGGTCGTGGATTCGGGGACCGTTGGCGGATGCCTTCGCCACTGCCGATCCCCGACTCACTGCGATCTGGCCCCTTCTTGCCAGCCGATGCTCGAGCTGTCGGGATCTCCGAGAAGGTGTTGAGGGGTAGCCGGTTTCGCCGGATATTGCCACGGGTTTGGGTGAGTGCGGACCACAGGATGAGTCAGCTCGACTGGATCAGAGCCGCGTCTCTCGCGATGCCGGGGCGTGCGCAGCTGAGCCACATCACCCGCATCCAGGCCCTGGGGCTCGACTTCGGCCCCATGCGCCCGTTTCATTTCACCGTTGCAGGAGACCTTCATCTCGACGTGGACCAGGTGTTTCTCCACCGAACTGAAGTCCTGCCTCCTTGTGACGAGGTAGGAGTGTCTCCCGCCTCGGCCTTCATCCAGGTATGCGCCTCAATGCGGATGATCGATGCCATCAAGGTCGGCGACTGGCTGCTGCATCGCCGACACATGACGGTGTTGGAGGTCGCGGAACTGATCCGGCACCAGCGGTGGAGGCCCGGTGCTGCGCAGGCCCGTCAGGTCCTCCAGCACCTCGATGGCGGCGCGCGATCGATCAAGGAGTCTGAGGTTCGCGCGCTTTTCGTGTTCGCCGGGTTGCCGTCACCAGAAGTGAATGCGGACATTTTCGAGAGCGACGAGCGGCTGGGATGCGTCGACTTGCTGTATCGCGCTTGGAGGCTCGCCGTCGAGTACGAGGGGCGTCAGCATGCGGAGTCTTCCGAGCAGTTCCGCATCGACATCGCGCGATACGCGCGCTTCCGTGAAGCGGGCGTCGAGTATGTCCAGGTCACCAACGAGATGCTTGGTCAGCCCCGAGCGCTTGCCACGTTGATTCATCGCAAGCTCCGCGAACGGGGCTACGACGGACCGCATCCTGTGTTCGGCCGGCGATGGAACGACTTGTTCGGCACGATCACAGTTCGGTCCGTGAAGCGGTGACTCAGCGTCCATCTGTCGGTCCGGTGTGGACGCAAGGTCACCGCCACTTGAAAGCGGTGGACGCTAGGTCACCGCTCCTGGGTTACTTCTTGGCGCGACGGTTGGCGCGGTCGCGCTCGGTGGCGTCGAGGATGATCTTGCGGATACGTACGCTCGCCGGGGTCACCTCGACGCACTCGTCCTCGCGGCAGAACTCCAGCGACTGCTCGAGCGACAGCTTGCGCGGCGGTACGAGCTTCTCGAACTCGTCGGCATTGGAGCGGACGTTGGTCTGCTTCTTCTCGCGGACGATGTTGATGTCCATGTCGTCGGAGCGAGAGTTCTCGCCGACGATCATGCCCTCGTAGACCTCGGTCGCGGGCTCGATGAACAGCGTGCCGCGCTCCTGGATGTTGGTCATCGCGTACGACGTCGCTGCACCTGCACGGTCCGAGACGAGCGAGCCCGACGGGCGGGTCGAGATCTCGCCGGCCCACGGCTCGTACTTCTCGAACGTCTGGTGGGCGATGCCGGTGCCACGGGTGTCGGTGAGGAACTCGGTACGGAATCCGATCAGGCCGCGTGCCGGAACGATGAACTCCATGCGGACCCAGCCGGTGCCGTGGTTGATCATCTGCTCCATGCGGCCCTTGCGGACGGCGAGCAGCTGGGTGATCGCGCCGAGGTACTCCTCGGGGGCGTCGATCGTCAGGCGCTCCATGGGCTCGTGGATCTTGCCGTCGACCTCGCGGGTCACGACCTGTGGCTTGCCGACTGTGAGCTCGTAGCCCTCGCGACGCATCTGCTCGACCAGGATCGCCAGGGCGAGCTCGCCGCGGCCCTGGACCTCCCAGGCGTCGGGGCGCTCGGTGTCGAGCACCTTGAGCGACACGTTGCCGATGAGCTCGCGGTCGAGTCGGTCCTTGACCAGGCGAGCGGTGACCTTGGTGCCCTTCTCGCGACCGGCGAGCGGCGACGTGTTGGTGCCGATCGTCATCGAGATGGCGGGCTGGTCGACCGTGATGAGCGGCAGCGCGACGGGGTTGTCGGGATCGGCGAGTGTCTCACCGATCGTGATGTCGGGGATGCCGGCGATGGCGACGATGTCGCCGGGGCCTGCGCTCTCACCGGGTACGCGCTCGAGCTCCTTGGTGACGAGCAGCTCGGTGATCTTGACCTTCTCGGTCGTGCCGTCGTGCTTCATCCATGCGACCTGGCTGCCCTTCTTGAGGGTGCCCTCGAAGACGCGGACCAGCGCGAGGCGGCCGAGGAACGGGGAGGCGTCGAGGTTGGTGACGTGCGCCTGGAGCGGCGCGCCCTCGGTGTATTCGGGGGCCGGAACGGCGTCCATGATCGTCTGGAACAGCGGGATGAGGTTGTCGCTGTCGGGCATGCCGCCGTCTTCGGGCTGCGTCAGCGAGGCGCGGCCGGCGCGGGCGGAGGCGTAGACGACGGGGAAGTCGAGGGCGTCCTCGCTTGCACCGTCCTCGAGCAGGTCGAGGAAGAGCTCGTACGTCTCGTCGACGACCTCGGCGATGCGGGAGTCGGGACGGTCGACCTTGTTGACGACCAGGACGACCGGCATGTGGGCGGCGAGTGCCTTGCGGAGCACGAAGCGGGTCTGGGGGAGCGGGCCCTCGGAGGCGTCGACCAGCAGGATGACGGCGTCGACCATGGACAGTCCGCGCTCGACCTCGCCACCGAAGTCGGCGTGGCCGGGGGTGTCGATGATGTTGATCGTGACGCCGCCGTCGGGCGATCCGGGACCGTTGTAGCGAACCGCGGTGTTCTTGGCGAGGATCGTGATGCCCTTCTCGCGCTCGAGGTCGCCGGAGTCCATGGCACGCTCGGCGAGCTGGTGGTGCTCGTCGAAATGACCCTGCTGCTGGAGCATGGCGTCGACGAGAGTCGTCTTGCCGTGGTCGACGTGGGCGACGATTGCGACGTTGCGCAGGTCGGAGCGAATGGGCATGCGAAAAATTGTCCTTGGCGTGGGGAATGCTCAAACGAGATTGAGCCTTGTCATTCTACGGGTGAGTCACCCGGACTGACGAATCCGCGGAGGCCGAACGAGCTCTGCGAGAGAGCGTCGGCGCCGGCTGAACGTCCCGTGCCGAAGGCGCCGCGCCGCGAGGCGCGTAACCCACTGTTCATTGCGTGTTAACAACAGTGCCGTTTCTGCAATAGTTGCGCATCTGCTACTATTTTTGGGTGACCAAGCACGCCAAGCTCCAAGAGGTGCTCCAGCAGTTCCTCATGCGCTGCATGAGCGGCGCCGAGGCGCAGGGCATCGACCGGATCGTCGAGCTCGAGCTCTCGATCAGTCAGGCCAAGACGGTGTTCGTCCTGGCCCAGGCGAGCGGGCCGCTCCCCATCCACGCGATCGCCGAGCAGATCCGGCTGTCGGTCGCGGCGACCGGTCGCAACATCGACCAGCTCGTACGGATGGGCCTCGTCGAACGGCGCGAGGACGAGAGTGACCGCCGGGTCAAGCTGGTCACGATCACCAAGGCCGGCCACGACGTCGCCGACCAACATCTCGAGGCACGACGCACCGCACTCAGCACGATGGTGTCTCGACTCACGCCCGACGAGGCCGACCGGCTTCAGCAGGCGCTTCAACCCATCCTCGCGGGTGACCCCCTGCGACCTGACAACCAGGAGATCCCTGAATGACGTCCCCAGTCGAAGCAATTCCCGACGACGACAAGATCACCCCAGAGCTCCTCAAGATCGCGGGTGTCGTCGTGATCGGTGCCATCATGTCGATCCTCGACGTGACGGTCGTCAACGTCGCACTGCCGACGTTCCAGACCGAGCTGTCCGGCAACGGAGAGCCCCTCGCCTACTCGACCGTCGCGTGGACCGCGACGGCCTACATGCTGGCGCTCGCCGCAGTCATCCCGCTGACCGGCTGGGCGGCTGATCGGTTCGGCACGAAGCGCCTCTACCTCACGGCGATCGCCCTCTTCACGATCGGCTCGCTGTTGTGCGCGACCGCGTGGAACATCGAGGCCCTCATCGGCTTCCGCGTTCTGCAGGGTCTCGGCGGCGGCATGCTGATGCCGCTGGGCATGACGATCATGACCAAGGCGGCCGGCCCGCACCGCATGGGCCGCCTGATGGCGATCCTCGGCGTGCCGATGCTGCTCGGCCCGATCATGGGCCCGATCCTCGGCGGCGTCCTGATCGACGCTGCTTCGTGGCACTGGGTGTTCCTCATCAACCTGCCGATCGGCCTGATCGGTCTGGTCTACGCGTGGAACGTCCTGCCCAAGGACAACCCGGAGCCGAGCGAGTCGCTCGACTGGGTCGGCATGATCATGCTCTCGCCGGGCCTCGCCTCGCTGCTGTACGGCGTGTCGTCCATCCCCGGTGAAGGCACGGTCGCCGCCACCAAGGTCCTCGTCCCGATGATCATCGGCATCGCCCTGATCGCGGCGTTCGCGTTCTGGTCGTTCAAGCCCAAGCACCCGTTGCTCGACCTGCGACTGTTCAAGAACCGCAACCTGACGATCTCGATCATCACGATGTTCCTGTTCGCCTCGGCGTTCTTCGGCGCACTGCTGCTTGTCCCGACCTACTTCCAGCAGGTCGACGGCGACTCGGTCAAGCGTGCAGGTCTGCTGATCGCCCCGCAGGGCATCGGCGCCATGCTGACGATGCCGATCGCGGGATCGCTCACCGACAAGATCCCGGTCGGGCGCATCGTGCCGTTCGGCTTCCTCGGCATCCTGGTCGGCCTGTTCGGCCTGGCCAACAGCACCGATCCGGGCACGTCCAACATCCAGATCATGGCGTGGCTGTTCGTCACGGGCCTGGGCATGGGCGCGACGATGATGCCGCTGTTCACGTCGGCGCTCAAGACGCTGCAGGCCGCCGATGTGGCGCGCGGGTCGACGCTGCTCAACGTGACGCAGCAGGTCGCCAGTGCGACCGGCATCGCGACGATCTCCGTCGTGCTGACCAACGCCATGAAGAGCGGTGACGTGCTCGCCGGCTCGGAGAAGATTCCGGGCATCGACGGTGGACTCACTGCGGCGCAGCTCGCCGCCGGTTCGCACACCGACCAGGGCATGAAGCTCGTCGACACGCTCAACGCGGGTGGATCCGTGCTCCAGCAGGGATTCCAGGACCTCGCGGACTCGTTCCAGACGTCCTACTGGGTCGCATTCGCCGCGCTCTTCATCACGCTGATCCCGGTGTTCCTCCTCCCGCGCAAGCGTGAAGTCGCACACCTGTTGGATGGCGAGGACGGCGGCGATGCTGCCGACAGCGTTCCGGTCGTCATGCACTGACGCACGACACGTCGAGAGGCCTCACCGGTTCGCCGGTGGGGCCTTTCGTACGTCAGCTCTCGCGATGCACCTTGTGCGCCGCCGCCTGGGCGATCGGCTTGACGATCATCAGGTCGACATTGACGTGTTGAGGGCGGGTCGCGACCCACTGCACGGCGTCGGCGATGTCCTCGGCGAGCAGCGGCTCGGCGACGCCGGCGTAGACCGCGTCGGCCTTGGCCTGGTCGCCGAGGCGTACGAGGGAGAACTCCTCGGTGTGCACCATGCCCGGAGCGATCTCGGAGACGCGTACGGGCTGACCGTTGAGCTCGAGCCGCAGCGTCTCGGTGAGTACGGCGACGGCGTGCTTGACGGCCGTGTAGCCGCCACCACCTTCGTACGCCCAGCGCCCGGCGGTCGAGCCGATGTTGATGATGGTCCCGGCACCGCTGGCGATCAGTGCCGGTGCCAGCGCCTTGGTCACCTGCATCGTGCCGATGACGTTGATGTCGTACATCCGCCGCCACTGGTCGGGGTCACCCTCGATCACCGGGTCTGCGCCGAGCGCTCCACCCGCGTTGTTGACGAGCACGTTGAGGCTGTCGCCGACCTGGGACGCGAGGTTGGCGACCTGCGACTCGTCGGTGATGTCACACTCGATCGCTGTGCCGTTGATCTCGCGGGCGAGTTCGTTGAGCCGATCGATCCTGCGGGCGGCGCAGATGACGTGATAGCCGGCCGCGGCGAGGGCTCGGGCGGTGGCAGCACCGATGCCGCTGCTGGCTCCGGTGACGACGGCAGATCTCATACCGCCATCGTGGCAGATGGCCACGTCACGACCGCGTTGGCCTGAACTGACATGATTGACGAGGAAGGCGGGTGTTCATGCTCAAGCGCATCGCGATGCTGTCGGCACACACATCCCCGCTCGATCAGCCGGGTGACGGCGACGCGGGCGGCATGAACGTGTACGTGCTCGAGCTCTCTCGTCAGCTGGCCTCCCGTGGTGTCGAGGTCGAGATCTTCACCCGCGCCACCTCGCGCCACCAGCAGCCCGTCGAGGATCCAGAGCCGGGCATCCGCGTGCACCACGTCGCCGCCGGCCCGTTCGAGGGCCTGGAGAAGAACGACCTCCCGTCGCAGCTGTGCTCCTTCGTACGCGACGTGCTGCGCGCCGAGGTCGAGCGCGAACCGGGCCACTTCGATCTCGTGCACTCGCACTACTGGCTGTCGGGTCAGGTCGGCACCGTCGCCCGTGAGCGCTGGGGCGTGCCGCTGGTCCACACGATGCACACCATGGCGAAGGTCAAGAACGCGCAGCTCGCCGAGGGCGACTCACCCGAGCCGATCGGCCGCGTCTACGGCGAGGAGGAGATCGTCCGCCTCGCCGACCAGCTGATCGCCAACACGTCCGAAGAACGCCGCGAGCTGATTGACCTCTACGACGCCGATCCCGATCGCGTCGCCGTGGTCCACCCCGGTGTCGACCTCGAGGTGTTCAGGTCCGGCCGCCAGTCCGAGACCCGCACGCTGCTCGGCGTGCCCGATGACGCCGCGCTGGTGCTGTTCGCCGGCCGCATCCAGCCCCTCAAGGCTCCCGACATCGTGCTCAAGGCCGCCTCGGTGATGCTCGAGCGCGACCCGGCATTGCGTGGGCGCCTGGTCGTCGCGATCGTCGGCGGCGCCTCGGGCAGCGGCCTCGAGCATCCAACCGCCTTGTCCGACCTCAGCGCCGCGCTGGGCCTCGATGATGTCGTACGGTTCGTGCCCACCGTGAGCCAGGCCGAGCTCGCCGACTGGTACTCCGCCGCCAGCGTCGTGTGCGTGCCGTCCTACAACGAGTCGTTCGGGCTGGTCGCGATCGAGGCCCAGGCCTGCGGCACGCCGGTGGTCGCCGCACGCGTCGGCGGGCTGCCGACCGCCGTGTCCGACGGGGTCTCCGGAGTGCTCGTCGACGGACACGATCCCGCCGACTACGCCTCGGCGCTGCACCCCCTGCTCGTCGACGCGGGGCTCCGCGAAGGGATGAGCCACAAGGCCGTACGACACGCCGAGTCGTTCGGCTGGGACGTCACCGCCGAGCGCACGCTCCAGGTCTACGAAGCCGCCGTCGCGGCGCACGCGAAGTCGCCCGTATGACGGCACGCGACACGATCATCGAGACGCTCACGGCGTCCGAGCTCGCGTATGTCGAGCACAGCCCCGGCGTCTTCGAGATCACCCTGCCGGGAGAGCGCAAGCTCCAGACCACCTGCCGCCTCGAGATCGGTGGACATGCTCTGGGCATCCATGCGTTCGTGTGCCGCAAGCCCGACGAGAACCATCAGGCGGTCTATCGCTGGCTGCTGGAGCGCAACCTCAAGATGTACGCCGTGGCGTTCGCGGTCGACGCCGCCGGCGACATCTACCTCGACGGGCGGTTGCCGCTGTCGGCGATCACTCCCGAGGAGCTCGACCGGGTGCTCGGCGCCGTCCTGACGTACGCCGACGAGTCGTTCAACACGATCCTCGAGCTCGGCTTCGCGTCGTCGATCCGCAAGGAGTGGGAGTGGCGCGAGTCGCGGGGTGAGTCCACCCGCAACCTCGAGGCGTTCAAGCACCTCAGGCCCTGAGCGTGCCACCAGCCGTCACGTAGCGTGGGTGAACATGAAGGTCCAGATCTTCGCGGACATCACCGATCCGTGGTCGTACGTCGGGTCGACACGCTTCGAGCGCGCTGCGGCGATGGTGTCGATCCTCACCGGTGAGCCCATGGAGCTGACCCTTCGCGCGTTCCAGCTCGAGCCCGACGAGCCGACCACTGGTCGCCCGCTGATGGAGGCACTCGCCGAGCGGCTCGGTGGACACGACCAGGCGGAGCTCGTCAACGTGCAGGTCATGGCCGGCGCCCGCATCACCGGCATCGACCTCAACTTCGACGAGGCGATCCAGGCCAACTCGTTCGATGCGTGGCGACTGCTGACCTGGGCAGACGAGGACGGTCCCGGCACGCAGCGCGACCTCGCCCATCAGCTCTGGCGCGCGCACTTCCTCGAGGGTGCCGACATCGGCGACCCGTTCGTCCTTGCCACCCGTGCCGCGCTGGTGGGCCTCGATCTCGAGACGGCCGAGGCGTTGCTCGCCAGCACCGAGTACGCCGACGAGGTCCACATGCAGACCGAGACCGGCAAGGGCCTGGGCATCGAGCAGCTTCCGTACGTCGTGGTCGAGAACACCTGGAAGCTCGAAGGCGTGCACTCGCAGAACGACTACGTGCAGGCGCTCAGCCGGATCTATCAGGAGTGGAAGGGCGATGAGTCCGACGTCGGGTGAATCGCTAGGCTCCAACGCATGAGCACACTGATCCTGCTGCGTCACGGGCACAGCGAGTGGAACGCCAAGAACCTCTTCACCGGCTGGGTCGATGTCGACCTCAACGAGCAGGGGCTCGCCGAGGCCGCTCGCGGTGCCGAGCTCCTCGCCGAGGCCGGACTCAACCCCGACGTCTCGCACACCTCGCTGCTGCGTCGCGCGATCCGTACCTCTGAGATCGTACTCAACGGCATCGACCGGCACTGGATCCCCGTACGTCGTTCGTGGCGGCTCAACGAGCGTCACTACGGAGCGCTGCAGGGCAAGGACAAGAAGGCCACGCTCGAGGAGTTCGGCGAGGACCAGTTCATGGAATGGCGGCGTTCGTACGACACCCCGCCGCCGCCGATGCCCGACGACGACGAGTTCAGCCAGGCGTCGGATGCGCGCTATTCAGAGCTTCCCGACGAGCTGCTGCCCCGTACGGAGGCACTGGCGCAGGTGCTGACCAGAATGCTGCCCTACTGGTACGACTCGATCGTCCCTGACCTGATCGCCGGCAAGGTCGTGCTCGTCACGGCGCACGGCAACTCGCTGCGCGCCCTCGTCAAGCACCTCGACGGGCTCGGTGAGGAAGCCGTCGTCAGCCTCAACATCCCGACCGGCATCCCGCTCGTCTACGAGCTCGACGACGACCTCAGGCCGACCGTCAAGGGCGGCACGTACCTCGACCCCCAGGCCGCCGAGGAAGCCATCGCCGCGGTCGCCAACCAAGGCCGCTGAACCCCGCGATTTGTGACCTTCTGGGCGCTTTGCGCCCCGCATGACGCCTGTAAGGCCACAAATCGCGGACGTCTAGGAGTCGTATTTGTACCCAAGACCTCGCACGGTCGTCAGGGTGGACGGGTTGGCGGGGTCGGGCTCGATCTTGGCGCGCAGCCGCTTGACGTGGACATCAAGGGTCTTGGTGTCGCCCACGTAGTCGGCGCCCCACACGCGATCGATCAGCTGCCCACGGGTGAGGACGCGGCCGGGGTTGCGGAGGAAGTACTCGAGGAGCTCGAACTCCTTGAGCGGGAAGCGGGTCACCTCGCCGTCGATCGTCACCAGGTGCCGATCGACGTCCATGCGTACGCGGCCCGACTCGAGCGACGCGTTGTCGTCGATCTCGTCGGCGGTGCCGCGTCGCAGCACCGCGCGGATGCGGGCGACCAGCTCACGCGGCGAGTAGGGCTTGGTGACGTAGTCGTCGGCACCGAGCTCGAGGCCGACGACCTTGTCGACCTCGGTGTCCTTGGCGCTCACCATGATGATCGGCACCGACGAGGTCTGCCGGATCGCGCGGCACACCTCCGTGCCGGAGAGGCCCGGCAGCATCAGGTCGAGCAGCACGATGTCGGCACCGTTGCGGTCGAACTCCGTGAGCGCGTCAGGACCCGTCTCGGCGATGGCGACGTCGAAGCCCTCCTTGCGCAACACGTACGAGAGCGCCTCGCTGTAGCTCGTCTCGTCCTCGACGACCAAGACCTTCGTCACGACTGCTCCTCTTCGAGTTCTTCGTTGTAGGACGGCATCACGAGGGTGAAGGACGAGCCGAGACCCGGCTCGCTCCACACCTCGACGCTGCCACCGTTGCTGGCTGCGACGTGCTTGACGATCGAGAGGCCGAGTCCGGTGCCCCCCGTCGCGCGGGCCCGTGCCGGATCGACGCGGTAGAACCGCTCGAAGATCCGGTCGAGCTCCTCGTTCGGGATGCCGATGCCGTTGTCGGCCACCGTGATCCGTACGTTCTCGTCGACGTGTGTCGCGGTGACCGTGACCCTGGAGCCCTCGGGGCTGTAGGTCACGGCGTTCTCGACCAGGTTGCTGACGGCGGCGTGCAGCTGGGCCCGATCGCCGTGGATGAACAGGTCGGGCTCGACCGTCGCGACGATGTCGATCTCCTTGCGCTCCGCGTCGGTGGCGGAGTGCTCGCACGCCTCCGAGATCAGCTCGCCGACCTTGATCGTCGTGGCGTCGTCGCTGAGCAGGTCGTTCTGCAGCCGGGAGAGGTCGATGATCTGCTGGACGAGCCGGGTCAGGCGCTCGCTCTCGGTGTGCATGCGGCTGGAGAACCGCACGACCGCGTCGGGATCGTCCTTGGCCTCCGCGACGGCCTCGGCGAGGAGGTTGAGTGCGCCGATCGGCGTCTTGAGCTCGTGGCTCACGTTGGCGACGAAGTCGCGGCGCACCGTCTCGACGCGCTGCTCGCGCGTACGGTCGTCGGCCAGCACGAGGATCAATCGCGATCCGAGCGGGGCCACCCGGGCGTGGATGTATGAGGTGGTGCCTCGCTTGGGCTGCAACGAGATGTCGGCCTGGCGCACCTGGCCGTCGCGCCGCACCTGGCGTACGAGGGTCATCAGCTCTTCGGGGTGCAGGCGGCCGTCGTGCACGATGCCCATCGCGTGGGCCGGCGCCGAGGCTTGTACGACGGTGTCTGCCGAGTCGATCAGCACCGTGGATGAAGGCAGCACGGCAAGAACTGCTTCGACACCTGCAGGGATGACGGGCACTGTCTCGACCACCGCATTCTGACGTCGCTCACTGAATCGCCACACGTACGTGATGATGGATCCGACGACAGCACCGATCGCTCCCGCGATCAGCATGCTCGCTCCGATATCCACACCTTGATCGTAGGGTGCCGACGGCAAAGATCTCGTGTTCGGAGGCGTTCGCCGAAACGACCTTCAGACCCTGTTCATGCCGCGTTCACCGGAGGTCGCCGTCCGTTCACTCCGTTTGCCTAAAGTCATGGTCATGCGCGATCAGTACTACGAACAGCTAGATGCCATCGTCGACGACCTGGTGAGCCTCACCGGTTCCGTACGCAAGGCCGTCGCCGAGTCGACCCGTGCGCTGCTGGATGCCGACGGGACCGTCGCCGAAGCAGTCATCGCCGGCGACAAGGACATCGACGAGGCGACCGAGATGATCGAGGAGCGTGCGCTCCTGCTGCTGGCAACCCAGCAGCCGGTCGCCACCGATCTTCGTCAGCTCGTCGCGACACTGCGGATGCTCACCGACCTGCAGCGGATGGGCGACCTGTCCGTCCACGTCGCCAAGGTCGCGCGCCGCCGGATGCCGGACTCGGCCGTGCCGGTCAAGCTGCACCCGACGATCCAGTCGATGGCCGCGGTTGCCGACTCGATGATCGACTCGGCCTCGCGCATCGTCGCCAACCGTGACGTCAAGGCCGCCGCCGAGCTCGAGGCCGAGGACGACGAGATGGACAAGCTCCGCCGTGAGCTGCTCCGCTCGGTGCTGAACGTCGAGTGGCAGCACGGTGTCGAGCCGGCCATCGACCTCGCCCTGCTGGGTCGCTACTACGAGCGCATCGGCGATCACGCCGTGTCGATGGCGCGTCGCGTCGTCTACCTGGTCACCGGCCAGGGCCAGCTCACCTGAGCCTCAGCCCCGAACGACGGTGAAGACCCCTTCGACGTCGCCGGACTCGAACGGGATCGTCACGGTGATCTTCTCGCCGATCGTCAGATCCTTCGCATCGAAGTAGTCAGCATCACCCTCGCCCTCGGTGTATGGGGGATAGCCGATCGTCGCAACCTTGCCGGGCTCGGTGCAGATGCCGTAGGGCCCTCCCGTGGCAGTTTGATGTTGATAATCAACGCGCCTGCCGTCGTCTGCGACAGCCTTGGTAGGAATCTCGTACGCGCAGTCGTGGATGTCACTGATGACCTTGCCGTCGAGGTACGCCTTCCTCTGCCCGGGGATCACGAAGATCTTGCCGTCCTCGATGGTGATTGCCGTATTGGCCTGTGCGCCGAGGACCGAGTCGAATGTCGGCGTACGCGTCACGACTGGGACGTCAACGGTCACGTTGAGCTCGGCGAGGAGCTCGTCTTCAGGTTGTTCCTCCTCGGTGAGCCCGAAGCCCAGCGTGAGCGTCACACGGGTGCCAGGTGCGGGTGCAGGCGCCAACCGAATCTGTGTCTTGTCTCCAAGGTCGCCGATGGTTCCAGCCTTTTCCGGCGGGTAGACCGTGCGTGGGTCGAAGAATCGCACGCGGATGTCGTCCAGCTCGTTCCCCTTCGTGCTCGCATAGGGGACATATGACAGCTGGTAGGAGTCTTTGGTGGTGTTGATGACCTTTGCCGACAGGGTCGCCGAGCCGTCGGGGTTCAACACGAACACGGCGTCACGGACCTCGACCGTGCCGGGCGCCGGCGGAGGTGGTGGCGTCTCGCGACCGCACGACGCAGTGATCAGGGCTACCAGGGTGACGACGGCCAAGCCCCGGATGTGCATGGGGCTGACGCTATTCCGCGGCTGTCTCGGTCGCGGCGGGCTCGGTCGGCAGCAGCTCGGCGCCGGGGACGTTGTCGTACTCGGCCGTGCGCGCGACGACCGGCGCCTCGATCGTGACGGGCGACGCACCTTCGAAGTCGAACGTGACCTTGACGTAGTAGCCGACCTTGGCGCCGTCGGCGATCCGGAAGTTGGCGTTGTCCGCGGTGGTGCCCAGCGAGGTCAGCTTGCCTTTGGGGAGGACGAAGCGTGAGCGGAGGCCGCGTACCTGCAGCTCCTTGCCGTCGAGCGTCGTGACCGTGACGGAGGAGAGCGCGTCCTCGTCGCCGGTGTTGTTGACCAAGCCGGCCGAGATCGTGGCCGAGCCGTCCTCGTTGGCGACGGCCAGCGCGTTGAGCACGTCGACTTCACCGTGGACGTTGGCACCGACGGCAGCCTGGTACTGCTGGTTGGTCTGTGCGTCGAAGCCGCGGGTGCAGGCGCCGAGCGTCAGGAGGGCGGTGGCCGCCATGGTTGCGGCTGCGAGGCGACGTCGTACGGAGCTCACCGGTGGCCTGCTTTCAGTCGGGCAAAAGTCGTCGCGCCGATCGTATCGGAGCACCCCGGAACGGGTGACTTTGACCTCCGGCTACGGCGTCTGCTACGGGGTCCATATCAAGAATCGAGCCCGAGCGGTGTCGGCGACGCATGTTATCCTTGTCACCTAGGAAAGGTACGTTCTCTATGACTTTTACTGTCGGCGAAACCGTTGTTTATCCCAACCACGGGGCTGCAGTCATCGAAGACATCGAAACCCGACAGATCAAGGGCGAGGACCACGACTACCTGGTTCTCCGCATTGTTTCCCAGACTGACCTGATCGTCCGCGTCCCGGCCCGCAACGTCGACCTGGTCGGCGTCCGCGACGTCGTCGACCTGGCCGGTCTGGAGCGCGTCTTCGACGTTCTCCGTGCCGAGCACGTCGAGGAGCCGACCAACTGGTCGCGCCGCTACAAGGCCAACCTCGAGAAGCTCCACTCCGGTGACGTGCTCAAGGTGGCCGAGGTCGTACGCGACCTGTGGCGCCGCGACCACGAGCGCGGACTGTCCGCCGGTGAGAAGCGCATGCTGGCCAAGGCTCGTCAGATCCTGGTCTCCGAGCTCGCCCTTGCCGAGAAGACCAACGAGGACAAGGCCGAGATCCGTCTCGACGAGGTACTCGCTTCCTGAGCTGACCACAAGTCGTACAAAGCCCCCGCATCTGCCGCGGGGGCTTTGTCGTCGTCAGACCTCGAACAGCAGGGCGGTCGCGATCGCGGCGATACCCTCGCCGCGCCCCGTCAGGCCGAGCCCGTCGGTCGTCGTCGCTGACAGCGAGACGGCAGCACCGAGTGCCGCGCCGAGCGTCTCCTCGGCCTGCTCGCGGCGTTCGGAGATCCTGGGCCGGTTGCCGATCGCCTGGACCGACACGTTGCCGATGCTCCAACCGGCGGCTCGTACGCGCAGCGCCGTCTCGCGCAGGAACTCGACGCCGGCGGCGTTGGCCCACTCGGGCTCGCCGGTGCCGAAGTGGCTGCCGATGTCGCCGAGCCCGGCAGCGCTGAGCACCGCGTCGACGATCGCGTGGGCGACACAGTCGCCGTCGGAATGGCCTTCGAGACCGGACTCCTCGCCGGGCCACTCAAGGCCGGCGAGCCACAGGGTGCGCCCGGGCACGAGCCGGTGGACGTCGGTGCCTATGCCGATGCGCGGAGATGTCACAGGTTGATCATGCCGTACGCCACGCAGGTCGGTGAGGTGCGAGCGATGATGGATCCGTGACTCGACGCCAAGGCTTTGTCAGCGGTGTGATCGCTGCCGCTGCAGCCGTGGCCGTGAGCGAGGCTCTCGCCGCCGTCATCAACCTGCGGGAGTCGCCCGTGCTGGCCCTCGGCCAGACCGTCATCAAGCTGACCCCGGGCGGTGTCGCCGAGGGCATCATCGGCGTCGTCGGGACGAACGACAAACCGCTCGCCGTCGCGTCCGTGCTGCTCGCGATCGCGCTTCTCGGCGGCCTGGCCGGCAACTGGTGGACCCGCCGCCGGCCTTGGTCGATCGCGCTGATCTGTCTCCTTGTCGTGGCGGCGTCCGGGGCGGTGATCGCACGCCCGTACGCGTACGTCGGGGGCGTGGTCGTGTGCGTCGTCGCCGGGAGCGTCGTGGCGGTCGTGATCGAGCTGCTGACACGTGCGACGGCCGAGCCAGACGCGGGACGGCGGACGTTCCTCCGCACCACCGGCATGGTCGTGGCAGCCACCGTCGTGGTCGGCGGAGCCGGTGAGCTGCTGGGCTCACGCCGCCGTCGGCGCCAGGAGATCGAGCGGGCGCGGGCGGCGCTGAAGCTGCCGACACGCGGCGTTGCCGTACCGTCCGGCGTCGACCTCGGGGTCAAGGACCAGCCACCGTGGCTGACACCGAACGACGAGTTCTATCGGATCGACACCGCGCTGTCGCCGCCGCTGATCGACCCGTACGAGTGGGAGCTGCGCATCCACGGGATGGTCGACCGGGAGATGACGCTGACCTATCAGGATCTCCTCGACCGTGGACTGAAGGACGCGTGGATCACGCTCTGCTGCGTGTCCAACGAGGTCGGCGGCGATCTGATCGGCAACACGACGTGGAGCGGCGTACCGATCAAGGACATCCTCGACGAGGTCGGCATCAAGCCCGGTGCGGATGCATTGCTGTCGACGTCGGAGGACGGCTGGACCTGTGGCACCCCGCTCGCAGCGCTGACGGACGGACGTGACGCCCTGCTGGCGCTGACGATGAACGGTGAGCCGCTGCCGGTGCCGCACGGGTTTCCCGTACGCCAGGTGGTGCCGGGCCTGTACGGCTACGTCTCCGCGACGAAGTGGGTGACCGACTGGGAGGTCACCCGGTTCGAGGACTTCGAGGCCTACTGGACCCAGCGCGGCTGGGGCCGCCTCGGCCCGGTCAAGACCGAGGCGCGCATCGACGTGCCCCGCAGTGCGGCCGAGGCCGGCAAGGTGACCGTCGCGGGGGTCGCCTGGCAGCAGCACGTCGGCATCAGCGGTGTGGAGGTTCGTATCGATGGCGGCTCCTGGCAGCCGGCGACGCTGGCGAAGGTGCCCAACGTCGACACCTGGGTGCAGTGGACCTGGCAGTGGGACGCCGACACGGGCGACCACACGATCGAGGCGCGGGCCACCAACAGCGCGGGTGTGCCGCAGACCCACGAGGTCGCCGACGTGCTCCCCGACGGCGCCACCGGCTACCCGGGCATCAGGGTGACGATCACCTAGCCCCGCGATTTGTGACCTTCTGAGCGCTTCCGGAAGAAGATGACGCCTTGAGAGTCACAAATCGCGGCGTCGGGTACGCGGGTTCGGAGCCGATAGGGTTGGCACCGTGACTTTTCAGCTGTTCGACACCGCCACGCGTCAGGTTCACGAGCTGGATCTCGTGCATCCGGGTCAGGTCTCGATCTATCACTGCGGGCTGACGGTCCAGGGTCCACCGCACATCGGGCACATCCGCAAGGAGGTCGTGTTCGACGTCCTGCGTCGCTGGCTCGAGCATTCGGGCCTGGAGGTCACGATCGTCGCCAATGTCACCGACATCGATGACAAGATCCTCGCCAAGGGTGTCGAGCAGAACCGTCCCTGGTTCGCCGTCGCGTACGAGAACGAGCGCGCGCTGCACGCCGCATACGAAGTTCTCGGTTGTGTGCCGCCGACATACGAGCCCCGCGCCACCGGTGTCGTGCCCGAGATGATCGAGATGATGCAGACGCTGATCGAGCGCGGCCACGCCTACGCGGCCGAGGATGGATCGGGCGACGTCTACTTCGACGTGCGGTCGTGGCCGGCGTACGGCGAGCTGTCCAACCAGAAGATCGACGACATGCAGGCCGCCGAAGACGCCCCGCCGGAGGGCAAGCGCGACGCTCGCGACTTCGCCCTCTGGAAGGGCCACAAGGCGGGCGACCCCGAGTCGGCCTCCTGGCCGACACCGTGGGGTCGCGGACGTCCGGGCTGGCACCTGGAGTGCTCGGCGATGGCGGCGAAGTACCTCGGTCATGAGTTCGACATCCACGGCGGCGGACTCGACCTGCGGTTCCCGCACCACGAGAACGAGCTGGCCCAGTCGACCGCGGCCGGCCAGAAGTTCGCCCGCGTCTGGATGCACAACGCGATGCTCAACCTCTCGGGCTCCAAGATGAGCAAGTCGGTCGGCAACACCTTGCTGGTCAGCGAGGTCGTCAAGCGGGTGCGCCCGATCGACTTGCGCTATTACCTCGCGGCGTCGCACTACCGCTCGATCGTCGAGTTCTCCGAGGAGTCGTTGGCCGAGGCAGCGACGGCGTTCGCCCGGATCGAGGGCTTCGTACGCCGCGCCGCCGAGCTGGTCGGTCCCGGCGAGCTCGGTGAGGTGCCGGCAGCGTTCGCCGCTGCCATGGACGACGACCTTGGCGTACCCGCCGCTCTCGCCGCCCTGCAGTCGGTGATCGCCGAGGGCAACAAGCTCGTCAGCGGTGGTGACACCTCGTCGCTGCCGGGCGTCCTGGCCGCCGTACGAGGCATGCTCGACGTCCTCGGTTTGGATCCGCTGGCCTCCACGTGGGATCGTGGAGGTGACGATGCGGCGTACGCGCAGGTGATCGACTCCCTCGTGGGCGGGCTGCTCGAGCAGCGCCAGGAGGCGCGGGCCAACAAGGATTTTGCTGCCGCGGACCGGGTTCGCGACCAGCTCACGGCTGCCGGCATCGAGATCGAGGACACGCCGCAGGGTGCGCGCTGGTCCGTGAAGGGTGACTGACATGCCGGGCAACAGCAAGCGTCGAGGCGCGATCAAGAAGACCGGCAAGGGCAACCCCACTGCCGGATCGGGTGGCCGTCGTCGCCAGGGGCTCGAGGGCAAGGGCCCGACCCCGCGCGCCGAGGACCGACCCAACCACAAGATCTACAAGATGAAGAACGCGACCCAGAAGCGTGAGGCTGCTCGGCCCAAGCGCAAGCAGGGAGATGCCGCCGAGTGGGTCGCCGGACGCAATCCCGTCGTCGAGCTGCTCCGCGCGACCGTGCCGATCCACGCGCTCTACGTCGCCGAGGGCACCGAGCGCGACGACCGCATCCGCGAGATCTTCAAGCTCGCCGCCGAGCAGCACATCAGCCTGCTGGAGATCGGCCGCATCGAGCTCGACAAGCTCACGGGTGGCGCCGTTCACCAGGGCATCGCGGCCAAGCTCAATGCGTACGAGTACGCCGACCCGGCGATCTTTGCCCGCAACGCCGCCGAGCTGGGGGAGCCCGCACTGATCGTGATGCTTGACGGCGTGACCGATCCCCGCAACCTCGGTGCCGTCATCCGCTCCGCTGCCGGCTTCGGCGCGCACGGCGTGGTCATCCCCGAGCGTCGCGCGGCGCACATCACGGCGTCCGCGTGGAAGACGTCAGCCGGCGCCGCGGCGCGCGTGCCCGTCGCCCGCGTCACCAACCTGACGCGTCAGCTCAAGGCGTTCCAGGACGAGGGCATGATGGTCATCGGCCTGGCCGCCGACGGCGAGGTCAACCTCCCCGACTCGCAGATGATCGACGGCCCCGTCGTCGTGGTCATCGGCAGCGAGGGCAAGGGCCTGTCGCGGCTCGTCTCCGAGACGTGCGACGAGCTGGTGTCGATCCCGATGTCGACCGGCCTCGAGTCGCTCAACGCGGGAGTCGCCGCGGGCATCGCGCTCTACGCGGTCGCGCAGGCCCGCGCCTAGCGTTCTTCCGCGGCCTTTTCCTGCTCGATCGCGAGGGTCATCTTCTTCAGCAGCTTGTTGAGGGCGGCCAGCTCGCTCGGAGTGAGGACGCTCGCAACGTCGGTCTCGGCGGACCCTCGCAGGGCCATTGCTTCGCGCCAGATTCGTAGGCCTTCGCGAGTGGCTTCGACCTCGACCCGCCTGCGATCGCCGGCTCCGGGCTTCCGTTTGAGCCAGCCCTTCTTCTCCATGCTCTCCAGCCGACCGGTCACGCCGGCGTTGGACACGCCCATCGACTGGGCGAGCTCGCCGGGCGAGGCGAGGCCCGGTGTGTCGCGGATCATCAGCGAGTGCAGCGTCTCGTACTCGAAGTCCTCCAGCCCGACCTGTGCGACGGCGTCCTTCGTGGTGGCCTTGAACCATTTGCTGATGGTTCCGATGCGGACGGTCATCGCCTCGATGTCGTCGTCGATCCCCTCTTCGAGCACCCAGTGGTCGCGCCAACGCTCGACATGAAGATCCGCCTCGTCCTTCGTCATGGAGCCATCCTACAGATGTTTCGTTGACGAATATTTCGCTAGCGAATAACATTACAGAATGAGTGCAGCCGACCACCCTCTTCGCCATGCGTCGTTCCGCTGGTTGGTGACCGGCACCACGACCAACCTGCTCGGCAGCGGTATCGCGATGGTCGCGCTCGCCTTCGCCGTGCTGGACCTCGACGGCGACGCCACCGATCTCGGAGTCGTCATCGGCTGCTACGCCCTGGCCGAGGTGGGTGCCATTCTCTTCGGCGGCGTTCTGGGCGATCGACTACCCCGCAACGTGATGCTGCAGGGCTCCGCGGCGTCGGCGGCCGTGGTCCAGGGAGTGGTCGCGTACTCGCTGATCGGTGGCTGGTCGACCATTCCGCTCCTTGCAGTGCTGGGCGCGCTGAACGGTGCCCTCAGCGCCCTCGGTGGGCCGAGCTCTTCGGCGATCACTCAGCAAACAGTCCCTGCAGGACTGCTGCAACAGGCAATCTCGTGGAGGCGGATCAGCCAGAACATTGCACTGATCGTCGGCAATGGCGTGGCCGGGCTCTTGGTCGTCCTGGTGGGCAGCGGATGGGCGCTTGCCATCGACGCCCTGACCTTCGCCGCGGCCGGAGTGTGCTTCTCTCGGGTGTCGGTCGTTCCGTTGCCGGCACCCGCGCGTACGGGACTCTTGCGGGACGTGGCCGCAGGATTTCGTGAGGTGCGGCGACACACCTGGCTGTGGCTGCTGATCCTCCAGGCACTGCTCTACCACCTCTTCTACGGCGGGGCCCAGAGCGTGCTCGGCCCCATCGTCGTGAGCGATTCGCTCGGTCGACCTGCGTGGGGTTGGGCTCTGTCGGCGATGATGCTCGGCTTCGTGACCGGTGGCCTCGTCACGTTGCGCTGGCGGCCCAAGAACGCCCTGTTCGTCGGTACGTGCTTCCTCGCCCTCACGGCAGCCTTCCCGTTGGCGATGGCCATGTCCGACTCGCTTGCAGTCGTCCTGGTCGGCGCCTGGCTCCACGGCTTCGGGCTGGAGATCTTCAGCGTTGGCTGGGACCTGTCGATCCAGGAGCAGGTCGAGCCCGACAAGCTGGCGCGGGTCTACTCGTTCGACATGATCGGCTCGTACATCGCTCGGCCGGTGGGGTTGGTGATGACCGGTCCGATCGCCGCACTGGCCGGCAATCGGGCTTGGCTGACGGTCGTCGGAGCCGTGATAGTTGGCAGCGTGCTGGTTGCGCTGACGTCAAAGGACGTACGCGCACTCGAACGCAAGCAAGCCGATCCGGAGCCCGTGAGGCAACCGGCCTGAACGATCGCGCAGGCCCGCGCCTAGGACGCCGGCCCGGCGAGCCTCAGTCGGTCCAGCCTCCCGGTGGGTGAGCCACGTTCTTGCCTGAACCGCTGGACGGCAGCCACGTCGTGTTGCCGGCGTACGTCCCGTCGGCACCGTTGGCCAACGTGACGAGCGGGATGGCCAGGATGCTCATCCGGCAGTTGACCTTGCCCGCCGCATCCGTCGTCGCGGTGCACACCGTCGCGCCCGCCGCCTTGAACACGATCGGCTGTCCCGCGAGGGGCTGGGCCGGCGATCCGCCGGTCAGCGTCGCCCGCAGCGTTCCGATGTAGAAGCTGGCCTGCGGATCGGTGTCGGGTGCGCTCGACTTGAGGTAGACCGGGGCCACCGCGAGGTTGGTCGCACCCTTGACCGTCTTGATCGTCAGCGTCTTGGTCGCCGTGGCTGCTGGGTTCGCGCCGTCGGTGACCTTGACGGTGAACGTCGACGACACGCCAACCGTGCCGGTGGCCGAACCGGTGATCGTGCCGTTGGAGTTGAGCGTCAGACCGGTCGGGAGCGCGCCGCTCGTCAGGGTGAACGTGTACGTCGGCAGGCCGCCGATGATGCTCACGTTCGACGTGTAGCTCGTCTTGTACGGCGCATCCGGCAGCGTCGTCGAGGTGATCGCCAGGTGCGGGATCACCTCGAGCGTCAGGTGGATGACCGAGTCGGGAGCGACGCCGTTGCTCGACGTCACCGTGATCGTGTACTGGCCGGCGGACGCCGACGTCGGGGTGCCGCCCAGTGTCGCGGTGCCGTTGTCGTGGTCGACGAACGTCACGCCGTCGGGCAGGGTGCCGGTCGCGGTGATGTCGGCGACCGGGTAGCCCTCACTGGAGAAGATGACCTCGCCGTAGACGCCCGCCGACAGGTGCGCGTCCGACGGGCCGACAAGCACGGGTGCCTGCTTGACCGTCACGTGCACGTCCTTGGTGGCGGGGGACCCGACACCGTTGGCGGCCTTGACCGTGGCGTCGTACTCGCCGCCCGTGCCCGGTGCCGGGGTGCCGGTGATCTTGGCAGTGCCGTT
This sequence comes from Aeromicrobium panaciterrae, assembly GCF_039537165.1. Lineage (GTDB taxonomy): Bacteria > Actinomycetota > Actinomycetes > Propionibacteriales > Nocardioidaceae > Aeromicrobium > Aeromicrobium panaciterrae. The sequence goes on along the minus strand of NZ_BAAAZZ010000002.1, from coordinate 864,761 downwards.
GCCACTGAGTGTCAGCCCATCGGGCAGGCCGGTGGCGGTCAGGTCCGGCTTCGGGAAACCGGTCGTGGTGAACGACGCGGAGCTGCCGGCCGTGCCGACCGTGAAGGTCGACGAGGTGGGTCCGTCCACGCTCGGCGCCTCGTTGATCGTGAGCGCGAACGGCCAGGTCGCCGGGGGCGGGGTGCCGTTGTCGCCGGTGATCGTGACGTCGTACTGTCCGCCGGTGCCGTTGTCCGGCGTGCCGGCGATCGAGCCCTTGCCGCCGACGTCGGGCGTGAACGTGAGACCACCGGGCAGGGCGCTCGACGTGAGGTCGGCGTCGGGGTAGCCCTCGGACTGGGTGAACAGGTCGGGTCCACCGGCCTGGCCGACGGTGTAGGTCGACGCCATCGGTCCGGTGAGCTTGGGCGCCTGGTGCAGCTTGAGGTCGAAGCTCTTGGTGTCGGTGCCGGCTTCGTTGGTCGCCTTGACCGTGATGGTGAAGACGCCGCCGGGTCCGGTCGTCGGGTGGCCCGCGAGCGTCGCCGTACCGTCGCCGTTGTCGTGGAACGTGACGCCGGTCGGCAGCGTTCCGGTGTACGTCAGCGCCGCCTGCGGCGTGCCGGTGGTCGTGAAGCTGACCGGTGCGCCGTCGCTGTTCAGCGTGTAGTCGGCGCTCGCCGGGCCGCTGATGACCGGGGCGACCTGGGCGACCTCGACCGCGCCGATGTCGCACCTGGCGCCCTTGGGGCGGACGGTGTCGCGCTGGTCCTTGTCGCCTGCGGCGCACAGCGTGACGGCCGCGCCGGTGACGGCGTCGTTGAGCCCGGTCGCAGTGGCTGCGGGAATGCGGTCCAGTGCGGGGCTGGCCGGTCCGGGCAGCATCGTCTTGGTCTCGCCACCGTTGTCTGCGAGCAGTCCGAGCAGCGGTGCCGCGGCAACGTCGTCCTTGGCCGGTGTGAAGCCACAGCTGGTGTCCCCGGCGTCGCTGAGGTTGCGGCCACCGTCGGCGAGCGCGGCCGAGCACTCGGGCCCGGTGTTGCCGGACACGATCGAACCGGCAATGGCGACAGGCGGTGAGCTGGTGAAGAACGAGCCGGAGGCCGTGCCCGTCGCCGAGTTGCCGGTGATCGTGCTGTTGGTGATCGTCGCGGGGTGCAGCAGCTCGAGAGCGCCGACCGCAGCCGTGTTGGTGTTGGCGGTGATCGTCGAGTTGTCGATCGACGCCGTGTTGGTTGCTCCGGCCCCGGACGAGTAGGTCAGGATCGCGGCTCCACCGAACGCCTCGTTGCCCGAGATCGTGCTGGTCCGCACCTTGAGCTTGGTGACCGCGTTGGCCGTGCCGGAGCCGCTGTAAATGCCTGCACCGATCCCGGTGACGCCGGTCGTGTGCGCGGCCACGTTGTCACGGATCGTCGCATGGGACACCGTCGTGTTGCCGCTGCTGAGGATCGCGCCGCCGCCGAGGTTCGATGCGGTGTTGCCGATGAAGTCGGTTCCGTCGAATGTTGCGGTTGCTCCGTCGCCGACCAGGGCGCCGCCGCCGCCGATGCCGCTGTTGCCGTTGACGTGACCGCCGGTGGCCGTCAGCGTGGCGCCCTTGATCGTGATCACGCCACCACCTCCATTGGCCGCGGTGTTGTCGTCGACCGAGACGGCGTCGAGCGTCATGGTCGGGGCGTCGGTGGCCAGGGTGGAGCCGTTGTAGAGACCGCCGCCCTGGAACGAGCCGTTGTTGCCGCTGACGCTGGAGTCGCGGACCGTCAGGGAGCCGCTGTTGAACACGGCGCCGCCCGCGACGGCTGCGTTGTCGTCGATCGCCGAGCCGTTGCGGATCGTCGTCGTGACGCCGGCGCCGAGGCCCAGGCCGCCGCCGTACACCGCCGAGGTGTTGCCGGTGACGTCGGTGTTGTCGAGAACCACGGTGCTGAACGTGCTGGCGGACGGGCGTACGACGTTGATGCCGCCGCCGATCCCCAGGCTGCCGTTGGTCGCCTGGTTGCTCGTGATCGCGCTGTTCGTGAGCGATGTGTCGCTGCTGGCGTAGATGCCGCCGCCGACCTGCGCGACGTTGCCCGAGACCGTGAGCCCGGTGGCAGCGAACGGGCTCGGTGCCGCGATGGCACCGCCGGCGGACGCGTTCGTGACGCCGCCACCCTTGATCTCGGTGTTGGTGATCGTCATCGCCGGGACGGCGGGTGCACTGCCGCCGTGGTAGATCGCGCCACCCCACCCCCCGACGTTGCCGGTGCCGGTTGCCCGGTTGCCGCTGAAGCTGGCGCCGTCGATCGTCGTGGTGCCGGACGTGAGGATCGCGCCTCCCAGACCAGCGGCCGCGAAGGCGGCGCCGGACGCGAGGTTGCCGTTGAGCGTCGTGCCGTTGACCTTCAGCACGCCGGCCACGGCACTCGCGGTCTTGCCGGCGACGTACACGCCACCGCCCCAGCCCTGTAGCTGCGCGCCCGCGGTGACGGTGTTGTTGCTGATCGATCCTCCGTTGACCGTGACGTCGCCGACATTCGCGACGGCCACGCCTCCGCCGAACAGGGCGGTGTTGTGGTGGGTGCTGACGTTGGTCAGCGTCGTCGGCGCGATGGAATAGACGCCACCGCCGCTCGACGTCGAGGCGTTGTTGGCGATGGATCCTCCGTCGACGGTCAACGTGCCTCCGGCGGCGACCAGGCCGGCGCCGAGTGCTCCGGTGTTGCCGGTGACCGCGACGTTGGTCAGCTTGGTGGTGCCGAGGTTGTAGAGGCCTCCACCGCCGATCGTCGCGGTGGTGTTGTTGGTGATCGAGCCGCCGATCATGTTGAAGGTCGCGGGGGCATACACGATCACACCTGCTCCCGCGGTGCTCCGATTGGCCGTGATGGTGACGTCCTGCGCGGTCAGGGTGCCGGCCTGGACCCGGATTCCGCCGCCGAACGTCGAGTTGTTCAGACCGTTCCTGATGGTCAGGTTGGTGAGCGAGACGGGCACGTTGTTCGCCATCGAGATGGTCGATCCGGCGGCGTTGCCGTCGAGGATCACCGTGCCGGTGCCGACGACGTTGGCGCCCTTCGTCGTGAACGCGGTCAGCCCGACGTACGTGCCCGCGGCGACGTTGATCGTGTCGCCCGACGCGAAGCCTGCCTTGGCGATCACGGTGGAGATCGAGTTGCACGGCGAACCGCTGGTCCCGCACGAGGCGGCACTGCTGCCGCCCTGCACAACGAACCAGGTCGTGGCTGCTGATGCCGGCGATGTCACGGTCAAGCCGGTGGCGGCTGCGAGCGTGAGAGCGAGAGCGATGAAGGGGGCACGGCGTGTGGGCATGACAAGCTCCTGGGGCCGAAAGCTGGGAGTGGGAGTTCGGCTCTCGGCACCCTAGTGACGCGCGTCACGTCGTGGCGCCGAACAGCAGGAAACCACCCGTTAGGACTATGACAGTCCCGCTGACACGATCAGCCCAGGACGCGGTCGAGGTAGTCGTTGCTGAACGTCCGCTGCGGATCCAGCTGATCGCGGATCGCGACGAAGTCGTTGAACTTCGCATAGCGCTGCGCGAAGTAGGACGAGTCGAGCGTGTGGATCTTGCCCCAGTGCGGGCGACCCTCGTACGCGGTGAAGATGTCCTGGGCTGCGGCGAAGTACTGCTGGTAGTCGCTCCGTACGTACTGGTGCACCGCGACGTAGACGTTGTCGCGCTCGTGGCCCGTCGACATCCACACGTCGTCGGCGGCGGTGAATCGCACTTCGATCGGGAACGAGATGCGCTCGTGCCCGGCGTCGAACCACGTCTTCAGCTCGCCGAGCACGTCGGGCAGCGCCTCGCGGGGCATGGCGAACTCGGACTCGCGGAACCGTACGGTCCGCGGCGAGACGAACACGTTGTAGGAGTCGTCGACGTACTCACGGGCACTCAGCATCGACGCCGCGATGTTGTTGACGCGTGGGATCCAGCTGCGCTTCCTGGCCACGACCCGGTTGATGCCCTCGAACGCCGTGTTGCTGAGGAACTCGTCGTCGAGCCAGTGCCGGAACCTGCCGACCGGCTTGCGCTCGGTGCCCTCGGGCACGCGGTTGTTGCGCTTGATCAGCGCCTTCTCGGTGTGCGGGAACCAGTAGAACTCGAAGTGGTCGTTGTCGCCGACCAGAGTGTCGATGCGGTCGAGCGCCTCCGGCAGCGCCATCGGCTCCTCACGGGCGTGCAGCAGGAACGCGGGCACGCACTGCAAGGTGACCTCGGTGATGATGCCGAGTGCGCCGAGCGTGACGCGCGAGGCGCCGAACCAGGCGTGCGACTCGTCGATCTCGAGCACCTCGCCGTCGCCGGTGACGAGCTGTACGGCGACGACCGTCTTGGAGATGCCGTGGAGCTTGTCGCCGGTGCCGTGCGTGCCGGTGGAGACGGCGCCTGCGACGGACTGCGGGTCGACGTCGCCGAGGTTGGGCAGCGCGAGGCCCATGGCGTTGAGCTGGGGGTTGAGCTCGTGCAGCGAGATCCCGGCCTGCACGCGTACGCGGCTCGTCGCGGTGTCATGGCCGATGATCTCGTTCATCCGGTCGAGCTTGAGCAGGATGCCGTCGGTCGCCGCGATGGCGGTGAACGAGTGGCTGGCGCCGACGGCCTTGATCGTGATGCCTGCGGCGGCCGCCTCACGTACGAGCGCCGACACCTCGGCCGTCGACGCGGGATGGGCGACGCGCTCAGGGTGCGTCTCGACGCTGCGGCCCCAGTTGTGCCATGTCTCAGCCAAAGTTCTGTCCTTCACCGCGATAGGTCGGTACGCGCTCGACGCTGCCGTCTTCGGCGACGATGGCGATCTCGTTGAACCGCTCACACATCTCGCCGGCCTTGGCGTAGCGCATCACGACGCGGTCCCCGATGCTCAGGTCACGGGCGGCGCTGCCCTTGACCGGGCTCTGCACCTCGCCGGCGCCCTCGGTGCCTATGGCCTTGAGGCCCGCGGGCCAGGTCGGCGTCGGCTGGCGGTTCTTGTTGGTCGCACCTGAGGCGATGTAGCCCCCGGCAAACAGCGTGGCGATGTCGGGCGTGGGCTTGCGCACGACCGAGAGCACGAAGTACGCAGCCGGTCGCGCCTCGAACGCGTCGTAGCCGTCGAACAGTGTCGGCACGAAGAGCCCGGAGCCTGCGGTGAGCTCGGTGATCGCCGGGTCGGCGCCTGTCACCTCGAGGCTGCCGGTGCCGCCGGCGTTGATGATCTCGAGCTTGGCGTGCTCGCTGACGGCGGCGATCACGGCGCTGCGGCGTTCGAGCAGATCGGCGTTGGAGCGCTTCTTGACGAGTCGTACGGCCGCCGAGGTGTCGGGTAGCCCCGCGATCTGTGCGTCGTAGAACATCAGCCCGACCAGGTCGAAGCCCGTGCGCCCCTCGATGGCCTTGGCGAGCACGCTGGCATCGCCGACGTCGTGGACGGGGGAGCGGCGTACGCCGAGGTGCGCCGGGCCGATCTTGAGGGATGCATCGACGTCGATGGCGACCCTGATCGACGGGTGATCGACGCCGAGGATGCTGTCGATGTGGTCGAGCGACTCCACACTGTCGACCATGACCGTGATCGCGGCTCGGCGCTTGTCGTCCTTGACGAGATCCTTCAGCGCCGAGGCGCTGGTCGTCGGGTAGGCCAGCAGGACGTCGTCGATGCCGTTGTCGACGAGCCAGTTGGACTCGGCGAGCGAGTAGGACATGACGCCGGCGAACCCGTCGCGGGCCAGGGTCCGGTCGATGATCGAGCGCACGCGTACCGACTTGGAGGCGACGCGGATCGGCACGCCGGCAGCTCGCCGTACGAGATCATCGGCGTTGGCCCACAGCGCGGGATCGTCGACAACCGCAAAGGGAGTGTCGAGATCAGCGGTGGCCTTGAGGAGTCTGTCGAACGGTTCGGCGTTGTTGGGGAGTGGCACCCAGCCAGTATGCCGCGCAGGTGGCTCGCGACCTCCATCACGATGGTCACCTGACCGCATGAAGACGAGCTGTCGGACCCGGTGTCACGACGCCCTGGGTGGGAACCCGCCTGCCTTCTGCAAAGCACTCGGCAGGACCTCGCCCAGCAGCTGTTCGAGCTCATCAGCGATCGCGATGGTGGGCTCGATGCGCATGGTCTGGCTGATGCCTGAGCGGTCGAGCAGGTAGATCAGATCTTCGGTCGCGATGTTGCCGGTTGCCCTGGGTGCGAACGGGCAGCCCCCGATTCCGCCGACGCTGGCGTCGAGGGCCGAAGCGCCGACTCGCACGGCTTCATGGGCGTTGGCGATGCCGGTGTGTCGGGTGTCGTGGAAGTGGAACCGTAGAGGCACCTCTCCCATGACCTGTTTGCTCCGCATGTACAGGTCAGCCACCTGGCTCGGCACACCGACACCGATCGTGTCGGCCAAGCACACCTCGTCGGCACCGGCCGCGTGCGCCGCTCCGACCACGTTGATCACCGCGTCGGGTGGGACTTCACCCTCGAAGGGACAACCGAAAGCCGTCGCGACGGTGAGCGTGGTGAAGACACCGGCCTCACGGGCCGTCGCGACAACCTCGACTGCCTCCCGTACGGCGTCCTGGGTGCTCATGTTCTGGTTGCGTCGACTGAAGGTGTCGCTCGCGCAGACGACGACGTTGATCTCATCCATCTCTGCTGCGAGTGCCCGGTCGAGCCCGCGACGATTCACGACAAGTCCGCTGTAGGAGACACCGTCGATCCGGTCGATCCCGGCCATGACGGCTTCCGCGTCGGCCATAGCCGGAACCCACTTCGGGTGCACGAACGAGACGGCCTCGATACGTTGTGCGCCTGCGTCGGCGAGCTGGCCGGCAAGCCGGATCTTGTCGGCCGTCGAGAGCATGACGGACTCGTTCTGCAGCCCGTCTCGCAGCGAGACCTCGACGATCTGGACAGCCGTCATACGGACGGCTCCGCCGGATCGCGCAACGACGCCAGCCACTCGCGCACCTCGGTGTCGTGTGCACCGTGTTCGGACCCACCCCATCGGACGGATCCGGGGTTCTTGCTGAGCCTGGGTGTCACAGCCTGCATCGGAACGGACCCCAGGATGTCGTCGGGAACGTCGACGATGCTGTTGCGAGCCTTGAAGTGCTCATCGGCCAACATGTCGCGAGCGACATAGATGCGACCGACCGGCACCGAGTGCTCATCCAGTGCGTTGAGCACGTCTTCGGTCGACAGGGAACGCGTCCACTTCTCGACCTCGACATCGAGCTCGGCCTGTCTCGCACCGCGTGCAATGTGGGTGGCGTACTCGTCGGATGCTGCGAGCTCAGGGCGACCCATTGCGGCGGCAAGTCGGCCGAACACGGAGTCCTGGTTCGCGGCGATCAGCAGCAGCTCGCCGTCGGCGGTCTCGTATACATTGCTCGGTGCGACGCCTGGGAGGATCGCGCCCGAGCGTTCGTGGGTTATTCCACCGATGGCGTAGTCGGACACCAGGGCCTCGGTCATCGCGAGCACGGACTCGTAGATCGACACGTCAACGACCTGCCCGACCGACGTGGTGTCGCGCGCCCGGAGAGCGGCAAGCGTACCGATGGCCGCGTGGACCCCGGCCAGCATGTCTCCGAGCGAGACACCAAAGCGACTTGGCGCACGATCGGGGTCGCCCACCAGGTACCGCAGCCCGCCCATCGCCTCGCCGATCGAACCGTATCCGGCGCGGGATGAATAGGGTCCGTCCTGGCCGTATCCGCTGACCCGAGTGAGCACGATCTTTGGATTCGCCTCGGAAAGGACCTCGTAGCCGAGCCCGAAACGCTCGAGCGTCCCAGGCCGAAAGTTCTCCACGACGACGTCCGCCTGGCGTACGAGCTCCAGCACGAAGTCACGTCCGTCCGGAGTGCGAAGGTCAGCTGTCACGCAGCGCTTGCCGCGGGCTATGACGTTCCACGAGAGTGACTTCTCGTCGTGGACCACGCCCCACGACCGCATGGGGTCTCCGACGTCCGGCTGCTCGACCTTGATGACATCGGCACCGAGGTCGGCAAGCAGCTGGCAGCAGAACGGCCCCGCGATGAGCTGTCCCAGCTCGATGACGCGGAGGGATGATAGGGCTGGCGCGGATTCGGGATTGGTCACGTGAACGCTTCTCTTGATGGGTGATTGCATACAATATGCGGCCATTCGCTCCTGAAATCAAGAGAGCTTCCCCGCCAGCCCGATTTATATTGGATACGACAATCGAGGAGCCAGTCATGGCGCGAGCAGCTGAGACCGCGTACGCGGTGATCCGCGCTGGAATACTTTCCGGCGAGTTCGAGCGCGGAGAACGGCTTCGCGAAGAGGAGCTGGCAGTCAAGGTCGGAGTCTCGCGTACCCCCGTACGCGAAGCGCTTCGCCGTCTGGACGCCGAGGGCTTGGTGCAGTTCCAGCCGAATCGTGGAGCTCGGGTGTCCGCTCGCTCGGCCCAGGAGCTGGAGGACCTGTACGACCTGCGCGCGATGCTCGAGGGCTATGGCGCGCGGCTGGCCGCGTCACGCGCCAGCGATGCTGAAATCAGCGAGCTGGCAGACCTCGCCGTGCGGATGGAGGCCGTGACGAAGAGCGCGTCATTCGATGTCGACGAGCTGACTCGTCTCAATGGAGAGTTCCATTGGTCGATTGTCCGAGCTTCGAGGAACTCGCAGCTGGATGCCCTGATTCGGGGAGTCATCGACGTTCCGCTCGCGCATCACACGTTCGAGCGATACGAACCGGAGCGACTCCAAGCCAGCCACTCCCATCACCGTGAGCTCGTCTCGGCCCTGCAGGCCCACGACGGTCAGTGGGCAGAGGCGGTCATGAGATCGCACATCCTTGCAGCACGCACCACTGTCCTGAACTCGCTGCAAGGCCATTCAGATCCAGGAACTGCCAGGGTCGCGTCAGGGAAGGATCCTCAAGCCTCCTGAGCGGAGGGTCAGAGGTTTGCGACGTGGATGCGCACCGCACCGTACTCGTCGCTCCAGCCCTTCGTTCTGGCGTAGGAGATCATGGACGAGAACCTGTCCCGCCAGTCTGGATCGTCAGCGACATCGCCGGCGAGCTCGAGGAGGATGTGTGGGCCGATCGCCACGTGTGCGGAGTCGACCCATCGACCCCATGGCCCTATCGCTGCATCCTGAGGTCCGATGATCTCCAGGGAGAGTGACGTGAAGTCATCGAGCTCGTCAATCGTTGCGACGCCTCTCTCTGCCTGAATCTTCATGACTCGGAACCACCTGCAGTTGCACGGAACAGCGGCTCATCGCGCGGTGGCGCCGCGCCGCCGATGAGGCGCGTCGCCTCCGCGGAGCACGTCGTCAGTCGATCGATGACGCCCCGAACACTGCTTATGTCGTGAGCGAAACCGAAAGCGGTGATGGCCAGCACGACATGACCGTCCTCGTCGAAGACTGGCGCGGTGATGAGCCGAACCGATCGAAGGATGTCGTCGGACAGCACTGGCGGGTCGAATTCGAGTCTCGCGATCAGTGCGTTGAGCTCCTCGGGTGTGACCGTGCCAGGCTGGACCGCCAGCTTCTCCAGTGCCATGGCGAATCTGCGCTGTCCTTCGCTGATCAACCCGACCGAATATCCGCGCTCGCGAATCCCGGCCAACGTGGCGCGTTCAGCCTCTTGCACCTCGGGTGTGAATCCCGCCAACCACCCGTCGATGGATGCGGCACCGCTCCACGCTCGAAAGATCGACGGCCCGGGCGGACGGAAAGGCAGCTCCTGTCCCACCAGTGTCGTGGGCTCGGGTTCGTCGCGTACGGCAGGCGGGTCGAATCGACCGATCACGACGACTCGATCCCGAATGCTGGTCGTGATGAGGCACCGTAATCCGCTGTCTGGGAGGGTCTGGAGCACGGGTCGGACGATGTCGAGATAGCGCAGCTGGCTGGTCAGGACGCCCTCCATGTCGGACGCCGTGAAGTTCAGGGGGGAGAAGCTGCCGTACCCGCCACGAAGGAACAGCAGCGGCAACTTGGGACTTTCGATCTGCAGGTCGGTGACAGTGGCCAGCACGATGTAGTGGTCGCCCGCCTCCTGCACCGACGTTGGTACGCAGTCCATCCAGGCAACGACGCCCTCGATGACGGGAGCGCCCGAGGGAGCGGACTGAATTGCGACGCCGTCGAATCGCTCATGTGTCGGGGCCGACGCGAATTGCCGGCACACCTGCTCCTGATCTGCTGCCAGCACGTTGATGCACAAAGAAGTGGCGCCGGAGAACTCCGGCCAGGTCTGGGATGTGTTGCTTGGATAGAACGCGACCATCGGCGGGTTCAGTGACACCGATGTGAACGAGCTGACGACCATGCCCAGCTGATCCCCACCCGCGCCGATGGCGGTGACGATGCACACGCCACTCGGGTACTGACCGAGGACCTCGCGGAACCATTGGGGGTCGGTCGCCGACCCATCAATCTTCGACGCCGTCACAGGGGGTCCTCGGGCACCGCGCGAAGCGGCGACTCGGCCTGCGGCCGGAGCTCGCGTGCTTCCCGTAGTCCGATCGCATCGGCCCACAGCGCGGTCAGGTGGTCGACGGCTGACGCGGGATCCATGGGTTCAGCCGGCGGATCGAAGATGAACGCGTCGTAGCAATAGGCACTCACCATGAGGCTCATGGCCCGTGCCATCTCCTCGGGAATCAGGTCCGGGCGTACGTAACCGTCCCTGACTCCGCGCTCGAGGGTCCGCGCGAATGAGCGACGGAACTGCGCGACCAGGTCGCGGCGCAGGTTGGCGAGCCGGGCATCCGCATGGCTCGCGTTTTCCCACAGCTCGAAGAACGCGCGGTTCTCCCACTGCATCGTGACGATTGCGTTGATGGCTCGGCGCAGTCCCAGCCGACCCGTCGCGGGGTCCCAGAAGTCGGCGCCTCGACCGAGCATGCGCAGGGCGCGCTCGCCGGCGAGGGTCGACACGATGTCGTTGCGATCAGCGAAGTACTGATAGACCGTGCCCTGACTGACTCCAGCGCTCTCGGCGATGTCGTTGAGTGACACCGAGAGGTAACCCTTCTCGGAGAACAGGTCCTGGGCGATGCGCAGCAGTTTTTCGCGAGTTCGCAGCGCCCGCGGCCCGACGGGGGTCTCGCGCCCGTCCTGACGACGTACGGCGACGCGCAGGTCTCGCTCTGCCTGTTCGAGTCGGTGGTCGGGGATCGTCGGCGACTCGGGGATCGGGGGCGACTTGTCATACGGATGTCTTGCCATGGATCTCGCCTCAATCGGTTGTCGACAACCGCACGATACCGGTCGTTGAGGCCCGGAGAGTAGGCCTAATCTGAATAACTTCAGAATTCTTTCCCAATTCGTACGGGGCTCGATCTGACACATTTGGGGCGATTTTGAGCGTGAAATGAGTGTTTGGAGCGGCTCGACAGCACTCAGGCCTGGCTTGAGTTGTTGGGATACGTACTTGCCAGCAGTCAATTTCTGAGTAGATTCAGGTTTCGAACGAGACGGGCGTCACATGGTCCTGGCCGTTCCGCACCTGCAATGACGATCACTTGAGAGGGACCTCGTATGGCCCAGCCCGACCGCATGGACTTCGGCGTCTTCATCGCCCCGTTTCACGCCAACAACGACAACCCGACGCTGACACTTCGCCACGATCTGGAGCTGATCGAGCTCGCCGACAAGCTCGGTTTCGACGAGGCATGGGTGGGAGAGCACCACTCGACCGGTGTCGAGCGCATCGCCGACCCGTTCATGGTCCTCTCCGCCGCAGCGGTGCAGACGACGCGTATCCGACTGGGCACCGGCGTCTCGAGCCTGCCCTATCACCACCCGTTCATGGTTGCTGATCGTGTCGTGCTGCTCGATCACCTGAGCCGTGGCCGGGCCATGCTCGGTGTCGGTCCAGGAGCCCTCATCTCCGACGCGGACATGATGGGCATTGAGCCCGTCACGCAGCGCGCCCGGATGAACGAGGCTCTCGACGCCATCATCCAGCTGTTGAACGGCGAGGTCGTCAGCACCACGACTGAATGGTTCGAGCTGCGGGAGGCTCAACTGGCATTTCTGGCCTACAACCCCCACGGCATTCCAATCGCCGTCGCGAGCACGACCTCTCCCTCAGGCGTGACCTCGGCCGGTCGCCACGGAATCGGGGTCCTCTCGTTGAGCGCAGGCTTCATCGGCGGCAAGAAGGACATGAAGGAGCAGTGGGCCATCGCTGAGAAGTCCGCGGCTGACGCGGGTAAGGAGATCAGCCGTGAGGGTTGGCGCATGGTTCTCCGCGTACACCTCGCCGACGACCGGGAGCAGGCCATCCGTGACGTCGAGAAGGGTCGCCTCGCCGAGCGTGAGGACTACTTCAAGCCCGTGCTTGGTCTGGAGAACGACTACACCCTGGCCGACGAGATCGCCGACGACAGCTCCATCATCGGCACGCCCGACGATGCCATTGCGGCCATCGAGCGAATGATCGAGCAGACGGGTGGCTTCGGCGGATTCATGATCATGACCCATGACTGGGCGAACCGGGCTGCATCGCTGAACAGCCTCGAGCTGTTCGCGCGCTACGTCATCCCGCATTTCCAGGGCACGCTCGTGGCCCCCCAGCGATCAGCCGATGCCGTGACTCAGAAGCGCCCCTCCTACAAGCCTCTCGCACAGGCCGCCATCACGAAGGCGTTCTCGGATGCGGGTCGTGACCTGCCGGAAGGAACCAACATCCAGAGCCTGCGCTGAGCCGTATGCGCGGCTTGGGCGCGAGCCGAAAAGAGCTTCTCGGGCAGGACAACCGTCCATCGCCGACACCCGTTGGCGTCACCACAACACAACACACACCGAGCGGCCGATCCTCGGCCGTGCTCCACCTCGCTTGAACTGAAAGGTCGACATGTTCAGAATCAATTCCCGCCGCGCACTTGCGTCGCTGGGTGTCATCACGCTCGTCGCCACAGCCGGCGCGTGCCGATCGTCATCGTCGGACTCCGACGATGGTGCGTCCGGCGACAGGTCCCCGATCAAGATCATGCAGATCGGGACCTTTGAGAGCCCTGCGCTCTCTCTCACCGATGCCAAGGCCGGACTGGAGTCGCACGTCAAGGCGATCAACGCCGCCGGCGGTATCGACGGCCGCAAGCTCGAGGTCGAGTTCTGCAACGACGCGTTCAACGCCAACACCGGCGCGGCTTGTGCACGCAAGGCGGCCACCGACGGCGTGGTGGCGATCGTCGGCGCAGCGAGCTCTCAGGCACCTGCCGAGATGCCGCTGCTTGAGCAGTCGGGCATTCCGTGGCTGGCGGGAGCCGGTTCGGGCGGTCCGATCGAGGCAACAAGCAAGATCTCCTACCCGATCCACGGTGGCACTCAGTCGATGCAGGTGGGAGCGGGTCGGCTGCTTGCTGACAAGGGAGCCAAGAACGTTGCCGTGATAGTTGCCGACGCTGCAGCCGCGTACGCCGCAGCGGACGACATCAAGCAGGGCGCCGAGATCGGCGGAGCCAAGTCGTACCGGATCCTCGCCACGATCGGCGCACCGGACTTCAGTGCTGTCGCGTCGTCGGCGCTCGCGAAGAACCCCGATGCGGTGGCCGTGGCGTCGACCGCGACTGATGCCCCCCGCATCATCACGGCGATCCGTCAGGCCGGCTTCAAGGGCAACATCGCGACCTTGGCCAACATCTTCAAGCCAGTCGATCAGAAGGGTCTCGGCGCGAACGCCGACAACGTGTTCGTCACGTCGAGCGCTGTCCCGGTCACAAACACCTCGATCCCTCAGGTCGAGGACTTCCTTGCCGCGATGAAGAAGTACCACCCGGAAGCCGTGACCGACAATGGTTCGCTCGGCACCTGGACCGCCATCACGTTCTTCGAGCAGATCGTCAAGCAGCTCGGCGACAAGCCGGTCAACTCGAAGAACATCATCGACCTGCTCGACAACCTCAAAGAGCCGATCAAGCTGGGAACTGTGTCCGACTACGAGGGCATCTCGAGCCCTCCGGCTGTCGCGAAGTACCCCCGCGTGCCCGGCTTCTCGATCTACGTGTCAGAGGTCAAGGACGGTGCGCTCGTGCAGGACGGCGACGCCCTCAACCCGCTGGCAGCGAACTAGTTCGATGAGAGGTTCCACAGGGTCACGAGCTCCATCACCAGTGGGCGCAGGCGGCGAAACCGTCCTGGAGCTCCGTGGGCTGAGCGCAGGCTACGGCGACTTCGCCGTCGTCCGCGACGTCAACCTCACGGTGAACCGGGGAGAGATCGTGGCCCTGCTGGGACCGAACGGGACCGGCAAGTCGACGACCCTCCTGACCGCCGCCGGCGAGCTCACACCGCTCGCTGGCGAGGTCAGGTGGCTCGGCGAGCCGATCACGTCGCCACTGCACCATCGGGCACGACGTGGCCTCGCCTTCGTTCCGGAGGAGCGCTCGGTCCTCATGTCGATGACCGTGCGCGACAATCTCCTGCTCGGCATTGGCAAGGTCGACCCCGCGGTCGCTCTTTTCCCGGAGCTTGAGCCGCTTCTCCCCACACGCGCCGGTCTGTTGTCCGGTGGCGAGCAGCAGATGCTCACCCTCGCTCGCGCTCTGGCGACGAATCCAGTGGCGCTGCTGCTGGACGAGCTGTCGCTCGGTCTCGCGCCGCTCGTGGTCAGCCGACTGTTCGCTGCGCTGCGTACTGCCGCCGACGAAAACGGGGTGGCTGTGGTCCTCGTGGAGCAGCAGGCACGCCGAGCTCTCGGCGTGGCCGATCGCTGGCACCTGATGCGTCGCGGCGCCATCGTCGCCTCGGGCGACTCGTCCGACGGCATCGAGTCCATCGAATCCATATATCTCAGCGACAGTCGGCTCGACGACGCCGACCCCGGTGGTACCGCGACCCGCGCACACGTTGCGGGCATAGGAAGGGCCTGATGGAAATCCTCCAGTTCGTACTGCTCGGCCTCGGGATCGGCGCGATCTACAGCCTCGTCTCGCAGGGTCTGGTCCTGATCTACCGGGGCTCGGGCATCGTCAACTTCGCCCAGGGCTCATTCGTCATGGTCGGCGGATATGCGTACTACGAGTTCCGCGTGCAGCAGTCCTGGCCCGCGATTCCTTCAGTGCTCCTGGCGATCTGCGGCGGCGCGCTGCTCGGTGCGGCCGTGCACCTCCTGATCCTTCGTCCGATGCGGACGTCTTCACCCATCGAGCGGGTCATCGCGACCCTCGGTCTGCTGCTGGCACTTCAAGCTGCCGCAGTGCTCCGGTACGGCGTCGGAACGATCAGCGTTCCGTCATCCCTCCCGACGAAGTCGGTGGAGGTCCTCGACGGTGCGTCGATCGGCATCGACAGACTCATCATCCTGGGCATCGGCGCGACGTTGACCGTGGCTCTCTACGTGCTGTTCCGAACGACTTCGTTCGGACGCGTGGCCAGCGCTGTCGCCGAGAACCAACGCGCCGCGGCGAGCCTTGGACACTCTCCTGACCGCATTGCGACGATCAACTGGGCGCTCGGCGCGGGCCTCGCGGCACTCGCCGGCTCGCTGCTCGGCCCCATCACGTTCCTTCAGCCGACGCAGCTCACCGTGCTGGTGGTCCCTGCCCTGGCGGCTGCGCTGCTCGGCCGATTCATGTCGTTCCCGATCGCGTTCGGCGGCGCCCTGGCGATTGGGGTCGCGCAGTCCTTGATGACCCGGTACGTCACCGTCACCGGCTGGGCGGACAGCGTGCCGTTCATCGTGATCGTGGTGTTCCTCGCAGTTCGGGGTACGTCGCTGCCGCTGCGCAGCCATGTGCTTGAGCGGCTGCCGAGCGTGGGCGACGGCAAGATCCGCCCCATTCCTGTCGTGATCGTCGTAGGAATCTTTGCCGTGCTGCTCGCATTCGTGGTCACGCCCGTGTGGGCCCAGGCGCTCACAGTCACCATGGCCTTCGCGATCCTGACGCTTTCGGTCACAGTCGTGACGGGCTATGCGGGCCAGCTCTCCCTGGCGCAGTACGTGTTGGCTGGAGCCGGGGCGTTTGCGGCTGCCAACTTCGCCTCGAACTGGGGATGGAACTTCTTCGTCGCGCTGACTGGCGCCATGGTGGTGGCGGCGGGCCTCGGCATGATTGTCGCGCTGCCAGCCCTCAGAACGCGCGGCATCAACCTTGCGATCGCGACTCTCGGCCTTGGCATCGTGGTGTTCAGCCTGGTTCTCAGCAACTACAAGTACGGCGGCGGCGATACCGGCATTCTGGTGCCGTCTCCATCGATCTTCGGATGGCAGTTCGGCGCAATCGCCTACCCGTACCGCTACGGGATTGTCATACTCGTGGCGTTGACGGTGTGTGCCATCGCGGTCGCGAACATGCGCCGTGGCCAGGCGGGTCGTCGACTGCTTGCCGTCCGGTCGAACGAGCGCGCCGCTGCAGCACTGGGCGTCAATGTCTTCGTCGCAAAGCTGTACGCGTTCGGTTTCGCGTCGGCGCTCGCGGCCGTGGCCGGCGTGATGATGTCATTCCAAAGCATCAACGTGATTCCCGCCCAGTTCGACGTGCTGACCTCGATCACCACCATCGGCGTGGCCGTGGTCGGGGGCGTGGGTACGATCGGCGGCGCACTGTTGGCAGCGACGTTGCTGCCGGGCGGGGTCGGCACGCAGTTGCTGCACGACACCGACAGCCTGGAGCGCTACCTGCCGTTGGCAAGCGGGATCTTCCTTCTCTACGTCCTGCGCAGTGGCCACGACGGTCTGTACGAGATGAACGCAGAGCCGGTTCGCAAGCTCGGCAAGCTGCTGCGGCGTGTTCTCATCGAGAAGGTGGTCGAGCCTTCAGCAGACCAGGTCGCGATCGTGCCCGGCTCCGATGAGGCGTCCAGAGCGCCGCAGCGTGACGGGGCTGGAACGACGCTGTCGGTTCGCGACCTGCGAGTCACGTTTGGCGGAGTCGTCGCGGTCGACAATGTCTCGATCGAGCTACTGCCCGGCGAAGTGCATGGTCTGATCGGCCCCAACGGTGCCGGCAAGACCACGGTGATCGACGCATTGACCGGCTTCGTCAGACCAGCCGGTGGAGTGATCGAGGTGGACGGGACGTCGATCGCCACGTGGAGCGCCCGCAAGAGGGCCCGCGCGGGGATCGCTCGATCCTTCCAGTCGCTCGAGCTCTTCGCGGACCTGTCGATTCGGGAGAACCTCGCCGTCGCATGCGATGCCGGTTCGATGCGTCGCTACCTGGTGGACCTGATCAGACCTGGCCGGATAGAGCTGACCGGACCGGCTCTTGCGGCAGTCCACGAGTTCCGCCTGTCAGAGGTCCTCGATCGCAAGCCAGGAGAGCTCGCGTTCGGCAAACGACGTCTCGTGGCCATCGCCCGTGCAGTTGCAGCCGATCCGCGAGTCCTGTTGCTCGATGAGCCCGCCGCCGGACTGAGCGATGAGGAGTCACGTGAGCTGGCGGTACTGATTCGTGCCCTTGCCCGTGACTGGGGAATGAGTGTCCTGCTCGTGGAGCACAACGTCGATCTCGTCCTCAGCACCTGCGACAAGGTGACGGTTCTCGAGAACGGCCAGCTACTGACAACCGGCATACCGTCGGAGGTCGGCACCGATCCTCGGGTCATCACGGCCTACCTCGGATCGTCCACGCACGGTGCCGTCGCGCCTGCGCAGGTCTGAGCAGCCAGGTGACCAGGAGCAATCACATGACACCCATCCCTGCGACGTCTCTCGAGGACCTCGCCACCGAGGCTCACGCCTTCTTCTCCGCCCGCGTGCCCGTACGTGTTCGCGGAGGCATGACGCATGGCGACGGGTCGGACGACATCATCGGCGTCGGGCTCGACAAGGGCGACTCCGAGGAGGTTGAGGTCGAACAGGCGCGTGAATGGCAGCGCGCCCTGTTCGATGCTGGTCTCGCCTGGGTTGACGGCCCGACCGAGTTCGGTGGTCGTGGCCTGAGTCCCGAGCACGCGCGTCTCGTCGACGAGATCGCAACGGGATACGCCGTTCCGACACCGTCCTGCTTCATGGTCAGCCACGAAATCGTGGCGCCGACGATCCTTGTGCACGGCACGCTCGAGCAGAAGGAGGCGTACCTGTCCGGCATCTGGAGGGGCGACATCGTCTGCTGTCAGCTGTTTTCCGAGCCCGAGGCGGGCTCTGACCTGGCCAGTCTCCGTACCACCGCGCGGCGGGATGGAGATGACTGGATCGTGTCAGGGCAGAAGGTGTGGTCGTCCTACGCGCACGTCGCGCAGCTCGGCGAGCTGCTGGTCCGTACGGGCCCACCGGGGAGCAGGCACCGCGGCCTGAGCACGTTTCTGATCGACATGTCGACGCCCGGCATCGATGTTCGACCGCTCCGCCAGGTCACCGGCAGCGAGCATTTCAACGAGGTGTTCCTCGATGAGGTGCGGATCCCCGACTCTGCTCGCATCGGTGCGGTCGACTCCGGCTGGACGATCGCCCTGACGACCATGAGCAACGAGCGTTCCGTGCTTGCCGACGAGCACAACGGCATCATGATTGACCCGGTCCTGAGGTTGTTCGCGTTGGCGCGAGCGTCGGGCGCGATCGACGATCCGGCCGTCCAGGACCTGCTGGCGGAGTGCTGGGCTCGTGAGCAGATCCTGCGGACGACGGGTTCCCGGCTCGGCGCAGATGAGACATCGCCTCCCGGTTCTGTCGTGAAGCTCATGATGACCTCCGACATGCAGTTCTACATCGAGGTCGCGAATCGGCTGCTCGGGTATCGCATGATCGCCGACACAGGCGAGTGGGGAACGTTCTCATGGTCCCAGCTGCTGCTCAGTGCGCCGTCGCACCGCATCGCCGGCGGAACCGACGAGATCCAGAAGAACATCATCGCCGAACGTGTGCTCGGCCTGCCGCGGGACGTACGTCCGAGTGCGATCACGGAGGAGCGACATGGAAGCCGATGACAGGCGAGCGCTACGCGACGCAGCGCGCAGCTGCCTCAAGGAGTACGCCGAGTGGACCGCCGACCAGCATGTCGAATCGACCAAGACGGGATTCGATCGTTCGCGGTGGAAGCTGATGGCTGAGCAGGCGGGGCTCCAGGGCGTCCGGATCGATGAGCGCTGGGGCGGTGCAGGCCTTGGCTTGTCCGCCGAGCTGATCGTCCACGAGGAAATGGGACGTGCCCTCTACAGCGGGCCATACTTCGGGGTCGCGCAGGTGGCGGCGGCGCTGTCGGAAATGACGGACGACCCAGCCAACCATGAGCGGCTCGCCGCGATCGCCGCCGGTGACCTGATCGCCGTGCCAGCGCTGCCCATCGAGGAGACGTTCCCCCTTGAGTACCCGGAAGTCATCCGGAGCGACAGCAACGTACTAGAACTGAGTGGCTCGTTGCCGTGCATCGTCGATGCCCAGATCGCCGACGCGCTGTTGGTGCTGGCGGACTTCGAGGGCTTCCACGCCTTTTTCTGGGTCGACACGACAGCGCCCGGCGTGCAGATCAGCCCCCTCGAGACCGTCGATCTGACCCGTCGGATGTCCTCGGTGTCGTTCGATCGGGTGCCGGTCGAAGTCGTGGCGCAGCAGGACCGTGCGCGCGCCGCAGTCGCCGCGGTGAGGCAAGGGACGGCGCTGGCGCTGTCAGCCGAATGCGTTGGCCTCGCCACTCGCGCACTCGAGCTGACCGTGGAGTACGTGAAGGTGCGATCGCAGTTCGGGCAGCTCATCGGCTCGTTTCAAGCCGTCAAGCACTCGTGCGCCGACCTGTTTGTCGGCCTGGAGGCAGCCAGATCGGCTCTGGTCCTGGCGACAAGGGGGGTGGAGACGAACGACATGATCGGACGGCGTCCGGAGTCTTTGGCAGGACTGGCGGTCGCTCGTATGTATTGCGGCCGGATCGCATTCGACATCGCGAACGAGTCGATCCACCTCCATGGGGGCATCGGCTTCACATGGGAGCACCGTGCGCACCTCTACTATCGACGCGCAAAGTCGAACCAGTCGCTGCTCGACTCCACGGGAAGGCAAGCCAGGCTGTTGACCTCGTCGGTGCTCGCGATGCACCAAGCCACATGACGAGGCGGCAGCCCCGGTCCCGAAGGGGTGATCTGTGCTCCTGACGGCTCAGGTCGCCGAGGTCGTGTTGATCGGCCGTTCGCGCAACCCGATCGCATCGGCCCACAGGGTTGTCAGCATGTCGATGACGTCGTCGGTTGCGGGAGGCTCTTCGCGCCGCCGCCCGTTCACGACGAACGCGTCGTGACAGTAGGACGACACCATGAGGTTCATCGCCTTCGCCATCGCATGAGGGTCGATGTCGTCCCTGACCATGCCGTGCTCGATGCCCTTGCGCATCTTGCGGCTGAAGCCCTCGTGGAACTGGTCCTCGAACTCGCGGCGAAGTGTCGCGAGGCGGTCGTCGACGTGGCTGGCGACCTCCCACAGGGAGTAGAAGACGACGTCCTCCGCATACAGGGTGACCAGCGCGGCGATGGCTCGTCGAAGACCTAGGCGACCGGTCAGGGGGTCCCAGTCGTCGGCTCCTCGCTGCAGCATGTTGAGGGCGTGATCGGCGGCGAGAGTCGCAACGATGTCGTCGCGGTCTGCGAAGTATTGGTAGACCGTGGGGAGGCTGACCCCGGCCTCTTTCGCGACGTCGTTGAGGGAGGTGCTGAGGTAGCTTCGCTCGCTGAAGAGTCGGCCGGCGGCTTCGAGCAGCTTGTCGCGCGTACGGAGTGCGCGCGGACCGACGGGTGTCTCGCGACCATCCTGGCGACGTACGGCCGCCTTGATGTTCTCGGCAGCGAGGATCAGGCGGTTGAGGCGTGGCGAATCTTCGACGGCGTCAGCGGCGGGTGCCGGGTCGACTGCCATTTCTTCCTCCTTTGTCTGCTCGGGACCGATTGATCGTAGATTACCTGAGTGTCAGTCAGGGCCAATCCTGAACTCGTTGGGGGGCCACCCGAGCCTGGAGCTTGCGTTACGTGATAGTTTCTGAAAAAATTCAGAAAACACGATGGATCGAGGGCGAAACGCGCCCCGCTCAAGCGAGGAGCTCACGGATGCAGCTGTCTGGGCTGGCCCCCGGTGACTGGGTCACGTTGCACGCGCGATTCGTCCCATCCAACGTGTGTCTCGCGTCGGCAGACGGGGAGGTGCGCACGTTCGAGGACGTCAACCGGCGTGTGACCCGTCTTGTGCGCGCACTCCAGGGAGTCGGCGTCATCAAGGGTGACCGCGTTGCGATCATGGCGGTCGACTCGCCCGACTACGTCGAGGTCGTGCTCGCGTGCATGAAGCTCGGAGCGACGTATGTTGCGCTGAACTTCCGCCTGGCGCCGGCTGAGGTTCGCACCGTGCTGCTGGCGAGCGAAGCGAAGGTCGTCTTCCTGAGCGGTCGCTACGAAGAGATCATCGAGGGCTGCTTCCCCGAGGCGGGCGCCCACGTGACGACGAGGGTCACCTTCGACTCCTCGTCTGTCGGTGACCTGCCGACGTACGAGGATTTCCTGGGCAGCGGCCCGGACGGTGGAGAGATCGAGTCCGTCACGAACGACGACGACATCCTGAGCATCTCGTTCACGAGCGGTACGACCGGCACGCCCAAGGGCGTCATGCAGTCGCAGCGCATGATCAAGGCGATCACGCAATCGGGCGCTCTCGAGCTTGGAATCCGCCCTGGTGACCTGCTGATGTCAGGTGCACCTCTCTTTCACGCAGGCGGAATGGGCCATGTGCTCTACGGCGTCTCGCGCGGTGGCGGATCAGTCGTCATGCCGCAGTGGGATGTCGACGTGGCTCTGCGCTGGCTCCAGTCGGGCCAGGTGCGCCAGGCCATGCTGGTGCCGAGCATGATCATCCAGCTCCTGGCGCATCCGAGAGTGCACGACTCCGACTACGGTCAGCTTCGCTCGATCATGTACGGCGGTGCGCCGATGCCGACCTCGGTCATCCGCCAGATGATCGACGTGTTCGGCGCGGACCTGCACAACGGGTTCGGGGCCGGGACCGAGGCAGGTGGCCAGCTGGTCCTTCGCCCAGAGGACCACCGTCGCGCGATCGCCGGCGAGGAGTGGTTGCTGGGGGCAATCGGCAAGCCTGCATTCGGGTGCGACGTCAAGGTTGTGGACGCCGAGGGTGTCGAGGTCCCGGACGGCGAGATCGGGGAGATTGCCAGCCGAGGCGACACCGTGATGAGTGGCTACCTCAACCAGCCCGAGCTGACGGCGCGCTCGGTCCGAAAGGGATGGTTCGTGGCTGGAGACCTGGCGTGGAAGGACAAGGAGGGCTATCTCCACCTGTCGGGCCGGGCGGACGACATGATCGTGCGAGGTGGCGAGAACATCTATCCCGTCGAGATCGAAGACGTGATCGGCGACCACCCGCATGTGGGCGAGCTGGCGATCGTGGGTGAGCCGGATGACCACTTCGGGCAGGTCGTCACAGCCGTCGTGGTGCTCAAGGGTGGCGGTCAGGAGCTGACGGTCGAGCAGGTGCGCGAGCACTGCCGCGGTCGCCTTGCAAGCTACAAGCTGCCGACACGGGTCGTCGTGGTCGATGAGTTTCCCCGCAACGCCAGCGGCAAGATCCACAAGACGGTGCTCCGAGCCCAGCTCGCCGACGGGACGCTCTGATGGCGATCCGGGCGACCACGACCCTCGACGAGATCGCGGCGGAGGCTCATGCGTTCCTTGAGCCGCGGGTCGCGAGGCTGTCGTCCGACGAGCGCTTTGGTGAAGGGCCGGACGACCTCGTCGGGACGGGTCTGCAGCGGGGCCAGTCAGAGCTTGACGAGGTCGAGGCGGCTCGAGTCTGGCAGCGTCAGCTGTTCGACGCCGGCCTGGCCTGGGTCGATGGCCCGAAGGAGTACGGCGGTCGCGGCCTCAGCGGCGCGCACCGCAGTGTGGTGCAACGAGTGCTCAGCGAGTACGAGGTCCCCAACACCGCCTGCTTCATGGTGGGGCACGACATCGTCGGACCGACGATCCTCGAGCACGGCACGCCGGCTCAGAAGGCGGCGTACCTGCCGGGTATCTGGCGTGGCGACATCATCTGCTGTCAGTTGTTCTCCGAACCGGACGCCGGGTCAGATCTGGCAAGCCTGCGTACGCGAGCCGAGCCAACGGATCAGGGGTGGGTCCTCAACGGACAGAAGGTCTGGTCGTCGTTCGCCCACTTCGCGCAGATTGGCGAGCTGCTGGCTCGAAGTGGTGATCCCGCCGACCGTCACCGCGGCATCACGGCATTCCTTGTCGACATGGACGCTCCGGGAGTTGACGTGCGGCCGCTCCGCCAGATCACCGGCTCCGAGCACTTCAACGAGGTGTTCCTCGACGATGTCGCGATCGCAGACGACCGGATCCTCGGCGAGGTGAACGGCGGTTGGCAGATCGCACTCACGACACTCAGCAGCGAGCGGTCCTTGATGGGCGATGAACACAGCGGACTTGTGAGGGACCCGGTACGCCGTCTGTTCGACCTTGCCGAAGCCACCGGGGCCGCGGCCGATCCCGCAGTGCAGGAGGTGCTCGCCGAGGCGTGGGAACGCGAGCACATCGTGCGGCAGACCGCCCGCCGCGCGATGTCGGGCGATCTCGGTGACGCATCCGGATCGGTCATCAAGCTCCTGATGACTGACGACCTGGAGTTCTACATCGCCGCAGCGACCCGGCTGCTCGGCACCCGGATGGTCGTCGACACCGGCAGCTGGGGTACGTACTCGTGGAATCAACTCGTCCTTGGAGCGCCTGCCCACCGCATCGCAGGCGGCAGCGACGAGATCCAGAAGAACATCATCGCCGAACGGATCCTCGGCCTCCCGAGGGACCCGCGACCATCCATTCCTGACCAACCATCCGCCCCGAACACGACACGAAGGACCACATCTGATGCTCACCGGTGACCAGTACCTGGAGTCGCTCCGCGACGGACGACGCCTTTTCGTCAACGGACATTCCGTCCCCGACGTGACGACAGAACCTTTGCTGCGCGGCGGCGCCTTCGCAGCCGCCGAGGGCTACGACCGCTACTACCAGCCGGGAGACGACTCCTTCGGCCCGTACTTCTTCATCCCCACCTCGGCCGATGAGCTCAGGGAGGCTCAGGAGCGTCAGCTCCACTGGGACTTCCCGACCATCTCGACGTCCAACGGGCTGCTGATGGTGCTGACCGCGGCGAGTCGGATGCGCGCTGAGCTGCCCCAGTATGCCGAGCGCGCGCTCGCGTACTTCGACGACGCCAAGAAGCGTGACATCCGCATCGTGCAGACCATCACGGACGCCAAGGGCAATCGCGCGATGTCGCCTGCCAAGCAGGACGATCCTGACCTGTACGTACGCATCGTCGATCGCTTGCCGGATGGCATCGTGATCAGAGGCGCCAAGCTGCACATCTCGTCGGCCGCGATCTCGCACGAGCTGTTGGTCATGCCGACCAAGCGGATGAAAGCCGGTGAAGAGGACTACAGCGTCGCCGCGGCGGTCCCGGTGAACTCGCCTGGCGTGCGCATCATCAACGCGTCGTTCGCACCGCGTCCCGACCTCGACCCTGATTTCTACCCGTACAGCTCGCGCCACATCATGACCGAGGGCTTCGTCGTCTTCGATGACGTGTTTGTGCCGAACGAGCGAGTGTTCCTCGCCGGAGAGCTCGAGCACTCCGCAACCTTCGCGCATTCGCTGGGCCTGTGGGAGCGACTCGGAAGCGTGGGCAGCTACGTTCGCCTGGCCGACACGTTGGTCGGTTTGGCTCAGCTGGTTGCCGAGGCCAACGGCCTGCAGAAGATGAGTCACATCAAGGACAAGATTTCCGAGATGATCACGTATGCGACGCTGATCCGTGCGGCTTTCGAGGCAGCCATGCATCACTCGACATTCACGCCTGAGGGCTGGGCCTCTCCCGACGAGATGTTCACGAATGCTGCGAAGTATCACGCGGCCGCTCAGTTCAGCCTGATGGTTCGTCACCTTCATGACATCGCCGGAGGCTCGGTCCTGACGGCTCCGTCGATGGCCGACCTGCGCAATCCCGAAACCGGGCCCGATCTCGAGAAGTACATGCGCACGATGGATGGTGTCGACGCGGAGTACCGCATGCGTCTCTTCCACACGATCCGAGACTTCACTGCCGATTCGTTCGGTGGGTGGAAGCACGTCACTGTCATCCAGGCCGGTGGTGGACTGTTCGCACAGAAGGTTGTCGTGGCCAACCACTACGACATGGATGAGGCCAAGGCGCTGGCGCTCGAAGTCGCCGGCATCACGCCCGAAGGCAAGGTCATGTCGTCACTTGCCAGCCAGGGTCCGGGATCGTCGCCCGAATTCGGGGCTCTGTGACCTCGACGGAAGAGACCCGGGCGCTGCGCGACGCCACCCGCCGTCTGGTCCGCGCGACAACGCCACGCACGGCTGACGAGCACGTTGAACAGACCTCAGCGCCGCTTGACCGCACGGCATGGCTTGCGATGGCCGAGCGGTTGGGGCTGCAGGCAGTTCGGGTGCCCGAAGAGCTGGGCGGCACCGGGCTCGGCCTCGAGGAGCAGCTTCTGGTGCACGAAGAAATGGGCCGTGCCCTGTATGGCGGTCCGTTCGTCCCTGTGGTCGGCCAGGTCGTGCCCGCACTGCTGGGACTCGCTGACGACGAACCGGTACGAGCCATGGTCAGGCAGATCAGTGCGGGAAAGCTGATCGTCGTTCCTGCATTCGCTCGTTGGTACGACCGCAACGCCTCGCTGCCGGTGCTCCGCGACGGCGACAACCTATCCGGCGTGGTACCCACAGTCCTCGAAGGTCTCGACGTCGATGCCTGGTTGGTGCCGGCGCTGGATGGGGATGAACCGGTGATCGCACTCGTGCTCGCCGGTGACCAGCACTCAATGGTGACACCGCTGCCGTCGGCCGACCTGACTCGCCGCTTCGCCGATGTCGAGTTCTCGGGGGCGTCGGCCACCGTGCTGGCGCGTGGCGCGCGAGCCCTCGAAGCGATGGAGGCGCTCGAAACGGGCGCGGTCCTGGCACTGTCGGCAGAGTCGGTCGGCATCGCGGCCGAGGCGCTTGCGATGACGATCGATTACGTCAAGGTCCGTGAGCAGTTCGGCCAGGTGATCGGGTCGTTCCAGTCCATCAAGCACCAGGTCTCCGAACTCTTCGTCCTGCTCGAGTCGGCACGCTCGGCGTTGGCCGGTGCGGTCGACGCGGTCGACCAGGCGACTGCCATGCGTACCGCGTCCCTCGCCGTGGCTCGGCGGCGCTGCGGATCGACGGGGTTCCGCATCGCGAACGAGGCGATCCACCTGCACGGTGGGATTGGGTTCACGTGGGAGCACCGCATACATCTCTATTACCGGCGTGCAAAGACGAACGAGGTGCTCCTCGACGAACGTGGGACGCAAGCGCGGGTGCTGGCGGCCAGCGTCTCCGAGCTGTACGCCCACGGGAACGGGATCGGTCGTGTGCCATGAGGTATGAGGAGTCCACCTTCGCGTGGTCCCTCGACGACACGCCGGTGGACGTGGGTGAGCTGACGCGGGTTCGGCTCGGCGTCGACAACGGTATCGCCACGGTGACCCTGGATCGTCCGGAGCGCCTCAACGCCATAGACGGCCCGATGCTCGCGGAACTGACCCGGATCTTCCACCACTGCGATCGCAACGACGACGTGCGTGCCGTCGTCCTGACAGGGGCGGGATCGACGTTCTCTGCCGGATCTGAAATGACCGATGACGGGTTCGGCGGCGAGACGGCTCCCCAGACCGAAGAGCTTCAGTGGTTGTCTCCGTTCCAGATGCGCAAACCCGTGATCGCCGCCATGAATGGGCACGCAGTGGGCGCCGGCCTGACGCTTGCGCTGCAGTGCGACATGCGGCTCGTGGCCCAGGACGCGATCCTGTCGCTCCCGTTCGTTCGCCTGGGAGTCATCGCTGAATGGATGGGTCATTGGACCTTGGTGCGTCACCTGGGAGTGGCTCGCGCGTCGGAGCTCCTGCTGACCGGGCGGCGCTTCTCAGGCGAGGAGGCCGCCGAGTGGGGACTGGTCAACTACACGCTACCGGCGGACGAGGTGCTCGATGCGAGCCTCACGATCGCCGGTGATGTCGTCAAGCACGCCGCGCCGGTGTCCGTGGCGGTGTCGAAGCGATTGGTGTGGACTGCGCTCCAGACCGATCAGGCCCAGGCAGGCGCGACGGAGCGTCGCCTGCTTGAGTCAGTCCTCCAGCACCCCGACGCCGGCGAAGGTGTCGAGGCATTCCTGGCGAAGCGATCGCCTCGTTGGCAAGGTCGGGTCAGCGTCGACCTGCCCGAATGGCTCTAGCGACTGCTGACCACACTGCGACCGATGATGTGCTTCATGATCTCGTTCGTGCCGCCGAATATCTTCTGGATGCGAGCATCCTGGAAGGCTCGGGCGACCGGGTACTCCAGCATGTAGCCGTAGCCGCCGTACAGCTGCAGGCAACGATCGATGACACGGTTCTGCACGTCCGTGGACCACCACTTGGCCTGTGCTGCGTCGACCTCGGTCAGCTCACCAGCAGCATGTGCCCGTATGCAGTCGTCGACGTACGACCGGGTCACGGCGACCTCCGTCGTCATCTCGGCCAGCTCGAACCGAGTGTTCTGGAAGTCGGCGATGGGCCGACCGAAGGCCGTGCGCTCGCGCACGTACGTCACGGTGTCGCGAAGGACCACGTCCGCGGACGCCACCGCGTGCGCGGCGATCGAGAGTCGCTCGAGTGGGAGCAGTCGCTTGAGCTGTCCGAATCCGCCTCCGATGTTGCCGAGGACGTGCTCGTCGGGCACGAACACGTCCTCGAAGACCAGCTCGGCGGTGTCCTGCGCATGCAGGCCGATCTTTGACAGCTTTCGCCCTCGCGAGAAACCCTTGTCCTGGCGCTCGACGGCCATGAGCGAGAAGCCCTGCGGCCCCCCGTCCGGGTCGGTGCGGACCACCGTGATGATCAGATCGGACTGGATCCCGTTGGTGATGAAGGTCTTTGAGCCGTTGACGACCCATCCACCGTCGACCCTGCGGGCTGCCGTGCGAATGCCTTGCAGGTCGCTGCCGGTGCCCGGCTCGGTCATCGCAATCGCACCGATTCGGGTGCCTGCCGCCATTGCGGGCAACCATCGCTCCTTCTGCGCGTCGGTGCCGAGCTCGACCAGATAGGGCACCGCGATGTCGTCCTGCAGCGAGAAGCTGGACGCGAGCGATGCTGCGTAGCAGCCGGCGAACTCCTCCTGGATGACGTTGCGAAAGCGGTAGTCGGTGAGTCCGGCTCCGCCGTACTCCTCGGGAACGCTCAGGCCCAGGATGCCTTGACGCCCGGCGGCTTCCCAGCACGATCGATCGATCAGTCGCTGATCTTCCCAACGCTCGAGGTGCGGCTTGACCTCGCGATCTACGAAGGCAGCGACAGTCGTGCGAAATGCCTCGTGGTCGGCGTCGTACAGGTGACGCTTCATCAGTTGTTCTCCAGGTTGGTGTGGGTGTTCAGGTGTGGGTCCCGAAGGCGTCGCTGGGCGAGTGTTCTCTGACTATCTGTCACGAAACGGGCACCCATTGGTTGATGCGTGCTTGCCGTGCGGTCGGCGAGGGTCGACGGATACGCGGCCTTGCGCCACGGACACGTTCGATCCATCGGCGACTCGCGGGTGGACCGCCGCGCTGTCATTCATCGGTGCTCGTAACGTGGCGCACGCTTCTCGAGGAAGGCCGCCGTGGCCTCGTGGCGGTCGGACGTGAGACCGGTGATGACTTGTTGGCGGTTCTCCAGCTCGATGGCAGCCTCGAGCGAGGGAATCTCAAGAGCAAGCCACATCCCCTGCTTCGTGAGGGCCACGGATGCCGGGGGATTGAGTGCGATTTCTGCCGCCTTTGCCAGCGCCACAGTGATCAGGTCGGCGTCCTTGACAATCTCCAGGATCAAGCCGATCTCCTTGGCCTCGGGAGCATCGAAGATGCGCCCGGTCAGCATGAGCTCGTGGGCGCGGGAGGCCCCCACGAGTCGGGGCAGGAGCCATGAAACTCCGAGGTCACAGGCGGAAAACCCCGCGCGGATGAACGAGACCCCAAATCGTGCTGTCGTTGAACAGATGCGGATGTCGCTCGCACAGACCAGGGCGAAACCGCCTCCTGCCGCCGGTCCGTTGACCGCCGCAATCACGGGCTGAGGAAGGCGGTGCAGCTTGCTCGTGAGGGCCGCGAGGTCGCGTTGTCGAGCGAGCGCGGCGAGCGGTCGCCCGAGGTCGTCGTCGAGGGCCTCGTCGCCATATCCGTTGAGGTCGAGGCCCGCGCAGAAGGCGCGACCCGCACCGGTGAGCACAACGCATCGGCAGTCGCGATCCTGCTCTATCTGGTCCAGGACGAGGCCCAGCTGAGCCGTCAGCTCGACCGTCATGGCGTTGAGCGAGTCGGGTCTGTTGAGGGTCACGACACGGACGCCGGGAGCGGCGTCCCGGACCGTGACGAAGGCGTCGGTGTCGGCGCTGGCAGTCGTCTGCGTGGGTGCCATGGGGCTCCGTCCGTGGTAGTTGGGTATCTGAAGATTTATCAGATTAGCCCCTAAAATCGTTGACACCCGAATGTGACTAGGGTTACATATCGGACGTCTGATGAATCATCAGACGACCGACGGGCGACCCGACCTACTCGGATATGCGTCGAGCAGACCCTGCGGAGCCGAAGTCAAGAGAGGACAACGCATGAGGACAGGCCGACTGAGGGCTGGAGCAGGACTTGTGGCAGCTGCCGCGATTCTGCTCGGCGCCTGCGGAGGAAGCAGTGACGATGCTGGCGACGGATCGCCGGGATCTTCAGGAACGACGAACGACTCGGCGGCTGCCGAGGTCAAGACGCTGCTGTCTGGTGACGTGAAGTTCCCGTTCCCGACCGACAAGGTCGACCCAGGCACCCACAATGTCGCGGTCATCGCCAGTGGTCTCGCGTCACCTGGACCGACGATCCTGGCCAACAACGCAATGGACGCCATCAAGGCGCTCGGCTGGACGGCCGACGCTCCGGGTGACGGAAAGTTTGCCCCGACCACGCAGGCACAGCTGATCGAGAAGGCTGTGCTGGACAAGGTCGAGGGCATCATCTTGGTGTCGGTGACGCCGGAAGCGGTCGACTCGGCCATCAAGGCGGCCCAGGCAGCTGACATCCCGATCGTGTGTGCCCTGTGCGGCCCGAACCTCTCCGACGGCATCGTCGGTGTGGGCAACGATGGTGATCTCGCAGGCAAGGCGCAGGCGGCCTACGCGGCGTCGAAGGCAAAGGCCGGTGACACTGTCGTCGTCTACCAGAACACCGAGTTCAAGGCGTCAGAGCAGCAGATGAAGTCCGCGGCGGCGCGTGTCAAGGAGCTGTGCCCGAAGTGCAACGTCGAGACCCCGTCGCTGTTGTTGACGGAATCGGTCCAGCCCAATGCGCCGATCTTCACCTCGCTGCTCAACAAGAATCCGGCTGGAAAGATCAGCTCGGTGATCGTGCCGTTCGACACTCCGGCATCGGTGCTCAGCAACGCAGCAGCTCAGCTTGGTCGAAATGACTTCAACGTGATTGGGCACGGCGGTCTCTCGCCGTTCGTCGACATGGTTGGTTCGGGAACGCCGGCGGTCGCCAAGGCGGACGTGCTGATCTCCACGCCGTACTACGGATGGGCGTCGGTTGATGAGCTCGTGCGTTCGATCGCTGGTGTGGACAACTGGGAAGCCAACAAGATGCCCGTCGGCCTGGTCGACAAGAGCACATATGGCAACTACCCGAAGGGGCTGCCCTTCGTGCTTCCGAAGTTCGACTACGAAGCGAAGTTCAAGGAGCTGTGGGGCAAGTAGGTTCGCAAACCTGCAAGCACGGCACAGTCGAACCGGACAAGGGAGAATCGTGAAGAGCACACCAGATCTGATGCGTGACTCGTATGAGTACGCGGGTGCAGCTTTCGCCTCCCTGGTCCGGTTCGACGACGCCGCTGCAGTTGTCACCGGCGGTGCCCAGGGAATCGGTCTGGCGATCGCGAATCGCCTCGCCGAGCTGGGTGCCGCTGTCATCCTGCTGGACGTGGATCCCAAGGTGGAGGAGTCCGCCGCGATGTTGGCGCACCGCCACGGCGCCACGGTCACCAGCCACCTGGTCGACGTACGCGACAGTGTCGAGCTCAACGCCGTGGCGCGCAGTGCGCTGACCGATGGCGCCCAAAGACTGATCTGGGTGAATGCCGCAGGAATCTACCCGTCCCACATGCTTGCTGACTTGCGGGACGAGGACTGGGAGCTCGTCATCGGACTGGATCTCACGGGTACGTTCTACGGCTCCCGCGCTGCGGCCCTTGCCCTGCGCGAGGCCGGCCTCGAAGGTGTCGTCATCAACATCAGCTCGATCGCCGGCTTTCGGACGGGCCGTCCGCCGGGCATCGCGCACTATGCCTCCGCCAAGCACGGCGTCCAGGGCCTCACGAAGGCCCTCGCTGCCGAGCTCGGCGTGGACGGCGTCCGCGTGGTGTGCCTCGCGCCAGGAGCGGTTCTGACCGAGGGCCTGATCGAGAGGTTCGGCGAGATGGACCTCGAGGGCGGTACCGACTACTTCTCGACGCGGGCCCAGGACATGCCGATCAAGCGGCCGAGCCTCCCGGACGACGTCGCCCGCGCAGCATGCTTCCTTGCCTCGCACGCAGCGGCAAACATCACCGGTGTCATCTTGCCGGTCGACGCCGGACACCTCGTCCTGTGAGCACGCGATGAAGCGCCCCTCGACCGACCAGGAGATGGCCCCATGGTGATCGGCGTACTCAGGACGGACGCACCCGATGACGTCATGATCGAGGTCACGGACGTACGCAAGCGCTTCGGTGCGACGCAGGCGCTCAACGGGGTGACCTGCTCGTTCGCGCGCGGGGAGTTCGTGGCGTTGCTCGGGTCGAATGGCGCTGGCAAGTCCACCCTCGTGAAGATCCTCGACGGTGTCTACACCGCAGACGCGGGCTCGATCGCTGTACGTGGGGGCCGCCGAGGCCTGGGCGTGGTGCATCAGGATCTGGGTCTGGTGGAAGACATGACGGTTGCGGACAACATGTTCCTGGGTGCCCCGCGTCGGGTCGTCAATCCGCGGAACGAGGCCCGCCTGACAACCCAGGCGTTGGAGGCGGTGGGCCTGTCGTCGATCGACCCGTACGCGCTGATCTCACACCTGAGCCTGGGGGAGCGGGCGATGGTTGCGGTGGCTCGAACGCTTGATCGCGGTGCCGAGACTGTCGTGATCGATGAAGTGACTGCAGGTCTTCACCCCCGGGAGTCCCGTTGGGTGGTGGAGAGACTGCGGGTGGCCGCGGAGCTGGGTGCGACGGTGCTGATGGTGACCCACAAGCTCGACGAGCTGGTCGGCGTGGCCTCCAGATATGTCGTGCTGTCCGATGGCGAGGTGGCACTCGACGACCTGGCGAGCCGCGTGTCGAAGGCTGACCTGATCGAGACGATGTCGCGTGGGCGGACCAAGAGTGCGCACTCGGCTGATTCCCCACCCGTCGTTGTCGGGGGCGCCGCGGTGTGCACGCTTGAGGGTGTGCACGTCGGCGATGCGGGGCCGATCAACCTCACTGTCTCGGCCGGAGGGATCACGGCGCTGACCGGGCCCCTGGGTTCCGGCTTGCACGAGATCGCGTACGTGGTGGCCGGGTTGCATTCACCCGAGCGGGGCACCATGACAGTTGATGCCAATCTGCGGCGTGCATGCGTGCCTGCGCATCGCGAGAGCGAAGGCGTGTTCAGCGACAGCTCTGTGGAGTTCAACGTTGCCGCGGGCGGTTGGTCCCGTTGGCGTATGCGTTCGGGTCTGCTGAACGTGCGCCAGATGCGTCGCGATGTCGACGAGGCGGTCGAGACGTTGTCGGTGGTGCCGCATCGCCTTGATGCGACTGTCTCGGACCTTTCCGGTGGCAATCAACAGAAGACACTTTTGGCGCGTGCGCTGATGCGTCGTCCGCAGCTGCTCGTGCTGTGCGAGCCGACACGGGGGGTCGATGTCGCCACGCGCCGAGAGATTTATGCACAGATTCGCCGTATCGCAGACAGCGGTACCGCTGTGTTGATCGCGTCGTCGGATCACGAGGACATCGTTGCCTTGGCGGACCGGGTCGGCGTGCTGAATGCCGATGGCACGCTGACCGACTGGATCGCCCCGCAAGAGCTGTCTCCCCTGATCACCGAACTGGCATGAAGGAAAGGCCCACGATGTCAATCAAAGAGCTGGAGCCGTCGGCTGCATCACCCCAGAAGACGGCTGCTGGTGGCCGTCGTGGGCCGACGCGGGAAGGCATGTCGAGTGTCGCCACGGTGGCCGCATTCGGGCTGGTGTTCCTCGTCTACGCGTTTTGGCTGCAGGGCGACTTCTACGACGTCACTCGGCTGACATTCGATGTCAGCCGCAGCACCCCGCAGCTGGTGCTCGCGGTCGCGGTGGCGGTGTGCCTGTGCGGAGGTCAGTTTGACCTGAGTGTTGCGGCGATGGCCACAGGTGGGTGTTTCATCGCACTGGGCCTTTTCCTGGACGCAGGCCTGTCCATGGAGATCGCCGTCCTGCTGACGGTGCTGACTGGTGCCGTGGCCGGTTTGCTGAACGGGATCCTGGTGACCCGGTTCAAGGTCAACGCGTTCATCGCGACATTGGGCACGGGCGGTCTGTTCGCGGGGTTCACGGTCGTCTACTCCTCAGGCCAGGTCGTGGGCCCGACCCCGGACAGTGGTCCCCTGGCGTCCTGGTTCTCGGGCGCGGGTTCGATCGGTGATTTCCAGAACAAGGTGCCCATCGCCATCGGCCTTCTGATGATTGCCGCAGTGGTCGCGGCCATGCTGATCTCGCTCGACCAGCGGTTTCCCGGGCCGGATTCGCGTCGCAAGCCCCAGATCGCCGTCCTTGCCGTCGCGGCCGCTGGCATCGTTGGAGGTGCGTGGGCGCTGGGCATTCCTGACGAGTTCGACTGGATGATCATCATCGTCTTTGCGCTGGGGCTTCTGGTGTGGACCGGCATGAAGTACACCGCGGTGGGGCACGCGATCTATGCGGTCGGTGGCAATGAGACCGCGGCGGCGTTCGCCGGTATCAAGACCAGGCGGATCTCGCTCTCCCTCTTCGTCTTCTCGGGTGTCATCGCCTCGATCGCAGGCCTGTTGATCGCCTCCCAGCAGGGCTCGGCGTCACCTGGCGTCGCGGATCCACTTCTGCTGCCGGCGTACGCAGGTGCATTCCTTTCGACCGTGATCCTGTCGCGTGGCCGATTCCACATCTGGGGCACGGTCGCCGGCAGCATCGCGCTGGTCTACGTCACCGACGGTCTCGTGATAGGCGGCGTGCCATACACCTGGACCCAGGTCATCAACGGCGTCGTGCTGATCGTGACGGTCGCCCTGAGCACATTCCTGCAGCGGCGGCCGGCATGACGACCAACACCCGGCGGGCGTGCGTCGTGTCAGTCGACACACGCGACGACATCGTCATTGCGGCGCTCGACGACGGCAAGGTCAACGTCCTCGGCTTTGACATGATCGCGCAGCTCCGAGAAGCCCTCGTCATCGCAGTGGATCACCGGGTGCCGTTGGTCATCGCCGGCCGTGACGATGTGTTGAGTGCTGGTTTCGACC
Source organism: Aeromicrobium panaciterrae (assembly GCF_039537165.1). GTDB lineage: Bacteria > Actinomycetota > Actinomycetes > Propionibacteriales > Nocardioidaceae > Aeromicrobium > Aeromicrobium panaciterrae. Next base: position 830,284 of record NZ_BAAAZZ010000002.1, on the reverse strand, counting down.
TCGCAGTGGTGGCCGAAGGTGGCGCAGGGCTCGTACGGCTGCTCGACGATGCCAAGGAGCTCTATCTCGAGCTGCTCGAGGCCCCGGTGCCTGTCGTGGTCGCCTGCACGGGTCACTCGATCGCGGCTGGTGCACTGCTCCTGCTCTGCGCCGACCACCGCATCGGCGCACCGGGCGCTTACACGATCGGCCTGAAGGAAGTACGACTCGGCATGGCGCTGCCGGCGTTCGCGCTGACACTGGCTGCCGCGCGTCTCGACCGACACCACCTCATCGCCGCGACGATCTTCGCCGACGCAGGCGACCCGCACCGAGCCGTGAGACACGGCTACCTCGACGACCTGGCTGACGACCCCGTGTCGGCAGCTGTGAGCTTTGCCCGTGAACTTTCCAAGCTCCCTTCGGGGCCCCTCGGCGTCACTCGTCGCATCGCTCATCGTCCGCTGATCGAGACTCTCCGTGGCCAAGACCTCTACCCGCCGACGGAGGACGTCGCATGAGTTCCCCGTACGCGGGTTCAGTCGCTGTCGTGACGGGTGCCGCCTCCGGGATCGGCCACGCAACCGCGAGTCGCCTCATCGAGCTGGGAGCCCGAGTCATCGGTCTCGATCGTGACGTGGGTGCACCGCAAGGAGTCGATCTTCGAGTCACCGATGTGACGGATCGCGCGTCGGTCCTGGCCGCACTTGCTGATCTCACATCCATTGACCGGCTCTTCAACTGTGCTGGTGTCACGGGTGCAGCCGGTCCAGAGACGACCCTCCGCGTGAATGTCTTCGGTCTGCGAGACGTGATCGACATGGTCTTGCCGCTGATGCCAGACGGTGGGTCGATCACCAACATCGCTTCGGTCGGCGGGTGGAAATGGGACAAGAACTTCGAGCTGGTGCAAGGCTTCCTTGCGACAGTCGGAATCGACGACCTCGGCGACTGGTGCACCGATCATGCGGAGCTCCTGGCACCGAGTGCCTATCCATTCTCGAAGCAGTGCGTGGTCGTCGAGACACTGCTGCGCTGTGCCGAGCTGGCGCCGAGGGAGATCCGCGTCAATGCGATCTGTCCCGGTCTGGTCGACACACCCATGTTGGGGAGTGCCCCGGCGGGTCGGGGCTACGTGTCGGCCTTCCCGCTGCCGTTCGGACGGATGACGACGGCTGACGAGCAGGCGTCAGTTCTCGTCTACCTCGGTGGGCCCGACGCCGGCGCCGTGTCCGGTGTGATCCTGCCGACCGACCAAGGACTGCTGGCCTCGGTCAGGGTTGGCGCGCTCGCCTCGCCGTTCGGGGACGCCTGACATGAACCGACAACTCTGCCGCGCGTCAACGCGTCTTCGGTGTCTGATGACCTGTCAGACGTCGGCCGTTCCCACGAGGAGGAATTCATGATCGTCATCAGTGGAATCTTGGAAGTCGCTGGTCACTCCGCCGACGCCTTCGCGGATCTGTGTCGCCCGCTCGTCGAGGAGACGCGACGCGAGCCGGGATGTGCTGACTACCGGTTTGCGCGCAGCATCGACAACTCAGCCGTCTTCGAGATCTTCGAGGAGTTTGCGGACCAGGAGGCCATGGACCATCACGTCCGGGCCGATCACTACCGATCCTGGTCGCGCGCACTCCGCGACTTCGAGGTCATCAGCATGTCGATCAACCGCTACGACGTCACCGAGCGCACGGTGCTGCAGTGAGCGCTGTCGAGCAGGCCGATGTCATCGAGGTCGACGACTTCCCTGATGGAGCGCCACTCAACGAGACGCTGCGAATGATCGGGACCGCCCGGGCCATGCGCCGGCTCAAGCCGGAGCCGATTCGGGAGGAGCTCATCCGCGCGCTCATATGGGCGGGCACGCGCGCGGCGAGCCCCAACAACACCCAGCTGTGGCGCTTCGTCGTCGTGAGCGACCCAGTGCAGAAGGCCGCCATCGGGGAGGCGCTCGGGAGGTTCGTGAAATGGATCGACTCGTTGGGCGCACCCGCTGATGACAGCGACGCGCACATCCGCAAGGAGTCTCGGCACCTGGTCGTGAACGTCGCCCAGGCCCCGGTGCTGATCTTTGTCTGTGCCGAGCACTCGTACCCGACTCGGGGGCCCGACGTCCGCTATCTCTGGTCCGTCGCAAACACAGCCAGCCAGAACATCCTCGTTGCTGCTCGCTCGATGGGCCTGGGCGCGACGCTCACGATGATGCAGGTCGGCAACGAGGACGCGATACGCGAGATCCTCGGCCTGCCTGACGACGTGCACATCGGCACCATGATCCCGATCGGCTGGCCAGACCGGCCGTTCGGCCCAGCTCGGCGTCTGCCAATCGACGCCGTCATTCACCACGACCGCTGGCGCGAGAGCGTCGACCCAGGCGAAGCACGAGAAGGGAACGATCCTCAATGACAGGAATCGATCGGGAATTCGTAGGACTGCCGTCACCGGCTCTCGGCCGCGCAGGCGCCGGAGGGCATCCGTGCCAGGGCATCTACTACACACCGTCGGGCAAGAAGCCCAAGACGGCGATCATCGCGAGCCACTACAACGTCGACTTCTCCGAGCACTACATGGCGACCCGGATGGCCGAGCGTGGCTACGGGTTCCTCGGCTGGAACACCCGTTTCCGTGGTGCGGAGCACTTCTTCACGCTCGATCACGCCCTGGTCGAGGTCGGTGTGGGCATCTCTTGGCTGCGTGAGCAGGGTGTCGAGCAGGTCGTGCTGGTGGGCAACTCCGGCGGCGGTTCGCTGATGTCGGCGTATCACTCGCAGTCACGCGAGCCGAACATCCGTCCCGCGTACGGTCGCGCCCAGGTATTCGAGGAGGCCCTGAATCTGCCGACGGCAGATCTCATGATCTACCTGGCCGCCCACCCGGGCCGCCCCGAGTGGATCACCAAGACCATGGACCCGTCGGTGACGGATGAGACCGATCCCAACTCGGTCGATCCAGAGCTCGACATGTTCCATCCCGACAACGGGCCGTCGTTCACCCCCGAGTTCGTCGAGCGCTACCGCGCGGCACAGATCGAGCGCAACCATCGCCTGACCGCCTGGTGCAAGGAGCAGATCGACGCCATGTCCGGTGGCCCCGCGCGCGACCGGATCTTCTCGATGCCGCGGACGTGGGCCGATCTGCGCTACGTCGATCCCACGATCGATCCATCGAACCGACCAACGCCGTTGTGCTATTTCGGTGAGCCCAAGCATGCCAACTACGGCGTGTTCGGCGTCGGCGTGATGTCGACGCTGCGAACGTGGCTCAACATGTTCAGCCTGGAGGAGTCCGACTGTGTGGCGGCCAAGCATCTGAAGCGGATGGACCTCCCCATGCTGGTCGTGCAGCCTGACGGCGACATGGGTGTCTTCCCCGCCGACGCGCAGGGCCTGTTCGACGGAGCAGTGTCGACCGACAAGGACCTCGTGACGTTGAAGGGTGACCACTACTTCGTCGAGCCCGTGGACGCGCGCGACATCGTGGCCGACACCCTTGCCGACTGGCTGGCCTCCCGGACGGTCCGATGACTGTGCGGCAACCACGTGAAGGGACACGCGATGGCGTTCCTCGCACCGACTGAGGAGCAGGTCGATCTCCGATCGACGCTGCAGACCTACTTCGCGCAGCGGTGGCCGGAGGCCGAGATGCGCCGCGCGGCTGAAGCCGACGAACGTACTCAATCTGAGCTCTGGACGTCCATGGCGCGGGACCTCGGCCTGCATGGTCTCGCGATCCCCGAGGAGCTCGGCGGCGGTGGATTCACGTTCCCTGACCTGCTCGTCGTGTTCGAGGAGATGGGTCGCGTTCTTGTCAGCGGACCGTTCTTTGCCACCGTGGCGATGGCGGCACCGTTGCTGCTCGCGCTCGACGACCGCGAGGTGCAGGAGCTGCTGCTGCCGGGCATCGCGTCCGGAGAGCGGGTCGTCACGGTCGCACTGGTCGAGTCCGAGATGAGCTGGGACGCGGACCTGATCAGAGCTGTCGCCACGGGCAGCGGCGCCGAGCGGAAGCTGACCGGCCACAAGTTCTTCGTCCTTGACGGTTGCCTCGCTGACACGCTCCTGGTTGTTGCGAAGGTTGACGAGGGTATCGGCGTTCTCGTGGTCGATGCCGACGCGCCAGGTGTGACGATCACCGCCATGGAGACGATCGACGCGACTCGACGCCAGGCAAGGGTCAGCTTCGACGATGTTGCCTCGCGCATGCTCCGACCAGGTCACTCTGCGGCAGACGCCGTCGCGCACATGTGCCAGCTCGCGTCGATCGCCCTGGCGGCCGAGCAGGTGGGCGGCGCGCAGCGTGCCCTGGACATGACGGTCGAGTACGTGAAGCTGCGTGAGCAGTTCGGCAGGACGATCGGGAGCTTCCAGGCGGTCAAGCACCACCTGGCGGACCTCTTGGTCGCGGTTGAGTCCGCGCGGGCAGCGCTGGCGCATGCGGCCGCGTCGTCGACGGCTTCGCCCGCTGATCTGGCCATCGCGGCAAGTGTCGCGCAGTCCTTGTGCTCCGAGGTCTACTCCGCCGCCGCCGACAGCACGATCCACCTTCACGGTGGGATCGGTTTCACCTGGGAGCATCCTGCGCACCTCTACTACAGGCGCGCGGTGTCGAGCGAGGTCTTGCTCGGATCACCGCATCACCACCGTGCCAAGATCGCCTCCCACCTCCTCGACGAAAAGGAGTCGTCGTGAATGCCGCCGGACCCGCCAAGCTCTCCTCCCTGGTACCCGCCAACTGGATATCGCTGCATGGGCGCTATTCGCCCGATGAGCCGTGCCTTGTCATGGGCGACGGCACGACGTACACGTTCGGACAGATCAACAGTCGCGTGAACCGGTTGGCCCGGGCGCTCCAGGGTCAAGGCATCACACGGCATGACCGCATCGGGATCCTCGCGACCGACTCGATCGACTACATGGTGCTGCTGATGGCGTCGATGAAGGTCGGTTCGACCTACGTCCCGTTCAACTACCGGCTGACCGCACCAGAGATCGTGACGATCGCCAAGGCCGCCAAGCTCGATGGCTTCGTGACGATGGCCCGGTACGACGAGGTCACCGCTGCGGTGCGAGCAGCCTGCCCGCACCTGAAGTTCCAGGCAGGATTCGACGATCTCGATGGACTGCCGACCATCGCCGGTCTGATCGAGGAGCAGCAGGACGACAGTGACATTGAGGTCGAGACCGAATGGGAAGACATCATCTCGATCATGTTCACGAGCGGCACGACGGGTCGGCCGAAGGGCGTGATGCAGTCGATGCGCATGGTGGGCGTCTCAACCAATGTGTCCCTGCTCGACTTCGGCTTCAAGCGTGGCGAGCTCCGTTACACGGCGTCGCCGATGTTTCACGCAGCCGGCATGGGCTCGATCTACTACGGCATCGCGCGTGGATTCGCCTCCCTGATCCTTGACCAGTTCGATCCCGCTGAGCTGCTCAAATGGATGAAGAGCGGCAAGCTCACGGGTGGCCTCCTGATGCCGACGATGCTCAAGGCGCTACTCAACGAGCCGGGCGTGCGCGACCAGTCCTACCCGAACCTGCGCTCGATGGTCTACGGCGGTTCACCGATCGGCATCGACCTGCTCCGCGACGCATTGGCGACGTTCGACTGCGACTTCTTCAACAGCTTCGGCGCCGGAACCGAAGGAGCAGGGCAGACGATGTTCTATCCCGAGGACCACTTGCGAGCCCTGGCCGGCGAAGAGCACCTGCTCGGATCGATCGGCCGGCCCATGTACGGCGTTGACCTGCGGCTCTGTGACGACGCGCTGCGTGACGTGCCACGAGGACAGGTGGGCGAAATCTGTACGCGCTCGGAGACCGTCATGAGCGGATACCTCGACGATCCGGAGCGAACAGCGCAAGCTGTGGTCGATGGGTGGTTCAGGGCCGGAGACCTGGCCTGGATGGACGATGACGGCTATCTGTTCCTGGCCGGACGCAAGACCGACATGATCATCCGTGGTGGCGAGAACGTCTACCCCATCGAGATCGAGACAGTCCTTCTCGAACATCCGGCCGTGGGATCTGTGGCCGTGGTGGGGCAGCCTGACGAATACTGGGGCGAGGTGGTGATCGCAGCCATTGAGCTGGCGCCCGGGCAGGAGCTTGACGAACAAGACCTGACCAGGCATTGCCGTGACAGGTTGGCGTCCTACAAGGTTCCGATCCGGTTCTTCGCGATGAACGACCTGCCACGCAACGTCAACGGCAAGCTGCAGAAGTTCGCCGTGGTTGAGCTGGTCGCAGACATGTACCAGTCTGGCGTGACGGGGGACGGTGCGCGATGAACGAGATCGAGGCTTTTGCAGCGAGGGTCGAAGCATTCTTCAAGGATCGTTTCCCGCCGCGCCCACAGACGCTGGAGCACGGTTGGGGCGACGACTCCATGGTCGGTGCAGCCTTTCGCGTCGCCGCCGACGAGCATGCAGATCTCGAGCGGGCTCGCCATTACCAGCACGAGCTCGCCGACGCGGGCCTGGCCTGGCTGGATGGGCCGGTCGAGCTCGGCGGCGCCGGACTCGGCGTGGCCGAGCGACGAGTGTTCGCCGAGATCGCCCGACGCTACGACGCACCAGATCTCAACAGCTTGCTGGTCGGTCAGCAGATCCTCGCCCCGGCAGTGCTGGTGTACGGCTCCACGGAGCAGCGCGAGCGCGTGCTTCCCGCGCTGTGGAACGGCGACCTCGTCGGCTGCCAGCTCTTTTCCGAGCCTGGCGCCGGCAGCGACCTGGCCGCGCTGACGACCCGAGCCCGGCGGGTCGACGGGGGGTGGCGGGTCACTGGACAGAAGGTCTGGTCATCTGGGGCACATCTGGCGCATGTCGGGGAGCTGCTCGCCAGGACGTCAGAGGATCCCGGCACGCGAAGCCGCGGGCTCACGATGTTCGTGCTCGACATGGCGTCGCCGGGCGTCACGGTACGACCTCTCCGCCAGATGACCGGTACGGCTCACTTCAACGAGGTGTTCCTGGACGACGTCTTCATCCCGGACGGCGACGTCCTGGGCGCGGTGGGTGAAGGCTGGGCTGTAGCAAACGTGAGTCTCAGCAGCGAACGCGACAATTTCGGCGACTCAGGATCGGATCTCTTCCTGCGGCTGCTCGACAGGCTCGTTCTGGTCGTCCGCGAGGTCGGGGCGTGGTCCAACCCCGGAGCGCGCGACCGTATTGCTGATGCCTACATCCGAGAGGTCGTGACGGAGAATCTTCCAGAATCGCTCGCCACGGCGTCCGCGCCCGTTGCTGCGGCTGGTGCGAGTCTGATCAAGCTCTTCGCAACGGATGCAGATCGCCGACTCGTCCAGACCGCGGTCGACATCCTCGGCCCCTCGATCGTCGCAGACACGGGTGCGTGGGGCACGTTCGCCTGGTCTCGCGTACTGCTCGGAATGCCCGCCACGCGCATCGCCGGCGGCAGCGACGAGATCCAACGCAACATCCTCGCCGAGCGAGCACTGGGCCTCCCGCGTGAGGTCCGACCACTCCAGGAGGACCGCTCATGATGAACGCCGACCAGTACCGCGAGTCATTGCGCGACGGACGTCGCCTCTTCGTCAACGGCGAGCGGGTCGAGGACGCGACGACGCATCCCCTCTTCAGGGCGGCCGTCGATAGTGCGGCGGGAGACTACGACCGATACTTCGACCCGGCGCCGGGGGCGCACGGTCCGTACTACGAGATCCCCGAGACGCCTGACGAGCTGCGCGCTCAAGAGGAGGTCCAGAACACGTGGAGCTTCGCCACAGGTTCGACGGTGCACTCGCTGCTGATGTTGATGACGGCTGGAAGTCGGATGCGAGCTGACCTTCCTGTGTACGCCGACCGCATCCTCGCGTACTACAAGGGCGCCAAGCGACGCGACATTCGGTGCGTGCAAACCATCACCGACGCGAAAGGCAATCGGGCGCTACCGCCGGGGAAGCAGGACGACCCCGACCTCTACCTGCGGATCGTCGATCGCAGGGACGACGGAATCGTGATCACGGGTGCCAAGTTGCACATCTCGTCCGCGGCGATGGCCCACGACCTGATCGTGATGCCCACCAAACGGATGAAGGCCGGCGAGGAGGACTGGGCGGTGGCGTGCGCCGTACCGGTCAACGCGCCGGGAGTCACCGTAATCAACACCAGCTTCGCGCCGCGTCCCGATCAGGACGAGCGCTACTACCCCTACAGTCGCCACAACGTGATGACCGAAGGCTTCGTCGTCTTCGATGAAGTCTTCGTCCCCAACGAAAGGGTGTTCCTCGCTGGCGAGGTCGAACACTCGGCGACGTTCGCCCACGCTCTCGGCCTGTGGGAGCGGCTTGGCAGTGTCCGTCATTACGTCGAGCTCGGTGACACTCTCGTGGGGCTCGCCCAGCTCATCAGTGAGGCCAATGGAACTGAACGCATACCCCACATCCGGGACAAGATCGGCGAGATGATCATCTATGCGTCGCTGATCCGCGGATGCTACGAGGCGGCGCTGTCGTCGGCTGGGCGGACGCCGGAGGGATGGATCTCACCCGATGAGCTCTTCACCAACTCCGCGAAGTACTACGCCGCCAGCGAGTTCGCGAAGATGGTGCGCAATCTGCATGACGTGGCGGGTGGCTCAGTGCTGACATCGCCGACGCTGGCCGATCTTGAGAATCCTGAGACCGGCAAGTACCTCGAAAAGTACATGCGGACCATGCCGGGAGTGGACGCGAAATACCGCATGCGGCTCTTCCACGCGATCCGAGACTTCACCGCGGACCAGTTCGGTGGCTGGCAGCTGGTCACGACGTTGCAGGGTGGCGGAGGCTTGTATGCCCAACAGATCGTGGCTCGCAAGCACTACGACATGGACCGCGCGAAGGAACTGGCGCTGTACACGGCAGGCATCGGCGAGCTCGACGACGTGGACGTGCCGACATGACCGGGCGCCCTCCCTCGGAAGGCTTCGAGGTCGCCGATGTCGAAGATCGCCTGCGCCGCTCGGTGGAGTCGATCGGCACGGGCGAGCGGCGCATGAAGCGCTCGCAGGTGCTGGGGCCGCAGGCGGAACAGACCCGCAGGAACCTTGCCGAGAGCGCGAGACGGCTGTTTCAGGAGAAGGGCTACACCGGGACCACCGTTGCCGAAATTGCACAGAACGCGAACGTGAGCCTCGCGACGTTCTACCAGTACTTCAAGGAGATCCACGACGTGACGGCGTTGATCGTCGTCGACTTCATCAAGGCGTCGCTGGCCAGCCAGCTCGATCGCTGGGACAGCCTCGGTGGAGTGCCGGCCCTGCGCGACTTCATCGACCGCTTCCTCGGCCTGTACGTCCGCAATGCCGAGCTGCTCGAGCTCTGGGAGACCGGCAAGCTCGTGTCTCCACGTCTTCGGCTGCTCTACGTCGACTACTACCGGGTCTACCGCGCGCGCCTCGAGGAGTGCGTGCGCCTGGGCGTCGATGCCGGAACGGTACGCGACGATCTCGACCCGGCAGATCTCGCTGATCTGATGGCGACTCTGGTCGAGCGCTACAGCTACGAACATTTCGTGCTGCTGGGCGAGCGGGAGGTCGGGAACGGCGTCGAGATCCTGACCATTGCAGTGACCAGTCTCGTCGGACTGACCGAACCGGTCGTCGACAACACAAACGGAGGCCCATCCACATGACATCTGCGGTGATCATCGACGTCGTTCGGCTCGCGTCAGGACGTGGCAAGCCTGGAGGTGCGCTCTCGCATCACCACCCCGTCACGCTCCTTGCCGAGGTGTTGTCGGCGCTGGTCGAGCGCAACGGCCTCGATCCCGCATCGGTCGACGACGTCATCGCCGGTTGTGTGCAGCAGGTGGGGGAGCAGAGCCTGAACATCGCCCGGCAAGGGTTGCTGACCGCCGGATTCCCCGAGTCTGTGCCGGCGACGACGATCGATCGACAATGCGGTTCGAGCCAGCAGGCCGCACATTTCGCAGCACAGGGCGTCATGGCCGGCGCGTACGACATTGTCATCGCGGCCGGTGTCGAGTCGATGAGTCGACTGCCACTCGGGACGTCACCGATCGGGCAGGACCCTTACGGGCCGGGCATTGCCGATCGCTACCCCGACGGGTTGATCGGTCAGGGAGTCTCGGCAGAGCTCGTCGCTGCCCGGTGGAAGCTCGACCGCGAGACGCTCGACGATTACGCGCTGCGATCCCATCGGCTTGCCGAGGACGCGATCGATTCGGGATTCTTCGATCGCGAGATCGTTGCCATCGCCGGTCCTGACGGTGCTCCTCACCTGGTCGATGAGACAGTACGTCGCTCGACCAGCCTCGAGGGCCTCTCGGCGCTTCGTCCGTCGTTTCGCTCCGACGAGATGGCCAGACGCTTTCCCGAGGCAGACTGGTTGATCACGCCCGGCAACTCTTCGCCTTTGACTGACGGCGCCTCCGCAGCGTTGATCATGAGCGAGGCGAAGGCGGCCGAGCTGGGACTCACGCCTCGAGCGCGATTCCACGCCTTCGCGGTTGCCGGCGACGATCCGTTGATGATGCTGACGGCCCCGATCCCGGCGTCGCGCAAGGTGCTGGAGCGTAGTGGTCTCGCGATCGACGACATCGATGCGTACGAGGTCAATGAGGCATTCGCACCAGTACCGCTTGCCTGGGCACACGAACTGGGCGCGGACCCGGAACGACTCAATCCGCGTGGAGGTGCCATCTCATTGGGGCACGCGCTCGGTTCGTCGGGTACCCGCCTGCTGGGCACGCTCCTCAACCACCTCGAGGTGACCGGGGGACGCTACGGCCTTCAGACGATGTGCGAAGCCGGCGGTCTGGCGAACGCCACGATCATCGAACGCCTCTGAGCTCTGCCCAACAAACCGACACGCAGGAGAGATACGACAGTGCTGACGACTCGATTCACCGAGACATTCAACGTCAAGCACCCAGTGGTCCAAGGGGGCATGCAGTGGGTAGGGACGGCCGAGCTCGCGGCTGCCGTCTCCAAGGGTGGTGGACTGGGGCTCATCACTGCGTTGACACAGTCATCGCCCGAAGGGCTGGTCGCAGAGATCAAGCGCTGTGGGGAACTCACTGACGGGCCCTTCGGAGTGAACCTCACGATCCTGCCGACGATCAAGCCGGTACCGTACGACGAGTACCGCGAGGCGATCGTCGAGTCGGGTGTGCGCATCGTGGAGACAGCCGGCTCCAATCCTGCGCCGCACATGCCGTATTTCACCGAGCACGGCGTCAAGGTCATACACAAGTGCACGAGCGTGCGCCATGCCGTCAAGGCTCAGGACGCCGGTGTCGACGCGATTAGCATCGACGGCTTCGAGTGCGCTGGACATCCGGGCGAGGACGACATTCCCGGCCTGGTCCTCATCCCTGCGGCGGCAGAGAAGATCACCATTCCGATGCTTGCCTCCGGCGGACTGGCCGATGGTCGCGGCCTCGCCGCGGCCCTCGCGCTCGGGGCAGACGGCATCAACATGGGGACGCGGTTTCTCTGCACCCAGGAGTCGCCGATTCACCACAGCATCAAGGAAGCCATCGTTGCCGCGTCCGAGCTCGATACCGAGCTGATATTTCGCACGTTGCGCAACACCGCTCGCGTTGCGAGCAATGCAGCTAGCCGGGAGACCGTGGCGATATTGGACGGTGGCGGCGAGTTCGGAGATGTCCAACACCTCGTCAACGGTCAACGCGGTCGGACCGTATACGAAAGCGGGGATCCTGAGGCTGGCATCTGGAGCGTGGGCATGGCGCAGGGCCTCATCCGTGACATCCCCTCGGCGACGGACCTGGTCGGACGCATTGTTGCGGAGGCCGAAGAGATCGTCACCGGGCGCCTCTCACGGATTCTGGGTCGGTCGTGACGTTCGAGCAGATTCGTCTCGACGTCGTGGATGGCATCGCGACGATCACACTCGACCGTCCCGAGAAGCTCAATGCCTTCTCAGACATCATGGAGGGCGAGCTGATGCGAGCCCTCGGACGTGTTGACGATGACGACGAAGTACGAGCGCTCGTGCTGACCGGCAGCGGTCACGCGTTTTGCGCCGGTATGGACCTGGGTGGCAACGATGCGAGCGCCATTGACTGGGGTTCGGGGGATCCCAGCGATAGCGAGGGGGGCAGCAGGCCGAGCGACGAGCTGCGTCGCGATGGTGGCGGACGGGTCGTCCTGCGGATGTTCGAGATGCGCAAGCCGGTGATTGCCGCGATAAACGGGCCGGCGGTCGGCGTCGGGCTGACCATGACCCTCGCCGCGGACTTTCGCCTCGCGGTTCCGGCCGCAAAGCTCGGTCTGGTCTTCGCCCGTCGGGGACTCGTGCCCGAGTCGTGCTCGAGCTGGTTTCTGCCGCGGCTGGTTGGAATGCAGACGGCTCTCGAGTGGGTCTACAGCGGGCGGCTGTTCTCGTCGGAGGACGCGCTCACCGCTGGTCTGGTCCGCAGCCTTCACGATCCAGCCGAGCTGCTCGATGACGCGCATGGCCTGGCGGTGTCGTTGACAGAGAGCTCGGCACCGGTGTCGCTTGCCCTCAGCCGTCAGATGCTTTGGAGGTTGTCTGCGGCACCGCACCCTGTTGTCGCCCACGAGGTCGAGACTCTTGCTCTCAACGCCCGTCTTTCGAGCAGGGATGCGGAGGAAGGTATTGCCGCCTTCTTGGAGAAGCGTCCCGCGGCATTCATCGACAAGGTCTCGCGCGACTCGCCAGAAGTGTTTGGCACGTTCGAGGCTCCTGAATACCGGCCCGTGAAGAAGGGCAAGTGACTGTGGACGGAGGGGTTGTGGCACATCGCGCGGCACTCGCAGGCGTACGAGCGCCACGCCGTGCAGACGCCTCGAGGCCTCCACTACGATGGTCTCTGGCCCACGGTCAAGTACTGCGGTCCATGCCCCTGTAGCTCAGTTGGTAGAGCGTCTCACTTGTAATGAGAATGTCGCGGGTTCGACTCCTGTCGGGGGCTCCATTCCGTGGATATCGCTTGATGTCGCCACCCGGCACCGGGTAGCCGAGAGTTGTCAGCCACCGGCATGCTGGACGGGTGACCTCAGCTCCTCCGAGCATTTCCTACTCCATCACGATTCGCCTCGAAGTCCCGTCGGGCGGGTCCGGCGTCAGCGAGCTGACGACGACGGTCGAGCAGGCCGGCGGACTCGTGACCGCGCTCGACGTCACGGGCTCCGGCGGTGACGCCCTGCGCATCGACCTCACCTGCGCCGCGTCCGACACCGATCACGCGGACGGATCGTCACGGCGCTCAAGGGCGTACCCGATGTCGACGTCATCAAGGTGTCGGACCGTACGTTCCTCATGCACCTCGGCGGCGTCATCGAGACAGCGACGAAGCATCCGCTCCGCAACCGCGACGACCTGTCGATGATCTACACGCCCGGCGTCGCCCGCATCTGCATGGCCATCGCTGCCAACAAGGAGGACGCGCGCCGACTGACGATCAAGCGCAACAGCGTCGCGGTCGTCTCCGACGGTTCGGCGGTGCTCGGTCTCGGCAACATCGGCCCGCACGCCGCACTGCCGGTGATGGAGGGCAAGGCGGCGCTGTTCAAGGGCTTCGCCGACATCGACGCGTGGCCTATCGTGCTCGACACCCAGGACGTCGACCAGATCGTCGAGACCGTCGCCGCGCTGTCTCCGGGCTTCGCCGGGATCAACCTCGAGGACATCTCGGCGCCCCGGTGCTTCGAGATCGAGGCACGGCTGCGCGAGCGGCTCGACATCCCCGTCTTCCACGACGATCAGCACGGCACGGCCGTCGTCGTGCTCGCCGCGCTGCGCAACGCGTTGTCGGTCGTCGGCAAGGACATCGGGTCGGCTCGTATCGTGCTGGTCGGCGCGGGCGCTGCGGGTACGGCGGTGCTCAAGCTGATGCTGCATGCCGGCGCCACTGACGTGACGGTGTGCGACGTCCAGGGCGTCGTCCACCGTGAGCGCGAAGGCCTCGACGAGTCGCTGCGCTGGATCGCCGAGCACACCAACGCCACCGGTCGTACGGGCGATCTCCGCGGCGTGCTCGCCGGTGCAGACGTGTTCATCGGCGTCAGCGCGCCCAACCTGATCGCCGCCGAGGACGTCGAGGCCATGGCGGATGACTCGATCGTGTTCGCTCTTGCCAATCCCGACCCCGAGATCGAGCCGGCGATCGCCCGCCGGCACGCCGCGGTGGTGGCGACGGGGCGCTCGGACTACCCCAACCAGATCAACAACGTGCTGGCGTTCCCCGGCATCTTCCGGGGACTGCTCGACGCCCAGTCGCACGGCATCGGCACCGAGGTGCTGCTGGCCGCGTCTGACGCCATTGCTGCCACCGTCACCCCGGACGAGCTCAACGCCAACTACATCGTGCCCAGCGTGTTCCACCCCGAGGTGCACAAGCGCGTCGCGGCCGCCGTACGAGCTGCGGCCGAGACTGCCGACTCGTCAGCGTGAGGCTCCTCTACGCGGAGCGTGTCGCGGGCGCTTCGGCCGCGTGCGCGATCAGCCGCTCGGCGAGGTTGCCGAGGAAGCGCCTCAGATAGGCCCGCCAGATCACTCCGGTTCCGGGAACTCGCTCGATGAACGTCCCTGACCAAGTGACGGTCAGCCCGCCGTGCTCAGTGCGAAGGAAATGAACGGTCGCCGAGTAGTCGCGTACGGGCCAGCGCGCCGGTATGCGGTAGCCGTGCGTCGTGGGCCGGTCGTCGACGGTGACCACCTCGGCTGTCTTGAACCGCGGCGTCCCCACGAGCCGTGTACGACCAACCACGGTCGCCTCGGCTGAGCGCGATTCGTCGCCCTGCCAGGCGGAGAACGTGATCGGCCGACCTGCCCATCGAGCCCACGACTCGGCGTCGCGAATGAGGTTGAACGCCGTCGTGGCATCGGCGATGCCGTGACGCTGGATGCTGAAAGTGTAGGTCCTGGGCATGTGTGCTCCTGGTCGGCGGTGGGCTCGACTAATATAACGGAACACCGTTCTGTAAGGAGACGAGATGGCCGACTCGTTCAGCCGCGCCCGCACACCCGAGCAGCGGGCCGTGCGCAGCGACGCGATCCGGGCCGCGGCCCGCGAGCTGCTGACCTCGACGATCGCCTCCCAGGTCACCCTGCGCGCCATCGCCGGGCGAGCCGGTCTGGCGCCGAGCAACGTCCTGCGCCACGGAGGCTCCCGCGAGGAGATCCTGCTGGACGTGATGGACGAGCAGTATGCCGGCTGGCTGGATGAGCTGGAGAGGTCTCTCGGGCGTGACGCGACCACGGAGAAGGCGGCATCCACGATGGCCGAGTCACTGGCCGGACATCCGGTGCTGCTGACCCTGATCGAGGAGTCGCCCGAGCTCCTGCGTCACGTCGCGCCGGGCGCGCGGGTGCTCGAGCAGGGCCATCGCCACCAGCAGAGGCTGGCATCCATCGTGGAGCGCGCTCTCGGCGTCGAGCTCAGGCCCGGGGATCGTGCCCTTCTCGTCGCCGGACTGCATGCCTCGGTGGCCGGCGCTGCCGCATGGAGTCGACAGGGCGTCTTTGCCTCGAGTCAGGCCGGTGCCGTACGCGACCTGCTCGCGATCCAGCTCGAAGGCCTTGCGGCCCGCGCACGTCGCTCAGGCTGACGGCGAGCTCGCCGCTAACGATCGCGTGAGTTCCAGGCTTGCTCGATCTGGCGCATGAGAGCCGGATAGACGATCGCATGTCGGAATGGCTTGATCAGGTCCATGTAGACGGTGCCGAACCTGCCCCGAGGCTTCACCAGCACGGCCATCTGCCCCTGGTTGTCGCCGTGGCCCTTGTCGACCCAGCCCAGATGCATCATGGCGTGCACGGTCTTGTTGGAGATCTCGGCGGCAGCCTCGCGCTCGGTTCGGTAGAGCGGGTCGAACGGCAGGGAGTCGAAGTCGAAGCCGTCGGTCGAGTCGCGCAGGTCCTGCGGCAACCGGCCGATCAGCGAGCTCGAGCTGTCACCCGGGATGGGCAGCTTCTCGTCGTCCCAGCCGAGCCACGCGCCGAGCTTCCAGCGGATGGCGAACAGCGCGCGGCTCACCCGCGACGGGCTCTTGTTGGAGCTGAGGTGCGCCATCACCTCGAGGAGCTGCGGGAAGTCGTCCGGACCACCGTGCACCGGCAGGGCCCAGACGTCCTCGACCTCGAAGTCCGGCGCGATCTCGGCAATGCGCCATCCCTGCTCGTCGTGCGCCGAACGGGGCAGCCTCATACATCGAGACTATTCCTCTGCCGGCAGCAGCCCCTCGGCGTGGGCGTCCTCGACGATCCGGCGGACGTTCTCGATCGAGCCGCAGTCGTTGTCGATCTGGCTGTTGCGCGCGGTGGCGAACTTCTCGCCAAGATCGGCCTTGACCTGGTCGGAGACCTCCTCGCGGGCCGGGTTGAGGATCGTCAGCTCCTCCTCGGTGAGGTGGTGGTTGACCTTCTCGGCGAGCGCTTCGAGGGCATCGTCGAACTTCTGTGTGTCGGTGCTCGCACATTCCAGCAGGGCGAGCAGCGCCTCGTTGCCCTCTGCGTGCTCCTTCTCGCCGTGCTCCTCGTCGTGCTCGGTGACGCTGGTCTTCTTGCGCAGCACGGGGTAGACGTACGTCTCCTCCGCCTCGGCGTGTGCGACGTGCAGCGCGGAGAACGCGGCACGTACGGCATCCCGGTCCGAGCTGTCGTCGCGGAGCGTGCGGAGGAGGTCCTCGAAGCGGCGGTGGTCGTCGAGGATCAGCTCGACGACATCACCGGATTCGGGTCGGCCCAGGTCGATTGTTGTCATGCCCGGGACTACCCCGAGGAGACAGCGCTAATCCTCGTCGAGGATCTCCGCGGCGTCGTCGTCGCGGTCCGGCGCGTTCCACGCGACCGAGTCGTCGATGCGCTCGTTGATGTAGCGCAGGATCTCGGCTGTCGTCGCGACGACGGGTACGGCGAGGAATGCTCCGGTGATGCCGAACAGCGTGCCACCGGCGGCGACGCCGAGAAGCACGACCGCGGGGTGGAGGTTCATGGTCTTGCCCTGCAGCATCGGCGAGAGGACGTTGCCCTCCAGCTGCTGCACCAGCACCACGATGACCAGGGCGATCAGCGCGTCCTTGGGGTCGTTGGTGACGAGGGTGACGAGGACGGCGAGCGCTCCGCTGACGAACGCACCGACGATCGGGATGAACGCGGCAAAGAAGGTGACGACGGCGAGCGGGATCGCCAGCGGCGACCCGAGGATTGCGAGGCCGGCGCCGATGATGACGGCGTCGATCAGGGCGACCAGCGACTGGACGCGGATGAACCCGCCGAGGGTGGCCCAGGCTCGATCGGCGACCTCGACGAGGTGACCGCCGGCACGCTGGCCGGTGACGACCTTGACCCACGGGAGGAACTTGTGACCGTCCTTGACGAAGAAGAACGTGAGCATCAGGACGAGGATCAGGTTGACCAAAGCGGAGGTCGCTGCGCCGATCGTCGAGAAGATGCCGGAGCCGATCGTCGTCGCGCTGGACTGGACCTTGTCCTGCAGCGCCTCGATGGCCCGGGTGATCTGCCCGTCGGACAGGTTGAGGGGTTCGCCCGTCAACCAGTCGCGGACCTTCTGCAGTCCGTCGGACGCACTCGCGGCGACCTCACTGGCCTGGCCGGCGACCTGTGGGGTGAGGATCGCGATGATCCCGACGATCGCGCCGATGAACGACAGCATCACGGCGGCCGCGGCCAGCGGGGACGGCCAGCCCTTGGATCGGAGCCACGCGGCCGGCGGGCCGAGGATCGTCGTGACGATCAGCGCCATGGCGACCGGGAAGATCACGACCCAGATGTGTCCGATGATCCAGCCGATGACCAACCCCGCTGCGGCGATGACGATGATGCGCAGGCCCCACTTCTGCATGACACCAAGGCCCTCGTCGATGACGACACCGCGGTCGCGTATGCGCTTCTCGATTGGCTCGCTCACCCGCCCAGCCTAGACGACTGATTCCGAGGGGTGCCGGTTAAGCGAGCGTCGCGAGTCAGGCAACGTCCCTCGGAATCAATCGTCTAATGGCCTCCGCGTCCTAGCCGGCGCCTCCGGCGCGGAAGTTGACCCAGGCGTCGCTCATACGATCGGCTTGGCCGGCCGTGAACATGTACATGCACAGGTCCTTGGTGTAGTCCATGAAGTTGTGAATCGGGTCGACGCCCGGAGCGGTGCAGGTGTCCGCGCCGGTCGGGCAGTCGAACTGCGCCGTCGCCTCGCGAGGCGTGTCCTCGACGTAGTCGCCCGAGGCCGAGCATCCGCTCTTGAACGTGTGCTCGAGCATCAGCCAGTGACCGACCTCGTGGGTCAGGGTGTCGCCGAACGCGTACTTGCCGGCGGTTCCTCCCGGCATGGACTCGTCGAGGATCACGACGCCGTCGATGAAATCACGACCGTTGTTGTAGCCCTTGGGGAAGTAGGCCCATCCGAGCAGACCTCCGCCGATGTTTGCGGAGTAGACGTTGAGCGTCGTGGAGTCGCCCTCGTACAGCGACTTCTTCATGTCTCGCTCGTTCTTGCCGGGGACGACGGTGTACCAGGCGGGGTTGGTGGTCCAGGTGATCTTGGTGAGCCCGAACCGGAACGGCGTGTTGGCTGCGCCCGTCCCGGTCTTGCCGGAGTAGGAGTCGTTGAGGACCTTCATCTGGTTGGTGATCATCGTGGTCCAACGGGTCTTCTCGGCGGTCGTGAGCGTGTGGTCGGACACGACGTGGAACACCGTCGGAACACTGACGCTGCCGTTGGGCAGGCGCGGGACGTCCTTGATGACGCCGTACGCGTTGGCCTCGTTCTTGGGATAGAGCTCGGGTTCCTTGGCCGTGCTGCCGTCGGCGACCCGGGCTCCGCTGCTGTCGAGGCACTCCGCCGCGCCGGGCGACGGCGCTGCCGAGACGCTCTGCGCGACGCCGCCCGTCGTCAGCAGGCCGGCCGCCAGCGCCGCGACTGGAATCCAACGAGTCATTGACAGCTTGAGCATGTCTTCTCCCCACGATGTCGGGGCCGGGTGGCCCATGTTTTCGAACAACGTACGCCTGCCGGAGCTCATCGGCGACTGCTGCCGCAATTCCAGTCGATGGGCTCGGCACCTTGCTCGGCGAGCAACCGGTTGGCGCGGCTGAAGGGCTTCGAGCCGAAGAACCCGCGCGACGCCGACAGCGGGCTGGGGTGGGCCGTCTCGATGCGTGGGGTGTCGCCGAGCATCGGCGCAAGGCTTTGTGCATCGCGACCCCACAGGATGGCGACCAGAGGCGAGTTGCGCGCGACCAACGCGCGGATGGCCTGCTCGGTGACCGCTTCCCAGCCCTTGCCGCGGTGGCTCGCGGCAGCGCCCGGTCGTACGGTCAGCACCCTGTTGAGGAGCAGCACGCCCTGCTCGGCCCAGGGGCTGAGGTCGCCGGACGGTGACGGCGGGATGCCGAGGTCGGCGTGCAGCTCGGTGAAGATGTTGACCAGGCTGCGCGGGAGCGGTCGTACGTCGGGCGCCACCGAGAACGACAGCCCGACCGGGTGACCCGGAGTCGGGTAGGGGTCTTGCCCCGTGATCAGCACCTTGACCTCTGCCATCGGCTGGGCGAAGGCCCGGAGCACGTGCTCGCCGGCCGGAAGGTAGCCGCGACCGGCCGCGATCTCGGCTCGCAGGAACTGACCCATCGCTGCGATCTGGTCGGCAACAGGCTCGAGCGCCTCCGCCCAGTCGGGCGCCATCAGCTCGGCGAGCGGTTTCATGCAGGCCTCCTCAGTGCCCGGGGTGCCAGCAGTCCGGCCAGTACGCAGCCGATGATCGGCACCGTGAACGCCGTCGTCAGTGACACCCAGTTGGTGAGTATGCCGATCACGGCTGGGCCCGCCAGCAGCCCGAGGTAACCGGTGCCGGTGACGCGTGCGAGGTAGGTGCCGGACGCCGCCGGGTCGATGTTGCCGGCGGCGCTGAAGAACTGCGGTACGCAGCCGGCGAGGCCGATGCCGAACACCGCCCACGCAACGATCGCGGTGGTGGGGTTGGGGGCCAGCGCGGCACCGAGCAGGCCGGCGCCTCCGACGAGGGCGGCCCGCTGGACGTACGCCGCGGCGCCGATGCGACCGACGATGCGATCGGCGAGCAGGCGTACGACGGTCATGGTCACCGAGAACGCGCCGAACGCCCACGCCGCGACGGTCTTGCTGGCACCCAGCGAGTCGTGCAGGTGCACCGTGCTCCAGTCGTACGCGACACCTTCGGACAGCAGCAGCACGAAGGCCAGCAGCGACAGCAGGATGACCCGGGCAGTCCACGGTGCGCGCTTGATGTCGGCCCTGGTCGGCGCAACCGGTTGCGACCGCATCAGGCCCGGACGCGCGACCAGCGTGACGGCGACGCCGAGGACCGCTGCGCCGCCCAGGGTGAGCCGGATGTCGGTGTCGGCGGCGATCAGCAACCCGCCGACCAATGAGGCGGCGAGTCCGCCGAGGGAGAAGAACGCGTGGAACGCGCTGATGATGGGACGTCGATAGGCCCGCTCGACCTCGACCGCCTGCGCGTTCTGGGCGACGTCGACGATGCCGTTGGCCGCGCCGAGCACCGCCAGCGCGGCGGCCAGGGCGGTGACACTGGTCGCCAGCGCCGGGCCGATCAGTGCGGCGCTGAGGATCAGTCCCGCCGTGACCGTGACGGGACGGCTGCCGAGCTTGTCGATCCACCGCCCGCCGACCTGCATGCCGACCAGCGCCGTACCGCCCATGAGCAGCAGGAGGTAGCCGAGCTGGGCCTTGTCGGCGCCCGTACGGTCGAGGATCTCCGGGATGTGCACGACCCACATGCCGAGCACGAATCCGTTGAGGGCGAAGAACGCGAAGGTCGAGGTGCGTGCCCGCGTCAATGCCATGGTTCGACCCTATCCGCGTGGATAGACTGCGCGGGCTGTGTCAGCCATTGCTTCCTACCGCGCACTCCTGCGCATCGTTGGGCCCGCCTACATCGTCGTAGCCTTCCTCGGGCGGATCCCGCTCGCCATGAGCCAGATCGGCACCCTCGTGCTGGTGAGCACGGCGACCGGCAGCTACGGCAAGGGTGGAGCTGCTGCGGGTGTCCTGGCCGTCGCCAACGCCATCGGGTCACCGCTGGCGGGAGCGCTCGCCGACCGGATCGGGCAGCGGCCCGTCGTGCTGGTGCAGTCGATCGCGGGTGCCGTGGGCCTCGCCGGGACGGTGCTGGCCGCCGACAGATCGATGCCGGTGATCCTCGTGGTCGCCGGCGCCACGGGCTTCGCCATCCCGCAGGTCGGCCCGCTGGCCCGCGTACGGTGGCGGCCCATCACCTCCGAGGAGGACGATCAGCGCCGACTCGTCGACGCGGCGTTCTCGTACGAGGGCTCGGCCGACGAGGCGTCGTTCGTCCTCGGCCCTGCGTTGATCGGCGTGCTGGCGATCATCGCCGAGCCCGAGGGCGCGATGGTCGCAGCTGCGGTCATGCTCGGTGTCTTCGGTACGTGGTTCGCGGTGCATCCGACCTCCGACCTGGTCGCGAGGCGGACGACACACGGGGGCGGTGGAACCGGGACGATGTGGACCGTCGCGTTCTTCGTGCTGGTCGTCGCGCAGTTCAGCATCGGCATGATCTTCGGCAGCCTGCAGACCGGCAGCACGGTCCTGGCGGAGGCCGACGGCAAGGCGGGTCTCGTCGGGCTGATCCACGCCACGCTCGGTGTGGGCAGCGTCATCGCCGGACTCGCGATCACGGGTCTGCCCGAGCGCATCCTGTATGCGACGCGGATGCTCGCCGCTGCCATCGGCCTGCTCGTCCTGTCCCTGCCGCTGCTGCTGGTCGACTCGATCCCGTCGCTGGTCGTCGTGATCGGGTTGCTGGGTTTCGCGGTCGCGCCTTACATGATCAGCAACTTCGCGCTCGCCGGCATCCTCGTGCCGCTGCACCGGGTGGGCACGGCGATGACGCTGCTCGCGGGTGCGACGGGTGTCGGGTACGCCGCCGGCGCCTCGCTCGCAGGAAGGCTGGCCGACGACCACGGTCACACGGCGGCGTTCGCGGTGACGATCAGCGCCGCCGGGCTCGCGGTGCTGCTGGCCGTGACGGCCAACCGCGCCCTCCGCGACGCGATCCCGTACGACGCCTAGGTCGGCGGTGGATGTTCAACCGTGTGACGGTCCATACGGTTGATTCGCCACCGATCCCGCCTGAATTGGCGGTATCGGTTGAATATCCACCGCTCTACGATCAGAGCTGGTCGAGGGGGGTGACCTCGAGGTCGAGCGCCTCGCCGACCGCGCGGTTGACGAGCTTGCCCTCGTGCGTGCTGAGGCCACCGGCCAGGGCGGCATCGTCGGTGACAGCCTGCCTCCAGCCCTTGTCGGCGAGGGCGACGGCGTACGGGAGCGTCACGTTGGTCAGGGCATACGTCGAGGTGCGCGGCACCGCACCGGGCATGTTGGCGACGCAGTAGAAGATCGAGTCGTGGACCTTGAACGTCGGCTGGTCGTGCGTCGTCGCGCGTGAGCTCTCGAAGCAGCCGCCCTGGTCGATCGCGATGTCGACCAGCACCGAGCCCGGACGCATCGTGGCGACGAGGTCGTCGCTGATCAGGGTCGGAGCCTTGGCGCCGGGCACCAGCACCGCACCGATCACGAGGTCGGCCTCACGCACGGCCTTCTCGATGGCGTACGAGTTGGACGCCACCGTCGTGATCATCCCGGCGAACCGTGCATCGACCTGGCGCAGCTTGGCCACGTCGAGGTCGAGGATCTCGACGCGGGCGCCCATGCCGCGGGCCACCTCGGCGGCATTGACACCGGAGACCCCGGCACCGATCACGACGACGTCGGCCGGATAGACGCCCGGCACGCCACCCGGCAGCACCCCGCGTCCACCGTTGCTGGCCATCAGGTGCTGGAAGCCGACCTGCGGCGCGAGCCGGCCGGCAACCTCCGACATCGGGGCGAGCAGCGGCAGCGAACGATCGGCGAGCTGCACCGTCTCGTACGCGATCGAGGTGGTGCCGGATGACAGCAGGGCGTCGGTGCACTCGCGGCCGGCGGCGAGGTGGAGATAGGTGAAGAGGGTCTGGCCCCGGCGCATGCGGCGGTACTCCTCCTCGATGGGCTCCTTGACCTTGAGCACCAGCTCGGCGGAGCCCCAGACCTCGTCGGCGGTGCCGAGGATCTTGGCGCCGGCGGCGACGTACTCGTCGTCGGTGATCGAGGAGCCGGCGCCGGCGTCCTTCTCGATGACGACCTCGTGGCCGCGACGGGTCAGCTCATGCACTCCGGCAGGCGTGATGGCGACGCGGAACTCGTTGTTCTTGACCTCGCGGGGGACGCCGACCAGCATGAGTGCTCCTTAGGGACGATTCAGTGACTCCATGGTGAAGGAAGTACGGAATCAGACGCAACTGACCGAAGAACATTCGGTATGCTGGGTGATAACGCGTTGTTCGTACGTATCGACACCCTGAAAGGTTCACCATGCCGAAGGATGTTCGCGAGCTCGACGACCTCGATCAGCGCATCGTCGAGGTGCTCCGGGCCGACGGCCGGCTGGCCAACAACGCCCTGGCCGAAAAGGTCGGCGTGGCAGCGTCAACCTGCCTCGTCCGGCTCCGCAGCCTGATCGACCGAGGTGTCATCGCCGGCTTCCACGCCGAGGTCGACCCGGCATGGTTCGGCCGACCCATCCAGGCAATGATCGCCGTACGCCTGCGGGCCGAGGCGCGCGGCACGATCAACGAGTTCTCCGACCGGCTCGCGGCGATGCCGGAGGTGCTCAACGTCTACTTCCTCGCCGGCGCCGACGACTTCCACGTCCACGTCGCGGCGCGTGACTCCGAGGACCTGCGCGCCTTCGTCGTCGACCAGCTCAGTGCCGCACCCGAGGTCGCACTGACTGAGACCAACCTGATCTTCCAGCACAAACGCGGTCAGCTCGCCGACTAGTGTCAGGTGATCGCGATCCCGCGATCGGGCCCGAGAGCGAGGGAGCACATGGGAATTCGAGCGGAGTTCAGGACGATCCCCGGAACCCAGGCAGCCGAAGGACGTTCGGGTGACAGCGTGGTCATCGCTGACCGACCCGCCGGGGTGGCGGGCGGCCGGGGCACGGGGCTCAACGGGGGCCAGCTGCTCGCGCTGTCGATCGGCGGGTGTCTGAGCAACGACGTCCGGTACGTCGCTGCCGACCAGGGCGTCGAGCTCGACGACGTGGCCGTCGACGTCGACCTCGTGGTCGAGGACGGCCGGGTGACCTCGGCTGACGTCGCGATCCGCCTGACGGCAGCCGCCGACGTGGACGTCGACGCGGTGGTGGCTCGTGCTGTCGAGATCTCGACGGTGCTGGCCGCGGTGCGCTCGGGCTTCCCGGTCTCCGTCAGCTAGCGCCCTCGCGGCGCAGGCGTTGCTCGAGCTGGTCACGGGCGGCGGGCCACTCGTCATCGATCATCGAGAACAGGACGGTGTCGCGCCAGGAGCCGTCGCGTCGGATGATGTGCTTGCGGAGCACGCCCTCGCGTACGCCGCCGATCCGGGTCACGGCCGCCTGCGAACGCTCGTTCTTGATGTCGACGTGCCACACGACGCGGGCGCAGCCGAGCTGGTCGAACGCCCGGCGCAGCAGCAACAGCTTGGCCTCGGTGTTGACTCCCGTACGCCAGAAGCGCCGGCCCAGCCAGGTGGCACCGATCGCGACGGTACGCCGTGAGGCATCGATGTCGTAGTACGTCGTCAGCCCGGCGACCTGGTTGCTGCGCTGGTCGACCTGCACCCACGCACAGGTGTGAGGGCGGCCCAGATAGAGCTCTACCAGCGCCTCGGCCTCGGGGAGGGTCGTCGGACGGTGGAACAGCTGCCAGGTGAAGACCTCGTCGTCATCCGACGCGGCGAGCAGACCTGGGGCGTGGCGCGGCTCCAGTGGCTCGAGCCGTACGAGGTCACCGGCCAGCCCAGGAGTCTCGAACCACTCGCTCATGCCCGCAATCTATCGGGAGAGCCTGTCGAGGAACGCGATGAGCAGCGCCTCTCGAAGGCGGGGCGGTGCGACGTCGAGCAGGGCGTTGACCGGCGCCATGCGGTCGGGCACCGTCACCTCGCCTCCTCCTGAGCCGAGTCCCGCCAGCGCCAGCAGCCCGTCGAACGCCTCGTCGTCGAGAGCTTCTGGATCGATCGCGATCGCTGCGGCCCGGAGCTCTTCGTCGATCACGATCGGCCCGTTCGTCACAGCGGCGTCGATGGACTCCGAGAGCGCCGTGAGGAACTCGGGAACGGCCGGAGCGGTGGCCGCGCATACCGTCAGGTGGAGCGAGGCCGGCATGTCTTCGAAATCGGGGCTGGTGCGGAACGACATCTGGGGCTGCACGAACCAGCCACGGGTCAGCATCTCGTCGCTGATCGTGAAGACGTCGCACGTCTCGTCGGTCGTGAGCGTCACCAACGACGAGTCGGGACGGGTGACCAGCTCGACGTGGTCCTGGGCGTCGATCCCGGCGACGAGCTCGGCGGTGCCGTCAAGGGTCGTACGGACGAGGTCGAGATATCCGTCGTCACCGATCATGGTGACGACGGCCCACGCCGCAGCCAACGGACCACCGGACTTGGTCGACTGCGTCGTCGCGTTGAGCATCGTGTAGCCGGGCCAGTCAGCACTGGCGAAGAACTGCGGCTTGCGCAGCTCCGGAGTCGCGTGCAGCAGGAGCGAGACTCCCTTGGGCGTGTAGGCGTACTTGTGCAGGTCGGCCGAGATGCTGGTGACGCCGGGCACCCGGAAGTCCCATGGCGCGATCGTCCGGCCGAGACGCTCAGCCCACGGCAGGACCCAGCCGCCGATGCAGGCATCGACGTGGAAGCGGAGCCCGCGCTGCAACGTCTCGGCGGCGATGGCCTCGATCGGGTCGATGACCCCGTGCGCGTACGACGGCGCCGATGCCGCGACCAGCACGACGCGGTCGCCGTACGTGTCCATCGCCTGCGCCATCGCCACGGGATCGGCACGCTTCGTGACGGGGTCCACGTCGATGCTGATGCGCTCGACGCGGAAGTAGTGGGCCGCCTTGTTGAACGCGGCGTGGATCGTGGTCGGCACGATCATCACCGGATCGGTGACGTCGGCCCTGGCATCACGGGCGCCCTGCACCGCGAGCAGGATCGACTCGGTGCCGCCGGAGGTCACGCTGCCCACGACCTCGTCGCCGGCATGGAACAGCGGACGCGCGAACGCCACGAGATCCTTCTCCATGGCCAGCAGGCTCGGGAACGCCGTCGGGTCGAGGCCGTTCGTCGATGCGTACATCGCCAGCGCCTGCTTGCCGAGCGCGTCGGCGTCGGCGAGCCCGGAGTCGTAGACGTACGCCAGCGTGCGACCGCCGTGCGTCGGCAGGTCGTTGGCGCGGAGCTCTTCGAGTTGGCGGACGATCTCAGCTGCGGACATCGGGTGCTCCGTTCAAGGTGGCGTCGAGCGAGTAGCGACGCAGGAAGACCAGGCTCAGGGCGATCAGCGCGGCGGGGACGAACGAGAAGCCGATCGCGATCGCGGTACGGGCGCTGTCGGGCTGTAGTGCGGTGTGATCGGTCGAGGAGACGTAGCCGCCGATCGCGAGGACCAGCGCGAAGATGCCGGGTCCGAGTGCGAGGCCAAGGGTCTCGCCGGCGGTCCAGACACCGGTGAAGACACCAATCCGGTTTTCGCCGGAGGTCATGGCGTCGTGCGCCGCGACGTCGGGCAGCATCGCCATCGGGAACACCTGGGCGCCGGCGTAGCCGATGCCGACGAGTGCAGCGGCGGCGTAGACGATTGCGGTCTGGTTGGCCTCAGCCCGTACGAGGGCGACAGCTCCGACGATCAGGAATGCCGTCGCGATCAGGTAGCCCGACTTCTTGCCGCGCCGGCCGGCGTACCGCTCCCACAGCGGCGTCACCAGCAGGGCGGGTCCGACGAACGCGGCGAACAGGATCGTCGAGGCGGCGGAGCTGTCGAGCAGGTCGTCGGCGACGTACGCGACACCGGCGAGCATCGCGCCGATGCCGGCGGCCTGCAGCACGAATGCCGTGAGCAGCATCCGGAAGTCAGGCGTCGACGCGACCAGCCTGAGCTGCTCGCGCAGCGTGCCGATGGCCGGCTCGACGTCGTGCTCCGGTGCGTTGCGGGTCCCGCGCCAGGCACCGAGCACACCGATCACCAGGATCACCGCGATGTAGACGCCCATGAGCCGATAGCCCTTGGTCGTGGGGTCGCCGCCGAATGCATTGACGATGAGCGGCGCCGTCGCCCCGGACAGCAGGATCGCCAGCGCCAGCACGATGACGCGCCACGTCATGAGCTTGGTGCGCTCGGCGTAGTCGAGCGTGATCTCGGCGGGCATCGCGACGTACGGGACCTGGAAGAACGCGTACGCCGTGGCGCAGGCCAGGAACAGGAGCACGACGTACGCGCCCGCGAGCGCCGGAGGTCCGGTCGGCCCGGCGAACAGCAGCGCGAAGCAGACCGCGAGCAGCAGCCCACCCTTGAGCAGGAACGGGCGGCGCCGACCCGACGGCGATGACGAACGGTCGCTGATGCGTCCCGCGATCGGGTTGAGGATGACGTCCCATGCCTTGGGGACGAACACGATGAACCCCGCGACGACGGCGCCGATGCCGAGCGAGTCGGTCAGGTAGGGGAGGAGCAGCAGGCCCGGGACGGTGCCGAACGTGCCGGTCGCGACGCTGCCGAGGGCATACCCGCGTCGGACCGACGGGTCGAGCGCGGGGTTCGACGGGTCGAGCGAAGTCATGCCGACATGTCTACACGGAGCGAAGGTCAGGCCTGGGTCAGACCGGGCGGGGGTTCTTGGCGTGCGGATCGCGTACGGCGAGGAGCTCGCGCAGGAAGTTGGCCGCCCACAGGTCGATGTCGTTCTCCATCACCTGACGGCGCATCGCCTTCATTCGCCGGGCGTTCTCGCGCGGGTCGGCGTTGATCGCCGCCAGCAGCATCTGCTTCATGCCGTTGATGTCGTGCGGGTTGACCTGGTAGGCCGACTTGAGCTCCGACGCGGCGCCGGCGAACTCGCTCAGCACCAGCGCGCCCTTCTCGTCGTAGCGACAGGCGACGTACTCCTTGGCGACGAGGTTCATGCCGTCACGCAGCGGCGTCACCACCATGACGTCGGCCGCGCGGTAGAGCGCCGCCATCTCCTCGCGGGGGTAGGACGCATGGAGGTAGGTGACGGGTTGCTGGCCGATGCGGCCGACGTCGCCGTTGATGCGACCCACGAGCCGGTTGATGTCGTCGCGCAGCAGGATGTATTGCCCCACCCGCTCACGTGATGGCGTGGCGACCTGGACGA
Organism: Aeromicrobium panaciterrae; assembly: GCF_039537165.1. GTDB lineage: Bacteria > Actinomycetota > Actinomycetes > Propionibacteriales > Nocardioidaceae > Aeromicrobium > Aeromicrobium panaciterrae. The sequence goes on along the minus strand of NZ_BAAAZZ010000002.1, from coordinate 802,060 downwards.
ACACCGCGTCGTCGACGTGCAGCGCGCCTTCGGTGATGAGCTCGCCGAACGCGCGGAGCCGTTGGCGCAGGCCCTTGGTGTAGTCGAGCCGGTCGATGCCGAGCAGCACGGTCTTGGGGTTGCCGAGGCTCTCGCGGATCTCGGCGGCACGCGCGATGACCTCAGGCGTACGGGCGAGCTCCTCGAACCCGGCAGCATCGATCGAGATCGGATAGGCCTGCGCCAGGACGGTGCGACCGTCGGGCAGGTAGACGGTGTCGCGATGCGTCTTGTGGCCGACGCGCTGGCGCACCAGGCGGACGAAGTTCTGCGCCGCACCCGGCATCTGGAAGCCGACGAGGTCGGCGCCCAGCAGTCCTTCGAGGATCTGCCGACGCCAGGGGAGCTGCTGGAACAGCTCGGTCGGAGGGAACGGGATGTGCAGGAAGAAGCCGATTCGCAGGTCGGGTCGCAGCTCGCGCAGCATCGTCGGCACCAGCTGCAGCTGGTAGTCCTGCACCCAGACGGTCGCGTTCTTCTTGGCGATCTTGGCGGCCTTCTGGGCGAAGCGATGGTTGACCCGTACGTAGGAGTCCCACCACTCGCGGTGGAACTCCGGAGGCGCGACGACGTCGTGATAGAGCGGCCACAGCGTCGCGTTGGAGAAGCCCTCGTAGTATTCCTCGACCTCGTCGTCGGACAACGGGACGGGTACGAGGTGCATGCCGTCGTGGTCGAAAGGCTTGAGCTTCTCGTTGGGGGCGCCGTGCCAGCCGATCCACGCGCCACCGTTGCGGCGGATCACGGGCTCGAGCGCGGTGACCAGTCCGCCGGGAGACTTGCGCCACACGGCCTCGCCGTCGGGGCCGGTCACCCGGTCGACGGGCAGGCGATTGGCGATGACCACGAACTCCGCAAGGCCAGACGCCATGCGTCAACCCTATCGGTGCGCGCCTACCTGGGCGCGACGCCGAGCTGGCGAAGGATCTCGTCGAGCTGCTTCATGATCGCGAGCGACTCGTCCTGGGGGAGGAGTGCGGACTCGGTCTTGCCGGCTCGCAGGCACTCGGCGACCTCGAGGATCTCGTGCGCGTAGCCGCGTCCGGTGACGGGCTCCTCGTACGCCTCGATCACCTCACCCTTCTTGTACGTGAAGCCGGACGTCTCGTGGAATGCCGGCCGCACCTCGATGAGGCCCAGGTCGCCGGCGACCGATGAGCGGTTGTCGGAGTGCGAGACCTGGTTCCACGCGAGGCTGGCGACCGCGCCGCTCGCGTACGTCAGCGTCGCCCCGCCGTTGATGTCGAAGCCCTCGTCGGACAGGACTCCGTTGGCCACGATGCTGGTTGGCTCGCCGAGGACCAGGTACGCGAACGTGACGGGGTAGATGCCGACGTCGAGCAGGGCGCTGGCTCCGAGGGTCGGGTCCCACATGCGGATCTTCTCGGCCTCGGCAGCGAAGCCGAGCTCGGCCCGCACCTGCAGCGGCGTGCCGATGGCCCCGTCCTTGATCATCGCCAGCATCCTGCGGGTGTTGGGATTGGTACGCGTCCACATCGCCTCAGCAAAGAACAGCCCACGCTCACGGGCCTCGGTGATCATCGTCTCTGCGTCGTGGGCGTTCATCGCCAGGGACTTCTCGCACAGGACGTGCTTGCCGGCCTCCAGGCACGTCATCACGTCCTCGAGGTGACGGCTGTGCGGCGTCGCGACATAGATGACATCGACGTCGGGGTCTGCGGCGAGCTCCTCGTACGAGCCGTGGGCGCGCCCGCCGAACCGCTCGGCGAACTCGGTGGCGGCTTCGAGGCGCCGGGAGCCGACGGCGGCCAGCTCGCTTCCCTCGACGAGGGAGAGGTCCTTGGCGAAGTGCTCCGCGATGCGTCCGGTCGCAAGGATTCCCCAGCGGATCGGATCGTGTTTGGTCGACATGACTTCACTATGTCAAATGACATCGGTGTGATTTGTGGACTAAGATGCTGGGCATGAGCGCAGTGGAAAAGGCCAGCCCGGCGAGCACGGCCGCTGCCGAGTCGTTGTCCGAGCGCGATCGCGAGATCCTGGCCCTCGAACGGCTCTGGTGGCAGTACGCCGGCGCCAAGGAGCAGGCCATCCGCGAGAAGTTCGACATGTCGGCCACGCGCTACTACCAGGTGCTCAACGCGCTGATCGACCGCGAGGACGCCCTCGCGTTCGACCCGCTCCTCGTCAAGCGCCTGCGTCGGCTCCGGGCCGGCAGGCAACGCAGTCGTTCTGCCCGGCGCCTGGGCATCGACCTCTGACAGTGCCTCCCGTGGAGCACCGCAGGACTCCGAGCCGCAACCAGTTCGTACCGTCCAGCTGGTTCATCGTGTTCACGATCGCCGTGTGCGTGGTTGCCGCCGCCGGCATCGGCTGGCTGCTGATCGACACCGACTCGTCCGACGGCGACAGCGCCGGACCGACGGTGACCGCCACGACGCCGACTCCGACCGAGGCGACGGAGGCGACGCCGACGCCGACCCCTACGCCCACCCCGACGCCGACCGAGCCTCCGGTCAGTCGCGACACCCCCGTGTCGGTCCTCAACAACACGACCGTGGTCGGCGCAGCCAACGCGTTCGCGACCAAGGTCAGGAATGCCGGCTGGACGGTCGGGGGCGTGGGCAACTGGCGCGGCTCGGTCGGCCAGAACACCGTCTACTACCCGACGGGCCTGCAGGACGAGGCTTCGCTGCTGGCCAAGGATGTCGGCATCGACCGGGTGCGGCCGCGCGTCGCCCCCATGCGTACGGACCGGCTGACGATCATCCTGTCCGGCCCGCAATGATGGAGGCATGAGCCCAGTCCGCGATGCCGTGGTGGCGGACCCGGCAGGGACGCTGCTCGCCCTCGACTTCGATGGCACGTTGGCGCACATCGTCGACGACCCGACGCAGGCCTACGCGCAGGAGCATGCGGTCGCGGCGCTCAGCAGGCTCGGAGGCGTCCTCGGCCAGGTCGCGATCATCACGGGTCGTCCCGTCGCCCAGGCACTCGAGCTCGGCGGGTTCGTCGGTCTCGACGGACTCGACCGGCTGATCATCCTGGGCCAGTACGGCGCCGAGCGGTGGCGCGCCACGGACGGTGAGCCTGCGCCGATCGAACGGCCGGACGCGATCGTCCGGCTCGTCGAGGTCCTGCCCGGTTGGCTGGCCGGGCACGGCGCCGGCCACGTACGGCTCGAGGACAAGGGCCTCGCCGTCGCGATCCACACCCGCGGCATCGACCCGCAGTCACTGACATCGCTGGCCGCGCCCCTCTCGGAGCTCGCCGACGAGCTCGGGCTGGTCGTCGAACCCGGTCGCCAGGTCATGGAGCTGCGGACCCCCGGCGCCGACAAGGGGTACGCGCTCAGGGGCCTCGTCGAGGAGACGGGTGCGCGGCATGTCATCTTCGCCGGCGACGACCTCGGTGACCTCCCGGCGTTCGAGGCCGTGGAGGCGCTGCGAGGTGAGGGGCTGGATGGGCTGTTGATCTGCTCGGCGTCCGCGGAGCAGGATGCTCTGGTGGCACGCGCCGACATCGTCCTGGACGGACCTGATGCGGTGGCCACCTGGCTGGAGGAGCTGGCAGATGAGTTTTGAGGTGTTGCCCCACACGACGTGGACCCGCGTGCGCACCGTGCTCAACTGGATCAACCTCAGCACGCTGCTCGGCTTCCTCGTCGCCAGGCTCGGCGGCGCGACGATCACCCGCCGCGGCCGGGGCACGTACCTTGCGACCGGCTATCGCTTCAACTTTCCCGTCGCCAGTGCGTTCACGATCGGCAGTGTCATCGCCAGCAAGCATGACCTCGACTACTTCGTCGAGCGCCCGGTGCTGCTCAAGCACGAGGACCGGCACTGCACGCAGTACGCCTGGGTGTTCGGTGTCGTGATGCTTCCCTTCTACTTCTTCTTCGTCGCCCTCTCGTACGCGATCGCCGGCGACCACTCGTCCTACAACCCGTTCGAGCGCCTCGCCAACCTCGCCGACGGCAACTACCCGCCACCCATGACGCGACGCATGAAGCGGCTCCAGAAACGGGCTGACTAGCCGTTCCCTGAGACGGGGCATCTCGGTATTCGGACCGAGTGGACACATCGTGAGACGCCACCGTAGGCTCTAACCACTCATCAAGAGGGGTACAGGGACACGGCCCGACGACACCCCAGCAACCAGTCCACGAGGACCAGGTGCTCAATCCGTCCCGGCGATCAGACCGGGAAAGATGACTGGAGGGGCAAGTGAGCATCACCGCAGAAGCGAGCACCATTCGCGCCGGAGCCTTCGGCAATGCCGTTGAGCTGATCTGTCGCGAGTGCGGCACCACGCGGGAGCTCGGACCGCACTATGCATGTCACGAGTGTTTTGGTCCGCTCGAGATCACGTACGACTTTCCCGACATCACCCGCGAGCAGATCGAGGCCGGGCCCGCCAACATCTGGCGCTACAAGGCGCTGCTCCCCGTCCCTGACGACATCGAGCTCAGCCCCAACCTCGAGCCTGGATTCACCCGACTGCTGAAGGCCAACAACCTCGGCGCCGAGCTCGGCATCAAGAACCTCTGGGTCAAGGACGACAGCACCAACCCCACCAACTCCTTCAAGGACCGCGTCGTGGCCTGCGCCCTGAGTGCCGCCCGCGAGTTCCACAGCAAGGTCTTCGCGTGCCCGTCGACCGGCAACCTCGCCAACGCGGTCGCCGCAGCCGGTGCACGCGCCGGCATCAAGACGGTCGTGTTCATCCCGAGCAACCTCGAGACGCCCAAGGTCATCAACTCGGCTGTCTACACCGAGAACCTCGTCGCGGTCGAGGGCAACTACGACGACGTCAACAAGCTCGCCAGCGAGATCGCCGGCGAGGAGGACGGCTGGGCGTTCGTCAACGTCAACGTGCGCCCGTTCTACGCCGAGGGTTCCAAGACGCTGGGTTATGAGATCGCCGAGCAGCTCGGCTGGCGCCTGCCCGACCAGATCGTGATCCCCGTCGCCTCCGGCTCGCAGCTGACCAAGGTGCACAAGGCGTTCCAGGAGCTCATCAAGCTCGGGCTGGTCGACGACAAGCCCTACAAGGTGTTCGGTGCCCAGGCCACCGGTTGCTCGCCGGTGTCGGAGGCCTTCCGCGAAGGCTGGGACGCCTGCCGCCCCCAGAAGCCCGACACGATCGCCAAGTCGCTGGCGATCGGCAACCCGGCCGACGGCATCTACGTGCTCGACATCTGCCGCGACACCGGCGGAGCTGTCGCCGACATCTCCGACGACGAGGTCCGTGAGGCGATCGTGCTGCTGGCGCGTACCGAGGGCATCTTCACCGAGACCGCCGGCGGCACCACAGTCGGCGTGCTCAAGAAGCTCGTCGAGACCGGCCTGCTCGACACCGATCTCGAGACCGTCGTGATCAACACCGGCCACGGGCTCAAGACGCTCGACGCGGTGTCAGAGCTGGTCCGCCCCGCCGCCACCATCGCGCCCACGTACGACGCCTTCGTCGCCGCGGGCATCGCCTGAGTCTGAAGAACCAAGGAGAACTGTGAGCATCAACGTACGAATCCCGACGATCCTGCGCACCTACACCGACGACCAGTCACAGGTCACTGCTGAGGGAGCCACGCTGACCGAGGTCATCGACTCGCTGGAGTCAAGCTTCCCCGGCATCAAGGCGCGTGTGGTCGACGAGGAGGGCAAGCTGCGGCGCTTCGTCAACATCTACGTCGCCGAGGAAGACGTGCGGTTCGCGGACGGTCTCGACACCAAGACGCCTGACGGCGCACAAGTCTCCATCATCCCGGCCGTGGCCGGGGGGTCTTGAGCTCGCGGAAGGCACGGGTCGGGCGAAGCCCCGCCGTGGCCGATAGTGCCTGAGACCAAGTAGGCTCTGTCATGACGAGACCTCGGCAGATGGGTCTCCGAAGCATCAGGTGGGAGTGGCGGCATGGTGCAGGGCACCGTCAAGTGGTTCAACGCTGACAAGGGTTATGGCTTCATCGAGGTCGAGGGCCAGGACGACGTGTTCGTCCACTGGTCCAAGATCGCATCCGACGGCTACAAGACACTCGAGGACGGCCAGAAGGTCGAGTTCGAGATCGTCGACGGTCCCAAGGGGCGCGAGGCCCACGAGGTCCTCGGACAGTAGTTCTTCGAAAGAGCCCGGTCGAATGACCGGGTTTTTCCACGCTCGGGCACGCCGTGGGTGATGTATGTGACACTTGCAATGTCACATGAACTGTGCGCATACTCTCGGTATGTTTCCTCACGCTTCAGAGCCCATCACCGCGCCCGCGGGCGGCGCCGAGCTCGGCCAGGTCATCGGCCTGAGCATCGCTGCCGGCCTCGTCACCGCGGTCCTGCTGGTCATCGCGTGGGCCCACCGGACCCATCGCATCGACTGGTTCCAGAAGCTCGGTGACCGCCTCGGCACCCGCCACGGAGAGCCGGGCTGGTCCACGATCCCGACGCTGTTCGTCGGCAGCTCGCTGATCGTCGCACTGCTCGGCTTCATGTGGGACGTCAGCCTTCACGCCGGCCGAGGCCGCGACGCCGGCCCGCTCGCCAACCCGGCGCACTACCTGATCCTCTACGGGCTCTTCGCCCTTTTCATCGCCGGCATGTCCGCCGTCGTCTTCCCGCGTGACGGGGAGAAGCCCGGCGTCGCCGCCGTCAGGATCACCCGCTCCTGGTACGCCCCGGTCAGCGGCATCTTCATCGCGGCGTGCGGACTGTATGCGCTGATCGGCTTCCCGCTCGACGACGTGTGGCACCGCCTCTTCGGCCAGGACGTGACGCTCTGGGGTCCGACCCACCTGATGCTGATCGGTGGCGCGGGACTGTCGACGGCCGGCATCATCCTGCTGCACCGTGAGGCCGAGGTCGCCATGGCCCAGAAGGGCAAGGCGCTGCCGACCTGGCTCAGCACGATCCTCGTCTCGATCGCCTTCGGCGCACTGCTGATCGGGCTGTCGGTGTTCCAGGGTGAGTTCGACTTTGGCATCGCGCAGTTCCGCATGGTGTTCGCGCCGCTGATGATCGTCGCCGCCGCGGGCATCCCGCTCGTCGCCGCCCGCCTGTACGTCGGACCCGGCGCTGCCATCGCGGCCGCCGTGTTCTTCCTGCTGATGCGCGGCATCGTCTCGTTCGTCGTCACCGACGTGATGGGCGAGGCGCACCACGTGTTCCCGCTCTACCTCGGCAGCGCCGTCCTGATCGAGCTCCTCGCGCTCACCAGGCTCAAGGACAAGCCGCTGTGGTTCGGCGCCGTCGGCGGACTTCTGATCGGCACCGTCGGACTCGTCATCGAGAAGCTCTGGAACGACCGCGTCTTCGCGTTCCCGTGGACCCAGGACATGTGGGCCGAGGGGCTCGCCATGGCGATCCCCGTCGCGATCGCGTCCGGCCTCTGCGGAGCGCTGTTCGCCCTCGGACTGCAAGGCAGGCTCCCGGCCAAGAAGGTCGCCCGGTCGATCATCGTCGGCTCGGTCATCGTGACAGCCCTCGCCGTCGCCAACGGACTGCATGCGACAGTGCCCAAGAACGCCTCCGCCGACGTCGCGCTGACCGAGGTGGGTACGCCGGAGGACCGCGAGGTCACGGCCGAGATCACGATCAACCCCGCCGACCTGATCGACGACGACCCGACCTGGGTCCAGATCACGGCCTGGCAGGGCGGTGGCATCGTCACGGATCAGCTGCGCCGTACCGGCGACAACACCTGGGAGTCGACCAAGCCGGTTCCCGTCGGCGGCAACTGGAAGACGACCCTGCGGGTCCAGGACGGCCGCATGCTGACGGCGCTGCCGATCTTCCTCCCGGAGGATGCACCCCTGAAGGCTTCGGAGGTACCCGCCGACGCGTCGTTCACCCGCAAGTTCGTCCCGGAGATCGACATCCTGCAGCGTGAGCGCAAGGACGGCACGTCGCCCGCGCTGTGGGGCATCGCCAACGGAGTCGTGCTGTTCTGCAGCCTCGGCATCATCCTCGGCATCAGCGTCGCGGTCTCGCGTGTCGCCCGCAAGATCGAGGAGCACGAGGCCGCAAACGACAAGACGCCTACGCTGACGTCATGACTCCTGCCGGCGAACAACTGCTGGCTCATCACGTAGCCCTGCTGGCGATCCCCGCGATCGTCCCCGCAATCGTCGTGGTGGGGGTGGTGCTCTACATCGCCCGCAAGGATCGCCTAGACGAACGCGCGGAACGCGAGCTCATCGAGCGGGCCTTCGAACCCGAGCCCGACACCAAGGAGAACGAATGAAGACCGTCGCTGTCGCGTTGACGCTCCTCCTCGCCGTTGCCGGCTGTGGGAGCGACAGCGAGCCCACGCCGACCACGGAGTCATCGGCCAGCGCGTCGAGCGAAGCCACCCAGGGCGTCACGATCGACATCACGGTCGCCGGTGGCAAGGTCACCCCACTCGGCAAGAAGGTCGATGTGAAGGTTGGCGAGCCGGTCACCCTCCACGTCGTGAGCGACGCCGACGAAGAGGTGCACGTGCACTCCGATCCCGAGCACGAGTACGAGATCTCCGCGGGTGACGACAAGACGTTCACGTTCACGATCGAGACGCCCGGACAGGTCGCCGTCGAGGCGCACCACCTCGACGTCACCATCGTGGAGCTCGTCGCACGCCCGTGATCGTCGCCGGACTCGCGCAGCACGGCATCGGAGGCGGCGCCACCGACCTCCCCATCCCGCTGATGTTCGCGATGGTGGGAGCGTCGTGGGCGCTCGCCCTGTCGTTCGCGATGCTGGTCGTGCAGTGGAAGGAACCCCGCTTCACCCGGTCGGACGTGGAGCCGCACGCGACGGAGCCGCGCCCGCGAAGAACCTGGCTGGCGATCGTCGGAGCGGTGTTGACGGGGTGGTTCCTGGTCGCCCTGTACCTCGGGCCGTCGGACGAGACCAACAGCGGACTGGGCTGGTTCTACATCCTCACGTGGGTCGGTCTCGTGCCGATCGCGCTGCTGTTCGGGCACGTCTGGCGTGACCTGTCGCCGTGGCGCACGATCCAGTCGTGGCTCGGCGACGGGCGGCGTACGTACCCCGCGAGGCTCGGCTACTGGCCGGCCGCGCTCGGGCTGCTGGCGTTCGCGTGGATGGAGCTCGCCTCGCCCGATCCCGCGGACCTCACGACGGTACGTGTCTGGATCGGGGTCTACGTCGCGGCGATGCTGCTCGGCGGTTGGGTGTTCGGTCCCACCTGGTTCGACCGCGCCGACCCGTTCGACGTCTACAGCGCGATCGTCGCCAAGCTGTCGCCGTTCGTACGCGATGGCCGCTTCGGCTTGCACAACCCGCTGCGCTCGCTGCCGACGATCCCGGTCGCGCCCGGCCTCGTCGCGGTGCTGGCCACGCTCCTCGGCTCCACCGCGTACGACAGCTTCTCGGCGTCGACGTCCTGGCAGGCCAAGAGCCTGTCGCCGTGGCAGCACTCCGCGACGCTGTTCGGCTTCTGCCTGCTGGTCGGTGTCCTGTTCGCGCTGGCGACCCGCGCCAGCGGTGGCCTGACGGCCGAGCGCCGCCGGGCCCTGCCGGGCGAGCTGGCGCACACGCTGACGCCGATCGTGGTGGGCTACATCTTCGCCCACTACGCGACCTACTTGTTCGAGAAGGGACAGTCGGCGTTCATCGCAATGTTCGACCCGCTCGGTCGCGGGTGGGAGCCGCTCGGGGATCCGGCGACCAACTACTTCCTGTCGCAGCACGTCGACCTCCTCGCGTTCCTGAAGGTCGGCTTCGTGGTGACGGGTCACGTGCTCGCGGTCATCGCGGCACACGACCGGGCGCTGGCGGTGCTGCCCAGGGCACACCGGCTCTCGGGCCAGCTGGCCCTGCTGGTCCTGATGGTGGCCTACACCTTCACCGGGCTGTACCTGCTCTTCTCCGCCTGAACCTGTCAGACGGCCGTCGTACCGTGGCGTCATGGCGACGATCTACTACACGGCGACCACGCTCGACGGCTTCCTGGCGACGACCGACAACTCCTTGGCATGGCTGTTCGAGGTGCCGGGCGCCGAGGAGGCGGAGAGCTCGATCCCTGACTTCATGGCCGGCGTCGGCCCGATGGCGATGGGATCGACGACCTACGAGTGGGTCGTCGAGCACGAGTCCCTGCTCGAGACTCCCGAGAAGTGGACCGAGTGGTACGGCGACAGGCCGACCTGGGTCTTCACCCACCGCGACCTTCCGGTCGTGGAAGGCGCCGACATCCGGTTCACCCGGGCGCCGGTGAGTGAGGTGCACGCCGAGATGGTCGACGCTGCCGGCGACAAGGACATCTGGCTGATGGGCGGGGGAGACCTGGTGGGCCAGTTCGCCGACGCCGGACTGCTCGACAAAATTATCGCGACCATCGCCCCGGTGACGCTCGGCGCCGGCGCACCGCTCCTGCCGCGCGACATCCGATCCGACCGGCTGACGCTTGAGTCGGTGACGCAGAGCGGCCAGTTCGCCGAGCTCGTTTACGCCGTGAGCTGACCTGATTGCGCGGCATTGATTAGCACTCGTATGATGAGAGTGCCAATGGCACTTGCTGTTGGCAACGGGTCAGACCGATGAGGCTGTGCACCGAGGCGAGAAGGGTTCGCCGACCGTCACTGTCGTCCGTCGCGGGCATCGCCTGACCTCCACGTGGACAACCATTCGGAGAACGTACACATGGCAAAAACCATTGCTTTCAACGAGGAAGCCCGTCGCGGCCTCGAGCGCGGTATGAACCAGCTCGCTGACGCCGTCAAGGTGACCCTCGGTCCCAAGGGACGCAACGTCGTCCTGGAGAAGAAGTGGGGAGCCCCCACGATCACCAATGACGGTGTCAGCATCGCCAAGGAGATCGAGCTCGAGGATCCCTACGAGAAGATCGGCGCAGAGCTCGTCAAGGAAGTCGCCAAGAAGACTGACGACGTCGCCGGCGACGGCACCACGACCGCCACGGTTCTCGCCCAGGCCCTCGTACGCGAAGGCCTGCGCAACGTCGCGGCCGGCGCCAACCCGATGGGCCTCAAGAAGGGCATCGAGACCGCAGTCGAGGCCATCAGCGCCCAGCTGCTCGGCATGGCCAAGGACGTCGAGACCAAGGAGCAGATCGCGGCGACCGCCTCGATCTCCGCGGCTGACGGCACGGTCGGCGAGATCATCGCCGAGGCCATGGACAAGGTCGGCAAGGAAGGCGTCATCACGGTCGAGGAGTCCAACACGTTTGGCATCGACCTGGAGCTGACCGAGGGCATGCGCTTCGACAAGGGTCACCTGTCGGGCTACTTCGTGACGGACCCCGAGCGCATGGAGACCGTGCTCGACGACCCGTACGTCCTGATCTACAACGGCAAGATCAGCACGGTGAAGGACATGGTCCCGATCCTGGAGAAGGTCATGGCGTCGGGCAAGCCGCTCGTCATCATCGCCGAGGACGTCGAGGGTGAAGCCCTCGCGACCCTGATCGTCAACAAGATGCGTGGCACGTTCAAGTCGGTCGCCATCAAGGCTCCCGGCTTCGGTGACCGCCGCAAGGCCATGCTGGCCGACATCGCCATCCTCACCGGTGGCGAGGTCATCAGCGAGGAAGTCGGACTCAAGCTCGAGACCGCCGACCTGTCGCTGCTCGGCACGGCCCGCAAGGTCGTCACGACCAAGGACGAGACCACGATCGTGGAGGGCGCCGGTTCCGAGGAGCAGATCGCCGGACGTGTCGCGCAGATCAAGTCCGAGATCGAGAACAGCGACTCCGACTACGACCGTGAGAAGCTCCAGGAGCGTCTCGCCAAGCTGGCCGGCGGCGTCGCCGTCATCAAGGTCGGCGCGGCCACGGAGGTCGAGCTCAAGGAGCGCAAGCACCGCATCGAGGACGCTGTCCGCAACGCGAAGGCTGCCGTAGAGGAGGGCATCGTCGCCGGTGGTGGCGTCGCACTCGTCCAGGCAACCGCTGCGGTGTTCGAGAAGCTCTCGCTCGAGGGTGACGAGGCAACGGGCGCCAACATCGTGCGCGTCGCCGCCTCGGCCCCGCTCAAGCAGATCGCGATCAACGCCGGTCTCGAAGGTGGAGTCGTCGCCGAGAAGGTCGCCAACCTCAAGCAGGGCCACGGACTCAACGCGGCCACGGGCGAGTACGTCGACATGATCAAGGCCGGCATCATCGATCCCGCCAAGGTCACGCGCTCGGCGCTGCAGAACGCAGCCTCGATCGCCGCGCTGTTCCTCACCACGGAGGCTGTCGTCGCCGACAAGCCGGAGCCCGCTCCGGCTGGCGGTGGCGCACCCGACATGGGTGACATGGGCGGTATGGGGTTCTAGGAACCCAGCAGATCAGCCAAGAGGCCCTCATTCCGGTGAGGGCCTCTTGCTGTGCCCGGACCTCGTGGTCTGCGATGATGCGGCGGTGAACGTGACACGTGGCGAGCTGATGGCCGCTGAGCACCGCGGTCGTCTTCGCGCGGCTGGCGTCGAAGCCGAGTCGCTCGATGCCACCGAGTGGAGAGCGGTGACGGACCCGCTCCCCGAGTGGTGGCACGAGGACGGCAATGTGCTCTACTTCGCGGACGAAGCCGACCTCTCCAAGGAGATCATCGAGACACTCACGATGATTCCCGTCCGCAACGTGCTGATCGCGATCGGCTCGGAGATGCACCTGTTCAGGTCGCTCCTGATCGGCGGGGACGACGCCATTGTCTTCATCGATCAGAACGTCAAGCTGACGGCGGGCGAGGTGTATTGCGGCGCGGCGTCAACGGTGGTGCTTCACGGGCCCGTCACGGCGACTCGTTGCGCCATCATCGACGCGCGCAACGGCGGCAGCATCGTGGCCGGAGCAGACCAGTTGTGGGCGGCCAACGTCTACGTCGCCACTGACGACATGCATCGCCTCGAGGACCGTGCGACGGGCGAGCGCATCAATCCGTTCGGGGCGCACATCCGCATCGGGAGTCACGTGTGGCTGGGCCGGGACGCGGTGATCACGGGTCACACGGACGTTGGTGACGGCGTCGTGGTCGCCCAGCTCAGCCTGGTCCGCGGGCAGAAGATCGCCGACCATGCAGCGGTGGCCGGCATACCGGCGCGGGTTGTCCGGGAGAACGTCGGCTGGACCGAGGAAGACACTCCCTAGTCTGCGAGTGGTGCAAAGTTGTCGGAGAGTGGTGCAGTTCCGGACGACACGCCGTCTCACAATCCCGGATTCGCACCACTCGCGGGTCAGGGAGCGCCGATGTGCGTACGTACGTCGAGGAGTTCCGGGAAAAATGTGAGCTCGAGGGCCTTCTGGAGGAAGCTCACGCCCGATGAGCCACCCGTCCCGCGCTTGAAGCCGATGATCCGCTCGACCGTCTTGAGGTGGCGGAAGCGCCAGAGCTGGAAGCTGCCCTCGACGTCGACCAGCTCCTCGCTCATCTCGTACGCGTCCCAGTAGGTGTCGGGGTCGGCGTAGATGCGGCGCAGAACCTCGATGACGCCGGGACTTGCGGTGTAGGGCTGACTGACGTCGCGCTCCAGCACCTCGGCCGGAACAGCGTGGCCGCGCCGCGCCAGGAAACGGAGGAACTCGTCGTACAGGCTCGGCGCCTCGAGGTCGGCCTGCAGCGACGAGCGCAGCGACTCGTCGTGCTCGAAGACCTTGATCATCTGCGGATTCTTGTTGCCGAGCAGGAACTCCACGGTGCGATACTGCGGCGACTGGAAGCCCGACGCCTTGCCGAGCTGGTCGCGGAACTGTGCGTACTCGATCGGCGTGAGCGTCTCCAGCACGGCCCACTGCTCGAACATCTGGCGCTGGATCGCCTTGACCCGTGCCAACCGCTTGAGTGCCGGCGGCAGGTCGTCGGCGGCGATCAGCGCGATCGCCGACCGCAGCTCGTGGATCAGCTGCTTGAGCCACAGCTCGGTGACCTGGTGCTGGATGACGAACAGCATCTCGTCGTGGTGGTCCGACACTGGCCGCTGCGCCGCGAGCAGTGTCGGGAGCTGCAGATAGCTCGCGTACGTCATCTCGCCGCGCAGATCCGTCGCGACCCCGTCCTCGATCGGCCTGTAGGACTCGCTCATCTGCCCACGGTATGCCGTGCGGTCCTTGCGGCGACGAATGGGGGATTTCCCTACTACTGGCCACGGGTGGCTGTCCCTAGCCTGTGGGCACGGGGGAGGGACGGTGGGAATGGGGATGACTGGCGTCGCGCCCAAGCGAGGCGGGTTCCTGGCGAGCCCAGTTGTCACGGTCGTCGCAGTGGTCGTCGCCCTCGCGCTGATCGTCGCGGTCGCGATCAACGCCAGGAACAAGTTCCTCCCGGACAACTCGATCGCCGACACCTCGAAGGCGCTGCCGGTCGATTTCCCCTCGAGCCTCACCCCGGTCGACTCGCCGCTGGTGCAACGCGCCGACAACGTCACCTTCCAGCTCCAGGTGCCCACCGGTGTCCCTGTGGAGAAGTACGAGGTCTGGGAGGACGCCCGTCCCTACCTGGCCTGGTCGCCGGAGAAGGCGGACCAGGCCAAGGATGCGTCGGTCCTGGACGTGACGTCGCAGGAGTTCGACTACGTGCCGATGACAGCGGGGCAGCACGTCCTGACCGCACGGATGACCACGTCCGACGGCAAGGTCTCGGTTGCGGCACCGTTCATCGTGCCCGCCCTCGACCGTACGGAGGACTTGTACGAGACGCCGCCCGGACTGTATGTGGACGGCGAGGAGCGGTCGAGCGCCGAGCGGCTCAAGCGCCACTCGATCGCACCGACCCTGGGTGAGACGCCAGAGTCACTTGCCGCGCGCCTCGACATCCTCAGCAAGGACCTGACCCCGGCTCCGACCGCCCAGACCCTGACACTTCCGTATGCGCCCGGCACGGTTGTCGACTACAAGTTCCCCAAGGCGATCGACGCCAACCGGATCGCGGCAAAGCGGCTGACCACGCTGGCGGAGAAGGCGCCGATCACTGCGACGGTCAAGAACTGCGCTGTCACGGTGACTCTGAAGGACTCGACCGGCAACGGCGAAGTCGCACTGTTCGCGACCACCCCGTACAAGGCGGGCTACCTGCAGATCGGCACGTTGGAGAAGGGCAAGCCGTTCACGACGTCGAGCCTGCCGATCGGCAAGACGTCCCTCATGGCCTACTCGAAGTCGCTGGGGTTGACCGCGGCCATCCCGGTCTCGATCACGATCCCCGACGACTGCTCGTCGCTCGGCTGGACCGGCGACGCCAGGATCGTCAACGGCCTCTTGATGACCGACAAGCCGGTCGACCGCGCCTACGCGTACGTGTCTGTCGATCGTGGCGAGTGGCAACGCTACCCGGCTGGTCAGGGCAACTTCCTGCCGAACGCGTCGATCAACTCGGTGACTGCCTACATGTCGACCACGAAGTGGAACCAGCTCGACGTACGCGTGTGGTCGTTCAACGGCGCGAAGGCCGCGCAGGCAGCCAGCGGCACGTTCTGCCGCAAGAACATGCCCAACCCGGACCCGTGGTCGGGCACCGACAACAACGAAGGGTGTCGATCACCCGGTCCGCTGCCGCAGGACACCGTCAACGTGACCAAGGGATCGCTCACGCTCAAGGCCAGCCTGGGATCGCTCGGCGACGTGGGTGACGCGATCTCGGCCGGTGTCGACAGCATCCCTGGCGTTGCCGGAGTCACGGGTTATTCCGATCAGCCGATCGCCGACGACCCGACGGTGACCCAGACCGTCAACCTGCGCAGTGACCTGCCGGTCACCCTGGAGGCGACCGCGTCCAGTCAGATCAAGCGGATCAGCTATCAGTTCAGCATCTTCCCGATCAGCGCCAACACGACGACGCTTCACCCGCCGGGCGTGTTCTTCGTAGCCGAGAGCAAGGGCCCCACCACCACGGTCAATCCCTACAAGTGGCGTGACGCACAGCTGCCCGGCACCAAGGGCGACGCACAGGGCCTGTCGTTCGACGATGCGCTGGCGCTGGAGCTCGCGAAAGCCAACCTCGCCGCCGACCACAACCTGCTCAACACGATCTATGTGCGCGCGGTCGCCACCGACAACCAGTGCCTCAACGCATGTGACTCATGGGGCGGCGAAGGCAATGTCTACGCGACCGGCGTAGCCTCCAACACCGTCAAGATCGACCTGGCTGACGAGAAGAAATGGATCCAGGTCAAGCCGACAGCGACGGTCAAGCCGGGCATCGACACCAGCCATCCCACCGGAGCGAACGGCGGTCGATGCTTCGTGATCACCGACTACCCGGATGCCTCGTCGTACCGGATGTTCCCCGGGTCGGCGCCGTACGTGTCGGTGCCCGTCAAGCAGCAGATCTTCGGCAAGCCGCAGGTCGGAACCACGATCGTCAAGAACGATGCGTACAAGATCAATGCCAGCGTCAGCGATCGAGCTCTCGCGATCAAGGACTGGGGCGACGACACCAGCGTGGTGCACTGCCGGGCAGACGACGCCGACGCGAAGCTCAAAGCATCGCAGGACGCCTACAACGCCAAGAAGGAAGCCGAGTGCGGGCTCGCGTGCCATGCTTCGGCGGTGCTCTGGGGATTTTCCATCGGATTCGTGGTCGGCGGCCCAGCCGGTGCCGTGATAGGTGCTGCGGCGGGCTACTACTTCGCCGATGACCTCAAGGGCGTCACTGGCGCCCTGAACAGCCTGCTGTTGGCGTACTACGACGTGATTTCGCAGTTCTACAACCAGATGCGGACCGAGTTCGTCGCAGCGATCGCGAAGTTCAATCCGGTATGTGTCGCGATCAAGGCCGGCGGCGATGACGGATACAAGGCGTGCTCGTCGGTGGTCACCGCCGTGGTCCAGGCCGTGATCACGTATTACACCGGGCTTCCGCCGACCGTGCCGACCTCGCAAGCGGTCGCAGGCCTCGCCAAGGGCGAAGCCGAGGCGTGGATCGCGGTGGGAGTCGAGGCGGCGCTCAAGCAGATCCCGGGCGTCGGCGCCGCGTGTGACACCTTGACCCTCGATGAGGACACCGTCGACACGATGTCGAATGCCGGCGGTCTGGCTGACGGTCTCGGCGCCACCGGCGTCCAGAAGCTCGTCGACGACTCGCGTCGCAGCACGTCAGAAGGCGGTGGAATCTCCGCTTGCAACCTATTGGCCAAGGCGATCGCCCGAGGGTTGTCGGACAAGATGAACACCTTCTATTCCAGCAAGGTGGGCGCCGCCATGGAGCTGCCCTACGGACTGCCGCCGGGAACGGCAAGCGAGCCCGTCACCGACACCACCCCTGAGATCGTCGTCGAGACGCCGTCGACCTTCCTCGCTTCGTTCCAGACCTGCCCCGTCACGGCCAACGTACGCGTGTTGCTCGACGGCGGAGTCGACGGCGACAAGGTGCTCTACACGCTGCGGCCGTTGCGCTCAGAGCTCAAGACCGTGCCGGGCGCCAAGAAGATGCGTGCGTCCTTCCGACTCCCCGTGCTGCCGAACAGCCGCGCGTTTCCGGCCAGCCTCCTGACAGTTGCGCCGGCCTATCCGAAGGACACCCCGAAGTACCTCACTGCCCAGGTCAACTCGCCCTGCTTCAAGGACACCAACCTCACGTTTGAGTTCGACAAGACCGGCGGCGACAACCCGGCATTCGTCACCGATGACCGTCCGTCCGACACGTACTGGTACGAGGTGGGGTAGTCATGGCGTTCGGATTGTTTTCAGGGGCTGCCAACGCGCTGGTCTCCAAGATCGCGATCGGTGCGATCGTGGTCGCTGGTCTGGGTGGCGCCGTCGCGAGGTTCGTGCCTCCGCCGTCGCAGGACGATGCGATCTGGATCGACCAACCAATCGCCAAGCAGCACATCCCCCCAGGTCGATTCAACGTGCTGGTGCACATCGGCCGGGGTCAGACCGCCCACGCGGTACGCGTCGAGGTGAGAAATGCTGCCGGGGGTGCGAAGACGCTGTCGACCGAGGCGATCACCCGAAGCGGCAAGCAACAGGAGTCAGCCGCGCCGTACGAACCACTGGGCCTGCAGTTCGCATCCGTCCTCTGGGCGGCAGCCCCGGGTACGTACAAGCTGACCCCGTCGTTCTACTCGGGTGGTGACTGGACCGCTGGTAACGCGATCACGGTGGCCGTCGACGGCCCGCCCAAGGGGCCGAAGGTGCCGACGAAGCCGACACCACCACCGACGCCGACCCCGACAGAGACAACACCAGCGCCGATCGAGACGACAGAACCACCAACGCTCTCGCCGCCAGACGCCGTCGGGGAGGTCGCCCGAATCGCCGGAGCAGGTTATGTGTATCGATTCCGGGCGACCGCGATCGAGCCCGCCGATGCCACGGTGACGGTGAACATCATGCAAGGGGATGAGACCGACTACTCAGCTCATGCGTGCGAGCCGCTGAGCCAGGACGATGGCGATCCCGACAAGCAGCAATGCCACTTCGACTGGCTGTCGGCTGGAACATCGTTCCGTCGGGTGACGGTCTCGTACTTCTTCTTCGTCGAAGCCAACGGGCAGTCCTTCACCACCCCGATCGGCTCATTCATCGCCGGCGCCAGCAAGGACTAGGGAGTGGCCTGGGGGCGGGATGCCAGCGCCGGGTCGGATACCTTGGCAAACATGAGCGAGCTGGGATTCACCCTCAAGGTCTTCCGCCAGATCGGCATGCTGAAGCCGATCCTGCCGCACAAGTTGCTCGGCGCGGGGCTCCAGCTGGTCAAGTGGGGGCCCGGCCTGCCGTCAGGCGTCAACGCGGCGGCCAAGCGCTACCCCCACCAGCTCGCGATCATCGATGACGCCGGCGAGATCACCTGGTCCGAGCTCGCCGCCCAGATCAACCAGGTCACGCAGGCTCTCAAGGACCGTGGTGTCGAGGCCGGCGACTCCGTCGCCCTGCTGTGCCGCAACCACCGCTACATGGTCATCGCGATCATCGCGATCATGCAGGCCGGTGGCCGCGTCCTGCTGCTCAACACGATGGCGAGCCGCTCCCAGCTCGGCGAGCTCGCCAAGCGCGAGTCGGCTGCCCTGGTGATCGTCGACCAGGAGTTTCTCGAGGTCGCGGCCGACGTCGACAAGGACACGCTGATCCTCGCGTGGGCCGATGACGACGCGCCCGCTGATGTGCCGACCATCGCATCGATCAGCGCCGACCAGCCGACCAAGGCGCACTCCAAGCCGTCACGTCACGGGCAGATCATCATCTTCACCTCCGGGACGACGGGCCTGCCCAAGGGTGCGCGTCGCGAGGAGCCCGCCGACCTCAAGCCGCTCGTCGCGTTCTTCGGGGCGATTCCCTATCGCGGCAACTCGACGATCGTCCTCGCAGCGCCGCTGTTCCACTCGTGGGGCCTGATCAACTTCGGCTTCGGCCTGTCGTTGGCGCCGACGTACGTCCTGCGCCGCCGGTTCGATCCGACCCGCGTCATCAAGGACATCGAGGAGCGTAGGGCCGACGCACTCGTCGTGGTTCCGCTGATGATGCAGCGCATGGTCGACGCCGACCCCGACGTGATCAAGAACGCCGACGTGTCGTCGCTCAAGATCACCGCGAGCAGCGGATCCGCACTCGCCGGCGAGCTGGCCAACCACTACATGGACACGTTCACCGACTCGGTCTACAACTTCTACGGCGCGACCGAGACGGGCTGGGTCACGATCGCCAGCCCCACCGATCTTCGTGAGGCACCGGGTACCGCCGGTGTGCCGCCGTTCCGCACGACCGTCAAGATCCTCGACGCGGACGGCAGCGAGGTGCCGCGTGGCGAGACCGGGGTCATCCATGTCGGCAACGACATGCCGTTCGGCGGCTACACCGACGGCAACACCAAGGCGTTCAGCGACGGGTTGATGAACACGGGCGACCTCGGGCACTTCGACGAGAACGGCCGGCTCTTCGTGTCGGGTCGCGACGACGACATGATCATCTCCGGCGGTGAGAACGTCTTCCCGCGCGAGCTCGAGGATGCCTTGATCGACCACCCCGACATCGCCGATGTCGTCGTGACCGGCATCGATGACGCGAAGTTCGGTCAGGTGCTTGCCGCCTACATTGTCGTCAAGGATGGCTCGTCGCTGTCCGAGGAAGACGTCAAGGCGTACGCGAAGGAGCACGTGGCGCGCTTCGCCGTACCCGGCAGGACGATGTTCATCGCCGAGCTTCCCCGCAATCCCACCGGCAAGGTCATGAAGCGAGAGCTGCCCGGCTTCGAGTGACCACCACTAGGCTGACGCCGTGGACATCACGTACGACCCGCATCCCGACGGGCAGCCAGATCCCGGCGAGGTCGTCTGGACCTGGGTCGCGTACGAGGACGATCCCACGCAGGGCAAGGACCGACCGGTCCTGCTGATCTCACGTCAGGGCGACCGGCTGGTCGGCCTGATGATGACGTCGGTCGACCACGACCGTGACATGGTGCAGGAAGCCGCGGCGGGCCGCCACTGGTACAACCTCGGCCCGGGTCCGTGGGACCCGAAGGGACGGCCGAGCGAGGTGCGGCTCGACCGCTTCCTCGTCGTGGATCCCGCCGACGTACGCCGTGAGGGTTCTGTGCTCGACGAGCCGCGCTTCAACGCCCTGGTGACTGCGCTCGGACCCCACCTGCCGTGAAAGAGCCACGCATCGGCCGTATCGATGCCTTCCAACGCAGGTTCCCGATCGTCGGGTTCCCGATCGCGGTGATCTACAAGTACTTCGACGACCAGGGCCCCTACCTCGCGGCGATCATCTCCTACTACGCGTTCATCGCGATCTTCCCGTTGCTGCTGATCTCGTCGTCGATCCTGGGCTTCTTCATCCAGGACGACCAGGAGCTGAGGGACCGGCTGCTCGACACGGCGCTCAGCCAGTTCCCGATCATCGGCGACAAGCTCGGTCAGCCGGGCGAGCTCAGCGGCAGCACCTCGGCCATCGTGGTCGGTTCACTGGCCGCGCTCTACGGCGCGATGGGACTCGGCCAGGCCAGCCAGAACGCTGCCAACATCGCCTGGTCGGTGCCGCGCAACAGCCGCGCCAACCCGTTCCTGCTGCGGCTGCGGAGCATCTTCTTCCTCGCCTCGGCCGGCATCGGCATCCTGCTGATCGCGGTGGTCACGACGTTGTTCAGCAACCCCGATCAGATCGGTGTCGGGGTCTCCGACCAGGTCGGGCTGGGCATCAAGTTCATTGGCTTCCTGCTGAGCGTGCTGATCTTCGGAGCCCTGTTCCGTCTGGTCAGTGGCGGGAGAGGCAGCTGGAAGTCGGTGCTGCCCGGTGCCACCACGACGGCGATCCTCTGGCAGCTGCTGCAGCTCGGCGGACAGAGCTTCGTCCAGAACGTGATCAACAAGGCCAACGAGATGAACTCGACCTTCGCCCTGGTTCTCGGGCTCATGGCGTTCATCTTCCTGGCTGCTGTCATGGCGGTGATCGGGCTCGAGGTCAACGTGGTGACGGCCCGCAAGCTCTATCCGCGTGCGTTGTTGACCCCGTTCACGGACAACGTGGTCCTCACCGATGCCGATCGCAAGGCCTATGCTGCGTACGCCAAGTCGCAGCGGCACAAGGGCTTCCAGTCGGTCGAGGTCACGTTCGAGGACCGCAGACCCGAGTCCCGGCCACCGGCCGACTAGGCTGTAGGGAACAACAGACCGACGTGAGGAAATGCCATGCCTACGGGCAAAGTGAAGTGGTATGACGCCGAAAAGGGCTTCGGGTTCCTGAGCCAGGACGAGGGCGAGGACGTCTACGTCCGCTCCGACGCCCTGCCTGCTGGAGTCACCACGCTCAAGGCAGGCACCCGGGTCGAGTTCGGCATCGTCCAGGGCAGCCGCGGCGACCAGGCGCTGCAGGTGCGCCTGCTCGATCCCGCGCCGTCGGTCTCCAAGTCGCAGTCGCAGGCACGCCGCAAGGACCCCGAGGCGATGGCGGTCATCGTCGAGGACCTCATCCGCATGCTCGACAAGATCGGCGAGGGCTACCGCCACAACCGGCACCCCGACGCCAAGACCGCGAAGCCGGCGGCCCAGGTTCTGCGTGCGGTCGCCAGCGAGCTCGAGCTCTAGCGTTCTGCCTCTTCAGGCTCATGCGTGCGTGAGGCGGGCTCGTTGCGCGCGCGGGTGAGGACGAATGCCAGCCATGCGAGAACGATGGCGGCGATACCGAGCAGGCCTTGGCGCGGGCTGGCATCAATGGTGAACAGCCCGATGCCGATCAGTCCGCCGATGACCCACGACAGCTGGAGCAGGGTCTCGGAACGAGCGAACATGCTGGTGCGGACCTCTTCGAGCACGTCGTTCTGGATCAGGGCGTCGAGGCTCAGCTTGCCCAGTGACTGGCACAAGCCGATCGTGACGCCGAGAACCACGCAGGTCCACCAGGTGAACAGCACCGCCACGACGCTGACGACGGCGACGTCGAGCACCAGCACGGCGATCACGACGTTCTGGGGCTTGCGAGATCTGGTCGAAGAGCCGATGAGCACGCCGAGTACGTTGCCGAATCCTGCTCCACCGATGACGAGGCCGAGCAGGATCGTGGCGTTGCCCTCCCACCCCATCGACTCGGGTGGCTCTCGCAGCGTGAACGCCATGAAGATCGTCAGGAAGCCGGAGAGCAGTCGCAGGCCGGCATTGCTGCGCAGCCCGTTGACGACGCCGCGGGTGATGGCGATGCCCTTCTTCTTGGTGTTGGTTGCGATCTGGCTCAGGTCGACAGGCTTCTCACCCTCGCTGGAGTCGACCCGTGCCGGAAGCAGGATCGCCAGGACCGTGCCGACCACGAACAGCACCGCGGCGTAGCGCAACGCCCATTCGGCACCGATCGCCGCGGCACCGATCGCGATGGGAGCGGAGATGGCGCCGGCTGCGGTGCCGGTCAGCGAGATGCGCGAGTTGGCCTTCACCAGCGTGAACTCGGCGGGCAGGATGCGGGGGACCGCCGAGGCGCGGGTGACGCCGTAGGCCTTGGAGGCCACCAGGCAGCCGAGCGCGGCGAAGTAGAACGCCGGTGACTCGTCGGCGACGGCGCCGGCGAGCACCCAGCAACAGAACGCGCGTACGGCGAGGGTCGCACCGATGGCCCAGCGGCGTCCGCGACGGAACCGGTCGAGGAACGGACCGATCAGGGGGGCGACGATCGCAAAGGGCAGCATCGTCAGCACCAGGAACAGGGCCACCTGCCCGGCAGCGTCGTCGGTCGGCACCGTGAAGAAGAGCGTGCCGGCAAGCGACACCGCGATCGCAGCGTCACCGGCGGTGTTGAACGCATGGAGCTCGAGCAGCCTGGAGAGGCCGCTCTCGCCGGCGCCGCCGGCGTGGGTGAAGCGTCGTGCGCCGGTGAACGCCGTGGTGCCGCCCACCTTGACCGCGCGGGCCGTACGCGTGGAGACAACGCCGGCGATGCGAGCGGAGCGGGCCCACCCGGACTCGGTGGGTTGGGCCGGCGCAGAGGGTTGGCCGGGCGCCTGTGGCTCGTCCTGCTCCTCCATACCCTTCATCCTGCCTCACCGCGGGGACAGCGCCCACCGGGAGGCGACGTCGTACCGAGTCGTGGGACAATTGCGACATGTCTGTCGACGAGAAGCTCACTGCCGCGATTGATGTGGCGCGCGCTGCCGTCGACGAGGTCGCGGACGCCGGCATCGTCGGCGAACACCTGCGCGTCGTCGAGGACGACCACGGCATGGTGTCGCACCACTTCGGTTGCACCAAGCCCGGCTACGTCGGCTGGTACTGGTCGGTCAGCCTGTCCCGGGCGCCCGACAGCGACAAGGTCACGATCAACGACGTCGTGCTGCTGCCCGGCGACGAGGCGATCGTCGCGCCCGAATGGACGCCCTACCGCGAGCGGATCCGCCCCGGTGACCTGAGTCCCGGCGACGTGCTCCCGCCCGACGAGGACGACGTACGACTGGTCCCGACCTGGTCGGCCGGCGACGGCGAGGAGCAGACCGCAGACCGCTTCTTCGCCCGCGAGGTCGGCCTGGGCCGCGAATGGGCTCTGTCGTTCGAGGGCCGCGAGATGGCTGCCGATCGCTGGCAGGAGGGCGAACAGGGCCCCGAGGCCGCGATCGCCCAGCAGGCCAGTGGCGCGTGCGTCTCGTGCGGGTTCATGGTCAGCCTCGCCGGACCACTGTCCGAACGGTTCGGGGTGTGCGCCAACGGCATGGCCAACGACGACGGCAAGGTCGTCTCGTTCGACCACGGTTGCGGCGCCCACTCCGGCGCACGGCTCAGCCGATCGGCCGCTCCGCAGGAGCTGCCTCCGACGGTGTTCGACACCGTCGGTGCCGACGTCGACGAGTTCTAGCTAGTCGACCCTGCGGCGGCGCCCCGGCTGCATGCGCAGCGCGTTGCGGCGACGTCGGCAGTACTCGATGCCGATCAGCCCGAGCCCGAAGCCGGCGACGGCGGTCCACAGCCACCAGGTGTGGCCGTTCTTGTCGAGCGTGCCGAGGAAGGGCAGCAGCGCCACGGCGACGACACCCCAGATGATGGTGCCGACGGTCATGGTGCGTACGCCGTCGACGTCCATCGGCTCGACCTCGGCGACCCGGTGGGTCTTGCTGCCGATCTCGAGCTCGGTGATCTCGGGGCGGCCGAACTCGTGTCGACGTGCGGCGCGATCGAGCCGGGCGATCTCACGATGACCCATCTTGCGCTCGATGGTCTCGGGACCGTCGCCCTGACGGATCACCCACTCGTCGTCGCTCACGCCTTCAGACTACCCGCCGGGCTCCGCACGGCGGGCGCGTCCTGTCATGCTTGGCGGCAATGAATCCGCGTTACCGACGGCTGCTGATCCCGGGGCTGCTCCTGCTGCTCCTGGTGATCACCCTCATCAGCTCCCTGGCCAACCGGGCCGAGGGCGCTGAAGCCGGTCCGGAGGTCGTCAGCCGTCTCGGTGACAGCCGGATCACCGAGTCGAGCGGTCTCGCACTGAGTCGCTCCCATGAGGGCATCGCCTACACGATCAATGACTCGGGCAACGCGCCGCTGGTGTTCGCGATCGACGTCGCCACGGGACGTACGGTCGGCACGACCCGCGTCGAGGGCGGCGACCTCGTCGACACCGAGGCGCTGGCGATCGATCGCGACGGGACCCTGTGGATCGCCGACACGGGTGACAACCGGGAGAGCCGCGCGGACGCCGCGCTGTACGCGTTCCCCGAGCAGGGCCGCGGAGACCACACGGTGACGGCGCGGCGCTATCCGATCTCGTATGACTCCGGCTCGCGCAACGTCGAGGCGCTCCTGGTACACCCCGTCACGGGGGCCAAGGTGCTCATCAGCAAGGGGCTGCTCGGCGGGACGATCTATGCACTCCCGCCGAAGCTCCGCACGGGTGGCGCCAACCTCGCCGTCGCCCAGGACGGTGCCGGCCCGTCGATGGTCACGGATGCGACGTTCTCCGCGGACGGCACGCAGGCGTTCGTACGGAGCTACACGTCGATGTTCGTGCTCGACCCGTCGGACTGGTCGGTGCTCGCGACCGCGCCGACGCCCTACCAGAAGCAGGGCGAGACGGTCACCGCCGAGAGGTCGTCGCTTCTGGTCGGCAGCGAGGGCAAGGACTCCGAGCTCGTACGCATGCCGATCCCGGCGACGACGCCGTCGTCGGCGCCGGCACCCGCCCCGACCGTCTCCCCGGCGGCCGCCGAGACCGACGACCAGACCATCGCGCCGATGGTGTTCGTGTTCGGTGCTGTGGGGGCTGCAGTGGTACTGGGTGCTGGTGTGGCGATCCACGCGAAACGCCACCGCTGAGGTCGTATCGCCCGGACTGATCCTCTGGCATGCTCCGTTGTCGACAGACCACGAGACAGGGGCGCCATGACCAGCACCACGAGCAAGGCCAAGCCCAGCGGCGGCAACGCGCTGGAGCAGTACTTCAAGATCAGTGAGCGCGGATCGAGCATCGGACGAGAGGTACGCGGCGGTGCCGTGACCTTCCTGACGATGGCCTACATCATCGTGCTCAACCCGATCATCCTGTCCAACGTCGCCGACGTGGACGGCAACTTCCTCGGCGGTGGCTCCGAACCGGGGTCCGGCTTCGCGACGATCGCCGCCGTGACCGCGCTGGTCGCCGGCGTGCTGACGATCCTCATGGGCGTCGTCGCCAACTTCCCGCTGGCGCTGGCCACCGGGCTCGGCCTCAACGCGTTCGTCGCGTTCTCGGTCGCGTCGCAGATGACCTGGGCCGACGCGATGGGCCTCGTCGTGCTCGAGGGCCTCATCATCCTGGTGCTGGTGCTGACCGGATTCCGCAAGGCCGTGTTCGACGCCGTGCCCAGGCAGCTCAAGACCGCCATCGCGGTCGGCATCGGCCTGTTCATCACCTTCATCGGGCTCGTCGATGCGGGCTTCGTGCGTACGAGCGGTCTCGCCGCCCCGCCGGTCAACCTCGGCATCGGGGGCAATCTCGCCGGCTGGCCCGTGCTGGTGTTCGTCATCGGCCTGCTGATCATGATCACGCTCTACTCGCGCGGCATCCCCGGTGCGATCCTCATCGGCATCGTGGTGACGACGATCATCGCCGGCATCGTCCAGGCGATCACGGACACGCCTGGCAGCCTGGGCGACCCGAAGTCGAAGGGCTGGAACCTCAACGTTCCCGAGTGGCCGGACAAGGTCTTCGCCAAGCCCGACTTCGGCCTGCTGGGTGACTTCAACCTGTTCGACGGCTTCGAGCGCGCTGGCGCCGTGACGGCCTGCCTGCTGGTCTTCACGCTGCTGCTCGCGGACTTCTTCGACACCATGGGAACCATGACGGCGATCGGCGCCGAGGCGGGCCTCAACGACAAGGACGGCACCCCCGAGGGTGCGCAGAAGATCCTGATCGTCGACTCGGTCGCCGCCGCGGCCGGCGGTGCGGCGGGCATCTCGAGCAACACGTCGTACATCGAGTCGGCGTCGGGCGTCGGCGACGGCGCTCGTACGGGCCTCGCCTCGGTGGTCACCGGTGTGCTGTTTCTGCTGTCGACGCTGGCGATCCCGCTGGTCGAGCACATCCCGAACGAGGCGGCCGTCCCGGCGCTCGTCCTCGTCGGGTTCCTCATGATGAGCCAGGTCAAGAACATCAGCTGGGACGACTCGGACATCGCCATCCCGGCGTTCCTCACGATCGTCCTGATGCCGTTCACGTACTCGATCACCGCCGGCATCGGCGCCGGCTTCATCGCGTACGTCGTGATCAAGGTGGTCAAGGGCAAGCTCGCCGAGATCCACCCGCTGATGTGGCTGATCGGGATCCTGTTCGTCGTGTACTTCGCGATCGATCCGATCACCCGCTGGGTGAGCTGACGCAATAGGTTGGGTGCCATGCACATCGCTCTCGGAGACAACGCACCACAGGTGGCCGACAGCGCGTGGGTGGCACCCAACGCAACTCTCGCCGGATCCGTCGTGATCGGTGAGGGAGCAAGTGTTTGGTACGGAGCCGTCCTGCGCGCCGACAACGAGCCGATCACGATCGGCGCGAGGTCGAACGTGCAGGACAACTGCGTGTTCCACGTCGACAAGGGCAAGCCGGTGCTGCTGGGCGAGGGTGTGTCGGTCGGGCACGGCGCGGTGATCCACGGTGCGACCGTCGGCGACCACGTGCTCGTCGGCATGGGCGCGATCATCATGAACGGTGCCGTCATCGGCGCCGAGTCGCTCATCGCCGCGGGTGCGCTCATCTCCGAGGGCGTGGAGATCCCGCCTCGTTCACTCGTTGCCGGCGTGCCCGGCAAGGTGCGCCGTGAGCTCAGCGACGACGAGGTCGCCGCGCTGCACCACAACTCCGAGATCTACGAGCACCACCGCGACCTCCATCGGGCTGGCGTGGTCAGCTGAGTCCCAAGATTCCCAGCAGGTCCTCGAAAACCAGCACTCCACCCTCGTTGCAACAAGGGTGGAGTGCCAGATTCCTGACACCTGCTGGGAATCTTGGGACTAGAGCGCTTCCACCGCGTGGTCGATGCAGGCCGTCAACGCGCTGATGTCGTCGGGGTCGATCGCGGGGAACATCGCGATGCGCAGCTGGTTGCGGTTGAGTCCGCGGTAGCCGTCGATGTCGACGATCCCGTTCTCGCGCAGGGCGCCGGTGATCGCCGACGCGTCGACGCCGTCGAGGTCGATCGTGCCGACGACCAACGAGCGGTCAGCGGGATCGGTGACGAATGGTGTCGCGTACGTCGACGCCTCGGCCCATTCGTACAGCCGCGTCGACGAGTCCGTCGTACGACCGACAGCCCAGTCGAGCCCGCCCTGTTCCAGCATCCACTGCACCTGGCTGTTGAGAAGGTGCAGCGTGGCGAGGGCAGGGGTGTTGTAGGTCTGGTTCTTGCGGGAGTTGTCGATCGCGATCGGCAGGTCGACGAAGCCGGGGATGTGTCGCCCACCGGCCTTGATCGACTCGGCACGCTCGATCGCGGCGGGAGACATGAGCGCGATCCAGAGGCCGCCGTCGGCGGCGAACGACTTCTGCGGCGCGAAGTAGTAGACGTCGGTCGCCGCGATGTCGACCGGCAGGCCGCCGGCACCCGAGGTGGCGTCGATGACGACGAGTGCGCCGTCATCGGCTCCCGGTACGCGCTGGACCGGCACCATGACGCCGGTCGAGGTCTCGTTGTGGGCCCAGGCGTACGTGTCGACACCGGGGGTGGCGACCGGGTCCGGGTGGGTCGAGAAGTCGCTCTCGCGTACGTCGGGATCGGCGAGGAACGGCGCTGCGGCGACGGCCTTGGCGAACTTGCCGGTGAACTCGCCGTGCACCAAGTGCTGGCTGCGCTCGCGGATCAGGCCGAACATCGCGGCGTCGAAGAACGCGTGCGAGCCGCCGACACCGAGCACGACCTCGTATGCCTCCGGCAGCGTGAACAGGTCGGCGATGCCTTCGCGGATGCTGCCCACGAGGTTCTTGACGGGTGCCTGGCGGTGCGAGGTGCCCATCAGCGACGAGCCGGTCGCGGCCAGGGCGTCGAGCGCCTCGGTGCGCACCTTGGACGGGCCGGACCCGAATCGCCCGTCGCGTGGCAGCAGCTCTGCGGGAATCTTCACGGAGCAAGTCTCGCAGCGTGGGTCACATTGGTCACATCCGGTGGCCGCGCACGCGCGCCGACTCGTACGATGCCCCTTATGTCGGACGCACGAGCCATCGAAGTCGACCTCGCGGACGGCACCTCCCACACGTCCGCCGAGTGGGAGAAGGAGACCGCCGCGGTCCTGCGCAAGTCCCGCCGTCTCGGTGAGGACGCCCCTGACGCCGACGTGTGGGACGTGCTCGCCACCACGACGCTCGACGGCATCACGGTCTCGCCCCTCGGCACCCCGTCGCTGACGGCTGGCCTGCCGGATCCGGGGCTCCCCGGCCAGGCCCCGTTCACGCGCGGCAGCACGGCGACGCGCGACCTCGACGGGTGGGACGTACGTGCGTGGTTCGCCGACCCCGACGTGGAGCGGACGAAGCAGGACGTGGTCACCGACCTGGAGAACGGCGTCAACTCGTTGTGGCTGTCGGTGGGTACCAGCGGCATACCCATCGACGCGCTGGCCGCGATCCTCGAGCCGGTGTTCGTCGACCTCGCACCCGTGGTCCTCGAAGCACCCCACGAGCCGGTGGAGGCAGCGCGCGCCCTGTTCGCCGTGATCAGCGACAAAGGGGTCGACGCGGCACCCGGCACCAGCTTCGGCGTCGACCCGATCGGGGCGACGTTCCGCGGTCGCGGCGTCACCGACCTCGACGTCATCGCCAAGGTCGCCAAGCTGGCCGACATCCTCGATGCCCGGGCGCTCACGGTCGACGCGACGGCGGTGCACGATGCCGGCGCCTCGGACGTGCAGGAGCTCGCCTACTCGATGGCCGCCGGTGCGCAGTACCTCCGCCTGCTCGTCGAGTCCGGGTTCGACGTCGACGACGCAGCGGCGTTGATCGACTTCCGCTACGCGGCGACCGACGAGCAGTTCCCGACCATCGCGAAGCTCCGCGCCGCCCGCCGGCTGTGGAACCGGGTCGTCGAGCTCAGCGGAGGAGCACCGACCGGCCAGCTCCAGCACGCCGTCACCTCGCGCCCGATGATGGCGAAGTACGACCCGTACGTGAACATGCTCCGCACGACCGTCGCTGCCTTCGCCGCCGGCGTCGGGGGTGCCACGTCGGTGACGGTGCTGCCGTTCGACGAGCGCCTCGGCCTGCCCGACGCGTTCAGCCGCCGCATCGCCCGCAACACCTCCAGCCTGCTGATCAGCGAGTCGCACGTCGCCGAGGTCAGCGATCCCGCCGGTGGCGCGTACGCCGTCGAGAAGCTCACCGATGACGTCGCGCGCGCCGCCTGGGAGCTGTTCGGCGAGATCGACGCGACGGACAGCCTCGATGCGGCGCTGGCCCTCGTACGCTCACACGTCGAGGAGACAGCATCGCAGCGCGCCCTCGCGATCGCGACGCGCACGCGTCCGATCACGGGTGTCTCGGAGTTCCCCAACCTGCACGAGACGTTGCCGGAGCGCCGCCCGTACGCCGAGGAGCTCGACGTGCACCGCTATGCCGGCGAGTACGAGGCGATGCGCGACGACCGCGCGTCGACGCCGGTCTTCCTCGCGACGATGGGCACGGTTGCTGCCTACACGGCCCGCGCCACGTTTGCCGCCAACCTGTTCGCCGCCGGCGGTGTCGACACCGCCACGGCCGGGCCGACCGAGGGCGTCGACCAGGTCGTCGCGGCTTACAACGAGGCCGGCAACGTCCCGGTCGTCTGCCTCACGGGCAACGCCACCGCGTACGACGAGTGGGGCGCTGACCTGGTTGCCGCCCTGCGTGCCGCGGGCGCCACGTACGTCGTCGTGGCCGGCAAGAACAGCCTCGACGTCGACGCCAGCGCTGCCGTGGGGGACGACGCGTTGGCGTTCCTCCGCTCGATCCGACAGGAGCTCGAAGCATGAGCGTCCCCAAGACCTTCAAGGGCCTGCCGCTCGATCCCGAGAAGCCGTACGAGGTCGACGACAAGGCGTACGCCAGCGCCACCGACGGCGCCGAGCCGTGGGCAGCGCCGGAGGGCATCGACGTCGACGGGCTCTACACCGCCGCCGACCTCGAGGGCCTCGACGCGCTCGACACCTACCCGGGGCTGACGCCGTTCCTGCGCGGTCCCTATCCGGCGATGTACACGACGCAGCCCTGGACGATCCGCCAGTACGCCGGCTTCTCCACCGCCGAGGAGTCCAACGCGTTCTATCGTCGCAACCTCGCCGCGGGCCAGAAGGGCCTGAGCGTGGCGTTCGACCTGGCGACGCATCGCGGCTACGACTCCGACAACCCGCGCGTCGTCGGCGACGTCGGCATGGCCGGGGTCGCGATCGACTCGATCTATGACACTCGCAAGCTCTTCGAGGGCATCCCGCTCGACGAGATGAGCGTCTCGATGACGATGAACGGCGCGGTGCTTCCGGTGCTGGCGCTCTACATCGTCGCCGCGGAGGAGCAGGGCGTACCCCCCGAGAAGCTGTCGGGCACGATCCAGAACGACATCCTCAAAGAGTTCATGGTGCGCAACACCTACATCTATCCGCCGGCACCGTCGATGCGGATCATCTCCGACATCTTCGCCTACACCGCGCAGAGGATGCCGCGCTTCAACTCGATCTCGATCTCGGGCTATCACATCCAGGAAGCCGGAGCGACGAACGACCTCGAGCTCGCCTACACGCTGGCCGACGGTGTCGAGTACATCCGCGCGGGCCTTGACGTCGGCCTCGACATCGACGCGTTCGCCCCGCGGCTGAGCTTCTTCTGGGCGATCGGGATGAACTTCTACATGGAGATCGCCAAGATGCGTGCGGCCCGTGCGCTGTGGGCCAAGCTCGTCTCGGACTTCAACCCCAAGAACGCCAAGTCGCTCAGCCTGCGTACGCACAGCCAGACCTCCGGGTGGTCGCTGACGGCGCAGGACGTGTTCAACAACGTCGGCCGCACCGCGATCGAGGCGATGGCGGCGACGCAGGGGCATACGCAGTCGCTGCACACCAACGCGCTCGACGAGGCCATCGCGCTGCCGACCGACTTCAGCGCCCGCATCGCCCGCAACACCCAGCTGCTGCTGCAGCAGGAGTCCGGCACGACCGACATCATCGACCCGTGGGGTGGCTCCTACTACGTCGAGAAGCTGACCCACGACCTCGCCAACCGCGCCTGGGCCCACATCCAGGAGGTCGAGAAGGCCGGCGGCATGTCGAAGGCCATCGAGGCCGGCATCCCCAAGATGCGCATCGAGGAGGCCGCCGCCCGTACGCAGGCGCGCATCGACTCCGGCCAGCAGGCTGTCATCGGCGTCAACACCTACCGGCTCGCCGACGAGGACCCGCTCGACGTGCTCAAGGTCGACAACAAGGCGGTGTACGCGTCCCAGATCGCCAAGCTCGAGCGCCTGCGCGCCGAGCGCAACACCGACGATGTCGACGCAGCCCTCGCCGCGCTGACGGCGAGCGCGGAGCGCGGCTCTGCCAAGGATGGCTCGCTCGACGACAACCTGCTCACCTTGGCGGTCAACGCCGCACGCGCCAAGGCGACGGTGGGCGAGATCTCCGACGCGCTGGAGAAGGTCTACGGGCGTCACCAGGCCGTGATCCGTACGATCTCAGGTGTGTACCGCGCAGAGGCCGGCGAGTCCGGCAACGTCGCCGCCGTCGTCAAGGCCACCGAGGACTTCGAGAAGGCCGAGGGCCGTCGTCCTCGTATCCTCGTCGCCAAGATGGGGCAGGACGGACACGACCGCGGCCAGAAGGTCGTCGTCACGGCGTTCGCCGACATGGGCTTCGACGTCGACGTGGGCCCCCTGTTCTCGACGCCCGAGGAGGTCGCCCAGCAGGCGGTCGACGCCGACGTGCACATCGTCGGTGTCTCCAGCCTCGCCGCCGGTCACCTGACGCTGCTGCCCGCGTTGAAGCAGGCGCTGGCCGATCTCGGTCGTCCCGACATCATGGTGTCGATCGGCGGCGTCATCCCGCCCGATGACGTCGAGACGCTCAAGGAGATGGGTGCTGCCGCGGTGTTCCTGCCGGGCACCGTCATCGCCGACTCGGCGCTCGACCTGCTCGACCGACTCCGACAGAACCTCACGCACTAGATGGTCGATGTCGCCCAGCTCGCCGAGGACGTACGTGCGCGCAAGCGGGCGGCGATCTCGCGGGCCATCACGCTGGTCGAGTCGAGCCGCACGGATCACCGGGCCGAGGCGCGCGAGCTGCTCGGACTGCTGAATCCTGCTGCAGGGGGAGCCGTACGCGTCGGCATCTCCGGTGTGCCCGGCGTCGGCAAGTCGACATTCATCGAGGCGCTCGGCATGTATCTCGTCGAGCAGGGTCACCGCGTCGGCGTGCTCGCCGTCGACCCGTCGAGCGTACGTACGGGAGGCTCCGTGCTCGGCGACAAGACCCGCATGGCCAGGCTCTCGGTCAACCCCGACGCGTTCATCCGCCCTTCGCCGAGCGCCGGCACCCTCGGCGGTGTCGCCCGGGCCACCGGCCAGGCGATGACCGTGCTCGAGGCGGCCGGCTTCGATGTCGTCCTGATCGAGACCGTGGGGGTCGGACAGTCCGAGATCACGGTCGCCGGCATGGTCGACACCTTCACGTTCCTCACGCTCGCCCGCTCCGGCGACCAGCTGCAGGGCATCAAGAAGGGCATTCTCGAGATCGTCGACGTCGTCGCGGTCAACAAGGCCGACGGTGACCGGGCTCAGGAGGCCAACGCAGCCGCCAAGGACCTCGCCGGAGCGATGCGACTCGTCTTCAGCGGCTCGAAGGAATGGGTGCCGCCGGTGCTCACCTGCTCGGCACTCGAAGGCATCGACATCGACAAGGTCTGGGCTCGGGTCCTCGAGCACCGTGCGTCGCTCGGCGACGACGGGCTCAAGGCCAAGCGCGCCGCCCAGCAGCTCGACTTCACCTGGGCCCTCGTACGCGACGAGCTCGACCAGCGCCTCCGCAACGACGAGGCGGTGGCTGCCGTACGTGCGGAGGTGCGCGAAGCCGTCCTGTCCGGCGAGATGCCCGCAGCAACGGCAGCCGACAAGATCCTCGAGGCCTACGACAGCTGAGTGCCGGGCTCGATCACTTGCACGCCCTTAGCTCGAGCAGCCGTGGCGAGTTTTGCGTCACGGGTCACGAGCGGGCAGCCATGCATCGCTGCGAGTACGACGTACGGCGCGTCGTACAGGCTGATGTTGTGGCGGAGACTCCAGGTGGCGACCAGCATCGACGTGTCCGGGATCGCATAGCGCGTTGAGGATGTGGTCACCTCGGTCGCTGCGCGAGTCGCCTCGTCAGGGGTCAAGTGGCCTGCCAGCTCGAAGCGTCGCAAGGTGCGAAGGACCTCGGTTGGCCCGTGTGCGGGCATCCACCAGTCCGGATCGCGACGCAAGGCATCACGCGAGACCTGCCCGATCTCGCCGGAGTCCGCGAGCGCTGTCGCCCAGACGGACGCGTCGATGACGATCACTCGACGAGCTGGTCGCGGTCGATCTCGAAGCCGCCGTCACGACCTTCTCGGACGATCGCGACTGGATCGAGCTCTGGCGGAATCGGGAAGCGGATGTCACGAGTGCGCTCGAACATCTCGACGTTGATCGCGAGCTGCGCCTCGCGGCGCACCATGTCCAGCAGGTACGCCTGCATGGATTGCCCCTTGGCCGCCGCCTGCTTCGCGAGCAGGTCGCGAATCTCCTCGGGGACGTCTCGAATCTGGAGTGCGAGGTTCATGCATGCAGTCTACATGCATTCGGTGACCGAGACGATCGACCACCCACAGACATACTCAGGCATGCGCACTCTCGTCGCCGTGTTGATGCTGACGCTGCTGGCTGCGTGCGGCTCGGAACCGCATCCCTCCGAAGGAGCGGTCCGTACGGTCGAGCGCGCCACCGTGACAGATGTGCCCGGTGGCGATGGCCCGATCCTGTGCACCGGCCCCGTCCGCGAGTCGGCGCCACCGCAGTGCGAGGGCCCCGTCATCTCCAACTGGGACTGGGACAAGGTCTGGGGCGCGGCCGGTGAGGCTGGTGCACGGTTCGGGGACTTCTGCTTCGAGGGCAAGGACGTCGGTGACACCTTCCAGCTCACGACATTGCCGCGACCTGTCGGCACCTGCGAGGAGCAGGAGTACCGAGGCTTCGGAACTGTGCTCGAGAACAAGGACCATGGCCCGCAGCTGTGCCTCGGCGCCGTGGCAACGTCGTACCCCGTCCAGTGCGGCGGACCCGACATCACCAACTGGGACTGGACCCGGACGAAGCCGACGACGGAGATCGGTGAGAGCAAGGACGGGCTGTACGTCGTGCACGGCGTGTACGTCAGCGGCGACTTCATCCTGACCCGTCCGCCGAAGGCGTGGGACGAGTCGGATGCGCAGCCGGAGGAGCCGATGCGCGACTTCACGACCCCGTGCCCGGAGCCGGCCGGAGGGTGGTTCCCGAAGGATCGGCCCCGGCTCGACGAGCTCGCCGTCGATCGGGCTGCGCCGTTCGCCGAGACGATCCCGGGCTACTCCGAGCTGTGGCTCGACCAACAGTTCAACAAGGGCATCGAGAACGATCCCAACAAGACCATCCTCAACCTCCGGGTGACCAAGGACGCCAAGGATGCCGAGACCGCGATGCGCAACGTCTGGAAGGGCGCGCTGTGCGTCAGCGAGGCCAAGCACACGAACAACGAGCTGCAGAGAATCCAGGACGAGGCTGGGAGGGCCGCCGGGAAGCTGCTGCTCGGCTCATCCTCCGGCAACGATCAGGTCGACGTCGACGTCATCGTCGACCAGGGCGGCCGGCTGCAGGAGCAGCTCGACGCGAAGTACGGCACGGGCACCGTACGGGTCAACTCCGCTCTGGTCGAGGCACCGCCAGGAATGTGAAAGGCTGAGGCGGTGAAGCGATCCGTCTCAGTCCGTCTCGAGCTCGAGCTTCACGACCCTGCCGATCTGATCTTCTCGATCGCCGTCGCCCAGGGTGCAGAGCTGGAGGCGGAGTCGTTCACGATCTCGTCGGCGAACGGCGAGCTGGAGGCGCGCGAGCTGATCGGCCGCCACGGCACACGGCTGCACCGCCTGACCGGTCCGACCGGCAAGATGACGATCGACTACTCGGCCGTGGCGACAGGACATGCCCAGCCGGCGCCCGTGGACGAGCTCGACCTGATCGGATACCGGCGACCCAGTCGCTACTGCGAGTCGGACACCCTGTTCTCCACCGCGCAGGCAGAGTTCGCCGGAGTCAGCGGCAAGGAGCTCCTCGACGCCGTGACCTCCTGGGTGACGTCGCACCTCTCGTACGTTCCGGGATCGAGCCTGCACACCGACGGAGCCGTGGCGACGATGCTGGCCCGCGAGGGGGTGTGCCGCGACTACGCGCACCTCGTGGTCGCCCTGCTGCGTGGCCTCGACGTCCCCGCCCGCCTGGCCTCGGTCTACGCGCCCGGGCTCTACCCGATGGACTTCCACGCCGTGGCCGAGGCCTACATCGAGGACGCCTGGCACGTTGTCGACGCCACGGCGTTGGCGCCCCGCCAGAGCCTGCTGCGCATCGCCACGGGGCAGGACGCGGCCGAGACGGCGTTCCTGTCGCAGTACGGAGCACGTGTCGATCTGCTGTCGATGCAGGTGATGGCCGTGGCGGACGTGCTGCCGCGCGACGACACCACGCAGCTGGCGCAGCTGGTCTGACCCGGGCTGGGCTGGCGACGCGGAAGCTGGGAGCGCCCCCGCGCCGCCCAGTGGGACCTACCACGCGAGGAAGCAACTCGAATGAACCAGGACCCTCTCGTCTTTCGTAACTACTCCCGAGGGCGAAGTCAAGCGATCAGTTGACCTTGAGCGGGGCGAACCCGACCGTGTTGGTCGTGACGGTCCACCCGCCGATCGACCACGTGCTGCCTCCGCCGTGACGCAGGTAATACGTCGCCGAGGTGGCGACCGTGAGCATGTCGTCGCGGTCGGCCGCCGGGTTGAACACCGGCAGAGAAGCCTTGGCCGTGAGTGTCGCGGCGATTCGCGGCGTGGCGAGCGACCGGTCGACGCTGATCGCGACCTTGGACCATTTCGGGTTGATCCACACGGCGCGGCCGCGGTAGCCGTCGGTCGTGTAGGCCTTGCCGTAGTAGACCCGGCCGGATCCGGCCGACGTGTGACCGTGAGACGTGCCGTTGCCGCGCAGCAGGACCAGGCCAAGGGCATCGCGCGCGGCGAGGCTTCCGGGGTTGGCGACAAACGCGTTGATGCGGGGACGGTAGACGCCCGATGCGGTCTCGGCGCTCAAGGACTTCAGGACGACGTCGAAGCTGGAACGCTTGTAGGACTGCCGGGGGATCGAGAGCGGCGAGTAGCGCTTCTCGAAGACGAACCGGACGGCGGCGCAGGCTGCGGCGTCGACGGCCTTGTCACCGAACACCCGTCGCGCCTCGCCGGAACCGGTGGTCTTGACAGCTGGGCACCAGTTGACGGAGGTCCCGGTGAGCGCGGCTGCTGCGGGACGGCCCGGCCAGACCCCGCTGACGGAAGCAGGAGCCAGGACGTCTCCGGCTGGCTTGTCGTCGGCCGTGGGCGTGGCACTCGGCGTTGGGGACGAGGTCGCGGTGGGCGTACGACTGGGGGTGGGACCGTCTCCGACCGAGCCGTCGGGTGTCGCGAAACCCATCGCGACGCTCACCACCACCACAGCCGTGACCACTCCCGCGAACGCGGTCAGCCACTTGGTCCTCACCGGGTCAGCATAGGTGAGCCGGGGCCACCGGCTTGCCCAGAGCCGTCGGGCGCGCGACCCGTGCCCGACGACGAGCAGGACCTACTTGTTGGCCCAGGCCGGGTTCCAGCCCTCGACCTCGTCGGCCTTGCGGGTGGCGGGGCCGGTGTAGATCGCGGACGGGCGGATCAGCCGACCGGTGCGCTTCTGCTCGAGGATGTGGGCGCTCCAGCCGGCGGTGCGGGCTGAGGTGAACATCGCGGTGAACATCGGCGGCGGGACCTCGGCGTAGTCGAGGACGATCGCGGCCCAGAACTCGACGTTGGTCTCGAGCACGCGGTCGGGACGACGCTCGCGCAGCTCCTTGAGGGCAGCCTCCTCGAGTGCCACGGCGACCTCGGCGCGTGGCGCCTTGAGCTCCTTGGCGGTGCGGCGGAGCGTACGGGCACGGGGGTCCTCGGCACGGTAGACGCGGTGACCGAAGCCCATGAGACGTTCGCCGCTGTCGAGGAGCCTCTTGACGTACGCCGTGGCGTCGCCGGACTTCTCGACCTCTTCGATCATGGTCAGCACGCGGGCCGGGGCTCCGCCGTGCAGGGGTCCGGACATGGCGCCGACAGCACCGGACAAGGCGGCGGCGACGTCGGCGCCCGTCGAGGCGATGACGCGGGCCGTGAACGTCGAGGCGTTCATGCCGTGCTCGGCAGCCGACACGAGGTAGGCGTCGATGGCCTTGGCGTGATCGGGGTTGACCTCGCCGCGCCAGCGGGTCAGCATGCGGCCGATGATCGTGTCGTTCTTGTCGATCTCCGACTGCGGCACCATCGGCTTGCCGACGCCGCGGGCGGCCTGCGCGACATAGGAAAGGACCATGACCGCGGTGCGGGCAAGGTCCTCACGTGCCTGGACGTCGTCGATGTCATAGAGCTGCTTGAGGCCCCAGGCGGGTGCCGTCAGTGCGATCGCAGACTGTACGTCGGCGCGGATGTCGCCGGAGTGGACCGGGATCGGGAAGGGTTCGGCGGGCGGCAGGCCGGGCTCGTACGTCCCGTCGACCAGCAGGCCCCAGATCTTCTCGAACGGCACACGGCCGACCAGGTCGTCGATGTCGACGCCGCGATAGCGCAGCGCGGATCCTTCCTTGTCGGGCTCGGCGATCTCGCTCTCGAACGCGACGACGCCTTCTAGTCCGTGGTGCACTTCAGTCATGCTCTGCATTCTGCCCTGCGCCGATACCGTGGTCACATGGAGTCCCCTGATTTGGCTCGAATGCGTGAGACGTACGCCCGCGACGGCCTCGACGAGTCGCAGGCCGGGGACGATCCGCTGCACCTGTTCGGCCGCTGGCTCGACGACGCGGTGAGCTCGCAGATCCACGAGCCCAACGCCATGGCGCTGGCGACGGCGACGCCGGACGGGCGGCCGTCCGTACGCATCGTCCTGCTCAAGGGGATCGACGACTCGGGGATGACGTTCTACACCAACTACGAGTCCCGCAAGGGCCACGAGCTCGAGGCCAATCCGCGCGCTGCGGCGGCGATGTTGTGGCACCCGCTGCAGCGGCAGGTGCGCGTCGAGGGGCCGGTCACCCGGATCGCCGACGAGGACTCCGACGCGTACTTCCACTCCCGTCCTCACGGTTCACAGCTCGGCGCTCTGGCGTCGCCGCAGTCGACCGTGATCGCCGACCGTTCCGCACTGGTCGCCTACTACGCGGACGCGGCCAGGGCGTACGGGGACGGAGAGGTGCCGCGCCCGGCGTACTGGGGCGGCTACCGGATCGAGCTGGAGTCGATCGAGTTCTGGCAGGGCCGCGAGTCCCGCCTCCACGACCGGCTGCGCTACGTACGCGCCGGGTCTGCGTGGACCCGCGAACGCCTCGCCCCCTGATCAGCGACTGTTCGGTCAATAGAAACTCTGGTTTACACCGTGAGGAAGAGCACCACCACCTACACGTACAACGGGACCGATGCGGCGGGCAAGTCCGAACGCCGTGGTCTGGTGACCGCTATGGATGTGGGTCTGGGCAATGACAACGATTCGGCGTTCACGGGTGCCTACGATGCGGCCGGAAACCTCTTTGAGCAGAACTCTCCGGGTGGATGGAAGACCCTCAGCACGTTTGACATCGAGGGCAGCGAGAAGTCGCAGATCTACTACCGCGATGGCGTCGGTATCACCGCTGAGGTGCAGACGCACGACGCTGACGGTCGTGCGAGGACGTTGGCGTCGGTGTGGTCGACCCAGACGTATGAGTACGACGACCGGGACCGGTTGGTGAAGGCCAAGGACAACCTGTTTGGTCAGTGCACTACAAGGTCGTATGGGTTCAGTGGCGACTCCAACCGCGAGAGCCTGGCGACGTATGCGCCAGGATCTGGCGGTGTGTGCCAGACGAGCACAGCGGCATCAACAGTCACGAGCAGCTTCGACGCCGCTGACCGTCTGACGACGGGCGGGTATGTGTACGACGCTCTGGGGCGCACCACCACGCTGCCCGGTTCCAACACCACCACGGTGGGTGGTGGGAACGTGACCGTCGGCTATCACGCGGACGACATGGTCGCGACCATGTCGCAGACCGTGTCGGGTGTGGTGAAGGCGCAGGATTACACGCTGGATGTGTCGGGTCGGTTGTCGGTGACCAAGAATCTCACCGGGGGGGTGTCGTTGAGAGAGTCGACAGATCATTACGACGGTTCGTCTGATTCTCCGGCGTGGACGGAGACAAAGACCCGCCCCGACGCATCAACGGCGTGGGCCACAGCGTGGGCGCGCAACGTCTCTGGCCTGGGCGGGGATCTGGCGGCGATCGCGTCCTCCGATGGGTCGGTGAAGCTGCAATTCGCGAACCTTCACGGCGACGTCGCAATGGTCACCGACTTGAACTTCGCTGGTATTGAGTCGGCGTCTGAGTACACCGAATACGGACTCAAACGCGCCGGAACCGGAACCCCCGGACGCTACGCGTGGCTCGGCGCTAAACAACGCGACAGCACCGCCATCGGCGGACTCACGCTGATGGGCGCCAGACTGTATAACCCAACCACCGGTCGCTTCCTGAGTAGGGACCCGGTCGAGGGCGGCAACGACAACACCTACACCTACCCCACCGACCCCATCAACAAATTCGACCTCAACGGCGAATCTGCCTGGAACTGGTTAAAGAAGGGGTACAAAGCGGTCAAAAAGAGGGCACCCAGAAAAGTCAATAGGGCTGCATCCACGGCACTGGGCGGCCTGTACAAGTACGCCAACAGAAGGCTCGGAGCCAAATGCTATAAGTCGGGGCGCATGAACGTCTGTTATGGCGCCAAGCTCAAGATATGGGGACGGGGTGGGACGACCGTTGGTACCACCTATGCCACTAGTAGCAATCGCGCATACAGGTCGTCTAAACGGCTCAAACATGAGAGAGAACACGTAAGGCAATGGGACAGGCATGGGCTTTCCTTCATAAGGAAGTACCGCAAGGCGGGAGGCAATGCCTGCTACAACAAGTATGAGATAGCTGCGGGGCTGCGGGATGGAGGTTATAAGTGCTGAGCATCACCGGGAGGTTCATACGCTTCGAGGCTGCCAAGCGACTTGCGGCCGGTTTCATCCTCGCTCTCGCAGCGGGCTGCGGCGTAGCGCCGACTTCGCCGGAAGCACCTGTGATCGGCGTACGGATTTCCGGCGGGCAACTGCAGCATGCGGTTCGACTATGCGAAGGGGAAAGCCTGACATCGTTCAGAGTCTTATCGTCCGCCGATGGAGAAACCGTTTGGACGAGCACAGGCGTTGCGCCAGCGAAAGACGGACTGCAGGTCACAGTCGTCCCGTATAGTGTAATCGACTCGATTCAAGGGGACCGTTTTGAGCTCGAATTCGACTCGAAGTTCGCAGGTGGTCCTACCCGCACCGCCGGGTCAGAATGGAAGTTGAACGAGATCCCCTCCCTCGATGGCGATCAATGGTTCACAAGTGAGGACGAACGCGTTGATTCGAGCGCTTTCAAAGCGGTCGAATGCTGACAAATTGAGAGTGTCTGGCCAAGAAGATCAAACTGCCATCGCTCGGAGAGTGGACGGAAAACTTGGCGGGGCGTATGGAATTGCGTGGACGCGAGCTGGCCGATCACGAAACAAGACGCTTTCTCGCGGGCTAATTGTGACCCTTTGGTGGGGCCACAATGTCACTGCCCAGATCCCGTCTCGTAGGAAGAAGGATTGAGCCTTGGCTTTTGAGTTGGATCTTGGGCGTAGCCGCCTCGGAACCGGGCTGTTTGGCTCGTGCTCGGCGCCCTTGTTCTACTGCCCTTTGTCCCGTGGCTCAGTTTGTTGGCAGCAGTGGTCGCAGGTGCTGTAGCGATTGGGTCCCGTACACCAGCAGCAACCTGTGGTTCGCGCTAAAGACGGGGCAACAATTGAGGTTCCGCTGAATCCTCTGACTGAGGACTTTCGGCGCGAACTTGGACGCACCCTCAAGCGAATTCGAGTCGTCGAACTCTCACCCAAGGTGCGCGAAGCTGTGTTTCTTACCGAGCGTTGAGTGTCAGTAGTGGGGAGCGGCTTCGCTCAGGCAGCGACCGCCTGGTTCGTGCTAGTGGTCGTCCTGCGTCTCGCGGCGATCCGACGATCGCACAAACCGCATAACCTGCGTTGGATACCGGTGCCTTCCAGTCGTTCGCGACGTTGCCCACTGTTCACCTTCAGTCCATCCGGCAGGCCACAACGTGTTGCCTTGCCCGATCACCGTGGAGACATGACCGGAGTGGCATTGACGCTGGTGCTGGGGCTCGGTCTGGCGTTCGCTGAGTCAGGCCTCGGCCTCGGCATGGTGCTGCCGGGAGAGACCGCGGTGGTCGTCCTGGCGGCCTCCATGCGCTCGACGACGGACATGGTCCTGCTCGGCGTTGCCGTGATGATCGGTGCCAGCATGGGTGACCACGTCGGCTATCTCCTGGGCCGCAAGTACGGAGACAAGCTCCGCGACACCAAGGCCATTCGCCGTCTCGGCGTCAACAACTTCGATCGGGCCACGTCAATGTTGCGCCGTCGCGGCGCATCGGCGGTGTTCCTCACCCGCCTGGTGCCGATCATCCGAACGCTGACCCCGGCCGCCGCAGGAACGGCGGGCCTTGAGTACCGCCGCTTCGCACCCGCTTCCCTCGCGGGCTCGGCGACGTGGTCAGCGGCTTACGTCGG
The DNA here is from genome assembly GCF_039537165.1 of Aeromicrobium panaciterrae. Lineage (GTDB taxonomy): Bacteria > Actinomycetota > Actinomycetes > Propionibacteriales > Nocardioidaceae > Aeromicrobium > Aeromicrobium panaciterrae. The sequence goes on along the minus strand of NZ_BAAAZZ010000002.1, from coordinate 759,286 downwards.
AGGCGGTTCGATCGTCGCGATGGTCACCTCGGTGACCACCGACACGTTCGGCCGCGCCTCCTGGTTGCTGCTGGTGCTCCTGGCACTAGCCGTGGTCCCGGTGCTGATCATTCGCACCGTCGTGGGCGTACGTCCGGTGGCTGCCGCTCCGGACGTTGCGTCCCTCGAACTTGCGTCCGGTGCACGTCCGTACCGGTCGACCTTCGCGCCGCTGATCGGCGACGTGCACGGTTTCTAGGACGGACGTCAGCCGCGGACGACCAGCTCGTCCGTGCCGAGGTCGTGTCCGGCAGCGCACCGCAGCGTCACGCTGACGTCGGCTCCGCAGTCGTGGTGGGTGAACGTCGGCGTGCCCTTCTTGGGCGCGTGCTTCCGACCCCAGTCGGCGAGTGCGAGCAGGGTCGGCACGAGGTCCTCGCCGCTCTCGCTGAGGACGTATTCGTGCCGCGTGCGTTGTCCGGGCTCCCGGTAGGGCCGGCGCTCGAGCAGGCCCGCCTCGACGAGCTCGCGGAGTCGCGACGACGCCACGGCCTCGGTGATCCCGACACGGTGGACGAAGTCGTCGAACCGGGTCGTTCCGTACGACGCCTCTCGCAGCAGCAGCATCGCCGAGCGAGTGCCGACGACCTGCAGGGCCCGATCGATGGAGCAGTAGTCGCCTGCAGCCGGGCGGTCGGGACGGGTGAGACGGCCTTCGAGACGTACGGGCATGGGGCAACAATAGTTGCTGGCTTGGCAAATCCATAGTCAGACCTCTAAGGTTCCTGGCTATGGAGAAGCCAAGTCAGCCAGCGACATCGTCCCGTCTCATCGTGCTCGCCACCGTCGGGGCAGCCTTTGTCGCCGGACTCGACCTCTTCGTCGTGAACGTGGCATTCGACGACATCGGCCGTGACCTCGGGATCGGGCGCGCAGGTGGTCCCACAGCTGGCGACCTGAGCTGGGTCCTCAACGCCTACGCCGTCGTGTATGCGTCGCTGCTCGTCCCGTTCGGCCGCCTCGCCGACCGGTATGGCCGCAAGCGAATGTTCGTCGGGGGTCTCGCGGTGTTCGTGCTCGCCAGTGGCGCCTGCGCATGGAGCGGTGACGTGTGGTCACTGGTGGGATTCCGCGCGGTGCAGGCTGCTGGCGCCGCAGCGATGACACCGACCAGCCTCAGCATCCTGATGGCCGCGCTTCCGGCGGAGAAGCGAGTCGGTGCCGTACGTCTGTGGGCCGCGACCGGCGCGGTGGCGGCCGCGATCGGGCCCACCATCGGCGGCGTGCTGACGGAGCTCTCGTGGCGATGGGTCTTCATCATCAACATCCCGGTCGGCGTCCTGCTGCTCTGGCTGGCGATCGCGGTGATGGTCGACGTACGCCCCGATGACCAAGCCGAGCGGCCGGACCTCGTGGGCGCAGCGGTCTTCGCCGGTTCGGTCGGGCTGCTCGCGCTCGGGCTGACCAAGAGCCACGACTGGGGCTGGGCGAGCGGCCGTACGGTGTGGTCCTTCGTGGGAGCCGTCGCGCTCGGCGCCGTGTTCGCCCAGCGGTCGAGCCGGCACCGGTCTCCCGTCATCCACGCGGAGCTGTTGCGGGTGCGGTCGTTCCGGTACGCCAACCTGGCGATGTTCGCCTTCAACATCGCATTTGCCTCGATGCTGCTGGTCGGCATCTTGTGGCTCCAGCAGATCTGGGGCTACTCGGCGATGCGGACCGGGTTTGCGATCGCCGCCGGCCCAGCGCTCGTCCCCGTCACGGCAGCGTTGACCCACCGGTTGCTCCCGGCGATGACTCCCGCCCGGCTCGTCGCGATCGGCTCGCTGATCTGCGCACTGGGCCTGGTGTGGTTGGCGCTGGCGATGAGCATCGAGCCGGCGTACCTCACCACGTACCTGCCGGGCTGGGCACTGGGCGGCGTCGGTGTCGGGTTCGCGATGCCCAACCTCCTGGCGGGAGCCACCCGCGACCTCCCGCCGGACCAGTCCGCAACCGGCAGCGGCATCGTCTCGATGTCGCGCCAGATCGGTTTCGTCGTCGGCATCAGCGTCCTGTTCGCGATCGTCGGCAACGACCAGGGTGTCGCGGCGCGGGACGGCTTCGTCGTGGCGTGGTGGGTCTCGGCTGCAGTGCTGGTGCTCTCGGCCGTCTCTGCGCTCGGCATGTCTGCGCGTCCGCGCGAGGTCAGCCCGGTACTGACCTCGTGAGGCGGTAGCGCACGAACGACGGCACCGCGAGTGACGCGACGACCACGCCGACCACGACGAGCACGCCGCCACCTGCGGCAGCCGCCGCGGTGCCGACCGCCGCGGCGCTGACGCCGTGCACGGTGTCGGCGATGCGTGGTCCACCCGCAACCACGACGATGAAGACACCCTGGAGCCGGCCACGCATCGCGTCGTCGGCCGCGGACTGCAGCATGCTGGACCGGAACGCGGCCGAGGCGGTGTCGGCGGCACCGCCGATCGCCAACATCACGAGGGCCAGGACCAGCATCGTGGTGTGCCAGTGGTCGGCGAGCGCCACAGCCGACCCGAAACCGGCCATCGCGACTCCCCAGACGACGATGCACACGACGACCGCGAAGCCCTGTCGTTCGATCCGCGACACCCAGCCGCTGAGGACTCCACCGACCACGGCGCCTGCGGGGATGGCCGCGAACAGCAGCGCGAAGACCAGGCCGCCGTTGTCGGGGCCGCCGAAGTCGACGTGCGCCATCTCAGGGAACAGCGCACGCGGCATGCCGAAGACCATCGCGATCAGGTCGACGACGAACGACATCAGCAGCGCGGGCTGGGTGCGCAGGTAGGCGAAACCCTCGATGACCGCTCGTATGCCGGGAGTCTCCCGTACGGCGTCGACGACCGCCATCGGCGGGAGGCGGATCACCGCGCTGAGCGTGGCGAACAGGGTGAAGGTGTCGATCAGGTAGAGCCATTCGAAGCCGATGACCGGGATCAGCACGCCGGCGAGGAGAGGCCCGGCGATCGAACCTGCCATCGTCACGGTCATGCCGAGTGAGTTGGCCGCCGGGAGCAGGTGAGGCTCGACGAGCCTCGGGATGATCGCGCTACGGGTGGGCTGGTTGACCGCGAAGAACGCCTGCTGCACCGAGAAGAGCGAGAGCAGCAGCCAGACGTTGGTGTTGCCGGCCGCGGCCTGGGCCCAGAACAGCGCGCTGGTGACGATCAACCCGAGCGTCGTGATGATCAGCAGCGTGCGCCGGTCGAACACATCAGCCAACGCGCCGCCGTACAGGCCGAAGATCACCAGAGGAACGAGCCCGAAGACACCCGCGAGGCCGACGTAGGCCGACGACCCGGTGTCGGCGTAGATCTGCGCGGGCACGGCGACCACGGTCAGCTGTGCCCCGATCACCGTGATGATGTTGGCAGTCCACAACCGTCGGTAGTGCTCGTTGCGCAGTGGCCGCGTGTCAGCGAGCAGACCAGAGAGACGCCGGGGCACGTCTCAAGAATCTACGTCACGGGGTCACGAGAACGCAGCGAGGTCGATCGCGACCCAGACCTGCTCGGCGTGTCCCAGCAGCTCGCCGTCGGCGGTGTAGAGCGCCGTGTCGGTGAGGAACTTGCGCCCGGTGTGCTCGTCGAGGCGCCCGACCGAGATACAGGCCTCGCCGACCCGGGGGCGACGGTGGACGCGTGCAGTCATCTTGCCGAGCACGATTGTGTTGGTGGTGAAGTCGGCGGCCCAGCCACCGGGGCAGTCGAGCGCCGCCCACATGGTCGGGGTGTCGATCGCCCCGTCCTCACGGGCGAACGCCTGGTGCGGCGCCCACGGAGAGGCGGTGACGCCCTCGCCGTACGGTCCGGTGAAGAGCCGCAGCCCGTCGCCCTCCTCGCGGTCGGTGCCGCACGTGAAGCACCGGGCGAACGGATGGTGGTGGAACCCCGGGTATGCGGCGCGCCCGGCGGCAGCCTGCTCGGGTGTCGGGCACGCCGGGGCATCGCGCAGGAACTCGCCGTCCCTCGCACCTCCGACGACGGCCCCACCCGTCGTCAGCAGATGCGTCTCCTCGTCATGGCTCTCCCACACCAGCGGCACGCCGAGCGGCGGCGGGATGCGCAGCATCGAGGTGACCGGCCCGTCCGTGCCGTGCTCGGCGGCGAGCAGGCCCGCGACGTAGCCGCCATTGCCGGTGCGGTCGGGTCCGTTGAACTGTGTCGAGATCGTCACCATGACGGTCAGCGTATGACGTCGTAGCTCGACGATCCTCGTGGCTGCGCGCGCCTCACGCACGGCGTGGAAGAATGGCGGGTGTGAGCGACCTCATCGACACCACCGAGATGTACCTCCGCACGGTCTACGAGCTGGAGGAGGAGGGCATCGTCCCGCTGCGTGCGCGCATCGCCGAACGCCTCCACCAGAGTGGCCCGACGGTCAGTCAGACGGTCGCCCGCATGGAACGCGACGGATTGCTGACGGTCGAGGGTGATCGCCACCTCGAGCTGTCACCCAAGGGGCGCCAGCTGGCCACGCGGGTGATGCGCAAGCACCGCCTCGCCGAGCGCCTGCTGATCGACATCATCGGACTCGACATCGAGTTCGTGCACGAGGAAGCCTGCCGCTGGGAGCACGTGATGTCCGAGCAGGTCGAGCGTCGCCTCGTCGAGCTGCTCGACCACCCGCAGGAGTCGCCCTACGGCAACCCGATCCCGGGACTCTCCGAGCTCGGTGAGTCGCACGAGGACACCGACTTCCTCGACGGCGTGGTGCCGATGACCAAGATCGCCAACGGAGCGTCCGAGCCCGTACGCGTCGTCATCCGGCGCATCGTCGAGGAGCTGCAGAAGGACACCGAGGTCATGTCGGTGCTGCGCCGGGTCGGCGCGCTTCCCGGCAACGACGTGCTCGTGTCGCAGGGCCATGACGGCGTGATCGTCGCGCGGCAGGGTGAGACGGCCGAGATCGACGACGAGTCGGCCACGCACATCTTCGTCTCCAGCTGATTGCTACTTCTTCGGCTTCCACGGGATGAAGCCGCTGGTGCGGCGTACGTACTCGTCGTAGCCGGGCTTGCTCTTCCTCATGCCCTTCTCGTTGAGGGCCGCACCGGTGACCTTGGTCAGGAAGATCGTCATCGCTATGGGTGAGATGACGGTTGCGAGGCCTGCCCACGAGCTGGCGGCGATGAGCCAGATGCCGGCCCAGACGCAGGCGTCGCCGAAGTAGTTGGGGTGGCGCGTGTAGCGCCACAGGCCACGGTCCATGAGCGTGCCCTCGTTGGCCGGGTCGGCCTTGAACTTCGTGAGCTGGGCATCGCCGACGCCCTCGAACACGTTGCCCAGTGCCCACACCGCGAGCCCGACGAAGACGAGCCACCAGACGACGTCCTCGTTGTTGGCACCGACCATGATCGGCGTCGCGACGAGCCACATCGCGACGCCCTGCGGGACGAACACCCGCAAGAGTGCGACCTGGGCGAACGGTCTACCTTCGGCCGCAGCCAGCTCGGCGTACCGCGGATCCTCGGGCAGCTTGGCGTTGCGACGGTGCAGGTGCCACGAGAGGCGCAATCCCCACAGGGCCGTCATTCCGAGCAGGATCCAGCGAAGCTTCGGGTCGCCCTCCCCACCCGAGGCGATCAAGGCGGTCTCGGCAGCCACCAGGACGAAGCCGATGCCCCACATCGTGTCGACGACTGTCAGCTTCTTCTTGTGCTGCGCGATCGCCAGACCGACGCCCATGAACGCGACGACGACCCCCAGGCCAGCGGCGAGACTCGTCAGGGACTGCGAGAGGTCATTGGGGGCCATGCGCCGACTATGCCAGCCAGGACAGTGGGGAGGTCGGCATGCCGGCGACACCGTTGATGCTGGGCTTCACCGCCAGGATCTGGTCGACGCCCATACGGTTCTCCTCGAACGCCAGCGCACCTCCGACGAGGTAGAGGCGCCAGACGCGCGCGTTCTCCTCACCGATCAGGGCGACGGCGGTCGACCAGTTGCTCTCGAGGTTCTCAGCCCAGCCCGCGACGGTCTGCGGGTAGTGCTCACGCATCGCCTGGACGTCCCGGATCTCGAGGCCGGCTCCGGCGATCAGGCCGATCGTCTTGGCCAGCGGCTTCATGTGCATGTCGGGGGCGATGTACGTCTCGATGAACGGACCTCCGCCCGGACGGTCGCCGACGGCATCGTTGCTGCGCGACATCTGCTGGATCAGCACGCGGCCACCGGGCCGGAGGTAGCGGTGGATGGACTCGGTGAACACGACGTACTCCTTGTCGCCGACATGCTCGCCCATCTCGATCGACGCGATGGCGTCGATGCCGTTGTCGTCGACGCCCGACTCCCGCAGGTCGCGGAAGTGTCGCAGGCTGACCTCCACGCGGTCCTCGAGTCCACGCTCGGCGGCCTTCTTCATGACGTAGTCGCGCTGCTCCGACGACAGGGTCACGCCGGTGACGTGGACGCCGTAGTGCTCGGCGGCGAAGAGCGTGAGCGAGCCCCAGCCCGAGCCGATGTCGACCATACGCATGCCGGGCTCGAGCCCGAGCTTCCTGCAGATCAGGTGGAGCTTGGCGGTCTGCGCCTCCTCGAGCGGCATTGTCGGCGTGACGTGGAAGCCGCTGGAGTAGGCCATGTGGGGGTCGAGGATCAGCTCGTAGAAGTCGTTCGACAGGTCGTAGTGGTGCGAGATCGCGGCCCGGTCGCGCTCCTTGCTGTGCAGCTCGCCGGTCAGGTTGGACTCGGCGTGCGGGATCGGCGGGCGGCGTCCGACGGCTCCGAGGCGTACGGCGAGGGCTGCCGCCTTGGCGACCTGCTTCGGTCCGATTCTGGGTCGTCCGGCGTTGCCGTCGACGGCTCGGGCGTCCCGTACGGCAGCCCACATCGCACGGAGTCCCTCGCTGAGGTCTCCCTCGATGTCGAGGTGGCCCTGGACGTACGCGCGGGCGACCCCGAGCTCACCGGGTTTCCACATCACGTGCCGCAGGGCGCGCTTGTCGCGGATGACGACGACCGGTCCGCCGGGCACACCGGCCTCGCTGCCGTCCCAGGCGCGAAGGCGGATCGGGAGCGAGAGACCAAGGGTCTCTTCGGCGAGGTTGAGGAGTGCGGCTGCCTTGTTCACCCGACAAGTGTTTCGTGGGGTTCGGGGTTGCGCCATCTCAAATTGTCCACGACTGGCATGCTTGTGACATGAGCGTTGCCGCCGGGCTGAAGGGCTGGTTCCAACGCACCGGGGTGGAGATCGTCGGCTGGATCCTGGTGCCCCTGGGCATCTTCCTCATGCCGGCTCCCGGACCCGGCACGCTGGTCCTGGTGTTTGGCATCTCGCTGCTCGCGCGACGCTATGTCTGGGCGCAGCGTCTGCTCGGCCCGCTGGAGCGCCGGGCTGTCGAGGCGGCGAAATTCGGTGTCGCGACCTGGCCGCGCATCGCGTTCAGCTTCTTGGGCGGTGTGTGGCTCGTCGTGCTCGGGTTCATCTGGTGGCGGAGTCCCGAGATCCCCGAGTTCTCCATCCTGAGCATCGGATTCGGTCCGCAGCTGCCGGCGCACGGCTGGGCCACTGCGATCGGCCTCTGGGCCTCGGCGCTCGCGGCGTGGGGGTTGCTGGCCTACAGCGTCATCCGCTGGCGCGAACCCCACGTGGCCGGTGAGCCAGAAGTGCCACGTGAGGGCTCGAGCGTCTGAACACGCGCTACGCGAACGGGTAGCGGTTGGTCTCCTTGCCGTCGAGCGTGAAGACGTAGTAGCCCGACTCGTTGTACTCGTTGGAGACATAGACCGACATCGCCGGGAGCTCGTCGCGCTCGTCCAGGATGATGTAGATCGACTTCACCTCCTTGACGTTGAGCTCGGTCGGCGCCCGCCTGACCGCTTCCATCAGTGCGGGAACGTTGACCGCCGCCATGTCGACGACGATGTCGTCTGCGGCGCGGGTCGACTTGCTCGGATCGCCGTCGTAGCCCTCACGGAACGACCATCTCTCGGTACGCCGGGGGTTGTCCTTGACCACGACGTTGACGCTCGCGTAGTCGGGGTAGATCGCGGCTGACTCGACCGTCGTGGTGCCGAACGCCGACCTGGTGGCGGCGACGAACTTCTCGAAGCCCGCGGCGGTGTGCAGCTTCAGGGTGCCCTTGGGCTGGCTGCCGAGATTGGGCTGGCTCGTGTCGGTCGACGGCGGCGTCGAGTCATTGCCGTTCGACGCGGCGATCACGATGATGATCGCGGCGACGGCCGGGATGATCGCCGCGACGAGGATCTTGGGCATCAGCCCCTTGGGGACCGTGGGCGTGAACGTCGTGGGCCGCTGCGCGCCCGGAGGTCTCAGATCGGCCGTCAGCCGGGCGAGCTCGTCGAGCGTCTTGGCCTGGAGGGCGGACTGCGTACGGGCCTCCCGCTCGGCGTCGTCGATGCGGCCGTCGGCGAAGGCAGACTCGATGTCGTTGAGGCACAGCTCGCGGTCGGCGTCACTCGCCCGGGTTCCCGCCATGGCAGGCACGATATCGCCAAACGTGTGAACTCGGTGGACACCTGGCAAGACTCGGTGATCGCCCGATGGCGTAACCCTGCCCCGCGGCACGTCGTTGATGGAGTGTGCACCTCCCTCGCGCGTTCCGACGCGCCGCAGTGACCGGCGTCCTGATCTCGACCCTGGTGGCTGCCACCGGCACGAACGCCCAGGCCGATCCCGTCAGCGACCTGCTGGCCCAGGCGCGGGCCATTGTGGCGACGGCGACAAGCGGTGAACCGCTCAAGGTCGTGGTCACCTCGCGTACGAGCGGCGCCCCCAGCATCAGCGCGATCGAGGCCGACTCCGTCGCGGGCGCCCTGAACCTCGTCGTGGCGGCACTCAGGAAGCCGTCGACGATCGGCGTCGACATGGCGCAACCCGTGCGGATCGCCGCCAGTAACGACCCCTACCGCTCGTCGCAGTGGGCCCTGACGACCTTCGGCGCCGAGACGCTCTGGAAGACGTCGACCGGCAAGGGGGTCGTTGTCGCCGTGGTCGACACCGGCGTCGCACTGACCCACCCTGACCTCAGGGGCCGTGTCCTGCCGGGCCGTGACTTCATCGCTCCCGGCACCAGTCCGGCCGACGAGAACGGCCACGGCAGCCACGTTGCCGGCATCATCGCCGCCAACGCCAACAACAGGGTCGGCACCGCCGGGCTGGCACCCCAGGCGCTGATCCTGCCCGTGCGGGTGCTCAACAGCAGCGGTTCCGGAAACAGCGCCGGCGTCGCCCAGGGCATCGTCTGGGCCGCGCAGCACGGCGCCAATGTCATCAACCTCTCGCTGAGCACCAATCGCAGCGACAATGCGATCAGGGCCGCGGTTGCCTACGCGCAGTCCCGCAACATCGTGGTCGTCGCGGCGGCGGGCAATGCCGGGTGCGGCTTGTTGGGCTCGCGCATCTCCTACCCCGCGGCCTACCCCGGGGTGCTGGGTGTCGGCGCCATCTCGTCCAACCGCAAGATCGCCAGCTACTCGAGCTGCGGCAGCTGGGTGGACGTCGTTGCTCCCGGCAGCGGCATCGTCTCGACGACGATCGCCTCGCCGAGCCCGGGGCTCGGCTGCCCGCGCGGCACGATGTACTGCACGCTGTCAGGAACCTCAATGGCCACGCCGTACGTCGCGGCAACCGCAGCGCTCGAGATCGCCCGGCTCAGCAAGCGCTTCAGCCAGGCGTCGATCGTGTCCCGCCTGCAGAGGGGAGCAACCGATCTCGGCCGGATCGGCCGCGACAACAGCTATGGCTACGGTCTGATCAATCCCAGCCGACTGCTCGCCGGTAGGTAGTGCACCACCGGCGCTCATGGCGGAGTATGGCGTCATGACTGTTGCATGCGATGTCGTCGTCGTGGGACTCGGACCGGGCGGAGAGGCGGTGGTGGCACGGCTCGCCCAGGGCGGTCTCAAGGTCGTGGCGGTCGAGGCGGAGCTGGTCGGCGGTGAGTGTCCCTACTGGGGCTGCATCCCGTCGAAGATGTTCATTCGTGCCGCCAACGCTCTCGCCGAGGCCCGCCGGGTCGAGAAGCTCGCGGGCGGTGTCTCCGTCATCCCTGACTTCGCGCCTGTGGCGAGGCGCATTCGCGACGAGGCCACCGACAACTGGGACGACACCGTCGCCGCGAAGCGCGTGACGGACGCCGGAGCCACCCTCGTACGCGGTCACGGTCGCCTGGTCGGCGATCGTACGGTCGAGGTCGACCGGGAGACGTACGTCGCCTCCAAGGGCGTCGTGCTCAACACCGGCACCACCGCCGCCGTGCCCCCGATCGCCGGACTCGCCGACACGCCCTACTGGACCAACCGCGAGGCGCTGGCCACCGAATCGATCCCGGCATCGCTGATCGTGATCGGCGGCGGCGCGATCGGCCTCGAGCTTGCCCAGGCGTTCTCGCGATTCGACTCTCAGGTCACGGTGCTCGAGGTTGCGCCCCGGATCCTCGCCCCTGAGGAGCCGGAGTCGTCGGAGATCCTGGCGAAGGTGTTCGAGGCCGAGGGCATCTCGGTGCACGCCGGAATCACGATCGACCGGGTGGACCACGATGGCTCGCGCTTCACCGTCACGTGCGGCGACGCCACGTACGAGTCGGATCAGCTCCTCGTCGCGGCGGGCCGGAAGTCTCGGCTCGATGACATCGGCCTGGAGACGGTCGGCGTCGCCGTCGATCGGTTCCTCACCGTCGACGACTCGATGCAGGTCGCTGATGGTCTCTGGGCGATCGGTGACATCGTCGGCCGTGGCGCATTCACCCACGTGTCGATGTATCACGCCGAGCGGGTGTCCAAGGCGATCCTCGGGGAGGACCCTGGACCGTACGACACCAGCTTCCCGCGCGTCACGTTCACCGATCCCGAGGTCGGCGGTGTCGGCCTGACCGAGAAGCAGGCTCGAGACAACGGCATCAACGTTCGCGTGGGCACCTCCGAGATCCCGTCCAGCAGTCGCGGCTGGATCCACTCGGTGGGCAACGAAGGTTTGATCAAGCTCGTCATCGACGACGATCGCGGCGTGATCGTCGGCGCCACCAGCGCTGGACCGACCGGCGGCGAGACGCTGTCGGCGCTGGCGTTCGCGGTGCGGGCCGAGATCCCGGTGTCGACGCTCAGGAACACGATCTACGCCTACCCGACGTTCTACCGGGCCATCGAATCGGCGTTGTGAGCCCACGGGCACAATGAGCCCATGCGAATCACCGTGCTGTCAGGTGGGGTCGGCGGTGCCAGGTTCCTCCAGGGCCTGCTCGCGGCGAAGGCTCCCGACGACGAGATCACGGTCGTGGGCAACACCGCCGACGACATCTGGCTGTTCGGCATGCGTGTGTGCCCCGACCTCGACACCGTCATGTACACGCTCGGCAACGGCATCGATCCTGAACGTCGCTGGGGACGTACCGACGAGACGTGGAACGCCAAGGACGAGCTCGGAGCATACGGCGAGGAGACCTGGTTCGGCCTCGGCGACCGAGATCTGGCGACGCACCTGATCCGGACCAAGCTGCTGCACGAGGGAGTCGGGCTCGCAGAGATCACGGCTCGGTTGTGTGAGCGCTGGCAGCCCGGCGTACGGCTGCTCCCGATGACCGAGGACGAGGTCGAGACGCACATCGGCATCGACGATGCAGACGAGATGATCCACTTCCAGGAGTACTGGATCCGGCTCGGCGCCAAGGTGCCTGTCCGCTCGCTGGAGTTTCGGGGCGCCGCGACCGCCACGGCCGGTCCGGGCGTCGTCGAGGCGATCCGCGATGCGGACGTGGTGATCCTGCCGCCGTCCAACCCGATCGTCTCGGTCGGCGCGATCCTGTCGGTCGAGGAGATCGCCGACGCCGTTCGTACGACGGCAGCGCCGGTCGTCGGTGTCTCGCCGATCATCGGCACCGCGGCCGTGCGGGGCATGGCCGACCAGCTGCTGGAAGGGCTCGGCATCGAGATCAGCGCCGGCGCCGTGGCGCGCCACCTCGGCGCCCGGGGAGCCCGGGGAGTGCTCGACGCGTGGCTCGTCGACACCTCGGACGCCGCAGCGGTGGCGTCGATCGAGGCTGCCGGCATCCGGGCCAAGGCCGTACCGCTCTACATGAACGACGACGAGACCACCGCCCAGCTGGCCCGCGACACCCTGGCCTTCGCGTGACGCTCAGCGTCTGGCCCGTTGACGGCATCGGGGAGATCGTGCCCGGCGACGACTTGGCCGCGATCATCGTCGAGCATCTCGACGAGCCACTCGCCGACGGCGATGTCGTCGTCGTGACGAGCAAGGTCGTCAGCAAGGCTGCGGGGCTTGCGACCACCGCCGACCGTGATTCGCTGATCGAGGCCGAGACCGATCGTGTGGTTGCCCGGCGTGGACAGACCCGGATCGTCCGTACGCATGCCGGACTCACGTTGGCGGCCGCCGGGATCGACGCGTCGAACCTCGAGGCGGGGAGTGTCATCCCGCTCCCGCCTGATCCCGATCAGTCAGCCAGAGACCTGCTTGCTCACCTGCAGGAGCTGACCGGCGTACGCCTTGGTGTGATCATCACCGACACGGCCGGCCGGGCCTGGCGCATCGGCCAGACCGACATCGCCATCGGTGCCGCCGGCATCCGGCCCGTCTTGTCGTTCGAGGGCGTCGAGGACTCGTACGGCAACGTCCTCGCCGTGACGGCGCCGGCCGTCGCCGACGAGATCGCGGGTGCCGCCGACCTGGTCGCCGGCAAGCTCGGTGGAGTCCCGGTCGTCGTCGTCCGCGGCCTGCCCTCCGAGTGGTTCGCCATTGATGCTCCGGGTGCGTCGGCGTTGATCCGCGACGAGGACGGTGACATGTTCGGCCTCGGCGCCCGTGACGCCGTGCTGGTCGCGGCCGGCAACGGCGACACCCGCGGCTTCCCGGCGCCGGACGATGACCACGACCTGATTGCCCTCGCGCGTGAGGGTGTCGACCTCGCACTGGCGGATGTCGAGCTGGTGAATGGCGCCATCGAAGTCAGCGCAAAGTCAGGGTCGCCGGAGGCTCATGTCGCGAGCGGAGTGCTCGCCGAGCGCCTGCGCATCCTGTCCAGAGCCTTGGGCCAGGAAACGACGATTGCAATCGTCGAGTAAGTCCTGTTCTAGGACCGACTGCGACGCGGCTGCGTAGGGCCGCCCTTGGTGGCAAGCTGGCTTGTGTTCACCTGCTCCGCCGACTTTTAGGCGGCTCTTGGTTGTTGTGTGGTGAATCTGGCGTGGCGTCTGGGGGTTTGGTTGGGGTCGACGCGTTGGGGTGGGATGACTTCAACAACTCCGTCGTCGGCCATTCGCGCTGACCATTCGCCTTCGTGGAGCTTGAAGTGGTGGAAGTGGCAGAACAATGCGCCCTTGTCGAGGTCGGTGGGTCCACCTTCGGACCAGTAGTCGAGATGGTGGGCTTCGCACCAGGCCGGAGGTCGGTCGCAACCGGCCCAGACACAGCCGCCGTCGCGGACGGCGAGCGCGAGGCGTTGGTGACGGTCGAAGAGCCGCTTGGTCATGCCGTGATCCAGCACCCTCGATTCTGAGTCGAGGTAGAGGGCCACGAGGTGGGCGTTGCAGGCCAGTCGCTGCGCCTTGGTTGCGGAGATGGTGGTGTTGGAGGTGTTGGTCGCAACACCTTGGCCGGTGCGGAGGTCGTCGATGTCGACCGTCACAGCAACGGTGGCGGCGAGACCACCAGCTTTGGGCAGGGACTCGGTGGGCAGGTGGTTGAGCAGCTCGACGAACGCGAGACCCATCCGCTGGGCACGGGGCAACGCGTTGAAGTCGTCGACACCATGGCGCACCTCATTCAACGAAGAGCGGCGTGGGGCGATGATCCCCTCGATCGCCGCCCGCAACACGTCGTAGTCAGCGTCGGGAAGCTTGAACTTGCCGTCCGTGGTGCCATCACCACAACGACGCATCGTCAACCGGGTGGCATCCCAGGCGCGGGCTTCTTCATCTTGGAGCTTCTTGCCCAGGACCTCGTCAGCACCGTCGGGGTCGATGACCTCCATGACATGGTTGGCGAGCCGTTTGAGGTCGTCGAGATTGTGGTCAGCAGCCAAAGCAATCAGGTGCTTCTCGGCGTCGGCACGTTCGGTGTCGCCGACCCAGTCGGGCAAGCCGTGGATGGCTTTCATGATCACCGACGCCTGATCGGTGGTGACGTCGCCACGCATCCACGCCTTACCGGTCACGTCGGTGGTGACACGGGCAAGGCCGACGAGCTTGGCTGCTTCACCTTTGTGGATGCCGGTGAGGTTGGCCAACCATGCGGTGGTCGAGGTCGCACCGTCATCCTTGGCCAGCCCCATGTCGTCGGCGGCACCAGCGATACGGGCCAGGGCCGCGTCCATGGTGGTCCGGGCCTTCTGAAAGGCCATCGCGGCCTCACGCAGCTCATTGCTGGGAAGCCGCCAGGCATCGAACGCGGCGAGGTCGTCGGTCAACGACTCAAGCTGCTCGATCAGCATCTTCGACCCCCCGGTCAATCCTTGGAACGTATGTTCGATTCTACCCAGAAACGACCACCCGACACAAGAGGATGTTTCGACTATTTTCCTGAAATTGGAGCGAAAACCTGTGGATAACTCGCAGGTCGCATCGGAGCTGTGGAACCACGAAGGGTAGGCCGCTCAAGGTCTTCCAGCGACTCGAATCACGTGCGGTCTTCTGTGCCCAGCAAAGGACCAGACGTGCAAGCCGAACGCTTAGGCGGTGGCGCGGGTGCTGAGCTGGGTGAAGGTGGCTGCGCTGTTGGGACCGAGGCCGATCGCTTGCGCTTCGAGCAGCTCGTCGAACTCGTCGACATCGCGGCGCAGACCAGCCGGTGCCTGCATCTCGACGCCGCCGTACGAGCGGTGGCGTTCGGCCGAGCCAACGCCGTAGCCGGCTCGAAGGAGATCAGGTCGACGGCTCATCAGGATCGTGGTGCCGTCGCCGTTGGCATCCGGCACGAACGAGAGCTCGTGCGTCGCAGCATCTCGGAGCACGGTGCCCAGCTCATCAGCGGTGAGCACTGGCAGGTCCGACGGGACGACCGCGAGAGGGTTGTCCGGACGATGCGCGATCGCCCAATCCGTGCCCTGACGGACGGCGGCGCCGAGCGGGTCCGGTCCGGAGTGAGCGGGCTCGTCGACGACGTGTGCGCCTGCTCGGCGTACGAGGTCGGCGACCTCGGCACTGCGAGTCACGACAACGACGTCGGCGACGTCAGCGCAAGCCAGCACCGCGTCGAGTGCGTCCTGTGCGAAGGCTCTCGCGAGGGAGCGACGGGCAGAGGCATCGACGTGAAGGCGCGACTTGGCGCCGTCCCACGGCTTGATCGGCATGATCACCGTCCAGGCGACCCCGTCGTGAGCTCGCTGGCGCTCGCTCATGCCGGCACCGCTGACACGCGCCCATACAACGTGGTGCGTTGCACGGCGGGACGACCGGCGAGGGCCGCCATCTGCTCGAGCTCCTCGATCGACTTGCGCGATCCGTTGGTGCTGCCGGCCATGCGGCTGATGGTCTCCTCCATCAACGTGCCGCCGAGGTCGTTGACGCCGCCGTTGAGGACGTCGGTGCACGTCTCGGGGCCGAGCTTGACCCATGAGCACTGGATGTTGTCGATCAGCCCGTGCAGCATGATGCGCGACATCGCGTGGACGGCGCGGTTGTCGCGCACGGACGGTCCGGGGCGGGCGACGCCGGCGAGGTAGATCGGCGACGACTGGTGCACGAAGGGCAGCGGCACGAACTCGGTGAACCCGCCGGTCTCGCGCTGCAGGTTGGCCAAAGTGCGCAGGTGGGCGACCCAGTGGCCGGGGTGGTCGACGTGGCCGTACATCATCGTCGACGTCGTGGGCAGGCCCACGTCGTGAGCGGTACGGATGACGTCGATCCACTCCGACGTCGGCAGCTTGCCCTTGGTGAGGATCCAGCGGACGTCGTCGTCGAGGATCTCGGCGGCGGTGCCGGGGAGCGAGTCGACTCCCGACTCCTTGGCCTTGATCAGGAAGTCGCGGACCGACAGGCCCGTACGGGTGACGCCGTTCATGATCTCCATCGGGCTGAACGCGTGGACGTGGAGGCTCGGCTCGACACGCTTCACCTCGGCGGCGATGTCGAAGTACGCCGTGCCGGGCAGGTCGGGATGGATGCCGCCCTGCATGCAGACCTCGGTCGCGCCGAGCTCGACGGCCTCGGTCGCGCGCTTGCCGATCTCGTCGAGCGAGAGCGTGTAGGCGTCGGCGTCGGTTCGTCGTTGGGCGAAGGCGCAGAACCGGCAGCCGGTGTAGCAGACATTGGTGAAGTTGATGTTGCGGTTGACGATGTAGGTGATCTCGTCGCCCACCGCCTGCTTGCGGAGCTCGTCGGCGTAGGCCGCCAGGGCGTCGAGGTTCGAGCCTTCGGCCGTCATCAGCACCAGCGCATCGGCGTCCGACAGGCCGGCCGGATCGCGCTCAGCCGCCTTCATCGCGGCGCTGAAACCGCCGTCGCCGACGCCCACGACACCAGCAGACTCACGCAGCACCTGACCGTCGCGGAGCACCGACCAGTCGCCGTAGACGTCCTCGAAGTCGGAGCGCCGGTCGGTCGTACGGCCCACCGTGTCGATCTCGCTGTGCAGTTCGGTACGACCCTGCGACAACCAGCCCGCCGGCGACCAGCCGCCGTCCGGCTCCTGCCACGGCAGCCCCTCGGCACGCGCGCCCGGACGCGCCAGGCCATCGGGCCCGACCAGCGCATCGACGTGCGGCAGCAGGCGGGGGTCGAGCCATGGCTCGGACAGGTACGGCGGGTGGGCCGTGAGGCGCTCGGTCAGCGTGAACCCGTGAGACGCGCACAGCTCGGCCAGGGCCGTGAGCTCAGGCCACGGGCGTTCGGGGTTGACGTGGTCGGGGGTCAGCGGGCTGATGCCGCCGAAGTCGTCGACGCCGGCGTCCAGCAGGGAGCGACAGTCGTCGAGGTCGACGAGGTTGGGCGGCGCCTGCACCCGCATCGACGGACCCATCAGGATGCGGGTCGTGGCAATCGCTGCGAGGTATTCGTCGACCTGCAGGTCGGGGGTCTTGCGCATCGCCGTGTCGTCCTTGGACACGAAGTTCTGGATGATGACTTCCTGGATAGAGCCGTACGTACGGGCGATGCGGCGCAGCTCGAAGATGCTCTCGACGCGGTCCTCCAGCGTCTCGCCGATGCCGATCAACAGCCCCGTCGTGAACGGGATGTTGAGGCGACCGGCGTCCTCGAGCACGCGCAGGCGTACGGCGGGATCCTTGTCGGGGCTGGCGTAGTGCGCCTGGCCCTTCTCCTCGAACAGCCGGCGGCTCGTGGTCTCGAGCATCATGCCCATGGAAGGAGCGACGGGCTTGAGCCGTGACATCTCCTTCCAGCTCATCACGCCCGGGTTGAGGTGCGGCAGCAGCCCGGTCTCCTCCAGCACCCGAATCGCCATCGCCCGGACGTACTCGAGCGTGCTGTCGTAGCCAGCAGCCTCGAGCCACTCTTTCGCGTCGTCCCAGCGGTCCTCGGGACGGTCGCCGAGGGTGAAGAGCGCTTCCTTGCAGCCCATCGCGGCGCCCTTGCGGGCGATGTCGAGCACCTCGTCGGGCGACAGGAACGGTGCCGGCAGCCGGTTGGGTGTCGTCGCAAAAGTGCAGTAGTGGCACCGGTCGCGGCACAGCCGGGTCAGCGGGATGAAGACCTTCTTGCTGTACGTCACGACACCGGGCCGACCGGCTGCCTCGAGGCCGGCATCCCGTACGCGTACGGCTGCGGTCATCAGCTCGCGCAACATGTCGCCGCGCGCGCTCAGCAGGCCGGCGGCCTCTCTCGCGTCGATCGACTTGCCGGCCGTGGCGCGTCGAACTGCTCGGGCGATCTCCCGCTCGTTGGGCACACCGTCATTGGGCACACGATGATTTTGCCTGATGGGTCCTTGCGCCGTTCATCGACGTGCTGTGCGTCACACTGCCGTGCTCCGCTACCGTGACCGTGCTTCACTCTCGTTTCCCCTTCCATTCTGAGGTGACATGACTACAGACGGCCTCGACGACCAGGTCATCGGCGTGCTCGGCGGCACCGGCGCACAAGGCCGCGGCCTTGCCCTGAGACTGGCCCAGGGTGGGATGTCCGTGGTGCTCGGCTCCCGCGATGCGGGCCGTGCCGGCGAAGCTGCGGCGGCACTGCACCCAGCGGTGACCGGCACGGACAACGCCTCCTGCGCCGAACAGGCCACGATCGTGATCGTTGCCGTGCCGTACGAAGGTCACCGCGAGCTGCTCGCCGAGCTGGAGCCGCAGCTTCGGGGCAAGATCGTCGTCGACTGCGTCAACCCGCTCGGCTTCGACAAGCAGGGCCCGTTCCCGATTCGGGTGCCCGACCGCAGCGCCTGCGAAGAGGCCGCCGCGATCCTGACCGAGAGCACCGTGGTCGGCGCGTTCCACAATGTCTCGGCGGTCATCCTGCTCGACGAGTCGATCGAGTCGGTCGGCTCCGATGTGCTGGTGCTCGGTGAGGATCGTGAAGCGGTCGACACGATCATCGCCCTGACCGCGCGGATCGCCGGTGCACGAGGTGTGTTCGGCGGACGCCTGCGCAACGCGTTCCAGGTCGAGGCGCTGACCGCCAACCTGATCGCGATCAACCGTCGCTACAAGACACACGCCAGCATCTCGATCACGGGTGTCTAGGCGCGCTTCAGCATCCTCAGCACCTGACGCTCGAGCGTTCGGCTGATCGTCGCTCCCGGCGCGGCCCTGCTGTGGCCTGCCTTCACCGTCACACCGTCGTGGAACAGGTCAACGACGCGCGGGTCGACGTAGGACGTACGGGCGATCGCTGCGGTGTTGCCGAGGTGTTGTGACACCGTCTCCATGGCCCGGGTGACGGCACGCTTGCGCGCGGTGGGTGTGTCCGCCTTCGCGCGAGCCAGTGCCAGCGCGGCGATCGCGGTGCCGCGCCACGTACGGAAGTCCTTGGCGGAGTAGTCCTCGCCGAGCAACTCCTTGATGTAGCTGTTGACGTCGTCGGCGCCGATCTCCTTCCACCTGCCGCCGTCCTTGTACGCCAGCAGCCGGGTGCCGCCGCTGCGGCGCTGGCGCAGCTCGCGTAGCACGCCGCAGACGACCTCATCGCGCACCGTGACCTCGACCTCCTGGCCGGACTTGGCCGCGTACGCGAACGACACCGCCGAGCCGTCGAGGTGCACGTGCTGCTTCTCCAGCGTGGTGAGTCCGTAGCTGCCGTTCTCCTCGGCATATCTGTCCGAGCCGATCCGGAACATGCCCAGGTCGAGCAGGCTGAACGCAGTCGCGACCACCCGCTCACGAGTCATGTCATCCTCGCGCAGGTCGCGACGCGACTCGGCTCGATGCTTGAGCAGGGAGGCGGCGAAGCCCTCCATCTTTTCGAACTTCTCGAGGTCTCTCCTGATGCGCCACTCGGGGTGATACAGGTACTGCCGGCGCCCCGCCGCGTCGGTGCCCACAGCCTGCAGATGACCGTTCTCCACCGGGCAGATCCACACCGCGGTCCACGCGGGCGGGATCCCCAGCCTCTTGCAGCGCTCGACATCGATCTCGTCGAGCGGTACGCCGTCCTGGTCCAGATAGCGGAAACCGCGCCCGTGCTTGATGCGTGACCAGCCAGCTGAGCCGGGGGACGTACGACGCAGGCGGACCATGGTGCGACAACGCTACGGTCAGTTGGTCTTGCGCGCAGCCAACCGCTCGACGAGCCCCATGCCGAACCGCTCGCGCCGCTCGATCACCATGCCGAGCTCGAGCACGTTGGTCAGTGGTCGACGGCGGAAGTGCTCGCCGGCCACGCGGACCGTCACCGCTTCGGCCAGACGTTGGATGGCGCGCCCGACGACGTTCGGGCTGGCCACGTGGTCGGCGAGGAGCAGGAGCCCTCCCGGCCGCAGCACGCGGTGCATCTCCGCCACGGCCTGACGGTCATCGGGGATCGCGCACATCGAGAACGTCGCGACCACGGTGTCGAACGACGCGTCGGCGAAGTCGAGCCGGTGCGCATCTCCCTCGCGCAGGTCGACCTCGCGGGGGAGGTCGATCGCCCGCGTGCGCGCCAGGTCGAGCATCGCGGGGCTGAGCTCGATGCCGGTGAGGCGTACGTCGGCCGGGTAGTGCTCGAGGTTGAGGCCCGTGCCGATCGCAACTTCGAGGACGTCTCCGCCGGCCTGGCTGCACACCCAGTGACGGCTGTCCTTGAACAGCTTGCGGTCGAAGAAGCGCATCTGCCGGTCGTACGTTGACGCCTGCTTGTCCCACGCCGTACGCCATCGCGCACGGTTTGCCGGATCGCTGCTCGAGGTCCTTGACATCGTGCCTCGACAGTAGCGCCCGAGCTGACCCGACAGATCCAGCCACAGGGCACTAGAACCCGGAGAACAGGTCCATGATGTTCAAGACTGCCGGCCCGAGGACGACGACGAACAGAGCCGGCAGGATGCAGAAGATCAGCGGGAGAAGGATCTTGACCGGCAGCCGCTGTGCCTGTTCCTCGGCGCGTTGCCGTCTCACCACCCGCATCTGACCGGACTGCGCGCGAAGGACGTCACCGATCGAGATGCCAAGCTCGGTCGACTGGACGATCGAGGAGATGAAGGTGCGCAGCTCCGGGATGTCGGTGCGGTCGGCGGCCGCGCGCAGCGCGTCGACGCGGGAGCTGCCGAACTGCATCTCCTGGATCACGCGCGCGAACTCCGTTGCGGCGGGGCCGTCCATGGTCTGTGCCACTCGCCCGAGCGCGGCGTCAAACCCGAGCCCGGCCTCCACGCACACGGTCAGCATGTCGATGGCGTCGGGCAGATCAGAGCGCATCTCGACCTGGCGCCGCTCGCCCAGGTTGCGAATCCAGATGTCGGGCAGGTAGAAGCCCGCAGCCGCTCCGACGACAGGAAAGAACAACGTGCTGAGAGGTCCGTATTGCAACCCTAGGTAGAAGCCCAGCAGAATGCCGGCCGTCAGTCCGATGCCCTTCAGGGCCAGGACCCTCTCGGGAAGCCAACCTGCCGGGTTGCCGGCGATGTCGAGGCGACGTTGCAGGCGCCGTGTGTAGTCGGCGGGCGTGAGTCGGCGCGCGATCGAGGCGAATCGCTCATACAGCGGCGGGATCTCCTGCGGACCCAGCGAGCTCTTGGTCGGAGCGGGCGCGGGAGCGGTCGATGTCGCCGGGGAAGCCGGTACGCGCGCTGTCACGAGGTAGACCGCCAGGGCTATGGCCAGCCCGATGGCCGAGGCACCTATCAGCAGAATCGTCATCGGTTCACACCTTGATCTTCACGAGCTTGCTGAGCCAGAAGATGCCGAACGCGAGAAGCAGCCCGCCCGCGGCGAACATGATCCAGCCGGTCAGCGAGTGCGTCATGGGGTCGAAGTATCCCGGCCGAGTCACGACCAGGAATCCCGCCACCAGGAACGGCAGGCCACTCAGGATCCACGCCGAGAGGCGGCCCTCAGCCGAAAGGACCCGCACGGTCCCTCGAAGCTCGGCGCGTTCGCGCATCGTCGTCACCGTCGTACCCATGATCTCAGCAAGATTGCCGCCCACTTCGCGCGAGATGCGCACTCCGATGACGACCCACGCGAGGTCCATGCAGTTCATCCGCGTGGCGACTCCGTCGAGCGAGTCCTCGAGGGTGGCGCCGAGACGGGCTTCGGTGAGTGCGCGGCTGAGCTCGCTCGACGTCGGTTCGGTGCCCTCGCGGACCACGGTGCCCAAAGCCTGAGGCAACGAGAACCCGGCGCGCAATGAGCCGGCAATGAGCTGCAGGGTGTCGGGGATCTGCTCCAGGAACTTCGCTTCGCGTCGGGAACGTCGGATCGAGAGGAAGAGGCGGCAGCCGGCCCATCCGAGCAGCCCGCCGATCGGAACCAGAAGGATGCCGAAGAGAGCGCCGAGGAGCGCCGCGGCGGTGATGACGACACACACCTGCAGCAGGGCCCATTCCTCGGGCCGCATGCGCAGGCCCGCGCCTTCGAGATCCGCCACAACCTTCTGACGGGATCCGGCCGACCGGAGCCGGCGATCCATGAGTGTGAGCGCGCGTTGGCTGACGGCCGAACCAGCAGAAGCGTCAGCGGTCGGATCACCGTCTCGCGCTCGCTGGGTGAGCGTCGCCGCACCGACGCGATAGCGACTGGCCTCGGCGAGCCGCGCGGCGGAGGTGAACCGATCGCGAGCCCTCTGGGGGATCGCCAGAAGGCCGGCAAACACGAACAGCAGGACAACGAAGATGGCGGCAAGCAGTGCTGGCAACAGGAGCCCCGATTGAGGTGATGTCGTCGAGTCCGAGCTCGTGGGGGAACCCTTCTTCAGAGCGGCGAATGTCACCGGGGCCTCCGCCTGCCACGATGCATCCCCCGCTCCGCCGCTGACCACGATGGTCGAGGCCTTGCCGGCGAGCTCCTCGGGGACGTCAGCCTCAATCCGAAGGCGGGGCGCGAAGGTGGCGGCCGCAGACCGGAAGGCGCCGGCGAGCTTCTCGGCGTTGTCGGCAGACAGCACCTGCCCGTGTGAGACTCCGGAAAGGCGCTCGAGCGCTGCCGTGTCGCCCGGGACTCCGAACGACACCACGTCAGCCTGCACCGAGCTGCGCTGAAGGGCAGCCGCTGCCTCATCGAGGGTTGTGGCGCTGCTGGTGTCCGAGCCGTCGCTCAGGATGAGCAGCCGTTGCTCGTCGGCGCCGGACACTTTCTGTGCTTGAGCCACGGCAGAGCCCACGGCGTCATAGAGAGCGGTGTCGCCTTCAGGAGTGACGTCGTTGAGCGCATTGGGAGCCAGGTCATGGTTGGTCGATGCCACGACGGCCACCTTCACCGTCTCCGAAAACGTGATCAGCCCCAGCTCCACATCGTCGGGAATGGCTTTGGCGTAGTCAGACGCCGCCCGGCGTGCAGCCGTGATGCCGGGGCCCGCCATCGAGCCGCTCACGTCGACCACCAGATAGGCGATACGCCGACCGGTCGTGGCGCCCGGCGGAGGAGACTCCGCATCGACCGAGGCGCTGAGTGTTTGGCCGTCGGCCGTGACGACGATCGACTCCGGGGCCGTGACGGCGGCACCGGGCGGGCCGGTCACGGTGAGCGACACTGTGCCGTCGGCGACCTCGACAGCGCTGACCGTCCACGGGTCGGCGGCACTCGCGGGGTTCACCCCCATCACCCCCGAAAGCAGGGCCGCGATGCAGGCAGTGAGCACGATCCGCATGGTCGGTCAGCCCTGGCCGTCGAACAGCGTGGGCGAGGGGTGGATCCCCTGGTCCTCAAGCTTGTTGAGGAAGGTGGGCCGGATCCCGGTCGACTTGAGTGACCCCAGGAAGCGGCCGTGCTCATCGACGCCGGCGTGATAGTCGAACAGGAAGATGTCCTGGAGCGTGACGATCTCACCCTCCATGTGCGTGACCTCGGTGATGTGGGTGATGCGACGTGACCCGTCCCGGAGGCGCGCCTGGTGGACGATGAGATCGATCGCCGAGGCGACTTGCTCGCGGATGGCACGGGTGGGGAGCTCGACCCCAGCCATGAGCACCATGGTCTCGATCCTCGACAGGGCATCGCGAGGCGAGTTGGCATGCAGCGTTGTCAGCGAACCGTCGTGTCCGGTGTTCATGGCCTGCAGCATGTCGAGGGCCGCTCCGTCGCGGACCTCGCCGACGATGATGCGGTCGGGGCGCATGCGCAGGGCGTTGCGTACCAAGTCGCGGGCCGTGACCTCGCCGCGCCCCTCGATGTTGCTGGGCCGCGTCTCCATGCGAGCCACGTGGTCCTGAAAGAGCTGGAGCTCGGCTGCGTCCTCGATCGTGACGATCCGTTCATCGCTCGACAAAAAGGACGACACGACGTTGAGCGTCGTGGTCTTGCCGGAGCCGGTGCCGCCACTGATGAGGATGTTCAGGCGGCCCTGGACGCAGGCCTCGAGCAGCACGGCGACGTCTTCTGACATCGTGCCGAAGCTGATGAGGTCCTGGACCCCGAACGGGTCGGCGGCGAACTTTCGGATCGTGAGCATCGAGCCGTCGAGCGCGATCGGCGCGATGACGGCGTTGACACGACTGCCGTCGGTCAACCGCGCGTCGACCATCGGGCTCGACTCGTCGATGCGACGACCAACTCGCCCGACGATCTTGTCGAGAGTGCGGCGCAGGTGCCTCTCGTCGGCAAATGTGACATTGGTGTCGTGGATCTGACCGGACCTCTCGACGAACACCCGGTCTGGCCCGACGACCATGATCTCGGTGACCTCAGGATCCTGCAGCAGCGGCTCGAGCGGACCATAGCCGAGGATGTCGTCGGAGATCTCCTTTTGGATCTGCTGTCGTTCTGCCGTGCTCAGCATCGTGTCCTGGGCCGAGATGACCTGCCCCAGTGTCTGCCGCACGCGGGAGTCGAGCTCTGCCTCGTCCATCTTGGCGTCATACAGGCTGGGGCCCAGGAGCTCGAGAAGCGCGTCGTGGACGCGGCGCTTGATCTCGAGGAACGGATCGGCCGCTGCGCGGCGGCGAACAGTGGGCGACGGCGTGGTCACGCGCGACTGGAAGGTACGAGGCGCCGGCGGAGCTGTTGGTTCGACTGGAGGGGCAACAGGCGCCTGGGGGTCAGCGGAATTGTCGTCCGGACGCCTGGAGCGGGCGGAGAGTCGATCTGCGAGGTTCATTTCTTCTTCTTCCGTAGTCCGGATCGCTTGCGTCGGGGATCCGCACCGTCGCTGTGCGCTGGTGGCACCCAGCCCGCGACGAGCTCCCGGAGCTTCACGCTGAACGGATGGTCGAGATCGTCGAGCACCAGCGGCCGTCCTTGGAGAATCGAGCGGGGCACATCGACGGTGTCGGGAAGCGTGGCAGCGAGCGGGACGCCGATGACCGAGGTCAGGTCGGAGGCGCTGGCGCCCGATGCCGCCACCTTGCGCCCCGGCTCTCGGTTGATGATCACTCCGCGTTCAGCCGTGGTGGCGATCAGGTCCAGCAGGTCGTTCTGCTGTCGAAGTGCCTTGGCGTTGAGAACGTCGGGTGTGGCGACCAACAAGATCCTGTCGGCGGCACGCAGGGCGGCCGACACCTGCGCTGTCTGGTGAGCACTCGTGTCGACGACGACGTGGTCGTACGTCTCGGCCAGCGCTGGCAGAAGATCGCCGATCAGGTTCTGGGGGAGTGCCAGCGCGGAACGGGGATCGACGGGCGCAAGGATGCAGGTGAAACCGGGCAGGAACTCCGTCTTCAGCAAGTCCAGCGGATCCTCGGTGTCCTCGGGGATGTCGGCCTCCACGGCGTCGATCAGCGTACGCACGGGATCGAGCTTCAGCGACAGGGCGATGTCACCGAACTCGAGGTCGAGATCGACGAGGCAGACCCGTTGCCCGTGGTGATGCAGTGCCGCGGCAATGTTCGAGGCAATCGTCGTACGTCCGACCCCGCCCTTGACCGCCGCGATCACCACGATCTTGCCGACCCCAGCCGGCTGATCCGCAGCTGGTGCGTCCGTGGGTGGATCGCCTTCGGTCGACATGGTGCTCACTTGACGAAGAGGGGGGTCGGTCTGAAGTTGCCGAGGTTGATGCGGCCGCCGCTGTCCTTTGACACCGATGAGTCGGTCAGAAGCGTCAGGTAGAGCTTGCCGATCTCCTGGGCGAGGACGATGCGTTCGGCGTCTGCCTGATCGACTGCCAGGGTGACAAGGACCTTGTCGTCCACATTCCTGGAGCCGGCGAGCCCATCTGACTCGTCGTCGCCGGTCCCGGAGACATTGCTGGGAGGGGCCTGGTTCACGGCGATCACGGAAACTCGTGGAAGCAGGAGCTTCGAGGCGAACGCGTCATCGCCGGCGATGGCCTTCCCGGCAGCGTTCTGGGCTTGCTTGACCTTGAAGGTGGCGTAGATGGCGACCTCAGATCCATTTCGGACGAATCCTGACACCTCGGCGTTGGAGGGCACTGCGATCGTGATCGCCTGCTTTCGTGCCGGGATGGCGAGCGCTCCGGTGGCTGGTGCTCGCTTGCCGAACATGGCTCGGACGATGACCTGGCCGGGCTTGACTTCGGCGGTCGCCACTTCACTATCGGGAACGTCAGCCTTCAGGCTGCGCAGGGCACTCGACGGAGTGGCGCGTGCAGGGAGCTTCTCCTCGCTGACGAACCCACCTTCGACGACCTCGTTCCACGAGGTGCCCAACGGGATGGTCTTCTCGACGATGAGGACCGATTCGGCCTGGATGCCGTCGACTGCCCGTCGATCGGCGGACTTCGCATAGGCGAACACGGCGAACGTCCCGATGAGGGCGAGCACGACGGCGAGTGCGGTCAGTCCGAGACGTCTGTTCATGTGTCACTTTCAGGTTGGTGTTCCGAGAAGATGAGTTCAGCCGGCGAGGGATGCGCTGGTGAGTCCGAGATTGGTTCCGCCACCACCGGACAGCTGCCCGCCCGTCACCAAGGCTTTGGTGAAGTACCCGGAAATGCAGATGTCAGAGTTCGACGTGGTGAAGCCCTTGTTCGGCTTGCCGCAGTAGGTCTGCTTGGAGTGCGGGAACCCACTCGTCGTGTCCGCCATGGCGACACGCGAGTCTGCTGCGCCAAAGTTGCCTTGGACGTCCCACCCCGTGACGACGAACGCGGCGAATCCAGTCAGTGTGTAGGTCGCGTTGTTGCCGTTGGCGCTCGCGTTGGAGTACACCGGCAGGTAAATCGGGGTCGCGTTGTTGCGTGACTCCTTGAACAGGTTCTCGCACGATTTCACCGGATTGTTTCCGGTATTGCCCGGGAACGTGGATCCGTTGATTTTCGCCGAACAGCCGCCCGTGTCTGTCAGCCAGCCGAATTGGCCCGGCGCGTTGGCGCCATTGCCCGCACCGCCGCAGCCGCCAGCGGCTCCGTGGGTGAACAAGACGGTCTCCGACCCTCCGATGGATGCCGTTCCCTTGGGAGTCTGTGGATCGTCGATATTCTCGTAGATGTTTGAGCTTTGGAGCGCTGGATTGGTTCGGAATCTGGGGTCAGCGCGGCGAGCTGTGAGCGTGTCGATGTAGCTCGGCGGATCGCCGTTCGAGTAGGAATTGTCCGTCTGCTGTTGGGCAAACTTCGTGCCTCCGGCGGTGTTCACGTCCCATTCGCACTTGGAAATGGTGAGGGCCGCGCAGTCGGCACATGACGCCGGCGCGTCGAGGATCGCCTGCGCGCAGGCGCCGACTTCTTGTGTGCCGGTGGTCAGGTTGTCCATGGAGCCGCCTTCAGGCGTCACGAGCACGTCGACGTAGGGCGCCGCATGGGGCGGGGGGCACACGTGCCCGTTCTCCACTCCTGCGGCGCACCCGGCCAGGCCGGGTGCCGTTCCGCAGACAAACATGGCTTGTCCGGCAAGCTGGCCGTTGGACAGGGTGTCGGCATACTGATTGGCCGCTGACGCGTCACAGGTGCCGTCGGCGCAGGTTTCTGCCACCGCGATCACGGCAGCATCCGCCGCGTTCTGGTCCATGCCGCGCGCGACGTACCAACCGCCGACATTGACGACGATGGCACCAAGGCCCAGGAGGACGGTGGGGAGGAGGATCGCGATCATCAGCGCGGTGGCGCCGCGTTCGTCACGGGACGGGTCGTCCCGAGGGCCTATCCGCCGCATGGTGTCGTCGACTTTCCTCGGATGGTGGGCAGGCCGGGAACGGGAAGCGCTGGCGAGATGCTGACGGTGGCCGTGGCCGAGGCCGGCGCGCCGCTGAAACACGCAGCCGAGCTGACGGCTGCGACACCCGAACCGAACCCGGCCGGACGGTTGGCGTTGAACCTCGCCACGCCGGCCGCGTTGCACGTGCCGGCGTTGGCGCCTGCCTGGGTGCTGCAGATGGCGGCGGTGCGGGCGGCTTCGCGGGCCAGCTGGGACGAGGTGATCTGCTGATTCATGATGAACCCGAAGGCGATGATTCCGTAGAGCAGCGGACCCAGCACGAAGGTGAACAGCAGCGCGAACTCCACGGCTTGGGCGCCGCGGTCGTCTTGTCTGCCTCGGCGGGTCTGCATGGTGATGACGTGTTGGCCTGACAGGGCTAAAAAACCAAGGCGGCTACGGCGCCGGCAAGGTCGTTGAAGAAGCCGTTCAGCGCCGTGCCGAAGGCGGTCACGCCGAGGACAATGGCCAGGGCGATGAAGCCGACCAGCAGGCCGTATTCGGTGGCGGTCGCGCCACGTTCATCCTTCGGTGCCGAGGCGGTGAGGTCGAGCTTGAGATGTGCCACGTGAACCTCCAGAAATGACGCAGACGTTGATGAGAGGTGATGCTGGTTCCCCGAGGAGAGGATGAAGGACGGTGACCTTCACCCTCTCTTCGGGAGAGGACCATCAGGAGGGGATTCGCTCCCCAGCCTGAAGGATCACGGGACCACCCACGTGCCAACCTCGGTGGCAAGGTTGTTGAAGAAGGTGTTCAGTGCCCCGCCAAAAGCGGTGACACCGACGATGATGGCCAGGGCGATGAAGGCGACCAGAAGGCCATACTCCGTGGCGGTGGCGCCACGTTCGTCCCTCTTCGTCGGGCTGGTCAGCGCGATGTAGAACTCAAGAAATTTGGTCACGGTGAAACTCCTAGGATCGACACTCTGCTCCGACCTCGTACCCGCGGCCGGAGTGGTTGAGCGACTGCACACTGCACGTAGTGGCAGTGACAACTCGGTGATGCAGACGATGGTTACGGGGCGCGAACGGGCCAACCCAAAGTTGACTCGTTGTGACCATCAGACATAGCCCGAAGGGACCAGATTTTCGCTGACATCACAGCCGGATCCGGTGCAGATCGTTGGTGCCCTCGACAGGAATCGAACCTGTGACCTACCGCTTAGGAGGCGGTCGCTCTATCCAACTGAGCTACGAGGGCGCGGACCTACGTTAGCGACCCGTCGCGATTTCATCGAACCCCGGCTGCGGGTGGACAATGGAGGCATGACCAAGCCGATCGAATCCTGGCTCACTGACATGGACGGCGTGCTCGTCCACGAGGAGAAGGCGATCCCGGGAGCATCCGAGTTCATCGAGCGGCTCAAGTCGACCGGGCGCAAGTTCCTGGTGCTGACCAACAACTCGATCTTCACTCCGCGCGACCTCCGCGCTCGCCTCAGCCGGGCTGGCATCGATGTCCCCGAAGAGGCCATCTGGACCTCGGCACTCGCCACGGCGAAGTTCCTCAGCGAGCAGCGCCCCGAAGGCACCGCGTACGTCATCGGCGAAGCGGGCATGACGACAGCGCTGCACAACGTCGGCTACGTCATGACCAGCCAGGACCCCGAGTATGTCGTGCTGGGTGAGACCCGCACCTACTCCTTCGAGGCCATCACCCGCGCGATCCAGCTGATCGAGAACGGTGCACGCTTCATCGCGACCAATCCCGACGCCACCGGTCCCTCGCCGCAGGGCTCGCTGCCGGCGACCGGATCCGTCGCGGCCCTGATCACCAAGGCGACCGGCGTCGATCCCTACTTCGTTGGCAAGCCCAACCCGTTGATGATGCGCAGCGCGCTCAACCAGATCGAGGCGCACTCCGAGACCACGGTCATGATCGGCGATCGCATGGACACTGACGTGCTCTCCGGGCTCGAGGCCGGCCTGAGGACGATCCTTGTCCTCACCGGCTCCACCGCTGCCGGATCGGTCGACCGCTTCCCGTTCAGGCCGACGCACGTCTTCGACTCGATCGCCGACGTGACGCCACTCGTCGAGGGCTGAAATCTCAGCGAGTTTTACGCGCGCGGGGCGCGTTGTTATCCTTTTGTAACCGTTCGGACCGACGACACCATTGTCGGCTCGACTTCTCCGGGACAGCCGGAGGCACCATCCACTCACAAGGGAGTGACGTGAAGGTTTTCGTCACAGGTGCAAGCGGAGTGATGGGCCGATCGTCCATCGAAGCGCTGCACCAAGCGGGTCACACCGTGGTCGGTCTTGCCCGCACCTCGGCCGCGGTCGCCGAGATCGAGGCCGCCGGCGCCGAGGCATTCTTTTCCGACCTCTACGACGGCGCGGCCCTCACCGAAGGCATGCAGGGATGTGACGCGGTCGCCAACCTCGCCACCAAGGTCCCGGTCGGCCTGTCGGCACTTCGCCCCGGCTCGCTCAAGGAAGTCGACCGCCTCCGGGTCGTCGGTTCCAAGGTCGTCGCGATCGCCGCGCGCCAGGCCGGTGTCGAGCGGATCGTCCAGCAGAGCCTCAGCTTCATCTACGCCGACATGAGCGACGAGTGGATCGACGAGCAGAGCCCCATCGACGTCACCGGAGCCACCGAGCCTGTCGTTGTGGCCGAGCACCGCATGGCCCGCTTCGCGGAGTTCGGCGGTACGGCCGTCAGCCTCCGCTTCGGACTCGTCACCGGCAACGACCGCAACACGGCGTGGCTGTTTCGCCGTGCCCGTGCCGGCAAGGCGATCGGCATGGGCGCGGAGCGAGGCTGGATGCACGTCATCCACCCGGACGATGTCGGTTCGGCGGTCGTGCACGCACTGGCCGCTCCCGGCGGCACCTACAACGTGGGTGCCGAGCCGGTCCAGCGTCGCGACTACGTCGACACGATCGCGAAGGCCGCCGGCAGGAAGCAGGGTCGCTTCCTGCCGTCCTGGGTCATGCGCATCGGCGCCGACAAGCTGGAGATCCTGGCCCGATCACAGCGGGTGAGCTCGCAACGGTTCAGCGACCGTACGGGGTGGCACCCGACCTACCCGAAGCTCACCCCGGACTGGTTCGATGCCCTCGCCTGAGCTGTCCAAGGCAGAGCTCGAGCGTCGTCGCCGCGCGGCTGAGCTGCTCGGCGACGCTGATGCGTCGACTGACGACAGTGACCGGGGTTGGGGCGAGCGCCCCACCCCCACCAGTGACGACGACTACCTCAGGGACGTCCCGCCCCACCACGGTTGATCGACAGCGGCCGCCCGCGGCCGCCCTTCGCTCGCAGAGCTCGTTCCCGCGACTTCATCGCTAGGAACCACGAGATCGGGAAGCGGGAGCGTGCCGCGGCGAAGCCGCCAGCCTGCGACGCTTTGGTGAGCTACCCTCGCGACCGCAGCGAGTCGCGGATCTCGCGGAGCAGGGCGATGTCCTCGGGCACGCCCTCCGGCTCGGGCTCGTCGCCGCGGTTGCGCAGCGCCTGCAGCTTCTGCATCGGGACGACGATCGCGAAGTAGATCACGGCCATCGTCACGACGAAGACGATGAGGGCGTTGATGATGCCACCGATGTTGACGAACGTCGCGCCACTGTCGGTGATCTTGAAGCCGAAGCCTTCCTGCTTGTCGCCTCCGACTGCTGCCACGAGCGGCTTGATGAAGTTGTCACCGAACGAAGAGACGAGCGTGGTGAACGCAACGCCGATCGCGATGCCGACGGCGAGGTCGACGACGTTGCCGCGCATCAAGAAGTCTTTGAATCCCTTGATCATGGTTCCCCCAACGGTTGTAGGTGTGTGCCACCTTGACCATAGCGATTCAGATGCCGATCGGCATCAGGCCGACTGCATGATGGTGAATCTCGACTCGAGCGCCGCCGAGGCCAGGTCCAGTGCGACCTCCTCGGTCGTCACGAGGCCGAGTGCCACGGCGTCGCGCTCATCCTGTGGCGGCGCCGTGACGACCTCGACGTCTCTGGCCACCACCTCGGCCCTCGACTCGCCCTGCGGGTCGACGGCGATGACGTCGACCCGGTCGCCGACACGTACGCCTGCGAGGCTGCTGACGTCGGGCACCGTGACGCTCGTCAGCACGGCGTCGTCGCCGTAGCCGTCGAGCGCGTCGGCCTGCAGCACCCGATGGTCGGTCAGCGGCTCGCCGGTACGCATCGGCCCGGCGACGCGTCGCCCGACCGCCTGGGCAGTTCTGAGCGCATGGTCGGGCGCCGACGTGAGGGTCACGACGCGTAGGTCGGACTCCTCGATCACGTGGCCGCTGGCCAGGTCGTGGCGCGCGACCACGACGCGTACGCCATCGGGCGACTCCTGCAGGGCGCTGAGCGCGGTGAGCACGGCGAGGCCGGCGAAGATCGCGGCGAGCAGGCGGTGGTGCTGGAACGTGAGTCGGCGAAGGGTGTCCATCGCCGGACTCTAGGAAGGATGCGGCCCAGGGTGCATCCGACGATCCACAGGTGTCAGGCGGCCGAGTCGGATCCGGACTTCGTGGCCGGCGCAGCCTTGGGGGCGGGCTCACTCTTGGCCGTCGAGGCCGAGCTGTCGGACGTCGATGCGGCCGACGTCGTGGACGACGTCGACTTGCTGTCGTTGACGTAGAAGCCCGAGCCCTTGAACACGACACCCACGGCGTTGAACACCTTGCGCAGGCGGCCGCCGCACACGGGGCACTCGGTCAGCGCATCGTCGGTGAAGCTCTGCTGGATCTCCAGCGGCTCGCCGCACTCGGTGCACTGGTATTGGTAGGTCGGCACGGGTGTTCTCCTGGGTTCTGGACTGCCACACAAGGGTACAGTTGCCGCACCGTGACCGATTCCATCACTCCCGGAGCCCGGCGATGACCGAATGGCTGCTCCTGGCCACGTCCTTGCTGCTGATGCTGGCCTGCGGAGTGTTCGTCGCCGCCGAGTTCTCGTTCGTCACGGTCGATCGTGCAACCGTCGAACGGGCGGCCGAGGCGGGTGACTCCGGCGCCCAGGGCACGCTGATCGCCCTCAGGTCGCTGTCGACCCAGCTCAGCGGTGCGCAGCTCGGCATCACGATCACCAACCTCGTGATCGGTTTCCTGGCCGAGCCCGCCATCGGCACGCTCATACGTGCTCCGCTCTCCGACCTCGGGCTGGAGGGCTCGGGACTCAGTGTCGCGTCGTACGCCATCGCGATCACTCTGAGCACCGTCGTGACGATGCTGGTCGGCGAGCTGATCCCCAAGAACCTCGCCCTGGCGCTGCCCCAACGCATCGCCGCGCTGACGCAGCTGCCGCAGCGCATGTTCACCAAGGTCATGGCGTGGCCGATCAAGCTGCTCAACGGCCAGGCCAACGCGATCCTCCGACTGCTCGGGGTCGAGCCGCAGGAGGAGCTGCGCTCCGCGCGGTCGCCGGTCGAGCTGCGATCGCTCGTGCTTCGCTCGGCGATGCAGGGCGCGATCGACGACGAGACCGCCGACCTGGTGGCCCGCAGCATCGCATTCGGTGGTCGTACCGCCGCCGACGTACGCACCCCGCGCGTACGCGTGCACTTCCTCGAGGGACGCGACACCGCACTCGACGTCATCGAGGCGGCGCGGCAGACCGGTCACTCCCGGTTCCCGGTGATCGGCCGAAGTCCCGATGACATCCTCGGCATCGTCCACGTCAAGCAGGCCGTCGGCGTCGAGCCGGACCGACGCCGCAACGTACGCCTCGCCGACATCGCCGACCCGGCGACCACCGTGCCCGACAGCATCGAGCTCGACCCGCTGCTGACGCTGCTGCGTGAGCAGGGGATGCAGATGGCGGTCGTGGTCGACGAGTACGGCGGCACCGACGGCGTCGTCACGCTGGAGGACCTCGTCGAGGAGATCGTCGGTGACATCGCCGACGAGCACGACCGGCTCTCGTCCCGCAGCCGGCACCGTCGTGACGGCACCTGGTCGTTGTCGGGACTGCTGCGACCCGACGAGGTCGAGGAGCAGACCGGTGTCGCGCTGCCCGAGGCCGAGGACTACGAGACGATCGCGGGCCTGATCCAGGTCGAGCTCGGTCGCATCGGCGCCCGCGGTGACACCGTGACGCTGCGACTCGACCGCACGCCCGACGATGACGAGGAGGACCCCGAACCGCTGGTCGTCTCGTTGACGATCGAGCGCATGGAGGGCCGGCGGATCGATCGGGTCTCGCTCACGGTCGACGCCGACCAGGACGGTGGCGCATGAACAACTACCTCGGCGTGGGATTCACCGTGGTCCTGCTCGCCCTCAACGCGCTGTTCGTCGCCGCCGAGTTCGCCCTGATCTCGGTGCGGCGTACACAGCTGGAGCCGCTTGCGCAGAACGGTTCGCGTACGGCCAGGCTCGCACTGCGTGCGCTGAGCAACGTCACCTTGGCCATGGCCGCAGCGCAGCTCGGCATCACGATCTGCTCGCTCGGCCTCGGCGCGATCAGCGAGCCCGCCCTGGCCCACCTCATGGAGCCGGCGTTCGAGGCTCTGCACGTCCCGGACAACCTGGTGCATCCGATCTCGTTCGTCATCGCGATGTCGATCGTGGTGTTCCTGCACGTCGTGCTCGGCGAGATGGTGCCCAAGAACCTCGCCCTGGTGTCACCCGAACGTGCGTCGTTGATCCTCGGCCCGTTCATGCTGGCCGTCGTTGCGGTGCTCAAGCCGTTCGTGGTGGCGCTCAACTGGATCGCCAACCACTCCGTACGGCTGTTCCGCATCGAGCCGGTCGACGAGGTCGCCACGACCTACACGCATGACGAGGTGGCCGGGCTGGTCGAGGAGTCCCGGCGTGAGGGCCTGCTCGACGAGCACGAGTACGGCCTGGTGTCGGGTGCCCTGGAGTTCTCCGGCGGCACGATCGATCAGGTGCTCCTGCCGCGCGAGGGCCTGGTGACGATCAAACCCAGCGCCACACCTGTCGACATCGAGAAGGCCTGCGCCGACACCGGCTTCTCCCGCTTCCCGGTCTGCGACGCCGACGGCGACGTGACGGGCTACCTCCACATCAAGGACGTCCTCGAGACCGACGAGGCCTCGCGGCTGACGCCGATCGCCGACAAGTGGGTCCGTCCACTGGCCACCGTGGTCGCCGGATCGGGTCTCTACGACGCGCTTCGTACGATGCAGTCCCGCGGCTCGCACATGGCGCGAGTCGCCGACGCGAGCGGCAGCGTGCTCGGCGTCATCATGCTCGAGGACGTGCTCGAAGAGCTGGTCGGCGAGATCCGCAGCAGCGCGCAGGCGTAGGCGGGGTCGACACCACCGCAGGGCACAATGGCCCGGTGCGTCGCTTCCTCATCGTCCTGGCGGTTCTCGTCTCAGCAGCGCTGATCGCGGGCTCGGTGTTCGCATTCGTCACGGTCCGCAAGTCGTTCCCGGACACCTCGGGAGAGGTGCGGGTGAATGCGCTCAAGAGCGACGTGACGGTCAAGCGTGACGACAAGGGCATCCCGCAGATCTACGCCGACAACGCCGAGGACCTGTTCTTCGCGCAGGGCTACGTGCATGCGCAGGACCGCTTCTACGAGATGGACTTCCGCCGCCACGTGACGGCCGGACGCCTCGCCGAGCTGGTGGGTGACGGCGCCCTCGACACCGACAAGTACGTTCGTACGCTCGGCTGGCGCCGCGTGGCCCAGAAGGAGGTCGCGCTGCTCGACCCGAAGACCAGGGCGCTGGTCGACGCCTACAGCCGTGGCGTCAACTCCTACATCAGCGACAAGTCGGGCTCGGAGCTCTCGCTGGAATACTCGGTCCTCGCGCTGACCGGCCCGGACTACCAGCCCGAGAAGTGGACCGCGGTCGACTCACTGTCGTGGATCAAGGCGATGGCATGGGACCTGCGCTCCAACATGGACGATGAGATCACCCGTGCCCTGTCGACCAAGGACCTCACGGTCGGGCAGGTCGAGGAGCTCTACCCCGACGTCCCCAAGAACCACGACCCGATCGTCACAGGTGACGACGCCAACGTCTATGGCGGCACGTTCCAGGAGAAGAGCCCGTGTCCGGAGGGCGCGTTCTGTCCCGTGCAGACCGAGGTGGGTCTCGCCCGCGCGGCGGTCGCCTCGCTCAAGGCTGCGCAGACCGGCGCCGAGGCACTGCCCGCGTTGCTCGGCATCGGCGAGGGCATCGGCTCCAACTCCTGGGTCGTCGACGGCGCGCACTCCGTGACGGGCAAGCCGATCCTCGCCAACGACCCGCACCTCGCGCCCTCGATGCCGGGCATCTGGTACCAGGTCGGCCTGCACTGCCGGACCCTCACCGAGGCGTGCCCGTACGACGTTGCGGGGTTCTCGTTCTCCGGCATGCCGGGTGTCGTGGTCGGCCACAACGCCCGGGTCGCATGGGGCGTGACGACGATGTACGCCGATGTGGCCGACCTCTACCTCGAGAAGGTCACCGGCGACACGTACCAATATGACGGCAAGGCGCTCCCGATCGAGACACGCACGGAGACGTTCAAGGTCGCCGGCGGCGCGACCGAGCACATCACGGTCCGCTCGACCCGGCACGGACCGATCCTGTCCGACCTCGACGACGACATCGAGGACGTCGGCACGAGCAAGACCAAGGGCGTGCCGCAGGGCACGTACGAGGTGGCGCTGCGTTGGAGTGCGCTGACACCGCGGCCGACGATCAGCGCGGTGTTCGCGCTCGACACGGCGCAGAACTGGGACGACTTCCGTGCCGCCGCCAAGCTCTTCACGGTGCCGTCGCAGAATCTCGTGTACGCCGACGTCGACGGCAACATCGGCTACCAGTCGCCCGGTGCGATCCCGATCCGCAACAAGGGCGACGGTCGCTGGCCGGCGCCGGGCTGGACCTCGGACTACGAGTGGATCGACGCGATCCCGTTCGACGCACTGCCCAGCGTCTACAACCCGGACGAGGGATTCATCGTCACGGCCAACAACCAGGTCATCGGCGACCAGTACCCCCTCAACCTGGGTGCCGACACCGCCGACGGCTACCGCTCGCAGCGCATCCGCGACCTGATCACGGCACAGCCGAAGCTCTCGGTCGACGACATGGCGAAGATCCAGATGGACACCTACAGCGCCAACGCCGCACAGCTCGTTCCCAAGCTCCTCGACGTCACGCTCGACACCCGTTACTACCGCCAGGGCCAGGCGACGCTGAAGGACTGGGACTACAAGCAAGCGGCCGACTCGTCCGCCGCGGCGTACTTCAACGTCGTGTGGCGCAACCTGCTCAAGCTGACGTTCGACGACGACCTGCCCAAGGGGCAGGGTCCTGAAGGGGGAGAGCGGTGGTTCACCGTCGTGGGCTCGATCCTCGACAGCCCCACCAACCACTGGTGGGACGACGTCTCGACGATCGGACGCCGTGAGTCGCGCGACGACATCCTCGCCGAGGCGATGCGGATGGCGCGCGACGAGCTGACGATGCGCCAGTCGCGCGATCCCGGCGACTGGAGCTGGGGCCAGCTGCACCGGCTCGAGCTGGTCAACCCGACGCTGGGCGACTCGGGCGTCGGCATGGTCAACGCGTTGTTCAACCGCGGACCGTTCAACGTCGGCGGCGGCGGTGGCATCGTCGATGCGACGAGCTGGGATGCGACCGAGGGCTACGACGTCACCGCCGTACCGTCGATGCGGATGGTCGTCGACCTTGCCGACCTCGACAGGTCTCGCTGGATCCAGCTGACCGGCAACTCGGGTCACGCGTTCCAGAAGCACTACCTCGACCAGGCGCCGCTGTGGGCCGAGGGCAAGACGCTGCCGTGGGCGTTCTCGCCCCGGGCCATCACCCAGGCCACCGACGACACACTCACGATGAGGCCCAGCGTCCCGCGGGGCTGATCGTGCGTTTCAGTGCCGATATCCGTACATCGGGTTTACCGTTGAACCCATGCGTGCCTTCCCCCTCGCATGGCGCACTGCCGCCATCTCCGTCGTCCTCGCTGTTGCGAGCACGACGAGCGCGCACGCGGACAAGCCGACGGTCAGCGAGCTGCAGATCCGGCTGGTGACCCTTCGCCAGGACCTCAACGACCTGTACGCGCAGTCGGCTGCGGCCTCCGAGCGGCTCAACGGTGCCGCGTACGAGCTCGCCCAGGCCCGCAAGGCTGTCGCCCGCCATGCCGCCGAGGTCGACAAGGCCCGCCGCAAGCTCGAGGTCCAGCAGTCGATCGTGGCTGCCATGACGGTCGAGCAGCTGCAGTCCGGGTCGACCGCGTCGAGACTGACCACGTTGTTCACCAGTGACGGCCCTCAGCAGCTGCTCGATCGCGCATCGGCCTATTCGAGCACCAACGAGGCGCTCGCCTCACGGGTCGCTGCGTTCAAGGCACGCAAGGTCGTGCTCGATTCGGCGGCACGTCAGGCGCAGGACGCGCTCGACGACCAGCGCCGGGCGATCGCCAGGCAGAAGTCCGCCAAGGCCGCGATCGACCAGGCGATCTCGCGTGCCGAGCAGATGGCCTCGACGGTCGACCAGCAGCGCCACGACCTGCTGGTCCAGCTGGCCGAGGCGACCGGCAGGTCGGTCGACCAGGTGACGAACGAGCAGGACGCGATCGATGACCTGATCGACGAGTCGGGACCCAGCACGCCGCCCGCACCGGGCCCGGACCCGAAGCCGACACCGACTCCGACCAGGACGACGCCACCGCCCCCACCGCCGGTCAACCCGCCGCCGCCGTCGACCAGCAAGGTCGAGAAGGCGATCGCGTTCGCCAAGGCCCAGCTCGGGGAGCCGTACAAATGGGGAGGGGCCGGACCCGACTCGTGGGACTGCTCGGGTCTGACGATGCGCGCCTGGCAGGCCGCCGGCATCAGCCTGCCGCACTACGCCGGTGCGCAGTACGCCAACACCGATCCCGTACCCATCAAGAAGATCGTCCGCGGTGACCTCCTCTACTGGAGCGACGGTGGCCCGGGCTCGATCTACCACGAGGCTCTCTACCTCGGCGACAACATGATGATCCACGCACCGCGACCCGGCCGCAGCGTCGAGATCGTCTCGCTCAGCTACTGGATCAAGCCCGACCTCGCCAGCCGCCCCGGCTAACGTTCGCGATGTGTGACCCTTAAGGCGTTACGGACGGCGCGTAGCGCCCTTAAGGTCACAAATCGCGGTCACGGAACGCGGAACAAGCCGTTCGGGGTGGCGGCCATCGAGACAGGTATGTCGTGGGGCTCGTGCGGGACCGACTCCAGCAGCTCATGGGTGAAGACGAGGGCACACAGCGGTCGCGTCGTCTCGGCCAGGGCGCGGTCGTAGTAGCCGGCGCCTCGCCCGAGCCGATGACCCGCATGGTCGACTGCGAGTGCCGGGACGACGATCAATGCGCAGTCGTCGAGGGCGCTGGCGCCGAGCGGTTCGCCGTCGGGCTCGGCGATGCCGAGCGGTGTCACGGTCGTCGGTGCCGCGGGGTCGTACGTGACCCAGTCGAGCGTCCCATCGGCCAGGCTCAGCGGAACGACGACCTCGACGCCGCGCGCCATCAGGCCGGCGATCAGAGGAGCGGTGCCGGGCTCGGTCGCCATCGACACGTAGCAGGCGACCCGTCGTGCCGTCGAGATCACGGGAGCGGCGAGCAGATGCAGCGCTATGGCCTCGGCGGCCTCGGTACGTACGGCCTCCGTCATGTCGCGGCGACGCCGCAGGAGCTCGCCACGCAGCTCGTCCTTCGACATCCCGCTAGCGTATGACGCGATGAACGGACTCGAGCAGGCGCAGCAGCGGATGGCGGATGCCGGCGTGGCGCAACGCGCGATCGATGTGTTCTCCGACTTCTATGCCCAGCTCGTCGACGGCGCGACCGGTATGGTCGCCGAGGCGGATGTCGACCCGCTGGTCGACATCGCGCATGCCGGCGAGATCGAGCTCGATGCCGACGCGCGGCGCGAAGCCGCGTCGGCCACGGCGATCATCAAGCTCAACGGCGGACTGGGCACCTCGATGGGCCTCGACCGGGCCAAGACGTTGCTCCCGGCACACGGCGAGCTGACGTTCCTCGACGTCATCGTGGGCCAGGTCCGCGCCGTACGCGAGTCCACCGGAGCGCCGCTACCGCTGCTGTTCATGAACAGCTTCCGGACACGCGACGACACGATCATGGCGTTGGCTCCGTACGGTGACCTCACGGTCGGTGGCCTGCCCGCCGACTTCCTGCAGAACCGCGAGCCCAAGCTCCGCGCCGACGACCTGGCACCCGTCGACTGGCCCGCCGATCCGAGCCTGGAGTGGTGCCCGCCCGGTCACGGCGACCTCTACACCGCGCTCGACGTCTCGGGCATCCTCGACTCCCTGCTCGAGCGCGGCTTCCGGTACGCCACGGTCTCCAATGCCGACAACCTCGGCGCAGCGCCGGACCCCGCGATGATGGCGTGGTTCGTCGCGTCGGGTGCGCCGTACGCCGCCGAGGTCTGCCGTCGTACTCCGGCCGACGTCAAGGGCGGCCACCTCGTGGTGCGCAAGAGCGACGGGCGTCTGGTGCTCCGTGAGACGGCGCAGGTTCCGGCCGACGACGCACCGCTCGCCGACGACCCGGCGCGGCACCCATACTTCCACACCAACAACCTGTGGTTCGACCTTGGCGTGGTGCGTGCGACGCTCGACGCCCGCGACGGCATCCTCGGGCTCCCGCTGATCCGCAACCACAAGACGGTCGACCCGACCGATCCGTCGTCGCCCCGGGTCATCCAGATCGAGTCGGCGATGGGAGCCGCCGTCGAGGTGTTCGACGGAGCGACGGCGATCGAGGTCAACCGGTCGCGGTTCCTGCCGGTCAAGACGACGAACGACCTCCTGCTGCTGCAGTCCGACGTGTATGACATCGGCGACGACTTCCGGCTGCGCGCCGCCGCCGATCCGGTGCCGCTGGTCGATCTCGATCGTCGCTTCTACACCTCGATCACCGACTTCACGGCGCGTCTGCCCGAACCGCCGTCACTGGTCGACGCGCGGTCGTTGACGGTACGTGGCGACTGGACGTTCGGGCCCGGTGTCACGGTTCACGGTGATGTGGTCCTGGATGACACCGGCGCCGCCGAGACCGTGGCTCCGTCCTCACGCCTCGCAGGCGGTTAGGCTGACAGGCATGTCCCCAGAGGAGACCGACGGCGGGTCGGAGCAGAACATGCTTCCACTCGGTCCGCCCCATCCCGAAGAGGACGAGTCGCAGGTGCCGCCCGACGACGTCGAACGGACTGAGCAGGTGTCGGTCTACGTCCCGCCGTCCGACGCGCCCATCCCCGACGAACCGCCGGAGGATGAGCCGCCGCCGGACGAGCCCGAGGCCACCGTGCCCGACGAGGTGGCGTCGACCGACGAGACCGTCGCCGAGCCCGAGGCTGCTGCACCCGAACCTGCTGCACCCGAGACTGCTCCGCCCGTGCCCACGCCGTCGCTGGGCGTACGCCCGCCGACTGCCGCTGACCTGGCCCGTACGGGTGGCGTGCCGCCCCAGGCTGCCGAGCCCGAGCCGCCGGCCGCCGGTGCGCCCGCAGAGCGTGTCGCGACGGCGCGACCGCGCCCCGCCAGCATCCGCGAGGGCTTGCTGACGGTCGAGGAGCACCTCGAGAAGATCCTGCGCGGCATCGGTCCATTGGGTGCCTATGACCAGCCGCTGGTCGAGTCGCTGGGGCTGCCGTTGTTCGAGGCGTTCATCAGCCCGACCAACCTGCCGCGGTTCGACAACTCCGCGATGGACGGTTACGCCGTGCGCGCCGAGGACGTCGCCGGGGCCAGTCGTGAGACGCCGATCGTGCTGCCCGTGGTCGGCGAGATCGCTGCCGGGTCGGCGAAGCCGTTCGCGATCAGTGCCGGCACCGCCGTCAAGATCATGACGGGCGCGCCGATCCCGCGCGGCGCCGATGCCGTCATCCCGTACGAGCAGACCGACCGCGGCAACGCCCGCGTCGAGATCCACGCCCCGGCTGCTCCGGGTGCCTGCATCCGGCGCGAGGGAGCCGATGTCAAGACCGGCGAGAAGGTCCTCGACGAGGGAGCGGTTCTCGGTCCCCGTGAGATCGGGCTCCTCGCCTCGCTGGGAGCTGCACGCGTCAAGGCCCGTCCGCGCCCGCGCGTCGTGGTGATCTCGACCGGCAGCGAGCTGCGCGAGCCCGGCACGCACCTCGACTACGACTCGATCAACGACGGCAACAGCTACATGCTCGCCGCGGCGGTCCGCGCCGCCGGGGCGATCTGTTACAGGGTGGGTGCGGTCGACGACAGCCCCAAGGCGTTCCGCAAGGTGCTCTCCGAGCAGCTCGTACGTGCCGACCTCGTCGTCACCAGCGGCGGCATCAGCAAGGGTGACCACGATGTCGTCAAGGAGACGTTGTCGGCGCTCGGCACGGTCGACTTCGTCGAGGTGGCGATGCAGCCCGGCAAGCCGCAGGGCTTCGGCCGCGTCTTCGACGAGCAGACGCCGATCATCACGCTGCCCGGCAATGCGGTCTCGGCCTACGTCTCGTTCGAGGTGTTCGTCCTCCCCGCGATCCGCCGGATGATGGGCCGCACGCCCTACCGCCGGCCGATGGTGCACGCGGTGCTCGCCTCCGACCTGCAGTCGCCACCCGGCATTCGCCAGTACGTACGCGGTGTCTTCGAGGTCACGCACCGCGGCGCCAAGGTCACGCCCGTACCCGGCGCCGGTTCGCACCTGGTCGGTTCGTTGGCGCAGGCCAACGCGCTGATCATCGTGGGCGAGGACCAGACCGCGCTCAACCTCGGTGACACCGTCCGCACCCTCGTCCTCGATCGGCCCTATTAGTGGCCGACAAGCTGACCCACGTCGACGAGTCCGGCGCGGCCCGCATGGTCGACGTCACGGGCAAGGAGGTCACCGCGCGTACGGCGACCGCACGAGGTCGGGTCGAGGTGAGTGCCGCCGTGATCGAGCTGCTCCGGGGCGAGGGCTTACCCAAGGGCGATGCTCTC
The DNA here is from genome assembly GCF_039537165.1 of Aeromicrobium panaciterrae. Taxonomy (GTDB): domain Bacteria; phylum Actinomycetota; class Actinomycetes; order Propionibacteriales; family Nocardioidaceae; genus Aeromicrobium; species Aeromicrobium panaciterrae. The sequence continues at coordinate 716,803 of NZ_BAAAZZ010000002.1, read as the reverse complement.
GCGGTCGCCCGGATCGCCGGGATCATGGCCACCAAGCGCACGCCCGACCTGATCCCGCTGTGCCACCCCCTGGCGATCGGTGGCGTCGAGGTCGACCTCGTCGTGGAGGCCGACGGCGTCGCGATCACGGCGACCATACGCACCGCTGACCGCACCGGCGTCGAGATGGAGGCGCTGACGGCGGTCTCGGTCGCCGCGCTGACCGTCGTCGACATGATCAAGGCCGTCGACAAGCTCGCCAGGATCACCGGGATCGAGGTCGTCGCCAAGTCCGGCGGCAAGTCCGGCGACTGGCAGCGTCCATGAAGGCTGCAGTCGTCGTCGCGTCCAACCGTGCATCGTCGGGCGTGTACGAAGACGCCACCGGACCGTTGATCGTCGACGCCCTGCAGGGGTGGGGCTTCGAGGTCGGCGATCCCGTCGTCGTCGGCGATGGCCCGCCGGTGACGGACGCGATTCGCGCCGCACTCGCCGATGGCGCTGATGTCGTGCTGACGACAGGCGGCACCGGCATCAACCCGACTGACCGCACTCCCGAGGCGACCCGAGGCCTGCTCGACCGGGAGCTGCCCGGAATCGCCGAGGCGATACGTGCGTACGGCGTAGCCCAGGGCGTGCCGACCGCGATGCTCTCGCGCGGGCTCGCCGGCGTCACCGGCAACGCCGTCATCGTCAACCTCCCCGGATCGCGCGGGGGAGTCAGGGACGGTCTCACCGTGCTCGCCGACGTCCTGCCGCACGCCGTCGACCAGCTGCGCGGGGGCGATCACCCCGGGAGCAGCTCCTGAGCCCCGGATGGCCCGTCGAGCTCAGGCACGGAGCAGTCGGCGTACGGCCCCTCCGTCGGCGCGATGCCCGCACCTGGGCGAGGCTCCGCGGCGAGAACGCCGAGTGGCTGGGTCCGTGGGAGGCCACCTTGCCCCGTGAGGCCGGCCAGCCCGCCACGTCGTACGTCGGGATGATCAGCACGCTCCGTCGGCGGGCTCGCCATGGTCAGGCGATGCCGTTCGTCGTGACGTGGAACGGCGAGATGGTCGGGCTGCTGACCGTCAACGGCATCACGTGGGGCTCAGCCCGCTGGGCGAGCATGGGTTACTGGGTCGCCAGGTCGCACGCGGGTCGCGGTGTGACGCCGACCGCCGTGGCGCTGGTGACGGACCACCTGCTGACGACGACGGGGCTGCACCGCGTCGAGATCGCCATACGCCCGGAGAACGCAGCCAGCCTGCGGGTCGTCGAGAAGCTGGGTTTCACGGAGATCGGCACGGCGCCACGGTTCCTGCACATCGCGGGCGACTGGCGCGACCACCGGGTGTTCCAGGTCGTCGCCGAGGACGTGATGGACGGTCTCGTGTCCCGCCTCGGACCCGTCCCGCCCGGCTGAGTCACACCAGTCACACAAGTTCTCAGCCGACACACGGCCACGGCTGCCCCGTATCGGACCGCCCAGCGCCTACCGTTTTGACGTGGGTTCAAGTAGTGGGCTGATCATCGCGTTCGTCGTCCTCGTGTGGGCGGCGTACTTCGTGCCGCTCGCCCTGCGCCGCTACGACGAAGCCACCAAGAACGCCTCGGTCGAGTCCACCGGATTCCTGAGCCGCGTCATCAACCGTCCCACGTCCGCCGAGCCCGAGGTCGAGGACGTCGTCGTCGAGCCCGCTGCTGCGGCTCCCGCCACCCCCAAGATCACCAGCAAGGCCGCGCGCGTCGCGGCCGCGCGTCGCCGCCGCACCCTGCTGACGCTGCTGGCCCTCGCTGTGGTCGTCGGCGTCGTGGCCGGCATCGGCACGATCCCGCTCTACTCGATCGCCGGTCCGACCGCGCTGATCGTGGCATGGCTGGTCGCCTGCCGCATCCAGGTCCGCAGCGAGCTCGGCATCAGCCGCAGCGCCCGGCAGGCCGTCGTCGACACCGAGGACACGATCATCGTCTCGGGACAGCTCGAGGACATCGACCCCGGCCGCAAGCACGTGATGGAAGACATCCCGCTGGAGGCCAACGCACTCGACGACCAGATCGTCATTGCAGTCCCGAGCGTCGCGACGACCGGTGAGGCGCTGTGGGACCCGCTCCCCGTCACGCTGCCGACCTACGTCACCAAGCCGCGCGCGGGCCGTACCGTCCGCACGATCGACTTCGGTGCCGCCGGTGCCTGGACCTCCGGCCACATCGAGGGCGAGGACGTCGAGCTGCCCGGTCGCGAACGCGCGAACGACCAGCACCGCGCCACCGGCAGCTGACTTCGCCTGCGACGTGACCCCGCCAGAGCCTAGGGTCGGCTGTCATGGACGCGACATCCGATCCGCTCACGGGTGATGCCGATGCTGCCCGTGTGCTGGCGGCGATCTATCGCACCCGTCCCGGCACCGTCGAGGAGCTTCGGGCCATCCGTACGCTGCCCGCCGACCGGCTCGATGAGCTGCTCGCGACGTTCGAGGGCCTGGGGCTCGTGGAGGTGTCAGAGGGTCGACTGACGGTGTCCGCGCCGGATGCCGCCTGGAGCAGACGGATCGGAGCGCAGCTGGCAGACCGGGCCGCGGAGCTCAACAACCTCGGATCGTTCGTGTCGATGCTGCCCGGACTGGTCCGCGAGTGGGAGCGCGGCGAGCGCGGGGACGATCATCCGCTCGTCGCCGAGATCGTGCACGGGCACGAGGAGCAGTGGCGAGCCTGGGCACGCCATGCGGCGATCAGCCCTCCTCGGTCACCGCTCAACCTCTACCCCGACCTCGACGTGCTTCGCGACATCGTGGCGCCCGACGCCGCTCGGGCCGTCGCGGACCTGCCGGGTGAGCTCGTTCCGCGAGCCGTCGTGGCAGCCGAGAGCGTGCGGACCGACGGTGATCGGGAGACGCTGGCCCTGATGACGTCGGCCGGCATGGATGTACGTCTCGCCAAGCGGGTCGACAGCTGGATCTACGTCGATGCGGGTGTGCTGTCTGCCGTACCGCTGATCTGGGGTGAGCACCCGCCGACCAGCATCCTGATCATCCGCAACGAGTCGATCACGGCCGCACTGTCGGCCCTCGTCGAACGTGAGTGGGAGCGTGCCAGGCCGTACGACTCGGCCTCGGAGTCGTGGCGTGATGTCATGCGCCTGCTCGAGCTGGGCATGTCCGACGGCGCGATCGCCCATGCCCAGTCGACCTCGTTGCGCACCGTGCAGCGTCGAATCGCCGATGCGATGACGCACTACGACGTGGCGTCGCGGTTCGAGCTGGGCATGGCGTGGCAGGCCGATCAGCGTGAGGGCAGCCACAGGTAGTTGAACGGTGACTTCGGCGTGTGCATCATCAGCGCGCCCTCGTCGCACGAGAACGTCATTGGGATCTCGTCGTAGTCAGCGGCCGGCCCGCTGAACGGCGTTGCGGCGCCCGCGGTTCCGTTCACGTACGACTTGGTGGTGCCGTTGATTCCGCCGGTCCAGTGCTCTGCAGGGGTGAGGACATCCCCGGCCAACGACCAGGTGCCACTGGCGGTCCCTCGCTGGGTCTGCACGATCCGTATCTCGATGTCCTGGCTCGACTGGGCGGCGATCGTGATCGTGGCGTCGGCGACGAACGTCGCGACCAGGTCGTCGGTCACGGTGAGCGTCTGGGTGCCCTCGACCTTGGTGTCGGTCACGTTGATGCCGGACATCGTGGCGGGTATCTGTGACTCCAGGTCGCCGTTCGAGAGCCTCCATGGACTGCCGGACACCAGGCAGCCGACCTGCCCCGTCGGGGCGTCTGCGGCATCTGACGCGCTCGCGCTCGAGGTGGGTTCGCCCGTCGCGGCGGCAGCGGGGTCGTCCTCGTCACCGCAGGCGGATGCAGTCAGGACGAGCAGGAGGATCGTGGCGGCGGCCGAGACACGCTTCATACCGAGAATGTAGGCCGCCACGGGTACTGGAGAGGTTCGTTCGTCTGGCGGGTACGCGACATGGCGCAACACCGCCGACTCCGTGGGTGAGCGCCGCCGGGACAGTGTGGCGCCGGTGATAAAGTTGCCCGCCGTAGGGGCATTGGCGCAGTTGGTAGCGCGCTTCGTTCGCATCGAAGAGGTCAGGAGTTCGAATCTCCTATGCTCCACAGATGACCGAGGGCCCCGGGGCGCGTCTCCGGGCACTCGGCATCTCGAAAAGTGTCCCGGGCTCTTGGTCATCTGTATCGAGGCGAGTGATTCGGGGAGGAGCGGCATCATCGCGCTGGCCGACGGATTGGCGCGAGGGCCGCGACGGAGTCTCCTGTGTTCCACAGATCAAGATGGCTCGGGGGTTCGACCGGCTCCTCAACCACCAACCGGTGACGAAAGTCGTCACCCCGGGATCGGCAGTGTCGCCGCGGTTCGTCACCAAGCTTGGAGTCGTCACATGACCCAGACATCCACGTCAGGACGTGTCGGCCTGATCGGGGTCGGCGCGATCGCCAGCAGCATGGTCACGGGGCTGAGCGGCCTGGACCGGCCACCCACGATCCAGCTCTCGCCGCGCAACGCCGATGTCGCCCAGAAGCTGGCCGCACGGTTCGCCAACGTCGAGGTGAGCGCGAGCAACGAGGATGTCGTTCGCGGGTCGGACCTGGTGATCGTGGCCGTACGTCCGGTCGACTGGGTGCCGGTCGTCGAGTCCCTGCCGTGGCGCGCCACGCAGGCCGCGGTGAGTGTCCTGGCCGGTGTGAGCCACGCCGAGCTGGCGGGAGCCATCAGCCCGGTGCGGTCGCTCTCCCGCGCCATCCCGTTGCCCGGTGTCGCGGAGCGCACCGGCATGACCGCGGTGTGGAGCACCGACTCGGACGTCCGTTCGCTGTTCGAGCTGCTCGGCGAGGTGGTGCAGGTGGAGACGGAAGACGCCCTCAACGCCCTGAGTGCCGCGTCCGGGACCATGGCCGCCACCCTCCACTTCACCCAGACGGTTGCGGCCTGGTTGCAGGACCGCGGGATGAGCCAGGCCGCCGCCGAGAGGTACGTCGCGGCGATCCAGCCCGACGTGTCCGGCGTGGGCTTGTCGGCGACGTTCGACGAGCTGATCGATGAGTTCTCGACGCCCGGAGGGCTCAACGAGGAGCTCAACCGCCGCATGGGCGAGGCCGGCACCTGGACCGACCTGCGCCACGGACTCGACGCGCTCCTCGACCGGGTGCAACCGGACTAGCGTCGTGCTCCACGAATCGCCGCGACCGCAGTGTGGGACGATGGTGGTACCTGCTGCCCCACGGCAGTAAGGTGACTGCGAGAATCAACACCAGCGGCTGGGCCGTTGGGCCTCGTGTTCACGAGGCGTCGAACACCGGGTGAACCACCCGCAACGCAGGTCAGCTCCAGACCCGATCAGGGATGAGCCGGCCAACGCTCGTCAGGCACATCGGTGTCTCGAAGCGCAGAAGTGCGTCGGCTCGTTGCCGGAGCACAGAGGAGGAACGTGGCAGCACCACGCCAACGCCGTCAGGGCGGCGGGAGCAACCAGGGACAGCGGCGCGCCCGCGGCCCCCAGGACATCATGTCCGTGCTCGCCCGCGGCGTGCGCGAGGTCGAGGCCGGCGCGCAGTCCGGCCGCGTGTCACCGACGCTGCGCACCAAGTTCCAGGCCGTCGCCCTTCTCGCGCGCGAAGAGCGTGCCCGCGTACGCAGCGACAAGTCGATCAGCGAGGCGCAGCGCGCCGAACGCATCAAGCGCCTCGACGGCATCGGCACGATCCTCGCCCGTACGGCAGCCAGCGACACCTCGCTGATGTCGTTGCTCGGTGAGGACGCCGTCATCTCCGAGGGGGCACTCGAGCTCAAGCGCAAGATGATGAGCGCCACCGGAGCCGAGGTCGAGGAGGAGCCGGCCGTCGTGGCCGAGCCGACGCCGACCTCCAAGTCCGCCGAGCGCCAGGTCGTGCCCCAGTCCGTCATCACCCGCCAGCTGGCCAACCCGTTCGTCGTCCCCGACTTCTCGGCCGCCGAGTCGCAAAAGGTCCAGGCCCGCAGGCTCGGCACGTGGGAGCTCCTCCAACCGCTGCTCAATGCGTTCGAGCGCGCCGCCGGCGGAGCCTCGGCGTGCATGGAACTCCCCGCGCCGTACGAAGACTCGACCTACGTGCCCGAGGGCCTCGAGCTGATGCGGCACCAGGCCCAGCTCGTCGACGCAGCAGCCGACGGGCACCGTACGTTCCTGCTCGCCGACGAGCCCGGCCTCGGCAAGACCGCGCAGGCGCTGCTCGCCGCGCAGGCCGCCAAGGCCTACCCGCTGCTCGTCGTCGTCCCCAACGTCGTCAAGACCAACTGGGCCCGCGAGGCGGAGACCTGGACCCCGCGCCACAAGGCCACCGTGATCCACGGCGACGGCGACAACATCGACGGCTTCGCCGACATCGTGATCGTCAACTACGAGGTGCTCGACCGTCACGTCGGCTGGCTCGGCGACCTCGGTTTCCGCGGCATGGTGCTCGACGAGGCGCACTTCATCAAGAACAAGTCATCGCAGCGCTCGCAGCACGTGCTGGAGCTGTCCGACCGCATCCGCGCCCGTACGGCACGGCCGCTCCTGATGGCGCTGACCGGCACGCCGCTGATCAACGACATCGACGACTTCCTGGCGATCTGGGAGTACCTCGGCTGGATCGACAGCAAGAAGCCCCGCGCCGAGCTGATGAAGGCGCTCGAGGAGACCGGGCTGACCCCGGTCGACCCCGGCTTCTATCCCGCGGCCCGCAATGCCGTGATCAACCTCGGTATCGTGCGTCGCCGCAAGATCGATGTCGCCGCCGACATACCTGCTCGCCGCATCGCCGACATACCGGTCGAGCTCGACGACGAGGCAGGCCGCTCGATCAAGGAAGCCGAGCGCCAGCTGGCTCGCCGGATGGTCGCCCGCTACGAGAGCGCACTCGCGACACGCAAGGAAGGCATCACGGTCGAGGGCATCGATCACGAGCTCGTACGCCGCGTCGCAGGCTGGGAGCGCGAGGACTCGTCGGGCAAGACCGACGAGAACGTCTTCAGCATGATGCGCCGCATCGGCCAGGCCAAAGCCGGTCTCGCCGCCGACTACACGGCCCAGCTCGCGCACAGCGTCGGCAAGGTCGTCTTCTTCGCCAAGCACATCGACGTGATGGACACCGCCGAGGCGACATTCGACAAGCGTGGCATCAAGTACATCTCGATCCGCGGCAATCAGGGCACCGCCGCCCGACAGAAGGCGATCGACGCGTTCACCAACGACCCCGAGGTCGCGATAGCCGTCTGCTCGCTGACCGCCGCAGGCGTCGGCCTCAACCTGCAGGCCGCGTCCAACGTCGTGCTCGCCGAGCTGTCGTGGACCGACGCCGAGCAGACGCAGGCGATCGACCGCGTGCACCGTATCGGCCAGGCAGAGCCCGTCACGGCATGGCGCATCATCGCTTCGCAGACGCTCGACCCCAAGATCGCCGAGCTGATCGACAGCAAGGCGGGTCTCGCCGCCCGTGCGCTTGACGGATCCGACGAGGAGCTGTCCGACTCCACCGACCTGCAGCTCGAGGCGCTGGTCGCCCTCCTCACCGAGGCGCTGTCGGAGGGTTGAGACGATTGCGCTGCGGGCGACACACTCAGGCATGAGAGCTCGCTGGTTTGCGCCGTTGCTGGTCCTCGCGCCGCTGCTCGTTCCGGCGCCGGCGTCGGCCTTGAGCTGTGTGCCGATCGACGAGCAGAAGCCTCACTCGAGCTTCGCCGGGACCCTCGTGGAGCAGCGCGGTGACGCCTACCTGTTCGTCGTACGTGAGGTGTGGTCGGGTCCCGACCTGACCGAGCGGACATGGATCAGGTTCGACGAGCTCTGGCCTGAACCGGTGCCGGCGATCGGCCAGGCGTGGGTCGTGTATGCCGACGAGCAGAGCCGCGCCAACACCTGCACCGTGACACCGGACGCGGCCGGTGCGGAGGACCTGCGCCCGGCGAAGACCAGGGAACCGAAGCCGGCAACCTGGTGGAGTGCGATCCGTACCAAGCTGGTGGGCATCTCTCTGCTGGCGCCCGCAGGCGACATCGCGCAGACTGGTTGAACAGACTGTGAGGGAGGCGACATGACAACCAAGCTCAACCCCTACATCAGCTTTCGCGACAACGCGAAGGAGGCCGCGGAGTTCTATCACTCGGTCTTTGGCGGCGAGCTCGAGATCAACACGTTCGGCGACACCCCGGGCATGGCCGATGCGAGCGAGGCCGACCTGGTGATGCACGCGTCGATCGTCACGCCGAAGGGCCTGACGCTGTTCCTCGCCGACACCCCGGCGCACCTGGAGCACCACCCCGGCGACAACATCCAGATCTCACTCAGCGGTGAGGACGAGGACGAGCTGCGCGGCTACTGGGACGGGCTCTCGGCCGGCGGCACACCCGGCGTACCTCTCGAGAAGGCGCCCTGGGGCGACACGTTCGGCATGTTCACCGACAAGTTCGGCGTCGGCTGGATGGTCAACATCCTCGGCTCGCAGCCCTGACCTCATCCCGGTGAGCGGTGGATCCTCAACCGTTTGCGGCGAAACCGCCGCGATCGGTGCCGTATCAACTGAATGGGCCGTCATACGGTTGAAAATCCACCGCTCAACTGTCGCCGGTGGCTCGTAGGCTCACGACATGGCTGTGACCGTTGAGGACGTCCGCCGGCTGGCGGCTACGTTGCCGCGCGCCTACGAGGTGCTGGTACGTGACCGCATCAAGTTCCGGGTCGGCAGCCTGGTGTTCGTGGCGTTCTCCCGCGACGAGGAGCTCATGGGCTTCGGCTTTCCCAAGGAGGAGCGCGCCGACCTGGTCGCGAGCCGCCCCGACACGTTCCTCATGCCGTCCGAGAGCGACATGCGCTATCAGTGGGTCGTCGCCCGGACGAGCGCGCTCGACGTCGACGAGCTTCACGAGCTGGTGATCGATGCGTGGCGGATGTGCGTACCGAAGTTCGTCGCCCGCGACTATCTCGAGCAGCTGTGAGGGCGCCGCTGCGGTGCGCCGAGGCGACCTCGATCGACCGTGGCGGCGCACTGGGCGACGACCTGCACTAGTTCCAGTCCTTGCGGCGGGCGATGAGCCGGTAGGCGCCGTAGAGCACCACGGCGATCGCGGCCCAGGGCAGGATCACGCCGACGGCCTGGACGATTGCGTTGAGTGTGTCGACGAGCGCGTTCCAGCCGTCGATCAGGCCTCCCTTGAAGCCGCCGGGCTCGACCTTGCCGGCCTTGGACTTCTCGGCCAGCTCGATCGACAGCGTCGACAGCTGCACCTGGTCCTTGATCGCGATGCGCTGCGTCGAGAGACTCTCGAGCTGCTCCTGTCGCTGGGTCAGGGCGGTCTCCGCCTTGATCAGCTCGTCGCTCGAGCCCGCCTCGGCCATGATCCTCTCGAGCCGGGTGATCGACACGTTCAAGGCGTCGATGCGGGCGTCGAGGTCTTGCGCCTGCGTCGTCACGTCCTGGTTCTGCAGCGAAACGTTGGTGACGTCGCCGTACGTCTTGAGCCTGGCTATCGTCTCGGTGACCTTGGTGCTCGGTACGCGCACCTCGAGGCGGGCCGCCTCGAAGCTCTTCTCGGTGTCCTCGCCGCGCGAGTCGACGCGTCCGCCGATCGAGTCGACGTACGTACTGACCTTCTGGGCCGCGCCGCGCGGGTCGCTGACCGTCACGCTGACCGAGCCCGTCGTGATGACCTCGCGGTCGGCGTCGCGCTTGGCTGCCTCGGGTGCGGCCTGGTCGGCCGTTGCTCCGCCTGCGGCGTCGTCGCCGGCGTACGCCTTCGGCTGGTCGGCTGCCGACGACTCCTGGCTCAGGAACGTGTCGTTCCCGCTGTCATTGCTGGAGTTGTCGATCGTGGCGACGCCGAACGTGCCGATGCCGGCGACCAGGACGCTGGCGGCGGCCAACCCGATGGTGCGGCGGGCACGGGTGCCGCGGCGTTGGATGTCGGTGTCGACGGCATACATGACGGTCGAGCGCATCGTCTCGATGCGGTCGTCGGTGAGTGTGGCGTTCATGCTGTCTCCCTCATGGAGCGGAGGTCGGCGCGGAGCCGGGATCGAAGTCGGGACAACCGGTTGCGTACGACGGCGTGCGAGACGCCGAGCTCGCGCGCTGCCAGCTCGTACGTGTGGTCGCCGACGACGCAGAGGTCGTACAGCTGCTGGTCCGTCGGCGACAGTGCTGCGACGGCCTTGTCGATCTCGGCGCGGATCTGCGCGCCCTCGACCTCCTCCTCGACAGACGGCCCCCCGTCATCGAGGTCGTGATCGAGCTCGCTGTGGCGTGCCTTGAGCGTGCGGCGGCGGGCGTTGAGCGCCGTGAACCTCGCCGTGACGAGAAGCCACGGCAGTGCCGACTCGTCGACCAGGTTGATCGAGCGGATCTTGTTCCAGGTCGTGATGAAGACGTCCTGAGTGATGTCCTCGGCCTCGTTGGCGTCGCGGACCACGGCGTACGCCTGCCAGTAGACCGGTCGCACGTGGCGGTCGTACAGCTCGCCGAAGGCCGCACGATCGCCTGCCGCGGCGCGTGCCAACAGCTCGGCATCTCCGTGGGGAGGTGCGTCATCCATCGTCGTCGGTGGGGTCACCGTCGGCTCCGATCTGTCCGGACGTCTCATTCACTGATGTCGAGACGGTCCAGAACGTCTCAGTAGAGTAGAAGAAACGAGGCGCCCGGAGGTGGCGGATGAGACGGATGATCGTGCTGATGGCCGGTCTCGTCGCGCTCATCGCCGTCGCGCTCATCGCGGTGGGCGTGATGGCCCAGTCGCCCGCCAGCACGCCGCGTTCGCAGCTCGAGCAGACCTCGCTCGCCGAGATCCCACGCCCGGCGCCGGAGCCACGGTTCACCCGTACGACGTACGCCGCCACCGACCTCGACGGCGCCACGGCACTCCTCGACGTGTGCAAGGGCCCGATCGCGGTGTTCGTCGGGACCAACCGGCCCACCCTGATCGCCGAGCACGACTACTGCGGCGGATCGTCGTGGATGTCGAAGGTCAAGGTCGGCGATGCGGTCAGGATCGACGGCGACGGCGTCGACGACGGCATCTTCGTGGTGACCAGCCTGACGTACGAGACCCGCCACGAGGTCAGGGTCGGCGACCTTCCCGACGCCGACGCGGTGCTCCAGACGTGCGTCACGAAGACCAAGCTCGTCCTCGCCGGCCTCGAGCGCTACGAAGCCTGAACAGGCCCTGACCCGTTCGGGCCATACCCATCCCGCGCGTCTCGCCCTAGCGTGAGGATGCGTGCCCTGTGCACGTCATGAGCCGATGGGAGCGGACATGAAGAAGCGAGTCAGGGACCTCGCACGTCGCGGTGAGCGCGGTGTGACATCGATCGAGTACGGACTGATCGCGACCACGATCGCCCTCCTCGTGGCGGCCGGAGTGTTCGGTCTCGGACCCAAGGTCCTGGCGCTGTTCCAGGCAATCTAGCTCCGGAACGGCACGCGGCGCGCGCGATCGTGCACCCCGAGCCGATGCGCGTCCATAGTCAGAAGTGACTACCAAGAATGATCCTCGAAAGCCGTCACAGACCGGTTTTTCGGCTCTAGGTTCTGGCTTGGGAGAGTCACTCAGTCGAGTGGTTTACAAAAGTTAGAGGGAGTAACTCAGATGTCTGCATTCAACAAGCTGTTCGCAGTTCTTTCGACGTTCCAGGCTCGTGTCGAGCGCAAGGACGAGGAGGGCGTCACCGCGATCGAGTACGCGCTCATGGCCGGCGGAATCGCCTTGATCATCGCCGCGGCCCTGCTCGTCCTGGGTCCGAAGATCAACGGCCTCTTCAACGGCATCAGCCTGTAAGTCGAACACCACTCGGCGCTCTCGGGGCGCTGGTGTCGCGTCGTGAATCCCCGGGTTCACGGCGCGGCGTGGTTTCGGCCGAGATCATGACTCGTCATGCTCGGGGCGAACGCGGAGTCGCGACTGTCGAGTTCGCGTTGATCGTCCCCTTTCTTCTGCTGCTGATCTGTGGCGTCATCGACTTCGGTGAGCGTTACAAGACCGCTGCCCAGTACAACAACGCGGCGTTCGTCGCGGCGCGCTCCATGACCATCGAGAACAGTGCTGCGAAGGCCAAGGCCGCCGCGATCAATGCCGGTATGCCGAGCACGCTCACGCCGGTCATCACGTTCACGTCCGGCTACAGCTCGTGCAGCCAGGCAGGCGACGGCTCGTTCGGGAACGTGACGGTGACGATCACCAACTCGTCCAAGGCGACCGCCACCAAGTTCTTCGGCAGCACCTACTCAGTGACCGGAAAGGCGGTGGCGCGATGCAGTGGAACATGAGTCGTCGGGAACGCCACGGCGAGCGGGGGGTGACCGCGCTGCTCGTGGGCATCCTCGCCACCGCACTCATCGGTGCCGTGGGGATGAGCGTCGACGTGGGCAACGCCTACGTGCAGCGAGACAAGCTGCAGACCGCCGCTGACAATGCCGCTCTGGCGATCGCGCAGGACTGTGCCCTGTACAGGCCCACGTGCTACTCCGCCAATGGCAATGCGCCAAGGTCCACCGCGAACTTCGTCGTCGAGCAGAACATCAGCGGGGCGACGACGGGAGTCCAGGGCACCATCACGCCCGCGTCCACGTCCGTCACGGTCACGTCGACGAAGGTCATGCCGTTCTCGTTCGCCAAGCTCGTCGGCGTTGGGTCGAAGACCGCGTCCGTCAGTGCGACGGCCACCTGGGACAAGGCGCCCGCCGAAGGCTATCCGCTGCTTCCGCTGGCGGTCGGCTACTGCCAGTGGAAGGCGAACGCGTTCCCGGCCACACAGAACATCCTGATCCGGACCGACCTCTTGAGCGCGACCCTCAAGGGCCTCATCGCGACGCTGAACCTGTTGGGGCTTCCGCTGACCAACTGGTTCCCCAACTCGACGTGCACCGGCAGCGCCGGCAACACCCTGAACATGAGCAACGGCGCCGTGTGGCTCACCGCGCTGGTCGACGCGTTGGACCTCTTCGACATCAGCGACATGTCGATGTGCAACATGAAGGTCAAGATCTTCACCACGATGCTCGTCACCACCGTGACGCCGGTCATCGCTCCGACAGCTTGTGTCAACAAGCTCAAGCTCGGAACGATCGCGATGATCCCGATCTACGAGTCGTTGTCGCCGCTCACGGTGCTCTCGTCGTCGATCACCCTGCGGATTGTCGGATTCGCCCCGTTCAAGATCACGGGCTGGATCGAGCCCGGCAATGCCAAGAACGACGCAAGTGCCACGCCGGGCTGCCTGAACATCCTCACGTTGACCTGCCAGGGCATCCAAGGGCATTTCGTGCGATCTGTTGTCCAGGACCCCGACCAGGTCTTCGCGTACGACAGCGCTGCACCGGACCTCGGCGGCGTGAAGCTCGCCACTCGATTGACCAACTAGCCATGAGAAGGGAAACAGACTCGTGAAGAAGAAGCTGGTCGCACTCATCAGCGCGGTGGTCCTCGCGATCATCGGCGTGATCTCGCTGGTCAGCTACGCCCAAGGAGCCGATGAGCGGGCGTTCGCCGACGCCAAGCTGGTCGAGGTGCTGGTGGTGAAGACGGAGATCCCGACGGGCACCCCCGCGACTCGCATCACGACGGCGGTGGAGGTCAAGAAGGTGCCGGCAAGCGTCCGCGCGGAGGGAGCCTTGACCAACCTCGACTCGGTCAGGGCGCTGTCCACCAACGTCGACCTGAAGCCGGGGGAGCAGGTCCTCAAGGCGCGGTTCGGCGGCGTGCCGGGCAAGGGCAAGTCGTCCGCGCTGCCGGCGGGCATGCAGGAGCTCAGCATCACCCTGTCGGCGCCGCGCCTGCCGACCGGGGGCATCAAGGCGGGGGATCGCGTGGGGGTGGTCGTGAGCTACGTCAAGAAGGACAACGATGGCGGCTACACCAACGTCGTGAAGAACGACGTGCTCGTCACCCGGGTGTCCACCTCCGTCGTGAGCAAGGTCGGCGCCGAGGAAGCCGGAGTTCCGTCATTGGTGACGCTCGCCGTCTTCCCCATGGACGCCGAGAAGATCATCAACGCAGCTGAGTTCGGAAAGGTCTGGCTGACGCTGCAGAACCCTCAGACCGATACCGGTGGCTCGAAGCTGATCGAGTCGAAGGACGTGATCAAGTGAGCAGGATTCTCCTCTTGGGCGGCGATGGCGGCTTGGAGTACCGATTGGGACAGTTCCCCGGCAACCTCCTGGTGCCGATTGCGGCCAGCGTGGTCGAGCGGCCGGAGTTCGATCTGAGAAGTCTCATGGTCGAGGACCACCTCCCGGACATCGTGGTCTTCGGGCCGCAGGTGACCCGGCACACGGCGATGTCACTCGCCAGCCTGCTGGACGCGATGCATCCGCAGATCACCGTGGTCCTGGTCGCCGATCCCACGACCGACGTGATGCTCGAGGCCATGCGTTCCGGTATCCGCGACGTGCTGTCGCCGGAGGCAAGCGACGAGGAGTACCGCATCATGCTCCTCAAGGCCCATGACCACTCGTCGCGCCGCGACCTGCGTCGGAGGTCGACCGACACCGAGGTCGAGCGTGTGGTGGAGAGTCGCGTCGTCGTGGTGGCCTCGCCGAAGGGTGGGGTGGGCAAGTCCACGATCGCCGTGAACCTCGCAGTGGGACTGGCCCGCCAGGCACCCATGGACGTGGTGCTGGTCGACCTCGACCTGCAGTTCGGAGACATCGCCACGCACCTCGACCTCAAGCCGGCACACTCCCTCGCGGATGTCTTCGCGAGCCAGGGCGGAGTGGACACGCTGCTGCTCAAGACCTTCCTCACGGCGCATCCGGCCAACTTCTACGCACTGTGCGGGTCGGAGTCGCCCGCTGCGGCCGACAAGGTCGGGCCCAAGCAGGTCAGGGCCCTTCTGAGCTCGTTGGCGGCGCAGTTCCGCTACGTCATCGTCGACACGGGTGCCGGTCTCGACGAGCCCACCCTGGCCGCGCTCGAGGAGGCGAACGACGCCGTGTTCGTCTCGAGCATGGACGTGGCCAGCGTGCGCAACGTGCGCAAGGAGATCGAGGTGCTTGCGACGCTCAGCATCCTGCCGGGGGCCCGGCACCTGGTGCTCAACTTCGCCGATCGTGACTCCGGTCTGACGGTTCGCGACGTCGAGGCGGTCGTCGGGCTGCCGGTGAACGTCGTCGTACCCCGAGCCGTCGAGGTGTCGCTGTCGTCCAATCGTGGAGTGCCCGTCCTGATGGCGAAGAAGGGCGGCCCCGCCGCCAAGGCCATGAACAACGTCGTCAAGCGACTCGAGAGTGACGGCGAGAGCGCGAAGCCGGCGTTCGCGCACAAGGGCGTGGCGCTGACATGAGCAGTCTCAGCGAGCGGCTGGAGTCGGCCCGGCTCAACACCGAGCCGGTGGAGGCCTACGCGCGCCCACGGTCTGTGCAGAAGCGCGCTGTCGAGGAGGTCGAGCCTGCGAAGGTCGATGCCTTCGCCGCGGTCAAGGCGCGAGCCATCGGGGCGCTGTTCGACACGATCGGCTCGCGCATCAGCGACGCCAGCCTGACGGAGGAACAGCTGCAGGACTTCGTGCGCGAGGAGCTCGCGCGCATCGTCGCATCCGAGCAGCTGCTTCTCACGGCAGACGAGCGCAGCAGGCTGATCCAGGACATTGAGGACGACGCGCTCGGTCTCGGGCCGCTGCAGCGGTTGCTGGAGGACGACACCGTCTCCGAGATCATGGTGAACGGTCACGAGAAGATCTATGTCGAACGTGGCGGACGCCTCATCGACAGCGGAATGCGCTTCGCCTCCGAGGAGCACCTGCGTCGGGTCATCGAGCGGATCGTCGCCAACGTCGGTCGACGCATCGACGAGTCGTCCCCGCTCGTGGATGCGCGACTGGCAGATGGCTCTCGTGTCAATGCGGTCATCCCGCCCTTGGCGGTCAGGGGCTCGTCACTGACGATCCGCAAGTTCTCCGCGACCCCGTTCCAGGTGTCGGACCTCGTGCGTTTCAAGTCGATCACCGAGCCGATGGCCGAGCTGCTCAACGCGTGCGTGCAGGCCCGACTCAACATCATCGTCTCGGGCGGCACGGGTACGGGCAAGACGACACTGCTGAACGTGCTCTCGTCGTTCATCCCGTCCGACGAGCGGATCGTGACGATCGAGGACGCCATCGAGCTGAAGCTCCAGCAGGATCACGTGGTGAGCCTCGAGAGCAGGCCGCCGAACATCGAGGGCCAGGGCGCGATCTCGATCCGTGACCTCGTGCGCAACTCGCTGCGCATGCGTCCGGACCGCATCGTGGTGGGCGAGGTCCGAGGTGGCGAGAGCCTCGACATGCTCCAGGCGATGAACACCGGTCACGACGGCTCGCTGTCGACGGTCCACGCCAACTCACCGAGAGACTCCGTGGCTCGCCTGGAGACCCTGGTGCTGATGGCGGGCATGGACCTGCCGCTGCGTGCCGTACGCGAGCAGATCGCGTCGGCCGTGGACGTGATCGTCCAGCTGACCAGGTTGCGGGACGGAACGCGCCGCGTCACCCACGTCACCGAGGTGCTCGGCATGGAGCAGGACACCGTCGTGCTCCAGGACATCTTCCTGTTCGACTTCGCCGCCGGCACCGATGTGGAAGGTCGCTTCCTCGGGGTGCCGAAGTTCACCGGAATCCGCCCACGGTTCATGGACAAGTTCGAGGAGTACGGAATCCCGTACTCGCCCGAGGCATTCATGTCGGCCCTTGCCGGTGGGAGTCACTGATGCTGGTACTGGGTCTCTTCGCCACGTGCGCCGCGCTCGGGCTGACCTCCTACGCCTTGTTCGCGCCCAGTGTGGGCAAGCTCGAGCTGTCGCGACGTCGGCCCACCGGTACGGCGCCGAGGTCGCAGCTCACAGCCGTCGCCGACGGGCTGGTGAGCCTGGTGGACTCAGTGCTCAAGACTCGTGGCTGGGTCCCGTTCCCTGCGGCCGAGATCGAGATGGCATCGGTTCGCATGACACCAGGCTCGCTGGTCGTGATGGTCTCGTCGTTCGCGCTGGTGGTGCTCGTGCTCGTCAGCGCAGCCAGCGGCCATCTCCTCGTGGGGATCGTGTGCGCCGTCCTCGTACCAGTCATCGCCAAGGTCGTGCTGCGCAAGCGTGGTGGCAAGCGGCGGCAGGCCTTCGCCGACCAGCTCGACGAGTCGCTGCAGATGATCGCGTCGGCTCTCCGGGCAGGACACAGCCTTGTGCGCGCGCTCGACACCGCATCGCGCGAGGCCCCGGCTCCCACCTCAGAGGAGTTCGCCCGGATCGTGAACGAGAACCGGATTGGTCGCGACCTGGTCGAGGCGATGAACGTGACCGCCGATCGCATGGACAGCCAGGACTTCCGATGGGTCGCCGAGGCTGTTGCGGTGCAACGCGACACCGGTGGCAACCTCAACGAAGTGCTTGACGGAGTCGGAGACACGATCAGGGAGCGCAACCGCATCCTGCGTGAGGTGCAGACCCTGTCCGCGGAGGGACGTATGTCGGCGGTCGTCCTGATGATCCTGCCGGTCCTGGTCGGTGGCGGCATGACGGTCGTCAACCCCGGATACATGGCGCCCCTGTTCGACGGGGCAACGGGGTTCATCGTTCTCGGCTTCGGGCTCTTCCTGTTCACGATCGGCGGACTGTGGATGCGTGCCGTCGTCAACGTGAGGGTGTGATCGCGGTGCTTCCACTCCTTCTGGGCGTGCTGTGCCTGGTGCTGGCCGTGGCGCTCCTCGTGCCCGCTCTGGAGCTCGAGCCCTCCAACAAGAAGAAGATGAAGGCCCGGATCCGTGAGCTGCAGGCACGCCCCGAGAAGGGTGTGACAGCGGTCAAGAAGCGTCAGCTCTCGTCGACCAACGCTGCGCTCGGAGCCCTGCGGCTCGTCTCAACCCCGAGTGGCATTGCCCGCCTGGAGCGCCACCTCTCTCTCGCGGGTCGCAATCCGGACCGGCTTCCGGTCGTGCTCCTCGCCAAGGTCGCGGCCCCCGCCATCATCCTGGTGTTCGGCGCGATCGTCGTGCCGTCAGTGGGATCTCCCCTGGCGTGGTTGATCTACGTCGTCGCGATCGGCGTCTCGTACTTCGCACCCGACATCATCGTGCACGGCCGCGCCGTGGAACGGCAGACCAAGATGACGTACGACCTGCCCGACATCCTCGACCAGATCGTCATCTCGATCGAGGCGGGAATGGGATTCGAGTCTGCTCTCGCACGTGTTGGAGCCAACAACCATGGTCCGCTCGGGGAGGAGATCGTCAGGACCGTGCAGGACATGAGTCTCGGCATGTCGCGTCGCGACTCCTACCTTGCGCTGGCGAGTCGCAACGACGTGGAGGATCTCAAGCGATTCACCAAGAGCATCGTGCAGGCCGAAGAATTCGGCGTTCCGATCTCGCGCGTCGTACGGATCCAGGCGGACGAGATGCGCGACAAGCGCCGCCAGCGCGCGCGAGAGACAGCCATGAAGGTGCCGGTCAAGCTGCTGTTCCCGATGCTGACGTGCATCATGCCGGTGCTGTTCATCGTGATCCTGACGCCGGCGATCCTCTCGCTGGGCAAGGTCCTGTAAGCCTTGCCACCGTACTTTACATTTGTTACCTTCTTGTAAAGCACCTCCCGAAACGGGGACTCCCAGGGTGCGCAAGGAGGACCACCATGACGATCCAGGCACACGTCGACGGCGTCGACATCCAGTGGCGCGACCGCAAGAGATATCTGTGGATCGTGGGTGCACTCGTACCCCTGATCCCGGTCGGCATGTGGGGTCTCTACGCATGGACCGGTTCTGACCTCGCGTGGTACTTCGGCCCGTTCTTCGTGTTCGTGCTGATCCCGATCGCCGACCTGCTCGCCGGCATCGACCCCGACAACCCTCCGGACGAGGTCATCGAGGCACTGGAGGAGGACCGTTACTACCGCTGGGTCACGTACGCGTTCATCCCCGTGCAGATCGCCGGACTCATCTGGGGCGCCTACCTCCTGGGTGGCGGCACGCTCCCTGGGATCGATGATCCCCTGACAGTCGTGCAGAAGATCGGCCTGGCCCTCGGCCTCGGCATGGTCGCCGGCATCGGCATCAACACCGCGCACGAGCTGGGCCACAAGAAGGAGGAGTACGAGCGCTGGTTCGCCCGCGTCGCCCTCGCCCAGACGTTCTACGGCCACTTCTTCATCGAGCACAACCGCGGCCATCACGTACGCGTCGCCACCCCGGAGGACCCGGCCAGCGGCCGACTCGGTGAGACGGTGTGGGAGTTCATGCCGCGCACCATGTGGGGCAGCCTCACGAGCGCCTGGGGCCTTGAGAAGAAGCGCTTCGAGCGCCAGAAGAAGAGCCACTGGTCGCTCAAGAACGACCTGTTCAACGCCTGGATGTTCTCCGTCGTGCTGTGGGGCGGTCTGACGATCGCCTTCGGTCCGGAGATCCTGCCGTACCTCGTGCTCCAAGCCATCACCGGCATCTGGCTGCTCGAGTCGGTCAACTACCTCGAGCACTACGGCATGAAGCGCCAGAAGCTCGAGTCCGGCCGCTACGAGCGGGTCAACCCGAGCCACAGCTGGAACAGCAACAACATCGGTACGAACGTGCTGCTCTACCACCTGCAGCGCCACAGCGACCACCACGCCAACCCCACCCGCCGCTACCAGGCCCTGCGTGACTTCAAGGAAGCGCCGGTCCTGCCGACGGGTTATGCCGGCATGATCGTCCTGTCCTGGGTGCCGCAGATCTGGCGCTCGGTCATGGACAAGCGCGTCATGCGCCACTACGAGGGCGACCTCAGCCTCGCCAACGTCCACCCGCGGACAGCAGCCAAGTACGCGAGGAAGTACGGCGCCGGCTCGGGGGAGAAGGTGGCCGCGTGAGCCAGTTCATCTGCCCCAACTGCGAGTACGTCTACGACGAGGACAAGGGTGATCCTCGCGAGGGCTGGCCGGCCGGAACTCCGTTCGCCGAGGTCGACGCCGACTGGACGTGCCCCGACTGCGGCGTGCGTGAGCAGGTCGACTTCGTGCCGATCGAGGAGTTCGAGCACAACGACCAGGACGGCAATGTCATCGCCGCCGAGACACGGGCAACTGCCCAAGAAGGCAGTGCCGCCGAGACCCGCAACCTGAAGGAACAGAAATGAAGCGTTGGGAATGCCAGCAGTGCGGGTTCATCTACGACGAGGCCGAGGGTTGGGAAGAGGAGAACATCCCGCCCGGCACCAAGTGGGAGGACATCCCCGACGACTGGAGCTGCCCCGACTGCGGCGCGGCCAAGGCTGACTTCACGATGGTCGAGCTGGTCTGACCATGACGAGCCGCACGGTGATCGTGGGCGCGGGCGTCGCCGGGGTGAGCGCCGCCGGCGGTCTTCGTGCAGGGGGATACGAGGGCGAGATCGTCCTGATCGGCGACGAGCCCGAGCTGCCCTACCGCCGGCCGCCCGTCTCCAAGGAGGTCGTCCGCGGAGAGAAGATCGTGGACGAGATCCGCATCAAGAAGGCCGAGTGGTACTCCGCCCAGGAGATCACCCTCCGTACCGGCACGACCGTCACCTCGATCAACGACGGCACGGCGACTCTTGTTGACGGCGACGAGCTCACGTACGACCAGCTGCTGCTCGCGACAGGGGGTCGCGCCCGCAACCCGTGGGACGCGCTCGGCATCCGTACGCTCCGCTCGGTCGCCGACGTCCCGCAGCTGCAGGCCGAGATGGCAGCCGGCAAGCACCTCATCGTCGTGGGCGCAGGTCTGATCGGTTCCGAGATCGCCGCCAGCGCCCGTGGCCTGGGCTGCGAGGTGACCCTGCTCGAGACGGCGCCGCTGCCGCTGCCGCACCTGCTGCCGGCGGAGCTGTCGCAGATGTACGTCGACCTGCACAAGGCCGAGGGCACCGACCTCCACACCGGCGTCACGGTCGAGTCGATCACGGATGAAGGCGAGACTGTCGTACGCGCCGACGACGGGCGTTCGTGGTCCGGACCCGTCGTCGTGGTCGCGGTCGGCATGCAGCCCAGCACCGATCTCGCCGAGCAGGCAGGTCTCACGATCGCCCCGCCCGAGGACGGCGGCGGCATCGTGGTCGACGAGTTCGGCCACACATCGGTCGCCGGAATCTTCGCCGCGGGCGATGTCGCCAACCAGCCCAACCTGGTGCTCGGCGGCCGCCACCGCGTCGAGCACTGGCAGGGCGCCCAGAACCACGGCACCGCTGTCGGCAAGGTCATGGCGGGAGGCGACCTGGCGTTCGACGAGGTCCCGTGGTGCTGGTCTGACCAGTACGGACACACGTTGCAGGTCGTCGGCTGGCCCCTCGCGACCCACGAGCTGGTGGTCCGCGGATCGTTGAGCGACCACGACTTCACCGCCTACCTGCTCGAGGACGGAATCGTACGCGGCGCCGTCGCGATGGCCCGCCCCCGCGACATCCGCACCGCACGCACATGGATCGCCGAGCACGCCCGCCTCGAGGATGTCCTTCAGTGACGGTCGAGGTGCGAGCGCCCGTACGAGAGCGACTGCTCGACGCCGCACAGGACGTCATCGAGCGATCGGGTTGGTCGAGCCTCACCATGGCGGGCATCGCCGATGTGGCCGGTGTCAGCCGGCAGACGGTCTACAACGAGTTCGGCAACAAGCACGGACTCGCCGAGCAGCTTGCCATGCGCGAGCTGGGGCGATTCCTTGACGTCGTGCGCCAACGTATGGGGGCGGAGACGACGCTCGTCGACGGGATCCGCGCCGCCTGTGAAGGTGCGCTGCTCATGGGGGAGCAGAGCCTGCTGGTCCGCACGATCGTGACGTCGTTGCCCGAGGAGCAGGACGCAGACTTCCTGCAGATCCTGACCACGGAATCGGGCGAGATCGTCGAGGCGGCCGTGGCGGTCGTCAAGCAGTCGGTCCTCGATCTCTACCCCCCGGTGCCTCTGACCGACCCCGAGCTCGAGGTCGCCGTCGAGGTCGTCGTACGCCTCGTGCTGTCGGCGATCACCCGACCGTCGAAGCCGCCGCACGAGGCGGCCGGCGACATCGCGTGGGTCGTCGGCCTCGCGCTCAGGGGAGCTGCGATCAGCGACCAGTGACCCCGTCGATCGCCTGACGCAGGATGTCGGCGTGACCGTTGTGGCGGGCGTACTCGCCGATCATGTGCACGTACATCATGCGCAGCGACATGTCCTCGCCATGGTTTTGGAAGGTGTGGTCGAACGACAGGCCGGCGACCGCCTCGTCGCCGAGGCGCCACTCCTCCTGGATCTGCTCGAACGCTTCAGGTGCCTCGCCGGGATCGAGGTGCTCGAAGTCGTGGTCCTTGCCCAGTGCCAGGTCGTAGAGCGGGTCGACGCCGGTCGCCCCCGCCCGGATGCGGAACCAGATGCGCTCGACCTTCGCCATGTGGCGTACGAGACCCAGCAGCGACAGGTTGGACGGTGCGACCGGCTGCAGCACCAGCTGCTCGGCGGTCAGGCCCGCACAGATGTTGAGCAGGGTCACGCGCTCCCACTGCAGGAAGGTCTCGAGGATGGGGCGATCGGGTCCGGTCAGCGGCCCGTCCACGGGTTTGAACGAAGGCGCGGTCCAAGGGGAAGACATTGCGCCATCGTTCCACGCGCTAGATCCAGCGGTTGAACCACATGCGGTCGCGCCAGCCGTCGTAGCTGATCAGGTCGTCGGTGTAGATCGGGTGGAAGTACCAGAACGTCACGATTACTGCCGTCAGCAGGACACCCGCGACGAGCCACAGCGCGTACCGCTGGCGGGCGTTCTCGGCGGCCTTCGCCAGGCTGTCGACGACCAGCGAGATCGCGATGATCGTGAACGGGATCGTGACGACGGCGTAGAACGAGAAGATCGGCCGGCCCGACGAGATGAACCACGGCAGCCAGGTTGCCGCGACGCCCAGGACGGGGATGGCCCAGCGCCAGTCCTTGGTGGTCACCCACGCGACAACCGACGCGATCAGGGCGAGAGCGCCGGTCCACCACAGGATGGGGTTGCCGAGGAGCAGCACCTCGCGCATGCAGCTCGACGTCGCCGCCGCACCGCACGACTCGGCGGGCAGATTGTTCTGGGCGTCGACGCCGACCGGCCGCTCCATCACGAGCCATCCGAGCGGGTCGGACTGGTAGGGATGCGTCTTGTGCGCGAGGTAGTCGCCGGTGTGGAAGTCCCACGTGATCACGTGGTAGTGCCACAGCGACCTGAACGCATCGAGCGTGGGTCCGAACGGGCCTCCGGTCGGGTCGGTCACGTACGAGCCCCAGCCGGGCTCCTCGCCGAAGCCGAGGCCGAAGCGCTGCTCATACAGGTCGTGGTGGATCAGCCAGCCCGTCCAGGTGGCGAGGTAGACGACGAATGCGACCCCGACGATCGACACGAACGCCGGCAGGCCGACCGCCAACGACGTACGCACCCAGTGGTGCTTCAGCCCACGCTCGTGCGAGTGCTGGCGGCGAGCCAGCACCTCCCACACGACGACGAGCACGCCGAACACCGCGAGGACGTACACACCGCTCCACTTGGTGCCGCATGCCATGCCGAAGCAGACGCCGGCGAGCAGCTGCCACGGGCGCAGCACCCGGTAGCCGTGGATGCGCTCACGCACCCAGTCGCGGTCGGCTACGAGGCAGGCCACGGCGCTGACCAGCCAGAACGCGAGGAACCCGTCGAGCAGGGCAATGCGTGACATCACGAAGTGCAGACCGTCGAAGCACAGGAGCAGTCCGGCGAAGCAACCGATGATCGTCGAGCCGGTGAGTCGCCGCACGAGGCGAGCCAGCACCAGCACCGTCAGCGCTCCGACGACGACGGCCGAGATGCGCCAGCCGAACGAGTCGAGCCCGAAGAAGTGCTCGCCGATCGCGATGAGCCACTTGCCGCCGTCGGGGTGGGTGATCTGTGACGGTTGTCCCGTCATGATCCCGTCGAGGTCGCCGGCCACGACCTTGTCGTTGGCCTTCTCCACGAAGTCCTGGACGTAGCCGTGCTGCAGCAGCGAGTAGGCGTCCTTGGCGTAGTAGGTCTCGTCGAACATCAGCCGGTTGGGGTAGCCGACGTTCCACACCCTCAGGACGAACGCGAGCAGCGCGACTCCGACGGGCCCGATCCATCCCCACGCACGATCGGAGACGCGATAGACGAGCACGGGTCGATCGTAAGCGAGCCCCAAGAGCGGTGGATCCTCAACCGATAGGGACCTCTCGGCAACGATCGGTGCCCACACAACCGAAACCGTCGTCTTTGGGTTGAAGATCCACCGCCCATCGCCGCCCACATGGCGAGGAGCTGCGCCGTACGTCCACAGTCCCGCGGATGGTCGTTGCCGCTACCGGGCGGACGAGATTGCACTGGCTCGATGCGAACCCCGAGCCCCGTCCCTGCGCATCTCCGCCATCGAGCCTTCGCCCGCTCCGAGGCGCTCGAGGCCGGGATCACCCCGCGGATGCTCCAGCACCCGCGATTCGAGCTGGTCCTCCCTTCGGTCTATCGGTTGCGCGGTGTCGAGCTGACGCCACGCCAATGGATTGCCGCCGCCCACCAGGCGTTGCCGGCCGATGCGCGGCTGAGCCATGCGACGGTGCTCTGGGAGCTGGGACTCGAGCTGGGTGGCTTCAAGCCGATGCACTTCACGGTTGCACGCGACCTGCACCTTGCCATCGACGACGTCTTCCTGCACCGGACCGAGGTCATGCCGCCGTCGGACGACCGGCGCGTCTCGGTCGAGGCCGCGTTCGTCGGCGCCGCCGTGTCGATGCGGCTCATCGACGTGATCGCCGCGGGAGACTGGCTGCTCCATCGCGAATA
Source organism: Aeromicrobium panaciterrae (assembly GCF_039537165.1). GTDB lineage: Bacteria > Actinomycetota > Actinomycetes > Propionibacteriales > Nocardioidaceae > Aeromicrobium > Aeromicrobium panaciterrae. Next base: position 692,104 of record NZ_BAAAZZ010000002.1, on the reverse strand, counting down.
CATGACGAAGGCATCGCTGGCTGCCTTCATCGAGCGAGACTCCTGGAGACCCGGGACAGCGGTCGCCCGTGAGGCGCTCAGGTGGATCGATCGACGTTCGAGGTCGCTCAAGGAGTCTGAGACTCGCTGCATCCTGGTCTTCTCCGGGTTGCCCGTGCCGGAGCTCAACCTGGATGTGTTCGGCCAGCACGGCGTGTTCCTGGGCTGCGGCGACCTGGTCTATCGCCGGTGGAAGGTGTTGATCGAGTACGAAGGGCGCCAGCATGCGGACGATCCCGCCCAATTCGCCAGCGACATGGATCGCTATGCGCGGTGGAGGGCGGACGGCTGGGAGTACGTACAAGTCGTCCAGGCGCGGCTGCACACGCCGCGTACCCTCGTCCAACAGGTTCACCGCGTGCTCGTCAATCGCGGCTATGACGGCGTCGCACCTGTGTTCGGTGCCCAGTGGCACAGCCTTTTCGCCAGATCGGGTCGAGCGATCCGGGGCATCATCGCTGCGTAGAGAGGCGGTGGATCCTCAACCCAATCGGCTGCCATACGGTTGAACGGGCACCGATCGATGCGTTGTGGCCGTATTCGGTTGAGGATCCACCGCTCCTGGCTGGGAGGATGGACGCATGCTGATCCTCGCTGCGACACCCATCGGCCAGGTTGCTGATGCGAGCAGCCGGCTCGGCGAGGCGCTGGCGACTGCCGATGTCGTCGCTGCCGAGGACACCCGTCGGCTCAAGCGGCTCACCTCCGAGCTCGGCATCGAGATCACGGGCCGCGTCGTCTCGTACTTCGAGGGCAACGAGGAGCGTCGTACGCCCGAGCTGGCCGCGATGCTCCGGGACGGGCTGACCGTCGTGCTGGTGACCGACGCGGGCATGCCCAGCGTCTCCGACCCGGGCTACCGGCTGGTCGTCGCCGCAATCGAGGCCGGCATCGCCGTGACCGCGATCCCGGGGCCGTCCGCCGTGCTCACGGCGCTGGCAGTCTCGGGCCTGCCGGTCGACCGGTTCTGCTTCGAGGGCTTCCCGCCGCGCAAGGCGGGAGAACGTACGACGGCGTTCACCGAGCTGATCTCCGAACGCCGGACGATGGTGTTCTTCGAGTCGCCACACCGTACGGAGGCGACGCTGCGAGCCATGGCCGAGGTCTTCGGCGCATCAAGACCAGCGGCGGTGTGCCGCGAGCTCACCAAGACGTACGAGGAGGTGGCACGTGGCGGACTCGGCGAGCTCGTCGAGTGGGCTGCGAGACAGGAGCAGGGCATCCGCGGCGAGGTGACGATCGTGGTCGGCGGGGCGCCCGCCGATGCGCGTACGTACACCGCCGACGACCTCAAGGCGCTCGTCGCCGAGCGCCAGGCCGAGGGGCTGTCGCGCAAGGACGCGGTCGAACAGGTCGCGGGCGAGACGGGTGCCCGCAAGAAGGATGTCTACGACGCTGCGCACTCGTAATCGCCATGTAGACATAACACTAGGATTGAGGGCGTGTCAGATTCCACGTTCTACGTCACCACCCCGATCTACTACGTCAACGACGCCCCGCACATCGGGCACGGCTACACGACCGTCATGGGTGACATCATCACGCGCTGGCACCGTCAGCGCGGCGAGAACGTCTGGTACCTGACCGGCACCGACGAGCACGGCCAGAAGGTCCTCCGCAAGGCCGACGCCAACGGCGTCAGCCCGCAGGAATGGGTCGACAAGCTCGTCGAGGAGGAGTGGAAGCCGCTCCTCAAGACGCTCGACATCGCCAACGACGACTTCATCCGTACGACCGAGCAGCGCCACGAGGACGGCTCGAAGGCGTTCTGGCAGGACCTGTTCGACCGTGACGCCGTCTACAAGGGCAGCTTCTCGGGCTACTACAGCGTCGGCGCCGAGGAGTTCGTCGGCGATGACGACGTGGTGGACGGCGAGGGTGACGACGAGGGCTTCAAGGTCTCCAAGCTCGACGGCAGCCGGGTCGAGCACATGACGGAGGACAACTACTTCTTCCGGCTCAGCGACTACCAGCAGAAGCTGCTCGACTTCTATGACGCCAACCCCGGCTTCATCCAGCCCGAGTCGGTACGCAACGAGCTGATCTCGTTCGTCTCCCGCGGCCTGCGCGACCTCTCCATCTCGCGCTCGACGTTCGACTGGGGCATCGACGTGCCATGGGACGACAAGCACGTGATGTACGTCTGGATCGAGGCGCTGCTCAACTACGTGACAGCTGCCGGATATGGCGTCGACGACGAGCGCTACCAGGAGCTCTGGCCCGCCAACATCCACATCGTCGGCAAGGACATCGCCCGCTTCCACGCCGTGATCTGGCCGGCGATGCTGATGGCGGCCGGCCAGCCCGTGCCGCACCAGGTGTTCGCGCACGGTTGGATCCTGGTCGGCGGCCAGAAGATGTCGAAGTCCAAGGCCAACGGCATCCGCCCTGACGAGATCGTCGACACGTTCGGCTCCGACGCCTACCGCTACTACTTCGCGAGTGCGCTGACGTTCGGCAGTGACGGCTCGATCTCGTGGGAGGACATCCACGCCCGCTACCACGCCGAGCTCGCCAACGGCTTCGGCAACCTTGCGTCCCGCGTCGCCGCGATGATCGGCAAGTACGCAGGTGGCGCGCTGCCCGCCGCCGGTACGACCACCGCCGCCGAGCAGAAGGTCATCGACCTTGTCGCGGCGGCCGTGGCCGACGCCGACGCAGCGATCGACGCCGTCGCACCGCAGGACGCGCTGACCGCCGTGTGGCGCATCGTCGACGAGCTCAACGGCTACATCACCGAGCAGGCACCGTGGAAGGTTGCCAAGGACGATCCGCAGAGTGACCGTCTCGCCACGATCCTCGCCACCGCCGCAGAGGGCCTCAGGGTGCTCGCGGTCGTCCTCAACCCGGTGATCCCCAAGGCCGCGGCCGTGCTGTGGGACTCGCTCGGAGCTGAGCCGGCACTCGGCGCACTGTCGGAGCAGCGCATCGCCGGCGTCGCGGCCTGGGGCCAGCTGCCGACCGGCTCGACGATCACCAAGCCGTCGTCGCTGTTCCCGCGCATCGAGACTGCGTCCGAGTGAGCAAGCCAGCCGCCTGGCCGGACACGCCCGACCGGCTGCCGTTCCCCGTGGTGGACAACCACTGCCACATGGACATGCCGCCGAGGGACCTGCTGGGGATGACCGTCGACGAGGCGCTCGACCGGGCCGCCTCCGTCAACATCACCCGCATCGTCCAGGTGGGGTGTGACTTGCCGGGAGCGCGCTGGGCCGTCGAGACGGCGGCGGCGTACGACTCGGTGGTTGCGGCGGTCGCGCTGCACCCCAACGAGGCGCCGCGCCTGGCCCAGGCCGGCCAGCTCGAGGACGCGTTGGCGGAGATCGACTCGCTGGCCGGCTCGGGCGACCACGTACGCGCGGTCGGCGAGACCGGCCTCGACTACTTCAGGACCGGGGACGAGGGCAAGGAGGCGCAGCACCACTCCTTCCGCGAGCACATCCGGATGGCCAAGCGTCACGAGAAGGCGTTGATGATCCACGATCGCGATGCCCACGCCGACGTGCTGGAGATCCTCGACGACGAGGGCGTGCCCGACCGTACCGTGATGCACTGCTTCTCCGGCGACGCCGACTTCGCCACCGAGTGCGTTGAACGGGGCGCGTTCCTGTCGTTCGCCGGCACCGTGACGTTCAAGAACGCCGAGAACCTCCGCGAGGCGCTGCTCGTCACCCCCCGCGACCGCATCCTGGTGGAGACTGATGCGCCCTTCCTCACACCATCTCCGCATCGCGGCCAGCCCAACGCGTCCTACCTGATCCCGCTCACGGTGCGATTAATGGCTGGCGTTCTAGGGATTTCGGAAGAAGAACTCTGCCGCGACATCAACGCCAACACCGACCGGGCGTATGGCGGAACCTGGCCAGATCGAGTTTGATCCTGCGGCGGCCCTCGCTATGGTGAGAGACTGCTACGTCCCCGAAAAAACGAGGAAGCAGTGCCCCACGCTCATCGCCACGCCCATCGTCGGCCGCGCAAGTCGACGTCCCTGATCGCCCTCAACCTTGCGATCGTCCTCATTGTCGGCGGCGGAACCGCAGCCTACGGTGCGTTCAGCAAGACCGTCACCGTCACGATCGACGGCCAGAAGGACACAGTTCGTACGTTCGGTGACACCGTCTCCGATGTCCTCGCCGCCAAGGAGATCACCATCGCCCCCGGCGACAAGCTCAGCCCGGCGCCGAGCTCCGCGGTGGAGGACGGCGACACGATCGACATCTCGTACGCCAAGCCGGTCACCCTCGCGGTCGACGGCACCGTCACGAAGCACACCCTCTTCGACCGCACGGTCGGCGAGGCGCTCGACGAGCTGGGCGTGACGCCGCCCGCCGGCGCGTACGTCTCCGACAAGGACTCCGCACCGCTGTCGCGCAAGGGCTCCGAGATCGTGATCAGCACCGAGAAGACGCTCACCGTCGTCGCCGACGGCACGTCATCGACCGTCACCACCAAGGCGCCGACCGTGGCCAAGGTGCTCGAGGCCGCCCATGTCACCCTCGACAAGGACGACGAGGTCGCCCCGGGCAAGGCCGCTTTCGTGAAGCCCGCCCAGAGCCTCAAGGTCATCCGCATCGAGAAGATCACCAAGACCGAAGAGGTCGACGTGAAGTTCCCGGTCGAGGTGCGCAAGGACCCCAAGGCGTACGTGGGGGAGGTCTCCGTCGTCTCGAAGGGCAAGAAGGGCAAGAACCGCGAAAAGGTCACCCTCGTGATGGCCGACGGCAAGCTCCGCGACCGCATCGTCCTCGACAAGGTCGTGCTCGTCGCGCCGGTCGGACAGGTCGAGTCGCACGGCACGAGCACGACTCCGCCCGACAGCGTCTGGGACAAGATCGCCCAGTGCGAGTCGGGCGGCAACTGGCACATCAACACCGGAAACGGCTACTACGGCGGACTGCAGTTCAGCGCCGCGACGTGGCACAGCGTCGGAGGTCCCGGGCTCCCGCATCAGCAGAGCCGTGAGGTGCAGATCAAGTACGCCAAGATCCTGCAGGCCCGCTCGGGCTGGGGACAGTGGGGCTGCGCCGACGCGAGGTTCAGCTGACGCCGCCACGGCTCCTCGGTTCGAACGACATCCGAGAGCTGGCGGAGTCGTGCGGGATCCGTCCGACCAAGCAGCGGGGGCAGAACTTCGTCACCGATGCCAACACGGTTCGTCGCATCGTCAAGACGTCCGGCGTCGGCCCTGACGACGTCGTCGTCGAGGTCGGGCCGGGCCTCGGCTCATTGACGCTCGGCCTGCTCGAGGTCGCCCGGCACGTCACGGCTGTCGAGGTCGACGAGGTCCTGGCAGGTCAGCTGCCGTCGACCATCGCGTCGTACGCGCCCGACCAGGTCGGCAGCTTCGACCTCGTCGTCGCCGACGCCATGAAGGTCACCTCGCTGCCCGGCCCGGCGCCGACCGCGATGGTGGCCAACCTGCCCTACAACGTGTCGGTGCCCGTGCTGCTCACGTTTTTCGAGCGGTTCTCCTCGATCCGGACGGGCCTGGTGATGGTGCAGGCGGAGGTCGCCCACCGCCTCGCCGCCGGCCCGGGCTCCAAGACGTACGGGGTGCCGTCGGTCAAGGCCGCGTGGTATGCCGACATGCGCCTGTCCGGTTCGGTGGGCCGCAACGTCTTCTGGCCGATGCCCAACGTCGAGTCGTCGCTGGTGGCGTGGAGCCGTCGCCCCGAGCCCGGCGACGAGGCGCATCGCCTGCGTACGTTCGCCGTGATCGATGCCGCCTTCGCGCAACGCCGCAAGACCATGCGTGCCGCGCTCTCATCGCTCGCCGGCTCCGGCGCGCTCGCGGAGGAAGCTCTGGTCAAGGCCGGCATCTCCCCGCAAGCCCGGGGCGAGTCGCTCGGCATCGAAGAGTTCGCCCGTCTCGGCATGTATCTCTAGCTCACCGCGAGGGCTGTCCAAGCGATATTGCCGAGAGTACGGTTCCGCTCACGGGGGTCTCTGCAAAGGAGCAGGCGATGACATTCATACAAATCATCGAGGGGCACACCTCTCGCCGGGACGAGATCGAGGCGGCCAGCGGGGAGCTCGAGGCCGCGACGAAGGGCCGGTTCACGGCACGCCGGTCCATCACCACGCAGGATCGCGAGGATCCGACGCGGTTCATGACGATTGTCTTCTTCGACTCGTTCGAGTCGGCGATGGAGAACTCGAGCCTCCCGGAGACGACTGAGTTCGCAGCCAAGATGATGGAGCTGGTCGACGGTCCGCCGACGTTCTACAACCTGGACGTCGTCACCGACAAGACGTTCTAGGCCCAAATGAGCCGCCGCGCGGGCTGACCCTGGTGACCGTCTACCCTCTGTCGGAGGCTTGGCGGAAGAGGGACGATGGGCAGCTGGTTCGATCAGCAGAAGCGGCGACGCAATGAACGCATCGCGAGCTGGATCCCGTTCGTGATCGTCTTCGCGGTCCCGGCGACCGCAATCCTCGTCTTCCTGGACTGATCTGCGGTGGACCGCAGCGTACCCATCGATCGGCACCTCGGACCTTCGTTGGGACCACGCACTAGGTTGTTCCGGTGAGCATCGCCACCGTTCGGGTCCCCGCCAAGATCAACCTGTGCCTGGGCGTCGGACCGGTCCGCGACGACGGCTATCACCCGCTCGCCACCGTCTACCAGGCCGTCGGGTTGCACGACGAGGTACGCGCCGTCAGCCGCGCCGACGACGAGATCAACGTGGCGATGCACACCGAGCTCGACGTACGCGCCGAGCAGACGACCGTCCCGGAGGACGACGACAACCTCGCGGTGAAGGCGGCGAAGCTGCTGCGCGATCACACCGGATTCGTCGGCGGTGTGGATCTCGCGATCCGCAAGGTGATCCCGGTCGCCGGGGGCATGGCTGGTGGCTCCGCTGACGCCGCCGCCGCACTGGTCGCCTGCAACGACGCTTGGGGCACCGGGCTCGGCCGGCCGGACCTCGAGTTCCTCGCGGCCAAGCTCGGCAGCGACGTGCCGTTCCTCCTGCACGGTGGCAACGCTGTCGGCGGTGGCCATGGCGAGACGATCAGTCCCGTGCTGGCTCGTGGTTCCTACCACTGGGTGTTCGCCGTCGCGGCCGAAGGACTGTCGACGGCCGCCGTGTACGCCGAGTTCGACCGGCTCAACGAAGGCGCCAGGGTGCCCGAGCCCCACGTACCCGACGCACTGCTCGCCGCGCTCCGAGCGGGTGACGCCGACGCGCTCGGCGATGCACTCTCCAACGACCTCACCGAGGCCGCCCTGTCGCTCCGTCCCGAGCTGCAGGACACGCTCGAGGTCGGCATCGAGGCCGGCGCGCTCGGCGCGATCCTGTCCGGCTCAGGGCCGACGGCGATGTTCCTCGCCTCCGACGAGCAGCACAGCCTCGACATCGCCTTCGCGCTCACCAGCGCCGCCGCATGCGCCGACGTCGTGCAGTCGCACGGACCCGTACCCGGCGCCCGCCTCGCCTAGCATCCCCGCGATTTGTGACCTTGGAGGCGCTTCGCGCCAGGTATGACGCTTAGAAGGTCACAAATCGCGGTGGGGGCTTAGGACTCGACGAGCTCGGTGAGCTCGAGCCAGCGTTCTTCGTGCGCGGCCACCTGGGCCTCGAGCTCGCCGACTTCACGAGTCATCGCCGTGAGGCCTGGTACGTCGGTGGGATCGTGCTGGGCCATCTCGGTGTGGAGCGCGTCGATGCGGGCCGTCAGCTTCTCCATCTTGCGGTCGATCGACGCGATCTCCTTCTTGGTGTTGCGCAGCTCCGCGCTCGACAGGCCCGAGGGCGCGGCAACGACCGAAGAAGCAGCGGGCCGGTCATCCTGCTCCTTGCGCAGCCGGAGGTACTGGTCGACCCCGCCGGGCAGGTGGCGGAAGTGGCCGTCGAGGATCGCGTACTGCTGATCGGTGATCCGCTCCAGCAGGTAGCGGTCGTGCGAGACGACCAGCAGCGTTCCGGGCCACGAGTCGAGCAGGTCCTCCATCGCCGCCAGCATGTCGGTGTCGAGGTCGTTGGTCGGCTCGTCCAGCACCAGCACGTTGGGCTCGTCGAGCAGGATCAGCAGCAGCTGGAGGCGCCGCTTCTGCCCGCCGGACAGGTCGCGTACGGGCGTCGCCATCTGGGCGTTCGAGAACCCGAGCCGCTCCAGCAGCTGCGACGGGGTCATCTCCTTGCCGCCGGAGACGTACGCGGTGCGCTGGCGCCCGATGACGTCGCTGACCCGGTCGTCGGCGACCTCCTTGAGCTCGTTGAGCTCCTGGGTCAGCGACACGACCCGGACCGTCTTGCCGCGCTTGACCCGACCGGACGTCGGCTGCGTCTTGCCGATGACGAGGTTGAGCAATGTCGACTTGCCGACACCGTTGGCGCCGAGGATGCCGGTACGTTCGCCGGGCCCGATGCGCCACTCGACGTTACGGAGCACCTCGAGGTCGCCATACGAGACCGACACGTCGTGCAGGTCGACGACGTCCTTGCCGAGCCGGGCGGTCGCCATCTGCTTGAGCTCGATGGGGTTGCGCGGTGGCGGCTCGTTCTCGATCAGCGCGTTGGCGGCGTCGATGCGGAACTTCGGCTTGGACGTACGAGCGGGGGCGCCGCGACGCAGCCAGGCGAGCTCCTTGCGCATGAGGTTCTGCCGCTTCGCCTCCGTGGCTGATGCATGACGATCGCGCTCGACGCGTTGAAGGATGTAGGCCGCGTAGCCGCCTTCGAACGGCTCGACGATCCCGTCGTGCACCTCCCACGTCGCATTGCAGACCTCGTCGAGGAACCACCGGTCGTGCGTCACGACCAGCAGTCCGCCGGAACTGCCCGGCCAACGTGTCTTGAGGTGCCCGGCGAGCCAGGTGATGCCCTCGACGTCGAGGTGGTTGGTCGGCTCGTCGAGGAACAGGACGTCGTCGTCGCCGATCAGCAGCCGGGCCAGCGCGATGCGGCGCCGCTGCCCGCCGCTGAGGGTGCCGACGGTGGCGTCCCACGGGATGTCGGCGACGAGGCCCGCGATGACGTCGCGGACCTTGGCATCGCCGGCCCACTCGTACTCGGGGATGTCTCCGACGACGGCGTGGCCGACCGTCTGCTCCTGGTCGAGGGTGTCGGTCTGGTCGAGCACGCCGATCGTCACACTGCCGCGACGCGTCACCCGCCCGGAGTGCGGCTCGAGGCGCCCGGCGAGGATCGCCAGCAGGGTCGACTTGCCGTCGCCGTTGCGGCCGACGATGCCGATGCGGTCACCCTCGTCGATGCCGAGCGTCACCGACTCGAAGACGGTCTTGGTCGGGAAGTCCACGCCAACCGATTCGACGCCGAGGAGATGTGCCACCGCACGAGTTTACGGGTGCGCCTCAGTGGTCGAAGGGGCGGGAGAGCGTACGCAGCGCGTCCGCGAGGCCCTTGGCCTCGTCCGCCGTGAGCCCGGCCAGCAGCTCGTGCTCGTGCTCGAGCAGCGAGTCGATCGCCCCATCGACCGCCACGCGTCCGGACCCGGTCAGGCGGACCTGAACGCCACGGCGGTCAGCGGGGTCGGGCAGTCGTTCGACGAGGCCCTTGCCGACCAGCCTGTCGACGCGGTTGGTCATCGTGCCGCTGGTCACCAGCGTCTCCTGGACGAGCTGGCCGGGGGAGAGCTGATAGGGCTTGCCGGCGCGTCGCAACGCCGACAGCACGTCGAACTCTGACGACTCGAGATCGTGGTCGGCGAATGCCTGCTTGCGGGCGCGGTCGAGGTGCAGGGCCAGTCGGGTGACACGACTGAGCACCTGCATCGGCGACACGTCCATGTCGGGCCGCTCGCGCCGCCACGCGGCGATGAGCCGATCGACGTCGTCCTCGGTCGTACCCATACCTCCATGGTAGGCGTCAAGAATCTTGACGTCGAGAGTGTTTGGCCACTTCGCCGCGTGACATCGGGGGCTGCTAGGTTCCCGGCATGAAGACTGCCGCGATGGCCGTGATCGGCCTGTTCCTGACCGCCACGCTGACCGCCTGTGGCGGGGGAGGCGATCCCGAGGCTGATGCGCGCGCCGAGCTCAAGGACCTCGGACTCTCCAAGTCGATGACCGACTGCGCCCTCGCCGACATCAAGAAGCAGGCAGGGAGCCTTGAGAAGTACATGGATCTGTCCGCCAAGAAGCAGCAGACCATCGCCGCCGCCGCCGGATCCAAGTGCGCGACCAACATGTCCGAGGAGGAGGTCGGCGATCTGACCGACACCCTCGACGACCAGGGCGTCGACTTCAGCGACCCGGCACTGCGTGACTCGTTCGTCACCGGCATGACGACCCAGGGCGTGCCCAAGGACGTCGCCAACTGCATCCTCGACAAGATGATCGACAAGAAGCTGAAGCTCTCGGATGCCACCAACCCCGAGATCATCACCAAGCTCGCGCAGGAATGCCAGTAGGCGCACCTCTGACCGGCGTGCACCATACGGGCATAGATTCACCGTATGGATGCCGCTGACGCCCTGACCGCTGGGCCGACTCGTCAAGGGGAGCTGCTCGCCGCGGGTGAGCTGACGTCACGTCAGCTCACCGAGGCGGCACTGGCCGCGATCGAGCGGGACGATCCGGCGATCAACGCGACCGTCGCAGTGTTCGCCGACGAGGCGCTGGCGGCCGCCGACGACGCCGACCTGCGCCGTACGGCGGGGGAGTCGGGACCGTTCCTCGGGATCCCGATCGCGGTCAAGGACGATCTCGACCTCGCGGGCACGGTCACCGGACGGGGCAGCAACGCGACCTCGACCGTCGCCGCCCATGACAGCGACCTCGTCGCAGCGCTCCGCCGGTCCGGCGCCGTGATCATCGCCAAGTCCGCGCTCCCGGAGCTCGCGATCTTCGGGTTCACCGAGTCAGAGGCGCTCGGCGTCACCCGCAACCCGCACAACCGCGCGCACACCCCCGGCGGCTCGTCCGGCGGGTCGGCTGCGCTGGTCGCCGCGGGCGTTGTCGGCATCGCGACGGCGTCCGACGGTGCCGGGTCGATCCGCATACCCGCAGCGTGTTGTGGGCTGGTCGGGTTCAAGCCGACGCACGACACGATGCCGAGCTCGGGCGGCTGGCACCAGCTCTCGACGCAGGGCTGCCTCGCACAGCGGCTGACCGACAGCGCGCTGTTCCTCGACACCTTCGGCACGTTCCCCACCTCGCTCGTCGCGGCTGCGGCCCAGGACCCCGAGCCGCTGCGGATCGGGCTCTCCCACAGCGCCGCCGCGGCGACCAAGGCCGAGAAGCTCGACCTCCGGGTCCGTGCACTCCTCGAGTCGGCGGCCGACACGTTCCGCGCCGCGGGCCACAGCGTCACGGAGGTCACGATCCCGTACGGCAACGACTCCAAGGCGCTCACGGTGCGCTACCTCGCCGGGATCCGTGACGCGGCGGCCGAGACCGACGACCCGTCGAGGCTCGAGAGGCGTACGAAGGGCATCGCCCGGCTCGGGCGGCCCTTCACGGCACGCACCGTCGACTGGGCGATCCGCAAGGGCCGTGAATGGGGTGACGCGGTGCACGACGAGCTCGGGGTCGACGTCCTGCTGACTCCGGTGATGTCCGGGCCGGCCGTACCGGTCGAGCACTGGAAGGGCAAGGGTGCGCTCCGGACCGTGCTGTCGATGAACGCGTTCTATCCCTACACCGCGCAGTGGAACCACGCCGGCGCACCCGCCGTCTCGATGCCCGCCGGCAAGACGCCCGAGGAGGGCTTGCCGCTGGCGATCCAGCTCATCGCCCGCCGCGGAGACGACGCCCGGCTGATGTCGCTCGCCGGCCAGTACGAGAGGGCACTGCCGCTGTGAATGCACCGTGGAACCCGTCGCACTACCTGCAGTTCGCCGACGACCGGTCGCGGCCGTTCCTCGACCTCGTCGCCCGGATCCAGGGCGAGCCGCGCTCGATCGTCGACCTGGGCTGCGGGCCGGGTCACCTGACGGCGGTGCTGCGCGCCAGGTGGCCCGACGCCAGCGTCCATGGCGTGGACTCGTCGGCGGAGATGATCGAGCGCGCCAATGCCGAGAACCACGACGCCGGGGCGACGTACGAGGTCGCCGACGTCTCCGGCTGGGCCCCGGAGGGTGAGGTCGATGCGATCGTGTCGAACGCGCTCTTCCAATGGGTCCCGGACCAGCTCGCGGTCATCGAGCGGCTCAGCTCGTACGTCGCACCGGGCGGCACCTTCGCGCTCCAGGTGCCCTTCAACTACGCCGGCCCCAGCCACACGCTCCTGCACGAGATCTCGTCGCGTGGTCCGTACGCCAGTCACACCGAGGACCTGCACGCCGATCGCGGAACGGCGCCGGAGGCGTACCTCGAGCTGTTCAGCCGTCTCGGCTGGGAGGCTGACGTGTGGGAGACGACCTACCTGCATGTGTTGCACGGCGACGACCCGGTGTTCGCATGGATCTCCAGCACCGGTGCCCGGCCGATCATCCAGGCGCTGCCCGAAGGCCTGCGCGAGGAGTTCGTGGACGACTACAAGGCGGCACTGCGCGAGGCCTACCCCAAGACCGAGCACGGCACGGTGTTCCGCTTCGAACGCGTCTTCGCCGTCGCCAGACAGGCGGAGTAGTACCGGTACGCTTGGCTCTGCACGATTGGCGTACGAATCAATCCCCGGTTGGTCTGCCGGCAGGGCCCGCCGCACTTTGAATGCGGATTAGCGACGTAGGTTCGACTCCTACCCGGGGAGCTCAACCAAGGAGACAGCATCACAGCTTCGGAGCAGCAGGTCACCGCGATCGTCCTTGCCGCTGGTGCAGGGACGCGGATGAAGTCCGCGCACGCCAAGGTCCTCCACGAGGTTGGCGGCCGCAGCATGATCGAGCACGCACTCCGTGCGGTGAGCGGTGCCGGCGCCTCCAGGCTCGTCGCCGTCGTCGGCCACGACCGCGATCAGGTCTCTGCAGCGATCGCCGCGTTCAGCCCCGACGTCGTGCAGGCCGTGCAGGAGGAGCAGCGCGGCACGGGTCACGCCGTGCAGGTGGCCCTCGACGCGCTGAGCGAGACGCCGACCGGCACGGTGCTGGTGACGTACGGCGATGTGCCCTTGCTGACCTCGCAGGCCTTGGCGGACCTGCTGGACGATCATCGCTCTGCCGGTCGAGCCGTCACGATCCTCACCGCCGAGCTCGACGACCCGACAGGTTACGGTCGCATCCTGCGCAACGAGGCGGGCGAGGTCACCGCGATCCGCGAGCACAAGGACGCCACCGACGAGCAGCGCGCCGTGCGAGAGATCAACAGCGGCATCCTCGCCGTCGAGGCGACGTTCCTGGTCGACGCGATCACGCGGCTCGACTCCGACAACGTCCAGGGCGAGCTCTACCTCACCGACATCGCCGGACTCGCCGCGAGCGACGGACGCCCCGTCGGCGCACACCTGCTGGAGGACGTCTGGCAGACCGAGGGCGTCAACGACCGCGCCCAGCTCGCTCGCCTCGGCCGCGAGCTCAACCGCCGCCAGACGCAGCACTGGATGAGCGAGGGTGTCACGATCGTCGACCCCGAGACGACGTGGATCGACTCCGCCGTCACCCTCGCGCAGGACGTCACCCTGATGCCCGGCACCCAGCTGCTCGGTGCCACCGTCATCGCCGAGGGCGCGACGATCGGCCCCGACACGACGCTGCGCAACGTCGAGGTCGGCGCCAACGCCAGCGTGGTCCGTACGCACGGATCGGACGCCGTGATCGGTGATGACGCGACCGTGGGGCCGTTCGCCTATCTCCGTCCCGGCACCGAGCTGGGGACCAAGGGCAAGATCGGCACGTTCGTCGAGACCAAGAACGCCCGCATCGGCGACGGCGCCAAGGTGCCGCACCTGTCGTACGTCGGCGATGCCGAGATCGGCGAGGGCACCAACATCGGTGCCGGCACGATCTTCGCCAACTACGACGGTGTCAACAAGCACCGCACGACGGTGGGCAAGCACGCGCGTACGGCGTCCAACAACACGTTCGTCGCCCCCGTCACGATCGGCGACGGCGCGCACACCGGCGCCGGCACGACGGTCCGCAAGGACGTCCCACCCGGGGCGCTTGCGATCAGCAAGGGCGAGCAGAGGAACATGGAGGGGTGGGTCGAGCACAACCGACCCGACAGCACGTCCGCCGAAGCGGCGCGCGACGCCAAGGAGACGGACTAGATGGCCAGCAGCATCGCAAAACGCGCACCCACCAAGAACCTCATGCTGTTCTCGGGCCGGGCGCATCCCGTGCTTGCCCAGGAGGTCGCTGACCTCCTCCAGATCGATCTGGTTCCGACCACGGCCTACGACTTCGCCAACGGCGAGATCTACGTACGTTTCGAGGAGTCCGTACGTGGCTGCGACGCGTTCATCATGCAGAGCCACGCGCAGCCCATCAACGACGCGATCATGGAGCAGCTGCTCATGATCGACGCGTTGAAGCGTGCATCCGCCAAGCGCATCACGGTGATCCTGCCGTTCTACGGCTACGCCCGCCAGGACAAGAAGCACCTCGGCCGCGAGCCCATCTCGGCGCGACTGATGGCCGACCTGTTCCTCGCCTCCGGTGCCGACCGCCTCATGACGGTCGACCTGCACACGGCGCAGATCCAGGGCTTCTTCGACGGGCCGGTCGACCACCTGCTCGCGATGCCGATCCTCACCCGCTACGTCAAGAAGAAGTACGGCAAGAAGCCGCTCGCCGTCGTCTCGCCTGACGCCGGTCGTATCAAGGTCGCTGAGTCGTGGGCCTCGGCACTCGGCGAGGCGCCGCTGGCGTTCATCCACAAGACCCGCGACGAGACCAAGCCCAACTCGACCAAGGCCAACCGCGTCGTCGGTGAGGTCGAGGGTCGCGTGTGCATCCTGGTCGACGACCTCATCGACACCGGCGGCACGATCGTCCAGGCTGCTGAGGCACTGATGGCGGACGGCGCCGAAGATGTCGTGATCGTCGCGACGCACGCGGTGTTCTCCGGCCCCGCGGTCGACCGGCTCAAGAACTCGACGGCGTGCGAGGTCATCGTCACCAACACGCTGCCGCTGTCGGACGACCAGCGCTTCGACAAGCTCACGGTGCTCTCGATCGCCCCGCTGCTGGCCCAGGCCACCGCCGCGGTGTTCGAGGACGGCTCCGTCACCAGCCTCTTCAAGAACTGAGCCTTTCACCGCCGCGATTTGTGACGTTAAGAGCGCTTCCGCGCATCCGAAGCGCCTCCAAGGTCACAAATCGCGGGGATGATGGCGGGCTGAGGCGAATTGGGTCCACAGGGTTGGCTGCGATAAGATCGCTGAGTTGCCTCGGCGAGGGTCCGTACGGACCGTGATCGACAGGGCGCTCCACAGGAGTGCTGTGTTGAGCGCCTTCCGGAGCAGCCACCGATTTTCTGAATCCACAACGCATCCGAAACGAGAAACTCTTCATGGCTGAGATCAAGATCGCCGCCGAGGCGCGCACCGAGTTCGGCAAGGGCGCTGCCCGCCGCATCCGCCGTGCCGACAACGTCCCGGCCGTGCTGTACGGACACGGCTCCGACCCCGTGCACGTGACGCTTCCGGGCCACCAGCTCATGCTGGCCCTCAAGAACTCCAACGCGCTCCTCACGATCGACCTGGGCTCCGAGCAGCACCTCGCGATCCCCAAGCAGGTCCAGCGCGACCCGATCAAGGGCTTCATCGAGCACGCCGACCTGCTGATCGTCAGGAAGGGCGAGAAGGTCACGGTCGACGTCCGTATCCACGTCGTCGGCGATGCCATCGGTGGCACCCTGGTCGTGCAGGAAAACAACACGATCGCCGTCGAGGCCGAGGCGACGCACATCCCCGAATCCTTCGAGGTCTCGATCCAGGGACTCGACGTCGGCGCCCAGATCCACGCCAGCGACATCGAGCTGCCCACCGGTTCGACCCTCGCGGTCGACCCGGAGCTGCTCATCGTCAACATCACCGCCGCACCCACCGAGGCTCAGCTCGAGGCCGAGCTCGCCGAGGCTGAGGCCGAGGCCGGCATCGAGCACGACGCTCCCGAGGCTGAGGGCGACGCCCCGACCGAGGGTGCCGCCGAGGCTGCGCCTGAGGGCGACGCGGCGGAGTCCAGCTCCGCCGAATGACCTGGTTGGTCGTCGGGCTCGGCAACCCGGGCCCGACGTACGCCGCCACCCGTCACAACGTCGGCTACCTCGTCACCGACGTGCTCGCCGACCGCGTCGGAGGTTCGTGGAAGAAGCACAAGTCCGGCCTCGCCGACCTGATCGAAGGTCGGCTGGCTGGCGAACGCATCGTCCTGGGCCGTTCGCGTTCCTACATGAACGAGAGCGGCGGTCCGGTGTCGGCGCTCGCGAACTTCTTCGATGTCGAGCCGGATCACGTGATCGTGATCCACGACGAGCTCGACATCGACTTCGGCATGCTCCGCATCAAGATCGGCGGCGGCGACAACGGCCACAACGGCCTGCGCTCGATCCGTCAGTCGCTCGACACGGGTGACTTCTACCGCATACGTGTCGGCATCGGCCGTCCGCCGGGGCGCCAGAGCGTCCACGACTTCGTGCTCAAGCCCTACTCGACCGCCGAGCGCAAGGACCTCCCCTCGTACGTCGAGGAGGCGGCCGACGCGGTCGAGAGCCTCATCACCAAGGGACTAGAAGCGACCCAGAGTGCGTTCAACCGTTGAGATGACACGGTTCCCGACATGACACTGCCCCAGCTCGCGACCCTGGTCGCCGCCGAGCCCACGATCGCCGGCGCACTCACCGATCGTGCGGGCGGGCTGTCCGAGCTCGACCTGCAGGCTCCCGAGCCGCTGCGCCCCTTCCTCACCCAGGCGCTGGCCTCGCAGACGACCGTCCTCGCCGTCACGGCGACCGCGCGTGAAGGCGAGGATCTCGTCGCCCAGCTGGGTGAGCTGATCGGCAAGGACGCCGTCGTCTACTTCCCGGCGTGGGAGACGCTGCCGCACGAGCGCCTGTCGCCGAGGTCCGACACGGTCGGCCGCCGCCTCGCCGTGCTGCGCCGCCTCGTTCACCCGACGAATGCCCACGACGAGACGGCAACGGGTCCGATCCGGGTCATCGTCGCGCCCGTACGTTCGTTGCTGCAGCCGCAGGCCAAGGGACTCGCCGATCTCGAACCTGTCGAGCTCCACAAGGGTGACGAGACGGGCCTCGACGCGACGGTCCAGGCCCTCGCCGCAGCGGCCTATTCACGCGTCGACCTGGTCGAGCGCCGCGGCGAGTTCGCCGTACGCGGTGGCATCATCGACGTCTTCCCGCCGACCGAGGACCACCCGCTGCGCATCGAGTTCTTCGGCGACGAGGTGGACGAGATCCGGCGCTTCGCGGTCGCCGACCAGCGCACGCTGGAAGAGGTCGCCCAGGTGTGGGCGCCCCCATGCCGCGAGCTGCTGCTCACCGGTGAGGTGCGCGTACGAGCTGCTGAGCTTGCCGAGCGCCACCCGCGGATGGCCGAGATCTTCAGCAAGCTGGCCGAGGGGCACGCGGTCGAGGGCATGGAGTCACTGACCCCCGTCCTGACGGACGAGATGGAATTGCTGGTCGACCTCCTGCCGGAGAAGTCGGCGATCCTGCTGTGCGATCCCGAACGCATC
Source organism: Aeromicrobium panaciterrae (assembly GCF_039537165.1). Classification (GTDB taxonomy): domain Bacteria; phylum Actinomycetota; class Actinomycetes; order Propionibacteriales; family Nocardioidaceae; genus Aeromicrobium; species Aeromicrobium panaciterrae. Next base: position 674,524 of record NZ_BAAAZZ010000002.1, on the reverse strand, counting down.
CGTGCCCGCGCTGTGGACCTCGTCGCCACCAGCGAGGAGTTCCTCCAGGCGTCGTGGGCCGCCGCCGCGAGCGGTGGCGAGGCTCCGATCGACCTCGGCTCGGCGGCATTCCGCACGCTCGACGACGTACGCCTGGAGACCCTCGGACTCGGCCACACCTGGTTCACGATCTCGCCGTTCGGCCTGGACGTGGATGCCACGTCGCGAGCCGTCGAGCTGGAGGCCGCTGCTGCCTATCGCGGCGACACCACCGCGGCTCTCGCCGACATCCGTGCATGGGTTGCAGAGGGCATGAAGGTCGTCTTCGTCGCGCCCGCACATGGCCAGGCGCAGCGCGCCGTCGAGTGGCTTGCCGAGAACGATGTGGCCGCCTCGCTGGACGACGAGGTCACAGCTCCCTCGCCCGGCGTCGTGCAGATCATCCTGGGCGAGCTCGACCACGGCTTCGTCTCGAAGCCGCTGCAGCTCGCCGTCATGACGTACGACGACCTCGTCGGCCAGCGCGCGGCAGATCGTACCGAGCGCAAGATGCCCTCACGGCGCCGCAAGCAGGTCGACCCGCTCGAGCTCGCGACCGGCGACTTCGTGGTGCACGAGCAGCACGGTGTGGGTCGCTATGTCGAGCTGATGCAGCGGGTCGTCCAAGGTGCAGCTCGCGAATACCTCGTCATCGAGTACGCGCCCTCGAAGCGGGGCCATCCCGCCGACCGGCTGTTCGTGCCGATGGACCAGCTCGACCAGATCAGCCGCTACGTCGGTGGCGAGTCGCCCTCGCTCGACAAGCTCGGAGGCGCCGACTGGACCAGCCGCAAGAACAAGGCGCGCAAGGCCGTCCGCCAGATCGCTGGCGAGCTGATCAAGCTCTACGCCGCGCGACAGGCGACCAAGGGTCACGCGTTCGGGCCCGACACCCCGTGGCAGGCCGAGCTCGAGGATGCGTTCGCGTTCGTCGAGACACCCGACCAGATGATCACGATCGACGAGGTCAAGCGCGACATGGAGCGTACGGTTCCGATGGACCGCCTGGTCTGTGGCGACGTCGGCTACGGCAAGACCGAGATCGCCGTACGCGCTGCGTTCAAGGCGATCCAGGACGGCAAGCAGGTCATCCTGCTGGTCCCGACGACTCTGCTGGTGCAGCAGCACTACGCGACGTTCGCCGAGCGTTTTGGCCAGTTCCCCGTGACGATCCGGCCGCTGTCGCGCTTCCAGACCGACAAGGAGTCCAAGGAGACGCTCGAGGGCCTGGCCGACGGCACGATCGATCTCGTCATCGGCACGCATCGCCTGCTGCAGCCCGGCGTCAAGATCAAGGATCTCGGCCTGGTGATCGTCGACGAGGAGCAGCGTTTCGGCGTCGAGCACAAGGAGGCGCTCAAGATGCTGCGAGCGGCCGTCGACGTACTCTCGATGTCGGCCACACCGATCCCGCGAACGCTCGAGATGGCGATCACCGGCATCCGCGAGATGTCGACCATCGCCACCCCGCCGGAGGAGCGCCATCCCGTGCTGTCGTTCGTCGGCGCGTACGAGGACGGCCAGATCATCGCCGCGATCCGTCGCGAGCTGCTCCGTGAGGGGCAGGTGTTCTACATCCACAACCGGGTGCAGAGCATCGGCAAGGCCGTCGCCAACATCCAGAGGCTCGTGCCTGAGGCGCGCGTCGCATCCGCGCACGGCCAGATGGGGGAGCACCAGCTCGAGCAGGTCATGGTCGACTTCTGGGAGAAGCGCATCGACGTGCTGGTCTGCACCACGATCGTGGAGTCCGGCCTCGACGTCTCCAACGCCAACACCATGATCATCGAGCGTGCCGACACCCTCGGCCTGTCGCAGCTCCACCAGCTGCGTGGCCGCGTCGGCCGTTCACGGGAGCGCGCGTACGCGTACTTCCTCTACCCTCCCGAGAAGCCGCTCACCGAGACGGCGCACGACCGGCTCACCACGATCGCGCAGCACTCCGAGCTCGGCGGCGGCATGGCCGTGGCGATGAAGGACCTCGAGATCCGCGGCGCCGGCAACCTGCTCGGCGGCGAGCAGTCCGGCCACATCGCCGATGTCGGCTTCGACCTGTACGTACGCCTCGTCGGCGAGGCCGTGGCAGAGTTCCGCGGCGACGCCGCTCCCGAGCGCGAGGTCAAGATCGAGCTGCCGATCGAGGCGCACCTGCCGCACGACTACGTGCAGAGCGAACGCCTGCGCCTCGAGATGTACAAGCGGCTTGCCGACGTGCGTGCGCTCACCGAGGTCGACGAGCTGCGAGCAGAACTGGTCGATCGTTATGGCGAGCCGCCCGAGGCCGTCGAGGTGCTGCTAGAGGTCGCGCGCCTGCGCGTACGTGTCCGGGAGGCCGGCATGACCGAGGTGACGTCGGCCGGTCCCAACATCCGCTTCGCACCGCTCAAGCTGCCCGACTCGGCGCAGATGAGGATGGCCCGCGTCTATCCGCGCAGCCAGTACAAGGCAGCCGCCGAGATCGCACTCGTGCCGCGACCCAGGACCGCGCCAATCGGCGGCGAACCGTTGCGGGACCGTGAGCTGCTCGAGTGGACCCGCACCGTCATCGACACGCTGGTCCCGGTCGAGGTCAGCGCGTAGGGATTGAGCGGTGGATCCTCAACCGAATGCGGGCTCATACGGTTGAGCTTGCACCGCCGCGGAGCGTGACCTCGCTTTAGGTTGAGGATCCACCGCTCACCCGGCGGACTCTTCGCGGAGCCGCGGCGGTGTCGCGTTCCCGGGCTTGATGCCGTGCTTGTCGGCGAAGAAGGCGCGGACGATGTCCATGTCGGCGCGCACGTCGTCGGAGGCGTGGAACGTCGGCCCGAATCCCATCGACCTGGTCGGCGGGTCGAAGAACGCCAGCGTGATCGGCAGCCCGGTCTCCTTCGACAGCCGCAGGAACCCCGACTTCCAGAACTCGCCCCTGCCGCGGGTGCCCTCCGCGGCAATGATCAGCCGGAACGGCTTGCCCGTACCGGCTTCGGCAGCCAGATCGCGTACGACCGTGCTGGCGTTGTCGCGGTCGAGGGGTACCCCGCCGAACGCCTTGAGGATCCAGCCGAGGGGGCCCTTGAAGAGCTGCTTCTTGACCAGCACCCGGGGATGCGCTCCGCCGTGCCACATCACGAGCAGCATCGTGATGAAGTCCCAGTTGGACGTGTGCGGCGCACCGACCAGGATCCCGGTGGGCGGCACCTCGCCCACCATCTTGTAGCCCATCACGCGGACCGCCGTCCGGGCCAACCGCTGCCGCATCATGGCCACACCCTAGGCGACGGTATGCGCGGCAACCGCAGCACAGTGGCCGCAGGTAATCTGTCGGCATGCTGACCCGTGCACGCCTCGTCGTCCTCGCTCTCGCCGCCCTGGCTCTTGCGGCCTGCGGGAGCATCCATCCCGGTGACGCCGCCGTCGTCGACGGCACGGCGATCTCGATGAAGACGTTCGACACCAACGCCCGCCTGTACTGCGAGCTGTCACTGCGCGGCGCTGCCCAACAGGGCGTGCAGTCGCCGTCGGTCCCCAACGAGGAGGTGCGCCGCCACGCGATCAGCGATCTGGTGACGGTCATCGTCGCCCGTGACCTGGCGAAGCAGAAGGGTGTCACCCCTGACGTGAAGTCCTACAAGCGCAGCTCGGCCGAGATCAAGGCGATCGCCGAGGTGTTCCCCCGGGGTGACGATGCCAAGACCGTGACGACGATCCTCGAGAACGACGCCGAGATCTCCGCGATCGCGATCGCGCTTGCCGAGCAGTCGACCGGCCTCACGCTCACCGATGACAACCAGCAACAGCTGTTCACGACGGGCCGCGAGATGATCGACAAGGCCTTCAAGGACCACGACGTGAAGCTTGCACCGCGCTTCGGCCTGAGCGGCACTCTCAAGGATCTCGCCCCCACCGGTTCGGTCTCGGTGTCCGAGGTCGGCTTCGACGCACCAACCGACGAAGAGCTGCCCCCGGAGCAGCGCTGCGCCTGATGCGCATCGTCGTGCTGAGCCCTCGGGTCGCTCCGGGGATCCTGACGCTGGACGCCTGGGATGCCCTGCGTGACGCGGTGACGGTGCACGCCGCCGAGGACGACCCGCACGTACGCGCGATCGTCGCGTCGGGCATCGCGGTCGAGATCTCCGACGAGCCGCCCGCGTACGCCGACAAGACCGTGTGGATCGCGCCGACGGGCGACGCCGAGTGGGCCCGCGCCGTGGCCGACGACCTGATGGCCGACGAGGCTGACCAGGTCGAGGTCGTCTTCGGCTCCTACGACGTGCCGGGCGGGAGCCTCGTCGACCTCGTCGAGGTGATGGACCGGCTCCGCACCGAATGCCCGTGGACCGCCGAGCAGACGCATGCATCGCTGGCGCCGTACGTCCTCGAGGAAGCACAGGAGACGTTCGAGACGCTCGAGTCGGGCGATTCGGAGCACCTGCGCGAAGAGCTCGGTGACCTCCTGATGCAGGTCGTGTTCCACTCCCGCATCGCGGCTGAAGCCGAAGGCTGGGACATCGACGACGTCACGGCGGGCATCACCGCCAAGCTCATCCGACGCAACCCGCACGTCTTCGCACCCGAGACCCTCGATCACGTCCCGACGACGTCGGCCGAGATCGACGCGCAGTGGCAGCGGATCAAGCAGCAGGAACGCGACGGAGACCTCTCACCCGGCCACGACCACTAGCCCTTGACGGCGATTGCGACCGAGCCGTTCGACGTACGCGTGAACCCGCGGTAGGAGAACTCGATCTGCGGGAGCATGTCGACCCAGGTCAGCCGACCGGGTACGAGGGTCGCCGACTCGCGGGCTCGCAGGTCGAAGGTCAGGTCGAGCGTGTCGCCGCCGTCGAGTGACTGGTGCATGTTGACGACCGCGCTGCCCTTGTCGTCGGGGCTCGACGCCGGGAAGTTCGCGCCCTGGGCACCCAGCTCGAGCGGGAATCCGCCCAGCCGCGTCACGCCGAGTCGGGGGAACCTGACGCCCTCGATCGTCACGTCCCGCGAGCCCTGGTTGACGAGCGTGAGCTCGAGCGTGCAGAGGGCGCCGGGCTTGGTGAACGCCGCGGTTGGCACGACGAACGCCGGCTGGGGGGTGCTGCCGCTCTCTGCGCCGTCGCCGTGCACGATCTCGTACGGCACGACGACCCCGTCGCACGAGAACGATCGCGGGATCGCGTCGATGTCACGCCGGGCATCAGCCGAGGCGAGCGCGTTCAACGACACCACGGCGCCGACGACCAGCGCCGTGACGGCGGTCACGGCGATGACGATGCGCCGACGGCGTGGTTGTTCGGTCACGCGGGCAATCTACGGGAGGTCGGCGCTGCGGGCGAGGCAATCTCGGAAGACTGAGGGCGGCGACTAGGCTGGTCACCGCACGCTTGCAACCGCAGGGTCAATCGCTATCGAGGAGCAGTCTTGGCACGCATCGACGCCGTCGGCGCACGGGAAATCTTGGATTCACGGGGCAACCCGACGGTCGAGGTCGAGGTCGCCCTCGACGATGGCACGATCGGCCGCGCGGCCGTACCCTCCGGCGCATCGACGGGCGCCTTCGAGGCGGTCGAGCTCCGTGACGGCGGCAAGCGCTACCTCGGCAAGGGTGTCCTCAAGGCTGTCGCCGGCGTCAACGACAAGATCGGTCCTGCCCTCAAGGGCTTCGAGGCTGACGACCAGCGCGAGATCGACCTCGCGATGCTCGACCTCGACGGCACGCCCAACAAGGCCAAGCTCGGCGCCAACGCGATCCTCGGTGTCTCGCTCGCCGTCGCCAAGGCCGCTGCCGATTCGGCCAGGCTGCCATTGTTCCGCTACGTGGGTGGCCCCAACGCCCATGTGCTCCCGGTCCCGATGCTCAACATCCTCAACGGTGGCTCGCACGCCGACTCCAACGTCGACATCCAGGAGTTCATGATCGCTCCGATCGGCGCGGAGTCGTTCTCCGAGGCGCTGCGTCAGGGCGCCGAGGTCTACCACTCGCTCAAGTCGGTCCTCAACAAGGAGGGGCTCTCGACGGGTCTCGGTGACGAGGGCGGATTCGCTCCCAATCTCGACTCCAACCGTGCCGCGCTGGAGCTGATCTCCCGCGCCGTCGAACAGGCCGGACTCAAGGTCGGCACCGACATCGCGTTCGCGCTCGACGTCGCCGCGTCGGAGTTCTTCGACCAAGGTTCCTACACGTTCGAGGGCAAGAAGACGTCTGCCGAGGAGATGTCGGCCTACTACACCAAGCTGGTCGCCGACTTCCCGATCGTGTCGATCGAGGATCCGCTCGACGAGGACGACTGGGCCGGTTGGACCACGCTGACCAACGACATCGGCGGCCAGGTGCAGATCGTGGGTGACGACCTGTTCGTGACCAATGTCGAACGCCTCACCCGCGGCATCTCCGAAGGCGCCGCCAACGCGCTGCTGGTCAAGGTCAACCAGATCGGCTCGCTGACCGAGACCCTCGATTCGGTGGACCTCGCGCACCGCCACGGGTTCACCTGCATGATGAGCCACCGCTCGGGAGAGACCGAGGACACCACGATCGCCGACCTCGCCGTCGCGACCAACTGCGGCCAGATCAAGACCGGTGCGCCGGCTCGCTCCGACCGCGTCGCCAAGTACAACCAGCTGCTGCGCATCGAGGAGCTCCTCGGTACGGCAGCCGAGTACGCCGGCACGTCCGCCTTCCCCCGGCTGGCTGTCTGACCCATGGCATCGCGCTCTCCACGCGGAAGGCCCGGCCGGCAACGACCGCCGGGCCAGCCGCGTGGGCGTACGCCGGGTCGTACGACGCAGGCTGCCGCAGCCAAGAAGCCCGCTCGCACCGGAAGCGGTCCGCAGCTGACGACCCGTGCGATCGTGCTGCTGTCGGTCGTCCTGCTGCTGGTCGCTTCGTACACCTCGACGCTGCACGCCTGGTGGGACCAGCGCGGCGACATCCAGTCCACGAAGGCCGAGATCGTGATGCGCAAGCAGGCGATCGAGGACCTGAACGACGAGAAGGCGCGCTGGGAGGATCCTGCCTACGTCAAGCAGCAGGCCCGGGCCCGGTTCGGCTGGGTCATGCCGGGCGAGGTGGGCTATCGGGTGATCGGCGCCGACGGTGTCGTACGCGGTGACGTCCCGACGCTCGACGAGCCGCCGGCGGCCAAGACGCCGCAGTGGTACGACAAGCTCTGGGGCAGCGTGAAGCAGTCCGGCAAGGAGCCGTCCGACAAGAAGCCCGAGGACCCCGACGCGGTGATCAAGAAGCAATGACGATCGCCCAGTCCGACCTCGACGCGATCGAGGAGCAGCTCGGCCGTACGCCCCGCGGGATCCTCGAGATCGCGTCCCGCTGCCCGTCCGGCCACCCCAACGTGGTCAAGACCGAGCCGCGACTCGACGACGGTACGCCGTTCCCGACGATGTTCTACCTGACCTGCGACCGCCTCGCCGGCGAGATCGGCACGCTCGAGGCGTCCGGGCTCATGAAGGAGATGAGTGAGCGGCTCGTCGAGGACGAGGAGCTGGCCGCGCACTACCTCCGCGCCCACCAAGCCTACCTCGCCGAGCGAGAGGCGATCGGGCACGTACCCGAGATCGACGGCATCACCGCCGGCGGCATGCCGTCCCGGGTCAAGTGCCTGCACGTGCTGGTCGGCCACTCGTTGGCCAAGGGTCCTGGTGTCAACCCGCTCGGCGACGAGGCACTCGCGCTGCTCGGCGACTGGTGGACCGGCAACAGCTGCGGACCCGCCTCGGATGACTGAGCCGCGTACCCGGGTCGCCGCCTTCGACTGCGGCACCAACTCGATCCGGCTGCTGATCTGCGACCTGCAGGGCTCGGTCAAGACCGACCACCTGCGCGAGATGAAGATCGTCCGGCTCGGCCAGGACGTCGACCGTACGGGCCGCCTCGCCGACGAGGCGATCGGCCGTACGTTGAGCGCGACCCGCGACTACGCCGAGCTGATCCCGCTGCTCGGCGTCGAGCGGATCGTCTTCTGCGCCACTTCGGCGGTACGCGATGCGTCGAACGGTGAGGCGTTCTGCCATGCGATCGAGGGGATCCTCGGCGTACGGCCGATCGTGCTCGACGGTCCGTCGGAAGCGCGGGCCACCTTCCTCGGAGCGACCCGTGAGCTCTCGCCCGAACGATCGCTCGTCGTCGACATCGGCGGAGGCTCGACCGAGGTCGTCGTCGGCATGGGGGGTGAGATCGAGTCCGGGGTGTCACTCGACATCGGATCCGTACGCCTCACCGAGCGCTTCCTGGCGTCCGATCCGCCGACCGCAGACGAGATCGCCGAGTGCACCGCGTACGTCGACTCACTCCTTGCACCCGTTGCCGCCTTCGCGCCGGTGAGCCGCTTCGTCGGCGTCGCAGGCACGATTACCACCGTCGTCGCGCGCGCGCTCAAGCTCGAGGCGTACGACTCACGGGCGATCCACGGCGCGGAGCTGACGCACGAGACGCTTCGGTCGGCGTGCCGGGAGCTGATCGGCATGACCGTTGCCGATCGTCGAGCGCTGCCGTTCATGCATCAGGGACGTGCCGACGTCATCGGCGGTGGCGCACTGATCCTCGATCGGATCCTCGAGCTGCTGCCGCTCGACACCGACACCATGACCGCCAGCGTGCAGGACATCCTCGACGGCATCGCCTGGATGGCCGCCGAGCCACAGTTAGGCTGAAGCGCGCTCCTGTAGCCCAACTGGCAGAGGCAGACGACTTAAAATCGTCAAAGTGTGGGTTCGACCCCCACCGGGAGCACCGGGCTAGCTGCGCACCGCGACGGCGACGAGGGCGATGTCGTCGCTGGCGATCCCGTCCTGGAACTCGAGCACGTCGGCGAGCACGCCGTTGACCATCAGCTGAGGTGTGCGCGCATGCCTGCGAGCTGACTCCTGCAGCCGCTCGTCGCCGAAGAACGCCGTACCGCGGCGGCCCTCGCTGGAGCCGTCGGTGTGCAGCATCAGCGCGTCTCCGGGCAGCAGCGGGAACGTCGTCGACGTGTAGGACGCATCGTCGAACACGCCCATCAGCGAACCGGGCTCGAACGGTACGTCCGCGATCTCACCATCACGCACCAGCAGCGGGGGAGCGTGGCCACCGGCCGACATCGACACGGTCCAGTCATCACCTTCACGCGTCAGCCGGATCAGCACCACGGTGCAGAACCGGTCGTCCTCGCGGCTCTCCAGCATCACGGCGTTGAGCGTGTGGAGCGCGCGAGCGGGGTCAGCTTCCATGACGGTGACAGCGCGCAAGGTGTGGCGTACGAGCGAGGTCACCACGGCAGCGCGGACCCCCTTGCCGCAGACGTCGCCGAGCACGACGACCCAGTCGTCCGGCCCAACCTGGAACACGTCGTAGAAGTCGCCGCCGATCTGCGACCCGTCACCGGCGGGACGGTAGACCGCCGCCAGGTCGATGCCGTCAATGTTGGGCAGCGCCGGCGGCAGCAGCGTGTCCTGGAGCGTACGGGCGAGGTCGAGTGCCTCGTTCTGGGCGACCTCGGCGCGATGCCGCGCCTTGACCAGCAGTCGCTCGTACTCGCGGCGCTCGGTCGCATCCATGACCGCCAGCCGGATCAGCCGGGGCAGGCCGTCCTCGTAGCGGGCCAGGGTCGCGTTGACCAGGACCGAGAGCGTGCCCTCGGACGCCGTACGAACGTCGAGCGCGATCTCGCGCACCTCGCCCTGGCTGTGGAGCAGCGGGATCAGCTCGGCCTCGTAGTAGTCCGCACCGTCTGAGCGCAGCAGGTCCGGGAAGCGTCTCCGGTCGACCAGGTCGTCACGGGAGTGACCGGTCCAGCGGAGGAACGTCTCGTTGACCTTGACGATGACACCATCGGGCGCGACGGAGAGGTAGCCGACCGGCGCATGTTGGTAGAGCAGCTCCGCGTCGTCGTCGCGGAGCTGTTCGTAGCCAGCCGCCCATTCCCCCGCGGTGTGCATCATGGCTAAAACGTAACCCGATGGAGGTCCAACCGCGGCGCTACGCCGCGCTTGCCCGGCATACTGAGTGTCTAGCGGAGGTGAGGATGGACGCAGAAGCGCTGTTCGACGAGATGGCGGCGAAGCTGGTGCCCCGTGGGGCGTCGACCGGAGCCATGTTTGGCTCGCGCGCCCTGAAGCTCGCCGACAAGGTCTTCGCCACCTCCGGTCAGGGTCGGATCGTGGTCAAGCTCGGCGCCGGGACGCCACCTCATGCGAGTGCCCTGGAGATCGGCGAACCATTCGACCCGAGCGGCAAGGGCAGGCCGATGAAGGAATGGATCGTCTTCGATGACGGCCAGGATCCCACCACGGTGGCTGGCTTCGTCGAGGCAGCGTACGAGCTGGCTCTGAGTCGCCGCGCATGATCTTCTCCTGCCCCGACCCGGCGCTCGATCCACATTTCGCCGACAAGCTCCTCACGCTGCAGCGAGAGGCGTACGCGGTGGAGGCCGACCTGATCGGTGACGACCGGATCCCGCCGCTGCAGGAGGACCACGAGGCGATCGCGGCTCCACGTGTCAACTGGTGCACCGCGTGGGAGGGCGTCGACCTGCTGGGTGCCGTCAGCTGGCACGAGCACGACGACCACCTCGACATCGACAAGGTGATGGTGAGCCCCTCGGCGCATCGACGAGGCATCGCCAGCGAGCTGCTGGCCCACGTGCGCGACGACGCTCACGGACGCGACCTCGTGGTGTCCACGGGACGCGACAACGCTCCGGCAATCAAGCTCTACATCAAGCACGGCTTCCAGCACGTCGAGGACCAGGAAGTCCCGCCGGGCATCTGGATCACCCGATTCCGCAGCAGCTAGGTTCGCCCACATGACCCTTCGTGTGACGGTGCCCGACGCCGCATGGCTCGAGCGGCTCGCCGATCTCGACGACAGGGTCGAGCTCAGCGTCTGGGACTTCGTGACGCCACAGCCCGACGGTCCTGTCGACCTCGCGGTGAGCCCCTATCGCAACTCGACGGACGGCCTGAATCGCATCGACCCATCCCGCATCGGTGTCATCCAGCTGCAGACGCTCGGCTATGACGGCGTACGCGACGCTCTCCCCGTTGGCATCACGGTGTGCAATGCGGTCGGCGTGCACGAGGGGTCGACAGCGGAGCTCGCCGTCGCCCTTCTCCTCGCCAGCGCCCGCCACCTCGACTCGTACGCACGCGAGCAGGGTCAATGGATCCGGCGGTGGGGCACCAGCGTCGCGGACCGGCGCATCATGCTGCTTGGCTATGGGGGCATCGGTGTCGAGATCGAGAAGCGACTCGAGGGTTTCGGCGCCGAGCTCGTACGCGTGGCGGGTCATCGCCGCGAGGACGATCGTGGCGTCGTGCACGGCAACGACGAGCTCGCCGAGCTGCTGCCGAGTGTCGATGCCGTCATCGTCGCCGTGCCGTTGTCGGCAGACACCGCCAGCCTGATCGGTGACGCATTTCTGGATGCGCTCCCTGACAACGCGGTCGTCGTCAATGTCTCGCGTGGCAAGGTGGCGGACACCGATGCCGTCGTGCGCCAGGCGGGTCGCATCAGATATGCCGCGGACGTCACGGACCCCGAGCCCCTGCCCGCAGGTCATCCGCTGTGGGAGGTTCCGGGCACGCTCATCTCGCCGCACGTGGGCGGCATGTCGACGGCGATGCAACCTCGCATCGACGCGGTGGTCCGTCGTCAGATCGACAATCTCCTGGAGGGCCGCGGCCCTGACTCGGTCGTCATCTCGTCGTGAGGCGCCCGCGCCCGAAAGCGCGGACACCTTGGAGTGTCGACTCGTTCAGTAGACCTGGACGCCGTACGCGGCGAGTGCCTCGGTGACCGGCTGGAAGAACGTGGTTCCGCCCGTCGTGCAGTTGCCGCTGCCACCTGACGTGAGGCCGATGGCCTTGGTCCCGTCATACAGTGCGCCGCCGCTGTCGCCGCCCTCGGCACAGACCGTGGTCTGGATCATCCCGCTGACGGTGCCACCGCCCTGGTAGTGGACGGTGGTGTTGAGCGCCGTGACCCTGCCGGAGTGGATGCCGGTGGTGCTACCCCGACGTGTGACGTTCTCGCCGACGAAGGCATTCGCAGCACTCGTGATGTCCTGGCTGCCGGCCGTCCCGGGATAGTTGGTGAACGACGAGGCGTACTGCACCAAGGCGTAGTCGTTGCCCGGGAAGCTCGCCGACTTCGTGTCGCCCAGCAGCGTGGTCCGGCTCGACGTGGTCCACCACCTCTTCTCCGGCTTGCCGCAGTGACCCGCGGTCAGGAAGTAGTGCGTCGTGCCTTTGATGACGTTGAATCCCAGCGAGCAGCGGTACTTCGCGCCGTAGATCGCGTCGCCGCCCGAGGCGGTCGTACGGAACGTGCCACTCACGGTCTGCAGCCGTGCCGTCCCGTCGAGGTCGGCGACCGCGCGCTTGACCGCGGCGAGGCGGCCACCCGTGACGGTGCTGTCGACCGTGACGACGACCTGCCCCGTGGACGTGTCGACGCCCCACGCGGTCCCGGCAAACGCGACGGACCGATCGAGGCTCTTCATGGCCGTCGCGAGCTGCGCCTGACTGGCCGGGCCGTCTGACTTCGCCTCGGCGGGTGCCGTGACCGCCAGGGTCGCCGCCAGGGCGAGTGTGGTGGCAAGTGCGCTGATGCGTCGTGTACGTCGTGGGTTCGTCGTCATGACCGGCTCCTTGGTGGTGGTGCTCTTCCCCCCGAAGTCCCCGTGATTCGGGTGCATGCACCGTCTTCGTCAGCATCCTCCACGCGTCGCCATTCGACAAGTGGTCAGGCGGCCCTGGCGGTCAGTGCTGTGCCGCCCAGGAGATCGCGTAGTCGGCGACCTCTTCCCAACCGTCCTGGCCGACGATGTAGTGCGTACGACCCGGGAACTCCTTGACCTCGACGACACCTGCTTTGTAGGCCTTGGCGTTCTTGCGGTTCACCTTCGGCGGGACGATGTGGTCCTTGCCGCCGGCAATGAACAGCAGCGGAGCGCGGTCGGTCTTCTTGTAGTCGATCTTCGAGTCACCCGTGTTGGTGAAGAGGTTGGCGGCGGACTGCCACAGCGGTTTGCCGGGTCCCGGGATCTGCAGCGCTTCACGTACCTTCTCCGACTCCTCGAGACTCATCTCGTTGGTGAAGGCGTAGTGGAACTGCTTGGCGTTGAGGAGCACGGTCTTGTTGATCGTGAGCGGGTTGCCGAGAATCGGCATCCCGGACTTGATGACGCTCGGCGGCAGCACCGGCACCCCGGCGGACTGCGCCGAGTCGATGGCGACGCCGACCCTTCCGTAGCCGCGGTCGAGCAGCAGCTGGGTCATCAGACCACCGAACGAGTGACCCATGATGATCGGCTTCTCGGGCAGCGCCTCGATGATCGTGGCGTAGTGATCGACCACGGTCTTGATCCGCAGCCCGTTGAGGACCGATGGGTCCTTGCGGAGTCCTTCGATGTCGTCGGTGACGCCGGGCCAACCGGGCACCAGCACGTCGTAGCCCTCGGCCTCGAAGCGGGCCTTCCAGCCGTCCCAGCTCTTGGGTGTCATCCACAGTCCGTGGATCAGGACCACGGTGCCTTTGCTTTCAGTCATGATGCGCTCCTTGGTTTGAAGTAGAATGATCGTTCTGCTTGTGAATCTAGACCTGCCCGGGTCGGAAGTCAAGGGAAGAAGAGAATGATCATTCTGCTAGGGTGGAATGTGTTGAGGAGGACGCATGACGAAGGCATCTGAAGCGCGCGATCGCCTGCTCGCGGCGGCTGGCGAGATCTTCTATCGCGAGGGCATCCACGCCGTCGGCGTCGATCGCCTGGTGTCCGAGGGTGGGGTGACGCGGGCGACGTTCTACAGGCACTTCCCGAGCAAGGACGACCTCGTACGCGCCTACATCGAGCGCGAGGATGCGGCGCTCAGGGCGCTGCTCGAGGCTGGAGCGACGCAGGCGTCGACGCCGGAGGAGGCGCTCGAGCTGGTCATCCAAGGCATCTCGACCGACATCGCGCAGCACCACACGCGGGGGTGCCCGTTCATCAACGCGGCGGCCGAGTTCCCGGACTCGAAGCACCCTGTTCGAGTTGCCGTGAAGGCTCATCGCGAGTGGTTCGAGTCGACGCTGGTCGACCTGCTGACGGACGCTGGCGTGGACGATCCAGCCGCAACGGGCCATGCGCTGGTGCTGCTGCGCGATGCCGCGCTGGTCGGGGCCTACCTCGACGGACCTGACGTCGTCGTACCGTCCTTCGTGTCAACCGCGCACCAGGTCATCGCCGACTGAACCCGGGAGAGGAGAGGTCAGGCCTGTTCGAGGCGCACGCCGGACCAGGCGTCGTCGAGGGGGACGTTCTCGACCGTGTGCCAGCCGTAGTCGGCCACGAGCTGGCCGATCGTCTCGGCCGCGATCTCGGTGCGCCCCGCGACGGGGAAGCAGATCCACACGACCGGGATCGAGCCCAGCTGCGGGAGGAACTCGTCGAGGTCGTCCTCGAGCTGCGCCCGGCTCTCGACGAACAGCACTGCACCGTCGATCAGGTCGGGCTCGTCGTCCTCGTCATCGCTGGTGCGGCGCTCGATCGCCACGGCGCCCTCGGGCAGCGGGTCGAGCAGGGCCGTCTCCTCGACGCTCTGGCCGATCACCCACACGACATAGCCCTCGGTGATCCGGAGCTTCTCGGCGATGGAGGTGTCGGTCATTGCTTCATCCTATGGGTTGGTGCGAACGGCGCTGATGTCGCGAATCGTGCGCCCCTTGTCCAGGCCCTTCTGCTCGAAGCGCGTGACGGGACGTCCTTCAAACCGAGGTGACCACTCGCCACCGTCGAGTCCCGCAGCCGCGGTCACCACGTCGCGCATCTGCTCGGCGTAGTCCTCCCAGTCGGTGGCGAGACGCAGCACGCCGCCGGGCTCGAGGACGCGTACGGCCAGCTGGGTGAACCCGGGTGTGATCAGCCGTCGCTTGTTGTGCCTCGCCTTGTGCCAGGGATCGGGGAACCAGATGCGCAGCTCCCGCACCGATGCATCGGGCAGCATCGTCGTCAGGGCCTCCGGGGCGTTGACCACTGCCAGGCGGATGTTGGTGACCCGCTCGTGCAGCGTCGTCACCAGAGTCTGCGCGACACCGGGCACGTAGACCTCGAGGCCGAGGAAGTCGTGGTCCGGATGCTCCTTGGCGGCGTGCACGAGTGCCTCGCCGCGACCGCTGCCGATCTCGACGATCAGTGGAGCCGTACGGCTGAAGAGCGTGGGCGCATCGATCACGTACGAGGGGTCGACCGACGTGCTGGGCCCGTGCCGGGGTACGTCGATGACGTACTGGTCGGCCGCCCTGTCCCACGCGTTCTGCTGACGTTCGGTGAGCCGCCCTCCGCGCCGGGTGAACGACACCGGGCTGGTGCGATAGGCAGGTGGCTCCACGCGAAGTAGCGTAGACGGCATGAGCGAGCGCATCGAGCGACCCATGGGCGCGGCCATCGAACCCGACACCAAGGACTGGACCTGGGTCCTCTCCGAGCAGTGCCCCGAGTGTGGCCTGACCGCCAGCGACATCGTGCCGACACAGATCGGCTCGCTGGTGCGCGAGCAGCTGCCGCGCTGGCAGTCCGTGCTGGCCCGGCCCGACGCACGACGGCGCCCTTCGCCCGACGTGTGGTCGCCGCTGGAGTACGCGTGCCACGTCCGCGACGTCTACCTGCTCTTCGCCGAGCGGGTCGAGCTGATGCTCGACCATGACGATCCGCAGTTCGCCAACTGGGATCAGGACGTGACCGCGGTCGAGAGCGACTACGGCTCGCAGGATCCCGCCGTCGTGTCCGAGGAGCTCGTCGCAGCAGGCGACGTCGTCGCCCGGGTCTTCGACAACGTCGCCGACGATGCCTGGGACCGCACCGGCCGACGCAGTGACGGCTCGACGTTCACCGTCGCGACCCTCGGTCAGTACTTCATCCACGACGTCGTCCACCACCTCCACGACGTCGACGCCTGATGCAGTGGGACGCGATCGTGCTCGCCGGCGGTCGCGGATCGCGCCTCGGCGGTGTCGACAAGGCATTGCTGGAGCTCGACGGCACGACATTGCTGGCGCGTACGCTCGCCGCCGTGGCCGACGCCTCGCAGGTCATCGTCGTCGGTGACGTCGAGGCGCCCGGTGCGGTGGTCGTGCAGGAGGAGCCGCGGTTCGCCGGTCCGGCTGCTGCTGTCGGCGCCGGCCTGGCCGAGGTCACCTCGCCGTACGTGCTGCTGGTCGGCGTCGACCAGCCGTACGTCGCCGAGGCGATCCCGACGCTCGTCGACCGCTTCGTCGGCGACGGTGTGATCGCGGTCGACGCCGACGGCCGGCGCCAGCACCTGATCAGTCTCCTCGACGCCGAGGCGTTGCGTCGGGCCGTCGCGGCGCGGGGATCGCTGACCAACCTGTCGTTGCGGGCCCTGCTGACGCCGCTCGACCTGGTCGAGGTCGCCGTGCCACGGCGATCGACCCTCGACATCGACACGTGGCACGATCAGGCAACGGCGGAAGGAGCGCGATGACTGACCTCGATGATTGGGTGGCCCACGTCGCCGCCGAGCTCGGAGTCGACGCGACGATGGATGTCGACGCCGTGCTCGACCTCGCCGGGGCAGCGGCGCGCGCTGTCGTACGTCCCGCGGCTCCGCTCACGACGTTCCTCGCCGGACTCGCCGCGGGCCGGGCCGGAGGATCGCCCGACGACATCCGCGACGCCATCGCCCGCACCACGGCCCTGTGCGAGGCCGACTGATGGGTCGGCTCACCCGCCGTACGTCGATCACCCGGTATGCCGACGGCTCGTCGGTGACGCGCGAGGACGCCCTCGCTGTCGAGGAGCCGCTGGAGATCCGCATCGACGGCACCTCGCTGTCGGTGACGATGCGCTCGCCCGGCGACGACTTCGACCTGGTCGCCGGGTTCCTGGTCTCCGAGGCGGTCATCTGGTCGGCGGAGCAGCTCGTGTCGATGCGGTTCTGCGCCGGCACGGACGATGACGGCGTGCAGACGTTCAACGTCATCGACGCATCCCTCAGCGCCGACACGGTGATGCCCGACCTGTCGTTGGAGCGACACGTCTACACCTCGAGCTCCTGCGGCATCTGCGGCACCGCCTCGATCGAGGCGGTGCACAAGGCGGCGCACTTCGGCCGCATCGACGACGACACGACCTGGTCGGCGCAGCTGCTCGGCTCGCTGCCTGATCGGCTGCGTTCGCAGCAGAAGGTGTTCGACCGTACGGGGGGCGTGCACGCGGCAGGGCTGTTCGACGCCGACGGCGAGCTTCTCTGCCTTCGCGAGGACGTCGGCCGTCACAATGCGGTCGACAAGGTCGTCGGATGGGCGCTTCGTGAAGGAAAGCTGCCGCTGCGGGGGACCGCGCTGCAGGTGTCCGGGCGGGCATCGTTCGAGCTGGTCCAGAAGGCGCACATGGCCGGCATCGCGGTGCTGGCCGCCGTGTCCGCCCCCTCTTCGCTGGCCGTCGAGCATGCCGAGTCGGCAGGCATGACCCTGATCGGCTTCAGCCGCGACGGTGCCTTCAACGCGTACGCGGGAGCCCACCGGATCGACTGACGACTCGCCGAAGTGCGTCTGGCGCACTAGTGCGTAGTGCGTGGTACTGTCCCATCCATGGATGCAACTCAGCTGCTCAAAGGCGTGCTCGACGTGGCGGTGCTCGCCGTCGTCGAGGACGAGGACGGATATGGCTACGACGTCGTGCGCAGGCTGCGCGCGAGCGGTCTCGAAGAGGTCGGCGATGCGTCGGTCTACGGCACGCTGCGCCGGCTCTACACCGCCGGCGCCCTGACGTCGTACGTCGTGCCGTCGGAAGAAGGACCGCATCGCAAGTACTACGGCATCAACGCCGAGGGCCGGGCCATGCTCGACGCTCAACGCAAGGTATGGAACGAGTTCTCGACCACCATGAACAACCTGCTGGAGGCATCATGACCACCTCGACCGTCACGCCTGAGATCGTCTCGTTCGCCCGGGGTGTTCGGGCTGCACTCGCCGACCTGCCGGCTGACGAGGTCGACGAGCTCACCGATGGGCTCGAGGCCGACCTCGCCGAGGCGTACGCCGAGGACCTGCAGCGCGAGCTGCCCGATCCGGTCGCCTATGCCGCCGAGCTGCGTCTCGCGGCCGGACTGCCCGTACGCACCAAGGTCAGGCACGGCGCTCTCGGTGCCATCGGCGACAGCCTGCGCGACACCCGTCGCGACATCGGCATCGCGATTCATCGCAACCCGATGCTGAGCGGCATCGCCGACTTCCTCGGGACCCTGCGCCCGGTTTGGTGGGTGCTCCGCGCGTGGCTGGCGACCTGGCTGGTCGCCGCATTCTTCGGCAGCGAACAGGGCTACTGGTTCGGCGGTACGGGCTGGTTCTTCGTCCTGGCAGCCTTCATCGTGGTCAGCGTGCAGCTGGGCCTCGGGCGGTGGCAAGGTCGCGGCATTGCCACGTTCGTGCTGATCGGCAATGTCGTCGCGATCCTGGCGCTGCCGATCGTCAAGGCTGCCGCCGACAACGGAGGCTCTGACCGCTACACGATTGGCTTCCAGGACGGTGTCAGCGCTGCTGATCCGGAACAAGTCAGCGGACTGACGATCCAAGGTGAGCCAGTGACCAACATCTTCGCCTATGGAGCTGATGGCAATCCTCTGAGAAACGTCCAGCTGTTTGACCAGAGCGGCCACCCGATCAACCTGTTCGGAGACAGTACGGAGGATGGCGTCCCGTGCGCGGGTGAGTCTCAGGACTGCTCGGAACTGGTTCAGCCGGCGACCCTCGAAACCGGACAGACCACGTTCAACCTCTTCCCTCTCGGTACCGTCCCGTCCCAATGGGATGACTCTGAGGGTGCGAGCGTCCCGATACCTGGTGCCAAGGCCACGTATGGTCCTGCCCCGTTCGTGAAGGTCCCTGCGGTGATGCCCGGGCCGAAGGTGCAGCCGACTCCGTAGATCGGGAGCAAACACGGGCTCTGCTGCGTTGTATAGAGTGAATGAACCGACTCCATAGCGGAGCCGACATCCCACGGAGGGACACATGAAGAGCAGCAACCCCGTCTTCGCCCGCAGCGCGGAGTTCAACGGCAAGGGCACAGCCACTGCCAGCGACCCGTCGCAGTGGCAGATCGACCTCAACGGCGAGGGCACGCCGACCCACACGGGCCGCGGAACCGGCCGTATGACGATGGACAACGTCGTCGAGAAGACCGCGATCTCGCTCGGCCTGCTCATCGTCGCCGCAGCCATCACCTGGTTCGTCATCGGTGACCTCAACACCGGTGACGTCAGCGCCGACGACGCCGCCTACAGCAAGGCGTTCATCTTCGCGATGGGCGGTGCGATCCTCGGCCTCGTCCTGTCACTGGTCAACTCGTTCAAGAAGGTCATCAGCCCCGCACTCGTGATCGCGTACGCCGTGGTCGAGGGCGTCTTCGTCGGCGCGTTCTCCAAGGTCGTCGCCGAGATGGTCGGCGAGCCGTCGATCGTGTTCCAGGCGGTTCTGGCCACGATGGTTGCCTTCGCAGGCACCCTGTTCGCCTACAAGTTCTTCAACATCCAGGTCACTGACAAGTTCCGCAAGGTTGTGACGATCGCGATCTTCAGCTTCGTCGGCGTCATGCTGATCAACTTCGTCCTCAGCATCACCGGTGTGCTCGACAATGGCGGTCTGCGTGGCTTCAACACGCTCGGCTTGTTGGTGTCGGCAGCGGCGGTCGTGCTGGCCGTGCTGATGCTGATCATGGACTTCGACTACGTCGAGCGGGGCATCGCAGCCCAGCTTCCGGAGCGCGAGTCCTGGCGTGCTGCGTTCGGCCTGACCGTGACGTTGGTCTGGCTCTACATCGAGCTGCTGCGCATCCTCGCGATCCTTCGCGGCGACAACTAGCCACAGACACAGACGATGGCCGGTCCCTTCGGGGGCCGGCCATCGTTGCCTGTCTAGGAGCGGGTGGGTGTCAGCCGACGGCGGCGCAGCACCCGGGCCAGTCGGCCGTTGCGCGTGACCTGGGTGCCGGGCTGCTCGGAGGCGCGAGCTGCGGCGTCGGCGAGCGACATCACGTGGAGCGGTTCGCCCGCGTCGATGACGTCCTGCTGCGGGTCGTTGAGTGACGCGGCAACAGCCGGTATGAGGACCGAGACCATGTTGGCGTAGCCCGCCGCCGAGGGATGGAACCGGTCTTCGCCGAACATCGTCTCGCGCTGCTCGTTGAACAGCCCGCCGAGGAGGTCGCCGAGAGACACGACGCGGCCGCCGGCTCGCACGACCGAGATCGTCTGCTGCTTGGCCAGCCGTCGGCTGAGCTGGCGGGCGACCTCGCGCAGCGGCTGCCGGATCGGACGGACCGTGCCGAGGTCGGGGCAGGTGCCGACGACGACCTGGCAACCCTCGGAGGTCAGCCGGCCCACCACGCCGGCGAGCATGCGGGCCGAACGGCGCGGGGGGACGCGGTGTGTGACGTCGTTGGTGCCGATCACGATCACGGCCACGTCAGGCTTGAAGTCGTTGGCGAGCTCGAGCTGGGCCGGGAGGTCGGAGGTCTGCGCGCCGACCACGGCGTGGCAGCGCATCTCGACCTGGGCGCCGAGGACATGGGCGAGACCCACGCCGAGCAGTCCGCTCGGCGTGGTGTCGGCGGACGTCATGCCATAGCCCACGGCGGCGGAGTCGCCGATCACGAGGCACCGGATCGTACGTCCCGAGCCGTCGCCGTAGAGTCCGTCGGGCGTCGGAGGACGCTCGTCGGTCGTGCCGATCGCGCGTCGCGCGAGCAGCGCCTCGCCGATCAGGAACGCGTAGAAGCTCGACACGGTTGCGACTCCACCGCCCACGGCGAGGGTCGCGACTTTGCGGGTGCGTGTCATGTGTCCAATTTTACGCCGCGCCCATGACGGATTTGGGCATATGCCGAGGTCAGGTGCCCCAGGCACAACATAAGGTGATCTCGTGCGCCGCGACTACGTCCCCAATCTCCGTGACATCGGCGGCATTGCAGCGGGTGACGGGGGCGAGGTCGCCCCCGGCCGTGTCCTGCGCAGTGCCATGCCGTCGGCCAAGGACCTCGTGCCCGAAGGGATCGCGTGGCCGCCTGCCGTGGTCATCGACCTGCGCTCCGAGGGTGAGAGTGAGTCGATCCACCCCCTCGCACCACAGGGTTCGCGCATCGTCAACCTGCCGCTGCTGAGCGCGCTTCGCCCCGACCTCGCCCCGCCCCAGGACCTGCACGGGCTCTATCTCCTGGTCCTCGACCACGCCTCCATGTATCTCGTGGAGCTCGTACGTGAGGTTGCCTCAGCCAGCGGAGCGACCCTGATCCACTGCGCCGCCGGCAAGGACCGCACCGGCATATCGATCGCGCTGCTCCTGCGTCTCGTCGGTGCGTCTCGCGAGGACATCCTCGCTGACTACCAGCTGACGGAGGAGGCGTCCCAGGCGATCGGCGCCCGGCTGCACAAGCTGCCCGGCCGCAAGCATCGTGCCGCGCTGCCGCCGGCATTCCTCGAGGTGTCGACCGAGGCGATCGAGGGCGTGCTCGACGTGTGGGACCAGCACGAGGATGGCGTGCACGGATGGTTCAGGAGCATCGGCGGAGACGATGACCTCGTCGAGAAGCTCCGCCGTACCCTAGTCCGATGAGCGCGAGTTCCACAGGCCTGCAGGATCGCCTGATCGAGTCGCGCCTCGTACCCCTCGGCGGCGTACGTGGTCTCTCGGTGCACCGCACGCTTCCGCTGCGCGGGCTGCCGACGGTCGGACCGTGGTGCTTCGTCGACCAGTTCGGCCCGACGTTCTCGCGCATGGACGTCCTGCCGCATCCGCACACAGGACTGCAGACCGTGACCTGGCCGCTGGTCGGAGAGATCCGCCACCGCGACAGCCGGGGCAGCGACGTGGTGCTCAAGCCCGGCGAGCTCAACCTGATGACCTCCGGCGACGGCGTCTCGCACTCGGAGTTCTCGATCAGCTCCAAGCCGACCGTCATGCACGGCATCCAGCTCTGGGTGGCGTTGCCCAACTCCCGTCGCCTCGGGCCGTCCAACTTCGAGCACCTCGCCAACCTTCCCACGGTCGAGGGCGAGGGTTGGAAGGGCACCGTGATGATGGGGGAGTACGCCGGCGCCGCGTCGGCGGCCAAGACCTACTCCCCGATCGTCGGCGTGGAGCTCCGCCTTCGGCCCGGCCGCTCGCGCATCCCGGTCGAGCCCGGGTTCGAGCACGCGATCCTCGCGGTCGACGGGATGGTGCTGGTCGACGGGGCCATCGACCTCCCGCACCGCGAGATGTACTACTTCGCACCCGGCAGGTCCGAGGTCGTCGTCGAGGTACGGTCCGAGACGATCATCCTGCTGATCGGCGGGGAGCCGTTCACCGAGCAGCTGCTGATGTGGTGGAACTTCATCGGCCGCACGCACGAGGAGATCGTCGAGGCACGCAACGACTGGGAGTCCGAGAGCGAGCGCTTCGGCTTCGTCGACGGGCACGACGGCCTGCGGATCCCGGCTCCGCCGATGCCCAACGTACGGCTTACTCCGCGGCGACGCAGCCGATGAGGCTTGCCATCTGCCCGGTTTCGGATACCCTCAGTATCTGAAACCGAGAGGATCCTTCATGTCCCACTTCACCGGCAAGGTCGCCGTCGTCACCGGAGCCGGCTCCGGCATCGGCCGTGCCCTGTCCGTCGAGCTCGCCAAGCGCGGCGCCCGGCTCGCCATCTGCGACGTCGACACGGTCGGCCTCGCCGAGACGGAAGCGCTGGTCAGGTCGCAGGGTGCTGAGGTCAAGGCCGATCACCTGGACGTGTCGCAGCGTGAGCTCGTGCTGGCGTACGCCGACGACGTCGCCGCGCACTTCGGCACGGTCAACCTGGTGTTCAACAACGCCGGCATCGCGTTCACCGGCAAGGTCGAGCAGATGTCGTTCAAGGACATGGACCGCGTCATGGATGTCGACTTCTGGGGCGTCGTCAGCGGCACGAAGGCGTTCCTCCCGCACCTCATCGAGTCGGGTGACGGGCACATCATCAACATCTCGAGCATCTTCGGCCTGTTCTCGGTGCCGACGCAGAGCGCCTACAACGCGGCGAAGTTCGCCGTACGAGGGTTCACCGAGTCGCTGCGCATGGAGATGATCGCGGACAAGCGCCCGGTCAAGGTGCTGTGCGTGCACCCCGGCGGCATCAAGACCAACATCGCCCGCAAGGCCGAGCAGGTCGAGGGCCTCGACCACGACGACCTGGCCAAGCAGTTCGACAAGCTCGCCCGTACGTCGCCGGCCAAGGCCGCCAACGTCATCCTCAAGGCGGTGGAGAAGAACAAGGCGCGCGTGCTGATCGGGGCCGACGCCTGGGTTCTCGACAAGTTCGTACGGACCAGTGGCCCCGGCTACGCCCGAGCCGTCGGCGCGTTCAGCAAGCGCAACGGCCTCTGACTCGCGCGGGTTCTAGGTGGCGATCCTGCGCGTTCGCCTGAGCACCAGGAAGCCGGCCAGCGTCAGTAGTCCGCCGACGAGCGGCAGCGTCGGAGTGACCTCGCTGCCCGTGTCTGGAAGCGCCTCGTCGCCGTCGGAAGCCGGGGGGTCGACCGGGTCATCGGGCTTTGCCGCAACGTGGATGGTGACGAGAGCCTGATCTGGCACCAGTGCGGCGGTCTGCCGTGACGCGTCCGCGTCCGGCCCGTCAACGGTGTATGTGAACGTTGCATCGCCGACGAAGCCGGCGTCGGGTGTAAACGTCAGCGATCCGTCGGAATGGCAGGTCGCCGTGCCGTGGGTCGCGCCGGTGCACGGTGCCAGGGTCGAACCACTGGGCAGCACGTCGTTGGCGAGAACGCCCGGCGCGTCGATGGTCAACGTCTCGCCCTCGGTTGTCGCATACTCGTCGTCGACCAGGTTGATCGGCGCCTCGACGGGAGTCACGACGATCGTGATGGTTGCGATGTTGCTGACTGC
The DNA here is from genome assembly GCF_039537165.1 of Aeromicrobium panaciterrae. Classification (GTDB taxonomy): domain Bacteria; phylum Actinomycetota; class Actinomycetes; order Propionibacteriales; family Nocardioidaceae; genus Aeromicrobium; species Aeromicrobium panaciterrae. The sequence continues at coordinate 650,616 of NZ_BAAAZZ010000002.1, read as the reverse complement.
GTTGTGCGAGTCCTTCGCCTTGTACGTCCCGGTGTCCGTCCCGGTGAAGCCGTCCTCGGGCGTGTACGTCAGGCTGCCGCCGCTTCCGCCGACGACGAGCGAGGCATGGCTGAATCCACCTGCATCGACCGCCGCGAGCGAATCACCCTCGGCATCGGTGTCGTTGGCGAGCAGGCCCGGTACCGGAATCGTGAGGGTCTGGCCCTCCACCACGGTGTAGTGGTCGTCAACCGCGAGGGGTGCCGTGTTCGGTGGCGCTGTGACCGTCACCGTGATCGTTCCGGCTGCGCTCTGAGCGCCGTACTCGTCTTCGGTGTAATAGGTCACGGTGTCATCGCCGGTGAATCCCGATTCGGGCGTGTAGTAGAACCCGCCGGTGGTGAGGAAGCCGGAGGTCGCGGCGTGGGAGAACGAGCCGGTGCTGGTTCCATGCAGGGCATTGCCGTCGGGGTCGGTGTCCTTCGCCAGGTATCCCGGTGCTGGGACGTTCAGGCTCTGGCCCGCCACGACGGTGTAGTGGTCGTCAACCGCGACCGGCGGGTCGTTCTCGACGACGGTCACCGTGATGGTCGCCTCGTCGCTGAAGTATTCGTTGCTGTCGCCGAGCCGATACGTCATGGTGTCGGTGCCGAGGAATCCGGCCTCCGGCACGTAGTTGAGGTTGCCCAGGGCGTCGCTGTCATGTGTGCCATGAGAGAAGTTTGTGACGACGCCGGCGAAGATGTCATCGTCGTCCGGGTCGGAGTCGTTGCTGAGGAACCCCGGCGCCGAGACGTGAAGCTCCGTCCCGGTTCCGATCGTGTAGTGATCGTCAACGGGTATGGGTGCTCGGCTCTCGTTCACGGTGATCGTGACTGTCCCCGTCGCGGTTGCGCCGTGGCTGTCCTCGAGCGTGTAGGTGAGCGTCTCGGTTCCGACGTATCCGACGATCGGATCGTAGGAGATCGAGCCGTCGCCGTTGACGCTGAAGGAGTCCGCATGAGCGCCGCCGGCGAACGAGGTCACGGCAATGCCGTCCCCGTCAGGATCGGTGTCGTTTGCCAGCACGCCCGGGGCGGGGACGGTCAAGAGGTGTCCCTGCGCCACCGCGTAGGAGTCATTCACCGCGATTGGCGCGTGGTTCTCCGCAGCAGCGGCTGATGGGGCCGCCAGCAGTGTCGCCAGGCCAGCGGCAAGTATGATTCGGGTAATGCGCATGAAGACTCCATATGTTGTCGAGAGGACAACATAGTGTTGCACATGTGTGTGGCGCTGCGTGAATGAACGCGGCAATCGAAAGGGGTCAGTCGTGGCGGTGTCGGTCCTACGCGGCCTTGATCTGCTCGAGGCAGTTGGCATGGGAGAGGTCGGCATCTCCGAGCTCGCTCGCCGGACGGGCTTCGACAAGGCGAGTGTGTCCCGCACCGTCAAGGCCCTCGTCGACGCAGGGTGGCTCTTCCGTGACGGCGACAAGTTCTCTCTCGGCGCGAAGGCCTTGACGCTCGGCGGTGCAACCTCTCAACGCGATGCCGTCAACCGAGCCAACGAGATCGTGAGGATCGTCGGCGGGATCACGATGATGTCGTGCTTCGCCACCCAGCTGTATGGCGAGCAGCAGGCGATCATGGCTGCAGCCCAGGGCCCGGGTATGCCGGTCATCGCGGCTGACGGAAGCCAGTACCCGACCTACCTCACCGTCAGCGGGTTGTGCCTCTTGTCGGCGCTGGAGCCAGCCGCTGCCGAAGCGATCGTCGATGCCGCGGATCTCACCGCGTTCAGGCCGGGGGCCATCTCCGGGGCTGAGGACCTCAAACAGGATGTGGCGCGCGCCCGAGGCGGATCGGTGGTGGTCGAGCGGGGCCGCAATGACCCGTCCTACGGGTGCGCGGCCAAGGTGTGGAACGTCGAGGGCATGTCGACGCCGATGTCGCTGTCAATCCTGGGACCTGTCACCCGCATCGATGCCGAGCTCGAGCTCTTCGAGACTCTTTTGGTTGCGGCGACCGCACCAGGGGCAGACCGGCTCTCGATCATGACTGCGGTGACGTCGAGGTCCTAGTCGGCCAGCTCCGCGACGCCTGAGGGGCGGGATCCTTCGGGCAAGGCCAGCAGTGTCGCGACGAGGGTGTGGGCGGCCAGCTCGCGGATCTCGTCGCGCGTGATGACGGGGGTGTCCAGCCACTCGTGGGCGGCGTTTCGGAGGAACTGCAGCCAGCTGCGTACGGCGATCTTGGCCAGCGGCGACGCTTCGCGGGTCGGCTCGACGGCGTCAAGGATGCGCTCGCTCTGCAGTCGGATGTCTTCGTCGACGATGGACTGGATCTCGGGGTCGGCCGAGGCGCCGCCGTGGAACACCGCCTTGACGCCCATCTTGTGGCTCTCGCAGTACTCCAGGAAGCTCTCGATGCCCTGGTGGAGCTGTTCGAGGATCGGCAGCGACGGGTCGGGCCTGGTCAGCTCCGACATCCGGCCTGACTCTCGGCGGACCATCGCGGCGAAGAAGGCGCGCTTGGTCGGGAAGTAGTGATAGAGCAGCCCGCGGGACACGCCGGCCTCCTCGGCGAGCAGCTCGATGTGGACGTCCTCGTACGACTTGTCGGCGAACAGCTCGGCACCGAGGTCGAGAAGCTGGTCCTGTCGGGCTTCGCGGCTGAGACGCGTACGGGTGGCCATGTGCGACAGACTACTTGACTTGAGTTCAGCACGGGCTAGGCTGGGCATACTTGATGTCGGTTCAATAGGGGAGCACCCACATGCGCAACGACTGGAGCGGGCAGAGCTTCCCGCACCCTCCGGGACGCCGGCCGATCGTCGGGGATGCGCTCGGGGCAGACGTCGAGGCGCCGCTGCAGAGCACGATGCGCCGTGCCGCCGACCTGGGCCCGATCTTCGAGATGCACATCTTCGACCAGAAGTTCGTGTTCGTCACGGGCGCGGAGCTGGCCGCCGAGCTGTGTGACGAGTCGCGCTTCGTGAAGGGGCTCTCCCCCGCGTTGGTCGCGCTGCGCGAGTTCGCCGGCGAGGGCCTGTTCACGGCCTACAACGACGAAACCAACTGGGCACTCGCTCACGACTTGCTCCGCCCGGCGTTCACCAAGGCCGCGATGCAGAGCTATCACCCGATCATGCTCGCCGCGGCTCAGGAGCTCTTCGACCTGTGGGACTTGCACGACAAGCCGGTCGACGTGTCGGCCGACATGACCAAGCTGACGATGGAGACCATCAGCCGTACGGCGTTCAGCACCGACTTCGGCTCGTTCAGCCGCGATGAGCCACACCCGTTCATCCCGGCGATGATCGCGGCGCTCAAGGCCGGTCAGCGCAAGGGCTCGCTCAACGCGATGCCGGGTGCGTCGCTGCTGTCGAAGCGGATCGACAAGAAGAACGCCCACCACCTCGCATACGTCGACTCACTCCTCGACGGCATCATCGCCGAGCGCCGTGCGGGTGAGCCCGACGAGAGTGACCTGCTGGGCATCATGCTCCACACGCCGCACCCCGAGACGGGGGAGCGACTCGATGACGTCAACATCCGCCACCAGATCCTGACGTTCCTGGTTGCGGGCCACGAGACGACGTCAGGCGCACTGTCGTTCGCGCTCTACTACATCGCGCAGAACCCCGGGATCCTCGCCGCGGCGCAGGCCGAGGTCGACGAGATCCTCGGGCCCGACCGCGAGACCGAGCCGACGTTCGAACAGGTCGCGAAGTTCCGCTACCTGCGCCGGGTGCTCGACGAGGGCCTGCGCCTGTGGCCGACTGCGCCGGCGTTTGCCCGGAGCCCGCGCGAGACGACGGTCCTCAGCACGGGTCACACGATGCGCCCGGAGGACTGGGCCATCGTGATCCTGCCGATGATGCACCGCGACAAGACGGTGTGGGGCGAGGATGCCGACCAGTTCGATCCCGACCGCTTCGCGCCCGAGAACGCCCGCGGCCGGCAGCCGCACACCTACAAGCCGTTCGGTACGGGCGAGCGTTCTTGCATCGGCCGGCAGTTCGCGCTGCACGAGGCGATCCTGGTGCTGGCTCGCATGCTGCACCGCTACGACATCGCCGCCGATCCCGACTACGAGCTGGAGATCGCCGAGCGGCTGACCCTGATGCCCAAGGGATTCGAGCTGACGCTCACGCCACGGGTGCCCGCAGTGGTGCCTCAGGGTGAGCCGAGTGTCGTGTAGCCCTCGGCACTGACGTCCCAGAACGGGTTGAACGCGATCTCCCACGTGTGCCCGTCGGGATCGGCGAAGTAGCCGGAGTAGCCGCCCCACGAGGTCTCGTAGGCAGCCTTGAGCAGCGTTCCGCCTGCGTCGACCGCTTGCACGAGCACCTCGTCGACCTCCTCCTTGAGGCGGGTGTTGTAGGCGAGGGCCATCCCGCTGAACGTGGCGCCGGTGTCGGTGACGTTGGCGTCGTGGGCGAGCTCGGCCCGGCCCCAGATCGCGAAGACCAGACCCGGCAGCTGGTAGAACACCACTTCGTTGTCAGGGCTCTCGCCGCTCCACTCGAGCCCGCCCTCGTAGAAGGCGCGGGCTCGGGGCAGATCGGTGACGCCGAGCGTGACGAGGCTGAGTCGTTGTTCCATGCCTTCCACGCTAGGTGACCCTCCGACAGTCGCCGCTCAACCGGCCTGGCGGAGGCTCTCGACGAGTGGGGTGGTGGGGCGACCGATCAGGGCTGACAGGTCGCCACTGGTGACCTCGAGCTCGCCGTCCTTGATGGAGGCGTCGGTGTCGACCGTGAAGTCGGCCCAGACCTCCGGTACGCCGGCACTCACGAGGATGGCGCGCTGCTCGTCCGGCGTGACCTCGGCGACCGTGACCGGTGCCTCGATGATCTCGGAGACTGCTGCGGCGAGGTCGGCCTGGGTCCAGGCGACGTCGCCACCGAGCTCATACACGCGCTTGAGCGGCGCGTCGGTCGTCAGGACCACGGCCGCGGCCTCGGCGAAGTCGGCTCGGGCTGCGCTCGCGACTCGGCCGTCGCCTGCGCTGGTCAGCACGGCACCGCTCTGGCGCGCGGCGTCGATCGCGGGCACGTAGTTCTCGTGGTACCAGCCGTTGCGGAGCAGCACGTGGTTGAGCTCGGTGGAGGCGAGGTACGTCTCGGTCTCGAGGTGCTCCGGGGCGACGGGCAATGTCGAGGTGTCGACGGCGGGAGCGCTGGTGTAGGCCAGCAGGCCGACTCCCTGCGCGATGGCCGCGTCGATGACGTTCTTGTGCTGGGCGGCGCGCTGTCCCATCTCGTTGCCCGAGATGAGCAGGAGCCTGTCGACGCCCGCGAGTGCGGCGTTGAGGGCCTGCGAGTCGTCGTAGGACGCGATGCGTACGTCGACGCCCTTGGCGGTCAGGCTCTCGGCCTTGGCGGGATCGCGGATGATCGCGACGACCTGGTCGGGTGTGGTCTTGGTGAGCAGCGAGTCGATCACGAGCGATCCGAGCTGTCCGGTGGCTGCGGTGACGGCGATGGTCATGGTGGGTCCTTTCGGGTGCGCTCCTCGGGTAGGGCGCCGATGCCGACCATACACTAACCAATCGATAGTGCAAACTAGGGGTAAGTACTATCGAAGTGATAGCCTTGGCTGACCAGGAGGTGCCGCATGGCTCAGGATCCGAGACGCCCGTTCGATGTGTTCGACGGTGGCTGTCCGTCACGTGAGGTGCTGGAGCACGTCACGAGCCGATGGGGGGCGCTGACACTTGCTGCGCTCAGCCCGGAGCCGGCGCGCTTCGGCGAGCTGCGCCGCTGCGTGGACGGAGTGAGCGACAAGATGCTGTCGCAGACGCTGAAGTCCCTCGAGGGTGACGGCCTGGTCGAGCGTCACGTGCAGTCCACCCTGCCGCCCAATGTCGACTATCGGCTGACCCCGACGGGGGAGCGGGTCGCAGCGGCGGTCAAGGAGCTGATCCTGTCGTTGTACGGCGTGATGCCCGATGTCATGCGGGTCCGCGCGCAATCGGCATAAGGTGAGCAGCCACTCCCATTCCTGCTAGGACGCTGCATGACCCGTCAGAACATCAAGGGTGCTCGCGCGCTCGTCACCGGAGCCACTGGCGGCATCGGACAGGCGATTGCCCGCGCCCTTCACGCCCAGGGCGCTGAACTCGTACTCAGCGGTCGGCGTACGGACATCCTCGAGCCGCTGGCCAAGGAGCTCGGCGCACAGGTGATCGTGGCTGACCTCGCCGATCTTGACGACGTGGCCCGGCTCCTCAGGGAATCCGGTTCGCTTGACATCCTGATCGCGAACGCAGCGCTGCCTGCCTCGGGTGCGCTGCTGGAGTACACGCACGAGGAGATCCTGCGAAACGTGTCGGTCAACCTCACCGTGCCGATCCTGATGGCGCGGGACACCGCCGAGGCGATGGTTGGCCGTGGTCATGGTCAGATCGTGATGATCGGCTCGATGTCGGGCAGGACCGCATCGGCGAGCGCTTCGATGTACAACGCCACCAAGTTCGGCTTGCGTGGCTTCTCGCTTGCGCTGCGCCAGGATCTTGCCGGTCATGGCGTCGGTGTCTCGCTCGTGGAGCCGGGCTTCATCCGCGATGCCGGCATGTTCGTCGAGGCCGGTGGCAAGCTCCCTCGCGGCGTGCGTACCTCCACCCCTCAGCAGGTCGCGAAGGGCGTCGTCAAGGCGATCAAGCGCGATCGCGCGGAGATCGTCGTCGCACCGATCGAGCTGCGTGCGGGTGCTGCCGTCGGCTCGGTGTTCCCGACGCTGTCGGCCAGGCTGCAGAAGGCCGGTGGCGGCGATGCCGTGATCGACTCGATGGTCGAGGGTCAGCGCTCCAAGCGCTGAAAGATCTGGCCGCGGGCGAGCGAGCACTGGAGACCCGGGGCCGGCACGCCTAGTCAGGAAGTGAACGCCGGTCGCCGACGGGGCGGTTCGTCTGCGGGAAGGCCAGGGTGTCGGCGGCCACCCACCACTCCATGACCTCGTACGTGAGCCGCCCGGCGATGACCAAAGGATCGAGCTCATTGAGGCGGCCCGCCTCGGCGAGATCGCAGGTGAAGATCGACATGCCTCGAAACGACTCGTCGCTCTGCTCCAGGAACGGTCCGTTCGCGACGATCAGGCCTTGATCGCGCAACTCGGCACGGTGGGCCAGGTGCAGCGACTGAAGCCTGTCGAGCTCTGCCTCGGGCAGGTCGGGTGCGTCGGCTGGCCGACGCAGGATGACGAGCGTGTAGACGTCGAACGCGTCGGGGATGTGCGGATCGCGTGCCATGTGGGGATCCTAGGACTGGACGACGCCGGCCTCCACGGCTGCGGCGCGGTAGGCAGTGGCGAGGGAGTCGACGGTCTCGTGCGCGTTGAGGCCGCTCGGGTTGGGAACGACCCACAGGCTCGCATCGCCGATCGTTTCTGTCTGACGCCCTGCAACGGCGGTCCTGCGACCGAACGCCGACCGGTAGGACGTGATCCCGGCAATCGCCACGACCTTCGGCCGGTGCTGCTGGACGAACCGGTCGAGCAGCCGGCGCCCTTCCAACAGCTCAGCCTGAGTGAGCTCGTCGGCTCCGGCAGAAGCGCGAGCCACGATGTTGGTGATGCCCACTCCCTGCTCGAGCAGGACGGGTCTCGCGTCTGCCGCGGTGAACGCGTCGTCGGGGATGATGCCCGCGACTCGCAGTGCCGGATAGAACCGGTTGCCGGCGAACGCGAAGTGCAGTCCCGTCGCGGCGCTCATCAGCCCGGGATTGATCCCGACGAAGAGCAGGCGAAGGTCGTCCGGCACCAGGTCGGGGATCGTGCGGCCCGCGTACGACTCGAGCTCTGCGCGGGTGAAGGCCACCTCAGGCGTACGTCACGCCGGTCGCGTGGAGCGGGCAGTAGCCGTACGGGTTCTTGACGAGGTACTGCTGGTGATAATCCTCGGCGTAGTAGTAGGTCGCCAGCGGCAGGATCGACGTCGTGATCTCGCCGTAGCCGGCCGCCGTCATGCGCACCTGGTAGGCAGCGCGCGATGCCTCGGCCTGCTCCTGCTGCTCGGGCGTCGTGGTGAGGACGATCGAGCGGTACTGCGAGCCCCGGTCGTTGCCCTGGCGCATGCCCTGCGTCGGGTCGTGGTTCTCCCAGAACACCTCGAGCAGCTGCTGGTAGGTGACCTTGGACGGGTCGAAGATCACGCGTACGACCTCGGCGTGGCCGGTACGACCGGTGCAGACCTCTTCGTACGTGGGGTTGGGCGTGGACCCGCCGGCGTACCCGACCGAGGTCGACCAGACACCCGGGACCTCCCAGAACGTCTTCTCCTCACCCCAGAAGCAGCCGAGGCCGAACACCGCGACCTCGAAGCCGTCGGGTGCCTGGGTCTCCACGGGATTGCCGAGCGTCAGATGGGTTCCGCCGACCTGGTAGGGGCGACCCGAGCGGCCGGGCAGGGCTTCGTCGGCGCTGGGGATCTCACTCTTGCTGCGGTTGAAGATCATGGGTTCCACCTCTCGCATCAAGTCTACGGATCCGGCTGCGGCCAGGACGCCGTCGATCGTGACGAACCTCTGACGCCTGAGCGCCCTCACCACAACACTTGCGAGCAGCGTGGTGTTCCCTCACATGCCCTAGGCTCCCTCTGTGGCCAAGAGTCAACCCAAGCGCACCGAGATCCCGGTCGGCGTGGAGATCGCGACCCAGTGGTCGTGGCGCCTGCTCGTCATCGCTGCCGCCGGCTTCGTGGGCATCTGGCTGCTGCGCTACTTCTCCGAGATCACCGTCCCGATCGCGGTGGCGATCCTCGGCACGGCCCTGACGGTCGGCGCCGTCGACTGGCTCACGTCCAAGGGTCTGCCGCGGATCGTCTCCACGGCGATCGTCGTCATCGGCATGCTCGCGGGGCTCTTCGGCATGCTGGCGCTCGTCGGTACGCAGCTGGCGTCGCAGGTCTCCGACCTCAAGTCCAACGTCGTCGAGGGGATCGACCAGATCCAGGACTGGGCCAGGACCGGGCCGCTCAACCTCACCGACGACCAGATCCAGGACTGGATCGACAAGGCCAAGTCGTCGATCTCCAACAGCGACACCTCGATCTTCACGACCGCGACCAACGTCGGCACGACACTGACCCACCTCGTCGCGGGATTCTTCATCGCCCTGTTCGCGTCGTTCTTCTTCCTGTACGAGGGCGAACGCATCTGGAGCTGGGTCGTCGCACTGTTCCCCAAGGCTGCTCGGGAGAAGGTGCACTCGTCGGGGCAGACGGCATGGGCGTCGCTGACGGCATTCGTACGCGCCACGATCTTCGTCGCCCTGGTCGACGCGATCGGCATCGCGTTCGGGGCCTGGGTGCTCGGTGTGCCGCTGACGTTTGCGATCGGCGTGCTGGTGTTCCTCGGTGCCTTCATCCCGATCGTCGGTGCGCTGGCGTCGGGCATGGTCGCGGTGCTGGTCGCCCTCGTCGCGCAGGGACCCGTCGTCGCGCTGATCATGCTCGCGGTCGTCGTCGCCGTACAACAGATCGAGGCGCACGTCCTGCAGCCGTTCCTCATGGGCAAGCTCGTCGCGGTGCACCCGTTGGCGATCATCCTGGCGATCGCTGCCGGCATTGCCGTCGCCGGGATCGTCGGTGCACTGATCGCCGTACCGCTTGCCGCGTGTCTCAACGGCGTCGTCAAGCACCTGGTCACGGACGCACAGGACTACCAGGACGAGCCGGAGCCAGACCCTGCATGACCGATGTGCACGCGTTCTGCGCGGCGCTGCCCGGCGCGGTGCTGACGTTCCCGTTCGGTGAGGAGACTGCGGTCTATCGCGTCGGTGGCAAGATCTTCGCGCTCACGGGTGCGGAGCAGCCGACCAGCATCAACCTCAAGGCCGAGCCCGCCGACGTCACGGGCCTCGTCGAGACGTACGACTCCGTCACCCGCGGCTATCACATGAACAAGAAGCACTGGGTCACGGTGCAGCTCGACGACTCACTTCCCGAAGGGCTCCTCGAGGAGCTGATCGAGGACTCGTACGACCTCATCGTCGACAAGCTCCCCGCCCGCGATCGACCTTAGGTCTTAGGGCTCTGTCGCCGTGGCGGGGACCGGGGTGTTGCGGGAGCGCAGCGGCAGCTCCTTGATGAACAGCGTCAGGATGAACGCGACACCCACGAACGGCAGCGCCGTCAGGAACACCTCGTGCAGCGATGACGCGAAGGCGTCGATGACCTTGCCGCGCACGGGTTCGGGCAGGTTGTGGATCGCGGCCGCGTTGTTGGTGTTGATCGACCCTCCCGCGGGAGCCGACCCGAGCGACACCTCGAGGTGGTGCGACAGCCGGCTGTTGAGGACGGCGCCGAACACCGCCGTGCCGAACGCACCGCCGAGGTTGCGGAAGAACGTCACGGTGCTCGTCGCGACGCCCATGTGACGCACGTCGACCGAGTTCTGCACGATCAGGGTCAGCAGCTGCATCGTCAGGCCGAGCCCGAAGCCGAGCACGTACATGCCGATGCCGACCCGGAGGTAGGAGCTGTCGGCGTCGAGCGTCGACAGCAGGAGCAGCGCGCAGGCCACGATGATCGTGCTGGCGATCGGGAACATCCGGTAACGGCCGGTCTTGGTGACGTAGTTGCCGGACGGGATGGACGCCGAGAACAGGCCGGCGACCATCGGGACCATGCCGAGGCCCGACCTGGTCGGCGACATGCCCATGACGATCTGCAGGTAGAGCGGCACGAAGATGATCGCGCCGAACATCGAGATGCCGAACACCATGCCGAGCGCGTTGGTGATCGAGAACACGGAGTTGTTGAACAGGTCCATCGGCAGGATCGGCTCGGCAGCACGGCGCTCGATCAGGACGAAAATCGCGGCGAGCACCAGACCGCCGATCAGCAGGCTGAGGCTCAGGCCGTCGGCCCAGCCATGGTCGGGTCCGGCCCACGCGGTGTAGAGCAGGACGGACGACACGGCAGCCACCAGGAAGCCGGCGCCGAGCCAGTCGATGGTGTGCTCGCGGCGTACGTGGGGGAGCTTGAGGACGATCGAGGTCACGACGAGGGCGACGATGCCGATCGGCACGTTGAGCCAGAAGATCCATTCCCAGCCGGGACCGTCGGCGAGCCAGCCGCCCAGCACCGGCCCCAGGACGCTGGCAGTGCCGAACACGGCACCCATGTAGCCCATGTAGCGACCGCGCTCACGGGGTGGTACGACGTCGCCGATCGTGGCGAGGGCAAGAGCCATCAGGCCGCCGCCGCCGATGCCCTGGAGGGCGCGAAACGCAATGAGCTCGTCGATGTTGCGGGCGAATCCGCACAGTGCCGAGCCGATGAGGAACGTGATGATCGCGGCCTGGAAGATCAGCCGTCGACCGTACAGGTCGGAGATCTTGCCCCACAGCGGGGTGGCCGCCGTGGACGCGAGGAGGTAGGCGGTCACGACCCAGCTGAGCTTGTTGAGGCCGTGCAGCTCGGAGGTGATGCGGGGGAGCGCCGTACCGACGATGCTCTGGTCGAGCGCTGCGAGGAACATGCCGGTCATCAGCCCGCCGAGGATCACCAGGATCTGGCGGTGGGTGCGGTACGTCGGCGCGGTTGAAGGGTTCTGAGTCATGCGTGGTCTCCTAGTGCGGCGGCGAGGCGCGACAGGTGGATGCGGAGCAGCTCGCGGTCAACGTCGTCCCAGTCGGCGAGGGCCTCGGCGAGGATGGCACGGCGTTGCTCGAACGAGGACTTGAGGCCGGCGCGGCCGTCCTCGGTCAGCGTGATGATGCTGGCGCGGCCGTCCTCGGGGTCGGGCCCGCGCTCGACGAATCCACGATCCGCGAGCTGTTGCACGTGGCGGCTGACGGTCGAGGCGTCGAGCCTCATCGCGTCGGCGATGTCGCCGAGACGCAGTGCGCCGCGACACTTCAGCGTGTAGAGCAGAGCGGCCTGCGACGGGTCGACCGTGTCGCCGTCGAGACGGGCGCGGAAGCGCCGGCCGACCGTCATCATCAGCTGCGCCAGGGCGTCCTCGGCGGTGGCCGGCTCGTGTGACTCATTTACGTGCATGATGCAACTATATAACTACATGCATCATGCAAGCAATTATCGGCCGAGGGTGCCCCGACTACTCAGGTGACGCGGAGCGGTCGCGAATGTGCCAGGAGAAGTCGCGCTGGCGCTCGAGCGGAATGCGCCTCTTCAGCTCATCGATGACGCCCGCTCCCTTGCGCCACAGCATCGACTCGAAGCCGGCATCTCGACCTCGCCAGTCGATGAAGTGGACGCTCCCGTCACCGAAGTCTCCAAGGACGGCGATGTCGTCTAGCCGGACTGACGTCGTCTCGCCGAAGATGTGCTCGTGGACGTGAGTGTCGTCGATGCGCAGCCAGTCACGTACTGAGAACCAGTTGCCCCGCCACCGCCGCCCCGGCCCACGGCGCGGAGCATTGGATGTGGTGCCAGCGGTGAACTCGTCGAGCTGGAGACCCCACTTCTCGGCGAACCCCTCCGGAAGCTCGGTCTCGCTGTCGTAGGCGACCATCAAGCTGTCCAGGGACTCACGCAGGGCCGCGGTGAGGACGGCTGCGTCTAGCTTGCGCGAACGCTCGATCCATTCGTTCGGGTCGATCACGACACCGCCGACCAGCTCGGAAGTAGCCAGTCCGTCGACATAACCCGTCCACGACCACGGCTGACTGAGCGAACCGACTGCAACAGACCTCGCCAGCTCGACGGACTGCTCGCTGAAACCACGTTCTGCCGTTAGCTGCACAGTGTGGATGGCCAGCTCAAGCGCTTCTGCGAGGTTCTCGTCAAGCGGGTCGAGTACGAGGTCGACTTGATCAAGGCCGGGTTCGACCAATGTCAGCTCAGGGACGATCGAGTAGATCAGACCCTTGGCTGTCCTGAGTGCCGCCGAGAGCTCGAAGTCGAGGGCGTCTCGGAGCCATGCCGAAAAGTTCTCATCGACCAGCAGCGAGATCGCCACCCCGTCCTTCTGGCTGGCGATCAGCGTGGGCGACTTCAGGTAGCGGGTCTCCTGACGATGCGATGGCGCCCGTCCTTCGGGTAGCCGAACATCGAGAGCGGCCGGGGGAGCGCTGGTGAACGTGAGTCGCGCATTGCTCGCGACGAACCACGTTCGGATCCACTCGCGTACTTCGTCGATCGACAGAGACGCAAGAGTCGGAACGCCGGCGTGGCTCTTGCCCGCACCTCCAAAGCCATAGCGGTAGGTCAGGAGCCCCGCCGACGGCCCGAAGCCCGCAGGACGTTCTGCCTCGATGACCATGCGCTCGCGTCGCATGTCGTCCTCGCTGAACTTCGGGTCACGGATCGTGCTGCTGACCGAGTTGAGGAAGGTCGCGACCTCATCGGGAGTTCCCGTCGCGTGGAAGTCGAGCGTGTGCGACGAGGTAACGCCGTCGTGGCTGACCACCTGGTCGCCCATCGCGCGGAAGATCAAGTGCTCAGCGAGATGGGTGATGCCGGCGAGGTGTGCGGGCTCGTCGGCCATTCCAACGCCGAAGATCACGCTTCCAGTGAGCGTCCCTTCGACATCTGTCGAGATGACGGGGATGTCGTTGTGGGTGGTTCGGTAGATCTCAGGCACACGGAGGAGCGTAGTCGCGCGACGGATCGGAGCCCTAGGGAATTTCGGACGAACGGCGGCGGAGCAGGTCGTGCACCTCGTCGTCGAGCCCGAGTACTGGGCGCTCGATGAGGACGCTCCGGTCCGGCTCGGGCCGGACGGCTTTGGGCCTGGTCGGCGTTAGTCTGACCATGTGGATCTGAACGATGTGAGGGAAGCCCGCAAGCTGCTCGACGGCGTCACCGAGCTGACGCCGATGGCGCACTCGCGATGGCTGAGCAACATCGCCTCGACGCCGGTCCACCTGAAGGCCGAGAACCTCCAGCGCACGGGGTCGTTCAAGATCCGCGGAGCATACGTACGCATCGCGCGACTCTCTGAGGCGGAGCGTGCCAACGGCGTCGTCGCTGCCAGTGCCGGCAACCACGCACAGGGCGTCGCGCTCGCCGCGTCGATGCTGGGCACGAAAGCCACGATCTTCATGCCCGAAGGTGCGGCGTTGCCCAAGGTCGCGGCCACCGAGGGATATGGGGCGGACATCCAGTTCCACGGCTCCGGGGTGACCGAGGCGCTGGTCCCGGCGATGGAGTTCGCCGAGGAGACCGGTGCGGTGCTGATCCACCCGTTCGACCACGAGGACGTCCTCGTCGGCCAGGGCACGGTCGGCCTCGAGATCCTCGAGCAGGCACCCGACGTCAAGACGATTCTCGTGCCGGTGGGTGGGGGTGGACTCGCGGCGGGCATCGCGCTCCTGCGTACGGAACGACCCGACGTCAAGATCATCGGCGTGCAGGCCGAGGATGCCGCCGCCTATCCCGCGTCGCTGAAGGCTGGGCACCCGGTTCCGGCGGTCATGGGCGCCACGATGGCGGACGGCATCTCGGTCGCCGAGCCCGGCGGGATCCCGTTCGAGGTCATCGCCGAGCTGCTCGACGATGTGATCACGGTGAGCGAGGAGTCGATCAGCCGTGCGCTGATCTCGCTGCTCGAGCGAGCCAAGATGCTCGTGGAGCCGGCCGGGGCCACCGGTGTCGCCGCGATCCTTGAGAGGCCTGACGCGTTCGAGGGTCCCGTCGTCTCCGTGCTCTCGGGCGGCAACATCGACGCCCTCGTGCTGCTCGACGTGATCCGCCACGGTCTGGCTGCCGCAGGTCGCTTCCTGATGTTTCGCGTACGGATCTCCGACCGCCCCGGCGAGCTGATGCGACTGCTCAGCGACCTCGCCGAGATGCAGGTCAACGTCCTCAACGTCAACCACGACCGCGCGTCGGAGTCACTCGGCGTACGCCAGGTCGATGTCGACATGCAGGTCGCGACACGGGGACCGCAGCACCGGGCCGAGGTCAGGAAGCGCCTGACCGAGCTCGGCTACGAATTCGCCTGAGCCGCACCGCGCCTCGCGTCAGAACGGCGTGGTGTCGACGATCTCGACGGTGATGTCCTTGCCGTTGGGCGCCTCGTAGGTGACGGTTTCGCCCTTCTTCTTGCCGAGCACGGCAGCGCCGAGGGGTGAGCTCGGGGAGTAGACGTCGATCTCGACGCTGGTGTCCATGCTGAGGAGTTCTCGCGAACCGAGCAGGAACCGCTCGGTGTCGGTGTCGCCCTTGAAGCGGATCGTCACGATCATGCCGTTCTCGACGATGCCGTCATCGGCGGGCTTGTCGCCGACCTCGGCGCGGCGCAGCATGTCCTCGAGCTGACGGATGCGGGCCTCGGTCTTGCCCTGCTCCTCACGTGCAGCGTGGTAGCCGCCGTTCTCCTTGAGGTCGCCCTCGTCGCGTGCGGCGGCGATCTTGGCGGTGATGTCGGCGCGGACTTCGCCTGAGAGGTGTTCGAGCTCCTGCTTGAGGCGGTCGTACGCCTCCTGGGTCACCCAGATGGTGTCGGTGTCAGTGGGCTGAGTCATGACGGAGCTCCGTCCTGTGTGAATGGGGTGATACGTACCGCACCCCAGGCCTCTGCCCGGGGTGAATAGAACAGATTAGCACTCAATGAATGGCTTCACACGTTCTCAGGACGCCGGTGACAGCCCGCCGCTCCGTCTCGATGTCGACCGAGATGCGGAGGTCCTTCTCCCGTGTTGCCTTCAGGTCCACGGTCTTCTCGCCGACGATCGAGTGGTCGGCGGCCTGCGCGTAGACGGTGCACTCCACGTCGAGCGGCTTCGGCCGTACGACGTCGAGCTTCACCGTGACCCGGTGGTCGTCGACGACGTCGTAGCCGTACACGCGTGCCGTGATCGGCTTGTCCTGGAACCCGACCCACGCCGCACCGGCGATGCCGATCGAGATGCCGACGGCGGCGATGAGCGGCCAGAACCAGCGCGGCTTGTTGCTGGTGCCGTATCGGGCGCCGAGATCTGTCACCCCCCGATTGTCTCAGCCCTTCGCAATCTCCTTGAGGACGGCCTTGTCGAACGTCCGGTACGGCAGCAGGGTGGATGCCGCCGCCATCAGCTTGGCCTCGCGGCCGATGAGGTACTCCGCCTTCGGACGCCGCGAGAACAGCGCATGGTGCGCCGCGTCGGCGACCTGGGACGCGGGTATGCCGGCGTCGGTCGCATTGGAGGTCATGCCGCGCATCGAGCTGATCGTGGCGCCGTACAGCTCGATCGCCTCAGGTGGCAGCGAGGCCTCGAGATCGTCGATCTGACCACCGGCCTTCTCCCAGATCGGCGTCGCCACGGTGGCGGGAGCGAGCACCGAGACACCCATGCCCCACGGCTTCAGCTCGCGCCGCAGCGACTCGGCCATCCCGTTGAGCGCATGCTTCGACGCGGCGTACGGACCGATGAACGGTGCGGCGATGCGCCCGCCGATCGAGCTGGTGAACACGATGCGGGCACCACCGTGCCGGCGCAGCAGCGGCAGGAACGCCTGCGTCACCGCCAGCTGCCCGATGACGTTGACCTCGAGCTGGTGCCTGAACTCGTCGAGGTCGAGGAACTCCAAGGGGCCGCCCACCGCGATGCCGGCGTTGTTGACCACGCCACGGAGCCTGGTGTCACCGAGAGCCCCGCGTACGGTCTCCGCAGCCGCCTGCGCCTCCGTCGCGGAGGTGACGTCGAGGCGTACTGGCGTGACGAGCGGATGCTCAGCAACGCTGGAAAGATCACGTACGGCAGCGAACACCCGGATGTTGTTGTCGGCGAGGTGCTCGACGATCGCCTGGCCGATGCCGGTGGAGGCGCCGGTGACGAGGACAGCTTCGGTGGGGGTCATGCGTCCATCGTCCCGCAGGAACACCCCGCCCGTGGTCGTTGTTGTCAGAGTGCGAGGATTTCCAGAGAGTCACCCGAAGGAGAATTGTGGCCGACAAGCTACGCCTCATGCACGTGCACGCGCACCCCGACGACGAGTCGAGCAAGGGAGCGGCGTCCACCGCCAAGTACGTCGCCGAGGGGGTCGACGTGCACGTCGTGACGTGCACCGGCGGAGAGCGCGGATCGATCCTCAACCCGCAGTTCAAGCACCCCGGCATCGAGGACAATCCCGAGCTCATCACCGAGATCCGCCGCGAGGAGATGGACCGCGCCCGCGAGATCCTCGGCGTGACGCAGGACTGGCTCGGCTTCGTCGACTCGGGGTGGCCCGAGGGCGACCCCAAGCCGCCGCTGCCCGAAGGCTGCTTCGGGCTGGTGCCGATCGAGGAGGCCGCCGAGCCCCTCGTACGCCTGATCCGTTCGTTCAAGCCGCAGGTGCTGACGACGTACGACGAGAACGGCGGCTACCCGCACCCCGACCACATCAAGTGCCACGAGATCAGCGTCTACGCGTTCGAGGCGGCTGCCGATCCGACGCGCTACCCGGACGCGGGCGAGGCGTGGCAGGTCTCCAAGCTCTACTACCAGCTCGGCTGGAGCTGGGCGCGCATGGAGGCGATCGCTGCCGCCATGGAGAAGCACGGCCTCGAGAACCCGTACGCGGAGCGGTTCAAGGACTGGGAGCGCAAGCCCGAGGACGAGGCGCGACTGACGACACGGGTGGAGTGCGCCGAGTACTTCCCCGTACGCGACGCCGCGCTGCTCGCCCACGCGACGCAGATCGATCCCGACGGCTGGTGGTTCGCCATCCCGCACGAGGTGCAGGCCGAGGCGTGGCCGACGGAGGACTACCAGCTTGTGACGTCTCACGTGGAGACGAGCGTCCCCGAGACTGATTTGTTCGCTGGTCTCCGCTGACGCTGCCCGAATGTGCGACGACTAGGATCGAGTCATGAACTCGTACGTCTTCGCCGCCCTCGTTGCAGCCGAAAAGCCGCTCACCCCCGAGAACGTCCGCCCGGGGTGGATCGCCATGGTGACGGTGCTGGCCCTGGTCGTGGCGACGTACTTCCTGGCCCGCTCGTTCCTCAAGCACTCCCGCAAGGCGCAGCAGCCCTGGGAGGGCGACGAAGACCGCTAGGCGCGGGTGAGAGAACGCCCGAGACGTCATGACTCAGACGCCATCCGCCTAGGGTGGCTGCATGGCGAATCGGTTGGCGCAGGCCACGAGTCCGTACCTCCAGCAGCACGCCGACAACCCGGTCGACTGGTGGGAGTGGAGCGACGAGGCGTTCGCCGAGGCCAGGGAGCGTGATCGGCCGATCCTGCTGAGCATCGGCTACGCCGCATGCCACTGGTGCCACGTGATGGCGCACGAGTCGTTCGAGGACGAGGTCACGGCCGCGTACATGAACGAGCACTACGTCAACATCAAGGTCGACCGCGAGGAGCGTCCCGACGTCGACGCGGTCTACATGAGCGCGACGACGGCGATGACGGGTCAGGGTGGCTGGCCAATGACCTGTGTGCTGACGCCGACGGGTGAACCGTTCTTTGCCGGTACGTACTTCCCGCCCGAGCCACGACAGGGCAGTCCTGCGTTCACCCAGGTGCTGCAGGCGCTGAGCGACGCGTGGAACGAGCGGCGTGACGAGGTGCTCACGGTGAGCAGGGACGTGCTGGAACACCTCCGCTCTGGTGCCGACCCGGTCGGCGGCGCGCTCGGCGCCGAACAGCTCGATGCAGCGGTGCTGGCGCTGGCGAAGCAGTACGACTCCGACGCCGGAGGGTTCGGCAACCACCCGAAGTTCCCGCCGTCGATGGTGCTGGAGTTCCTGCTCCGCAACGCCGCCCGTACGGGGTCGCAGCAGGCGCTCGACCTGGTCGCGGGCACGTGCGAGGCGATGGCGCGCGGCGGCATGTACGACCAGCTGTCTGGTGGCTTCGCGCGCTACAGCGTCGACCGGTTCTGGCGCGTGCCGCACTTCGAGAAGATGCTCTACGACAACGCGTTGCTGCTGCGGGTCTTTCTGCACTGGTGGCGGCAGACGAAGTCGCCGCTGGCGGAGCGGATCGCCCGCGAGACGAGCCGCTTCATCATCGACGAGCTCGGTACGCCGGAGGGCGGGTTCGCATCGGCGTTGGATGCCGACAGCGATGGGCATGAGGGCACGTTCTATGTCTGGAACCCCAACCAGCTCATGCGTACGCTCGGCCCCGCCGACGGCGCGTGGGCGACGGAGCTGCTCGGGGTGACGGGCGGCGGCACGTTCGAGCGCGGCTTCTCCACGCTGCAGCTGCGCCGCGACCCCGACGACCAGGCTCGGTGGGACGCCGTACGCGGCAAGCTCCTCGAGGCGCGGGCAGCTCGTACGCGGCCTGCACGCGACGACAAGGTGGTGGCGTCGTGGAACGGCCTGGCCATCACCGCGCTCGCCGAAGCCGGCGTACTTCTGGACGAGCCGGACTTCACGGCGGCAGCGATTCGTGCCGCTGAGCTGCTCGCCGACGTGCACGGTGAGCCGCTCGTACGTACGTCGCGCGACGGCATCGCGTCGACCCACGCCGGCGTGCTGGAGGACCACGGTGCGGTGGCCGAGGCCTATCTTGCCGTGCTCGGGGTCACGGGTGACGCCGTGTGGCTCGACCGTGCACGAGTGCTGCTCGACCGGGTCGTCGACCATTTCGCCGATCCCGCAGGCGGGTTCTTCGACACCGCAGACGATGCGCAGGCGCTGGTCGTACGACCCAAGGACGTCTCGGACAACGCCTACCCATCGGGCACGTCGGCTGCCGTCACCGCCCTGATCTCGTTCGCCGCGATCACCGGCGAGCACCGTTATCGCGCCGCGGCCGAGTCCGGCATCGACTCGGCGGCTTCCGTGGCGGCCCAGATGCCGCGCTTCGCGGGCTGGACCCTCGCTGCCGCCGAAGCCGTCGTGGCCGGTCCTCTCGAGATCGCCGTGGTCGGCGACGACGGTACGGAGCTGCACCGCGCGGCGCTCAGCCTGACGTCACCCGGCGCCGTCGTGGTCGCGGGAGCGGTCGGTGCGCCGATCCCGCTGTTCGAGCAGCGCGACGTGGTGGACGGCAAGGCGGCGGCGTACGTGTGCCGCGGTTTCGTCTGCGAACGCCCCGTCACGTCTGTCGAGGAGCTGCTCGCGCGTCAGTAGCGGTCGTAGGCGATGAGCGAGACGCCGACGTAGTGCACGATGAACGCCGCGATCGTGAGCGTGTGGAACACCTCGTGGAAGCCGTACCAGGTGGGCCACGGGTCGGGCTTCTTGAAGCCGTAGACGACGGCGCCCAGTGTGTAGAGGCCACCGCCAACCGCCAGCAGGACGATGACGGCGGTGGACCCGTTCTCCTTGAACTCCGGCAGCCAGAAGATCGCGGCCCAGCCGAGGGCGATGTAGATCGGGACGTACAGCCAGCGCGGAGCGCCGACCCAGAACACCCGGAACAGCAGGCCGAGGACGGCGCCGCCCCACACGAGTGACAGCAGGACCCAGGCGTCCTTGGTGTCGAGCAGCAGCAGCGCGAACGGCGTGTAGGACCCGGCGATCAGCACGAAGATGTTGGCGTGGTCGAACCGCTTCCAGCGAGCCTTGGCGACGTCTGACCAGCGACCCGCGTGATAGACCGCACTGACGCCGAACAGCAGCAGTGCGCTGACCATGAACACGGCGACACCGGCACGTACCTTCACGCTGTCGGCGACGACCAGCATGACGAGGAAGCCGAAGAAGGCCAATGGCCAGGTGGCGGCGTGGAGCCATCCGCGGAGCTTGGGCTTGATCTCCTTGGCGGTCACTCGGAGTCGATCACCAACCTCTTGCACAATGCCTTCAGGTTCGCGATCACTCATGCGCTTACCCTACTTGCATGGCAGTGAGTGACTTGGTCTACGGGGCGTACGAGCGACGCCTTGCCAAGCGCCTCGACCCAGCACGGCTGCCGCGCCATGTCGGCGCCATCGTCGACGGCAACCGTCGGTGGGCGAAGCGCGGCGGCGCGAGGTTCGAGCACGGCTACAAGGCCGGTGCCGACAAGATCTCGGAGTTCGCGACCTGGTGCGACGACCTGGGTGTCGAGATCGTCACGTTGTGGCTGCTCTCGACAGACAACCTGCAGCGCCCTGAGGAGGAGGTCGCCAGCATCCTGACGGCCGTCGAGAACCTCATGGAGCGCCTCGCCGGCGAGGGCCGCTGGTCGTTGCGGGTGATCGGCAACCTCGACCTGCTGCCGTCGGAGTCAGCGGGGAGGATGAAGAAGCTGGCCGACTCGACGTCCGCCGTGCAGGGCATGCGGGTCAACATCTGTGTCGGGTACGGAGGCCGCCAGGAGCTCACTGACGCGATGCGCTCGCTGCTCCTCGAGCAGGCCGCGGCGGGGCGCTCGCTCGAGGACGTCGCCTCGACGCTGGAAGTCGACGACATCGCCGAGCACCTCTACACCAAGGGCCAGCCCGATCCGGATCTCGTGATTCGTACATCGGGGGAGCAGCGTCTCTCCGGATTCCTGTTGTGGCAGAGCGTGCACTCGGAGTTCTACTTCAGCGACGCGCTGTGGCCGGCATTTCGCCACGTCGACTTCCTGCGCGCCATGCGCTCGTACTCGCTCCGCGAAAGGCGTTTTGGGGCGTAGCCGGGTGGCGCTACGGTTCTGCTGTGTGGATCACCCCAGATGGCGTCACGCATACCAACGCCCACGCGAATCCTGTCGACTGCATGACTGATCGTATGCTCGCCTCGCTCGCCTTCGTCGCCGAGCATGAAGGCCACGCAGGTGCAGATGCCGTCTTCGAAGAGTGTTTTCGCCCTCCCACCGTCGACGAATTGCGGAGTCTGACCCCTGGTCTGGAAGACCAGTGGATCCCCGACAACTATCTCGACGGAGATTTCACGACCTCGGCGGCGCTCGCCGCCTACTTGACGTCGGTACACGTCGATTGGCGACTGGATGCGGTCCACGCTGTCGACGACGTGTTGGCATCACTGACCGAAGAGGCTTGATCGGAACTGTTCGTCGAGCGGCACTCGCCCTTGCGGAGTTGGCCAGGCCCGCAATCTCCCCATACAGGTAGTGAGTTCTGCGCGGATTCCTCGTTACGCTCCAGCAATGACTCTGCTCCCTTCGGTGACGCCCGGGTGGCGGTCTGTCGGGATGTGTTGGGACGGCGACGAGTTCGACTTGGACGGAATTGATCCGTGGGAGCATGTCTGGGCGTGTCAGCCGGAGCAGATTGTGGTTGCGCACCCGTCGTACCCATCGCAACGCCACAACGCGAGCGTCTGGTTGATTCAGACACCAGAGCGAGAAGTTCGGTTCGCGGCAGGTGAGATGTCCAATCTCGCTTGGGCATTCTTCCTACCGTCGTAGCTCGCGCGCGTAGCGAAGCCTGCGTGTGTTCGGCCTCTGACGGCTGTTGGCGTGGGGGTGGGCCGCCGGACTTGGGGTCAGGCGGCTTGGTGGTAGTGGTTTCTTCGTCGCCGGATGGGTCGACGGTGGCGGTTGGTGAACTCGAAGCCGTTGACGGCGTTGCCGGTGATGTTGAGCAGTCCGCGGTGGAGGAGGTGGTGGCATCTGACGCAGAGTCCGATGAGGAGGTCGAGGTCGGTTCGGCCGCCCATCGACCAGAAGATGGTGTGGTGGATTTCGAGATGGGTGTGGTTGCAACCGGGCGCGGCGCAGACACCCTTTTGTCGGGCGATGACTGCTCGGCGTTGGGTGAGGGTGGGTTGGTACTTGCTGGTGCCGGCGTTCAGTATCTGTGCCTGACGCGCCCCGCCGCCTTGTTTCATGAGGAAGGCGGTGAAGTCAGACACGCACAGGAAGTACATCAACAAATTGGGGCCGATCGCACCGTGTCCGGCGAGCTTTGCTGGTTCGACCGATGCGGGCATGGGGTCGGGGATCAGGTGCGGTTGCTCGGTCTTGGTCTGCACGTGC
>NZ_BAAAZZ010000002.1:363617-627730 GCF_039537165.1 Aeromicrobium panaciterrae | reverse complement strand
CGGTGCGGGTGTCGTCTTTGTCGCGGGGCGCGGACACCGAATCGAGGACTTTCTTGAGCTTGGCACCGGTGACCGTGTTGAGGAACCCGCTCACGTGCCAACCGTCGGGGACGGCGTCGACACAGAAGTCTTCGCGATCCATGCCGCGTTCCCACGCGGCGTCGAGGTCTTCGGGGTGGATCTTGTCCTTCAAATGCTTGACCGCTTCGAACAGTTCGCTCGGTTCGTGATCCTTGGCGACCTGGACGAAGACGTCCTCGAACTGGCGCATCGGTTCCAGACCCACGTGGGTGAGCCCGTAGGCGAACACCCGCACGTGCGCGGCACTGATCTCGCCATTCAACGCAGCGTCTGCCAGCAGTGGCAGGTCACGCAGTGCGTGGACGTTCTTGACCAGGGTGGTGGCCTGTCCGGCGTTCATCCGCAGCTGGGTGCGCACCCACCCGTTCAGGGTGGATACGCCATCAAGCTCAAAATCCTTGGACTCATCGAGCTTGGCCAACAACACAGCTTTCCGAGCATCGATGGCGTCTTGGGCGGCTTGTAAGGCGAGGAGTTGTGCCCGAACGTCACCCGACACCATTGCCTGCGCGGCGGTGCGCATCGCGTCGATCGTCATCGCCGAATCCATGCCTCAAATCTACTAGAACGGGTGTTCGATGACCAGTGGAAAACCCTGTGAATTCAACGAAAAACAAGTATTCTTGTCCACAAGGCAAGCCGCCGGACCAGCCTGTCCACAAACCAAGCCCGCGCCCTTGTATGTGCGCCTTTCAACCCAGCCGACCACGCAACGAAAGGCGCCGGCGCGACGGGCGCGCGACGAGAGGGCAGGCGAACCTTTCGCGCTACGTCGCCAGGGCTCCGCCCTCACATTCGGCCGCGGGCAGCCTCATGGGCGAACTGTGCAGTTTGGTTGGCGAGCCACGAGAGTTAACGCGAGAGACACACGAGGTCGGGCGTGTCTTTCCCTGAATCGACTGCCGACGGGATTACGTTCAAAGAGTGTTGACGCTCGCCCCTGAGCACGTCCTTCCCGCCGAGTAGAGCCGGCGCAGGGTGCGCGCGGGTTCGTTGAGGAGTCAGTTGTGGCTGCCAAGAAGAGCACGAGCCCGGAGCGCCGCACGTACGTGCTGGACACCAGTGTCCTGCTTGCGGATCCCAATGCGGTCAACCGCTTCCATGAGCACGAGGTGGTCATACCCGTCGTGGTGATCACTGAGCTCGAGGGCAAGCGGCACGATCCGGAGCTCGGCTACTTCGCGCGCAGCGCACTGCGATTCCTCGACGACCTCCGGGTGCAGCACGGCACGCTCGACAAGCCGCTGCCGATCGGCGACGAGGGCGGCACGATCCGCGTCGAGCTCAACCACACCGACCCGTCGTCGCTCCCGTCCGGCTTCCGCCTCGGCGACAACGACACCCGCATCCTCTCGGTCGCCAAGAACCTCGCCGACGAGGGCAGCATCGTCACGATCGTCTCCAAGGACCTGCCGATGCGCGTCAAGGCATCGGCGGTCGGCCTGGTCGCCGAGGAATACCGCGCCGAGCTGGCGCTGGAGTCCGGCTGGACCGGGATGCACGAGATCGAGGTCGATAGCGCCGACCTTGACGAGCTGTACGAAGCAGGCTTCCTCGACCTCCCCGAGGCACGCGAGCTGCCCTGCCACACGGGTCTCGTGCTGGTTTCCGACAAGGGCAGCGGGCTGGGACGCATGACCGCCGACAAGCAGGTCCAGCTCGTACGAGGTGACCGCGACGCCTTCGGCATCCACGGCCGCTCTGCCGAGCAGCGGGTCGCCCTCGACCTCCTGCTCGACCCGGAGATCGGGATCGTGTCCCTCGGCGGACGCGCCGGCACCGGCAAGTCGGCGATGGCGCTGTGCGCCGGGCTCGAGGCGACGATGGAGCGCGGCCAGCACAAGAAGGTCGTGATCTTCCGTCCGCTGTACGCCGTGGGTGGCCAGGAGCTCGGCTACCTCCCGGGCAGCGAGTCCGAGAAGATGGGCCCCTGGGGACAGGCCGTGTTCGACACCCTCGGAGCCGTCGCGTCGCCGGCCGTCATCGAGGAGATCCTCGACCGCGGCATGCTCGAGGTCCTGCCGCTGACCCATATCCGTGGACGCTCGCTGCACGACTCCTTCGTCATCGTCGACGAGGCCCAGTCGCTCGAGCGCAACGTCCTGCTGACGGTGCTCTCGCGCATCGGCGCCAACTCCAAGGTGGTCCTCACGCATGACGTCGCCCAGCGCGACAACCTGCGGGTCGGCCGCCATGACGGAGTTGTCGCGGTGGTCGAGAAGCTCAAGGGGCACCCACTCTTCGCCCACGTCACGTTGACACGTTCGGAGCGTTCGCCGGTCGCCGCGCTGGTCACCGAGATGCTCGAGGATGTCACCCTGTAGCGACACGGTCGGACTCGCGGTCCACGGGTTGGGAGACCTTCCTCTCCCGTGGCTCATCCGGGCGTTCGTCGAGAAGCTCGGGAACGCTGCCCTTTCCTGTGGCAGAGTGACCGCGTGAGCGTTCGAGGGAGACGAATCGCGGCCATGGGCCTCGCCCTCGCCACGCTCGCGGCGTGCGGGAGCGAGCCGCCTCCTGCGTCGACGGTGACGCTCAACTGGTACGTCGGCCCCGACCGGGTCGACGCCGACGCGCTCGCGAAGTCCTGCGGCACGGCCGACTACCGGATCGCGGTCAACCAGCTGCCCACCGACGTCGACGACCGACACCAGGAGCTCGTACGCCGGCTGGCTGCCAAGGACTCCTCGATCGACCTGCTGAGCCTCGACTCGGCCTTCACCGCCGAGTTCGCCGAGGCCCAGTTCCTGGCGCCCGTGCCCGATGACCTCGCACCGGCCTACAGCAAGGACATCGTCCCCGCGGCACTCGACGCCGCGACCTACGAGGGCTCGCTCGTCGTGGCCCCGTGGTGGTTTGACCCGCAGCTGCTCTGGTTCCGGGGCAAGACCGCCGAGCGCGCCGGTATCGACACGACCAAGGCGCCGAGCTGGGATGACCTGATCGCCGGCGCCCAGCGACTCGAGGTCACGGTTCAGATCGACGACCCCGACGGCTCGGGTCTCTCGGAATGGGTCAACGCCCTGGTGGCCGGGAGCGACGGTCAGCTCGTCGCCGGTCCAGGACGTGGTGCGAAGGTCGGGCTGGACACCGACGCGGGGCGTGCGGCCGCAGGTGTCGTCGAGTACTACAACGAGGCCAAGGTCGGTCCCGGACCGTCGCGTGACGCGCTCAAGAACTTCGCCGGACCCACCGGCGGCTTCCTCCTGGGGCCCAGCTCGGTGATCTCCGACCCCGCACTCGCGTCGGTCGCCGCCGATCTCGGGTGGGCGCCCTACCCCACGGTCGGCTCGTCCAGCGTCGCCCCGCTCTCCGGGGTCGGTCTCGCGGTGCCGTTGTACGCGCCGCACTCCGACCTGTCCTACCAGGCGATCACCTGCCTGACGGCCGAGCCGGTCATGCTGGCTCTCATGAGCAGTGCGGGTCACAGCTCGAGCCGCCTGACGACGTACGACGACCCGACCCTCGGCACGACCTATCCGATGGCGGCCGTGGCCAAGGCCGCCGTGACGACCGGCGAGGCAGTGCCGAGGACGCCCTACTGGAACCTCGTGCGTACCGCGATCGACGAGTCGTGGCAGCCGTTGGCCACGGTCACGGTCGACGACACCCCGAAGGACTCCCAGCGCATCGTCACCGCCCGTCTGCGGGGTGAGCTGCCGTGAAGCGACGCCTGAAGGGGTGGATGTGGCTGGCGCCGGCCGTCATCGTGCTGCTGGCGATCACCGGCTGGCCCATCGGCCGTGCGATATGGCTGTCGCTGTCGTCCTACTCCCTGACGACTCCGGAGTCGCGTACGTTCATCGGCCTCGACAACTATGCCGACGTGCTGACCAACCGCACCTGGTGGCTGGCGATCGCCACGAGCTTGGTGATCGTGGTCGCGCTCGTGTCGGTGCAGCTGGTGCTGGGCTTCGCGTTCGCCCTCGCGCTGCGCCGGATGACCCTGCTGTGGCCGGTCACCCGCATCATCGTGCTGCTGCCGCTCGCCCTGATGGCGGTCGTGTCAGCCGTGATGTGGCGGGACGCGGCGACGACGGGGTTCATCGCCGACTGGTTCAGGCTCGACGACGTGGGACAGCTCGACCAGCTCGCCGCGGTCAGCGTCGGTGAGGTCTGGCGGGGCACCGGCATCGTCGCCGTCATCCTGCTCGCCGGGCTCACCCAGGTGTCGAGTCGCCTGTATGCCGCGGCGATCGCCGACGGTGCCACCGGGTGGCAGCGCCTGCGCCGGGTCATCCTGCCGGTCATGGGTCCGGCCCTGGCGATCGCGGCGACCTTTCGCGCGCTCGAGGCGTTCCGCGCCGTCGAGGGCCCGCTGCTCGTCGACCAGCCCGGTGCCCGCGTGCGTACGGCACCTCAGCTCGTCTGGGACACCACGTTCTCGTCATTCGAGCTGGGCCTCGGCGCCGCCATGTCGATCGTCCTCCTCGTGGTCGCCGGCCTGCTCGGTGTCCTCCTCGTCCAGCTGTTCCGGGTGAGGAGGGTCGTATGAGTGAGCGAACGATGAGCAACGTTGCGCTGGTGCCGTCCGTACGGTCCCGGCTCTGGGCCTCCGGTATCTCCTTCGTGCTGGGATTCGCGGTGGCCAACTACGGCATCCTGATGATCTCGAAGCCCGACCAGTGGGTGTGGCTCGGCGTGGCGATCCTCCTGATGCTGACGGGAGCTGCCGGCATCCTGTTCGCCGACACCAACAAGTCGGTGTCGTTCTGGGCGGTGCTGGGTATCGAGGTCTTCCTGGTGTTCACGCTGCTGCCGCTGCTGTGGACGTTCACGGTCGCCACGACCCCGTCCGAGCTCACGGCGACGTCGTTGTGGCCCGACGAGGTCACCTGGTCGGCGTTCAGCGACGTGCTCGGTTCCGACGAGCTGCGCCGGGCCGCACTGACGTCGGCTCTGGTCTCCGGTGTGGCGACATTGGTGTCGGTCCCGCTCGCGATCGGCGCCTCGTACGCACTGGTCCGCGTCAAGACGCGCGGTCGCAGGGTCGTGTACGCCCTCGTGATCGCGGCGCTGCTGATGCCACTCGTCGCGCTCACCGGGCCGATCGCCGACCAGGTCATCGCGTTCGACCGGTACGGCTCCCGGTGGGCGCTGGTCCCGGCGGCCCTGCTGATCACGTTGCCGTTGTCTATCTGGCTGCTCGTCACGGTGTTCAAGCGGGCACCGTGGTCGCTGGGAGACGCGGTGCGCGCCGACGGTGCGACGCGACGCCAGTGGCTCGTACGGTTCGTCGTCCCGGCGTTCGCCCCGGGCATCCTGGTCGTCACGCTCCTCGTGTTCGTCGTCGGCTGCCAGGACTACGTGCTCGGTGCTGCGCTGTCGACGACGGATGCGCCGCTGCCGGCATCGTTGCTGATGGCTCGCGGCGATCTCGAGTCGTCGTCCGCGACGATCGCCGCCGTGGGACTGCTGTGGGCGATCGTCCCGGCGATGCTGCTCCTCGTGGCGCCGCGCAGGATCCATCAACTTCTGGGAAGGTCATACCGATGACGTCGATCGAGCTCCGCAACCTGACCGTCGCCGGCCCCGGTGACCGTCCGCTGCTCGACGACATCAGCCTCACGGTTCCGTCGGGCTCGACCCTCGCGGTCGTCGGCCCGTCGGGTGCTGGCAAGAGCCTGCTGCTGCGGGTGCTGATCGGCCTCGACGAGCAGACTGCCGGCGAGATCCTCATCGACGACGTCGACGTCACGAAGGCCAACCCGCGCGCCCGCGATCTCTCCATGACGTTCCAGGACTATGCACTTCACCCGCAGCTCGACGCGTTCGACAACGTGGCGTTCTCCTCGACGCTGCGTCGCGCCAAGTCGACCAAGCGGTTCAAGCGGTTCCGGCGCGGCTCGCTCGACAAGATCGCCCTCACCGAACGGGTCAACTCCGTCAGCGAGTTCCTCGCGCTCACGGACCTGCTCGAGCTCAAGCCGGCCGAGCTCGACGACGCACAACGCCAGCGCGTCGCCCTCGGTCGCGCCCTCGTGCGTGACGCCGCGGCCTACCTGTTCGACGACCCGTTCTCGGAGCAGGCCCCGCGTGTACGCCCGCACGTCCGGTCCGTGACGTCGCAGTGGCAGACCGAGGAGGGGCGTACGTCGATCTTCACGACCTCCGACATCGCCGAGGCGCTGACACTTGCTGACCGCGTCGCGGTGCTGCACCAGGGGTTCGTGCACCAGGTCGGCACGCCGCGGGAGCTGTACGAGTCGCCCAAGGACATGTTCGTCGCCGGGTTCCTCGGCTCACCGCCCATGAACCTCGTGCCCGCGCACCCCCGCGGGCAGCAGCTCGTCATGCCGCTGGCCACGATGTACATGGACGACACGCTCGAGCGGCGCATCGGTGACCGCGACCTGGTCGTCGTCGGTATCCGCCCCGAGGACTGCCAGGAGTCGACGAGCCCGCTCGCCACGACCGTCACCGACAAGGTCGAGTTCACGACCCGCATCGACGACGTCGAGTGGCAGGGAGCCACGCAGCTCGCCTACCTCGGCTACGACATCGACCCGTCCGTCGAGGCGCGGCTCGGGGAGGTGGAGGACCTGCTCGACTTCGACCTGTTCCAGTCGTTCCTCGTCGCGCAGCTCGCCTCGGCCAGCACGCTGCGACCCGGTATGTCGATCCGGGTGGTCATCCCGCGGTCCAAGGTGCACGTCTTCGATCCGGAGACGGGCGAGAACCTGACACTGCCCCAAGCCTGAGCATGGGTCGCCGCAGCTGGGGTCCCGCGGGTCTGCTGGGCATCCTGTTCGGCGCGGCGTACGTCGTGATCTCCCTCGTGCGGTTCGAGCGGTTCGCCCTGTCGTCGTGGGACAACGCGATCTTCGAGCAGGCCGTACGCGGGTACGCCCATCTCGGCGCGCCGACGATCGACGTGCGCGGTGCCGGCTTCAACCAGCTCGGTGATCACTTTTCGCCGATCCTGGTCCTGATCGCGCCGTTCTACCGCGTCGTCCCCTCCGCGCAGACGATTCTCGTGGCACAGGCGGTGCTGCTGGCGATGTCCGTCGTGATCATCACGGCGTTGGCGATCCGGCACCTCGGCTCGGCCATCGGCATCGCGATCGGCCTCGCATACGGGGCCTCGTTCGGGCTCCTCTCGGCGGTCGAGGTCGACTTCCACGAGGTCGCCTTCGCCGCGCCACTGCTGGTTCTCGCCGGTGCCGCGTACGTCGAACGCCGCTTCGACGCCGTCGTCCTCTGGGCGCTGCCGTTGATGCTCGTCAAGGAGGAGTTCGGCCTGACCGTCGCGGTGATCGGCGGCGTGCTGTGGCTCGCGGGGGAGCACCGTCGCGGCCTGCTGCTCGGCGCCGCCGGGCTGGTGTCGGCGGCGTTCATCATCTTCGTGCTGATGCCCGCGATCGCGCCCGACGGCTCCTACACTCACGCCAGCTCGCTGGGCGGCGAACGCGGTGTCGGCCCGACCTTGGTCGACCAGCTCGACCGCAAGACGGCGACGGTGGCGCTCACGGTCGGCATCACGGGTCTCGCTGCGCTGCTCTCGCCGTGGATCCTGCTGGTGCTGCCGACCTTCGCCTGGCGGTTCGCCGGTGACAACCAGTTCTACTGGGGCACCGAGTGGCACTACTCGCTGGCGCTCATGCCGATCGTGTTCGTCGCGATGATCGACGCCATGAACCGGCGTCCGCAGCTGCGCTGGGCGACGATCCCGGCGCTCGTCGTCACGGGATTCATGCTGGTCAGCTCGCCCCTGGTCGCCCTGTTCGACCCCGACACGTACGCCGAGTCGCCCCGCGCGGAGGATGCCCGCGAGGTGCTGTCGTTGATCCCGAAGGGCTCGACCGTCGAGACCGACATCGGACTGATGACGCACCTGACGACCGACAACACGGTCTACTGGCTCGGCACGCCGGGCAACCCGCCGCCTGAGTACGTGCTGCTCGACGTGGAGTCCGGCGTCGGCTCACCCGCCGACGCGGTGACGTACGCCGAGGACCGCTACGGCGGGACGTACAAGCTCCTCTTCGGTGCAGGTGGCTACCTGCTCGCTCATCGGCTCTAGACCGGAGTCGCGAGGGGTGTGAGGACGTCGTCGGCGAAGCGCCTCATGCCGTCGATCTTGTGCTCGAGGCTGCGGTCGAGGCCGTGGTAGTAGGCCCACGGCATGGTCCACACGTCGGTGACGCCGGCCTCCTCGGCGGCCGCGAACTGCTCGGGGAGGATCGCATCCGTGAGTGCCGTGATGATCCGGAACTCGCCGTCGCGTCCCAGCTCGTCGCGGATCTCGGCCAGGCGGCGGGCGTGCCTGCCGGCTTCCTCGGTCGTGTAGAGGTCGCCGACCCAGCCGTCGTGGCGGGCAGCGCGACGCATCCCGACCTCGGAGAGCCCGCCGACGTAGATGGGGATCCGTGCAGTCGGCGTCGGCTCCATCACCAGTCGCGGCGTCGGGTAGAACGTGCCGTCGAACGAGGTCCATCCCGGCGACCACAGCTCGGCGAGCAGGTCGAGGGCTTCGTCGGTGCGCTTGCCCCGGGTGCCGAAGTCCTGGCCCATCAGCTCGAACTCCTCGCGGCACCAGCCGACCCCCACGCCGAGTGCCACCCGGTTGCCGGACAGTGCCGCGGCCGTGCCGACCGCCTTCGCGACCTGGTAGGGGCTGCGCAGCGCCGCGACGTACACCGAGGTGTAGAAGTGGATCCTGGTGGTGACCGCTGCCATCGCCCCGGCCAGCACCCACGGGTCCGGCCAGTCGGCCGTGTGGTCCCAGCGTCTCGCTCCGTCCGGCGTGTACGGGTAGGGCGTCGCGAGCGTCTCCAGGTTGACCACGTGGTCGGGGATCGTCAGGGCGTCATATCCGCACTCGTCGGCGACCCTGGCGATGGCCAGGAGCTCTCCGACGGGCAGGAAGGCGGTCGAGATGGAGAAGCGCATGCCTCGACACTAGAACGTGTTCTCGTTTCGTGCACTGACTCTAGAGCTGCAGGTGCATGACGTGGAGTCCCACGAGGCCGTGCAGGCGGTGGTCGAACGCCTCGGGCACCGTGCCGATGATCCGGAAGCCGAGGTCCTGCCACAGCTTCACCGCCGAGCCGTTGGTCTCCACGACGGCGTTGAACTGGATCGCCCGGTAGCCCTCCTCGCGCGCCCACTCGATGACGTGCTCGCCGAGACGGCGCCCCACGCCCTTGCCCCGCGCAGCGGGATCGACCATGAAGCTGGCCGTCGCGACGTGTGACCCGCGGGCCGGGCGATTGGGGCCCATCTTGGCCGACCCCAGCACCCGGTCGCCCTCGGTCGCGACGACCGCGTGACCCGGAGCCGGCTCCAGCCAGAGCGACCTGGCGGTGTCGATCGTCAGGTCGTCGGGGTACGCATACGTCTGGCCGTCCTTGACGATGGCGTCGAAGAACGGCCAGATCTGCGGCCAGTCGGCGTCGGTCGCAGCACGGACGATCACGGCAGGATCAGGGGTGCGTCATGGACATGACGTCGAGCGCCTTGTCCAGGTCGGCCTCACTGATGTCGCCGCGCTCCACGAAGCCCATCTCGATGACGACCTGGCGGATCGTCTTCTTGTCCTTGACCGACTGCTTGGCAACCTTGGCGGCGTTCTCGTAGCCGATGAAGCGGTTGAGCGGGGTGACGACGGACGGCGACGACTCGGCGAGCTCGAGGCAGCGCTCCTCGTTGGCCGTGATGCCGTCGATGCAGCGGTCGGCGAGCACCGTGGAGGCGTTGCCGAGCAGGCGCATCGACTCGAGCAGGTTGCGGCCAATGACCGGGAGCATGACGTTGAGCTCGAACGCACCCGAGGCGCCGGCGGTGGCGATCGTGGCGTCATTGCCGATGACCTGGGCGCACACCATGAGGGTGGCCTCGGGCAGCACCGGGTTGACCTTGCCGGGCATGATGCTCGACCCGGGCTGCAGGTCGGGGAGGTTGATCTCGCCGAGGCCGGTGCGCGGGCCGGAGCCCATCCAGCGGAGGTCGTTGCAGATCTTGGTCAGGCTGACGGCGATCGTCCGGAGCTGGCCCGACATCTCGACGAGCCCGTCGCGGGCGCCCTGCGCCTCGAAGTGGTCGACCGCCTCGGTGACGGGGAGGCCGCTGCCCTCGGCCAGCAGCTGGATCACCCGCTGCGGGAAGCCGACCGGGGTGTTGATGCCGGTGCCGACCGCGGTGCCGCCGAGGGGGACCTCGGCCGTACGGGGGAGCGATGCCTCGATGCGCTCGATGCCGCGACGGATCTGCATCGCATAGCCGGCGAACTCCTGGCCCAGCGTGACCGGGGTGGCATCCATCAGGTGGGTGCGACCGGACTTCACGACCTGCGAGAACTCCTTGGCCTTGCGCTCCAGCGACTGCGCCAGGTGGTCGAGTGCCGGGATCAGCTCGTTCGACGCCGACGCCGTGGCGGCGACGTGGATCGAGGTCGGGAACACGTCGTTGGACGACTGCGAGGCGTTGACGTGGTCGTTGGGGTGCACCGGCTTGCCGAGCTTGGCCGTGGCGAGGTTGGCGAGCACCTCGTTGGTGTTCATGTTGCTCGACGTGCCCGAACCGGTCTGGAAGACGTCGATGGGGAACTGGGCGTCGTGCTGACCCGTGGCGACTTCGTCGGCGGCGGACACGATCGCGTCGGCCATGTCCTGCTCGAGGATCCCGAGCTCGGCGTTGGCCTTGGCGCAGGCGGCCTTGATCTGGGCGAGAGCGCGGATCTGCGCCGACTCGATGGGGGTGCCGGAGATCGGGAAGTTCTCGATGGCGCGCTGGGTCTGGGCGCTCCACAAGGCGTCCTTGGGCACCTTGACCTCGCCCATGGTGTCGTGCTCGATGCGCCATTCGGTGTTCGTGTCGGTCATGTCTCCGACGATATCGCTGCGGTGCGGTGCGGCTTCAGGTGGCCGGGTCCCACCAGATGCTGCCTAGAACGCCGAGACCGAGACCGGTGCCCGCTGCGGCCGGCTGAGCGCGCGAATGATCGCGGGTGTGCCGTGTCGCCGGCGGGCCACACCGGTGAGCAGCCTGATGACCTGCTCGACCACGGCATCGGGGAACTCCGGCGGGGCGAGTCCCACGCTCGCCGCGAGGTCGTCGGAGTGCACGACGACCTCCATCGACCGGGTCACGAGGAAGTCGTTGGTGGTCAGCGCCCACCGCTGCCACGGGATGTAGACGGAGTCGGGCGTACGCGGCGCGGCCAGCACTTCGGGAAGGTGCGCGAGTGCACGCGCGGCCTGGGCCAGCACGGTCGCGTGACCGTCTGCGGCGGACTCGTCTGCTTCGACGCGGATCGACCTGTTGGCCTCGTCGTCCGGGCCGGCGGTCACCCAGTCGGCGCGCGCGTAGTGGTCGAGCAGCAGGATGGGCGGCTCGGTGGTCGGCGGGGTGTCGAGGGCGCTCACGACGCGACCCGCCTGAGCCAGGAGATGGTGAGTCAGCCCACCGACCGTCATGCCGACGCAGGTGCTCTCCTTGTCCCAGGCCCTCGCGACCTCGCTGCTGCTGGCAAGGGAGAACGCGGCGTGGCAGGCAGCGACGAAAGCACTGCGATCCAACGGTTCCATGACCTGCAGGGTATTACGTGTCAGGTGACGTACAACGCGACCTCGCTCGCCTTGACCGACAGGAACACCGCGGTGCCGGGCATCAGGCCGAGCTCGGCGACGGCGCTGACCGTGACATCGGCGCTCAGCTCGGTGGTGCGGACCCGCACCTGCGCGCCGATCGGCTCGAGCTCGGTGACGGTGGTCTCGAAGACGTTGCGGGGGCTGCCGGCGGGGCGTTCGAGGTAGACGCCGACGGCGCTCGGGCTGAACACCGCGACGGCGGCTTGCCCGTCGGGGACCGGGTCGGACGACATGCCCTCGACGACCGAACCCGACGGCGTACGTACGGCACCGTGCTCGGCCACACCGCTCAGCAGGTTGAGACCCGCGATGCTGGCACCGAACTGGCTGCGTGGTCTCGCGAGCACCTCGCGCGTGGGTCCGTGCTCGACGATGCGGCCGCGATCCATCACGATCACCCGGTCGGCCAGGAGCGCGGCGTCCAGCACGTCGTGCGTCACGATGAGCGCCGTGCGGTCGGCCAGCACCCGCTTGAGCACGTGTCGCATGGCGGGGACGACCGTGATGTCGAGCGCTGCCATCGGCTCGTCGAGCAGCAGAAGGTGCGGCTCGGCGGCGAGCGCGCGGGCGACGCCGACGCGCTGCGCCTGGCCGCCCGAGAGCTGGGACGGCTTGCGACTCGCGAGATCCGTGGCGCCGACCTCGTCGAGCCAGCGTGCTGCGGCGGCGCGCGACTGCGTGCGGCCGCGGCCCGCGCTGCGGGGTCCGAACGCGACGTTGTCGAGCACCGTGAGATGGGGGAAGAGCAGGGCGTCCTGGGCCAGCAGCGCGGTGCCACGCGAGTGAGCAGGCGTCCAGACCCGGTCGTCGAACAGCACCTCACCGTCGAGTGTCGCCCGTCCGCGGTCGGGCCGCAGGATCCCGGCGATCGCCGCGAGGACGCTCGACTTGCCGGCACCGTTGGGCCCGATGATCGCGACGGTCTCCCCGTCGGCGACGTCGAGCTCGACGACGGTGTCGCGGCCGGTGATGGTGGCTTCGAGGTGCAGGCTCACAGGGCGTTGCTCCTCGTGCCGCGGACGAGTCCGATGACCAGCACGGCGACGACGACGAGCACCAGCGACAGTGCCACTGCGGCGTCGGGGTCGACCTCGCGCTGGAGGTAGATCTCGAGCGGCAGCGTGCGCGTCACGCCCTCGAGGCTTCCGGCGAACGTGATCGTTGCGCCGAACTCGCCGAGCGCACGCGCGAACGACAGCACGGCACCGGCGGCCAGGCCCGGCAGCACCAGCGGCAGCGTGACACGGCGCAGGATCGTGGTCGGCCTGGCGCCGAGCGTCGCGGCGACGACCTCGTACCGTTCACCGGTCGTGCGCAGCGTGCCCTCGAGGCTGACCACCATGAACGGCAGCGCGACGAACGTCTGCGCGATCACGACGGCGGTCGTCGAGAAGGCGATCTGCAGGCCCAGCACGTCGATCGTCTCGCCGAGCAGGCCGCGTCGGCCGAACGTGTAGAGCAGGGCGATGCCACCCACCACGGGAGGCAGGACCAGCGGCAGCAGGACGAGAGAGCGCAACAACGTCTGCCCGCGAAACGACGTACGGGCCAGCACCAGCGCCATCGGCACACCGAGCAGCACGCAGAGCAACGTACTGACGGCGGACGTACGCAGGCTCAGCCAGAGGGCCGCCTGCGACGAGTCCGAGCTGATGAGCGAGAAGAAGTCCGCCCAGTCGACCCGGGTCGCCATCGCCACGAGCGGGAGCACGATGAACGCCGCTCCGACGGCTGCCGGCACGAGGACCCAACGCGGCAGCCCTGACGGCATCGGCGGCACGTCAGGGCTTTTCGAAGCCGGCGTCGGCAAGGATGTCGCGTCCCTCGGGGCTCGTCACGTACTCGATGAATGCCTTGGCGTCCTCGATGTTCCTGCTGCGGCCGAGTGCGGCAATGGGGAACGTGATGACGGCCTTGGACGACTCGGGGAACTCGACTCCCTCGACCTTGGAGCCCGCGGCACGGACGTCGGGCACGAACACGAGCCCGGCATCGGCGTCCCCGGACATGACCTTGCGCAGGACGTCGGTGACGGACTTCTCCTCGCTGGACGGGTTGATCGTGATGCGTTCGGCGCGGGCGACATCGTGGGCTGCGACGCCGCACGGCACCTCGGCGGCGCAGATGACCACGTTGAGACCCGGGTTGGTGAGGTCGGCGAGCGAAGAGATGCCCGCGGGGTTGTCGCGCGGCGTCACGATCTCGAGAGCCGTCTTGGCGATCGCGGCCGGGTTGCCCGTGATGAGCCCGTCCTCGGCGACCTTGGCCATGGTCTGGAGGTCGCCCGACGCCAGCACGTCACCGGGCGCATCGCGCTTGATCTGGGAGACGAGCTCGGTCGAGCCCGCGAACGTGAACTTCACGGTGACGCCGGCGTTCTCCTTCTCGTACTTCTTGCCGATCGCGGTGAACGGTTCCTTGAGAGAGTCATCGGCGAACACCGTGATCGTGACGTGCCCCGGGACGTCCTTGCTGCCGGCCGGGGCGCCGCAGGAGGCCAGGACGGTCAGACCGAGGGCCGCCGCTGCGGCTCTGAGAATTCGCATCTCGAGTCAACCTTCCAGGCTCTCCACGATCACGTTGGTCGACTTGACGATGGCCACGGCCACCGAGCCGGGCTCCAGCCCGAGCTCCTCCACTGCCTCACTGCTCATCAGGGAGACAACCCGGAACGGACCGCACTGCAACTCCACCTGGGCCATGACGGTATCGGTTTTCACCGCGGTGACGAGACCGATCAGCCGATTGCGCGCCGAGGTCGACGCTCCTGAGTCCGGCATCGCCTTGGCCTGGTTGCGCGCGAACTCCGCGAGATCGCGCCCATCGATCGCCATCCGCCCGGAGGTGTCAGCCGTCGATCGCAGGGCTTTGGCGCTGACCCAGCGACGAACGGTGTCGTCGCTGACGCCCAGGAGCCTGGCGGCGTCGGCTATCCGTATTTGCGGCACCCTGATGACTCTAGAGGAGTATCTCAGGCGCTGCGGAGGGAAATCAGCGCGGGACGGCGCGCTGAGTGGTGTGCTCGATGGCGTCGATGAACGTGGAGTAGAGCTCCGGCGGCAGGTCGTGACCCATGCCGGGGATCTCGATGTGCTCGGCGCCGGGGATCGCCGCGGCGGTCGCCTTGCCGCCCGAACGGTGCACCAGTGGGTCCTTGAGGCCGTGGATCACCGTGACCGGGAGGGTGAGGCTGCGCAGGTCCTTGGTACGGTCGGCGGCGCCGAGCACGGCCAGCATGTGGCGTACGGTGCCACTCGCCGACCAGCCGCGGTCGTAGGTCTCACCAGCCCGGGCGCGGGTGGCCTCCTCGGCGGCGGGGTAGTCGGGCGAGCCGATCACGGCCGCAGCCTTCAGGGAGCGTTCGATGTAGGAGTCGCGGGTGTTGCCGGCCGACGCCATCAGCGCCGGTATGACCTTGGGGTTCTGCCAGCCGACCGTACGCCTGCCCGTCGTCGACATGATCGAGGTCATCGAGAGCACGCGCTCGGGATGGGAGATGCAGATCGTCTGGGCGATCATGCCGCCCATCGATACGCCGACGATGTTGACCGCGTCGAGCTCGAGGTGGTCGAGCAGGCCGAGCGCGTCCTCGGCGAAGTCGTCCAGCCCGTACGGCGGGGCGCTTCGGCCGAGGTAGGCCTTGTAGACCGACGACTTCGTCACCGGGTGGTTGTCCATCGTGGTGGAGCGTCCGGTGTCGCGGTTGTCGTAGCGGATGACGAAGAAGCCCCGCTCGGCCAGCTGCGAGCAGAACTCGACCGACCACCAGTTCATCGGACCGCCCATGCCCATGATCAGCAGTATCGGCGGGTCGCCGGCTTCGCCGAACGTCTCGTAGCAGATGTCGATGCCCGAGGGCAGCGACGCGAAGAGCTCCCCCGATGACGTCATGCTTGCCACGTGCTCAGTGCTCGTAGTCGATCGACGAGTAGGCCTGGAGCTTCTCCAGGCTGTGCTCGCTGGTGATCTTGCGGATCGTGCCACTGCGGGAGCGCATCACGATCGACTCGGTGTAGGCCTTGCCGGCGCCGTAGCGCACGCCGTGCATCAGCTCGCCGTCCGTGATGCCGGTGGCGACGAAGAAGCAGTCGTCAGCGGTGACGAGGTCGTTGGTGTGCAGGACGCGGTCGAGGTCGTGACCGGCGTCGATCGCGCGCTGACGCTCGTCGTCGTCGATCGGCCACAGCTTGCCCTGGATCGTGCCGCCGA
Organism: Aeromicrobium panaciterrae; assembly: GCF_039537165.1. Lineage (GTDB taxonomy): Bacteria > Actinomycetota > Actinomycetes > Propionibacteriales > Nocardioidaceae > Aeromicrobium > Aeromicrobium panaciterrae. Next base: position 611,849 of record NZ_BAAAZZ010000002.1, on the reverse strand, counting down.
GCGCCTTGATGGCACACGCCGTGATGATGCCCTCGGGGGTGCCGCCGACACCGATCAGCAGGTCTACCCCCGTGTCGGGACGCGCGGCCGTGATGCCGCCGGCGACGTCGCCGTCGATGATGAACTTGATCCGGGCTCCGGCCGCGCGGATCTCGTCGACGATGCCCTGGTGGCGGGGGCGGTCGAGGACGCAGACCGTGACGTCGCTGTTGGAGATGCCCTTGGCCTTGGCGACGAGCGCGATGTTCTCGGCCACGGGGAGGCGGATGTCGACGACGTCGGCCGCCTCGGGACCCGCGATGAGCTTCTCCATGTAGAACACGGCCGACGGGTCGTACATCGAGCCACGGGGTGCCACTGCCATGACGGACACGGCGTTCGGCAGGCTCTTGGCGGTCAGCGTGGTGCCGTCGATCGGGTCGACTGCCACATCGGTCTCGGCGCCGGTGCCGTCGCCGACGTGCTCGCCGTTGAACAGCATCGGGGCCTCGTCCTTCTCGCCCTCGCCGATCACGACGATGCCGTTCATCGGCACGGTGTTGATGAGCTTGCGCATCGCGTTGACCGCGACACCGTCGGCACCGTTCTTGTCGCCGCGTCCGACCCAGCGGCCGGCGGCCATCGCGCCGGCCTCGGTCACGCGTACGAGGTCAAGGGCCAGGTTGCGGTCGGGAGCTTGGGAGCTGGGCTGGAGGCGGTCCACGGCCGCATCTTACCGGTACGCCGTCGGGCCCCGGGCCGCCAGAACGTAGGGTGACAGCGCTGAAACACTGTGTCGATCGGATGGGAGGCAGCGATGAGCTCGACCGGATCGTCGCGAGGCAATCCCTCGATGGGCGACGTGCTGCGCTCCGTCGTCGTGCTCGGCGCCCTGGTCCTCGGGCTCTGGGGGTTCGGCCAGCTGTTCACGAACACGCCGGAGACGACGATCAAGCCGATCGACTACGCGTCGACGGTCAAGAGCGCCCGACCGGCAGCCCAGTTCGAGCTGCTCGCCCCGACGACACTGCCGAAGGGATGGGTCGCCACCTCCGCTCGCTTCACCCCTGAGACGTGGCACCTCGGCGTGGTGACCGACGACGAGGAGTACATCGGCCTCGAGCAGCAGAAGGTCGACGCCAAGGTGCTCGTCGCGGCCTATGCCAAGGGGAGCAAAACTGCTGGGACTGCGTCGATCGGCGGCACGTCGTGGGACGTCCGCACGGGCCCCGACGGCGACGTCACGTTCGTACGCAGCGAGGCCGGGCTGACGACGCTCGTGACCGGTGAGGCGTCACGTGCCGAGGTCGAGGCCTACGTCTCGTCGCTCTCGGCGTCCTGATCAGGTGCGCCTGCGGCAGCCGCGAGGCGTGACCGCGCACCGTCGAGCCACTGCTGGCAGATCGCGGCGAGCTCCTCGCCGCGCTCCCACAGCGCCAGCGACTCGTCGAGGCTGGTGCCACCGACCTCGAGCCTCTGCACGACGGAGATGAGCTCGTCACGCGCCTGCTCGTAGGGGATCTCGGGTGTCTCAGCCATGGGCGTCTTCCTTGCGTGTGGTGTCGGTGGCGCGTACGCCGATGTTGCCGTCAGCGAGTCGCACCGTGAGCTCGACGTCGGGGGAGACCTGGTCGACCGAGCGCACCACCGTGCCGTCGGACAGCTGCGCCACGGCATAGCCACGCTCGAGCGTCGCCAGCGGTGACAGTGCGCGTACGCGGGCCAGGTGGTGGCCGATCTCGTCGCTCGAGCGGTCGAGTCTGTGCGAGATCGAGCGCCGAGCGCGGTCGCGCACGTCGTGGATGATGTTTTGCTGCATGTCGACCAGCGTGACCGGGTTGGCCATCACGGGACGGGTGCGGATCGCGGCGAGGCCGCGGCTCTCGCGTTCGAGCATCGCGCGGATCGCGTGGTTGGCGCGCTCGCGCATCGAGGCGACTCCTGCGAGCTCCTCGCGGACGTCGGGCACGAGGCGCTTGGCGGCGTCGGTCGGCGTCGAGGCACGTACGTCGGCGACCAGGTCGAGCAGCGGGGTGTCGGGCTCGTGGCCGATCGCGCTCATCACCGGCGTGGCGACGGCATGCACGGCGCGGATGAGCCCCTCGTCGGAGAACGGCAGGAGGTCCTCGATCGAGCCGCCGCCGCGGGCGATGACGATGACGTCGACCGAGTCGTCCTGAGCCAGCCGTTGCAGCGACCCGATGACGTCTGCTGCCGAGCTGCTGCCCTGCATGAGCGCGTGGCGGACCACGAAGCGTACGTCTGGCCAGCGCAGCCGGGCGTTCTCGAGGATGTCGCGCTCGGCCGCGGATGCCTTGCCGGTGATCAGCCCGATGCCCCTGGGGAGCAGCGGGAGCGGCTTCTTGAAGCGCGGGTCGAACAGGCCTTCGGCGGCGAGCAGCTGCTTGCGCCGCTCGAGCTGGGCCAGCAGCTCACCCTCGCCCTGCGGGCGGATCTCGCGCAGCTCCAGCGACAGCGAGCCGCGCGGGGAGTAGAACGCTGGTTTGGCGTTGACGATGACGCGAGCGCCCTCCGTGATGGGGGTCGGTGACGCGTCGAGGATCAGCGAGCTGCAGGTCGCGTCGATCGAGAGCTTGGCCGTGAGGTCGCGCAGCGTCAGGAAGCACACGCCCTGGCGACGGGTCAGCTGGGCGATCTCGGCCTCGACCCACACGGCGCCGAGCCTGCCGATGTAGCCCTCGATCAGCTGCGAGATCTGCCGTAGCGGTGCGGGTTTGTCCGCCGACGTCTCGAGTGCCATACGGGACACCCTAGGGGTGACGAACGACAGCGCGGCCCCTCATCGAGGGATGAGGGGCCGCGCTGTGGATGATGCGTGGATCACGGGCGGCGTACGACGTAGCCCGAGCTCCAGATCTTGTGCTTGCCGACGCGGGTGCCCGACTTCTGGGCCTCCCACATCTTGCCGCCGCCGGCGTAGATCGCCGAGTGGTAGGCGCGACCGTTCTTCATGAAGATCAGGATGTCGCCGGGCTTCTTCTTGCCCTTGGCGATGTGCTTGCCCTTGAGCTGGGCCCCGGACGTACGGCCGATCTTCTTGCCCGACTTCTTGTAGACGTACTGGACGAGTCCAGAGCAGTCGAAGGAGTTCGGGCCGTTGGCGCCGTAGCGGTAGGGATCGCCCTTCTGCTTGGCGGCCCACGAGATGACCTTCTGAGCACGTGTCTGCTTCGGAGCCGGCTTGGGTGCGGGCTTCGGGGCGGGCGTGACCGTCGGCGTCGGGCTCGGCGCCGGGGTCGGGGCGGGCGCCGGGCTCGGCGCCGGGGTGAGGATCGCCGTCAAGAGGTTCGACGGGGCTGCCTCGTCGGCGGAGACCGGTGCGGCCAGACCGACGAAGGCGATGGACGATGCCAGCAGAGCGCAGGCAAGGGTACGTGTCATGTTGCGCATGTGATTTCCTCAAGCACGCTTGCGAAAGATGACCTGTCGGGTTCAGGCGCGAGGTTTGCCTGTCGGTGTCCGATTCACCCCAAGGCTCCGGATGGAGCCGCACTGCCGGGTCTTCCGCGCCCATCACGGGTTGGATTTCTGCGGTCCTGATGGGCCTCAGCGTGGCCGCAGGCTGACCCCGGTGGGGGTCAACATCTGCTCGACTTTACCGGCATGACGGCAGATTTTCGGCATCGAGCCGGCCTCTGGGGGCGTGACTTGCGTCGCACAAATCCGCCTGTGAGGTGTCACCTAGGATGGAGTCATGACTGAAGTCTCGCTCGGTATGCCGTCCGTCGGCGGCAGCGTGCTGCTCGCCGACCCACGTGGCTACTGCGCGGGCGTCGACCGCGCCGTGATCACGGTCGAGAAGGCTCTCGACCTCTACGGTGCGCCGGTCTACGTACGCAAGCAGATCGTGCACAACAAGCACGTCGTCAACAACCTCTCGGAGCGTGGCGCGATCTTCGTCGAGGAGCTCGACGAGGTGCCCGAGGGTGCCACGGTCGTGTTCTCGGCCCACGGTGTCTCGCCGATGGTCCACGCCGAGGCCGCCGAGCGCAGCCTCAAGACGATCGACGCGACCTGCCCGCTGGTGACCAAGGTCCACCACGAGGCGCGTCGCTTCGCCCACGAGGGCTACAGCATCCTGCTGATCGGGCACGAGGGTCACGAAGAGGTCGAGGGCACGGCCGGTGAGGCGCCCGACCACATCACGCTGGTCCAGACTCCCGACGACGTCGACTCGCTGGAGTTCCCCGAGGGCACACGCCTGTCGTGGCTGTCCCAGACGACGCTGAGCGTCGACGAGACGATGGAGACAGTACGCCGGCTTCGTGAGAAGTTCCCGCAGCTTGAGGACCCGCCCAGCGACGACATCTGTTACGCCACCCAGAACCGTCAGGTCGCGGTCAAGGAGATCGCCAAGAACGCCGATCTCGTGATCGTGGTCGGCTCGGCCAACTCCTCCAACTCCGTGCGCCTCGTCGAGGTCGCCCTGGAGGCCGGGGCCAAGGCGTCCTACCGCATCGACGACATCTCCGAGATCGACGAGCGCTGGCTCGACGGCGTCGAGAACGTCGGCGTCACGTCAGGAGCGTCGGTGCCCGACGACCTGGTGCAGGAGGTGCTCGGCTATCTGGCGGAGCGCGGCCACCCGGGAGCCGAAGCCGTACGCACGGCCGACGAGAGCCTGATCTTCGCCCTGCCCCCCGAGCTCCGCAAAGACATGAAGACCGCCGGAGTCAGCTACAAGTAACGCTCGCCGAATTCACGGCGACATGACGGCCGAGCGAAGCGAGGCAAGGGTGGTCTGCGAGCTTGCGAGCAGACGCTCGCGAAGCGAGCACGGGCGCGGAGCGCACGTCACCCCCACCAGAAGGCTGTCGCGATCACCGCGTAGAGGGCGATGAGGGCTGCGCCTTCGAGCCAGTTGCTCTCACCGTCGACCGTGATGATCGTGACGAGGATGACCGCCAGCAGCAGGCAGGCGACCAGCAACGGGCTGAACACGAGTGTCAAGGTCGCAAGGCCGAAGATGACGCTGATCAGCATCAGGGCTGGGGCCAGCACCAGCGAGATCTGGATCGGGCTGTTGAGGATCACCGCGAACGCGTACTCGGACTGGCCCTTGTATGCGAGCTGCACGCCGACGATGTTCTCGATGGCGTTGCCGGCGATCGCGACGACGACAAGACCTGCGAACACCGACGACACGTTGAGCGAGTCCATCGCGGGCTCGAGCGCGTCGACGAACCAGTCGGAAACGAATGCGGCGAGCGCCGAGGCGAGGGCCAACAGGCCGATCGCCAGCGCCACGGGCCAGCGCGGCGCCTCGACGTGGGGGTCGGCGGCCGCTGAGCCGCGTCGCAGCGATGCCGGCAGCGACAGGGCGAACAGCACCAGCAGCACCACCGAGACGATGATCGAGAACGCCTTCTCGTGCTCCTGCGCCGGAGTGTGCAGGCCATGGGCCAGCGATGGGATCGCCAGTGCCGCGACCGAGAGGAGCATGAGCACGGCGATCGTCCGAGCGCGCTCGGAGTCGAGCCGCTGGGTACCGTGCTTGAGGCCGCCCACGAGGAACGCCAGGCCGAGGACGAGCAGCAGGTTGGCGAGGACCGAGCCGATCAACGCGGCTTTGACGACGTCGACCAGGCCGGCCTTGAGAGCGAAGATGCAGATGAACAGCTCGGGCAGGTTGCCGAGCGCCGACTGCAGCACGCCGGTGGCGCCGGGCCCGAAGCGATCGCCGAGCTGCTCGACGCTCCGGCCGACCAGTGTCGCCAGCAAGGTGACGGCAACGGCGGACACCACGAACGCCGAGACGGGGCCCCAGTCGGTGTAGTGCGCGAGTCCCGCCACGACCACCATCAGGGCGCCTCCGCCGAGGACGATGTAGTCGGAACGTACGAACGTGGGCGATTCGGTCGCGGTGCTCATGAGACTGATCGTGTCAGACGCGAGGCATCGGATGACAGACTCTCTCCGTGGACATCGCGCTGACCCTCGTGACCTTGCTGGCCATCGCCGTCGCGGTGAGCGCCGCAGCCGGTCGCCTCGGCATGTCGGCGCCCCTGGTGCTGATCGTTGTCGGCATCGTCGGCTCCTACCTCCCGTTCGTGCCCGACTTCGAGCTGACGCCGGAGATCGTGCTGGTCGGCCTGCTGCCGCCCCTGCTGTATGCGGCGTCGATCCAGACGTCGCTCGTCGACTTCCGCGTCAACCGGCGGCCCATCGCGCTGCTCAGCGTCGGTCTCGTGCTCTTCACGACGATCGGTGTGGGGCTGCTGGTGTGGTGGCTGCTGGACGTCTCGCTTGCCGTCGGCTTCGCTCTCGGTGCCGTCGTGGCTCCGCCCGATGCCGTCGCCGCCACGTCCATCGCCCGTCGCGTCGGCCTGCCGCGCCGCGTCGTCACGATCCTCGAGGGTGAGAGCCTGGTCAACGATGCGACCGCGATCGTCACGCTGCGCACGGCCATCGCCGCCATCTCCGGGTCGATCAGCGTGTGGCAGGTCGGTGCCGAGTTCATCGTCTCGGCGATCGGCGGCGCACTGATCGGCCTCGTCGTGGCAATCGTGGTCGGCAAGATCCGCAAGCTGATCAACGACGACGTCACGGACGTGGCGGTGTCGCTGCTGACGCCGTGGATCGCCTACCTGCCGGCCGAGGAGATCCACCTTCCCGGGCTCGATGGGCATCCGTCGGGAGTGCTCTCGGTGGTCGTTGCGGGCCTGATCCTCGGGCACAAGTCACCGCTCATCCAGTCGGCGTCGTCGAGGCTGTTCGAGCGGACGAACTGGGCGACCATCTCGTACGTCCTCGAGAACGCCGTGTTCCTGCTGATTGGTCTCCAGATCCGCGCCATCGTCCAGGACCTCGACAACAGCAGCGTCTCGGGCATGCGCATCGCGGTGTCGTGTGCCGTGGTGCTGGTGGCGGTGATCGTGCTGCGGATCCTGTGGGTGTTCCCGGCGACGTACGGGCCGCGCCTGATCCCCAGGATCCGCGACGCCGAGCCGCGGCCGACGCCACAGACCGTGTTCCTCGTCGCGTGGACGGGAATGCGCGGCGTCGTGACCCTGGCCGCGGTGTTCCTGCTCCCGGCCGACACCCCGAAGCGCGAGGTGCTCGTGCTGATGGCGTTCGTCGTCACGATCGGGACGCTGCTCATCCAGGGCCTGACGATCCCGACGCTGGTGCGCTGGCTCAAGGTGGCTGGCCCCGACCGGCACGAGGACCACCTGCAGGAGGCGACGGTCTACCAGGCGGTGGCCGACGAGGGCATCAAGTACCTCGATGAGGAGGTCGAGGGCACGGTCTCCGACGCCGTGATGCACCGGCTGCGCGAACGCGCGACCGATCGTACGAATGCCGTGTGGGAGCGGCTCGGCGGCAGCGTGACGCCGAGCGCGCAGTACTCGCGTCTGCGCGCGGCGATGCTGGAGCGCGAGCGTGAGGAGCTGTTGCGCATCCGGGCGCTCGGCAGCGTCGACCAGACCGTCCTCGCCAGGGTGATGAACTCCCTCGACGTCGAGGAGAGCATCCTTGATCGTGTGTACGAGGACGAGACGACAGCCAACCGTGAGACCGAGCTGCGGCCGACATACGAGCAAGGTGGCCCGTGCGAGCACCTCGCCGACGCGTGTGTCGTGCCGACGCCGGTGACACCGACCGGCTGCGAGGAGTGCCTCGCGGAGGGCGCCGACTGGGTGCACCTGCGGCTCTGCATGACCTGTGGTCACGTGGGCTGCTGCGACTCATCGGTCGGTACGCACGCCACCAAGCACGCCCATGCGACCGGGCACCCGGTGATCCGCAGCTTCGAGCCGGGTGAGGCGTGGCGCTGGTGCTACGTCGACGAAGTGCTCGGCTGACGATCCGGCGCTGTGGCGATGCGCAGGGCGATGATGCCCAGTGCCAGGCCGTGACCAACGACCAGCGTCTTGCCGTGGTCGATCGTCGCGGCGATCAGCCGGGCGATGAAGCCGGCGTCCTGGGCCAGGCCGTTGACCCTGATGGCGTCGGGCCAGAACATCGCGACGACCGCGAGCGTGCCGATCAGCAGCATCGGTGGGAACACGCCGGCCTGGAACAGTGATTGCAGGTCGACACCCATCGCAACCGTGACCACGATCAGCACGAAGCCGAGCGAGAACGTGAAGCCGAGCCGGTTGTTGTCTGCCAGGTCGAGCCCGACCACCACGGCCATGGCGAAGCACGCGACGAGGATCGCCTGGCGAGCATTCAGGTCGCGGCGGGTCCACGTCGGGTGTGACGTCGACTTGGCCGGCTGGGACATACGTCCATCATGCGCTGCAACGGCGACAAATTCGTGGAGGCGAACTGATAGGAACGACTCATGACCCTGATCGAGACGGAGCGACTGGTCCTGCGGCCCTACACGTACGACGACGCGGAGCGCGTGCTCGACATCCACAGCCGGCTCGAGGTCATCCGCTGGCTGAGCGATCCGCCGTTCGTGCCGATGGCCGATCTCGACGAGGCACGCGCGTGGATCGACAACTGGGGCGAGGGCGACGTCGGACCGACCAATTGCGGGCTGGCGATCGAGGTGCGCCGAACCGGCGTGGTCGCCGGCACCGTGATGATCACGAAGGTGCCGAACGCCGAGCACGACGAGCGGCAGGCCGGCTGGCACCTGCACCCTGACTCGGTGGGGCACGGCTACGCCACCGAGGCGGCTGCTCCACTGATCGACGAGGCGTTCGCGGCGGGCCTCGACGAGATCTGGTGTGGCATGTATCCCGACAACCACGCATCGGCCGCCGTCGCGAAGCGGCTCGGGCTGATCGACCGTGGCATCGTCCCGGATCCCTGGTACGACGGCGACTCGCACCTGTTCAGTGCCACGGCGGAGGAGTGGGCCAACCGATGATCGAGACCGAGCGCCTGCTGCTGCGGTTCTTCAGGCACGACGACGCTTCGCGGTTGTACGACATCTTCCGGCGCCCCGAGGTCGCCCGCTGGAGCGGCAACGGCACGCCGATGTCGACGATCGACGAGGCTCATGAACGCATCGACCGCTATGTGGTGCGTCGTGGGTCGCATCCCGCTGCCGGCATCTTTGCCGCCGAGCTCAAGAGCACCGGAGTCGTCGCCGGGATGTGCATGCTCGTACCCCTTCCGTCGAGCGACGGTGTCGACCGCGCCGACATGGAGATCGGCTGGCACTTCCACCCCGACGCGTGGGGCAACGGCTATGCCACTGAGGGCGCGTCGGCGCTGGTCGAGCGAGCGTTCGCGGCCGGCATACCCGAGCTGTACGCCGTGACCAACCCGGACAATGCGCCGTCGCAGGCCGTGTGCCGGCGGCTCGGCATGGAGGACCTCGGCCTGCGTACGGACTGGTACGACCGGGAGCTCCGCGCCTTCTGTCTGAAGGCTCCGGGTGAGCCCGTAAAGTAGCCCCTTGTGGCTCTCTCCATCGGCATCGTCGGACTCCCCAATGCGGGCAAGTCGACCCTTTTCAATGCCCTCACCAAGAACAACGTCCTGGCGGCCAACTACCCGTTCGCGACGATCGAGCCCAATGTCGGAGTCGTCGGCGTACCCGACTCGCGTCTCGGCAAGCTCGCCGAGATCTTCGGCTCGGAGAAGATCCTGCCTGCGACGGTGCAGTTCGTCGACATCGCCGGCATCGTCCGCGGGGCCTCGGAGGGTGAGGGCATGGGCAACAAGTTCCTGTCGCACATCCGCGAATCCGACGCGATCTGCCAGGTGACGCGGGTGTTCCGCGACGAGGACGTCACGCACGTCGACGGCGACGTCAACCCCGCCAACGACATCGAGACGATCTCGATCGAGCTCGCGCTCGCCGACCTGCAGACCCTCGAGAACGCGTTGCCGCGACTCGACAAGGAGTCGCGCAAGGACAAGTCGCTCGTCCCCGCGTACGAAGAGGCGACGAAGGCCAAGGACGCCCTCGAAGGCGGCACCGGGGTGCTCAAGGCGGGGCTCGACCTGGGGCTGCTGCGTGACCTGCACCTCATGACGTCGAAGCGGTTCATCTACGTCTTCAACTGCGACGCCGAGGAGCTCAACGACGACGCGCTGAAGCAGAAGATGAGCGCCCTGGTCGCCCCGTCAGAGGCGATCTTCCTCGACGCCAAGTCCGAGGCGGAGCTCGTCGAGCTGGGCGACGACGAAGAGGCCGAGGCGATGCGTGCCGAGATGCTCGCCGACATGGGCGTCGACGAGCCGGGGCTCGATGCGCTCGCCCGGGTCGGCTTCGACACGTTGGGGCTGCAGACCTACCTCACGGCGGGTCCCAAGGAGTCGCGCGCGTGGACCATCCCCAAGGGTGCGACCGCGCCGCAGGCTGCCGGCGTCATCCACACCGACTTCGAGCGCGGCTTCATCAAGGCTGAGGTCGTCTCGTTCGACGACCTGCTCGCCGCCGGCTCGATGAACGCCGCCAAGTCGGCCGGCAAGGTGCGCATGGAGGGCAAGGACTACGTCATGGCCGACGGCGACGTCGTTGAATTTAGATTCAACGTGTGAGCAGTGCGCTAGAGTTATGTACATGACGACGATCCCGCTCGCGGAGGCCAGGGCGCAGCTGTCGCGCTTGGTCGATGAAGCCGTGCGCACCCACGAGCGCATTGAGGTGACTCGCAAAGGGCGGCGGGCGGCCGTCATCCTGAGTGCCGATGACTACGACTCCATCATTGAGACGCTCGACATCCTGAGCGATCCGGACCTGATGCGTGAAGTACGTGATGCCGAGGCTGAGCTGGAGGCCGGCGAGTTCGCGACTCTCGACCAAGTGGCAGACGACCTTCGGAACGCCGGACGACTCGCTCGGTGACGTACGAGGTCATCCTCTCGAGCCAGGCTCGGCGTGCGCTCACCGACGACCTTCCCGAGGTCGTAGCGGCTGCGTGCTGGGAATTCCTGATTGGCTCACTGGCCGAGAACCCGCAGCGTGTCGGAAAGCCGCTGCGCGGTGAGCTGGAAGGCCGCTACTCGGCTCGGCGGGGCGAATTCCGGGTCATCTATCGAATTATCGAGGAGCGGATACGAGTCGAAGTGATCAACATCCGACATCGGCGTGACGCCTACCGTCGCTGACGTTGACCCAAGGCGACGTGGTCGAGTTCCGCTTCAATGTCTGAGGACCAGTTTCGGCATCCAGTGCGCGCCAGCAGTCGAGCGCCCTGAATATCTGTAGCCGTCGATAGTCTTCCGACATGGGTGCGAACGCGGATGAGTCGGCAGGCCTTCCCCACGCTGTTGCGATCGAGATGCGCCGCACCGCCAGCGAGCTGTTGGGCAACGTGTCGTCGTACGCCGATGACATGTTCGCCCACATCCTCGAAAGCATCCCCGAGGCCGGTGCCGATGACGAGCTGCGCGGTCTGACGCTCGGGTCGTGCTCGTCCAACCTCGAGGCAGCACTCTCGATGGTGCGGCACGGCATCGACGTGAACGCGGCGACGGCACCCGTCACGGCGCTCGAGCATGCGCGTGCCATGGCCGCGCGCGGCTACAGCGTCGATGTGATGTTGCGCTTCTATCGCGTCGGCCATGCCTACTTCAGCCTGCGCATCCTCGACGAGATCGCCGCGGTGGTCTCCGACCCCGCCCTGGCCCTGGTGGTCGTGGCAAACCTGCAACGCTTTTCCTTCGCGTACGCCGACCGCGTCTCCAGCCACGTCGCGGCCGAGTACGTTGCCGAGCTGGACCGGATTCAGAACAGGGAGCGCGCAGCTCGAACCGACGCGGTTCGAGGGTTGATAGCCGGCGACCAGCTCGATCTCGCCCGTGCCGAACGTGTCCTGTCCCACCGGCTCACGGGGTGGCAGACCGCGTTCGTCTGCTGGACCGACCGGCACGATGTCGATCTCGCGAGCATTGGCCTGGAGGTGGGTGCTCATCTGGGGGCACCTCACCCGTTGCTCGTCCCGGATGGTGCCCAGACGTTGTGGGGCTGGGTCGCCACAGCTCACGCACCAGGTGTGGAGCGCGGGCTCATCGCGTCCTGGGCCACGCAGGTCCCGGACACGGTCAGGGTCTCGATCGGAACGCCTGCGCAGGGGCCTGCGGGCTTCCGCGACTCCCATTCACAAGCCCTTCGCGGCTGTCGGATCGTCGAGCTCTCCGGCAGGGCCAGCAGAGTGACACCGTATGCCGAGGTGGCGCTCGTCGACACCATGAGCGGCGACCTGGACCTCGCGCGAGCCTTTGTCAGGACCGAGCTCGGCGCACTGGCCGTCGCAGGCCGTCAGCAGGATGAGGAGCGCCGCGCGTTGCTGGCAGTACTAGATGCACAGGGCGGCCTGGCGGCGGCGGCCGTGGAGCTGGGCGTACATCGCAACACGGTGCTGCAGCGCGTACGCCGTGCCGAGGGACGTCGAGGCTCTCCCGCCACCGAGCGGGTCGCCGAGCTGCATGCGGCGCTGAGACTGGTCGATGTTCTCGGACCCGTGCTGCTGACTGCAGAACCCGACAGGCCCTGACCTGGAATGTGCGGGCCGCACATCCGGGTGGGCTCGGCACCTCTGGCAGTGCACAGCTCCGCGCCCGTACGGTTCGGGACATGTCAGCCATCGCAGAGCAGCCCGCCGCGACCTCGCGTCACGCACTTCCTGACCCGGGCGAGCACGTCCCCCTGATCTCGTGGCCCATCGTCGGCATCTTCCTCGGTGCCATCGGCGTCTTCGCGTCGTCCACGTGGGCGGCGCTGGCGGACAGACTCCCTGTCCCGGCGACGGTCTTTCTCAGTGCGGCAGCGATCTTCGTGCTGTTCACCGTGCTGCACGACGCCGCCCACTATTCGATCAGCACTCGTCGTTGGGTCAACGTGACGTTTGGCCGGGTGGCGATGTTCTTCGTCTCGCCGCTGATCTCGTTCAAGTCGTTCGCGTTCATCCACATCGAGCACCACCGCAACACCAACGACGACGAGAACGATCCGGACCACTTCGTGAGCGGCGCCCCGTGGTGGCAGCTTCCCGTTCGGTTCCCGCTGATGGACGTTCCGTACCTGGGCTTCCTCATCCGCAACGTGAAGCGCCGCCCCCGCGCGGAGGTGCTGGAGACCTCATTGCTGATGGCGACCAGCGTCGCAGTGATCGTGGTTTCGGCATTCACTGGACACCTGTGGACACTGGCGGTGATCTACCTGATCCCCGGGCGGATCGCGATGTTCGTCCTGGCCTGGTGGTTCGACTGGTTGCCGCACCACGACCTCGAGGACACCCAGCAGGAGAACCGCTACCGCGCGACGCGCAACCGGGTCGGTTCCGAGTGGGTCCTGACTCCGCTGCTTCTCTCGCAGAACTATCACCTCGTCCACCACCTGCACCCTTCGATCCCCTTCTATCGGTACGTCGCGACGTGGCGACGCAACGAGGAGGCGTATCTCGAGCGTGACGCGGCCATCGGCACCGTGCTGGGCCATCAGCTTGACGCCGAGGAGTATCGCGAGTGGAAGAGGCTGAACGGCAAGCTCGCCCGGCTTCTGCCGGTGCGGATGCCGAAGCGATCCTCCGCACACGCCGCGGTGTTTCACCCGATCGCAGTCGCCGGCGTCGACAGGTTGACCGACGACAGCGTGCTGATCCGCTTCGACGTGCCGGACGACCTGCTCGACCAGTTCTCGTTCGAGCCCGGTCAGCACGTCACGGTACGCAGCGACCTCGGTGGCGAAGGCGTACGGCGCAACTACTCGATATGCTCCGCGGCCACGTCCGATGCATTGGAGATCGCGGTCAAGCACCTTCCCGGCGGCGCGTTCTCGACGTTCGCGCTGGAGCACCTTGAGGTCGGCGACACCCTCGACCTGATGACGCCCACGGGGGACTTCGGCACCCAGCTCGATCCGCTGGCCGCGAAGAACTACGTTGCGATCGTCGCGGGCAGTGGCATCACCCCCGTGCTCTCGATCGTGCAGACCGCCCTGGAGGTCGAGGCGGAGAGCCGATTCACGCTGATCTACGGCAACAGGGACGCCGACAGCACGATGTTCCGCGACGACCTGGACGACCTCGAGGCGCGCTACGCCGACCGCCTCCGGGTCATTCACGTACGCTCCCGCGATCCACGACACCCGACGCACCTTCGCGGTCGCGTCGATCGTTCGAGGCTCAACCAGTGGCTCGACACCGACTTGACCACGGCGGCGGTGGACGACTGGTTCCTGTGCGGCCCGGTCGAGATGGTGACGGAGCTGCACGGCCTGCTCCTCGAGCGAGGTGCCGAGCCCGAGCGCGTCCACGTGGAGCTCTTCCACGGGTACAAGAAGGAAGGGGTCATCGACGACTACTCGCCGGCAACAGTGGCGGTCAGGCTTCGCGGTCACGATGGCGAGGTGTCGCTGAGACCTGGTGACACGGTTCTGGAGTCTGTGCTGAGGGCTGGGATGGATGCGCCCTACGCCTGCCTCGGCGGAGCCTGCGGCACGTGCAAGGCGAAGCTGCTGCTCGGGTCGGTGTCGATGGAGCAGAACTTCGCGCTGTCTCCCGCAGCCGTCGAGGAGGGCTATGTTCTCACCTGCCAGTCCCACCCCACGAGCGAGCAGGTTCACGTCGACTACGACGCCTGATCCGCCCGCCGGTCACATTGAGCGGAGGAATGCGTAAGGCCCGGCCGGGAGGGAGTCCACGGGCCGGGCCTGCATACGCAGAGGCGGGAGGGAGTTTGCCATCTACACCATCAGTAACGAGGCTCCGGCTGTTGCGTTACGCACATCTGGGGACTCGTAGCCTGTGTGCCATGACTCGCGTGAACAGCACCGACGCGACCCCGCGCCTCGACCGCGCTGAGGCGGACGTCCTGGCAGCGCGCTTCGTTGCCGGGCTGCACGCGCGGGGAGTGGGTGCCGGTGAGCGGGTGGCCTTCAGCGCGTCCAACTCGCCGGAGCTGCTCGCGGCGGTCTTCGGGTGCTTGCGGGCAGGAATCGCCCCGATCGTGCTGAGCTCGAAGCTCACGGCGTACGAGCGCGACTCGATGCTCGCGGACGTGACGCCAGCGCTCGTGGTCGACGACGAGACGTGTCGCAGCCTGACCGCGTCCGAGCTCGACGCCCTCGACACGCCTGCGCTCGACGCCCGCTTCCACTGTCGCCCGTTGCACTTCACCTCGGGCACGACCGGACGTCCCAAGGCGGTGTGGAGCGGGTGGCACGACGAGACCGCATCGGAAGGCGTGTGGCAGGACGAACTCGGCGCCTGGGGGTTTTCGGCTGCTGACGAGCACTGGGTCTGCTCGCCGCTGAGCCACTCAGCGCCTCTGCGTTTTGCCGTGTTCACCCTGCTTGCGGGCGGTGCCGTGCGCATTCCGGTCGATTTCGATGCGGCCGAGGTGAGGAAGGGACTCGAGGGCGGGGTCTCGACGACGTTCATGGCTCCCACCCAGCTGCAGCGCGTGCTCGATGGTGGGCCTGTGGTGGCGGAGCGGCTCCGGCTGCTGGCCCACGCGGGCTCGGAGTGTCCCGAGCAGCTGAAGCGTTCCGCCATCGACGCTTTCGGCGCCTCCGTGGTCGTGGAGTTCTACGGCTCGACCGAGGGGCAGTTCACGGTGTGCCCGGCGAGTGAGTGGCTGGCTCGACCCGGCACGGTCGGACGTGCGCGGCCCGGCCGGCGGATGAAGGTGGTCGACGGCCAGCTCTGGTGCGAGCCGCCGGATTTTGCGCGCTTCGAGTACTGGGGTGACCCCGCCAAGACCGCCGCCGTGTGGGACGGGTCGTGGTTCACCGTCGGCGACCTGGGCCGGATCGACCACGAGGGGTATGTCTATCTCGAGGGACGGCGCAGCGACCTCATCATCATCACCGGCGGGGTCAACGTCTATCCCGCTGAGGTCGAACGGATCCTGCGTGAGCTCGACGGGGTGACCGACATCTGCATCGTCGGCCTGGACGACGTCCAGTGGGGTCAGCGCGTGTGCGCCGTGATCACGGGTGACGTCACGACGGCGCAGCTGGAGGCCTACGCGAAGGAGCACCTGGCGCCCTACAAACGGCCCAAGACCATCCGCCGCGTCGACGCGATGCCGTTGACCCACTCGGGCAAGATCGACCGGCAAGCCGTGGCTGCCTCGCTGGCAGAGGACGGGTGAACCCTACGCTCGCGTCGCACGAAACAGGCTGCCGAACGCCACCACGAGGATCACGTTGACCGCGATGGCGACCGCCGCGATGTTGCCGATGTGGGCTACCGGCCAGCCGATGATGGCGATCAGGACGAGCCCCGCCTGGAGGGCGTGGTCGAGCTTGCGGAGTGCGAGGGCGACCAGCGCGAACGACAGCGGAAAGAAGAGTCCGAGTGGCTTGATGAGGTTGGCGGCGCCGGGTTGATCGACGAGCTGGACGTCGCCGAGCGACATGTGGATCGCCTCGAAGCCGTACGCCGCGTTGCCGACCAGGCCGATGACTCCTGTCAGGACGATGGCGGCCTTGAGCCGTGATGCCGCGGGAAGCCACGTCGCGATGCGAAGCACCACGAAGCCGTATGCGATGGCGCCCAGTACGTGCAGGACGCCGGCTCCTCCGCTGTCCCATCCGCGCGCGGCGTACGTCGAATCCGCGGCGAGGTAGAGAAGTGGCGCGACGAGGAGCGAAGCGGTGAGCAGCTGGTCCGTGGGGTTGGTGGTCGTGGTGGCAGTCATGGCAAGAGCCTTTCGGTTGACGGATGCCTCGACTCTCGCCGCGCATCAGCCTGTCCGGTACGGGGTCAACCCTGGACCGGCGATTGCAGGGAAAACCCCGGGCTCCCTCCTCGTACGCGCGTGCCATCATTCCGAGCATGAACGAACCGCGCCCACGGGAGAGCTGGGCACTGCTGCCCCTGCTGGTGCTCTGTGCGGTGGTGGCCTTCGTCGCGGTCGGCTTCTCTCGTGGCCTGTGGCTGGCGAACCTGCACAACGGTCTGCTCGCCTTCGCGTTCAGCTTTGTCGGAGCCATCGTGTTGTTCAGCCGACCCAGCCAGCGGGAGGGGCTGCTGTTCCTTGCGACGGGCACCCTGGAGGCGGTGATGTTCGTCGGCCGTCAGATCGGTCACGAGTCATCGGCGCACGCTGACCGGTGGTGGGGCTGGCTCGGCGTGTGGCCGCTCGCCGTCACGCTCGGCGCAGTCACCTGGTGCATCCTGTGCTTCCCGGAAGGCCGGTTCCTGTCACGCGGGTGGACGTGGCTCGGTGCCGGCGTCGCCGTGCTCGCGATGGTCTGCTCGCTGCTGTCCGCGCTCTGGCCGGTTGAGTACTCCGAGACTGGCGTCCGTACGCCGCACCCGTTCTCGCTGGGAGGCGTGGAAACGGCGGACGCGATCTGGTCGGGGCTGGCGCACTCCACGTACGCGGCGTTCCAGCTCCTCTGGGTCGTGGCGATCGTGGTCCGCTGGCGTCAGTCGAGCGGTTCGGCTCGCAGCCAGCTGACCGTGATGCTCACGGCGGTGGCGGTGTCGGCCGTCGCACTGATCGTCGGGCTCGTCGTGGCCGGCTCGCCCCGCGCGGGCGTCCTGACTGCCACACTCATCCCCGTCGCCGCCGGTGTGGCGATGCACCGGCTGAGTCTGGCGAGGGTCATCGAGGAGCAGACACAGGCGGGCCGGCTCGAGGGGCTCACTCCTCGCGAGAACGACGTGCTGAACCTCATGGCGCAGGGGTTGTCGAACGCGGCGATCTGCGCTCGCCTGCACCTCTCGATCAAGACGGTCGAGCCAGTGGTGAGCGCGATCTTCACCAAGCTGGGTCTGCCTGCTGACTCCGACAGCAACCGCCGCGTCCTCGCGGTCGTGGAGTATCTCCGCAGATGAGTCAGCGGGTGCCGTCACAGGGCGCCCCGCCCCGGTGCAGCTCAGATCAGGTTGCGGAGCCTGG
Source organism: Aeromicrobium panaciterrae (assembly GCF_039537165.1). Classification (GTDB taxonomy): domain Bacteria; phylum Actinomycetota; class Actinomycetes; order Propionibacteriales; family Nocardioidaceae; genus Aeromicrobium; species Aeromicrobium panaciterrae. Next base: position 594,080 of record NZ_BAAAZZ010000002.1, on the reverse strand, counting down.
CTGACAGTGAATCCTTGACGGCTGTCGTCACGGCGACGCCGACCTGCTGCTCGAGCTGGTTCTGGTTGTCCAGGTTGCCGAGCAGTGTACGGAGGTCGAGATCGCGGATCGCGCGGTCGAGGACCTCGTCGGTCTTGAGGGCGGCGTCGACCACCGGGCCCGGCAGTGCGCGGATCGCGGTCTTGAGCAGTCCGTTGAGGTCGGCTGAGTCGAGCGCCTCGTCGACCAGCTCGGAGGCACGGGGAAGAGTGCCGTCGGCCTTCATGTCATCGACGGCAGACAGCAGCCCCTCGCGCAGGGCGTCGATCTCGGAGTCGGTGCGCGTGCCGGGCTGCGCCAGCTCCAACGTCAGCGCCTCGCGCGTGACACCGAGGCTGCAGGCGGCCTTGTCGATGCCGATCAGCACGAGCCGCTCGGTGAGGCCGTCGATGCCGTCGGCCTGTGACGTCACGGTCCGCTCGACGCAGGGGTCGGCCGACTTGAGGGGCTCGTACGTGCCGCCGCCGTTGGCGAGCTGAGTGCCGACGACACCCGCGACGAGGATCAGCGCGACGACCGGCATCGCTGCCCTGCGGGGGATCATGGTGCCCTCCGTCGTACGGGCAACATCACCGTGATCATCGCGAGGAGCGCCAGGCCCGCGCCGATGAGGAACGAGTCGCGGAACGCCAACGTCGCCGCCCGCTCGACCTGCGCGTTCAGGTCACGCTCGAGCGTGACGGCCGCCGGGCGGTCGGCGGCGTCGAGGTCCAGCTCCTTGAAGGCCTGGCTCAGGTCCGGGACGTCTCCGCTCTGCGCAGTCAGCTCGTCGCCGAGGGATTGCGCGACCGCGATCTTGCCCTCCGGCGACAACTGAGAGTCGAGGACCACGGAGGTGATCGCCTCTTGCGCCGGCACCTGGGCGTCGACCAGGTCGGCCGTGAACACCGGCGTCAGGATCGCCAGCCCGAGGACGACGCCGATGTGGCGGGCACCGATGGTCCACCCGGCATGCCGCACGCGAGGCAGGCGCAGCTCCATGGCCTTCGACGTCAGCCGGTCGACGGTCAGGCCCAGACCCAGGCCGACCAGGACCTGTGGCGCGATGCTCCAGGCGAGGTTGGAGGATGGCGGGATCGCGAGGCCGACCAGGCCGCCCGCGACGAGGAAGCAACCGACCGCGATCTCGACCTCGGCCGACGGTCGGAAGAGCCGCGCGAACGGTTGCGCGGCCACGGCGGCGAGAGGTACGACGGACACCGTCATGGCGGCGGTTGCCGGGGAACGACCCCAGCCCTGCACCAGCAGCAGCACGAGGAGGAACAGCGCCGCGGTGAGGGCGGCCGACATCAGGGCGAGGGTGACGTTGGGGCGAATGGCGGGACGATGACGATCCGGCGCGGTCTCCGGCGCGGCGCGTACGGCGAGTGCGGCGGGAACCGCCAACGCGGCGATCGGCACCTGCACGATGAAGATCGACTGCCACGAGATCGCCTGCGTGAGCAGTCCGCCGGCAACAGGGCCGACCGCCGTACCCACCACTCCCGCCGTGATCCACGTCGCCACGCCTCGGCGTTCGCCGCGGTCGGCGACCAGCAGCTCGAGGCACCCGATCAGCGCAAGCGCGCCGCCGACCGCCTGGACGCAGCGAGCCGCGATCAGCGACTCGATCGATCCGGCAAACGCACACCAGGCCGACGCTCCGGCGAACAGCGCGATCCCGATCGCGCTGAGGATGCGTGGCTGCACACGGGCGAACCCCGTCGCCGCCGGGATGGCTCCCAGACCCAGCACGAGGTTGTAGGCGATCAGCACCCAGGCGACCTGCCCGACGGAGGCATCGAGGTGGAACAGGATGTCGGGGAGGGCGAGCGTCACGACGGCGGAGTCTGCAAGCACCATCGCAACCGTCACGGCGAGCAGGGGAGTGACGGCGCGACGCACCCCGCCATCCTCGCAGCGCGGCGGATCGAGCGCGAGCATTCGTCGCCGGACGCTCCGGCGATGGTCTACTAGGGCGCATGACTCCGCCTACCTTCGACCGTCCGCTCCGCGTGATCCAGTGGACGACGGGCAACATCGGCAGCCGTTCGCTCCACGCAATCCTCGCCCGACCCGACTACGAGCTGGTCGGTGTGTACGCCCACGGTGACGACAAGGTCGGCCGCGACGCCGCCGACCTCTGCGGCTGGCCCGAGCCGACCGGCATCACCGCCACCAACGACATCGACGCGCTGATCGCGCTGGCCCCGGATGCCTGCTGCTACAACCCGCTGTGGCAGAACGTCGACGAGCTCGAACGTCTGCTCACCGCCGGCATCAACGTCGCTGCGACCGCGGCGTGGATCACGGGAGGCAAGCTGTCCGACGCCGACAAGGCGCGCATCGACAAGGCGTGCGAGGTTGGCGGATCGACGATCTTCGGCTCCGGCGCACACCCCGGCATCACCAACATGATCGGCATGGTCCTGTCGGGCGCCTGCGAGCGAGTCGACGAGATCCGGATCACCGAGTCGGTCGACTGCTCCACGTACGAGTCCGGCGACACCATGAGTCACATGGGATTCGGCCGCGAGCTGATGACACCCGGGCTGGAGGACTTCGTACGCTCCGAGTCCGAGGTGTTCGCCGAGTCCGCCGCGATGATGACCGAGGCCATGGGCCTCACGCCTGACCGGCTGAGCTTCGACGTCGTGTTCACGCCGGCCGACGAGGACTCCGACCTCGGCTTCATGAAGATCGCCAAGGGCACGATCGGCGGCGTCTACGGCTTCCACCGCGCGTGGGTGGGCGACAAGAACGTCGTCTCCGTCGGTTTCAACTGGGTCATGGGCACCGTCACGCCACCCAAGAAGATCGCGCACGGCCATGTGATCCAGGTGTTCGGCCGGCCCAACTTCCGCACCGTGATCAGCTGCCTCCCGCCGATGGACTGGGACGAGAACAGCTACATGGGCCCGGGCATGATCTACACCGCGATGCCCGCGACCAACGCGATCCCGTACGTGGTCGCCGCCGATCCGGGCATCGTCACGCTGAAGGACCTCCCCGTCATCACGGGCCGCAGCTACTAGCGAAAGCGGTGACGCATCGCCCGTCGCGGGTGCACGATGAGGAGGTCATCATCTCCATGACTTGCCTCGGGGGCTCCCATGATCACACCGTTGCGCGCTGTCTGTGCCGTGCTCGCCATGCTGTTCGTCCTTCCCGCGCCAGCGATGGCTGACGAGCCTCCGCCGGGAACGCCAGGATTCGTCGCGGGGGACGACAGCTTTCAGGTGGACAAGGGTTCCACCCTCATTGCCTTCAGCGCGGTCCATGGAGTGTTGGACAACGACTCGTTGGGGGCAAGCCCGTGTCTCCTTGCCGCCTGCGGTGTCGCGGTCGAGGACTACCCGACCCACGGAACGCTGTCCACGAGTGGTTTCGGTTTCGGCGGCTTCATGTATGTCCCGGACCCTGCATTCAGTGGGACGGACAGCTTTACGTACCGTGCGACCTCGGCCCCGACGGCCTACTCGAATCGTGCGACGGTCACGATCGCTGTCACTGAGAGCCCAGCAACGCCAGGATTCGTCGCCAACGACGACACGTACAACATCCCGCAAGACACCAGTGCTCGCCTCAACGGGTTCGTGGATGGGCCGATGGCCAACGACACCGTGAACGGGACTCCCTGCGAGGCACGACTGTGCGCGTTTGTGCTGAAGAACCCGCCCTCCCACGGCAGCTTCATACAAGGTTATGGCGAGACCGTTTATCGGCCCGCTCCGGGATTCGTTGGGACCGACACGTTTACGTATCGGATCGCTGACCCAGCATCGCCGGCGCGCTCCAACGCCGCAACGATCACGATCAACGTCCATGGGGCACCAAGCGCGACCCCGGACTCCTACACGACGACGGAGGGCGTCCAGCTGAGCGTCAATGCCGCAGGTGGTGTGCTGCACAACGACCTGAACGCCACGGGGCTCAACCTCGGCACGGGTGTCAGCCACGGGGTCTTGGACCTCAACACGATCACCGGCGCGTTCACGTACGACCCAGCACCCGGCTTCGTCGGTTCGGACTCCTTCACCTACTCCGCCAAGAACTCGGACGGCGTGAGCGAACCTGTCACCGTCGCGATCACGGTCAAACCGACTCCACCCGTGGCGAACGGTGACGCCTACGGCACCGCCGAGAGGGTGCAGCTGAGCGTCGATGCGAGCAGCGGCGTGCTCAGCAATGACACCGCAGCCAATTCCGCTGCGCTGGTGACGAGTACGAGTCACGGCATCCTCTCCCTGGAGGACGACGGCGCGTTCGACTACATGCCTGCAGAGGACTTCTCGGGAACGGACTCGTTCACCTACACAGCCACAGGTCCCGGCGGCACGACAGCGCCAGCCACCGTCACGATCGCGGTCAGTGACGTAGGGGATGACCCCTTCGCGAACGGTGACTCGTACGAGCTCGACAAGGATGGCTCCCTGACCGTCGAGGCGCCCGGCGTTCTTGGGAACGACGTCGGCGCCACGGGCGCCAGACTCGTCACGGATGTGGAGCACGGGAGGCTCGACTTCGGCGGGGACGGGGCGTTCTCCTATGTTCCTGACGAGGGCTACGACGGCGTCGATGGGTTCACGTACATCGCGACGTACGAGCCCCCTCGCAACCACTTCCTGAAGGGCGAGGCGGGGCTGGTCGCCGCGGCCGCCTTCGAGTCGGAGCCGGCAACAGTCAGGCTAATGGTCAGTGCAGCGGCCGACCCTGGCGATAGGCCCGACGGTGACGGACCTGGGGGCGAGGCCGCACTGCCAGACACGGGTTCGCTCGTGAACCTCGCCAACCTCTCGTGGGCTGCGCTCGCAACGCTGGCAGGCATCGTGCTTGTCGTCGGTGCCAGTCGTCGGCGTGCCTAGAAGTATTCGACGAGGCAGAACTCGTGGCCCTCGGGGTCCTTCATGACGCAGACGATGCCCTCGTCGTAGTCGTGGCGTTCGCCGGTGAACGAGCCGCCCAGCTCCTCGACCTGAGCGATGCCGGTCGTGATGTCGTCGGTGGAGATGTCGAGGTGGAGTCGTACCTTCTCGGTCCTCGGCTCCGGCACGCGCTGGAACGTCAGCCGGGGAAGAGCGTCGTTGCGTGTTCCGACGGTGGCCCAGCCCGGATCGTCGCCGTGCTCGTCAGAGATCGGTATGTCGAGCAGGCCGCTCCAGAACGCCGCCAACCGGTGTGGGTCGACGCAGTCGATCGTCACGCCGCTCCACTCGTTCGTCATGTCAGTCCAACTCGGCGGCGATCTGGGCCTGGCGGACCAGGAACGTACGCTCGTCGAGCTTCTTGCGACGCATCCACGTCGTCACCTCGATGTTGCACTTGCTGGCATTGCACGATCCGCACGCCGGCACGACATTGGTCGCGGTGTAGCGGCCGCCGCGGGAGATCGGCAGCATGCAGTCCTTCTGCAGCGCCGCGTCGCTCGCGCCGCAGTAGGCGCACCCGCCCCAGGCGTTCTTGAGGCTGTCCCACTGCTCGTCGGTCAGGTCGTGGTCGACCTTCGCCATCCGGCGCTTGCGGCGCCGTGCGTACGTCGCCGCGCGGCTGCGTGTGGGCACACGCCGATCGTACGGCGGGGCGGACCCGATTCCGGGGAGCCCGGCAGGGCATGATGCATGGCGTGAGCGAAGAGGTCGTGGTCATCCACACCGATGGCGGCTGCACGCCCAATCCCGGTCCCGGCGGCTGGGGCGCGGTGCTCCGCATGGGCGACCATGCGCGGGAGCTGTTCGGCGGTGAGTCCGGCGAGACCACCAACAACCGCATGGAGCTGATGGCGACGATCATGGCGCTGGAGACGCTGACGCGTCCGGTGACGGTGCACCTGCACACCGACAGCACCTACGTACGCAACGGCATCACGAAATGGGTGCTGTCGTGGCAGAAGAACGGCTGGAAGACCTCGGCCAAGCAGCCCGTCAAGAACGTCGACCTCTGGCAGCGTCTCGTCGAGGCCTGTGCGCGGCACGAGGTCGAGTGGTTCTGGGTCAAGGGCCATGTCGGGGTTCCCGACAACGAGCTCGCCGACCAGCTCGCGACGCGCGGGATGCTCGAAGCGATGTCTCGCTAGAACGTATGGCGCGCAGTATCAGCATGGCTGTCTCGACGGCGGCTTGCGTCGGATCCTCGCTGGGTTGAAGGGCGCAAATGCAACGGCGCGGAGCCGATCTGTTGAGAGTCGGATCTGCGGCTCGCGTTGTGGACAAGAACCTTCGTTTTTCGTTGAATTCACAGGGTTTTCCACTGGTCATCGAACAGTTGTTCTAGTAAGTTTGGAGTATGGCCACAGCGTTCGCTCCGACAGTCGAGTCGTTGACCGACTTCGCCCAGGCGCGAGCGCGTGCAGAGGCGTGCGAGGTCGAAGCCATGCTGGCCTTCCAAGACGCCGAGATCGCTCGGACCGCCACAGTTGAGCCTGCGATGCGTCGCCAGGTTGAGCGGGCCGCCATTCCCATGTCCATCGGCGAGGCCACCGGCTTCAGCGAAGGACAGATCCATCACCTGCTGTCCGCTGCATCGACAGTGCGCGATCAGGCGCCTCGCACCTGGCAGGCCTTCCGCGACGGGCGGGTCGACCGTGCTCGGGTTCGCGATATCGCCCACACGATCGATCAGCTGCAACGCAACGAGTCGGTGGAGCGGCTCGATGCGCGAGTCATCGACTACGCCGTCGACCACACGACGGCTGAGCTGCGGGTCTGGTTGCGGCGCTTCGTGCAGCGGGTCGAAGAGGATCTCGCCGTCGAACGCGCCAAGGCTGAACGCGCACAGCGGCACGTCTCGATCAAGCACGCCGACGATGCGATGGGGTGGCTCAACGCCTACCTCCCATCTCATGAGCTCGCCGCGATCGAAGGACGATTGCACACCGACGCCCGCAAACCTGTTGATACCGACGACGACCGCACTGTCTCCCAACGTGAGGCTGACCTGCTGGTCGCGTGGTGCGCTGACGGTGACTCCGCCACCAAGCCTGCGGACGTGCACGTCGCGGTGACGATCGACGCCGATGTCCTTGCTGGCGCTGTCGACGGATTCGCTCAGTCGACCGACGGCAGGTGGGGAGCGCCCGCCTCGTGGATCACCGAGGTCACCAGCACGGGCAATGTGTTCTGGCACCGTATGGTCCTCGAACCGGTCAGCGGCGACGTCCTCTCGCACGAATATCTCGGACGCTTCTGCCCCGACATCCTCGCCGTGGCGCTGAGATTCCGCGACGGCGTCTGCCAGGCGCCGGGATGCATGGTCCCCGCCGAACGGTGCGACATCGACCACCGAGTTCCCTACCCCGAAGGCCCGACCAGCGCAGCCAACCTTGGGCCGTTCTGTCGCAGAAATCACAACTTCAAGAGCCACGGTGTCCTGCGCTGGTCGACCAGACCGCCTCCCCAACCACCGCCGCCAATCGTGATCGAGATCTACCGAGACTCCATTGCGATGGAGCTGGCCTAGGGCAAAAGCTAGCGGGGTTCGAGGACCACGATCGGGATCTCGCGATCGGTCCACGTCGCGTACTTGTTGTAGTCCGCGTAGAGCTCGACCATCTTGGCCCAGAGCTGCTCGCGCTCCTGGCCCTCGGCGACCCGGGCGTGGACCTTGCGGTTCTTGTCCTTGCGGAGATGTACCACTGTGTCGGGACTGGTGACGAGGTTGGCGAACCACTGCGGGTTCTTGGGCAGTCCGCCCTGCGAGGCGACGACGATCAGGTTGGGGCCGTCCGCCAGATAGACGAGCGGTGCCGTGAACGTCTTTCCGGACTTGCGCCCGATGTGCTCCAGAAGGAGGATCGGCGGCGGCTTCTTGAAGCCTTCACCGATGCGCCACTTGGCCCCGATGCGTCCGTTGGTCAGCTTGAACGCCGCGGTGTTGACCTTCGACATCGCCTTGATGAATGTGACCGTCCCGGGCTTGTCGAGTCCCGGCGGCTTCTCGTCCGGCAGTGAGAATCGACCCATTCGAACGACCTGCTTTCTGCTGGACCAACGTTGATCGGCCTAAGATCGAGCCGATGAACAGCATATTGCCGACGCGCCGCCTTTTCGGGCCAGGACCGACCAATCCGTATCCGGAGGCGACGGTTGCCCTCGGCCATCCGTTGCTCGGCCACCTCGACCCCGAGTTCATTGCCCGGCTGGACCGTACGTGTGAAGGTTTGCGCCAGGTGTGGGGCACGACCAACGCGCGTACGTTGCCGCTCAGCGGTACGGGCTCGCTCGGCATGGAGGCCGCCTTCGTCAACACCGTGAAGCCCGGTGACGTCGTCGTCATCGCGGTCAACGGTCTCTTCGGTGAGCGCATGTGCGATGTTGCCGCCCGCTGCGGCGCGGAGGTCGTCCGCGTCGACCACGAGTACGGCACACCCGTCGATGCTGATCGTGTCGCCGACGCGCACCCCAGCCCCGCGATCATCGCCGCGGTCCACGCCGAGACGTCGACGGGCGTCCGCTCAGACATCAGGGCGCTCGGCGAGATCAAGGGCGATGCGTTGCTGATCACCGACGCGGTCACCTCGATCGCCGGCAGCGAGCTGCGGGCGGATGACTGGGGCATCGACGTCGGCTATGCCGGCACGCAGAAGTGCCTCGGCGTCGCGCCCGGGCTCGCGCCGTTCACGATCTCTGACCGCGCCTTCGAGCGTCGCAACACCACGCCGCAGTCCTGGTACGTCGACCTCGGCCTGCTCGGCGGCTACGTCGGCGAGGCGAGCGGCGGACGTACCTATCACCACACGGCACCCGTCGCGATGATCGCCAGCCTCGAGGCGGCGCTCGAGCGGGTGCTCGCCGAAGGGCTCGAGAACGCATGGGCACGACACCAGGCGGCCGGTGACGCGCTCCAGGCCGGCCTGCAGTCGATGGGCCTGGAGCTGTTCGCCGCCGAAGGTCACCGGCTCGCCCAGCTGACCACGGTCAAGGTGCCGGACGGCACCGACTCGGCCAAGGTCCGTTCCTACCTGCTCGACCACTACGACCTCGAGATCGGCGGGGGAGTCGGCCAGTACGCCGCCACTGTCTGGCGCATCGGCCTGATGGGCCCGAACGCACACCCCGCGTCGGTCACGCTGATCCTCGGCGCGCTCGAGGACGCCATCAAGAACGCATGAGCGCCGCACTCGCCGAGCTGAAGGACCGGCTGCCGGAGGGCAGCATCGTCACCGACCCGGCGCTGATGGAGAGCTACCGCACGGACCGCGCGATGTTCTGTGAGGCAGGTGTGCCGCTGGTCGTCGTGCGGGCCCGGTCCACCGCCGAGGTCTCCGCGACGATGGAGGTGGCGAGCAAGCACGGCGTGCCAGTGGTCCCGCAGGGCGCTCGCAGCGGACTCAGTGGTGCCGCCAACGCGATCGACGGGTGCATCGTCATCAGCCTCGAGGCGATGGACGAGGTCGTACGCATCGACACCGCCAACCGCTACGTCGTCACGCAGCCCGGCGTCTTCAACGCCGTGCTCGCCCGCGCCGTCGCCGCCGAGGGGCTGTTCTATCCGCCAGATCCCAGCAGCAAGGAGTTCTGCACGATCGGCGGCAACCTCGCCACCAACTCCGGAGGACTCTGCTGCGTCAAGTACGGCGTCACCACCGACTACGTGCTCGGCCTCGAGGTCGTCCTGGCGTCCGGGGAGGTGGTGCGCACCGGACGCACCACCGTGAAGGGCGTCGCCGGCTACGACCTGGCGCGGTTGTTCGTCGGGTCCGAGGGGACGCTCGGCATCATCACCGAGGCGACGCTGCGGCTGCGTTCCGCGGCGCAGCGGCCCAAGACCCTCGCGGCCACGTTCGCCAGTGCCGGCGATGCGGCACAGGCCGTGACCTCGGTCGTGACGTCGACGATCGTGCCGAGCCTGTTGGAGTTCATGGACCGCACCAGCGTGCGCGCGGTGAACGAGACGTTCAAGCTCGGCTTCGACGACGACGTGGAGGCGGTGATCCTGGCCCAGTCCGATGCCGGCGGCACCGCCGGTGAGGCCGAGATCGCCGAGATCAGCGCGATCCTCAGCTCGGCCGGAGCGATCGAGGTCGTCGTTGCGGAGAGTGACCAGGAAGCTGACGCGTTGCTGGCGGCGCGACGCGAGGTGCTCACGGCGTGGGAGACGATGGGCACCACGATGATCGACGACGTGTGCGTGCCACGTGACCGGCTCGCCGACCTGGTCGCCGGCATCGAGCAGATCGCCGCCGACAACGCCGTGATGATCGGCGTCGTGGGCCACGCGGGAGACGGCAACTTCCACCCGACCGTGGTGTTCGACGGCCAGGACGCGGACGAGTGCAAACGCGCGCACCGGGCGTTCGACGAGGTCATGCACCTCGGCCTCGACCTCGGTGGCACCATCACCGGCGAGCACGGGATCGGATTGCTCAAGACCGAGCTGCTGCAGGCCGAGATCGGTGACCTCAGCCTTCGCCTGCACCGAGACATCAAGGCGGCGCTCGACCCGGCGGGGATACTCAACCCCGGCAAGGTCTTCTAGGACTGCTTGCGGAGGCCACCCAGCACGAAGCGGGGGAGGCCCAGGCCTGCGGCGTACGTCGACGACGGTGGCGTCTCGTCATACAGGCGCTTCGACGCTGGCATGCGGGTCGCACTGAGGTCGAGCGACACCACGATCCGGCGGACGTGCATGTCGGCGGTCGCGGACGAGCACTCGGCGACGATGAAGAACTCGTCACCCGTGGTCGCGCCGAGCGCCGTGATCGCGGGATCGGCGACGCGCTCGATGGCGCGCAGGATCCGCTGCTGACGTGCCTGGTTCGTGACGCGATAAGTCGACGTTCGGACCGGCTTGGGTGAGCTGCTCATGGGTACCGCCAAGGGGATCGGGCCATTTGTTGCGGGACACGACAAATCGTAGGTTCTCCGCCCTGACCTGCACAGTTGTGCGTGTCACGCGGCGTGTGAACATTGGGTGCCGGATCGGCGAACATCCCGTGACATGAGGTCCTACCCTGAGGCATGACGACGCTCAGCGAGATTCAGGCGCCACTCAAGACGCGCTACCGCGAAGAGCCGGAGGCCGCCAAGGTCACGCTCTCCGCCAGCGGTCAGCTCGGCGAGGGCGTGTCGTGCTCGCTGAGCACGGGACGCGCCATGGCGGAGGCCGGACTCCATCCCGCGACCGGCGGTGACGGCACCCAGCTCTGCTCGGGCGACATGCTGCTCGAGGCGCTGGTGGCCTGTGCCGGCGTCACGTTGCGGGCGGTGGCGACGTCTCTGGAGATCGACGTACGAGGTGGTTCCGTCACGGCCGAGGGTGACCTCGACTTCCGTGGCACCCTGGCGGTCGACAAGGAGGCAGCGGTCGGGTTCACCGACATCCGCCTGACGTTCGACCTCGACTCCGACGCGACACCCGACGAGCTGGCGACGCTCCAACGACTCACCGAGCGCTACTGCGTCGTGCTGCAGACCCTCACCTCGCCGCCACGCATCAGCACGACGACCGTCACGGGTTAGTCGCCGTCGCCGGGCTCGCGCGGTCGAACAGCGACACGGCGTCCCTTCGATTCCGTCTGCCGCTCCCCGGCTGGCTCGAAGTCATCCTCTTCCGCCTTCGGGGCGAGCCACACCGCGATCGCGGTCGTCACCGGCACGGCGAGGACGAGCCCGATGGCGCCGACGAGCGTACGCACGATCTCCTGTGCGAGCTGCTCCGTGGTGGCCATCTCGGCGAGGCCGCGTTGGTAGGCCGTGATGAGGAGCAGCACGGTCATGGCGGAGCCGGCGTAGGCGAACACCAGGGTGTAGACGCTGGAGGCGATGTGGTCGCGGCCGATCCGCATCGCCGACGCGAAGATCGACGAGCCGCGGACCTTGGGCTGCAGCGCCCGCAGCTCCCACACCGCGCTCGCCTGTGTGACCGTGACGTCATTCAGTACGCCCAGGCCGGCGATGACCATTGCTGCGGCGACGATGCCGCTCAGGTGCAGGTCGGGCACCGTCGCGATCAGGGCTTGGTCGTCCTCCGAACCGACGCCGGTGAGGTTGACCCAACCGGTCGCGAGCACGCCCATACCGGCTGTCATGGCAATGCCGAACAGCGTTCCGAACAACGCTGACGTCGTACGGATCGAGACGCCATGAGCGAGATAGAGCACCGCGATCATGATCGCCGTCGACCCGACCACCACGACGACCAGAGGAGACTCGCCGGCAAGGAACGCAGGCAGCATGAACTTGGTCAACGCCAGCAGCGTGACCGCGATGCCGACGAGCGCGAACAAGCCGCGCCAACGGGCCACGACGACAACCAGCACAGCGAAGATCAGCGCCAGTGCCGTGAGCGGGAAGCCGCGCTGGAAGTCGAGGAACTCGTACGTCGTGGGCTCGCCGTCGGACTCGTAACGGATGAGCTTGACCTTCTCGCCCTTGTCGATGCCGGCGTGGTAGCGGGTGGCGTCGAGGACGAATGTCGCGTTCTTGCCCTTCACCTCGACACCGACGTGCGCGCACGATCCCACGACTTCCCGCGTGTTGTCGGGGCCTTCGCCGCCGCTGTTGCAGTCGAACGGGTCGATGCTCTTGACGGTCGCGGTCACGGTGCTCACGCCCTCGCCGCTGAGCGGGTTGGCGTCCTTGGGCACCTTGCCGGGGTCAGGCCAGAGCACCACCATCGCCGCGATCGCGGCGGCGGCAATGGCCAGCACCACGACCGTCAGCACCGCCGCCAGCCCGCGCCGCGGGGGTCCGTAATCGGGCGCTGAGGAGTGCGAGTGCGAATGTGCCACGATGAAAGAGTGCCACGCGACACCGAACAACCTGAGCACCTTCCCGGAGCGACCGGCGGCGCCACCCGCATCGGCCGGACGGTGCGTCGTCCCACCGGAGCGTGGACGCCTGCCGTGCACGAGCTGCTGACCTACCTCCACGACAACGGACTGCGCGGAATTCCCGAGCTGCACGGCTCGGACGACGAAGGCCGCGAGATCCTCGAGTACGTCGAGGGTCGTGGCGTGCCGATCGACCAGGAGGTCGTGCTCGACACCGTGCTCGTCGAAGCAGTCACCTGGTTGCGGGACTTTCACGACCTCGTCGACGGATTCCGTCCCGCTGGCGCACGCCATTGGCGAGCAACCGGCGAGGTCGAGCTCGCCGCCGACGAGATCATCTGCCACAACGACCCGGGTGCCTACAACTGGATCATCCAGAGCGGGCACTTCGTCGCGATGATCGACTGGGACATGGCCGGACCGGGTCAACCGATCGACGACCTCGCATTCCTGGCGTGGACCGGCATTCCTCTCTACCGCGAGATCCCGGTCGACGACGTCGCCCGACGGCTCGACCTGCTGGTCGACGCGTACGGCGAGTGGGGACCGATGACGGTGCTCGATGCCGTCGTACGGCGCATGTCGACTGCCAGCGACCGCATCGAAGCCGGCCAGGCGCGCGGCGACCAGGGCTTCCTCAACCTCGCGAAGGTCGGTGAGCCGCAGCGCACCCGCGACCGGGTCGCGGCGTTCCGCGATCGCATCCCCGCCATCGACGAGGCCCTCGGCTGATGCACCCCCGCGCCGAAGAGCTCCGGCTCCAGCCGCATCCGGAGGGTGGTTGGTACCGGCAGACCTGAAGATCGTCTGCCGAGGTCACGCTCCCGGACGGCCGTGTACGGCCGACGGCGACGTTGATCTATTTCCTCCTGCCCGCGGGAGAGCACTCGGCCTGGCACCGCGTCTCGTCCGACGAGCTCTGGCTGGCGCACGAAGGCGCCGTTGTGCTGGAGCTCGGCGGGTACGACGACCGGCCCGGTCGGGCCGAGGCGTGCGTCGTCGGCCTCGATCTCGATGCCGGCGAGCTGCCGCAGGTGCTCGTGCCGGCTGGTGCCTGGCAACGGACGCGGCCGTCCGACGTCGACGCATTGGTCAGCTGTCTGGTCTCGCCGGGCTTCGACTTCGACGACTTCGAGCTCGCCGGAGAGTGACCAGGGGTCAGGTCTGCCCGAGCCACTGCCTGGTGAGCTGGTTGGAGAACTTCCCCGTCGGGTCCAGTCGTTCGACGAGCTTGCGGAACGGAGCCAGCTTCGGGTAGGCCGCGTGGAGTCGTTCCGGCGTGGTCTCGAAGAGCTTGCCCCAATGCGGCCGGGCCGCGAACGGTGCCAGCGCGTCGTCCAGCACCGGCACGAGCGCCGTCACCGCCGGGATGTCCTGACGCCAGGTGAAGTGCAGCGCGACGCAATCGGTGTCGTGGCTCGGGCTGAGCCACAGTGAGTCGCCGGCGATGGTCCGGATCTCCGAGATGAGCAGAAGGGGCCTCACCTGGGCTGCCAGCTCGCGCACGGCATCGATGGCCTCGAGCGCGTGCTGCCGAGGCAGGAGGTACTCGGTCTGCAGCTCCTCGCCGCTGCTCGGCGTGAACTCGAGCTGGAAGTGCGGAATGCGATTCCACCACGGACCAACCTCGCCGAGCTGGTGCGTTGCGAACGCGGCAGGAGCGCCGGGAACCGGGTTGATGTTGGCGATCGCGGGTGTCGCGTCGAAGAGCTCCGTACGGACATCGCTGCGCGACTTCAGCCAGACCGTGGTGGCCCCGTCACCCCAGTCGGTGAACATGCTGACGCTGTAGGCGCTCGAGGTGATGTCGTCGAAGTTCTCGTGGATCGCGGCCCAGGAGAGGTTCTCGAAGACGTGCTGGTGCACGTCGTACGTCGGCTCGATGTCGAGCGTCACCTGCGTGACGACACCGAGCAGGCCGAGCGACACGACGAACGCGTCGAAGTCCGGGTCGCCGCGCCGGATCTCCTCCAGGTCGCCGTCGGCCGTGACGTACTGCAGTCCCGCCACGGCGGTCGCGAGGCTGCCGTTGCGGTCGCCGGACCCGTGGGTGCCGGTCGCGATCGCGCCGGCGATCGAGATGTGGGGGAGCGAGGCGAGGTTGTGCAGCGCCCAGCCGGCGGCGTCGAGTCGCCCGACCAGCTCGCCGTACCGGACGCCGGCGCCGACTGTCACCGTCGCGCCGTCGATGTCGAACCCGTCGGGCAGCCTCTCGACCGACACCTGGGCCGCGTCGGTGTCGGCGATCCGGTTGAACGAGTGCCGGCTGCCGAGCGGCCGGATGCGGGTGGACGCGGCGACGACCTCCTGCAGCTCCTCGACCGACGTCGGCCGGAGCTCCATGAGAGCGCCGTACGTGAGGTTGCCTGCCCAGTTGTTCGTCACGCGCCCAGTGTGGCCTACACCTGGATGCGCCTCGTGAGCTCGAGGTCGTCGAGGAACCGTTCGTCGTGGCTGACCACGATGAACGCTCCTTCGTACGACCGCAACGCCTCGACCAGGTGCCGGATGCTCGGCAGGTCGAGGTTGTTGGTCGGCTCGTCCAGCAGGAGCAGCTGTGGTGCAGGCTCGGCAAGCAGCAGCGATGCCAGCGTCGCCCGCAGTCGTTCGCCGCCCGACAGCGTCGAGGCCGGCTGGTCGGCGTCCCGCCCTCGAAACAGGAACCGGGCCAGCCGGGATCGCCGCTCGGTCTCTGACGCATCGGGTGCGATGCGGGCGATGTTCTCCGCGACGGTGAGCTCCGGCACCAGCAGGTCCATCGCCTGCGGGAGATAACGCCACGGGACCTTCATCTCGATCCTGCCTCCGGCCGGCGCCAGCTCGCCGGTGATGGTCCGGAGCAGCGAGGTCTTGCCCGCGCCGTTGCGCCCGGTCAGGCCGATCCGCTCGGGACCGCGTACGTCGAGGTCCAGCTCGAGGTCGCCGAACGCCGGGCGTACGCCTTCGAGCAGCAGCACTTCGCGTCGGGGCGGTACCGCGGTGTCGGGGAGATCGACGCGGATCTCGCGATCGTCCCGCACGGCGGCCTCCGCCTCGTCGAGGCGCGAGGCGGCTCCGGCAAGGCGTTCCTGGTGCACGCCGGTGACCCGCCCCGCGGTGACCTGGGCTGCTCGCTTGCGGCCGCCGACCAGGATCCTGGGCAGGTCACCCCTCGCCGCCCGCGCCCGTCCCTGGCGTGCATGGCTGGCGAGCTTGGCCTGCGACTCCACGAGGTCGCGTTTCTGGGCCTTGACGTCGGTCTCCGCGGCACGGACGGCACGCTCGGCCGCCTCCTGCTCGGCCGCGACCTGCGCCTCGTACGCGTCGAAGCCGCCGCCGTACCACCGCACCTCGCCACCACGCAGCTCGGCGATGTCGTCCATCGCGTTGAGCAGGGCACGGTCGTGGCTGACGACGAGCAGAGTGCCCCTCCATCCCGCGACGGCCTCGATCAGCCGCGCCCGAGCCTCGCCGTCGAGGTTGTTGGTCGGCTCGTCGAGGAGCAGGACTGCCGGACGCCTCAGCAGCAGTGCCGCGAGCGAGAGCAGCACGAGCTCACCGCCGGAGAGCGTCGCGACGGTGCGATCCAGCTCCAGATGACCGAGGCCGAGGCGGCCCAGCTCGGCCGCCGTCCGTTCGGCGATGTCCCAGTCGTCGCCGATGACGTCGTAGTCGGATTCCCGTACGTCACCCGCTTCCATGCGAGACAGTGCCGCGAGGGTGTCGGCGATTGCGAGAACCTCGGCAATCGTGCGCCGGGGGTCGCTGCCCGGATCCTGGGGAAGGTAGGCCAGGGTTCCCGCGGTCGTGACGGTCCCCGTGGTCGGCGTGAGCTGGCCGGCGACGAGCTTGAGCAGCGTCGACTTGCCGCTGCCGTTCAGTCCGACGAGTCCGTGCCGGCCGGGGCCGATCGCGAGGTCGAGGCCCGTGACGACGGTCGAGCCGTCCGGCCAGGTGAATGAGAGGTCGTGAACAGAGAGAGATGTACGCATCGAGCGCTCCATGAGGTCGGTGGAGGCGCAGGCCACTGGGGGCTGCTGCGCGGGGATGACCTCAGAGCTTCAACGGACTGATGACCTCGTTCTCGGGGATGTGTACACGATCATCATACGATCCCTGCATGAGTGCGATCTACTTCGACTCCGCTGACGATGCCGTCGAGCTGATCGGCGCGCTGGAGGCCGAGGGCTACACGACGACGTTGACGCGGGAGGCGTTCGCCGGCGAGGAGGACTGGGACGACCGCGCCTGGGTGCTGCTGGTCGAGCCGTTCGACGACCGGGTCGTCGAGATGGTCGACGTGTACGGCGGCTGGATGCCGGGCGACGAGCACCTTCCCGCCGAGCCCACCGAGCTCCCGGGTGGGCCCCAGCGCCTCAAGAACCCCCGCGATTTGTGACCTTATGGGCGCTAAAAGCGCCCCGTAACGCCTCCAACGTCACACATCGCGGTCAGACGCCGAGGGCGTCCTTCAGGAAGGCGACCTGCAGGAGCTTGAGGTTCTCGGCCACGACTTCTTGCGGCGTCATGTGGGTGACTCCCGACAGCGGCAGCACGGTGTGCGGGCGGCCCGCGGCGAGCAGCGCCGATGACAGCTGCAGCGTGTGAGCCGCGACGACGTTGTCGTCAGCGAGGCCGTGGATGATCATCAGCGGGCGCTCGAGCGCCGGCGCCAGGGGCAGCAGCGAGTTGCGGTCGTACACCTCGGGCACCGCGCGAGGGTCGCCGAGGTAGCGCTCGGTGTAGCACGTGTCATACAGGCGCCACTCCGTCACGGGAGCACCCGCGACCGCCGCATGGAACACGTCGGGGCGGCGCAGTACCGCGAGAGCGGCGAGGTAGCCGCCGTACGACCACCCCGTGATGCCGACCCGCGACGTGTCGACGTCGTCGGGGTACGCCTGCGCCACGGCCGCCACGGCATCGACCTGGTCGTCGAGCGTGACGCCGGCGAAGTCCTCCAGGATCGAGCGCTCGAAGGCGTGACCGCGACCCGGGGTGCCACGACCGTCGCACACGATGACGCAGAAGCCCTGGTCGGCGAGCCACTGCGCCTCGAGGAATGCCCGGGCCGAGGCCACGACGCGTTGGCCGTGCGGGCCGCCGTACGGGTCCATCAGCACCGGCAGCTTCGCCGAGCCGAGCTGATGGTCACGCGGGAAGAGGACGGCGGTACGCAGCTCGTGCTTGCCGGCCAGGAGCATGCGCACCTCGGGCTGGTGCGGCGGTGCCTCGCTCACGACCGCGATCGGTGCGGGCTCGGCGCCTTCGCGGTGCACCATGACCGTCGTGCCGACGGCCTCCAGCGCGGAGCGGGTGATGACGGTCGTCGGCCCGCCGATCACCGCGTTGTGCACCGCAGCACCCTCGGTGACCGGGGTGACGGTGCCGTCGAAGCCGAACCGTACGACCTGCACCTCGACCGGCTCCTGTGACGCGGTCGCGACGACGCAGTCCTCGAAGACGTCGACGATGCCACGCACCTGCCAGCCGTCGGGCGTGATGGGGGAGCCGTCGACCAGCACGCGGCGCCAGCCCTCGTGGTCCTCGACGCTGACCAGGACGCCGCCGGGGGCGAGCCGCGGTCCGGCGTTGAGCTCGACCCATGCGGGATCGGTCGGCTCACGGAGCACGTTCGTACGGCCCGATGCGACGTCGACGGACAGGATCTGCGACGACTTCTGGTCGCGGCTCAGCACCTGGATGACCGGCTCGCCATCGGGGGTCCAGCTGACCCGGCCGAGGTACTCGTACGCTGCTCGGTCCCACCGGATCTCGGTGCGGTTGCCCTCGAGGTCGACGTGCCAGAGCGTGACGTCGGAGTTGGGGGTGCCGGCAGCGGGGTAGCGCCGGGCGACGGGTGTGCGCTCGGGATGCTCGGGGTCGGCGATGTGCCATGTCTGTACGTTGGCGTCGTCGAAGCGCTCGACGAGCAGCGACCGGCCGTCCGGGGCCCACCAGAACCCGCGGAACCGCTCCATCTCCTCGGCGGCGATGAACTCCGCCTGGCCCCACACCTCGGTGTCGGACTCGGGCGTGACCAGTGCGCGCTCGTCCTGGCCGTTGACGCCGATGACGCGCAGGGCACCACCCGACGCATACGCGATCAGCCGTCCGGTCGGGTCGAGTCGCGGGTCGATGACGGCGCCGACGCTGGCCAGGGAGTGCACGGCCCTGGCGCCGAGGTGCACGGCCCAGAGCTGGCCCGACAACGTGAAGCATGCCCACCGTCCCGTCTTGTCGACGTCATAGCCGACCAGGCCTCCTGTGCCTTCGCGGCTGCGTTCGCGGCGTGAGCGCTCCTCCGGCGACAGCTGTTCACCGTCCTCGCCGAGCAGCGCGACGGGGTCGACGAGCAGCGACTCGGTGCCGGTCGCGACGTCGTACTCCCACAGCTGGCCCTGCGCCGTGACGCCGTCCGGTGTGCGAATGAAACGCACTGTCGCACCATCCGGCGAGACGGTGAGGTTGCGGGGGATTCCGAGCGTGAATCGCTGCGTTCGTGCCGCGAGCCGGGGGTACGAGGTGGCATCGCTCTGGTTGGTTGGCTGGCGCTCGCTCATGCCCCGATCCAATCACGGTGGTGGTCAGTAGCCTTGGGGCATGCCTCTGAGTGATCGCCGCATCCTGTTCGTGCACGCCCATCCCGATGACGAGGTCATTAACAATGGCGCCACGATGGCCAAGTACGTGTCCGAAGGCGTGCAGGTCACCCTGGTCACGTGTACGGCCGGTGAGATGGGCGAGGTGCTGGTGCCGGAGCTGGAGCACCTCGCGTTCGAGAAGGACGGCGGCCTCGGTGAGCATCGCCGCGGCGAGCTGACCGATGCGATGAAGGCTCTCGGGGTCACGGACCATCGCTTCCTCGGCGGGTTCGGGCGCTTCCACGACTCAGGCATGTCCTGGGCGGAGGATGGATCCGCCACGGCAGCGGAGGAGACGCCCGACGGCGCCTTCTGGCACGCCGACCTGCTGGAGGCCGCGGACCTGCTCGTCGGGATCATTCGCGAGCTCAGGCCGCAGGTGCTCGTGACGTACGACCAGTTCGGCGGCTATGGCCACCCCGACCACGTACAAGCCCACCGTGTCGCCACGTATGCGATGGAGCTCGCCGCGGTGCGGTCCTACAAGCCTGACCTCGGTGAGGCGTGGGACGTGTCCAAGGCCTACTGGGTTGCGATGTCGAAGTCACAGATGAGCGACGGCATCAAGCAGGTACGCGAGGCGGGCGACACGACGTCGTTCGCCGACTGGGATCCCGACAACCTGCCGTTCGGGGCCTCCGACGAGGAGCTGGACGCCGCGATCGACGCCAACGAGTTCGTCGACGCCAAGATGGACGCGATGAAGGCACACGCCACCCAGATCGCCCTGGACGGACCGTTCTTCGCGCTGTCCAACAACCTCGGCAACCAGGTGTGGGGCAAGGAGTTCTATCGCCTCGCCAAGGGCACGCTCGGCCCGGTCGGTGCCGACGGCCTCGAGCACGACCTGTTTGCCGGACTCTGATCTTGTGAGGCGATGTGGGCTGGTCCTGGCCGGCGCCTATCTGTGTGTCGTTGCCGCCATCGTGCACCGGCACACCGTCGGCCTCGGTGGCACCCGGGTGCCGTGGGGGCTGGTCCTGGCCCTGGTGGCCACGGCCGCGGTCGTGCTGGCGGCGAGTGAGCTCGTACGCGTCGGTGGCGCCTGGCTCGGGCTCGGCTGGGCCGCGATGCTCACCGCGCTGCAGCTCTCGCCCGGTGGCAGCTACCTCGTCGCCACCGACTGGATGGGCCTGACGTTTGCGGCCGGATCACTCGTGCTCATAGTGTGGGGCGCGCTTCGGACACCGAGGCGTGGCCAATGACGGCCGTGAAGGGGGAGGTATGACCGAGCGCCCGGACGAGCCCGACCTTTCCCAGCCCCCCGACGAGGCGCAACCCGACGCCGACATCGAGGCGGCGCTGACCTCCGAGGCCGAGGACGTCGTCGAGCCCGAGGTCGAGCACGCTGTCGAGCCTGAGGTTGATGAGTCCTCTGACGAGGCTGCGCCTGAGCAGGACGTCGCCGGGCCCGAGGTCACTGACGAGGTCGAGGAACCCGTTGCCGAGGAGCCCGCCGTCGAGGAGGCTGCTGTCGAGACGGAGGCCGCTGACGAGGTCGAGGAGCCCGTCGCCGAGGAGTCCGCCGAGCCCGAGGTCGCTGACGAGGTCGAGGAGCCCGTCGCCGAGGAGCCCGCCGAGCCCGAGGTCGCTGACGAGGTCGAGGAGCCCGCCGTCGAGGAGGCGATCGTCGAAGAACCCGTCGCCGTACCGGCGGGAGCATTCGATCCCGATGGCGACGACATCTCACCCGACACCGACGTCCTGGCGGCTGCCGCCGCCGAGCCCGCGACGCAGCCTGCCACCGAGGATGACGACGAGGGCGGATCGCACATCGGCCGCAACGTGCTCCTGGGCGTGCTGGGGCTCGTCGCCGCGCTCTACGTCGCCGGCTACTTCCTCACCGGCGCTCGGATGCCGGCGAACGCGACGATCGGCGGCGTCGACGTCAGCGGCATGTCACCGTCGGCGGCCCGGGCGGCCGTCGACGAGGCATTGACCCCGCGGATCGCCAACGAGATCGTGCTGAGCCACGAGAAGGTGGAGTTCCGCGTCAAGCCGGCCGATGCGGGGCTCTCGTTCGACCTCGACCGTTCGGTCGATGAGGCGGGCGGACACCGCAGCTGGAACCCGAAGGACATGGTCGGCCTGCTGTTCGGCGATCACGAGACCGCACCGGCGCTCGATGTCGACGACGCCAAGCTGCAGAGCGTGATCGGCACGATCGGTGAGTCGATCAACGTCGAGGTCGTCGAGGCCCAGATCACGTTCCCCAAGGCCAAGCCGACACCGCGGGAGCCGAAGGCAGGCCTGGTCGTCGCGCGCGACGACGCCGCCGACGTGATCAAGGACGCCTACCTCGTCACCGACAAGCCCGTGAAGGTGCCGACCGTCGTGGTCGAGCCAGCGGTCGACTCAGACGGTCTTGCCGACGCCATGAAGACGATCGCCGAGCCCGCCGTGGCCGGGCCTGTCACGCTGGCGGTCGGCGACAAGAACGTCTCGCTCCCGGTGACGGCCTACACGCCGGCCCTGGTCGTGCAGGTGCAGGACAACGTGCTCAAGCCGTACATCGACCCCAAGAAGCTCGCCGAACCGCTGACCAGCTCCGTGACCGGGATCGGCAAGAAGGCCGTCGACGCGACCGTGAAGATCGAGAACGGCAAGCCGGTCGTGGTCCCCGGCAAGGAGGGTGTCGGGCTGCAGCCCGAGGAGATGGCCCAGAAGCTCCTGCCGGTGCTCGACAAGACCGGCGCCGAGCGCAAGATCGCGATCACCGCGAAGGTGGTCGACCCGCTGTTCACGACCGAGGACGCCAAGGCGCTCAAGATCACCGAGCGGATCAGCAGCTTCACGACGCGGTTCCCGTACGCCGAGTACCGCAACATCAACCAGGGTCGTGCCGCCGAGCTGATCAACGGCACGATCATCGAGCCCGGTGAGACGTTCAGCTTCAACAAGACGGTCGGCGAACGCACCGTGGCGAACGGCTTCGTGACCGGCACCGTGATCAACGGCGGGGTGTTCCGCGAGGAGCTGGGCGGCGGCGTCTCACAGGTCGCCACGACGACCTACAACGCCGCGTTCTTCGGTGGGATGGACGACGTCGAGCACCACCCGCACGCGTTCTACATCAACCGTTACCCGGTTGGCCGCGAGGCGACGGTCTACTTCGGCAACCTCGACCTGCGCTGGAAGAACTCGACCAAGTACGGCGTGCTGGTGCGTGCGTGGGTGGTCAAGAGCACGCCAGGTTCGCAGGGCCAGATGCACGTCGAGCTGTGGAGCACCAAGGTCTACGACGTGAAGGCCGGCCAGTCGGCCCGCCGCAACTTCCGCTCACCCGGCACGCAGTACGACGACACCAAGCGCTGTGTCCCCCAGGACCCGATCCAGGGGTTCGACATCGACATCTACCGGACGTTCTACCAGGGCGGCAAGAAGGTCAAGTCCGAGACCGACACGGCCCACTACCAGGCCGCCGACCACGTGATCTGCGGCAAGAAGCCTGACTGACCGAGGCCGCCCGCGGCCGAGCGTCAGTCAGCGCTAACGAAGTGTGAGCGTCTCGGGCCGAAGGCCCCACGCTGCGAGGCGCTGGTGAGTTGATCACCCCACGCGATCAGACCGCGACGTTCAGGGCGATCGTGATGCAGCAGGGTCGGCAGGTCATGTCCCAGCCCGAGGTCGTGCTCCTCGGGGGTGTCGGTCGGGTGGTGGCTCATGTCCATCACGGTACGAAGCCGCTCTGGGCGCCGCCAGTGGAGTCACTGTGAGGTTGCTGTGGAGGGTCGCAGGTAGCGGTAGTCGTGGTGGTCGGCGAATCCGTACGGCGCGTACAACGCGATCGCCGCCGTGTTGGCCCGCATGGTCTGCAGGTATGCCTTGTCGGCTCCGTGCTCGACGGCCCAGGCCAAGGATGTGTCGACGACCCGCTTGGCCAGACCCTGCCGGCGTACCTCGGGATCGACCTCGACGCACGAGATACCCGCCCACTCGCCGGTCACGACGACCCGACCGATCGCGACGATGGGATCTCCGATCGAGACGAACGCGACCTGTGCCGGCCCCTCGAGCACGGCTCGCGCCGACACCGGGTCGTTGACCCGGCCGTAGTGGCTCAGCCACTCGGCGTCGACCGAGTCGGCGATGCGAGCCGCGGGATCGGCGGCGTACGCCGGGTCGAGATCGGCGACCTGTACGACGGCGCCACCGTGGTAGTCGTCCATCGGGGTCCATCCCGCCGCCGCGAGCGCTGTGTCGTGGGCCGATCCGGTGACGACCTGGGCAAGTGCCGGCTGGTCCCGTTCGGCATAGAACGCCTCGACTCGTTCCAGGGCGTCGGTGAGCTCGACGCCCGGAGAGCCGTGCACCGCCACCGAGTTGGCGCGGCCCGTGAACCGTCCCGCGGCGCGCAGCTCCCAGTCGCCCAGCCGTTGCGACTCGATCGGGGGCCACCCCCGGGACGTGATGCGGGTGAGCTCCTCTGTGTCGACGTCACGTGCGCGCCGACGACGCAGCGGACGGTCCGGGACGACCTTCCACGTGACGATGTCGGCGAGCGCGACGATCGCCGTACGACCATCACGTCGCTGCACCGTCACGGTGCTGTCATCGACTCCGAGGACTCGGCCGACGACATCGTTCAGCGCGGGTCCACCGGACGGCCCGGTGCCTCCGGCGAGGTGGCGTACGACGACGCGCGCGCCGACCGTGGGAGCGTCAGGTGTCACAGACTCAGCGTTTCATGTCAGCCAATGGACCTGCTGCGCGGCTAGGTTGGCGACCACGGATAATGGAAGCGAACCTTCGAAGGAGAACCCCTCGTGACCTACGTGATCGCCCAGCCGTGTGTGGACCTCAAGGACCTCGCATGCGTGGACGAATGTCCGGTGGACTGCATCTATGAGGGCAATCGCATGCTCTACATCCACCCCGACGAGTGCGTCGACTGTGGTGCGTGTGAGCCGGTCTGCCCCGTCGAAGCCATCTTCTACGAGGACGACACCCCGGCGGAGTGGAAGGACTACTACACCGCCAACGTCGACTTCTTCAACGATCTCGGCTCGCCCGGAGGCGCCGCCAAGCTCGGCAAGATCGACGCGGATCACCCGATCATCGCCGCGCTGCCCCCGCAGGAACACGACGAGTGACGCCGAGAAGGGAAGTCTCCGCACGATTCCCTGACTTCCCGTGGGACACGATCGCTGACGCCAAGGCGCGCGCCGAGTCCCACCCCGAGGGCCTGGTCGATCTCTCGATCGGCACCCCGGTCGACGACACCCCCGCGGTGGCGCAGGACGCCCTGAAGGCAGCCGCCAACTCACCGGGCTACCCCACGGTGTTCGGCCCCGAGTCGTTGCGACAGGCTGCGATCGACTGGCTCGAGCGCCGTTTCGAGGTCACCGGGCTGGAGCGTTCGCAGGTCCTGCCGACCATGGGGTCCAAGGAGCTCATCGCGACGCTGCCGGTGCAGCTCGGGCTCGGTGCCGGCGACCTCGTCGTCGTCCCTGAGCTGGCCTACCCGACGTACGAGGTGGGTGCCCGGTTCGCGGGGTGCGACGTCATCGCCACCGACTCGACCGTCGCGGTCGGGCCCAGGGCTCCCGCGATCATCTACATCAACTCTCCGGGCAATCCGAGCGGCAGGATCCTCGGGATCGACCACCTCCGCAAGGTCGTCGAGTGGGCGCGCGAGCGCGGCACCCTGGTGGTCTCCGACGAGTGCTACCTCGAGTTCGCCTGGGAGGACACGCCCTACTCGGTGCTGCATCCCGACGTCTGCGGCGGCTCGTTCGACGGCATCCTCGCGGTGCACTCGCTGTCCAAGCGCTCCAACCTCGCGGGCTATCGTGACGCGTTCGTGGCAGGTGATCAGGCGATCGTCACCGAGCTGCTCGAGGTGCGCAAGCACCTCGGCTCGATGGTGCCCGCACCGGTGCAGGCCGCGATGGCGGCGGCGCTGGGTGACGACCAGCACGTCAAGGAGCAACGCAAGGCCTATGCCACTCGTCGCCACGACCTGCGTGCCGCAGTCGAGGCTGCCGGCTTCACGGTGGAGCACTCCGAGGGTTCGTTGTTCCTCTGGGTCACCCGTGGCGAGCACGGACGTGCCACGATCGACTGGCTCGCTGATCGCGGCATCCTTGCGGCTCCGGGCGACTTCTACGGCGCTGCCGGCGCCAACCACGTACGGCTGTCGTTCATGGCGAAGGACGAACGCATCGCAGCCGCCGTCAAGCGCCTCGCCAGCTAGTTGGTCGAGACGCGGACGATGTCGGGATCGGCCGTGTCGGTCGTGGTCCAGCCCTGGTCGGAGTCCTCGGCGTTCCACTGCTTGGTCTGGAACGTGATCGTCTCGATACCGAGCTGTGACGCGTTGCCGACGAGGTAGTGCGCGATCGCCCAGCCCCGCGCCTCGATGTCGGCGGGCTTTCCGGTCAGCGGGAATCGTGCACGGTCGCGGTCCTGGGCTGACTCGATCTTGCCGAACGCCTTCTCGACGTCGTCGATGACGACGGCGACGCTGCCGCTGCCCTTGGGGTTGATCTGGCAGGTGAAGGCCGCCGGGCTGTAGCCGCGCAGCGCCGAGGCGAGAGCACGGGAGTCCGCCTCGTGCTGGGCGTACGCGCCGGGGAAGCCGGAGCGCTGCACCTTCTGGGCTGCCTGGGTGATCTCCATGGTCTCGTAGCCCTTGACCTTGGCGAGTGCCTTGTAGAACCTCGTGATCGAGTAGTGCGGATCCATGATCTGCGCGACCGTGCCCCAGCCCTGTGACGGCCGCTGCTGGAAGAGGCCGATCGAGTCGCGGTCTCCGTAGTCGATGTTGTGGATCTTGGACTCCTGGAACGCTGTCGCGATGGCGATCGTCGTGGCCCGCGGCGACATCCCGCGGTTCTGGGCGATGGCGGCCATCAGCGCCGCCCACTGACCCTGTTCGAGGTCGACCTGGGCGCGTACGTCACCGACCTTCGCGACGCAGAACTCGCTGCGCAGGGGCTCGCGATCGCGCAACCCGGTCGCGACGAGGATGCCCGCCGCGACGAGTCCGAGGACGACGAACCACCTGAGCCTCATCAGAGAAGGCGGCTAGTTGGCGTGCAGGGCGGAGTTGAGCTCGATGCCCGTACGCTCGCCGCGCGGCCTGGCCTCGAGCGCACCGGTCTGGCTGTTGGTGAGGAACAGGATGCCGTCCTGCCCCGACAGCTCGGCGGCCTTGACGGTCGAGCCGTCGGGCATCGTGACCTTGGAACCCGCCGTGACATAGGTGCCCGCCGCGACGACGCAGTCGTTGCCCAGCGAGATGCCGATTCCGGCATTGGCGCCGATCAACGAGTTGTCGCCGACGCTGATGATCTGCTTGCCCCCGCCGGACAGCGTGCCCATGATCGACGCGCCGCCGCCGACGTCGGAGCCGTTGCCCACCGTGACGCCGGCGGAGATGCGGCCCTCGACCATCGCGGTGCCCAGGGTGCCGGCGTTGAAGTTGACGAAGCCCTCGTGCATCACGGTGGTGCCCTCGGCCAGGTGGGCGCCGAGGCGTACGCGGTCGGCGTCGGCGATGCGCACGCCGCTCGGGATCACGTAGTCGGTCATGCGAGGGAACTTGTCGACGCTGGTCACCTGGACGTGCTGGCCGGCGGCGCGAGCGCGCGCTCGGGTTGCCTCGAAGCCGTCGACGGCGCAGGGGCCGAGCGACGTCCAGACGACGTTGGTCAGCACCCCGAAGAGGCCGTCGAGGTTCTGGCCGTGCGGCGCCACCAGGCGGTGCGACAGCAGGTGGAGGCGAAGGTAGGCGTCGTAGGCATCTGCGGGGGGAGCCTGGAGGTCGGCGATCTCGGTCAGCACGACCGCCTTGACGACGTCGCGGACGTCGTCCTTGCCGGCCAGTGCCGCGAGCTCCGGCGGCTCGCTCGATCCCGTGGGTGCGGCACCCAGTCGGGGCGCGGGGTACCAGACGTCGAGCACCGTGCCGTCGGGCGTCAGCGTTGCGACGCCGTGGGCATGTGCGCCGGAATCCGAGGAAGTCATGTGCCCCAATCTATCGGGGCGTTGGTCGCGCTTCGCAGACTGGCGCCTTCGGTCAGTTCGACTTCGGCAGGCCGTCCTTGGTGCAGAGGCTTCCGATGTCGGCCGTGCGGTCGGTCTTGATGTAGTCGAACATCTTGGGTGCCCGCTCGGGATCCCACGTCACCGCGAAGTCGCGCAGCGGCACGGTGCAGTTGAGCCCTTCGCCGCCCATGGCCGCCGACAGCGCGAACGCGAACTTCGCCAGCGAGATCGGGCCGACGTTCTCACCGATCTGCAGAGATCCGGACGCCCCGCTGGCAACGCTCATGTAGCGGAACGGGTTGAGAACGGTCCAGGGTGACTTCGCCTCGGCCGCGATCGAGCCCAGCACCTCTCGCTGGCTCTGCACGCGCTGGATGTCCTGGGTCGCGTACGAGTGGCGGTTGCGGGAGTAGGCCAGCGCCGTCTTGCCGTCGGCGTTCTGGCAGCCCTTCTTGACGTCGAGACCGGAGTCCTTGTCCTTGAGGTCCTGCTTGGGGCAGATCTCGACGCCGCCGAGCGAGTCGACGACCTTGACGAGTCCGCCGAAGCCGACCTCGACGTAGTCGTCGATGCGGATGCCGGTGTTCTTCTCGATGGTCTGGACCAGCAAGGGAGGCCCGCCGAACGCGTACGCCGCGTTGATCTTGGTGCGCCCGTAGCCCTCGATCTGCACCAGCGAGTCACGCGGGAGCGACATCAGGAGGGTCGGACCGCTTCCGGTGTGCAGCAGCATGATCGTGTCGGTACGACCGCGCCCACCACCGTCGCCGCCCGTCGAGAACTCCTTCTGCTCCTCCGGGGTGAGGCCGCGGCGGCTGTCGGAACCGACCAGCAGATAGGTCGTACCGGGCTGGTCGGCGGGGCGCGCTCCGTCGGGCTCGGCGTCGACCTTGGCGATCTTGCCCCAGGCCCATACCGGGACGGCGACGAGGAACACGATCCACGCGAGGAGCACGAAACCGAAGATGCGGCGGCCGTTGCGCTTCTTGCGCGGAGTCCTGGGTGGTGGCGGCTCGTATGAGCTGGACCGCGTCGACCCGGGCGGCGGCAGGTTGGGCGGCGGCAGGTCGGACGACTCCGGAGCGGCCTTGGGGGCCGGCTTTCCGTCGCCGTAGAGCCACCCGTACTCGCCCTCCGACCACTCACCTGGCATGCAGATGACCGTACCGGACCACCCGCCGTACCAGCCCGAGGCCGAGTCGATCGGCGCCTGAAAATTGCCGGTGAACTGAACCTGAAAATTGCTGCGCGATCTCGGCGCGCCCTCAACCGCAACTTGAAGGTTTGCCGCAATACTGGGACACGCCTCAGCTTCTTCCCCAACGTGAGGACACCATGTCTGACGTTCGCTCGAGTGTGATGGGTGGCTCCTACGCCCGTCCGGCCGATGCCTCTGCTCGTATCCAGTTCCGTCGTGCGCTGACGCTCACCGCGATGACCCTCGTCATGCCCGGCTCGGCCCAGCTCGTCATGGGCAGTCGCAAGGTCGGACGCATCGCGGTCCGCATCTGGCTGGGGTTCCTGGCGCTCGGCGCGTTCCTGCTGTTCCTCTCGATGACGTCACGCACGGGCCTGTTCTCGCTGATGACCAACCCGCGTCTCCTCACGGTCGGCCGGTACGTCCTGATGGCGGGTGCCATCGCCTGGGTCGCCCTGATCATCGACGCCTGGCGCCTCGGGCAGCCTTTGAAGATGGCACGTAACCACCGGCTCTGGATGACGGGACTCAACGGCGTCCTGTGCTTCGTCACGGCGGGCACGATGTTCTTCGCGGCACACCTCGTCGCGGTGCAGAGCTCGTTCATCGGCACGGTGTTCGCGTCCGACACGGTTTCGCACCCCGAGGACGGCCGCTACAACATCCTGATGCTCGGCGGCGACTCCGGTCCCGACCGCAGCGGTCTGCGCCCGGACTCGCTGACGGTCGCGAGCATCGACAAGGACACCGGCCGCACCGTCCTGATCGGCCTGCCGCGCAACCTGCAGAACGTGCCGTTCCCCAAGGGCTCGGTGATGGACAAGCAGTTCCCCCACGGCTTCAACGGCGAGGGCCAGTACCTCAACGCGATCAACACCTGGGCCAACGACCACGCCGAGCTGTTCGGCGAGAAGGCCCCCGGGCTCGACGCCACGATGGGTGCCGTCGAGGAGATCACCGGGCTCAAGCTCAACTACTACGCCCTGGTCAACATGCATGGCTTCTCCAAGCTGGTCGACGCCGTCGGCGGCGTCACGATCGACGTCAAGGAACGTACGGCCATCGGCGGCATCGGCTCGCCGATCCGCGGCTACATCCCGGCCGGCACCCACAAGCTCACAGGTGACCAGACGCTCTGGTACGCCCGCAGCCGCGTGCAGAACGACGACTGGTCGCGCATGGGCCGGCAGAAGTGCGTCATGAACGCGATGCTCAAGCAGCTCAGCCCGCAGAAGGTCTTGCTCAACGTCGAGAAGATCGCCGACTCCGGCAAGGCGCTGCTGACGACCAACATCCCGCAGCAGGACCTCGACGTCTTCATGAACCTCGCGCTCAAGGCCAAGAACGAGAAGGTCTCGACCGTGTCGCTGGTGCCACCGCTGATCTACACCGGGAGCCCCGACTTCGACAAGGTGCGCCGTGTCATCGACGAGGCGGTCGCCAAGGCCGAGGGCAAGTCGACCACGAAGGTCGGCATCACCCAGGCCACGCTCTCGGTCCCCAAGACCGACGACACGAGCAACGACCCCCGCAAGGCCAACCAGTCGGCCGACCTCGACGCCGCCTGCTGAACGTCGAACCTGAGGTGGCGCTGAGATCACACCCGTTCATTTCAGACATGGCACGTGCATCGGTGATAATGGTGGCTCCGTCGGCCAACGTTTCGTGAGGGACCCATGTCGCACCGCGCGAGTCTCCTGGGCCGCGGCTATCAGGACCGCCACCTGGACTCGCCGCGTGTCCGGTTCCGGCGCGCCCTGACGCTGTGCCTCATGACGATCGTGGTGCCGGGC
This sequence comes from Aeromicrobium panaciterrae, assembly GCF_039537165.1. Lineage (GTDB taxonomy): Bacteria > Actinomycetota > Actinomycetes > Propionibacteriales > Nocardioidaceae > Aeromicrobium > Aeromicrobium panaciterrae. The sequence goes on along the minus strand of NZ_BAAAZZ010000002.1, from coordinate 563,687 downwards.
TCAGCCCAGCGCGCCGTCGGCAACCGATGGGTGGGCCGGGTCGCGACCTTCGTGTGGTTCCTCCTGCTGTGCCTCGGCGGCTTCCTGGCTTGGAAGTACGCCACCGACCGGGCGACGTTCCTGGGCTACTTCACCAACAGCGACAAGCTGGCGCTGGCCCGCTTCGGGCTGATCTCGGTCGGCTTCCTGTGGCTGTGCCTGTTCATCGACGCGTGGCGACTCGGCTCGACGTTCCGCCTGTCGTTCATGCGTGCCGCGGCGATCACGGTCATCAACGTCGCGATCATCGCGGGTGTCGCCGGATCCACCGCGTACGCCTCGCAGCTCATCAAGGTCTCGCGCGAGACGGTCAAGACGGTGTTCAAGGCGACCGAGACGACCCCGCCGCTCAAGGGCCGCTACAACATCCTGATGATCGGCTCGGACGCCCGCAAGGACCGCACCGGCATCCGCCCCGACTCGATGACGATCGCCAGCATCGACGCCACCACGGGTCGTACCGTGCTCGTGTCGCTGCCTCGCAACCTGCAGAACGTGCCGTTCGCCAAGGACTCGCCGATGCGCAGGGTCTACCCCTACGGCTACAACTGCGGACCCACGTGCCTGCTCAACGCGGTGCACACGGCCGCACAGAACCGCAAGGACCTCTACCCCGACAGCGCCGACCCGGGGCTCGACGCCACGATCGATGCCGTCGAGGGCGCCACCAACCTCAAGATCAACTACTACGTGATGATCAACCTCAACGGCTTCAAGGGCCTGGTCAACGCGGTCGGCGGGGTCGAGATGGACGTCAAGACGCGGATTGCGATGTTCGGCCACGACGACTCCTACAAGCAGACCTACATCGAGCCCGGCCTGCAGAAGCTCGACGGCCAGAAGGCGCTCTGGTACGCCCGAAGCCGCGTCGCGTCCGACGACTTCACCCGCATGGGCCGGCAGAAGTGCCTGATGGCGGCGATGCTCAACCAGCTCAGCCCGCAGAAGGTCCTCGTCAACGCGACCCGGATCGCCGAGTCGGGCAAGGAGCTACTCAGCACCAACATCCCGGCCGTCGAGCTGGGTCAGTTCGCAGATCTCGCGCTGAAGTCGCGCGGGTCCAAGATCGCCGTCGTGTCCCTCGTGCCGCCGGTCGTGTCGACCGTCAACCCCAACTTCCCGGCGATCCACACCATGATCCAGACCGCGATCGACAAGTCGGAGGCAGCGCCGACGACCTCTGGGCCCAAGAAGAAGGACCCGACGCAACGGGCCGCCAACACCACGGACGACCTCGCAGCCTCCTGCTGAGCGACGTGCCTAGCTCGAGGCTTCGTACGCCTCGATGACCTCTTCGGGATCGCCGTCCATCATGAGCTCGCCCTTGTTGAGCCAGATGACGCGGTTGCAGGTGTCGCGGATCGACTGCATCGAGTGGCTGACGAGGAAGATCGTTCCGGCGTTGTCGCGGATCTCGCGGATGCGCGCCTCGCTGCGATCGCGGAAGTTCTTGTCTCCGACGGCCAGGGCCTCGTCGATGATGAGGATGTCGTGGTCCTGCACCGTGGCGATGGCGAACTTCAGTCGCGCCGTCATGCCCGAGGAGTAGGTACGCATCGGCAGCTCGATGAACTCCCGGAGGCCGGCGAAGTCGATGATGTCGTCGAGCTTGCCCTCGATCTCGGCGCGGGTGAGGCCGAGGGCCAGGCCGCCGAGGATGATGTTGCGCTCGCCCGAGAGGTCCTTGAGCTGCGCAGCGCCGACGCCGAGCAGGCTGGGCCGTGACGCGGCGTAGATCGAGCCGCTCGAGGTGGGGGTCGATCCGCAGATCGCGCGCATGAGCGTCGACTTGCCGGAGCCGTTGGACCCGATGACGCCGATGCTGTCGTTCTCGTACGCCGAGAATGACACGCCCTTGAGCGCGTGCACCGAGCGCGTACGACGTGAGCGCTCGAGCAGCTTGCGGGCGCTGTCGGCGGCAGTGGCGCGCTTGCCGGTGGCGAGCACCCTGTACTCGACGTGGACGTCGTCGACGACCACGACCGGCTTGCGATCAGTCGACGCGGCCATAGCGCTCCTCCGCAGCCCAGAAGTAGACGATGCCGACGGCGAGCACACCGAAGGACCAGACCGACGCGTAGAGCCAGAACACCGACTTGACCTCGTACGCCTCACCGTGGAGGAGGATGCCGCGGGCCAGTGTCAGGAACTCGTGCAACGGCTGGAAGTCTGCGATGCGCAGCAGGGTGGGGTGGTGCTGCAAGCGCTCCTCGATGCTGAAGAACAGGCCCGTCGTGTAGAACAGCAGGCGCGTGATGAACGGCAGCAGCTGGCTGAGGTCGCGGAAGTGGACCGTGAGGCGGGCCGTGATCAGGGTGACCCCGCAGTTGAAGACGAAGAACAGGCCGATCAGCGGGATCATCAGCAGCCAGTTGAGGTGCGGCGCCGTGCCTGTGACGACGACCAGCACGACCATGATCGCCAGGGTCGGCAGGAACAGCAGCAGGCGTTGGACGACCAATGACAGCGGCAACGTCATGCGGGGGAAGCTGAGGCTCTGCACGAGGGCGCTGTTGGACGTGATCGACTTCGCGCCGGCCGAGAAGGTCGAGGAGAAGAACTGGAACATGAAGATGCCGATGATGAGGAACTCGACGAAGTGCGGGGGACGGGCATTGCTGCCGAGGAGGAAGCCGAAGACGGTTCCGTAGACCGCGGCCTCGAGCAGGGGCTTGATGACGACCCAGAGCATGCCGAGCCTGTTGCGCTGGTTCTCGGCCTCGATGCGGAACTGCGCCAGGGAGACGATGAACTGGCGCCGGAGCCAGACCTGTCGGAGGTAGTCGCCGAGCGGCGGCCGCGCACCTACTCGGGTGAGACCGTCAGGCGCCGCGTCATGGGCGAGGTCCATCTGGAAAGGGTCCCTACTGTGAGTTCTCGCCGAACGGTCAGACCCGACCGCGGCACACCGAGTGTAGTGGATCCGCCTAGGAGATCTGGGCGGACTCCTGCTCTGCCACGCGGGCGATATCGGCCGACGTGGCGGACGTCACGATGACCAGCGAGCCGCCGCCCAGCAGCGCCGCCACGATGAGCCCGGCGTCGCGCTCGACCGTGCCGGGCTCGACGATGATCCGGCGACCGTCCGGTGGGGTCGACAACAGGTCGGCGTGCGTACGTACGACGCCGCCAAGCTCGATCGCGACCGTGTCAGGGCCGGGCGGGTCCATGGCGAAGAAGTGGTCGCCGTGTCCCGGGACCTCGGCACCGATGTCGAGGAAGCCGCTGGGCTCGGTGATGAAGCGGCCTCCGAGCGGGCGCAGCGATGCCGCCACCTTGTGGCGTTCGTCCGCCTCGAGCTCAGGACCGCTCAGGCCGATGTCGGCCGACGAGTCGACGACGGCCGCACCGACGTTCCACGCCGACAGGATCCACACGAATCGCAGCCAGTGGGTCGGCAAGCCGATGCGGATGCGGGTCGAGCCGTCGGCGTCGAGGTCGTCGACCAGGAAGTTGCTGGTCTTGGCGACCCAGTTGGCCGTGGTGGTCGCACTGAGCTCCACGCGTTCACCCGTCGACTGGTCGTAGTAGGTCAGCAGGGGCAGCGAGGCGTCCGGCACGCCGGCGAGGAGCTGGCTGAGGCCCTTCACGCGGACACCTGCGCGATCTGCAGCATCGTCGCGGCATTTCTGGGGACCGAGCGCGAACGCCCGGGATCGGGTTGGCGAAGACCCGCCACCCGTACGAGCTCGGCCGGGACGGTGTCCTCGTGGTCGACCACCAGGACGGGAAGCTCGTCGGCGATGAGCTCCAGGAAGCCCGGCGTACGCAGCACGGGGTCGATCACCAGCGTCCGGCTCGACGGCCCGAGCACGAGGACGTCGGTGTCGGTGAGCGTCTGCGTGACAGCCGACGACACGGCGATCTTGTCGGCGACCAGGAGCAGCTGGGTCGCCTCGTACGACGTCGGCTCGGCGAGGTATTCGCCGACATGGATCGCCCTCGGCTCGTCAGATCCCACGACGACGCGGAGCTCTGCCCGTTCGTCGCACACCGGCAGCAGGCGATAGGGGAGCGAGCCGCGGATCGCGGCCGCGATCGTCACGTCGGTGAGCGAGGCGCCGGTCGTGACGAGCTGCGTACGGACGAGCCGGGCAGCGACGACCTGGTCGCTGGCACGCTGCCACGTGGGCACGTACTCCACGGCCGCGAGCGCGTCGGCGACGGCGTACGTCGGCTCGCCGCCGGGCGTCAGCAGCCCGTCGAGGTCAGGGCTGGCCTCGAGGCCGGCGGACACGTGACGCCGGACGGTCGGGGCGATGACGGTCAGCTCGTCGGCCGGATCGAGGAGAGCCACCAGATCGTGGACGAACGGGGCGGCGTCGGCTCCGGCAACCATCGTGATGCGCATCCGCCAATTGTGACGGGCCCGATGTCGGGCCCCGCGCCCGCGGTGACTTTTCACTGGCGACACGCCGTGGATTCGCCGAATCTTGCCATTCCGCTTGACTTGTGACAGGTGACAGGTCTGTAATTTCAAGTATGTCATTCGATGTGGGTCTGCCGCCGGAGCTCGATGAAGAACTCATGTGGCAAGAGCGTGCCCTGTGCGCGCAGACGGACCCCGAGGCGTTCTTCCCTGAAAAGGGTGGTTCGACGCGTGAGGCCAAGCGGGTCTGCCTGACCTGCGACGTCCGTGGTGAATGCCTCGAGTACGCCCTTGCTCACGATGAGCGTTTCGGCATCTGGGGCGGCCTGTCTGAGCGTGAGAGGCGCAAGCTCAAGAAGCGAGCCTGAAGAGGCTCACCCGTCGTCCACTAAGGTCGTTCCTCGTGGACGAGACTCCGACCGCGCGCCATTGGCTGGATGCGCCGCCGACCGTGGCGGCTGTGCTCGTGTCCCACAACGGAGCCACCTGGCTCCCCAAGGTCATCGCCTCGCTGGGTGAGATGTTCTATGCCCCGACGGTGTGGCAGGTCGTTGACGTCGGCTCGACCGACGGCAGTGCCGACCTGCTGCGCGAGGCGTTCGGCGAGGGCCGCGTCAGCACCGCGCCGTCCGGGACGGGCTTCGGTGACGCGGTCAAGATCGCGCTCGAGTCGTTGCCCGAGACCGACTGGATCTGGCTGCTCCACGACGACTCCTCGGTGCTGCCGGGAACCCTCTCCGGGCTGCTCGACACCGCGACCTCATCCCCCGACATCGCGGTCGTGGGTCCCAAGATCCGCGAGTGGCCGTCGCTGCGCCGGCTCCTCGAGGTCGGCCTGACGATCACCGCGACGGGCAACCGGGAGACCGGGCTCGAGACGGGGGAGCCCGACGCCGGTCAGCACGACCGTGAGCGCGACGTGCTGGCCGTCAACAGTGCCGGGATGCTGGTTCGCCGCGACGTGTGGGACGAGCTCGGTGGGTTCGATCGCCGGCTGCCCCTGCACGGTGACGACATCGACTTCGGCTGGCGGGTCGCCCGGGCCGGCTACCGTACGCGGACCGCTCCGACGGCCGTGATGTTCCACGCCGAGGCGTCGCGGCGTGGCACCCGCAAGCGTTCGCGCAGCGACGTCCCGCACTGGGAGCCCCGGCGCGCAGCGATCTACACGTTGCTCGTCAACACGCCGATGCCGCGCTTCCTGTTCCAGTACGTCCGCCTGTTCGTCGGCTCACTGCTGCGGGTGCTGGCGATGCTGATCGGCAAGGACCCGGAGGCTGCGAGCGACGAGTTGCTCGCGCTGCGGTCGGCGTACGTCCACCCCATCCGGCTGTTCGCGGGACGCCGCCAGCGCGCCAGGACCGCGAAGCGCCCGCACCGGGAGATCCGCGGCCTGCTGGCGCCGTTCTGGCTGCCCTACCAGCACGGCTACGACATGACCCGCGACACGATCACGGCGCTGGTCAAGCCCGAGGCGGTGGCCACCGTCGGCCGCCGGTCGACACGTCCCGACGAGTCGCCCGACGAGGCCGACGACCTCGAGGACGGCCCGTCGCTGCTGGCCCGCCGGCCCTGGTTCGCCACGGTCCTCGTGCTGGTCCTGCTCTCGCTCCTCGCCGGACGCGGACTGCTCGGCGCCGGCCTGCACGGTGGTGCGTTGCCGGCATCGCCGGAGTCGGCGTACGGCTGGTGGTCGCTGCTGCTCGGGCGTGACCGCGAGCTGCAGGCCGGCACGATGCTGGCGCCTGCCTTCGCCATTCCACTTGCGGCGTTCGCGACTCCGGTGTGGTTCCACCCGGGCCTGGTGGTCTGGGTCCTGATGCTGTTTGCCGTGCCGCTCGCCGCCCTGACGGCACATCGACTCGGCCGGCTCGTCTCACCGCACCGCGGCATCCGCATCGCCTGTGCGGTCACGTATGCGCTGTGCGTCGTGGCAACCGGTGCCGTCAGCCAGGGACGCCTCGGCACGGTGGTCGCGCTGATCGTGCTGCCGATCGTGGTCAACACCGCGATACAGCTCGCCGAGACTCCCGGGTGGCAGCTGGGCCTGCGGCTCGGCATCTGGATCGCCGTGGCGGCAGCGTTCGCCCCCATTGCGCTGCTGCTGGGCCTCGGAGGCTTGGTGATCCTGTTGTACGCCGAGGGCCGCTGGGTGAGCCGCTACCTCGTCGCGTCGGCGATCGTGCCGCTGGTCCTCCTCGGTCCGTGGCTGTGGCAGCGCGCGCTCCGACCGTTCCGGATGTGGTGGGAGGCGGGCTTCCCCGTTCCCGGATCCGCGACGGCGCTGGACGTCGTCCTCGGACGAGCAGGCGGCATCGCGGCGCCGGGCTGGCTGACGGTCGGCCTGGTGGTGCTCGCGGTGCTGGCCCTGGTTCCCGCCCGGACGCGCCTGGCAGTCGAGACCGCGTGGCTCGTCGCAATCCTGGGTCTTGCCGTGGCGCTCTCGGGTCTCGTCGTCACCTATTCCACCCACACCGGCCCGGCCGACGTCGAGCCGTGGGTTGCGGTCCCGGCGGTCGTCTGGATCGGCGGGCTCATCGCGGCCGTGCTGATCGCGGCGCCGGACGTCCGTCTTCCACGCCCGGCCCTCGCGGCCGTCGTCGCGGTCGCGCTGGTCCTTCCCGTCGGCACCGCCGTGTGGTGGATCGGCCGCGGCGAGGCCGATCCGATCGACACGGGGCGGTCGGCGGTCGTTCCCCTGTTCCTCGCCGAGCGACCGGGCAACACCTTGGTCGTGACCGGCTCGATCGATCGCGGCGTCGACTACAAGGTGGTGGACGGCGACGGCCCCTATCTGGGTCAGGAGGCGGTCGCGGCATCCTCCCCGGAAGCCGACAAGCTCACGCTCGCGGTGCGACGGTTGCTGGCCCAGGGCACCTCGGCGGACGTACGCGCCCTCAGCGCCGCGGGCATCGACGCGATCTATGCGCCGCGAGCCGATCCCGATGTCGCGCGACGCATCGACGGCGCTCCGCTGCTGTCGCCGTCGGGCAGTGACGAACCAGGTTCGCGGGTGTGGACGATCTCCGGCGATCCGGCATCGGCCCACGCCTCGGCGCCGTGGTGGCACCCGGTCGTCGGTGGCCTGCAGGTTCTCGCCTGGCTCGTCGCGATCGTGCTGACAGCGCCGGTGCGGCGTCGCGAGGTCGAGCCAGACCTCGAGGAGGTCACGGCGTGATCCGCTATCGGACGTTCCTCATCCCGCTCGTGGCTGCCGGCCTCGTGATCGGTGCCCATGTCGTGCCCAAGCCGTCGGAGTCGCCGCGTCGACCCGACGGAGTCAGGATCACCCAGACCACGTACGCGTGTCCTGCCGGCGCCGGCATCACGGTCGCCGCGGGCCAGCTGTCTCCCGGAGACAAGGCGACAGCGACGGTGCTCCCGGGCAAGACCGCCGATGCCCAGCTCGGCAACCCTGCCACGTGGCGTACGTCCGAGGTCGACGGCGGCGGAGTGATCGTCGAGCAGTCCGGCCGGGCCTCGGGTGCGACGGGCTTCTTCGGTGCGACGGCCCGCAAGTCGAGCGGGGGAGGGCTGGTCGTCGGATCGTGCCCCGACCTGGTCGACGACGCGTGGTACCTCGGCCTGGGCTCCGGCGCGAAGCACTTCTCGTCGGTGATCCTCACCAACGTCGGCGACACCCCGGCCGCGATCGACATGGAGCTCTGGGGGCCCGAGGGCAAGATCGATGCCGTCGACGCCAGCGGCATCGTGATCAAGCCCTTCACGACCAAACGGGTTCGTCTCGATGACCTGGCCGCCGGTGAGCCGGAGCTGGCGCTGCACGTGCTGCGCCGCCGAGGCTCGGTGTCGGCGGTCGTCAACGACCTGTCGACGGCAGTGTTCGGCGGCACCGAACCCGTGTCGGCCACGGCGAGCCCGCGTCGTTCCCAGGTGATCGGGGGGCTCGTCTCCGGAGCCACCGGCCGTACTCTCGCGCTGCTCAACCCGGGTACGACCACGGCCCGCGTCGAGGTGGAGGTCATCGGACCCAAGAACACGTTCAACCCCGAGGGCCTCGGTGCCGTCAAGGTCAAGGCTGGAGCGGTGCAGCTCATCGACGTGCCCACCACGGCGGGCAGCGGGCGTCAGGGGTTGAAGGTCACCTCGGACGTCCCGGTCGCCGCCACGGTTCGCATGGCACCCGGCGACAAGGACTTCGCGTATGCCGAGGCGGTCCCGGCCCTGGTCGGCCCTGCGCTCGTGCCGGTCGAGATGGGCAAGGGTGTCTCGCTGCCCGACCTCATCCTGTCGGCGCCGGGCAAGGACTCGAAGGTCGAGGTGCTCGCGCTCGGCAAGGACATGAAGCAGATCGCCGAGGTCGATGTCGCGGTCAACGGTGCGACGACCCAGCACCTCGACACGGCGAAGGCGTTCACCCAGAAGGGCATCGCCTATCTCGTGCTCCGGGTCAAGGGTGAGGTCGTGGCGGCCGCGACCTACGAGGACGCGGGGCGCATCAGCTCGCTGGCCCTGCTGTCAGCGCCGTTGACGGTGCTGGCGCCGCAGGTCCGGCCGATCGACTGATCTGCGTCAGCGGGGGTCGAGGTCGTCGGGCGACATGTGCCAGACCTCGGCAAGGCGCTCAAGCACGACAACCCAGACGAGGTCCTCGAGCTCGGTGCGGGTCGTGCAGCGGTGCGAGATCGGCAGCCGGAACAGCACGACCCGGCTGTCGCGCGGACGTGACACCACGATGCTCAGCGGGACCTCGTCGGTCCACTCCGGCGGCAGCATCGGTGCTTCCTCGACCACGATGTCGACGTGGTCGGGCTCGGCGGCGAAGTGGGGCTCGAGCGAGGCCACGACATCGCCGACCAACAGGTCGAACGACTCGCGGGACGATCGGTGGATCGGCACGCTGCGCGGTGAGAGCGGTCCGGGCATCGCCATCGGTCCACGCCGCCCGGTGCCCCGGCGATCGCGCATCCGCCCGGGCCGTGGGCCGCTCACGATGCCTCCGAGGTGATCCATGCGGTGAGCCTAACGCGGTGGCGTTGACGCGCCGGTTAGCCTCACCACATGGTCAGACGATGCACCCGTTCGGCTTGCTCCCAGCAAGCCGTGGCGACGCTGACGTACGTGTATGCCGACCAGACCGCCGTGCTCGGTCCGCTCGCCACGACGGCCGAGCCGCACACCTACGACCTCTGCGTCGAGCACTCACAGCGGATGTCCGCGCCGCAGGGCTGGAACGTGCTGCGGCTCGCGCCCGATCCGGAGGCGGCGGCGCCGAGCCGCGACGACCTCCTGGCGCTCGCCGATGCCGTACGTGAAGCCGGCCGCCCCGCCGAGCCGGTCCCCGACGGGCCGCCGGCGCTGCGACTCGTGAGACCTCTCCCAGAATGAGAGCCGCGTGATCGATCCTCGTTTCCGGGCCGTCGTCAAGGCCTATGACGTCCGCGGGCTCTCGCCCGAGCAGCTCGACCCCGAGATGACGTTCGCACTGGGCAGGGCGTTCGCCCTCGAGAACGGCATCGACGGCGGTGGCACGATGGTGATTGGCCATGACATGCGTGACACCTCACCGGTCCTTGCGAAGGCGTTCAGCGACGGCGTACGCGCCCAGGGTGGCAACGTCATCGGCATCGGTCTGGCCTCCACCGACCTCCTCTACTTCGCCTCGGGCGATCTCGACCTCCCGGGCGCGATGATCACCGCCAGTCACAACCCTGCCGAGTACAACGGCATCAAGCTGTGCCGCGCGGGTGCCAAGCCGATCGGCTACGACACGGGCCTGTCGGCGATCGCCGAGCAGGCGACGACCTATCTTGCCGAGCCGGGATCACCCGAGGCGATCGGCACGTACGAGGAGCGCGACGCGCTGAGCCGCTATGCCGACTACCTCCACGAGCTGGTGCCGATCCCGCCGGCCCGCCGGCTCGCGGTCGTCGCCGACGCCGGCAACGGCATGGCTGGCCACACCGTGCCCTCGGTGTTCGCGCCGCTCAACGTCGACCTGACGCCGATGTACTTCGAGCTCGATGGCACGTTTCCCCATCACGACGCCAACCCGCTCGATCACAGCACGCTGGTCGACCTCCAGGCCATGGTGCGCCAGACCGGCGCCGACATCGGCCTGGCGTTCGACGGTGACGCCGATCGCTGCTTCGTCATCGACGAGCAGGGCGATGTCGTGTCGCCGTCGGCGATCACCGCGCTGATCGCCTCGCGCGCGTTGATCACGACGCCCGGAGCAACGATCCTGCACAACGTCATCACGTCGAGGGCGGTGCCCGAGATCATCGTCGAGAACGGTGGCACCGCCGTACGCACGCCTGTGGGCCACTCGCTGATCAAGGCTGAGATGGCCCGTACGGGGGCCGTGTTCGGCGGCGAGCACTCGGGACACTTCTACTTCAAGGACTTCTTCCTGGCCGACTCCGGCATGATCGCCGCGCTGCACGTCATGGCGGCACTGGCCGAGACCGATGGCACGGTGTCGGAGCTGATGGCGAAGTACGAGCGCTACGTCGCATCGGGCGAGATCAACAGCACGGTCGACGACGGCGGCGCGGTGATGGAGAGATTGTCGCGGGCGTATGCCGACCTGCCGCAGGACCGGCTCGACGGACTCACGGTCACGGGTGACACGTGGTGGTTCAACGTACGAGCGTCCAACACCGAGCCGTTGCTGCGCCTCAACGTCGAGGCCGACACCGAGGCCGAGATGGCCCGCGTCCGCGACGAGGTGCTCAGTGCCATCCGCGAGGACTGAGCGAGCCCTGCGAGGGAACGTCGGAGCGCCGCAGCGGAGCCGCTTCCCTGCGAGGCGTGGTGAGACGAACGGCTCGCACACCCCTCTAGGATGAGCCCCATGAACCTTGATCCGGCGCTTCTCGAGATCCTCGTCTGTCCGCAGTGCCGCGCGACCCTGTTCGTCGACGACGAGGCGAGCGAGCTCGTGTGCAACGCCTGCTCGCTGGCCTACCCCGTGCGCCGTGACATCCCCGTGATGCTGGTCGACGAGGCCCGGGCTCTCTAGACCGTTTCGACACCGGACTGCACCGAGGCCGCCACTGACGCCTCAGGATTCCCAGCAGGTCCCTCGAAACTGGCACTGCACCCTCGTTGCAACAGGGGTTCAGTGCCAGTTTCCTGACTGCTGCTGGGAATCGTCCCCTAGGTCCTGGGCGTCGCGATCGGGTCGAGCACGTCTGCGACCTCGGGGTCACCGGCGTCGGCCAGGTAGTCCGAGGGCTGTGTCTCGTCGGTGCCCGCCGAGATGTGGGTCGTCCGCAGCACCGCCGTGACGATGACCGCGACGATCAGGTTGAGCACGAGCGCCGTGACGCCGAAGTAGATCAGGTTGTCGCTGATCTGCCAGCCGAAGACCTCGAGCGGGCCGACCGAACCTCCGAAGTGCGAGTCCGGCTTGCCGACCGTCGGCTTGTTGTAGGCCGCGATGGTGCCCCAGATCATCCCGACGGCCCAGCCCGCCAGCAGCGCGTACCGGTGCAGCCACCGCGTGTAGAGGCCGATCACGATGGCCGGCAGGGTCTGCAGGATCCAGATGCCGCCGAGCAGCTGCAGGTTGATCGCAAACTCCTTGGGGAGTGCGAGCACGAACAGTAGGGCGCCGAACTTGACCAGCAGGCTGGCGATCTTGCTCTGCCTCGTCTCGTCCGCATCCGTCGCCCGTGGGTTGATGAACGCCTTGTAGATGTTGCGGGTCCACAAGTTGGCCGCCGCGATCGACATGATCGCCGCCGGCACGAACGCGCCGATCGCGATCGCCGCCAGTGCCACGCCGGCGAAGAACGGCGAGAATTCCTGCTCGAACAGCTGCGGGATCGCCAGCTGCGGGTTGGTGACCTTGACCCCCGCGGCGATGGCGACGAGTCCGAGCAGGGCCAGCAGGCCGAGCAGGAACGAGTAGGCCGGGAGCAGTGCGGCGTTGCGTCGGATGATGTTGCGGTTCTTGGTCGACAGCACCGCGGTCACCGAGTGCGGGTACATGAACAGTGCCAGCGCAGAGCCGAGCGACAGGGACGCGTACGCCCACTGGGACGTGCTCATGCCGGGGATCAGTCCCTTGGGCGCTGCGTCGCCCGCTGCGATCGCGTCGGAGTTGTCGCCGTTGAAGGACGTGAAGGCCTTGCCGGCCTCGTCGAAGATGTTGCTCCAGCCGCCGAGCTGGGTCGGCAGGTAGATCACCGCGACGATGATCACGAGATAGATCAGCGTGTCCTTGACGAACGCGATGAGCGCCGGGGCGCGCAAGCCCGACGAGTACGTGTAGGCCGCGAGCAGGGCGAACGCGATGAACAGCGGGAGGTCCTTGCGGAACCAGCCGGCGTCGTCGCCGCCTCCGAGGCCGATGACGTCGAGCACGGCCTGGATGCCGACGAGCTGCAGCGCGATGTAGGGCAGCGTCGCCAGGATGCCGGTGAACGCGATGGCCAGCGACAACGACTTGGAGTCGAAGCGCCCCTGCACGAAGTCGGCCGGCGTGACATACCGGCGACGGTGCGAGACCGACCACAGGCGCGGCAGGAAGATGAAGATGATCGGGTACAGGATGATCGTGTAGGGCACGGCGAAGAATCCCGTGGCGTTGCCGGCATACAGCAGTGCGGGTACCGCGATGAACGTGTAGGCGGTGTAGATGTCGCCGCCGATCAGGAACCACGCGACAAACGTGCCGAAGCCGCGACCGCCGAGGCCCCACTCGTCGAGGTTGTCGAGCGTGCCGACGCTGCGCCACCGTGACGCCAGGAAGCCCAGCACGGTGACCAGGCCGAACAGGACCAGGAAGACGGTGAGTGCCACCGGGTCGATGTCGTTCATGCGCCGTCACCTCCGCTCGGCAGCCCCGCGGCCGCACGGCGCCGGCGCTCGTGACCCAGCACGAGCCGGTATGCCACCGACGTCAGCGCGACCGAGACCAGCACCAGCAGGAACTGGTACCAGAAGAAGAACGGGATGCCCCACAGCGTGGGATCGGTCTTGGCGTACGTCCACACCAGCAGCGGTGCGACGATCGCGATGATGAGCGCGATCCCGGCGAGGACGAGCGGCACCTTGCCGGGTGGTTGCGTGGTCGTTCGATCAGTCATGTCCTGCCCCCTGACGCAGTTCCGCGGCCTGTGATTCGCATCACATGGCCCGTCGGTCACGTTACGCCGAGTCGCAGGACCCGCCAGTTTTGTCGCACCTGCCCTCTGAGGGCGGTTCCGACAGGCCCGGCCGATTCGGTGACATCGCAGGGCCGCCGGTACGATGGCGCCCATGGATTTCAACGTTGCAGACCTGTCCCTCGCCGAGTTCGGCCGCAAGGAGATCGAGCTCGCCGAGCACGAGATGCCGGGCCTGATGGCCATGCGCGAGCGCTATGGCAAGGTCAAGCCGCTGGCCGGCGCCCGCATCGCCGGATCGCTTCACATGACGATCCAGACCGCCGTGCTGATCGAGACCCTGGTGGCTCTCGGCGCGGACGTGCGCTGGGCGACGTGCAACATCTTCTCGACGCAGGACCACGCCGCCGCCGCGGTCGTCGTCGGCAAGGACGGCACCGTCGACAACCCGCAGGGCACCCCGGTCTTCGCCTGGAAGGGCGAGACGCTGGCTGAGTACTGGGACGAGGCCGAGAAGGTCTTCGACTTCCCGGAGGGTGGCCCCAACGTCCTCCTCGACGACGGCGGCGACATCACGATGCTGCTGCACCTCGGCGTCGAGTACGAGAAGACGGGTGTCGTGCCGTCGCAGGACAGCACCGACAACGAGGAGTTCAAGGAGGTGCTGCGCGTGCTGGCCCGCTCGGTCGCCGCGAAGCCCGACCACTGGACCAAGATCTCCAAGGACATCAAGGGAGTCTCCGAGGAGACCACCACCGGCGTCCTGCGTCTCTATGACCGCTTCCGCGAGGGCACGCTGCTCTTCCCGGCGATCAACGTCAACGACTCGGTCACCAAGAGCAAGTTCGACAACAAGTACGGCTGCCGCCACTCGCTGATCGACGGCCTCAACCGCGCCACCGACGTCATGATCGGCGGCAAGGTCGCCGTCGTCTGCGGTTACGGCGACGTCGGCAAGGGCTCGGCCGAGTCGCTCCGTGGCCAGGGTGCCCGCGTCATCGTCACCGAGATCGACCCGATCTGCGCCCTGCAGGCCGCGATGGACGGTTACGAGGTCAAGCGCCTCGAGTCGGTCGTCGAGACCGCTGACATCTTCATCACCACGACGGGCAACTTCGACATCATCCGGGTCGAGCACTTCGAGAAGATGAAGCACCAGGCGATCGTCGGCAACATCGGTCACTTCGACAACGAGATCAACATGGCCGGCCTGGCCAAGATCCCCGGCATCGTCAAGGACGAGATCAAGCCGCAGGTCCACCAGTGGATCTTCCCCGACGGCAAGAAGCTCATCGTGCTGTCGGAGGGCCGCCTGCTCAACCTCGGCAACGCGACGGGCCACCCGTCGTTCGTGATGTCCAACTCGTTCACCAACCAGGTCCTGGCGCAGATCGAGCTGTTCAGCAAGGCGAGCCAGTACGAGCTGGGCGTGCACGTCCTGCCCAAGCACCTCGACGAAGAGGTTGCCCGTCTCCACCTTGACGCCCTGGGTGTCGAGCTCACCGAGCTCACCAAGGAGCAGGCCGCCTACCTCGGCGTCGACGTCGCCGGCCCCTACAAGTCGGACCACTACCGCTACTGAGTCACGCAGCCACAACATGGACGAGCGCCCGATGTACTCATCTGGCGCTCGTTCTTGTACGTGGCTCCGTATCATTGAGCTTCCATGAATTATCGAAGGACGAAGCGGGACCGGGTGCTGGTCGTCGATGACGACGCATCGCTCGCCGAGATGCTCACGATCGTCCTCGAGGGCGAAGGTCTCACGACGGGCGTGTGCCGGTCGGGCGATCGGGTCATGGCTGCCTTCACGCAGTTCAAGCCCGACGTCGTCCTGCTCGACCTGATGCTTCCCGGCCTCGACGGCATGAGCGTGTGCCGTCAGATCCGCGAGAAGTCGGCCGTGCCGATCATCATGCTGACCGCCAAGGCCGACACGCCTGACGTCGTCGCCGGGCTCGAGGCCGGTGCGGACGACTACATCACCAAGCCGTTCAAGAACACCGAGCTGGTGGCCCGCGTACGCGCCCGGTTGCGCCGCTCCGACACCCTCGTCGAGCCGCTGGTGTTCGGTGAGATCGTGCTCGACCCCGCCGGGCACACCGTGACCCGCAAGGGGGCTCCGCTGGAGCTGACTCCGCTAGAGTTCGACCTGCTGGCCTGCTTGCTGAGCGATCCCTCGCAGGTGTTCACCCGTGAGACGTTGCTGCAGAAGGTCTGGGGCTACCACCACCCGGGCGACACCAAGCTGGTCAACGTCCACATGACCCGCCTGCGGTCCAAGATCGAGGACGACGCCGAGAACCCCGAGATCATCCGCACGGTCCGCGGGGTCGGCTACCAGGCGATCACCCCGTCCTGATGCGCGGACTCGCCGGCATCTGGCGCCGTTCGATCCAGGCTCGAGTCGTCACCAGCACGATCCTGCTGAGCGCGCTCGTCATCTCGCTGACCGGCTGGGCGCTGCTGCGCGACGTGGCGGGGGGCCTCGCTGAGAGCCGTCGGGTCGCCGCGATCTCGGAGGCCCGCGCCGGCTTCGAGTCGGCACAGGACCGGCTGGACGCTGCCGTGGAGACCGAGCCCGGGACGCAGTCGCAGACGTTGACCCAGATGGTCGACTCGCTGACGAGCTCGCGAGGTGGCAGGCGGACGTACGAGCTGGTCCTCCAGGGCCCGCTCGCCGCAGCGGATGGACAGGTGCCCGTGAGATCGTCTGCGCCGATCATGCCGGACGCGCTGCCGGCCGACCTGGCCAACAAGGTCAAGAGCCAGGATGGCACCTATTGGCGCTACTCCAAGCTGGGCCTTCTCGGCGGCACGGACCGCGAGGCGTCGGTCGTCGTGGGCAGCCAGCTCCGCGCGCCCGGCACCGGCGACACCTACGCGCTGTTCTACCTGTTCTCGATGGCCGACCAGCAGGCAACGCTCGACCTGGTGCGCCGCGCGCTGCTCCTCGGCGGGCTCGCAATGGTGCTCATGGTCGGCGGGGTCGCCTGGCTGGTCTCGCGCCAGGTGCTCGATCCGGTACGCATGGCTCGCCGCATCGCCGAGCGGTACGCCAGCGGCAATCTCGAGCAACGCATGCATGTCAGCGGCGAGGACGACATCGCCCGGCTCAGCACGTCGTTCAACCAGATGGCGGCGAGCCTGCAGAGCCAGATCCGGCGCCTCGAGAACCTCTCACGCCTCCAGCAACGATTCGTCTCCGACGTGTCGCACGAGCTCCGCACGCCACTGACGACCGTGCAGATGGCGAGCGAGGTGTTGTACGACTCGCGCGAACGCTTCGATCCGCAGACAGCCCGCTCCGCCGAGCTGCTCAAGGGCGAGCTCGACCGCTTCGAGTCGCTGCTGTCGGACCTGCTCGACCTGAGCCGTTTCGACGCCGGCGCCGCCAAGCTCGCCCTCGACACGATCGACATGTCGCAGGTCGCCCGTGAGGCCGCCGAGGACGGGCTGGTCGCCCGCAAGGGCATCGC
Source organism: Aeromicrobium panaciterrae (assembly GCF_039537165.1). GTDB lineage: Bacteria > Actinomycetota > Actinomycetes > Propionibacteriales > Nocardioidaceae > Aeromicrobium > Aeromicrobium panaciterrae. Next base: position 546,723 of record NZ_BAAAZZ010000002.1, on the reverse strand, counting down.
GGTCAAGGTCATCGGTGTCGACGAGCCGGCCGTCGTCGAGGCCGACATCCGCCGGATCGATCGCATCGTGCGCAACCTGATGACGAATGCCGCGAAGTACAGCGGCTCGGACCGGCTCGAGATCGAGGTCGCGCAGAACGACGAGTGCGTGTCGCTGGCCGTACGCGACTTCGGCGTCGGGCTCAGCGGCGACGAGAGCCTTCGGGTGTTCGACCGCTTCTGGCGCGCCGATCCCGCGCGTACGCAGGGTGGCACCGGCCTCGGACTGCCGATCTCGCGCGAGGACGCGACGCTGCACGGCGGCACCCTCGCGGCCTGGGGTGCACCCGGCGAGGGCAGCGAGTTCATCCTGACGATCCCCAAGCCGGACGGATCCTCGGCCAACCCCGCGCTCGTGTCGGTGTACGCATGACGCGCAGGGTGCTCGTGGCACTGGCCACCGTCGTGCTCGTCGGCGCCTGCGGCGGCATCCCGACGTCGGGTCCCGTCACCCGCGTCAAGGACGACGGCGGGCTGGGAGAGAGCACGGTGCAGTACGCGCCGGCGCTGCCCAAGGCGGGGGCGACGCCGCAGGAGATCGTGCTCGGCTACGTCGACGCCATGCTCGCGTTCCCGGTCTCGACCGGCACGGCATCGGCGTTCCTCACCCCTGCGGCCGCCAAGAGCTGGCGCCCGCTCGACGGCGTGCGGGTCTACGCGCGGCCCAAGGTCTCAGATGCGGTGCCCGATCGGTCGACCGACGTGGACGGTGACGATGACGCGGGTGACCGCGTCGTCGTACAGCTGACCTCCGACCAGGTGGCCCGCCTCGACCAGCAGGGACGTTACTCGCGGTTGAGCGGTGACGCCGAGCTGACCTATGTACTGCAGCAGGTCAAGGGGGAGTGGCGCATCGCGACTCCCCAGTCGGGGATGATGGTGAGCTCGAAGTACTTCGCCGACCACTTCCGGTCGTTCGACATCTTCATGTTCGACCGTCCGGGAAGGCGGCTGCTGCCCGTGCCGGTCTACCTCGCGGTCGGTGACCAGCTGGCGACCTCGCTGGTGGCGAGCCTCGCCCGCGGCCCGGCCGACGACCTGGGTGACCTGACCCGTACGTACGTCCCGCCGCAGGACACGCTTCGGCCGTCCGTGCCGGTATCGGCCGACGGCGTGGCCGACGTCGAGTTTGACGCCGACCTGCGCACCAGCGCCGAGTCGGTGCAGGACCGGCTGTCGGCGCAGATCGTCTGGACGCTGCGGCAGGTGCCCGGGATCCGCGGGGTCCGGCTGTCCGGTGGCGCGAACGTGATCGGCCGCAGCGGGCTGCCGGTGCAGCCGATCGACTCGTGGGGAGCGTTCGGGCCGAGCATGGCGGGCACCCACGCCTACGCGCTCAGCCATGACACCGTCGTGCAGATCGACGATGGAGAAGTCGCGCCGCTCACCGGACTCTGGGGCAAGAACGCCCATGGAGCCGAGCGCATCGCGGTCAGTGATTCCGGTGTCGCCGGCGTGCTCAAGGGCCGCTCCGAGGTCAGGGTCACCAATCGCGCCGGCAACGCTGCTCGTACGTTCGCCGGCAACCAGATCCTGACACCGCGCTGGGACCGCGACGGTGTGCTCTGGTTGGTCGACCGATTCGGCGGAGACACCCGGGTGCGACTCGTACGTGACGAGACGTTGTCGACGCCGCCGATCGGGAAGCTGGCGGACCTCGACATCAACACGTTCACCCTGTCGCCCGGCGGATCGCGCTATGCCGTCACGACGAGCACGGGTGTCCACGTGGGGTTGATCGAGCGCAACGACAAGAACCAGATCACCGGCCTCGCCCCGCCTGTGCGAGTCCCGATCGACGCGGCGAAGCCGTCGTCTGCGGTGTGGACCACCGACACCCAGCTGGCGTTCCTCGCGGGCAGCGACGTGAGTCGCCAGGTGCAGCTGGTCAGCATCGACGGCTCGGTCCCCAACTCTGGTCCCGCCGAAGCGCTGCTGCCGGACGTCGGCGCCGATCTCCTGGTGCTGGGGTCCGGTGACCCGGCGGCCCGCTACGCCACCGACATCACGCAACGGCTCTGGTACCTCCCGCCGGGTGGCACGTGGCACCTGGTGAAGACGCCGACGGTCACAGGGTTGACGTACGGCCGTTGATTCCACAGTGCTCGCCGGCTGCCGCCCGGTGTCGAGCGCGATTGAAGGATGCTCGACCGATGGGCGAGCTCGCGGTGTCCGCAGCGGACCTGGTGCTGGGCGCGCGCTGCGCCGGTTGTGGTCGGCCGGCTCTTGGTCTGTGCCGGCCATGTGGCCTGTCGATACGCCCCGGGCCGACCGTGTCCTGGCCACAGCCGGCTCCGGTGGATCTGTGCGGGCCGCACCCCGTGCCCCCGGTCTCGGCCGGGGTCAACGAGGGGGTGCTCCGTTCGACGATGATCGCGTGGAAGGAGCGCGGTCAGTTCGGTCTCACCGCCCCCTTGGCACACCTGCTGGCCTCCTCCGTCGTGGCGCTCGCTGCCGAGGAACCCGTCCTCATGGTGCCGGTGCCGACCTCGCGGCGCAGCAGGCGAGCTCGTGGCGCCGACCTCGTCGACGAGCTGGCACAGGCGGCGGCGCGACTGCTGCGGCGGGTCGGGCTCGACGTTCGTGTCGAGCAGGCGTTGGCCTACACCCGGGCGACCGTCGACCAGTCCGAGCTCGGCTCGACGGCTCGTGCCGCCAACCTGCAAGGCGCCTTCTGCGTACGGAGAGGGCGACCGCGTTCGTCGGGATCGGTGGTCGTGGTCGACGACATCCTCACCACCGGATCGACCGTGGGCGAGGCGGCTCGGGCACTCACGGCGGCGGGTCGTCGCCCGATCGGTGTCGCCGTGGTGGCCGCGACGCCTCTCAGGTCTGGGAGTTCGCAATGAACTCCGTGCTTGCTATGGAGATATTTGCGACGCGGGTCTACCGTCGCCATATGGCATGAGTCGGGCACCACTCAAGACGAAGGAGCTCCCATGGAAATTGTCGTCAACGGTCGCAACAGCGAGATCTCCGAGCGATTCAGGGAGCACGTCGAGGAAAAGCTCCTCCGCATCGGCAAGTACGACACCCGCCAGAAGATCCACCGCGTCGAGGTCGAGGTGACGCATGAAAAGAACCCTCGCCAGCACGACACCGCGGCTCGCGTCGAGATGACACTCCGCTCACGAGGACCCGCCGTACGCGCCGAGGCCGCGTCGACGGACCAGCACTCCGCACTCGACGCCGCGATCGACAAGCTCGAGTCCCGCCTGCGCAGGGCGGTTGACCGCAATCGCATCCACCACGGGCAGCGCGGCCCGACCTCGCTCGGGTCAGCCACGGCGGACCTGCCACTCGAGGAGCTCGCCGACGAGCTCAGGGACGACGACCCGCCGACCACGAAGGCCGGCCCGATCGACGTGCAGGGCGACTGCCCGCTGGTCGTGCGCGAGAAGACGCACCAGGCGCAGGCGATGACGCTCGAGCAGGCGATGTACGAGATGGAGCTCGTGGGTCACGACTTCTATCTGTTCCTCGAGAAGGACTCGATGCGCCCCAGCGTCGTCTACCTTCGCCGGGCCTATGACTACGGCGTCATCCACCTCGACGTCACGACCTGATGCGTTGGCCGTCATTCGTGGCATGATCGGCGTGTGAGTATCCGGGGTGACAACAGCATTCGCGTGCTGCTGGTCGACGACCAGGAGCTCTTTCGTCGTGGCGTGAAGATGGTCCTCGGCGCCGACGAGACGCTGGAGCTGGCCGAGGTCGACGACGGCGACAAGGCGCTCGAGCTGGTAGCCGACAACCCGTTCGACGTGGTGCTGCTCGACGTCCGCATGCCCGGTCGCAGCGGAGTCGAGGTGTGCGCGGCGATCAAGGAGATCTCGCCGACCACCGGCATCATCATGCTGACCGCCAGTGACGACGAGTCCGACCTCTACGAGTCGATCCGCAGTGGCGCCTCGGGCTACCTCCTCAAGGACGGATCGACCTACGAGCAGGTCGCCGAGGCCGTACGCCTCGTCGCCTCCGGCCAGTCGCTGATCAGCCCCAGCATGGCGACCAAGCTGCTCGACGAGTTCGTCCAGATGTCCAAGAGCCCGACACCGGCGACCAACCTCACGCCGCGCGAGCTCGGCGTGCTGCGCCATGTCGCGCGCGGTCTGAGCAACCGCGAGATCGCCGAAGAGCTGTTCATCAGTGAAAACACGGTCAAGAACCACATCCGCAACATCCTCGAGAAGCTCCAGATGAAGTCGCGCATGGAAGCCGCGATGTTCGCGGTGCGCAGCAAGCTCGTCGACGACGTCCTCTAGGGCGTGACTCGCCCTAAATGTCTGCGGCATGGACCACGATCGGGTCCATGAACCTGACCACGACGCAGGCTCGCCGCATCGCGCTGGCGGCGCAGGGATTCACCCGGCCCAGGCCCGACGACGTGGCGATGCGTCACGTGCAGAAGGTCATCGACCGACTCGGGTTCTTCCAGATCGATTCGGTCAACGTCCTCCAGCGCGCGCACTACATGCCGCTGTTCTCGCGACTCGGCGCCTACGACATCGAGCTCCTGCACCGCGCTGCGGGGCGCAGACCGCGTCGTCTGTTCGAGTACTGGGCGCACGAGGCGGCCCTGGTCGACGTCGGTCTCTGGCAGGCGATGCAGTTCCGGATGGAGTCGGGCGCACGCATGTGGGGCGGCATGAAGCGGATCTTCGACGAGAAGCCCGAGTTCGTCGACTGGGTGCTGCAGGAGGTGCGGGACAACGGTCCGTTGACGGCGCGCGAGGTCGAGCACGACGCACCCCGCGACAAGGACAACTGGGGCTGGAACTGGTCCGAGGTCAAGATGGCGCTCGAATACCTCTTCTACAAGGGCAAGGTCACTGCCGCATGGCGCAACTCGGCGTTCGAGCGTGTCTATGACCTTCCCGAACGCGTCATTCCGCAGGCCCAGCTGGAGGCGCCGCCGCTGGACGAGGCCGAGGCGCACGGGGTGCTCGTCAGCCATGCGGCACGGGCTCTCGGTGTCGGGACCGCCCAGTGCTTCCGTGACTACTTCCGCATGGCTCCGGAGCCGACCAGGGCGGCGATCGAGGAGCTCGTCGACACCGGAGAGCTGATCCCGACGACGATCACCGGGTGGAAGCGACCCGCATACCTCCACCGCGACGCCGTGCAGCCCCGCACGGTGTCAGCACGGGCGTTGCTCAGTCCGTTCGACCCGCTGGTGTTCGAGCGCACTCGTACGTCGCTGCTGTTCGACTTCCACTACCGCATCGAGATCTACGTGCCGGCCGCAAAACGCGTGCACGGCTACTACGTCCTGCCGTTCCTCCTCGGCGATCGGCTCGTGGCTCGAGTCGACCTCAAGGCCGATCGGCAGGCAAGCACGCTCGTCGTGCACGGCGCGTGGGCCGAGGAGCACGCCCCCGACTCGACGGCCGCCGAGCTCGCTGCCGAGCTCCAGCAGATGGCCGACTGGCTCGGGCTCGAGCAGGTGGCGCCACCCGTCAAGGGCGATCTGGCCGGGGAACTCACGGCATGCCTGGGGCGTCACCTAAGATAGTGGGGTTCCCACTCTTTGAAGAACGCCGCCTCAGGAAGTTCACTTTCGTGCCAAAAATTGTCGACAAGATCCTTCGCATGGGCGAGGGCAAGATCCTCAAGCAGCTCGAGGCGATTGCCAAGCAGGTGAACGCGCTCGAGGACGAGTTCAAGGCCATGAGCGATGACGAGCTGCGCGGCATGACCGAGGAGTTCAAGGGCCGACTGGCAGACGGTGAGTCGCTCGACGACATCATGCCCGAGGCGTTCGCGACGGTACGCGAGGCCGCATCCCGCGTGCTGGGCCAGCGTCACTTCGACGTGCAGATCATGGGCGGCGCCGCGCTTCATCTCGGCAACATCGCCGAGATGAAGACCGGCGAGGGCAAGACCCTCGTGTCGACGCTGCCGGCCTACCTCAACGCCCTCGAGGGCAAGGGCGTCCACGTCGTCACGGTCAACGACTACCTCGCGAAGTACCACGCGGAGTGGATGGGCCGCGTCCACCACTTCCTGGGCCTGACGGTCGGCCAGATCCTGCCGAGCATGACTCCGAACGATCGCCGCGAGTCCTACGCCGCCGACATCACCTATGGCACCAACAACGAGTTCGGCTTCGACTACCTCCGCGACAACATGGCCGACAACATCGCCGACTGCGTGCAGCGTGGTCACAACTTCGCGATCGTCGACGAGGTCGACTCGATCCTGATCGACGAGGCCCGTACGCCGCTGATCATCTCGGGTCCGACCGAGGACGAGGTCAAGTGGTACGCCGAGTTCGCCCGCATCGTCGGTGCGATGAAGATCGACGAGCACTACGAGGTCGACGAGAAGAAGCGCACGATCGCCGTCACCGAGGAGGGCATCGACCGGGTCGAGGACCAGCTCGGCATCGACAACCTCTACGACTCGGTCAACACGCCGCTGATCGGTTTCCTCAACAACGCGATCAAGGCCAAGGAGCTGTTCAAGAACGACAAGGACTACGTCGTCATCGAGGGCGAGGTCCTGATCGTCGACGAGCACACCGGACGCATCCTGGACGGACGCCGCTACAACGAAGGCCTGCACCAGGCGATCGAGGCCAAGGAGGGCGTACGCATCCGCGAGGAATACCAGACGCTCGCCACGATCACGCTGCAGAACTACTTCCGCCTCTACGACAAGCTCGGCGGCATGACTGGTACGGCCCTCACCGAGGCGTCGGAGTTCGACAAGATCTACAAGCTTGGCGTCGTACCGATCCCGACCAACAAGCCGGTCGCCCGAATCGACCAGCCCGACCTGGTCTATCGCACCGAGCAGGCGAAGTTCGACGCCGTCGTCGAAGACATCGCCGACCGGCACGCCAAGGGCCAGCCGATCCTGGTCGGCACGACCAGCGTCGCCAAGAGCGAGCGCCTCTCCAAGCAGCTCAAGAAGCGCGGCGTCCCGCACGAGGTGCTCAACGCCAAGCAGCACGATCGCGAGGCGGCCATCGTCGCCATGGCCGGCCACAAGGGCGCCGTCACGGTCGCCACCAACATGGCCGGACGCGGTACCGACATCATGCTCGGCGGTAGCGTCGAGTTCCTGGCCGACGCCGCACTGCGTGCCAAGGGCCTCGACCCGCTCGAGGACTCCGACGCCTACGAAGCCGCCTGGCCCGAGGAGCTCAAGCGGGTCGAGGCGCAGGTCGCCTCCGAGCACGAGGAGGTCACCGCAGCCGGTGGACTCGCCGTGATCGGCACCGAGCGCCACGAGTCGCGCCGTATCGACAACCAGCTGCGAGGCCGTTCGGGCCGTCAGGGCGACCCGGGCGAGACCCGGTTCTACCTGTCGCTCGAGGACGACCTGATGCGACTGTTCAAGTCCGACTGGGTCAACTGGGTCCTGCAGAAGATGAAGATCCCCGACGACCAGCCGATCGAGGACAAGCGCGTCACCGGCGCGATCGCCTCGGCGCAGGGCCAGGTCGAGGCGCAGAACTTCGACACCCGCAAGAACATCCTCAAGTACGACGACGTGATGAGCCGCCAGCGCGAGGTCATCTACACCGAGCGTCGTGAGGTCCTCGAGGGCCAGGACATGAACGAGTGGGTCCGCTCGATGATCGGCGAGGTCACGGGTGCCTACATCGACGGCGCCACGGAAGGGTTCCCCGAGGAGTGGGAGCTCGACCAGCTGTGGACCGCACTCGGCACGCTCTATCCCATCAGCCTCACGATCGAGGGTGTCGAGGGCGAGGCCGGCGGTCGCGAGGCGCTCTCACGTGAGTCGCTCAAGGACCTCGTCCTGGAGGACGCGCTGTCGGCCTACGAGAAGCGCGAGGCCGAGCTCGGCACCGAGGTGACACGCGAGCTGGAGCGCCGCGTCGTGCTCAGCGTGCTCGACCGCAAGTGGCGTGAGCACCTCTACGAGATGGACTACCTCCGTGAGGGCATCGGTCTGCGGGCCTACTCGCAGCGCGACCCGCTCGTGGAGTACCAGCGCGAGGGCTACGACCTCTTCAACGCCATGATGGAGGGCATCGCCGAGGAGTCGGTCGGCTTCCTGTTCAACCTCGACGTCCAGGTCGAGGCAGCGGACGAGGCAGAGCCCCAGGTGAAGGCCAAGGGCCTCGACAGCGAGAAGAAGCAGCAGGCTCTGTCCTACTCGTCACCGAGCGAGGATGGCGAGGCCGAGGTACGTGGCGAGTCGGCCGCGGCGTCAACTGAGACTCCCGAAGCCGAAGCACGCCGTCAGGCCAACGCCAAGGCCAAGGCCCGTCAGAAGGCCAAGCAGCAGCGCCAGTCGCGCAAGAGGAACCGCTGACCTAGGCCCATACCAGCGCCGTGCAGCGCCAGATCTTGTCGCCGCGGTGGGTCGTCTGGAGCTCGAGGCGTACGGCGAGGGCGCGCGAGCGACCTCGGTGCACCATGCGCCCGGCGATCTCGGCGGCCTCGTCGTTGACCATCGCGACGTGCACCGAGACGATGCGGGCGCCGCGGGCTGACACCGGTCGACGCGGGGCGCGGGCGTGCACCGTGAGCCGGGAGCTGAGTTGCTCATACACGTCGGGCGCCATCCACGGACCCATCTGGCGCACGGGGCGCTCGCCCGACAGCACCTCGACCAGGGCCTGCATGAACCGTGCCGAGCGTTCGCGCAGCGGCGTTGCGTCGCCGCGCTCCACCGGCACCGGCAGCACCGGCGTCATGCCGGGGAACGGCAGGGGGATCTGACCAGGTGAGGGTTCGACCATCCCGGTGAAGGACGGCCGGACGACGGGAACTGACAAGGCGGTGGCTGTCTTCATGAGCGGTCCTTCGTGGGCGGTGTGAGGTGTTGTGACGGGTGGATCAGGTCGGGGTCGTCGCCGATGACGGCGCGATTGGCGGCGTACCAGCGATCACACGCGTGCGCGATCTCGGCGTTGCTCGCGCCCGGCGGGAGCGACCGCGCGGCGATGGCCCACAAGGTGTCGCCGGGTCGTACGACGACCGTGTGGATGCTGGGAGAGGTCACCGGCCGGTCGGGGAGGCGGAGGCCATCGAGGGAGTGGAGCGCGGCCGGCGTCGTGGTCGACGAGCCCCGGTCAGCCTGGGCCGGAGCCACGGCGAGGGAACCGACCGCGCCCACGAACAGCGCGCGGCGAAGCATGCGCGGCGCCACGATGCGCAGAAGGAGCGAGGAAACGCGGAGCTGAGAGAGCCCGATGATCACGAGCACCCACAGGGAGAGCGTGAGCTGCACGAGGGAGCCCAGGGCGAGGAGCGCCTGCGGGAAGTCCGACCCGGCAACCTCGGAAGCCATCTCGTACGCGTCGGGCCCGAGGAGGCCCACGCTGAGCACTGCCAGACCGGCCAGGACCCACCCGCTGCGTGAAAGCATCATTCCCCCGAATGTCTTTGATCACGTTTGATGACGTTTGAAGACAGACAAGACCGTTTGAGGTGGGTTGTCAACCTGGGAGAACTGGGGGTGTGAAGTGCGCCCCGGCCGAGATAGCGTCCGCGTATGCGATGGGACCGGCTGTTCAGCGAGCTCGAGGCCCAGGCGGGCGACCTGGAGATGCAGGAGCGAGACGCCCTGGTCGAGGAGCTCCGCGACGGCGAGTGGGCGGAGACCTCGTGGCGGTCACTGATCGGCGGCCACGTGGTGCTCGACGTCATGGGGCTGGGCCGCGTCGAGGGCCGCGTGCAGCTCGTCAACGACCGTGTCGTCCAGCTGGCGGGACCCCGCGGCGGGCACGTCGTCGACGTCGGCGCCGTCACGGCGGTGCGCTCCACCGAGCGTCGAGCAGACGAGACATCCGTCGTCACGGCGGCCCTCGGCTGGGGTCATGTCTTCAGGGCCTTGCGCGCCGACGGTGAACAGATTCGGCTCGTCACGCGGAGCGGTTCGGCGATGGACGGCACGGTGGACGTGGTCGGTGCCGACTTCGTGAGGCTGCGCGAGGAGTCCGGCCGTGATCAGGTGGTGCCGTTTGCGGCCGTGGCGGTGGTCAGCGGTCGGACGTGACGTCGTCGTCCGACGTGTCGTGCTCGAGCGCGTCGGTGCGGGCGTACTGCCGGGAGATGTAGTCCTCGAGCTCGACCGCCTCGATGCGCCACTGCCCGCGGCCACCGATCTGGATGCCGCGCAGGTCGCCGGAGCGGACCAGAGCGTAGACCTGGCGCACCGTGACGTTGAGAACCTCGGCGACATCAGCCAGCGTGAGGAACCTCGGAGTGAGGGGCGGCATGTGCCCAGTTTCCCATGTCGCGGGGTCAGCCTGGAGGGCGGCCACGTGGTCTGTGGACAACCCGCTGGGGGTATGGACGCGCTCCGCCGAGTTCGATAGAACATTCCCTATGATCTGGCGGGGGCCTGATGATCCAGGGCAGACGAAGCGTGCAGCGGCGTCACGGTTGCACATCCGACCATGGCGCGATCCGCGGTTGCTGATCGGCGTGCTGCTGGTCCTCGGATCGACGATCCTCGGTGCGCGTCTGGTCGCCGCCGGTGACGAGACGGCCCAGTACTGGGCGCTCGACCGGACCGTGGCCGCCGGTGATCCGGTGAGCTCAGACGACCTCGTCGCCGTACGCGTGAAGCTCACCGCTGACGTGTCCGACAACTACCTGCGTACCGACGAGGAGTTCGCCGCACCGCTCGACTCCCTCCAGTGGGCCGAGCGCGCTGCGGGCGGCACCCTGGTGGAACGGTCGGCGCTGCTGCCCAAGGCCACGGTGGGACGCAGCCAGCTGCCGCTCAGCGTTGCGAGCGGGGCCTCCCCGGCAGACCTCGCCCGTGGCGACCTCGTCGACGTGTGGGTCGGCCCCGGTCCGGGTGACCAGTCCGACGACAAGGCCATTCGTGTCCTGCAGTCCGTGCGGATCGTCGAGACGGGTGACGAGTCGGTCTCGGTCGGCGGCTCGCTGGCACAGACCGTGCTGGTCGACGTCGCCGACACGCAGCTCGAGGGATCAGTCATCGGCACGGTCTCGTCGGGTCATGTCACCCTCGTACGGGTCTCCTGATGGACGTCGTCCTCGCCGCGGGCGGAGCCCCGTGGGAGGCTGCCGCGATCGGTGAGATCGAGGGGTCGTCCAAGCTCCGGCTGGCGCGGAGGTGCGTCGATGTCGCCGACCTGCTCGCCGTCACGCACACGGGTGTCGCCAGCGCCGCGCTCGTCCACACCGAGCTGTCAGGACTCGACGCCGACGCCGTGCATCGACTGGAACGGGCAGGCGTACGCGTTGCGGCCGTGGAGGCGGACGAGGCCCGGTGCCTTGGCCTCGGCATCTCTCGCCGCCTCTCGATCGGCGCTCTCGAGGTACTCACCCGCGACACCGTCGCTGCCGACACGTCGCCCGATCGGGGCACTATCGTGGCGGTCTGGGGGCCCGCGGGTGCACCGGGACGCAGCACCGTGGCGCTCTCCCTGGCGGCGGCCGCCGCGGCGCAGGGCGTCGACACGGTCCTGGTCGACGCCGACACCTATGGCGGGGCCCTCGCCCAGCTGCTCGCCGTGCTCGACGACGTCAGCGGGCTGATGGCGGCCTGTCGCGCGGCCAACAACGGACATCCCGGTCAGGTCGACGACCACCTGCTCGAGATCGAACCCCAGCTGCGACTCCTCACCGGACTGCCGCGAGCCGACATGTGGCCCCAGATCCGCCCGGGCGCGCTCGAGCTGGTGCTTCGGCAGCTGAGGTCCACGGCTGAGCTTGTCGTGATCGACTGCGGCTTCGCCCTCGAGCCGGGCGCGGGTACGGGGTCGACGCGCAACCAGGCGACGCTCCAGACCCTCGAGCTCGCCGATCAGGTGGTTGCTGTCGGCAAGGCCGATCCGGTCGGGCTCGCGCGACTCGTACGCGGTGTGCACGATCTCGCCGAGGCGCGTCGCGGGGCACAGCCTCCGACCGTCGTGATCAACATGATGCGGTCCACGCTGGGGTGGAAGGAGCGCGAGGTCGACTCGACACTGCGACGCCTGACCGGTCTCGCCACGACGTCATTCCTGCCGTTCGACCAGCTGAGCCTCGACGCGGCGATGATGTCGGGCCGTACGCCACGGCTGGCCGCCCCCTCGTCACCGTTCGTGGCACGCGTGGAAGTGCTGGCCAAGCAGCTCGCGACGGAATCTCGGGGCAGGAGCACGGTCTCGGCCTCCTGAGGTCAACCCGGTGGTAACTTCTCTGCAGGTCGTCAAAGGAGTGTCATGCAACGGTTGAGCCCGCTGGATGCGATGTTCCTGCAGCAGGACAGCCCGACCGTACCCCGACAGATCGCCTCGTTGGCCATCCTCGAGCCCGGCAAGGACCCGCTCGACTACGACCGGCTGATCCACGTCATCAACGAGCGCATCGACCTGGTGCCGCGCTATCGACAGGTGCCGCGTGGCGTCGGCCTCGGTGCGCCGGTCTGGGTCGACGACGAGAACTTCGACATCTCGATGCACGTACGCCGCTCGGCCCTTCCGCGGCCCGGCAAGGCTGATGCGCTGCACGAGCTGGTCGGCCGGCTGATCGCCCGCCGGCTCGACCTCGACCGTCCGTTGTGGGAGCTCTACCTGATCGAAGGGCTCACCAAGGGCCGCGTTGCCCTGCTGTTCAAGGCGCACCAGGCGCTCGTGGACGGATCCGAGACGGTCGACCTCGCCCAGGTCCTGCTCGAGGAGACCGCCAACGAGCGCGACATCCCGCACGAGGACTGGAACCCGCGCCCGACACCCACGACCGTCGCACTGGTCGCGGGCACGCTCACCCAGACCGTGCAGCATCCCGGCGAGGCCCTGCGGGTCGCCGAGGTCGCCCTGGGCCGGATCGCCCGGCTGCTGCCCGGCGCGGACGCGCAGGCACCCCACAGCGTGCTCGCGACCGAGCTCGGCCGGCACCGGCGATTCGCCTCGCTCGCGGCCGACCTCAACGACTTCCGCGCGGTGCGCGACGCACACGGCGGCACGGTCAACGACGTGATCCTGGCCGCCATCACCGGCGGCATCCGAGGCTGGATGCTGACCCGCGCCGAGCCCGTCTCCGCCAAGACCCGCTTTCGGGCAATGGTGCCGATGTCGGTGGTCTCCGACGACGGCCTGCCCACGTCGTTCGGCTCCAAGGTCCGTGGCCACCTGCTGTCGCTGCCGGTGGGGGAGACCAACCCCGTCGTACGCCTCCACCAGGTCTCGTACGCGCTCAAGGACCACCGCGAGACCGGCTCGGCGGTGGCGGCCAACAAGCTGGCCAACCTGCCGGGCTTCGCCACCTCGACGTTCCACGCCGTGGGCGCCCGGGTCGCCGCGTCCGAGGAGGGCCGCGGCCACCAGATCGTCATCACGAACGTTCCGGGACCACAGGACCCCGTCTACATCGACGGTGCAGCGGTGAGCGAGGTCTACCCGTGCGTGCCGCTGAGCGGCAGCCGCGCCGTCGCGATCGGTGTCACCTCCTACACCAGCAAGGTGTTCTTCGGCATCGTCGGCGACCGCGACGCGGTGCCCGACGTCGACGTGCTGGCCCAGTGCATCGAGGATGCGCTGCTCGAGCTGGTCGAGACGATCGACCAACGGCGCGCCCACGCTCCGCGCGGCCGGCAGAGGCCGGAGAAGACGTGAGGATCTACGTCGCCGTCGACGCCGAGCTGCTCCGGCAGCTGGCCGCGGGCGAGCGTGTCAGCGCACCGGCGTTCAGGGCCGAGACCGAGGACGAGGAGGACGAGGCAGCCGCACTCGAGGACGCCGCCGAGCACGGCTGCGTCGTGGTGGCAGCTGACGTGGACGGTACGGACGACGTGACGCTCGAGGACGTCGCGGCGTTGCACGTCGACCTCGACGGCACGGGCGACCTCGCGTGGTTCGCCACGCAAGAGATCGACGCCGTGCTCCGGATCGTGCAGGAGCACTGATCGCGGCGCACGGCGTCGATCTGTGGGACGAGCGCCAGCGAGCTCACCACGAGGACTGTCCTGCTGCTGCCTCCGTGTCGTGGCTTTACGTCGGAGGCAGCAGCAAGAGTCAGAGCCTTTGCATCCCGTAGGAGACCTCTTCGCGCAGTGACGCGACGATGGCTTTGGCAACCTCGGGCTCGATCTTCTTGCCGATGAACGGGATGTTGACCTTGACGTCCCCGTTCAGGGTGAACTCGGTCCCGCCACTCGAGGCCTTGAGGGTGGCCGTACCGACCATCTCGGCGGGCTGTCCGATGATGCTGACCTTGACGTTGGCCGTACGGTTGCCGTCCGCGTCAGGAGCGCTCCACACCTCGGTCTGCTTGACCTTGACGGTGCTTCCGGTGAGCTTCTTGACGAAGTCGGGCATGTCGGCCTCTTGCGTACGGAGCAACGTCACCGTCGCACCGTCACCGTCCGGCTCGACCTTGACGTCGTAGTCGGTCGCACCCTGGTTGGCGCACGACTCGGTGCGGAACGCCTGATCGGAGATCAGGGCATACACGCTCTCGACGTCGGCGCCCTCGTAGCTGAAGGATTCGGTGAGCTTCACGAGATCACTCTGACGAGCCGATGGCTGCGGTCGAACCGCCGGCCTTGAGCTCCGACAGACGCGCCTCGATCTCGGCGCTGCTGCTGTCACCCTCGAGCTCCTCGAACTGCGCGTCCAGGCTGGAGGCTGCCAGCTCGGACTTGCCGGCGACCTTGGCCTCCTCGCGGCGGACCTTTTCCTCAAAGCGCGAGACCTCGCTGGTCGGATCCATGACATCGATCGACTTGATGGCGTCGTGCACGGTGTTCTGTGCCTCGGCGGTCTTGGACCGGGCCACGAGCTGGTCGCGCTTGGTCTGCAGCTCCTCGAGCTTGCCCTTCATGGTGATCAGGCCGGTCTTGAGCTTCTCGACGACCTCGTTCTGCGAGGCGATCTGCGGGGCGGCCTGCTTGGCCTCGTTCTCGTAGCCGATCTGCTTGCCGAGGGCGATCTTGGCGAGCGCATCGAACTTGTCTGCCTCGGCAGGGGTGCCCGACGTGCGGAGCGAGTCGGCCTTCTGCGATGCGGCAAGTGCCTTGGCGCCCCACTCCTGGGCCGCGGCGATGTCTTCCGCGTGGTCGGCCTCGGCGAGGCGCAGGTTGCCGATCGTCTGCGCGACCGCCTCTTCGGCCTCGGCGATCGAGCTGGTGTAGTCGCGTACGAGCTGGTCCAGCATCTTCTCGGGGTCTTCGGCCTTGTCGAGGAGCGAGTTGATGTTGGCGCGGGTCAGCTGGCCGATACGGCCGAGGATGGACTGCTTCTTTGCCATGGTTTCGTCAACTTTCTGTAGGTAGTGCCCGTGCTGCTTGGATGTCGATCAGGTGCCGTGCTGGATCTAGAACCTTCCACCTCCGCCGCGCCGTGCGCGTGTGCCGCCGCCGCCGAAGCTGCCGGGGCCGCGGCCTCCGCCGCCTCCTCCGCCCCCGCCGCCGGTGAGGATGCCGCCGAGCCCTCCGCCGCCACCCCCGCCTCGTCCGAGTGCGTCGATCAGGATGCCACCGAGGACCATCGAGTTGAGGCCGCCGCCGCCGGACTGCTGGCGCTGGCTGCGCTCCCAGCTGCCGACATCGTTCTGGGCGAGCTGTTCGGCCTCGTTGACGAAGGCCTCGGCCTTCTGCAACGCCTCGAGGGATGCCGCCGGATCGGTCTGCAGGGTCTGCTGGGCGCGGTCGAGGTGTCGTGCTGCCTCCGACAGCCGCGTACGTGCCTCGGCTCCCACCGCGCCACGTCGGGTCTCGATGTAGTCGCTGACGGCCTTGACCCGCGACGTGACACGACCGAGGGACTCCGACAACGCGACGCGCGCCTTCTCGGCCTCGGCGGCGGCGGCACGCACGGGAGCCAGCAGGTCGTCGAGCGTGGCCTCGGCGGTCTGGAGGCCCGCCTCGGCGGCCAGGGGGTCGTTGCCTGCCTGCCGGGCGTACGTGATGGCAGCGGCGGCAGCCTGGGCTGCGGGCGTGATCGACGGATCATTGGCGGCGAGTCGTGCCGCGTCGTCGACGTCGAGCTGCAGCGACGAGAGACGGGCCGCGATCTTGGCCGGCGCCTCCTTGAGGTCGGCGTCGGCGTGGGCGACGGCATCGAGCAGCTTTGACGCCTGGCCGACGGCGTCCTCGGCGGCGCGGGCGTGCGTCACGGCGGTTGCCCGGTCGTCGGTCTTGAGCGACTCTTGGCCCTTGGCGACCTGCTCGCGAGCGGCCGCGATCAGCGACTCTGCCTGGTCGGCGTTGCCCTGGACGGACGCGAGTGACGCCGCGGGGTAGGCGGTGGCGAGCTGCGTGATCGTCTCGCGCGCACCGGGGATGCGCGCCAGGATCTCGCCGGCTCGCTGCTCCATGTCCTGGAGCACCTGCGGCGCCTTGGCCTGGAGGTCGCGGAGCTCGTCGAACTTCTCGACCTGCTCGTCGAGCGACTCACTGACGGCCATGCACAGCCGGATGATCTCGGCGTTCATCTGGCGCTTCTGCGGCTCGGTCTCGGGCTCGGAGTCGTCGAGCTTCTGGCGGAGCCCGAATGCCTCCTTGATCGTGGCGTGGCCGGATGAGACGACCTCGGCGAACTCGGCGGTCGCGTCCTTGCCGAATTGTGCCTCGGCGAAGCCCAGCTCCTGCTCGGAGGTCTTGATCGCGTCGTCGATGGCGACGAGGGCGGCGCTGGACTGCTTGTTGAGCTCGTCGGTCGACAGCTGCGAGAGCGGATCGATGGGCTGGCCGTGCTCGTCGAGCACGACGTGGGTGTCGTCATAGCGGCGGCGCATGCGGCGTACGACGAGGGCGCCGCCGCCGGCGACGACGACACCGCCGATCACGATGGCGCCCCAAGGGAGGCCGGAGTCCTCGGCAGCCTTGGTGTAGCCCTCTGCAGCGGCGATCGCGGCGCCGGCCCAGTCGCTCTTGCGTAGCTTTGGTTCGACCTCCTCAAGCTGGATTCGGTTGAACTCTTTGTCAGACAACGGGTGATCGGGTGGGATCGAAGTGCCGTATCGACGGTCTTCGGTCGCCACAGCGAGCAAGATCTCGGTCGTTCCCAGCCCGGACTTGGCTGCCGTCTCGTCGGACCACTCAGCGCCGCTCTTGCCGTCGAAGCTCTTGACGAAGACGACGAACAGCTGGAAGCCGGTCTTCTCCTGGTAGTCGTCCAGTGCCTTCTCGACCCTCGCCTTGTCGCTGGTGCTCAGCACCCCGGCGTTGTCGGTGATCTCTCCTTTCACGTCCAAGGGGGGATCGGCCTGCGCCGCCCCGCCGAAGCCCAAGGTGGCCAATGCCAGCAGAACCAACACCACGATTGCGCGTGCTTGGGGGATCACCCCTGTGATCTTGCTGCATCGCGGGGGGCGAGACAACTCATTCCCACGTATCGCCGCCGCCCGGTTCAGGCCGATCTCGGCATCCGGAGGGTGAACGTCGTGTCACCGGGTGAGCTGGTGACACCCGCGGTCCCGCCGTGGCCGTGCATGATCGCCTCGACGAGGGACATGCCGAGGCCTGCGCCGCCGGACGCGCGCGTCCTCGAGGAGTCGCCGCGGGTGAAGCGGTCGAACAGTGTGGGGAGCTGGTCGGCCGGTATCCCGGGGCCGTTGTCGTGGACCTCGATCACGACGTCGTCACCCTCGGTACGCATGCGCGTCGTGACGACCGTCCTGGGCGGGGTGTGGCGGCTGGCGTTGGTCAGCAGGTTGGTCACAGCCTGGTGCAGCCGCTGCTCGTCCCCGCTGACCGTGATCGGGTCGTCGGGCACGTCGAACGACCACTGGTGCCCTGGGTCGACCACCCGCGCGTCGTCGACCGCCTCGACCACGAGGCGGGTCAGGTCGACGTCATGGCGCTCGAGCTCGCGGCCGGCGTCGAGGCGTGCGAGGAGCAGCATGTCCTCGACCAGGGTGGACATACGGCCGGCCTCCGACTCGACCTTGGCGAGGATCTCGGCGGGGTCGGACTGTCCTGTGCGACGGCTGAGCTCGGCGTATCCCTTGATCGTCGACAGCGGAGTGCGGAGCTCGTGCGAGGCGTCGGCGAGAAACGTACGAGCCTGCTGCTCGCTCTCGTGCCGGGCGTCCAGCGCATGCTCCATGTGCTCGAGCAGCTTGTTGAGCGCCTCACCGACCTGCCCGACCTCGGTGGTCGCGCTGGTCAACTCGGTGGGTACGCGAACCGTCGTGCCCACGGCACCGGTCGACAGCGGCATCGCCGACACCTCGTTGGCGGTGGTGGCGACCTTGCGGAGCGGCTCCAGCTGGCGGCCGACCAGGATCCTGCCCGCGAGCGCTGCGAGGGCGATGCCGAGGAACGCGAGCGAGACCTCCCACCAGATCAGCGTGTTGATCGTGCCGTCGACGTCCTTGGTCGGCATGCCCTGGACCACGACAGGTCCGGTGGGCGTGCTCTGGGCCGCGACGCGGTAGGACCCGAGGCCCGGCACGCTCCGCGTGATCGGGTCCTTGCCGGGCGTGAGGTCGTTGATGGCGTCGAGCTGCTTCATTGTGAGGAACTGGAGGTTCCTCGACGAGGTGATGACCTGACCCTGGCCCGAGCCGCCCTCGAAGATCGCGGTGATGCTGCCCGCCCCGGTCCCGCGGACCTCCGGCGGCGGCCCTTGCGTCGTCGTCGGCCCCTTGCCCGGGTCACCCCTGGACTCCAGGAGCACCTGGCCGCCGGCGATGATCGCGCCGCGGCTGAGCGCGCCCCGTACCTGGCTGTCGAGCTGGTTGGTGAGGTAGGAGCGCATCACGATGGTCGCCACCGCGGCTATCAGGATGCTGATGACGGCCACGAGTGCGACGGCTGTGACGATCAGCCGGTTCGTGAGCGATGTCGGGAACATCCGGGCTCAGCTCGCCGGTTTCAAGACGTAGCCCGCGCCGCGCTTGGTGTGGATCATCGGCTCGTGCCCGGCATCGACCTTCTTGCGGAGGTAGGAGATGTAGATCTCGACGACATTGGCCTGACCGCCGAAGTCGTAGTCCCACACGCGGTCGAGGATCTGCGCCTTCGACAGCACGCGGCGCGGGTTGCGCATCAGGAAGCGCAGCAGCTCGAACTCGGTCGCGGTCAGCTCGATCGGCCGCCCTGCACGTTCGACGTCGCGGCTCTCCTCGTCGAGGCGGAGGTCGCCGACCGTGATGACGGCCTCGGGGCGTGCCTCGGTGGCGCCGCTGCGGCGCATGAGTCCGCGGAGCCGGGCGACGACCTCCTCGAGGCTGAACGGCTTGGTGACGTAGTCGTCGCCGCCGGCGGTGAGGCCTGCAACGCGGTCCTCGACGGCATCGCGGGCCGTGAGGAAGAGCACCGGGACGCCGGGGGAGTGCGCGCGTACCTTCCGCAGCACCTCCATGCCGTCGAAGTCGGGCAGCATCATGTCGAGCACGATCGCGTCGGGGGCGAACTCCTTGGCGCTCGTGACGGCCGTACGCCCGCTGTGTGCCGTCTCGATGTCCCAACCCTCGTAGCGCAGCGCCATGCTGAGCAGCTCGGCGATGTTGACCTCGTCGTCGACCACGAGCACGCGCAGCGGCGAACCGTCGGCACGGGTCAAGGAGGGGGCCATGACCCCAGTCTCACCCGACATGGCGTGGGAGACGTGTGAACAGCCTGTGAGGTTCCTGTGAGTCGCCTAGCGACCTGCGTAGACCGGCTTCTCCTTGGCGAGGAACGCCGCAACCGCGACGGCGTGATCTGCCGAGGCGCCGGTGATCGACATCTTCTGGCCCTCGTGCTCAAGGGACGACGGCAGGTCGTGCGTCGCGGAGAACGCGACGGCACGCTTGATCGATGCGTACGCGAGCGTCGGCCCGTCAGCCAGCTCGCGAGCGAGTGCCGCCACGGCGGCGTCGAAGTCGTCGTCGTCCACCACCGAGGTCGCGAGCCCGAGGGCATCGGCCTCGTCGGCGCTGATCGTGCGCGGGCGCATCAGCAGGTCGATGGCCCGCGCCTGGCCGACCAGCCGGGGGAGCGTCCAGGACGCACCGGTGTCGCAGGAGAAGGCAATCGCCGCGAACGCCGTGTTGAATCCCGCCGACCGCTTGAGGATGCGGAAGTCCGCTCCGAACGCGATGGAGGAACCCGCTCCGGCGGCGATGCCGTTGACGGCGGCGATCACCGGCTTGGGCATCGTCGTGATCGCGGTGATGATCGGGTTGTAGTGCTCGGCCACGGTGTCACCGGTGCTGAACGACTCGTCACCCTGCATACCGGCGACATGCTCCTTGAGGTCCTGACCCACGCAGAACGCGCGACCCGTGCCGGTCAGCACGACGCAGCGCACCTCGCTGTCGGCCGCCGCCCGGTGCAGGGCGTCCCGCAGCGCGACCTTGGTCGCCAGCGTCAGGCTGTTCATCCCATCGGGTCGGGCTAGCGTCACGGTGGCGACGCCGTCGGCCACCTCGTACGTCACCGGGGCGGTGTTCAGGTCACTCATGGGGCTCTCCTGTGGGACTGCGGTCGAAGGTGTTCGCGGCATAGGCGATAATAGGAGGCACGCGTCCAGCAGGATCAGCCGGACGCATCGCGACGAGAGGGGAACTGATGGCCGCCATGAAGCCACGGACCGGAGACGGCCCGATGGAGGTCACCAAGGAGGGACGCTGCATCGTGATGCGCGTTCCACTTGAAGGCGGCGGTCGCCTCGTCGTCGAGCTCAACAACGAAGAGGCCGCGACCCTCGGCGACGCACTCAAAGCTGTCTGATGTTCGGGCTGACCGTTCGCTGGTCATTGCAGGACGCCCCCAAGGGCACGCTCAAGGCGCTTCGCTCCTACGTCGAGGACGAGTCCTACGCCAAGTTCGCCGGTCTCGATGGCCTGCGGGTCAAGACGTGGCGTGCCCGCAAGGGTGAATGGTTCGAGGGTTCCTACGTGTTCGTCTCCGACGAGGCACGCGCGAAGTTCCAGGAGGACTTCGAGAAGCGCGCCGCCGACTCACCCGGATCCAAGATCGTTGGGTCTGCCCCGATCTCGATCGAGGCGTGCGAGATCGTCGCGGTCGTACGCGGACCGGCGGGCTTCCGCTCGTCGTCGCACTTCGAGCACGGCCGCGAGGATGACTGAGGACTGACCCGCCCCGCGGATCACGTCCTCGGCAGGCCAGGGAGCGAAGCGACCGTGAGCGTGCCGCGGCGAAGCCGCCAGCGTGCGAAGCCCGGTGAGGTGAGCACCCAGGTCGGCACCTTGGCCTCATTGCGAGCGGAGAACCGGTGGTGGTCGCTGCCAACCACCACCGGTCGTCCATGCCGTGAGCTACTGGGCAGCGAGCTGCGCGATGTAGCCAGCTGCCTTGGGTGAGCCCCAACCGGTGGTGAGGTCGTAGCCGGTCGTGGTGGGGAACCCTGGTACGGCACCCGGGTGCACGCTGCCGTCGGCCGCGAACTCCCACATCTGGTTGTCGTCCAGTACGCCGCTCGCCGCCGTGCCGTACGTGTGCGCCACGATGTCGGAGAAGCCCGCTGTACGGTCGAAGCTGCCGGAGTAGATGACCGAGTTGAGGTCACCGATCCCGGCCTTGCCCTCGGCTGCCCGGGCACCGTTGGCGATCGCCGTCAGCGCTGCGACCTGCGGTGAGGAGGACGACGTGCCACCGAAGACTCCCCAGGCGGCCGGTCCGGCAGCCTTCGGGAAGTAGGAGTGGAAGACCAGCACACCGCCGTTCACTGCCGCGTTCCAGGCGAGGTCGGGGACACCGCGGTGGGTGCCGACCACACTGGCGACGCCATCCTGGTAGGCCGGCCGCGCGTAGATGCTGGACGTCCCGCCGCCGGTGCCGATCGGGCTCCAGGTCTCGTTCCAGACCGCCTCGGAGCTGCCACCCGGCGTCCAGGACCAGTAGGCCGGGTTGCGGGAGCCGTCCGGGTTGAACGGGACGTCCGAGGTCGGGTTCCAGGTCCATCCGGACTGCACCTGCGTGCCGCCGACCGACGTGACGTAGGGCGAGACGTTCGGGTAGCTCGTCGAGGGATGGTCGAGCGGGTCGGTCTGGTGGTGCGCCCGTCCGACTCCCAGCGATCCGTCGTCGCCTGACGAGGCGAAGAACGTGTCGTGCTTGGCCTGGCCGCGCTTGAACGTCTGGTCGAAGCGGTCGAAGGCCTTCTTGGCGGCTGCGGGCGAGGCGAACGCCTCTTCGCTCGTGCCGAACGACATCGAGAACACCGTGCCTGCGGGGTACTTCGTGATGGCGTAGTCGATCGCGTTCATCAGGTTGGGCAGTCCCTGCACACCCTGGGTCTCGGCCGGCGGCGTGGCCAGCAGCACGATGTGCGCCTTGGGGGCGATGGCGTACGCCCACTGCACGTCGAGGTTGGCCTCACCCGCCCAGCCTGCGGCAGCTGCCGGACCCGAGGTGCCTGAACCGTTGCCCGGCGGGTCCTTGTAGCCCGGCTTGCCGAGGGGGAAGACCGCTTCGAAGTCGGGTGTCGGTCCGTTGAAGGTCTGCGCGAAGAAGTTGACGTCCTCGGCGGCTGTCGGACTTCCGTACGAGTCGACCAGCACGATCGTCTGGCCCTCGCCATCGGTGGTGTCCGGCGTCAGCGGGTCGAGACCATAGAACGCCCTGATGTCGTTCGGGGTGTAGCAGTGGATCGTCGTCGACACGCGATTGTCGGGCGCGGGGCGCTGACAGGCGACTGGGTCGGCCGCCGAGGCTGCGTCGGTGAATGCCGACTCGGGCGCCTGGGCGGCGAGAGGCAGCACGGCGCCCAGTGTGGTCGCCGGTGCCGCACCTGCTGTGAACGTGGCGAGCATGGCCGTGGTTCCCACGGCAGCCGCCAGCTTGAATACACGCATAGCGATGTTCCCCCTTGCAAAGTGCCCCGGGTGCGGGGCTACGGGATGGATCCGGATCTTCAGATCCATCCGTCAACGTATGCCCGGGTATTTGGCTGGGGGAAGGGGCGCGTTCGTGAAATTTCTTGTTCTCTCAGGATTTCTCCCACGATCGGCCCCGAGTCACGTCGGCGGTACGAACACCCACGGTTGGTGTGGCATCGACGCGGGATCGTACGTCGCCAGCAGGTCGCCCGGAGTGGACGCGCTGAGGCCGAGCGACTGGGCGATCAGCGCGAGCACGTCGACGCCGAGTGCGCTCAGCTGTTCGCGGGTCACCGCGCCGTCCCGCTTGGCAAGCCGCCTGCCGTCGGCGTTGAGCGCCAGCGGCACGTGGACGTACGTCGGAGGTCGCGCACCCAGCAGCGTCGCCAGGTAGGCCTGACGTGGTGCCGACGCGAGCAGGTCGTCGCCACGCACGACCTGGTCGACCCCCTGGTGGATGTCGTCGACCACGGCCGCGAGGTTGTAGGCGACCACGCCGTCGCCGCGCCGCAGCACGAAGTCGTCGACGACACCCTCGTAGGTCCCGTGCAGCTCGTCCTCGACGACGAACGTCGACACGTCGCTGCGGAGCCGGACTGCCGGAGGCCGTACTGCGGCTCGTTCGGCCCGTTCGAGCTCGGACAGGTTGCGGCAGGTTCCGCGATAGACGCCTGGCGGCTCGTGCGGCGCCGACGGGGCCTCGAGGATCTCGCGCCGGGTGCAGAAGCACTCGTAGACCAGCCCGCGACCGCCCAGCGACGCGAGCACGGCGTCGTACAGCCGCGATCGCTCCGACTGCCGGACGACGGGACCGTCCCAGTCGATCCCGATCGCGGTGAGGTCGGCGAGCTGCCGCTCCTCGGCACCCGGTCGTACGCGATCGAGGTCCTCGACCCGGATCAGGAACTCGCGTCCGGTGCGGCGAGCGTGGAGCCAGGCGAGCACGGCGGTACGCAGGTTGCCGATGTGCAGGTCGCCCGACGGTGACGGGGCGAATCGGCCGGCGGCCACCGGATCAGACGAGCTGAGCGGCCAGCAGTCCGTCGCCCACGGGCAGCAGGATGCTGCGGAGTCGCTCGTCGTTGGCGACGTGTTGGAGCAGCTCACGGATCGCGGCGGTCTCCGGGTCACGCTGTGACGGGTCGGCGACCCGGTCGTGCCAGAGGGCGTTGTCGAACACGATCACACCGCCGGGGCGGACGAGGCGCAGGGCCTGGTCGAGGTATTCGCCGTACTCGACCTTGTCACCGTCGAGGAAGACCAGGTCGTAGGCAGCATCGGTGAGCCGCGGCATGACCTCGAGCCCGGCGCCGGCGATGAGCCGGAACCGCTGGGGTGCGAAGCCCGCCTCGGTGAACACCTCGCGGGCGATCCGCTGGTGCTCCGCCTCGAGGTCGACCGAGGTCAGCACGCCGTCGGCCTGCATGCCCCGGAGCAGGCAGAGCCCGGAGACTCCGGTGCCGCTGCCGATCTCGACGATCGCCTTGGCGCCGATCGTCGAGGCGAGGAAGGTCAGCATCGCGCCGCCACCCGAACCGATCGGCACGACACCCACGTCGACGGCACGCTGTCGTGCCGTCGCGAGGTGATCGTCCTCGGGCCGGTAGTGCTCGGCGTACGCCAGGCTGGCTGCGGTGGTGATGATCGGCTCCTCGCGGCTGGATGTCGTGCACCCAGCGTAGTCGTGCGGGGCGCCCGGGTCGGGGAGGCTGCACCCTCGACTTGCGCCGTCACTTTGGAGGGAACAGTCAGGCTGTTCTGTGCGTTCTCTCAGGTGAAGGGTCAACGATCTAGGCATGACTCCGCTTCACACGGAAGAAGATGACGTGAGCACCGCAACCCTCGAGTGGACCTCGTCCGACTGGGCGAGCATCGTCGCGGAGCATTCTGCGCGCGTCTACCGGCTGGCCTACCGTCTCACCGGCAACCGCCAGGACGCCGAGGACCTCACGCAGGACGTGTTCATCCGGGTCTTCCGCTCGCTCGACACGTATGAGCCGGGCAACTTCCCGGGCTGGTTGCACCGCATCACGACCAACCTGTTCCTCGACCGCGTACGCCGCAAGTCGCGTCTGCGGATGGACAACTTCGGCGAGGGTGCCGAGGACCGGTTGCTCAGCGCCGAGGTGCTGCCCGAGTCCGCCGTGCACGACGCCAACTTCGACCCTGACATCGAGGCCGCTCTGGCCTCGCTGTCCGACGAGTTCCGTGTCGCGGTCGTGCTGTGCGACGTCGAAGGGTTGTCGTACGAGGAGATCGCCGGCGTGCTCGGCATCAAGCTCGGCACCGTCCGCTCCCGCATCCACCGCGGCCGTACGCAGCTGCGTGCCGCCCTTGCCCACCGTGCGCCCCGCAAGGGTCGCACCCGTTTCGTGGGACCCCTCGGCGTCTGATGGCGGCGCACCTCGGAGCCGACGTGGCAGCGTACGTGGACGGACAGCTGTCGTCGTCGGCGATGCGCGCTGCCTATCAGCACCTCGAGACGTGTGACACCTGCTCCAAGGCCGTCCGCCAGCAGCGGTTGCTGAAGTCGCGCATGAGCACCGTCACGACCCCCGAACCTCCTGCCGAGCTGCTGGCCTCGCTGGCGGGCCTCGCCGCCCAGCCCCCGACTCACCCGTCGCTGTGGGAGCGCATACGCCGCTCGGTCCCGTTCCGTGCCGGGATCGTCGTCGCCGGAGCCTCGATCGCCGTGATGGTCGCCGCCTACGCCGTGGGTGGCGCCGACGACAACACCAACGGCGACAAGATCTCGCCGCCGTTCGACCGCTACGCCGCTGACTTCTTCGGCGCCACGGCAACGCAGGCCGGCGCCACGATCAGCGACACCAAGCTTGACGACCTCGACCGCGGCGGGTGGCCGTGCAAGGCACGGCTGGCGGGTGATCTCGACCGTACGTCCGGCGCCTGGGCCGAGGACGCCGTGGCGCTGAGCTACTCCAACGGCACCGCCAAGCTCAACCTGTTCGAGCAGACCGGTGTGCTCGACCAGGCGAGCCTGCGCGGGTTCGAGCCGTCACGCATCGGGCGCTCCGACGTATGGGTCCGCGAGGGTTCACCCAGGCTGGTGACGTGGGACGCAGGCGGGGTGGTCTACACGATCGTCACCGACGCCGACCAGGGCCGGGTCGCGCAGGCAGTGGCGGAGCTTCCGTGGGGAAGCGGTGACGAGGGCCCCGTCGACCGCGTCGGCGACGGACTCGCCAGGATGACCGCCTGGTTGTCGGCCGCTTGAGTCAGGTCGACTCGGGGTCGTAGGGCGGCGCCTCACCGGGCCGCAGGATGCGTGTCTCCCTGACCGGTGCGGGCGTGGTGTCACCGAGCCCACCGTCCTCGAGGAAGTTCTTGCGCACGACCTCGCGCGGGTCGAGGTCCTTGAGGCTCATCTGCGAGAAGTCCTCGCCGAGCTCCCTGCCGAGGTCGTTCTTGGCGTTCTCGGCCATCTGGCGCACCGTGCGTACGAATCCGCCGAACTGGCGTGCGAGGTCAGGCAGCTTGTCGGGGCCGAACACCAGCATCGCCACCATGGCGATGACCAGCATCTCCGGTACGCCGATGCCGAACATGGGTCAGGCCTAGAGCCGGCCGGCCGGTGCCAGGCCGAGCTGCATGCCGGCCAGACCGCGCGAGCGGCCACTGAGCTGGTCGGCGATCGACTGCAGGATCTTGGCGGACTCCGAATCGGGATCGGACTCCACGATCGGCTGGCCGCTGTCGCCGCCCTCGCGGAGCTTCTCCTCGAGCGGGACCTGGCCGAGCACGCCGACCTCGTAGCCGAAGCGGGCCGTGAGGGTCTCGGCGACCGTGGCCGCTCCGCCCGAGCCGAAGATCTCCATGCGTTCGCCGCTGGGGAGCTGGAGGTAGGACATGTTCTCGATGATGCCGACGACGCGCTGGTGCATCATCGACGCCATGGTCCCGGCGCGCTCGGCGACCGATGCGGCAGCGGGCTGGGGAGTCGTCACGACGAGCACCTCGGCGTTGGGCAGGTGCTGGCCCAGGCTGATCGCCACGTCACCCGTACCGGGCGGAAGATCGAGCAGCAGCACGTCGAGGTCGCCCCAGTAGACGTCGCTCAGCATCTGCAGCAGCGCCCGGTCGAGCATCGGCCCGCGCCAGGCGACGACCTGCTTCTTGTCGGGCTTGAGCATGCCGATGCTGATGACCTTCATGCCCTTGACGGGCACCGGCATGATCATGTCCTCGACCTGGGTCGGTCGGAGGTCGCCGACACCGAGCATGTCGGGGATCGAGTGGCCGTAGATGTCGGCGTCGATGATGCCGACCTTGAGACCGCGGTTGGCCATGGCGAGCCCGAGGTTGACCGTGACGGTCGACTTGCCGACACCGCCCTTGCCGGACGCGATGGCGAACACCTTGGTCAGCGAGCCGGCCTGGGCGAAGGGGACCTCGCGCTCGGTGTGGCCGCCGCGCAGCATCTGCTGCATGCTCTTGCGCTGTTCGTCGTTCATGACACCCATGTCGACGACGACCGTGACATCGGGCGCGACGGTTGCGACCGCTGCGGTGATGTCGCGGTTGAGGGTGTCCTTCAACGGGCAGCCGGAGACCGTGAGCAGCAGCTTGACCGTGATCTCGGCGTCGGTGATCGTGACACCGTCGACCATCCCGAGGTCGGTGATCGGACGCTTGATCTCGGGGTCGTTGACGGTGCTCAGGGCCTCGCGGACCTGTTCTTCGGTGACGGCTGCCATGTCCCCATCGTACGTGGGGGACCCCGGGAAGGACGCTGAGTATGGCCTAACCCCCGATCCTGAGAGACTGCGGCGATGGGACACCTCGACCTGAACACCATCGGCTACACCCTCGCCGACGGCCGACCCCTGCTCCGGGACGTCAGCCTGCGGGTCGGCGAGGGCGCCAAGGTCGCGCTGATCGGTCCGAACGGCAGCGGCAAGACCACGCTCACACGCATCGCCACCGGCGACCTGGATCCGCACGAGGGTGCTGTCACGATCACCGGCGGGCTCGGCGTGATGCGTCAGTTTGTTGGTTCATTGCGTGATGAGTCGACCGTACGAGATCTGCTCATCTCCGTGGCGCCGAAGCCGATACGCGATGCGGCGGTCGAGGTGGATCGCACGGAGCTGTTGATGATGGAGCGCGACGACGAGGCCGACCAGCTGGCGTACGCGCAGGCTCTCGTCGACTGGGGCGACGCCGGCGGCTACGACCACGAGGCGACGTGGGACATGTGCACGATGTCGGCGCTGGGCGTGCCGTTCCAGAACGCGCAGCACCGACAGGTGACGACGCTGTCGGGCGGTGAGCAGAAGCGCCTCGTGCTGGAGGCGTTGCTGCGCGGCCCCGAGCAGGTGCTGCTGCTCGACGAGCCCGACAACTACCTCGACGTGCCGGCGAAGCGATGGCTCGAGGACCAGCTGATCGAGACGCCCAAGACCGTGCTGTTCGTCAGCCACGACCGCGAGCTGATCGAGCGGGTGGCGAGTCGTATCGCCACGCTGGAGCCCGGCGCCGCCGGCAGCACGCTGTGGGTGCATCCCGGTCGCTTCTCGACCTACCATCAGGCTCGCCTCGACCGCAATGCCCGGCTGGAGGAGCTGCGGCTCCGCTGGGACGAGGAGCGGGCCAAGCTCAAGGCGCTGGTGCTGATGTATCGCCAGAAGGCGACGTTCAACGACAGCATGGCCTCACGGCTGCAGGCGGCCGAGACACGCCTCGCCCGGTTCGAGCGTGACGGACCGCCGGAGGCTGTCCCGCTGGCCCAGAACCTGCGCATGCGGCTCGACGGCGGACGTACGGCCAAGCGCGCGATCATCGCCGAGCAGGTCGAGCTGACGGGACTGATGCAGCCGTTCGACCTGGAGATCTGGTTCGGCGAGCGGGTCGCGGTCCTGGGCTCGAACGGTTCGGGCAAGTCGCACTTCCTGCGTCTTCTGGCTGCCGGAGGGTCGCGTCCTGATCTTGAGCACGAGCCGGTCGGTGACGTCGTGCCGCCGCCGGTCGCCCACACGGGAATGGTTCGGCTGGGGTCGCGCGTACGGCCGGGGTGGTTTGCGCAGACGCACGAGCACCCGTCCCTGATGGGTCGCACGCTGCTCGAGATCCTGCATCACGGTGACGGGCACCGTAAGGGCATGGGCCACGAGGGGTCGGCCAGGGCGCTCGACCGGTACGGCTTGGCTCGCGCCGGCGACCAGGTCTTCGAGCAGCTCTCGGGCGGCCAGCAGGCGCGGCTCCAGATCCTGCTGCTCGAGCTGTCGAACGCGACGCTGCTGCTGCTCGACGAACCGACCGACAACCTCGACCTCGAGTCGGCCGAGGCGCTGGAGGATGCGCTGGCGACATTCGAAGGGACCGTCGTGGCCGTGACCCACGATCGGTGGTTCACACGCGGCTTCGACCGATTCCTGGTGTTCGGCGCGGATGGCCGGGTCTACGAGTCGGACGAGCCGGTGTGGGACGAGTCGAGGGTCGTACGAAAGCGCTGAACGCCGTCGCGAGGGACCCGGGGTCGGGCATGATGTCCTCACCGGCGAACGAGGGGCGAGAACATGATGGGCATGGGCGCGTTTGAGGTGTGGATCCTCGTTGCTGTCGCGTTGTTGGTCGTGTTGGTGCTGTTTGGCGGCCGCACCTACGACGTCGCCGACGAGACGATCGTGCAAGGGATCTCGTGGGAGGCCGCCGACCAGGTGCTGTTCCGCGAGCTGGCCGGGGTTCGTGGCCTTCCACTCGTGGAGGCCCACGCCGGGAGCTACACGCTTGCGCAGAAGTACCGACCCGCATGGGCATATGCGGCTGCCGTGGTGCTGTTCCCGTTCGGACTCATCTTTCTGCTGATCAGCCACGAGGACCGGGTGCAGGTCAGTCTTTCTGCGCACTCGTCCGGGTGCCGACTCCGGATGGTCGGGCGCGCTCGACGTCGCGACGTCGAGCGAATCGCGATGCGCATCCAGCGCGTGCTCCCCGTTCCGGATGTGTTCGTCCGCTGACGGTCTCGTCACTCGTGCAAGCACATCGCCGTGCAGGCGGGTGCGGGTCGGCGTGACCTACGTCGTCCGGCTCGCGTTCGTGTGTGGTGGCGTTGTTTTGGCAATGAAGGGCCGCGGGATTTGGGGGTGGTTGGTGACACGCTGCGGCCTCCGTTACGTAGTTCCACACCCTTGTGTCGTCCGGCGAGTTGTCCACAGGTTTTCACTGTGATTTCAGTGAAATAGTTGGGTTGTCCTCTTGCCTGCAGCGGTCAGTTCCGGGTAGAATCGAACAAACGTTCCCATACATCGACCGGGGGGTCCAGATGCTGATCGAGCAGCTTGAGTCGTTGACCGACGACCTCGCCGCGCTCGAAGCATGGACGCTCACCGGTTCTGAGGTTCGTGAGGTTGCGATCGCTCTGCAGAAAGCCCGCACCACCATGGACGCCGCGTTGACGCGTGTTGCGGGCGCAGCAGATGACATGGGTCTCGCCACCGATGATGGGGCGACCTCGACCACCGCGTGGTTGGCCAACCTCACCGGCATCCACAAAGGCGAAGCAGCCAAGCTGGTCGGCCTGGCGCGTGTCACCACCGAGTTCACCGGTGCTGCGTGGATGCGCGGTGACGTCACCACGGAGCAGGCGGGTGTGATCATGAAAGCCATCCACGCGCTTCCTGAGTGGGTCGGTGACGAAGAACGCGCCGACGCCGAACAACACCTGATTGAGCTGGCCAGCGACCACAACCTTGACGACTTGAAGCGGCTCGCCAACCACGTCATGGAGGTCATCGACCCCGACGGTGCTGACGAGGTCCTGGGCAAGAAGCTCCAGGCCGAAGAAGCCCGCGCGTGGGACGCCACCCGGCTGACGATGCGTCGTTGTGGTGACGGCACCACCGACGGCAGATTCAAGCTCCCCGACGCCGACGCCGACGTCCTGCAGGCTGCGGTCGAAGGGATCATCGCCCCCAGACGGTCCAGCATCAACGAGACCCGCCACGGTGTCGACGACTTCAACACCCTGCCCCGTGCCCAGCGGATGGGTTTGGCGTTCACCGAGCTGCTCAACCACCTGCCCACCGAGTCCCTGCCCAAAGCTGGTGGTCTCGCCGCCACCGTCGCGGTCACGATCGACATCGACGACCTCCGCACCGGCCAAGGTGTTGCGACCAACACCTCCAACACCACCATCTCCGCAACCAAAGCCCAGCGACTGGCGTGCAACGCCCACCTCGTCGCCCTCTACTTGGATTCAGAATCGCGAGTGTTGGATCACGGCATGACCAAACGACTCTTCGACCGCCACCAACGGTTGGCCCTCGCCGTCCGCGACCAAGGCTGCGTCTGGCCCGGCTGCGACCGACCACCAGCCTGGTGCGAAGCACACCACCTCAACGCCTGGTCCGAAGGTGGACCCACCGACCTCCACCAAGGTGCCTTGTTCTGCCACTTCCACCACTTCAAACTCCACGAAGGCGAATGGCTCGCCCTGATGGCCGACGACGGCGTCGTCGAAGTCATCCCACCAAGGCGCATCGACCCAGATCAGGTCCCACGTAGACACGCCAGATTCACCAAACAACAACCCCGCGCCGCCTGACAGACAGCAGGGCAGGTGAACACAAGCGGGCTTGGCGCAAATATCCCAATGGCTGACGGCGAGAGATATTCGCCCTAGAGTGCTCGGATGAGTAGTTCATTGCTTGTACTCGTCCTGGTAGCCATTGCAGTTGCACTGTTTGCCTGGTGGCTCTTGATGCTGATTGAGGCGCTCAAGACTCCGGCGGCGCAGTGGAAGGCTGCGGGCCAGAGTCAGGTTGTGTACGTGATTCTCATGGTGGTTCTCGGCGTCATCGGCACGATCCTCTACATTGCTGTCCCCCGGTCGCAACTGCGGAGCGTGGCTCCTTCCTCACCAACTGTTTAGCGAGCCTCTACCGGGGCCCCTCAGGTTGACTAGGTGTATTGGGAGTTTGCGGGCTTGGCAGTCACCGCCACAGGGTGGCCACGTATTTGTCATCCCGTCGAAGGTCTCTCTGATGACTGACAAGCGCTAGTGGGCTGCTCGCGGACTGCGGGCCTATTGCCCTCCAGCACCCAGCTCAGGCGGTTGTCGAGAGCGCGTGTCAGCTCTTGGGTGCTGGCTTCTTGGGCTTGACCGGCTCTGGCTCCGGGTCGGGTTCATCGTCGGACTTGCCGAGGTCTGCGAGCAGCCCGCGGAGCTCACCGCGCAAGAAGTCGCGGGTGGCCACCTCGCCGAGGCCCATGCGGAGGCTGGCCACCTCGCGGGCGAGGAACTCCATGTCGGCGTGCGACTGGGCGTTGGACTCGCGCTCCTGCTCCTGCGTGACCCGGTCGCGGGCCTCCTGGCGGTTCTGGGCCAACAGGATCAACGGCGCGGCGTACGAGGCCTGCAGCGACAGGATCAGCGTCAGGAAGATGAACGGGTAGTCGTCCCAGCGCCAGCGGTCGGGACCGTACGGGGAGTTCCAGGCCAGCCAGATGACGATGAAGATCGTCATGAAGGTCAGGAAGCGGGCCGTGCCCATGAAGCGGGCGAACGTCTCGGCGAACCGGCCGAAGCGTTCCGGGTCGGAGTCGCGGCGACGACGGAGAGACCGCCGCACCTCGCGAGGCTGGTCGAGACGGGGGCTGCGCTCAGCCATGCGTGACCACCTCCGTGCCGTTCTGTGCGGCGTCGTCCTGCTCGCGCCAGCCTTCGGGCAGCAAGTGGTCGAGCACGTCGTCGATGGTCACCGCCCCGAGCAGGTGTGCGTTCTCGTCAACGACGGGAAGCGCGACGAGGTTGTAGGCGGCCAGCAGGTTGGCCACGTGCTCGAGGGACGCGTCAGGACGCGGCCAGTCGATGTCGTTGTCGACGATCGAGCCGACCAAGGTCGACGGCGGCTCGCGCAGCAGGGCCTGGAAGTGTACGACGCCCAGGAATCGTCCGGTCGGCGTCTCCAGCGGAGGACGGCAGACATAGATCATGGCGGCCAACGCCGGGATGATCTCGGGCTCGCGGAGCCGGGCGAGCGCTTCGGCGAGGGTGGCATCGGGCGGCAGCACGACCGGCTCGGTCGTCATCATGCCGCCGGCGGTGCGCTCCTCGTACGTGAGCAGGCGGCGTACGTCCTCGGCGTCCTCCGGCTGCATCAGGCCGAGGAGGTGCTCTGCGCCCTGCGGGGACAGCTCGCCGAGAAGGTCCGCCGCGTCGTCGGGGTTCATCTCCTCGAGCACGTCGGCCGCCCGATCGGGATCGAGGACACCGAGGATCTCGACCTGGTCCTTCTCGGGCAGCTCCTCGAGGACGTCGGCGAGGCGTTCGTCGTCGAGCTCGGCGACGACCTCCATGCGGCGCTTGGGGTTGAGGTCGCGCAGCGCGTTGGCGAGGTCTGCGGGCCGCATCTCGTCCATCGTGGCGAGCAGGTGGGTCGCGCCCTGGCCGGCTTCCTCGCCGCCCAGACCCTTGACCTGGTCCCACTCCAGCACCTGCTGGGCCCCGCGACGGCCGAACCGCTTGCCGCCGGCTTGGACCGCGATGTCGCTGATGTGCCAGTCGCGGCGCGAGTCCTGTTCCATGGCAAGGTCGTAGACCGTGGCGGAGCTGCCGTCCGGAAGCGTCACCGTACGGTCGAACAGCTCGTGGATCGCGAGGGTCTCGGTGCGGCGCTGCTCGAAGCGACGAACGTTCAGCACGCCGGTCGTGATGATCTGGCCGGAGTTGACCGACGTGACACGCGTGATCGGCAGGAACACCCGGCGACGGCCGAGCACCTCCACGACGATGCCGAGGACACGGGGTCGCTGCGTGGCCGAGCGTACGGCGACCACCACGTCGCGGAGCTTGCCGACCTGGTCTCCCGAGGGGTCAAAGACAGCCTGCCCCACGATGCGGGACAGGAAGACGCGACCGGGCGTTGCACTCACGCCTGAGACCTTACCGCCGTGGGGTACGTCGGCCGCGTTGCGCTTGTCCGCATCGATGGGCCCGCCTACCGTCGAAGGAACACAGACTCAGGAGGCGCGATGAGCACTGGTTGGGTAGTGGTCGCCGATTCGGCACAGGCACGGATCCTGGAGTACGACAAGGAGAAGCTCGAACCCGTCGAGGAGTTCGACCACCCGGCGAGTCGTGAGCGCGGCCGCGACCTCATCGGCAACAGGCCCAACCAGAACCAGCACAACATGGAAAAGACCCGCAAGGGCGAGGAGCACCAGAACCTCCGCGACGACGAGTCCAAGAAGTTCGCGAAGCAGCTCAGCACGTACCTGGCGAAGGCTCATTCGCAGAACCGGTTCCGCCGGCTGGTGCTCGTGGCAGACCCGAGATTCCTTGGAATGCTGCGCCACGAGCTGGCAAGCCCGGTCGCGGCGTGTGTTGCCACCAGCATCGACAAGAACGCCGTACGCATGAAGCCCCAGGAGCTCACGGCGCTGGTCGCCAAGGGCTGAGCACGTCCCTGTCGGGCACTCGGCCGCCGTGCCAGACTGGTCCGATGGTGTTGGAGTCAGTCGACGACCACTTCTCGAGAAAGCTCCGTACGAGGACGCCGCGTGAGCGCCCCGCGACACAGCATGACGGCGGCGGGATCGCCGATCCGGAGCGGCTCCTGACGTACTTCGACGCCCAGCTCGAGAGCCGGCACCTCGACTTCGCCATCCGTTGGCTGCAGACGCAGGGCCACGCCTACTACACCATCGGCTCGGCGGGCCACGAGAGCAATGCCGCCGTCGCGATGGCGCTGCGACCAACTGATCCGGCGCTGCTGCACTACCGGTCCGGTGGTTTCTACGCCGCCCGGGCGCGACAGGTCGAGGGCTCGACGCCGGTCGAGGACGTGCTCAACAGCGCCACGGCATCCATGCTCGACCCGATATCGGGTGGCCGGCACAAGGTGTTCGGCAGCGTCGACCTCAACATCATTCCGCAGACCTCCACGATCGGCTCGCACCTGCCGCGGGCGTTCGGCCTGGCCTTCGCGCTCGGGCGTTCCCGCGATGCGGCGATGACACCGCGGTGGGCGTTCGACTCGGTCGTCGTGTGCAGCTTCGGCGACGCCTCGGCCAACCACTCCACCGCCGTCGGTGCGCTCAACGCCTCGGCCTACTGCGCGCACCAGGGCGTACCCCTGCCGATCCTCTACGTGTGCGAGGACAACGGCATCGGCATCAGCACCAAGTCGCCCGCCGGATGGGTCGAGCGGTCGCTGCAGTCACTGCCTGCCATCGAGTACGTCGCCGCCGACGGCACCAGGCCGGCCGAGCTGCTGGCCACCGCCCAACACCTCGCCGATCGCGTACGAGCCGAACGTCGGCCTGCGATCCTCCACCTCAAGACGGTGCGTTTCATGGGTCACGCCGGCTCGGACGCCGAGATCGCCTACCGGACGGCTCGCGAGATCGAGGACGAGTACGCCCTCGACCCGCTCGTCGCGACCGCCGAGGAGCTCATCGACGCCGGGGTGATCACGGTCGAGGATGCGGTGGGTCGCTACGAGGACGCCCGCGAGCGGGTCATGGAGTCCGCCAAGAGCATCTCGAAGGTGCGTCGGCTCTCCTCGTCCCGGGCGATCACGTCACCCATCACGTCCCGGGCGGAGGTCGCGACGCCGACCGCGACGGCGGAGCGACGTGCACTGGCCTTCGGCACACGTTGGCCGGAGTCGGAGGGTGAGCTCACGCTGGCGCAGACGATCAACGCCACGCTCAAGGACACCCTCGCAGCTCGGCCCGAGGCACTCGTGTTCGGCGAGGACGTCGCCAAGAAGGGTGGCGTCTACGGCGTCACCCGCGGGCTGCGCAAGTCCTTCGGCGCGAAGCAGGTCTTCGACACGCTGCTCGATGAGCAGACGATCCTCGGCACCGCGCTCGGGTCGGCGCTGGCAGGGTTCCTGCCGATTCCCGAGATCCAGTACCTCGCCTACCTCCACAACGCGGAGGACCAGCTCCGCGGTGAGGCCGCGACGCTGAGGTTCTTCTCCAACGGCCAGTACGCCAACGGGATGGTCGTGCGCGTCGCCGGGCTCGCCTACCAGAAGGGGTTCGGCGGCCATTTCCACAACGACAACTCGGTCGCGGTGCTGCGTGACATCCCGGGCGTCGTGCTCGCCGTGCCCAGCCATCCAGGCAGTGCCGCCGGGCTGTTCCGCGAGTGCCTCCAGCTCGCCGCCGAGGGGCGCGTCTGCGTCTACCTCGAGCCGATCGCGCTCTATCACCGCCGCGATCTGCACCAGGGCGACGGCGCCTGGCTCGCGCCGTATGCACCGCCCGGCGAATGGGGCGATGAGCACGGCTCGGAGCTGGGGCAGGTGCTCACGATCGGCGATGGACCAGACGTCCTCATCGTGACGTTCGGCAACGGTGTGCCGATGAGCCTGCGAGCCACGCCGGTCCTCGCCGAGGACGGGATCCTCACGACGGTCCTCGACCTCCAATGGCTGTCGCCGCTGCCACGCGAAGAGCTCGTACGCATCGCGATGCTGTTCGACCGGGTGCTGGTGGTCGATGAGACCCGGGAGAGCGGCGGCGTGTCGGAGTCAGTGGTCACGGCGCTGATCGATGGCGGCTACGCCGGGGTCGTCCGTCGCGTCACCAGTGTCGACAGCTTCATCCCGCTCGGACCGGCCGCCGACCACGTGCTGTTGTCGGAGAACGACATCGTCGGCGCAGCCCGAGCCCTCGTGCTCGACGACTAGGAAAGGTGCGTCGGCTCGGGGCGTGACTTGTGGTGGTCGTCGGGCGCCGACATCGTCCTGTTAGGCCTGCAACGGGGCCGTGCGTCGTCCCTGACCGTGCGGAGCCAGTCTGATGACGACCGACTTCGACGTCGGGGTGTTGCTCCCGGTCGCGGTCGAGTCGAGGGGCACCAGCGGGTTGGTCTCGGGGTAGTAGGCGGCAGCCGAGCCGCGCGGGGTGTCGTAGGCGACGATGCGGAACGACTCGGCGACGCGTTCGATGTCGTCGCCGTCCCAGCGTGCGACCAGGTCGACGACATCGGCGTCCTGGAAGCCCAGCGTGGTGATGTCGTCGGGGTGCACGAAGACCACCCGGCGCCCGTCCTCGATACCGCGATAGCGGTCGCTGAGACCGTAGATCG
The DNA here is from genome assembly GCF_039537165.1 of Aeromicrobium panaciterrae. GTDB lineage: Bacteria > Actinomycetota > Actinomycetes > Propionibacteriales > Nocardioidaceae > Aeromicrobium > Aeromicrobium panaciterrae. The sequence continues at coordinate 509,910 of NZ_BAAAZZ010000002.1, read as the reverse complement.
TGGTGTTGAACTGGTCGTGGCTGCGCAGGGTCTGCAGCAGGAGGTGGCCGTCGGGGACCTGCAGGACCTCGAGGGGGGACACCGCGAACTCGGCGAGCCCGGACCTCGTGTGGAACTCCCGCGAGTCGCGCGGGGGATGAGGGAGCACGAAGCCGCCGGGTCGGTCGACCTTTGCGGAGTAGTCCTCGAAGCCCGGGACGACGCGTGAGATGTGCTCGCGGATGAGCCCGTAGTCATCGCCCATGCCCGACCAGTCGATCGGGCTGTCGGGCAGCGTCGCCTGCGCGATGCCGGCGATGATCGCCACCTCTGAGCGCAACATCGGGCTCGCCGGCTCCAGCGGTCCGCGGGAGGCGTGCACCGACGACATCGAGTCCTCGACGCTGACGTACTGCTCACCCTTGCTTGAGACGTCCTTCTCGGTTCGGCCCTTGGTCGGCAGGATCAGCGCCGTCTCGCCGCACACCAGGTGTGAGCGGTTGAGCTTGGTCGACACCTGGACCGTGAGCGCCGCGTTGCGCATGGCGTCGATCGTCACGTCGGTGTCGGGCGACGCATGGATGAAGTTGCCGCCCATGCCGACGAACACCGATGCCTCGCCATCACGAAGTGCGCGGATCGAGTCGACGACGTCGAGGCCGTGCGCACGGGGCGGGTCGAAGCCGAACTCCTCCTGCAGCGCGTCGAGGAAGTGCTCGGGCGCCCGCTCCCAGATGCCCATCGTGCGATCACCCTGCACGTTGGAATGACCTCGTACGGGACACAGCCCCGCGCCACGCTTGCCGATGTCTCCACGCGCGATCGCCAGGTTGACGACCTCCTTGATCGTCGCGACGGCGTTGCGGTGCTGGGTCAGGCCCATGGCCCAGCAGTAGATCGTGGCGTTCGAGCCGCGAATCATCTCGGCGGCTTCGGTGATCTGCGCGCGGGTCAACCCGGTGGCGTCCTCGACGACCGTCCAGTCGACGGCGCTGACGTGCTCTGCCCACGCGGCGACACCTGTGGTGTGCTGCTCGATGAACTCGTGGTCGATGGCGTCCCAGCCGACCAGCAGCGAGCCGATCGCCTGGAACAGCGCGAGGTCACCATTGATCTTGACCGGCAGGTGCAGGTCGGCGAGGTCGGTGCCCTTGCCGACGAGTCCGCGAGGCTTCTGCGGGTTGCGGAAGTTGACCAGCCCGGCCTCGCGCAGCGGGTTGATCGAGATGATCCTGGCGCCGCGCAGCTTGGCCGTCTCGAGAGCCGACAGCATGCGGGGATGGTTGGTGCCCGGGTTCTGACCGGCGATCACGATCAGCTCGGCGTCGTAGATGTCGCGCAGGCTGACGCTGCCCTTGCCGATGCCGATCGATTCAGCGAGCGCGACGCTGGTCGACTCGTGGCACATGTTGGAGCAGTCCGGCAGGTTGTTGGTGCCGTACGCCCGGACGAACAGCTGATAGAGGAACGCGGCTTCGTTGGAGGTGCGCCCGGACGTGTAGAAGATCGCCTCGTCGGGCGACGTGAGTGCGGTCAGGTGCTGGGCGATCAGCGCGAAAGCATCGGCCCACGCGATCGGCTCGTAGTGGGTGCCGCCGGGCCGCTTGACCATCGGATGGGTGATGCGGCCCTGCTGCCCCAGCCACATCTCGTCGTGCGAGTCGAGCTCGGCGATGCTGTGGCTGGCAAAGAACTCGCTGCCGGCACGTTTCTTGGTCGCCTCCTCCGCGACGGCCTTGGCACCGTTCTCGCAGAACTCCGCAGTGTGCCGGTGCTCCGGGTCGGGATCGGGCCAGGCGCAGCTCATGCAGTCGAAGCCGTCAGCCTGATTGAGCTTGCGCAGCGTCTTGGCGGTGTTCTTGACACCCATCTGTGAGACCGCACGCTGGAGCGCGACTCGTACGCCGGTGACTCCCGCCGCCGCGTTCTTGGGGTCGTGGACCTCGAGCTCTTCAACTCCGCCTTTGTCTCCCTCGCTGCGCGCGCTCATGAGCGGGACAAATGCGGAGATGTACGGGGGAGCGAGCTGCTGACATCGGCGGCCAGCGTGACCGTGCCGGTTGGCACGAGGCGTACGACGACCGACTCGCGAGCCCACCGCTCGATTGCATGGTCGCCGTCGGTGATGTTGAGCCGGCCACCCTTGAGCGTCTCGGTGACGACGTCCCAGTGCTCTGACCCGGGCGTGACGACCTCGACCCGCGCCTCGGCCTCGGCGACGAGCGCGCGCGTCGCCTTGCTGCGCAGCGAGAGCGTGACGGTCTGGTGCTTCTCGATGTCGGGAAGCGGCTGCTCGGTGCCACCGGCGACCACGCAGACGGCGTCGCCGACCCATTCGTGCCAGACGGCGTGGGTGTGTCGGGCGTAGGTGACCCAGACCAGCCCGGACTTCTTGGCGAGGTCGGCGATCAGGTCAGTGGGGGGCACGGTGTTCAGCGTACGGCGGCGGTCTTGGCCTCGCGAGACTTGTGCGTCGCCACACGCGACGCCGGTGTCAGCGCGGCCTCCTGCTCGGCGAGACGTTGCACGAAGGCGCCGATCTCGTCGATCGCCACCCGAGCCTCGGGGAGCCACGATGCGGCCGCCTGGAACACGTGCACCTGGCGGTCCCAGACCTGCAGGTCGCAGGGGACGCCGGCCGAGACGAGTCGGTTGGCCATCAGCTCGGCGTCGGCCATCAGCACCTCGCGCGAACCGATGTGGATCAGCGCGGGGGGCATGTCGCCGAGCGGCATGTCGACGGGGCACGTACGCGTGCCGGCGATGCCGCGACGAGTGTCCATGCGCAGAGCCACATCGCTGAGCCTGGCGACGGCGTTCATGGGGAACAGCTGGCAGCGGTCGGCGTTGCGATGACCCTGCTTGCCCGTCGGGTCGAAGTCGAGCAGCGGCGAGATGGCGACGACGCCGGCGGGGCGGCCCCAGCCCTCGTCCATCACGGCGCGGGCCACACTGAACGCGAGGTAGCCGCCGGCAGAGTCACCGGCGATCGTGATGTTCTCGGCCTTGTAGCCGCGATCCATCAGCCAGCGGAATCCGTCGACGCCGTCGGCGATCGACTCGGTGATCGGCTCGTAGGGCATCTGGCGGTAGCCGACGTTGAGCACGGGCTGCTTGGACGCATACGAGATGCGCGAGACCAGGCGGCGATGCGTGTTGAGGCCACAGGTGAGGAACGCGCCGCCGTGGAAGTAGAGGATCGCTCCCACGGTGCCGTCAACGTCGACGCCCTTGGCCTGGAGCCATTCGCTCGTGCAGTCGCGCAGCTCGACCGGGCGCCACTTGGTGCCCTCGTGGAGCGGGAGGAGGCGGGCGACCTGGTCGACGACATTGGGCGGGAACACGTCGAACGGCAGCCGGGCCCACAGGCCGAGCAGTGGCCGGACGCTGTGGCGAAGGCCGAAACCGAGGACCTTGGACTGGATGCTCGCGCCGCGGAAGAACTGCGGTTCGGCCGCCAGGCTCAGATGTGCCATGCCCGTCGCTCCCTTCGACAGCTCAACAAGCTCCGCTTGTCTCAACATCATGTTTACCGAATGTTTACGCCGTGTGACTTGCGCCACTCGCGATCGTTAGCGTACTGCGAGTATCCACACTTTCGCGGGAGGATCAACAAATGTCGTTCATGCCGCCGACGGACTCCATGTTCTTGCTGGCCGAGTCACGCGAGCACCCCATGCACGTGGGCGGCCTTCAGCTGTTCGTGCCTCCGGACGGAGCGGGTCCGGATTTCGCGCGGGACATGCTCGACTCGTTCCGCAGCACCGACAACGTGTCGGCGCTGTTCCGCAAGCGGCCGGCCGAACCGGTCGGCTCGCTGGGCAACACCTGGTGGTCGACCGACGAGACGATCGACTTCGACTACCACGTACGCCACTCGGCGGTGCCCCAGCCGGGACGCATCCGTGAGCTGTTGCAGCTGACGTCTCGCTGGCACGGCGCCCTGCTCGATCGGCACCGGCCGCTGTGGGAGGCGCACCTCGTCGAGGGCCTCGCCGATGGTCGCATCGCGGTCTACAGCAAGATCCACCACTCGATGGTCGACGGCGTCTCCGCGCTCAAGCTGATGCAGCGCTCGCTGAGCGCCGACCCGAAGGCCACCGACTGCATCCCGCCGTGGTCGCTGCCACCACGTACGCGCGTCGAGTCCACCGCAGGAGGGTTCGACCCGCTGGGCGTCCTGCGGGCGGCGGGGGGCGTCGCCGGCGAGATCGCCGGGCTCGTGCCGACGGGTGTCAAGATCGCCAACCAGATCTTCCGGGACGGCGACATCACGCTGCCGCGCGCACCCAAGACGATGCTCAACGGGCCCGTCGGCGGTGCGCGTCGCTTCGCCGCACAGTCGTGGGCGATCGATCGCATCCAGGGTGTCGCGAAGCAGTCCGGCACGACGCTCAACGATGTCGTGCTCGCCATGGTGTCGGGTGCGCTCCGCGAGTACCTCCTGGAGCAGAACGCCCTGCCGGACGAGCCGATGACGGCGATGGTGCCGGTGTCGCTCGCGCTGCGCGCCGAGTCGGCCGGTAGGGAGAGCGGTGACGGCAACGCGGTCGGCGCGATCATCGTCAACCTTGCGACGGATCGCCAGCACGGGCCGACCCGGCTCGAGGAGATCGCCTCATCGTCGCGTCAGGCCAAGAAGATCATGGGCGACCTCACGCCGCTGCAGATCCTCGCGCTGTCGGCGGCGCAGGTGCTGCCACTGGCCCTGACGCCGATCCCGGGATTCGTGAAGTACACCCATCCGCCGTTCAACGTCATCGTGTCGAACGTGCCGGGTCCGACCGAGGAGATGTACTTCAACGGCGCCCGCCTCGACGGGATGTATCCCGTGTCGATCGTGCTCGACGGTCAGGCGCTCAACATCACGCTGACGAGCCGCAAGGGCTTCCTCGACTTCGGCCTGATCGGCTGCCGCAAGTCAGTCCCGCACCTGCAACGGCTGCTGACGCACCTCGAGACCTCGCTCGCTGAGCTCGAACAAGCCTGGGGCTGAAGCGTTCCCGGGTTGGGCGGTGAGTTAGCGTCCACGCAGCGCGGAGATCAGACACTGGCGGTTTGTGAGCGTCCACGCGTACCCGTCATCTGGACGCTAGATCACCGCTCATTTCAGGCGACTGGACGCTAAATCACCGCTCCCGGAGCTACTCCGTCGGTGCCGTGGCCCAGCGGTTGGCGATGAGGTTGTGGCTCGGAGTGTCGTCGAGCGACTCCATCGCCTCGTAGATGCGCTCGTACGAGGTCTCGGCGATGCGCCAGACGCCGTCCTCGCGGCGATACTGGTCGCGGTAGTAACCCGCCCCACGGATCATCGCCTTGAAATCGGGCACGATGACGGTGTCCTCGAAGCCCCACGACGCGGTCGCCGCATCGCCGACGACGTCGATCTCCGGATGACTGGCGACGTGCATCGTGATGATGTCGTTGCCGAGCTTTTCGCTCATGAACCCCACGATCGCGTCCCGGCCCTTGAGCGGCTCCAGCTCGCCGTACACCTTGGTGCCGTAGCGGCCGATCGCGTCGGCGGTGAACGTGTCGCCGAACTCGTCCCACTGCTTGAGGTCGAGCGAGCGGAAGTAGCGGTACTTGAGCCGGCGGATGCTTTCGAGCGCTTCGAGGTCCATGCCGGAAGCATCGCAGCGAGCAGGCCGCAAAACAAGAACTTGTTCTAGATTCGATCGGCCGTCGGCGGGTTCCGGGCAGCGGTCGGGCGTACCGGCAGACTGTCGGGGTGAACGTGTTCCTGGCCATCGTCGCGATCCTTGGCGTGTCCGCCTCGGGTCCGCTGATGGCGGGAGCCTCGGCCCCGGCGCTGGCGATCGGCTTCTGGCGCAATGCCCTGGGGACGCTGGCAGTTGCACCGTTCGCCGCCCGTACCGTGCGCGGCGAGCTCAAGCTCCTCGGTCGTCGGGGCTGGCGAGACGTCGCGCTGGCCGGGCTGATGCTGGCACTGCACTTCGCCACGTGGGTCACGGCGCTCAAGATGACCTCGGTCGCCGCGGCCACCGCGATGGTCAGCATGCAGGTCGTGTTCGTCGTCGTCATCGACAGGCTGCGCGGTGTCGTCACGCCGCCGGCAGTGGTCGGTGGCATCTCGATCTCGATCGTCGGCGTGCTCGTCATCACCGGCGTCGACTTCTCGTTGTCGGCTCGAGCACTGTCGGGTGACCTGCTGGCCCTGCTCGGCGGACTCACGGCGGCGGTCTACCTGATGGCCGGCAGTCGAGTACGTGAGATCGTCAGCACGACGTCGTACACCGTGGCCTGCTACGGCATCAGCGCCGCACTGCTGGCGCTCGGCTGTCTCGTCGCGCAGGTCGAGATGGTCGACTTCTCCCACAACACCTGGCTGGCCATCGTGGGCGTGACGATCTGTGCGCAGCTGCTCGGGCACTCGGTGCTCAACCACCTGCTGGCCGTGATGAGCCCGGCGCTGATCTCGCTGCTCCTGCTCCTCGAGGTCCCGGGAGCGGCGATCCTCGCGGGGATCTTCCTGGACCAGACTCCGCCGATCGGCGTGTACGTCGGCCTTGCGCTCATCCTCTCCGGCCTCGTGGTCGTGGTCCTGCGCCGGCCGGCGCCCTCGGTCGTGCTGGCTGAGTAGGTGGGTGGCCAAGGTCACGGATCTCAGGGGAGGCCTAAATAGTTACTTCTCGGTAGAGTCAGCAGGTCACCGTTAAGCAAGCGCTTAGGAGCCCAGCATGGGTCGTCTCGCCCGTACCGAAGGTCTGACCGAAATCCAGGAAGAGATCCTGAAGACGGTACGCAAGTTCGTCGACGAGAAGATCATTCCCGTTGCGACAGATCTCGAGCACAAGGACGAATACCCGACCGAGATCATCGAGGGACTCAAGGAGCTCGGCATCTTCGGGCTCACGATCCCCGAGGAGTTCGGCGGTCTCGGCGAGTCGGTGCTGACGTACGCCCTGGTCGTCGAGGAGATCGCGCGCGGCTGGATGAGCGTGTCCGGCGTCATCAACACGCACTTCATGGTGGCCTACCTGCTGATGAATCACGGCACCGAGGAGCAGAAGCAGAAGTACCTCCCGGGAATGGCGACCGGCGAAGTCCGCGGCGCGTTCTCGATGTCCGAACCCGGTCTCGGGTCCGACGTTGCCGCGACCAAGACCAAGGCGGTCAAGGGCGACGACGGCAACTACACGATCGACGGCCAGAAGATGTGGCTGACCAACGGTGGCACCTCGACCCTGGTGGCGCTGCTGGTCAAGACCGACGAAGGTGCCGAATCGGTCTACAAGAACATGACGACGTTCCTCGTCGAGAAGACGCCGGGCTTCGGTGAGACCGCCCAGGGCGTCACGATCCCCGGCAAGCTCGACAAGATGGGTTACAAGGGCGTCGAGACGACCGAGATGATCCTCGAGAAGCACAAGATCTCGGCTGAGCAGATCTTGGGAGGGGTGCCGGGCAAGGGCTTCTTCCAGATGATGGACGGCATCGAGGTCGGTCGAGTCAACGTGGCGGCCCGCGCGTGCGGCCTGGCCTTGCGCGGATTCGAGCTGGGCGTTGCCTATGCCCAGCAGCGCGAGACGTTCGGCAAGAAGATCGCCGAGCACCAGGCGATCCTGTTCCGCCTGGCCGACATGGGGACCAAGGTCGAGGTCTCTCACACCATGATGGTGCGAGCTGCCCGGATGAAGGACACCGGCGAGCGGGTGGACGTCGAGGCCGGCATGGCCAAGATGGTCGCCGCTGAATACGCCAACGAAGTCGTCGAGGACTCCTTCAGGATCCACGGAGGCTATGGCTACTCCAAGGAGTATGAGATCGAGCGGCTCATGCGCGAGGTCAAGTTCATGCTCATCGGCGAAGGCACGTCCGACATCCAGAAGATGATCATCGGCCGCAGCCTCCTCAAGGACTACAAGCTCTGACCGCAGCGATAGGTTGGGATCATGCCCGAAATCTTTGCACTCGAGTACCCCCAGTCCCTTGGCGTCTTTGACAAGTACGCCGACGCCCAGCAGGCCGTCGACTACCTGTCGGACAACGAGTTCCCGGTCCAGAACTGCCTGATCGTCGGCACCGAGCTGCGCCAGGTCGAGCGCGTCACCGGCCGTCTGACCTGGAGCCGTGTGCTGCTTGGCGGTGCGGTGTCCGGCGCGTGGCTCGGCCTGCTGATCGGGCTGTTGCTGAGCATCTTCACCGACAAGAGCTCGTTCTTCTCGATCGTCGGTGTCGGCCTGCTGTTCGGTGTCGTCTTCGGCATCATCTCCGCGGCGATGGGCTACGCCGCGACGCGCGGACAGCGCGACTTCAGCTCGGTGCAGAAGGTCGTGGCGACCAAGTACGAGGTCCTCGTCGAGCACAAGCACCTCGCCGCAGGCCAGGAGCTCCTCGCCAAGATGCCCGGCAAGAAGGTCGACCTCTAGTCCCATGCCGAAGACGACTGCGCTGTCCAAGACCAATGGTGGCAATTTCTTTGAGGACTTCACGGTCGGTCAGGTGCTGCATCACGCGACGCCGCGCACCGTGACCGAGGGTGATCGTGCGTTGTACGGCGCGGTCTATCCGACCCGGTTCGCCGTGCCGTCCTCGGCGGCGTTCGCCGCGTCGGTCGGGCTGAGCCCGGCTCCGGTCGAGGACCTCATCGCGTTCCACATCGCGTTCGGCAAGACCGTCCCCGACATCTCGCTCAACGCGGTCGCCAACCTCGGCTATGCCGAGTGCCGGTTCCACCGTCCCGTGGTGCCGGGCGACACGATCTCGACGCAGTCGGAGGTCATCGGCCTCAAGCAGAACTCCAACGGCAAGAGCGGTGTCGTCTACGTACGGTCGACGGCCACCAACCAGCGCGACGAGGTCGTCCTCGACTGGGCGCGCTGGGTCATGGTCCACAAGCGTGACCACGAAGCACCTGCACCCGAGACGGTCATCCCCGAGCTCGCCGACGCCGTGGCGGCAGGAGACCTGATCATCCCCGCGGGCCTCGACTTCACCTCGTACGACGACGTGGCGGCGGGTGAACCGCACCGCTTCGATGACTACGCGGTCGGCGAGAAGATCGACCACGTCGACGGCGTGACGATCACCGATCCCGAGCACATGCTGGCGACACGGCTGTGGCAAAACACCGCCAAGGTGCACTTCAACACCGAGGCCCGCCCCGACGGTACCCGGCTGGTCTACGGCGGTCACGTCATCTCGCTGGCTCGGGCACTGTCGTTCAACGGTCTCGCCAACGCCCAGCTGATCGCCGCGATCAACGCGGGCGCCCACACGTCTCCTGCGTTCGCCGGCGACACGATCTACGCGTGGTCCGAGGTGCTCGACAAGGCCGAGACCGGCGCCCCAGGTGTCGGAGCGCTGCGCCTGCGCCTGGTCGCGACCAAGGGGCGCGACGAGTCGATGACCCTGCGCGGTGACGACGGCACGTACGCACCCGGCGTGCTGCTCGACCTGGACTACTGGGCCCTTGTCCCGCGGTGACGCCGAGGTCGAGGACCAGCTGTGGCTCGTGCGCCACGGCGAGACCGAGTGGAGCGCCAACGGCAAGCACACGTCGACGACTGACCTGCCGCTGACCGCCGGTGGTGAGGCTGCCGCGCTCAAGCTGGTCGACGCGCTGAGCGGCATTGACTTCGAGCAGGTGCTGACGAGTCCGCGCCAGCGCGCCGTACGTACCGCGGAGCTTGCAGGGTTTCACGGCGCCGAGGTCGACGACGATCTCGTCGAGTGGGCCTACGGCGACTACGAGGGCCTGACCACGGTCGAGATCCGCGAGAAGGTGCCGGACTGGACCGTTTGGACCCACCCGAGCCCGGGCGGCGAGACCGGTGAACAGGTGTCGGAGCGGCTGGATCGCGTGATCGCCAGGGCGCGGGCCGTCGAGGGCAAGACGCTGGTGTTTGCCCACGGCCACTCGTTGCGGGCACTCGCGGTGCGATGGCTCGGGCTCGACGTCGCCGAGGGTCAGCGCTTCGTGCTCGACACCTCGACGGTCTCGGTGCTCGGGGTCGACCGCGGAACCCAGGTCGTCCGCAGCTGGAACGTCACGCCTTAGGGTGAAGCCACGGCATCACTGCCACTCATGTTCGGGGGAACAGCACCATGGTCAAGAAGCTTGCGGTCGTCATTGCTGCGCTCGTGCTGGTCACGGGTTGCGGCGGTTCTGCGGAGCCGGAGGCGAAGAGCCTACCCAAGCCGAAGATCTACACGGCTGCGCAGCTCGAAGCGGCGATGCCCAAAGCCGCCGACCTACCCAGTGGCAAGGAGCAGACGGGGAAGTGCCCGGGCGATGACACCTGCGTCGAGCCGGACGAGGGCGTCGAGTTCAGTCGGACGTTCTCCCTGAAGCTCCCCTTCAGTGGTGCTGAGGCGGAGAAGGCAGCTGCGGACGGCATCGCCGACTACCTCGCTTTCACTGTCACCCAGAGTGCGACCGCCACGGCCGCGACGACCAAGCTCGCCATGGATCGCAAGGAGCAGTCCCGTTACGACGGGAGGTTTGACGAGAAGGCCGTCAAGACCGGGAAGGGCTTCACGTTCGGGCTGAGGGGAACCGGTGTGATGACGGACGCCACCGTCGCGAAATGGCCAGGTTTCGAGCTCGAACGAGATATGACACTGACCAATCTCAACGGTGGCGACGAGGGGGAGATTCGCGACTACCAGCTGCGCGCTCGTCGGGGAGCTGTCTCGATCTTTGTGCAGGTCGGCTCCGGGCAGGGCGAGCGAACTCTCGAGGAGTGCGAGAAGATCGCCCGGGTGGTCGCCAAGGACTACCTCGCCCGGCTGGGCTGATCAGGGCGGGCTCCGGTCGATAGTCTGAGCGCTGTGACCATCGACCTCCACACGCACTCCAACAAGTCCGATGGCACTGATTCGCCCAAGGAGCTGATCGCGAACGCGGTCGCTGCGGGGCTCACGGTCGTCGCACTCACCGATCACGACTCGACCGAGGGTTGGACAGAGGCCGACAAGGCGGCGAAGCGCGCCGACATCCGGCTGATCAAGGGCATCGAGATCTCCACGAAGCTCAGTGGCAAGAGCATCCACCTGCTCGGCTACGAGTTCGACCCGACCGACAAGCCCCTGCTCACCGAGCTCAACAAGGTGCTGGACGGCCGCAATTCCCGCTTGCCGGCCACGCTCGAACGCCTCCGCGACATCGGCATCGACATCGACGCGAAGGATGTACGCCGTCATTCGTCCAACGCCGCAGCGATGGGTCGCCCGCACGTCGCGGATGCGCTGGTCGAGCTGGGTGTCGTCGCCAACCGCGACGAGGCGTTCGCCAAGTACCTCACTCCCGGCAAGCCCGCGTACGTCGACCGCTACGCCGCCGACCTCGTCACCGCGATCCGGCTGGTCAAGGCTGCGGGTGGCCGGACCGTCCTTGCTCATCCCTGGTCACGAGGGAGCCACCGGGTCCTCACCGCGACGCAGATCGGTGCGCTGAAGGAGGTCGGCCTCGACGGTCTCGAGATCGACCACAACGACCACTCCGCCGACGATCGTGCTGAGCTGGCATACATCGCCAAGAAGCTCGATCTCGTGCGCACCGGCTCCAGCGACTATCACGGCACCGGCAAGATCGACTTCGAGCTCGGCTGCAACACCACGGCTGTCGACCAGTTCAACCGCCTCTTCGGCGGCTAGACCCCTCTCAGATTGAGCAACTGCTCAATCTTGTTGTACTCTCTCAATTGAGCGAACGCTCAATACTGGGGAGGCGCGATGAAGACCTTGTGGCACGCATTCGACGGACTGCCGATCTGGCCGAGGCTGACACTCGCTGGCTTCTTGTGGGGGATGTTGTGCGGTCTCCTCGTCGCGATCGCCGTGATGCTGGCGATGTTCACAGCGGGCGTCTCGGCCGGCGGGCTTGATTGGCAGGGAATTCCCACGCTTCTTGTCGGACTGGTCGTGTGCCTTGGAGTCGGCGGCGGATTCGGAGCCACGCTCGGCGGGATCATCGGGTTGTTCACGGGTCTGCTGGCGGGAACGGTGCTGATTCTCCTCGTGCGGATCGTCTCTCCGGCGGTTGCCGCCTGGGTGACGGTCCTTGGGGTCGTGGCAGTCCAGGCCGGTGCAATGGCGGTGTTGTTCGAGGGGATCTGGAGGCTGACGGTCGTGATGGTCCCGGCCATCGCGATCGCACCTTTGGCCATCACAGCGCTGAGTGCTGCGAATCTGCGGGCCGCTCGCCAAGCCGCTGGGCGCGTGTTCGTGAGCCAGGGATGAATGCCGTGCCGGTCTGGGTGCAGGTGCTCCTCTCCGCGATGCGTTGGGGCGCGGTCTGCGGGATCGGGACAGGGATTCTGGTGGGCACCCTCTATTCGGTTGCCGAGGGTTGGTTTCCGGAGACCTTCGGCGGACTCGTCGGTCTCTTCCTGTTTGTCGCATTCTTTGGGACGTTGTTCGGCGCCATGCATGGATTCATGCTGGGAATGGTGATCGGCCTGTTCGCTGGATTGACGTTTCAGCTCCTGCTGCGTCGAACTGATCCGGTGCGCGCCGTGGTCGTGACGGTTGCCGTGGTGGTCGGGGTCCCGATCGTCGGGATCACCGTCATGGCGGTATTCGAGCCTTGGTCGACGATGTACTTCGTCATACCGGCGATTGCGGCGGTGCTGTTGCTCCGCACCCTGCACCGGGTGGCGAGCGAATGGGCGAGCCCGGAGATCCACCAGCATCGCCGCGATACGTTTGCGGCGTGACCGAGGACGCGCGTACGACCGAGACTCGGCGGCGTCTGATCGACGCGACGATCGAGACGATCCGTACGCGCGGGATCGCCGCCGTCTCGGCCCGCACGATCGCGGCGACGGGCAAGGTCAACCAGGCGCTGATCTTCTATCACTTTGGCAGCGTGCAGGCGTTGCTCGGCGAGGCATCGCTGGTCACGACCGCCGAGCGCGTGGCGACGTACGACGCCGAGTTCGATGCCGTGAACAGCTTCGCTGGGCTCATCGAGGTCGCGACAAAGCTGCATGCCGAAGAACATGCGGCAGGCAACGTCAACGTGCTGGCCCAGGTGCTGGCAGGTTCGCCGGCCAATCCGGAGCTGGCCCAGGCCACGGGGCAAGCCCTGCAGATGTGGACCGACCGGGTCGAGCAGGTGCTGCAGCGGTTGCTCAAGGACTCGCCGATCGGGGAGGCGCTCGACGCCAAGACACTGGCGAAGCTCGTGTCGGCAACGTTCATCGGCCTCGAGCTGGTCGGGACGACCAACCCCGACAGCCCCGACACCGATCTCGCCGGGCTGGAGCGGCTGGGTGTGCTCGCTGAGCTGATCGACGACCTCGGACCCATCGCCCGCCGCGCCGTACGGGCCAAGCTTCGCAAGGCCTGAGGCACTCCCTAGGCCGATGGCCCGAACTGTTCGACGCGCACCACGTTCTCGGGGATCCCGGCTTCACCGAGGATGCGGCCAACGAAGCTGACGAAGCCGACCGAGCCGCACACGTACGCGCGCTGAGCGCCGAACGCCAGCGCGGCCACCTCGTTCGGATAGATGTGGGCCGCAACGCGATCGTGGTCGTTTTCGCGGGTCAGGGCGATCAGGGCGCCGTACGACTCGAGCTCGTCCGCGTACGGCAGGCGTTCGCGGGTCTGGGCCGACACGATCACCCGAAGGCGGGGGTCGATGCCCAGGCGTTGGGCGTAGCGCATCATCGAGACGAACGGGACGACACCGGACCCGCCGCCGACGCAGATCGACGGTACCTCGTCGTTCCACACGAACCAGCGGCCGATCGGCCCGCGGAGCTCGAACTCGTCGCCAACCTCGGCGATCTCGTGGAGAAATGGCGACACCTCGCCGCGAGGGAGTACCTCGACCATGATCTCGACGAGCGGATCATCGGGATCGGAGGCGATCGAGTAGGAGCGCTGCGCCGTGTAGTCGTCAGGTGCGCGCAGCCGTACGACGTAGTGCTGGCCGGGACGGTGAGGTGTGCGGTCGGCTACCTCGAAGCGGATCTTGACGAACTGGTCGTTGGGTCGCTCGATCTCGCGCACGATGCCGGTCGTCCAGGACCGGCCGACCGGCACGGGCTCCTCCGTCACGCGTCACCCTGGTAGCGCTGCTCGAGCCACGGGTCGCCGCGATCGTGGTAGCCGTTGCGTTCCCAGAACCCCGGTTCGTCGTGGTCGAGGAAGTCGATGCGGGTGATCCACTTGGTCGACTTCCAGAAGTACAGGTGGGGCACCAGCATGCGTACGGGCCCGCCGTGCTCCGTGGCAAGGGGCAAGCCGCCGAACTCCCAGACGATCCACGCCTTGCCGTCGACGACGTCGTCGATCGGCATGTTGGTCGTGTAACCCGTGACGGCGGTGGCGACGACATGGGTGGCCTCGGGCCGGGGACGCGCGACCTCGAGCAGTGTGTCGAGGCTGACGCCGGCGAACGTCGTGTCGAACTTCGACCAGGTGGTCACGCAGTGGATGTCACCGTTGTAGGACGAGGGCGGCAACGCACGGAGGTCGTCCCACGACCATGTCGTCGGCGTCTCGACGAGGCCGCCGATCGAGAGCTGCCATGTCGACAGGTCGACCTGCGGTGCCAGCTCGGCCGTCAGCACCGGCCACCCCGCACCCGTGTCGTACTGTCCCGGTGGCAGGCGCTCGTCCGCGCCCTTCCGTCTGCGGCCGGTGAAACCTCGGGTGACGCCCATCAGCCCTGCTGCTCCGCCGTGTGCTGATCGAGGCTGTGCTCGTTCAGGAACGGCAGCCATGCCTCGACGAGCCCGGCGGGGTTCTCTACGCCGGGGGAGTGGGCGCTGTCGGGTATGACGTGGACCGTCGTGCCGAGGCGTTCGGCCATCGAGGCCTGCACGTCGTGACCCCACGCGTCGTCGTCCTGGCCCCGACCGACCCAGAACGGCAGGTCGAGTGCGTGCACCTCGTCGATGATGTCGGGCGCATCGAGCAGCAGCTGGGTGATGGCCCGCAAGGACGGGACGGAGTTGCTGGTGAAGCGCTTCGCCAGGAAGCGGGTGATCTGGGCCGGGCGGCGTACGCCCTGCTCGCGGATCTCGTGGATCTGCAGCAACGGCACCTTGCCGAGCGCCTGCACCAGCATCTGCAGCGGTCGGTGCGGGCTCTCGCCGAGCGCACCGGGGCCGGTACCGAGCAGGCTCAGGCTGCGCCACTGCGAGGTGTGGTCGACGGCCGCCTGCTGGGCCACGAGGCCGCCGAACGAGTGGCCGAGCAGATGGCTCGGCTGCGACGATGCCGCCGCGGCAACCGCTGCCGCGTCGCGGGCGAAGCCGGCCAGGGTGTAGTCGTCCTCCGGCAGGCCGACGGTCTCGTACTGGCCGCGCTGGTCGTACGCCGTGACGTCGAAACCGGCAGCGGCGAGCAGCGGCAGGACCTGGGTGAAGTCCTCCTTGCTGCCGGTCCAGCCGGGAACGAGCAGGACGTGCGCGCGGGGATGCTCGAGCCGTACGACGTGGGCGGCGACGTCGATGCCGTCCGCCTTGATCCGGACCGCCTCGACGCCGTGGGGGATCTCGAGCGTCTTGGGGATGCTCATCAGCGGCCCCTCTTGGCGGCGCGGGTGACGACGCCCTTGGGGAGGTAGCGGGCCAGGATGCTGAGCACCTTGTAGCGAATCGTCGGGATCGACACCGACTTGCCCTTGTCGAGGTCCTTGAGCGAGGTCTTGACGAGCTTGTCGGCATTGAGCCACATCCACCGCGGGATTCCCGAGGTGTCCATGTCGCCGCGCTGGTGGAACTCGGTACGGACGAAGCCCGGGCACAGCGCCATCACCGAGATGTTGACGTCGGCGTAGTGGATGTTGGCCCACTCCGAGAGGTTGAGCAGCCACGCCTTGTGGGCGGAGTAGGCGCCGCGCGGGGTGAACGCGGCGACGCTGGAGACATTGATGATCTGCCCGCCACGGCGTCCCGCCATCACCTTGATCGCGGCGTCCATCAGGTGCATCGGTGCGCGTACGAGGAGGTCGAGCTGCTTGTCCTCGTCGGCGATGTCGGTCGTGCCGAACCAGCCGGCGAGCGACGCCCCGGCGTTGTTGACGAGCAAGTCGACGGGGGAGGTGGTGTCGGTGACGGCGTTGACGGTACGAGCGACTCCGTCCACCGTCGTGAGGTCGGCCGTGATGACGTCGACGTCGACCCGGTGCTTGCTGCGCAGCTGGGCCGCGATGGCCTCGAGGCGCTCGGTGTCGCGGGCCACCAGGATGAGGTCGTAGCCACGCCTGGCGAGCTCGCGGGCGAATGCGTTGCCGATACCCGCAGTAGGACCGGTGATCAACGCGCGTCGTGTCATGGGGCAAGCATGCCAAACGTCCGCGGTGAGCCGCCGTGAGGTCGTGGCCCGCGGTGACACAATGTGGACCGTGACGACGACTATTGCGGTGGCCAACCAGAAAGGCGGTGTCGCCAAGACGACCACGGTCGCCTCGCTGGGCACCGCACTGGGTGAGCTCAAGCAGCGTGTCCTCCTCGTCGACCTCGATCCGCAGGGCAGCCTGACGTTCTCGCTGGGCATCGACCCCGAGGACCTCGACGTGACGGTGGGTGAGGTGTTGCTCGGCACGGCTCTCGCCGAGGACGCCATCGTGATCACCGATGACGGCCTGCACCTGTTGCCGTCCAACCTGCGGCTGAGCCAGGCCGAGGAGCAGCTCGTCGGCCGTACGGGCCGTGAGCAGCGGCTGCGTGTCGCGTTGGCGAAGGTGGCCGATGACTACGACTGGATCCTGCTCGACTGCCCGCCCGCCCTCGGGGTCCTCACGGTCGGCGCGCTGTCAGCGGCCGACTCGGTGCTGATCCCGATCCAGGCCGAGACGCTCGCGCATCGCGGCGTCGGCCAGCTGCTCGACACGATCCATGACGTCAAGCAGTTCATCAACTCCAAGCTCGTCGTGATGGGAGTGCTGCCCACGATGTACGACGGCCGCACGACGCACGCGCAGAACGTCGTACGGGCGATCCGCGACACCTACGAGCTGCCCGTCGTGACGCCGCCGATCCCGCGGACGATCCGGTTTGCCGAGGCGCCGGCATATGGGCGGTCGATCCTCGACACCGCCACGACGCACAAGGGCGCCGAGGCCTACCGCGCGGTCGCTGCCGCGATGCTGGCAGCGCAGAAGTAGGACTCGACGCCCCGGGCGTCAGACCTGACCGGCGAGCTCGGCCTGCTCGCGGGCGTGACGCTGCACCGCCTCGCGCGCCGGAAGGAAGTACGTCGACGCGGTGCACACCAGATAGCCGACCACGGCGCTCCACGCGGCGACCACGAAGCCGTGGCGCAGCGCCTCGGGCGTGAAGGTGTCACCGACAGCGTTGAAGAAGATCACGCCGATGACCGCGATGCCCAGTGCCGCGCCGAGCTGCTGGAACGTGCTGTACGTTCCTGACGCCGCACCGGCATCTGCGCTCGGCACCGTCGAGAGGGCAATGTCGACCAGCGGGACGACGAGCAGTCCGAGCCCAATGCCGGTGAGCAGCATCGGCGGCGTGGCGTCCCAGCCGCCGAGCTCGTTTCCCCTCGCCGACACGACGACCGCGAGCCAGCCGACGCCTGCGGCCTGAAGGAACGCGCCGCTGGCCGGGATCACCTTGCCGAGCTTCATGCCCAACGGCGCCGAGATGCCGACGCCGATGAACGCGCCGAGGCTGAACGGCAGCAGCACGAGCCCTGCGTGGATCGCACTGAACCCGAGGCCGCTCTGAAGGTAGATGACCAGGGCGAGGGCGAACCCGGCCATTGATCCCTGGACCGAGGCCTGCGTGATGAGACCTGCCGAGAATCCACGGTTGCCGAACAGGTGCATGGGAAGCAGGGACGACCGTGTTCGCGCTTCGGTCCTGCGCTGGTTGACCACGAACGCTGCGAGCACGACGACTGCGGCTGCGAACATCGCCCAGATCCAGGCAGGCCAACCCTGGTCGCGCCCTTCGATGAGAGGGAATACGAGGAGGAAGAGCCCGACCGTGGCCAGCACCACGCCGGGCAGGTCAAGGTGAGTGGCTCGCTCGGATCGGGTGTTGGGGACGTACGTGATCGCCAGGACCATCAGCACGATGCCGACCGGGATGTTGATGAGGAAGATGCTGCGCCACCCGATGCCGAACGCGTCGCTGCTGACGAGCCAGCCGCCGAGCACTGGTCCGATGACCGCAGCCGTGCCGGAGACGGCGCCGATGATTCCGAAGACGGCAGCGCGCTCCTTGGGGGGATAGAGAACCTGGACCGTCGAGAGCAGCTGCGGCACCATCAGCGCGGCGAAGGTGCCCTGGACGATGCGTGCGATGACGAGAGCGTCGCCAGTCTGTGACAGGCAGGCCGCCAGTGATGCGGCGGTGAACCCGGCGACCCCGAGCAGGAAGACGCGCTGACGCCCGAAGATGTCGCCGAGGCGTCCCCCGGTGATCAGCAGGACGGCCAGGGCGAGGGTGTAGCCGCTGAGGATCCACTCCAGGTGAGCCGGGCTGGCGTCGAGGTCAGATCGGATGGCCGGCAGGGCAACGTTGACGATCGTCACGTCGAGCAGGTCCATGAAGGCGGCGAGCATCAGGATGCCCGTCGCGATCGAGCGATTGGTCGTGTGTTGCATGGTGACTCCTTGTGAGGGAGCCGCTCGCTACCCTGTGCGTGGAGGCTGGGGCTGCTTGCAGCTCGAGTTTTCGATCCCCGGTCGATGGCAGTCGGCCGGGGATCACTGATTCAGATGTCCCAGTGGAGAAGTCCGCCGAACTCCTCGTGGAGCTTGGCGGTTGCTTCCTCGCCGGCATGGCCGGCCTCTCTGAGCTCGTGGATGCGCCGCCACACCTGCATGCCGCCGAGACGGTCGTGCTCGAGGTCAGTGACGAGCTTGTCGACGAAGGCGATCTCGGCCTGGCGCAGGGCCGAGGCGTACTCGCCCTCGATCAGGAAGAAGGCGGGAAAGTCTTCGGGTATCGACGCGAGCACTCCCTCGTACTGGCTGCTCGAGAGGCGCAATGCCTTGAGGCGCAGGCGCAGCAGCTCGAGTGCTTCCTCGGGCGGGATCGCGCCCATCAGCGACAGCGCCGCCTCGAAGTCGGTGAACTGAGGGGAGGGGTCGCGCAACATCTCGCTGAGCCACTCGTGCATTGCGGTGGCGCCCTCGTCGGTGAGCTCGTAGACCGTGCGCTCGGGGCGATTGCCCTCGCGGGTCGTCTCGCCGACCACGATCAGCCCCTTCTTGCGCAGCGACTCGACGACGGCGTAGAGCGATCCGTAGTTGAGCCGGATGCTCTCCTCCTTGTTGCGCTGGCGCAGCGTCGTCGACATCTCGTACGGGTGCATCGGCTTCTCGAACAGCAGGGTCAGCACAGCGAGCGGCAGCGCGTTCGCAGGTCGCTTCACGGCGGCTCCTTATTCCAGTTCAAGTACTCTGGCTAGAGTAATAGAGCTGAACTCGCTGCGCAAGCCCACGTGGTGCGGATACGATTGGGGCCGTGTCCAAGCACCGCGCCTCGCACCGCGCACCCCGTCGCACGGGGCGTGTTGCTGCTCTGGTGCTGGCACTCGGGCTGACCGCAGCGGCCGGAAGCGCAGCTGCGATGGGTGCGATCCCGCAGCTGAGGTCGCCAGAGCCGGCTTCGGCGTCAGGCGCCTTGGCGCCGGCCGCGATCGAGACGGCGGAGCTGGAGAAGCTCGAGATCCCCAAGCCCCGCGTGACGCCGGCGGCACAGACGGTCGAGGCCGCCCCCGTTGACACTGCGCTGCCGGCAGGCTCTGGCACGGGCTATCGCATCGTGTTCGACCAGAGCGACCAGCGCGTGTGGCTGGTCAAGGCCGACGGCACGGTCGCGCGCACCTATCTCGTGTCGGGCAGCCGGTTCAACAACCTGCAGCCCGGTTCCTACAAGGTGCTGTCGAAGTCGCGCACTGCCGGCGCGTTCGACGGCAGCGGCACGATGGAGTACTTCGTACGCTTCGCCACCGGGTTCAGCGAGCCGATCGGCTTCCACAGCGTGCCCAAGGACAACGCCGGACGCCTGGAGCAGACCCAGGCCCAGCTCGGCACCCGGCTCTCGGCGGGGTGCGTGCGCCAGTGGCTGCCCGACGCGATCGCCCTGTGGGACTTCGCCCCCATCGGCACCCGCGTCGTCGTGACTGCCTGAGGGACGAGCGAGCTCTGCGAGCGAGCGCCCGAGGGAGCTAACGAAGTGTGAGCGTGCCGCGCCGGAGGCGCCATACTGCGAAGCTCCTGGTGAGGTCGCAGGCTCACGCGAGCCTGCGACTTTGCGCCGCCTCGGGCTTCGCCCTCACGTTCGGTCGCAGGCGGCCTCACTGGCGGACGTTGGTGACTAGTCCTGCTTGGCCACCGGAGCGCCGCCGCGTGAACGGTTGCGGGTGCGCTTGCGGGGCGTACGAGGTGCGCCGTCGCCGGCACCCGCCGAAGCGGTCTGCTTCTGCTCTCCGCCTCCACGCTGACCGCCACCGCTGCGCTGGCCGCCGCCACTGCGACCACGGCCTCCACGGTCGGCGTCCTTCTTGGGCTCACGCGGTGACGCGGCCTTCAGACGACCCTTGACGCCGCGGTCGATGCCGAGGTCGTGGAACAGGTGGTCGGACGTCGAATAGGTCTCCTGCGGCTCGTCGAAGGGCAGGCCCAGCGCCGAGTTGATGAGCTTCCAGCGGGTGATGTCGGCCCAGTCGACGAACGTCACGGCAATGCCGGAGGCGCCGGCGCGGCCCGTACGACCGATGCGGTGGACGTACGTCTTGTCGTCCTCGGGGCAGTTGTAGTTGATGACGTGCGTGATGCCGGCGACGTCGATGCCGCGGGCGGCGACGTCGGTGGCGACCAGGATGTCGATCTTGCCCTCGCGGAAGCGGGTCAGCGCCTTCTCGCGGGCCGGCTGCGCCATGTCGCCGTGCAGCGGGGAGGCGGGGAAGCCGCGGTCGATGAGCTCGTCGGCGACGCGCTGCGCCGTGCGCTTGGTGCGGGTGAAGATGATGACACGGCCCACGTCATCGGCCTGCAGGATGCGGCCGACGATCTCGGGCTTGTCCATGTCGTGCGCCTGCCAGACGAACTGCGCCGTGGCGGGCACCATCTGGCTGTCGTCGTCGCCGGACTCGGCGCGGATGTTCATCGGGTGGCGCATGTGCTTGCGGGCCAGTCCGACGATCGCGCCCGGCATGGTGGCCGAGAACAGCATGGTCTGGCGGGTCTCGGGCGTCTTGGCGAGCAACGACTCGACATCGGGAAGGAATCCCAGGTCGAGCATCTCGTCGGCCTCGTCCAGGACCAGCGACTTCACGTGCGACAGGTCGAGCGCGCCGCGGTTGGCGAGGTCGAGGAGGCGTCCCGGCGTACCGACAACGATGTCGACGCCCGACTCGAGCGCGTCCAGCTGGCTCTCGTACGGAACGCCGCCATAGATCGTGAGGTTGCGGGTGCCGCGCAGCTTGGAGGCGACCGCGATGTCGCTGGCGACCTGGATCGCGAGCTCACGCGTGGGAGCGACGATGAGTGCCTGCGGCTTGCCGGCGACCACTTGGTCGTAGTCGGAGTCGTGGGGAGCGACGGTGCGCTGGATGACAGGGATGCCGAACGCCAGCGTCTTGCCGGTGCCGGTGCGCGCCTGGCCGATCAGGTCGGTGCCCATCAGCGCGACGGAGAGGGTCATCTCCTGGATGGGGAAAGCTTCTTCGATGCCGACGTCCTTGAGGGCGTTGGCGATCTCGGGCATGACGCCCAGATCTCTAAACGTAGTGATGGTCTTCTCGAATTCTTCGGATGCATGAGACGGCTCAGACGAGCTCTCAAGGTCAAGTTGCCTGCCATTCTATCGTCAGTTGCGCCGACGCCCGCGCTACGCTGCGGAGTTATGGCTCCTGAGGACTCCACCACGCCCAACGAGATCGACGATCCGGTCTACCGGACCGGGATGATCGAGCTGCTCGGCGTGCTCGCGTACGGCGAGATCACCGCCTGTGAGCGGCTCGCCGAGGACGCCAAGATGGCGCCGAACCTCGAGACCCGGGTCGAGATCATGGCGATGGAGGCCGCGGAGTTCGGCCATTTCGTGCAGCTGCGGGATCGTCTGGTCGAGCTCGGCGAGGACCCGTACGCGATCATGTCGACGTTCACCGACACGTTCGATCGATTCCACACCCAGACCAAGCCGGCAGACTGGCTCGAAGGGCTGGTCAAGGCATACGTCGGCGACGGCCTTGCCGCCGACTTCTACCGCGAGATCGCGGCCTACCTCGACGCCGACACCCGGCAGCTCGTGCTCGACACGTTGAGCGGTACGGGGCATTCCGAGTTCGTGGTCGATGCCGTACGTGGCGCGATCGAGGACGATCCGAAGGTCGGCGGTCGCCTTGCCCTGTGGGGTCGTCGCCTGATGGGTGAGGCGCTCAGCCAGGCCCAGATGGTCGTCGCCGAGCGCGATGCGCTGAGCGCGGTGCTCGTCGGTGGCGTCGATCACCCCGGCATGGACCTTGCCGGCATCGGGCGCATGTTCACCCGGCTCACCGAGGGCCACGCAGCCCGGATGGAGAAGCTCGGACTCGCCGCCTGACCGTGGAGCGGTGAGTGAGCGTCCACCGTGCCCGCGGGGCGGTGACTTGGCGTCCACTGAACCACTGCTGATGGACGCTGACTCACCGCTCGACTCGAGATGTCGATGATCGGCTTGGCGTCGAGACCGGGGATCGACGTTGATCCGACATGCTCGATGACGATGTCGTCGAGCGCGTCACGGATCGCCGCGGCCAGCCGTTCGTACGTCGTGGGCCACGCCCTGTCGTACGGCGCCAGATGGATCTTGCCGTCGACCCGCTGCTGTGGTCGGACGTGCTCGACCAACGCTTACTTCTTGGTGGCGACCGCTGCCAGGCCGAAGCCGACCTTGCGGCCCGCGTCCGAGGTGAAGTCGAGGTAGGCGACTCGTGCTGCGGGCACGGCGACGGTGCGACCCTTGTCGTCGGTCAGCACGAACACCGAGTCGTCAGCGATCGCCTTGGTCAGCAGGTCGAGCACGGCCTGCGGCTCGTTCTCGGTTGCGACGGACAGCTCGCGGGAGGCGTACTGGACGCCGATCTTGACCTCCACGGTCATTCATCTCCTTGGTTCGTGTCTTCTTCGTTGCGGGGGAACCCGCCTATGCCACGCCATGCGAGGCCGGCGACGAGCTGCACCGCCTCGTCGCGGGTGAGGCTCGAGTCTGCTGAAAGCCAGTTGCGTGCGCCCACGTGGCCCATGCCGACCAGGCTGACAGCAAGCAGGTGTGAAGCCGCCTTGGGAAGCCCGGTGTCCTCGGCGATGACCTCGGCGACCGCGGAGGCGGACTCCTCGATCACGCGGTCGACCTGCTCGCGTACGGACGGGTCGCTCGTGAGATCGGACTCGAAGACCAGCCGGAACGCCTCGCCACGATCGGCGACGTAGTCGTACCAGAGCTCCATCGTGGCCTGGACGCGCTTGCGGTTGTCGGTCGTCGATGCGAGAGCGGTCTTGACGCCGTCGATGACGGTGTCGCACGAGGTCTCCAGCAGGGCGAGGTAGAGGTCGAGCTTGCCCGGGAAGTGTTGGTAGAGCACCGGCTTGGAGACGCCGGCGCGCTCGGCGATCTCATCCATGGATGCCGAGTGATAACCCTGCTCGACGAACACCTTGAGGGCGACCTCGAGGAGCTGGGCGCGTCGAGCGGTCCGGGGCAGGCGGCTCGTACGCGGACGCAGCGGGATGACTTCACTCACGTTGTCAGCCTAGTCGACCCCTGTTCGCCCACGATCCGGACGCTGCCCGGCGCGTCAGGCCGTGCGCGGAACAATGGAGGGCGGTGCCGGCGTTATGCCAACACCAAGTCATACCTGAGGAGAACGCCGTGGTCGCCCCACTAGTCGAACCCGCTGACGAGCTGACGATCGACGAGGTACGTCGTTACAGCCGCCACCTGATCATCCCCGACGTCGGCATGACCGGGCAGAAGCGTCTCAAGAACGCCAAGGTGCTGGTGATCGGCGCCGGCGGACTCGGCAGCCCCGCGCTGCTCTACCTCGCCGCCGCGGGAGTCGGCACGCTCGGCATCATCGATGACGACGTGGTCGACGAGTCCAACCTGCAGCGCCAGGTCATCCACGGACAGTCCGACATCGACAAGCCCAAGGTCGACTCGGCCGCGGAATCGGTCGCCGAGATCAACCCGTACGTCACGGTCATCAAGCACCACGTGCGCCTCGACACCGACAACGTGATGGAGATCTTCTCCGGCTACGACCTGATCCTCGACGGCACCGACAACTTCGCGACCCGCTATCTCGTCAACGATGCTGCGGTCCTGCTCGGCAAACCGTACGTGTGGGGCTCGATCTACCGCTTCGAGGGCCAGGTCAGCGTCTTCTGGGCCCAGGAGGGTCCGCAGTACCGCGACCTCTACCCCGAGCCGCCGCCGCCGGGAATGGTCCCGTCGTGCGCCGAAGGTGGGGTGCTCGGCGTGCTGTGCGCGTCGATCGGCTCGATCATGGTCACCGAGGCGATCAAGCTCATCACCGGCATCGGCGATCCGCTGATCGGCCGCCTGATGGTCTATGACGCGCTCGAGATGCGTTACTCGACGCTCAACATCCGCCGCGACCCGACCGGTACGCCGATCACGGCGCTGATGGACGACTACGAGGCGTTCTGCGGCGCGATCAGCGAGGAGGCTGCCGACGCGGCTGCCGACTCGACGATCTCGGTCACCACGCTCGAGGGATGGCTCAAGGAGCGCAACGACGGAGGCCGTGACTTCGTGCTGGTCGACGTACGCGAGCCGGGCGAGTACGAGATCAACAAGATCCCGGGCTCGATCCTGATCCCCAAGGGTGAGTTCCTCAACGGCAAGGCCCTCGAGCAGCTGCCCGGTGACAAGCAGATCGTGCTGCACTGCAAGTCCGGCGTACGTTCTGCCGAGGCGCTCGCGGTGCTCAAGGGTGCGGGCTACAAGGACTCGGTCCACGTCGGCGGCGGCGTCGTCGCCTGGGTCAACCAGATCGATCCGAGCCAGCCCACATACTGAGCAGATGGACGACCACTTCACCGAGCGGGTGCTGCAGCTGGTCGAGCAGATCCCGCCGGGGAAGGTCCTCGCGTACGGCCTGATCGCGGAGATCCTGCAGGAGGGTGGCCCGCGTCAGGTGGGCCGGGTGATGGCGCTCGAGGGTGGTGGTGTGCCGTGGTGGCGAGTCGTACGAGCCGACGGCAGCCTGCCTCCATCTCACGGCGTCGATGCCCAGGTGCACTACGTCGAGGAGGGCACGCCGATGAAAGCCAACGGCTCGGCGGTCGACATGTCTCAGGCCCTGTGGCGGTTCGAGGACTGACTGTCACACCTGCGTGATGGGATGGGGCTCATGCCCGTCGAGTACCAGCTGGATCAGCCTGTCGCCGCGCGGCTCGCTCCTCCCGATCTCGATGAGGAGCAGCGCGCGGTCATCGAGCATCCCGGCGGTCCGCTGCTGGTGCTCGCCGGCCCCGGCACGGGCAAGACCACCACGCTGGTCGAGCTGGTCGTCGACCGGGTCGAGAACGCCGGGCTGAGGCCCGAAGAGATCCTCGTCCTCACCTTCAGCCGCAAGGCCGCCGACGAGATTCGGTCCCGCATCGCCCGGCGGCTCGACCGTACGACGGCGGCGTCGCCGACGATGACGTTCCACTCCTTCTGCTATGCGATGCTGCGGCGGGAGCAGTCAGAGGCCGAGTACGGCACGCCGATCCGGCTGCTGAGCGCCCCGGAGCAGGACGCCGCGATCGCCGAGATGCTGGCAGGCGCAGACGCCGAGGTGTGGCCGACGGGACTGCGCCAGGCGCTGCGTACGCGCGGCATGGCCAGCGAGCTGCAGCGGCTGATGTCGACGGCACGCGCCCAGGGCATGGACGCGCTCGACCTCGAACGGCTCGGTGGCGCGGTCGACCGTGACGACTGGGAGGCAGCCGGCCGATTCTTCGACGAATACACCGCGGTCGCGGCGCTGCAAAACACGATCGACTACACCGACCTGGTGTTCCAGGCCGTACGCCTGCTCGACGACCCGGCGACCCGGCAGCGCTGGCGAGACCGCTTCAAGCTCGTGGTGGTCGATGAATACCAAGACACCGACCCGCTCCAGGTCAAGCTGCTCGAAGGGCTCGCCGGCGACGCCCGCGACCTCGTCGTCGTGGGCGATCCCTACCAGTCGATCTACGGGTTCCGTGGCACCGACGTGCACGGGATCCTCGAGTTCACCGAGCGCTTCGGGGCGCCTTCGATCGTGCTGCGGCACACCAACCGCTACGGCTCGGCGATCGGTGCGGCGGTGCGGTCGATCGTGCACAACCGCGGAGCCCTGGGTGCCGTCGACGGCCCACAGTACGAAGCGCTGCGTTCGCCGGCCTCGCGGTCCGACGAGCCCGGCACGGTCGAGGTGCGGACCTATGCGTCGCCGACCGCTGAGGCCGAGCACATCGCACTCGCCCTGCGCGAGGCACACCTGCACGACGAGGTGCCGTGGCGCGAGATGGCGGTGCTCGTACGTTCCGCTGCGCACCTCGGACGCCTGCAGCGCGCCCTGACCACGGCCGGTGTCCCGGTGGAGGTCGCGGGTGACGAGGTGCCGCTCGCGCTGGAGCCGAGCGTACGAGCGCTGCTCTCCGCCCTGCATGCCGCCGACGACCTGCACGCCGGGCGTCCGATCGAGCCTGACGCCGCGGCGTCACTGCTGACCGGTCCGCTCGGCGGGCTCGACACCGGGTCGCTGCGGCGGCTCGGCCGAGCCCTGCGCCGTCACGAGGGTGATCACCCGCGGCCGTCTCGCATCCTCGTCGCGGAGGCGCTGGCAGACCCCGCGCTGCTGGCGACGCTCGGTCGACCCGGCAACCCCGAGGGCGACGCGGTGGCTGCCGGAGCCCGCCTGGCCACGCTGCTCCGCACGGCAGCCGACCAGATCACCGCCGGCGAGGCCGCCGAGCAGGTCATGTGGACGCTCTGGGACGGCACCGACTGGCCGCAGCGGCTCCAGGCGACGGCCGAGGCCGGTGGTGACGGATCGACCCAGGCCGACCACGACCTCGACGCGATGTGCGCGCTGTTCGCCGAGGCCGCCCGCGCCGAGGAGCAGCAGGGTCACCGCTCGGTCGTCGACGTCGTGGCTTCGCTCGAGAGCCAGCAGATCCCGGGCGACACGTTGTCGCAGCGCGGAGGTGCCGGCCCGGCGGTCCAGCTGATGACGGCGCACCGGTCCAAGGGTCTGGAGTGGCAGCTCGTGGTCGTCGCCGGCGTACAGGATGGCGAGTGGCCCGACGTGCGGTGGCGCAGCAGCCTCCTGCAGCTCGACCGGCTGTCACCCGAGGGCATACAACCGCCGACCTCCGCGCGCGCCGCGATAGCCGAGGAGCGACGCCTCTTCTACGTCGCGTGCAGCCGAGCTCGCTCGCGCCTCGTCGTCACGGCGGTCGCCGCCGGCAGCGAGGAAGGCGAGCAGCCGTCCCGCTTCGTGGCTGAGCTCCACGCTCATGTGACCGGCTCACCGGACCGTTCGTTGCCGGTGCCCCTGCGCCGACCTTCTCGTGGGCTGTCCCTGCGCGGTGCCGTGGCGGAGCTGCGACGGATCGGCGAGAGCACGGACTCTGCGACCGTACGTGCACGGGCTGCCTCGCTGCTCGCCCAGCTGATGCGGCATCCCGCGGCTCGCGGGGCCGACCCGGAGCGGTGGTGGGGACTTCGCGACGTCACGGTCGCACCCGAGCCGATCCGCGATCCCGCCGAGCCGCTCCCGCTGTCGGGCAGCACGGTCGAAAAGATCGTGTCGTGCCCGCTGAGCTGGTTCCTCGGCCATGAGGCCAAGGGCGGACGCGGCACGACGACGGCGCAGGGATTTGGGTCGATCGTCCACGCGATCGCCTCGGAGGTCGTGCAGGGCGACCTCGAGGCCGATCCGGCCGCGCTGGCCGTGCACCTCGACGACGTGTGGGGCCAGCTCGAGTTCGCGGCCGGTTGGATCGGCACCCGTGAGCACGCCGCGGCGGTCACCGCGATCGAGCGGTTCTGCACGTGGCACGAGACGCACGGTCGCGAGGTCGTCGCGTCCGAGCACGAGTTCACGATCACCCACGAGGTCGACGGGCTCACCGTCACCCTCAACGGCTCGATGGACCGCGTCGAGGTCGACGTCGACGGCGTGCACGTGATCGACCTCAAGACCATGAAGAACCCGGCCACCGACAAGGACGTCACCACCAACGCGCAGCTCGGGTTCTACCAGCTTGCGGTCGACCTGGGGGCGACCGACGATGTCGCCGAGGGTCTGAAGTCGGCCGGGGCCGAGCTCGTCCAGCTCCGCACCGACGACAAGCGGGCACCCGGTCTCCCCAAGGTCCAGCCCCAGCCCGCTCCGGTCGAGGGTGAGCCGTTCTTCGCCGTCGACAACCTGCGCCGTTCGGTGCACGCGATCGCCGACGAGTCGTTCCCGGCGACCAAGTCCGACTCGGCCTGCCAGTACTGCGAGTTCAAGCGGGTCTGCCCCGCGTACGACGAGGGCCAGACGATCCTCACCCGTCCGACTGGTGGTGATCCCGTATGAGTCTCGTCCGCGATGAGCAGCACCTTCGCGAGCTGCTTCGCATCGACTACACGCCGGCGCAGATGGCGGCGATCACCGCGAGCCTCGACCAGCCGACGGCGATCATCGCTGGTGCCGGCTCGGGCAAGACCACCGTCATGGCTGCCCGGGTCGTGTGGCTGGTCGGACATCTTGGCGTTGCTCCCGAGAAGGTGCTCGGCCTGACGTTCACCAACAAGGCCGCGGCGCAGCTCGGGCAGAAGGTGCGGGCTGATCTGGAGCGGCTCGGCATGGAGTTCGACGGCGAGCCGACGACCTCGACCTATCACGCATTTGCCGGCCAGCTGATCGCCGAGCACGGGCTTCGTCTCGGCATCGAGCCCGATCTGCGCCTCGTCGCCGACGCGTCGCGTTTCCAGCGCATGGCCAAGGCGATCGAGTCATACGGCGGAGAG
This sequence comes from Aeromicrobium panaciterrae, assembly GCF_039537165.1. Lineage (GTDB taxonomy): Bacteria > Actinomycetota > Actinomycetes > Propionibacteriales > Nocardioidaceae > Aeromicrobium > Aeromicrobium panaciterrae. The sequence continues at coordinate 480,973 of NZ_BAAAZZ010000002.1, read as the reverse complement.
CTGCAGCAGTTGTCGACCCACATCCCGTCGATCGTCAGCCAGGCCATCGCGCTTGACGGCCAGCTGGCCGAGCACCTCGTCACGCCACACGAGCTGCGCGCGCACGACGAGGCCCTGATCGCCGAGTGGGAGGCTGCCGGTGACAAGCCGCCGACGCTGCTGCGTGACGCCGCCGAGAAGGCCCGCAAGCGCATCGAGCTGAGCCACCTGGTCGACCGCTACCGCCAGGCCAAGGCCGACGCCGGGGTCATGGACTTCTCCGACCAGATGGCATGGGGAGCCCGGCTCGCCGCGCTGCCCGAGGTCGGCGAGGTGCTGCGCGAGCGGTTCGGTGTCGTGCTCCTCGACGAATACCAGGACACCTCGGTGGCCCAGCGCGACCTGCTGCGGGCGCTGTTCAGCGGGCCTGACGCCGAGCACGGGCGTGGGCACGCCGTCACGGCAGTCGGCGATCCAGCCCAGGCGATCTACGGCTGGCGCGGCGCCGCGGCCGGCAACCTCGCCCAGTTCCTCGACGACTTCCCGGCACGTGACGGTTCTCGAGGTGAGCTGTTCTCCCTCGTCGAGACCCGCCGCTGCGCCAAGCCGATCATCGATGCGGCCAACTCGCTCGCCGCCGACTTCTATGCCACCTCGTCGGTCGTCCAGCCGCTGCAGTCGGCCGTCACCGAGCCGGGCACGGTCGACGTCGCGCTCTACGGGACGGTCGGGGAGGAGATCGACGCGCTGATCGAGGCGATCAAGGCCGATCCTGCGCCCCTGCGCGATACCGCGATCCTGGTGCGCATCGGCCGCGAGAACGGCGCGATCGTCCAGGCACTGCGGGCCGCCGGCATACCGTTCGAGATCGTGGGCCTCGAGGGTCTGCTGTCACAGCCTGAGGTGCTCGACCTGCTGGCCGTGCTCGAGGTCGTCAACGATGTCACGGCCAACCCGGCGATGCTGCGTCTGCTGACGGGGCCGCGGTGGCGCATCGGTGCCCGCGACCTCGCGCTGCTCGGTCGTCGGGCGTCGACGCTGAGTGGACGTACGTTCGGCCGCTCGACCGAGAAGTCGTTGGAGTCTGAGCTCAAGAAGGCCGTCGAGGGCACCGATCCGACCGAGATCGTCGCGCTCGCCGACGCCGTCGACGATCCGGGAGACCTGGCCTACTCGCCCGAGGCGTTGCAGCGATTCGGCGAGATCTCGCAGCTCATCGCGTCCGTACGCCGGCATGCCAGCGAGCCGCTGCTCGAGCTGGCGCGCCGGGCAATCCGTGCCCTCGATCTCGACCTGGAGCTCGAAGCCGGAGCCATCACGGGTGGTGCCGACAACATCGCGCTGTTCCTCGAGGCGATCTCCGACTACGCGCAGTCCGACCGCTATGCGTCCCTGTCCGGGCTCGTCGCCTACCTCGCCGCCGAGGACTTCTACAACGAAGGCATGTCCGTCGCGACTCCCTCGGACGCAGACTCGGTCAAGCTGCTGACGATCCACCGGTCCAAGGGTCTGGAGTGGCACAGCGTCTACGTGCCCCTGACCTCGCGGACGATCTTCCCGTCCGCGCGAGGTCGTGGCCGCTGGACAAGCAACGCACAGACCCTGCCCAACGCGCTGCGCGGCGACCGCGACAGCCTTCCGGCGCTGACTGGCTGGTCGCCGGCGGAGGCCAAGGCGTTCACTGCCGCCGACAAGTTCGACGCGCAGATGGAGGAGCGTCGGCTTGGCTATGTCGCCTACACCCGCGCGGCCCGCCGCCTCGTGGTGTCGGGTCACATCTGGGGCCGCACCCAGCAGAAGCCGCTCGGTGCGTCCGAATACCTCGTCGCCACCCGTGACTGGCTCGCGGAGCAGGGGCGTCAGCCTGTGCACTGGGCCGACCCGCCGCCGGACGAGGCGACCAATCCACACTTTGTCGACGTCGACGGCATCGCCTGGCCGGCAGCCGGACCAGAACTCGCCGGCCGGCGGGCGCTCGCCGATGACGTGCGCGCCGCCGCTGCCGGCAACCTCGCGATGCCCGACGACGATGTGTCGCCCGAGCACGGGCGCATCGATGAGCTGGAGGCCGACATCGAGCTCCTCCTCGCCGAGGCAGACGAGGCCGAGAGCCCGCTCAAGACCGTGCCCTGGCCCACGTCGATGTCCGCGACCACGGCCATGGCGCTGCAGGACAACCCTGCAGAATTCACCAGGTCGTTGGCCCGCCCGATGCCGCGTCGACCGTCCGGCGCCGCGCGATTCGGCACCCGCTTCCATGCCTGGGTGGAGGCACACTTCTCCCAGGCGCTCGGCGGCCAGCAGACGCTTCTCGATCCCACCGACCTGCCGGGTCGCGGAGATGTCGGCATTGGCTCCGACGATGAGCTCGAGGAGGTCAAGGCCGCGTTCCTCGCCGGCCCCTACGCCGACCTCACGCCGGTGCAGATCGAGGCGCCGTTCTCGCTCGTGCTGGGCGGTCAGCAGTTCATCGGCCGCATCGATGCCGTGTTCTCCTCGGCGCCGGGCGCGTACGAGGTCGTCGACTGGAAGACCAACAGGCAGGCCGGCGCCGATCCGCTGCAGCTCGCGATCTACCGCCTTGCCTGGGCCGAGCTGATGGGCGTCGACCCATCGGCCGTCACGGGGTCGTTCTACTACGCCCGGCTTGGTGAGGTGAAGCGCTACGACGACCTGCCCGGGCGTGACGAGCTCGAAGAACTGCTCGGACTAGCCTGACGTCGTGGACTACGCCTTCGATCACACCCAGCACGACCGCACCGCCCATCTTCGCAAGGATGACGCCTGGCGCAAGGTCGAGGAGCCGATCCGGGTGATGGTGATCGGCGGCGAGCACGTCGCCACCGAAGGCGGGCAGGGCATCAGATGGATCACCTTCGATGACGCGCCCGAGGGCGACTGGATCTACCTCGGCACCAAGGATGGTGTGCACCATGCAGCCGTCGTTGTCGACGGACGCGTACCCAAGGAGCTCGAGCCCGTCAGCCTGCGCGTCCTCGGACCGACGATCGCACCCGACGAGGCGTCGCTCGCCGTACACGCCATCGGTATCTCCCGGTGGCACGAGACACACACGTTCTGCGCCAAGTGCGGGCAGCCGACCGAGCCGGCCGAGTCCGGCCACACCCGGGTCTGCCCGGCCTGCGGCGCACACCATTTCCCCCGCACGGATCCGGCCGTCATCATGCTCATCACCGACGAGGACGACCGAGCGCTGCTCGGCCGTCAGCCGGTGTGGCCCGAGGGCCGGTTCTCCACGCTTGCCGGGTTCGTCGAGCCGGGGGAGACCCTCGACGATGCCGTGCGCCGCGAGGTCATGGAGGAGGTCGGCATCGAGGTCGGCGAGGTCACGTACGCCGGCAGCCAGCCCTGGCCGTTCCCGTCGAGCCTGATGCTCGGATTCTTCGGCAAGGCGCTCAGCACCGACATCACGGTCGACCAGAACGAGATCGCCGAGGCGCGCTGGTTCACCCGCGAGGAGGTCACCGAGATGACCGCTGCGGCAGATCTCCTGCTGCCGCCGAACGTGTCGATCTCCCGGTGGCTGCTCCAGGAATGGCACGGAGGCACCATTCACGGAAAATGGGCTTGACCCTGACGTAGCGTCAACCTTGCAGAGTGGATCCATGACCACTTCTGCACCGGCGATCCACGTCGCCGACCTCCACAAGTCATTCGGTGACCACGCCGTGCTCCAGGGACTCAGCCTGACGGTTCCTGTGGGCACGGTCTACGCCTTGCTGGGACCCAACGGTGCCGGCAAGACCACGGCCGTACGCATCCTCACGACACTGATCAGTGGCGACGATGGAACCGCGACGGTCCTCGGCCACGATGTCGGCGCCGATCCCGAGGCGGTCCGCCTCAGGATCGGCGTCACCGGCCAGTTCTCAGCGATCGACGAGCTGCTCACGGGACGCGAGAACCTCCAGCTGATGGCCGACCTCAACCACCTTCCGCGAAGCCGGGGCCGAGCACGCGCGCAGGAGCTGCTCGAGCGCTTCGACCTGGTCGGCGCGGCGGATCGCAGCTCGGCGACGTACTCGGGCGGCATGAAGCGCCGCCTCGACCTCGCCATGACCTTGGTGTCCTCTCCGGACCTGATCTTCCTCGACGAGCCGAGCACGGGTCTCGACCCGCGAAGTCGTCGCGAGCTGTGGCAGATCATCCGCGAGCTCATCGACGAGGGCACGACCATCTTCCTCACGACGCAGTACCTCGAGGAGGCCGACCAGCTGGCCCACACGGTGGGCGTCCTCGACGGCGGCACGCTGGTCGCCGAGGGCACACCGGCCGAGCTCAAGCGTCAGGTCCCGGGCGGTCTGGTCGAGGTCTCGTACGCCGATCCGGTCGCACTGACCAAGGCTGCTGCCGAGATCGAGGGCGCCACGGCGGACCTCGATGCGCTCACCTTGAGCGTCCCGCACGACGGCTCACTCGACTCGCTCCAGCAGCTGGTCGGCCGGCTCGACAAGGTCGCCGTGACCGGCTTGGAGGTCCACACGCCGGACCTTGACGACGTCTTCCTGGCGCTGACCGGCCACAGCGCCGAGCCGGCAGACACCGCAGACAACGAAGGAGAAGCACGATGAGCACCGCCACGTACACCAACTCCGGCCCCAACGCCGTGCGCGACAGCATGACCATGCTCAAGCGCAACCTGCTCCAGATGGTTCGCTACAAGTCGCTGACCCTGATGCTGATCGCGCAGCCGCTGATCTTCCTGCTGCTGTTCGTGTACGTCTTCGGCGGCACGATGGGCGCCGGTCTCCCGGGCGGCGACAACCGCGGCGACTACCTCGTCTACATCATGCCCGCGATCGTGGTCATGACCGTGGTGTCGGTCTCGCTGAGCACGGCGTACACGATCGCACTCGACATGGAGAAGGGCATCGTCGACAGGTTCCGGACCATGGCGATCTCGAAGTCGGCGGTCCTCACCGGCCGCGTGCTCGGGGCGATGGTCTTCACCGCCATCGCGTTCGTCGTGGTCCTCGCCGTCGCCGTGCTGCTCGGCTACCGACCCGACGGGACGCCAGCGAGCTGGCTCGGCGTGATCGGCCTCGTCGGTCTGATGACGCTGGCACTCACCTGGGCCACGGTGGCGCTCGGACTGTCGGCACCGAATGCCGAGACGGCCAGCAACACCCCGATGCCGCTGATGTTCCTGCCCTTCCTGTCGAGCGGCTTCGTGCCGACCGACTCGATGCCCGCGGGGCTGCGTTGGTTCGCCGAGTACCAGCCGTTCACGCCCATGATCGACACGCTCCGCGCGTGGTTGTCGGGTGCCGATGCCGGCAACGACGCCTGGCTGGCGATCGGCTGGTGCCTCCTGATCGGCGTCGCCTGCTACCTGTGGGCGCGCTCGCTGTTCACCAAGGTGCGGGCAAACTGAGTCCATGTTGACGATCGGCGAGCTGGCGTCATACGCCGGCGTCACGGTTCGGGCAGTGCGCCACTACCACCAGGTGGGGCTGCTGCCCGAGCCCGAGCGCGACCACTCCGGCTATCGGCGATACGGGTCGTTGGCCGTGGTCGAGCTGACCAAGATCCGCACCCTCGCCGAAGCAGGCGTACCTCTGTCGAGGATCGCCGAGCTGCTCGGGGCCGACGAGGAGACGTTCCGCGAGGCGGTCAAGGAGATCGACAAGACGCTCCGGGCAGAGATTCAGCGGCTGCAGGCCAACCGCAAGCAGATCGCCCAGCTCGCGGCAGGCGACAGCCTCGTCGTACCACCCGAGGTCGTCGCTTACCTCGACCGGCTGCGAGAGCTTGGGGTGTCGGAGCGGATGATCGACGGCGAACGCGACGGGTGGATCCTCGTTGCGGCTCGCTGGCCCGACCGGATCGCCGAATGGATGCCCGAGAAGTTCGCCGAGCTTGAGAACCCGGTGATAGTCCGGCTCTATCGGGTCCTTGGAGACGCCATCGAGGCGAGCTTGGACGACCCGATCCTGGAGGAAGCCGCCGACATCATGGTCGAGCTGGCCGAGCAGGCGGCTGCACGCGGCGATCTGGACAACCAGGACGAGGCCTTCGACGACCAGCCGTTCATCGATCTGCTCGATGGGCTCGTCGTCGAATCCGCTCCGCAGGGCGAGCGATTGCTGGAGCTGATGCGCGAACGGGGCTGGACCGGCTGGACCAAGCTCGAGCGCACCGATTCGTGAACTAGGAGGCCAATTGGGCTTTGACCTGCGCCACGGACGGGTTGGTCAGCGCGGTGCCGTCGGTGAAGACCAGCGTCGGGACCGTCTGGTTGCCGTTGTTGGCCTGCTCCACGATGAACGCGGCATCGGGTACGGCCTCGATGTCGACCTCGTCGAACTCGATTCCCTCACGCTGGAGCTGGCCCTTGAGGCGATGGCAGTAGCCACACCACGGCGTGGAATAGAGCGTGAACGTGCTCGACATGTTGTGTCTCCTCGGGCGACTAGTCTTCATTGTCTCAACACTGAGGTCATTCACCGCATTCCCGAGGAGAGCCTTGCCTGACGCCGACGACCTGCTCACCGGCCTCGACCCCGAGCAGCGCGATGTGGCCCGTGCCCTGCGTGGCCCGGTCAGCGTGATCGCGGGTGCCGGCACCGGCAAGACCAGGGCGATCACGCATCGCATGGCCTACGGCGTGGCCACGGGTGTCTACAAGCCGACCGAGGTCCTCGCCGTGACGTTCACGACGCGAGCCGCGGGAGAGATGCGTACACGCCTGCGCGCCCTGGGTGCCGAGGGGGTCCAGGCCCGGACGTTCCACTCGGCGGCGCTGCGACAGGCGCAATACTTCTGGCCGCACGTCTACGGCGGCCCGTTCCCCGAGATCGTGAAGTCCAAGTTCCCGCTCGTCGCCGACGCGCTTCGCCGCCTCGGCCGTCGCGGCGACACCCCGCTGCTGCGCGACCTGTCGTCGGAGATCGAGTGGGCCAAGGTCAGCAACATCTCCCCGTCGGCCTACGCCGCCAAGGCGGGAGCTGCCCGCCGCGAGGTGGCCGACCTCGACCACGAGGAGGTCGCCAACATCCTGTCGGCCTACGAGGAGGCCAAGCGTGAGCGCGGCCGCATCGACATGGAAGACATCCTCCTCGTGACGGCTGCGATCCTGGCCGACGACGAGCGCATCGCGGCGCAGGTGCGCAGCCAGTACCGCTGGTTCGTCGTCGACGAGTTCCAGGACGTCAACCCGCTCCAGTCGACGCTGCTCGATCTCTGGCTCGGCGGGCGCAACGACATCTGCGTCGTCGGTGATCCCCGCCAGACGATCTACTCGTTCGCCGGTGCCTCACCGCAGATCCTCGCGTCCTTCGCACGCCGGCACGAGGGCGCTGAGCGCTACGAGCTCGTTCGCAACTACCGCTCGACGCCGCAGATCGTCTCGGCCGCCAACGCCGTGTTCTCCAAGGCAGGCAGCGCCGACGCCGGCGTACGCCTGCAGTCGCAGCAGGAGCCCGGCAACCCCGTGTCCTATGTCGGCTATCCCGACGAGCAGGCCGAGGCCGCGGCGGTCGCCGGCGAGATCGCGCTGCTGCACCGGCGCGGGGTGCCCTACAAGGAGATGGCGATCCTGTTTCGCATCAACGCGCAGTCGGAGACGTTCGAGGAGGCGCTCGGCGAGCATGGCGTGCCCTACACGTTGCGCGGTGTCGAGGGCTTCTTCCACCGCGCCGAGGTGCGCCAGGCCATCACCCTGCTGCGCGGGGCCGCCCGTGGCGGCGAGGGCGGTGGCCGGCTCGACGACACTGACTTGGTCAGTGAGGTGCGCGCCGTGCTGTCGAGCATGGGCCACACCGACCAGCCGCCACATGCACCTGGTGCCGTGCGCGATCGCTGGGAGTCGCTGCACCGCATCGTCTCGATGGCCGGCGACCTGGCCGACACTGACGCCAACGCCGACATGACGGTTCTGGTGGCCGACCTCGATCGCCGGGCCGAGCACGCCGACGCGCCTGCCGCCGACGGAGTCACCCTGGCGACGTTGCACTCGGCCAAGGGTCTGGAGTGGGACGCCGTGTTCTGTGTCGGCATGCACGAGGGGATGATGCCGAGCGTCCACGCCGACACGCCTGCAGCGATCGAGGAGGAGCGCCGGCTCTTCTACGTCGGCCTGACCCGTGCCCGCAACGACCTGATGATCTCGTGGGCCACGACCCGCCGGCGTGGTGGTCGCGGCAACCGCGGCCCGACGCGGTTCCTCGACCCGTTGCTGCCGGCGAGCCACGAGGCGCGGCAGACCGCCGACCAGCCGCGTGACCGCAAGGTCAAGAAGTGCCGGGTGTGCAACACCGTGCTCGCGGTGGCCGACCGCAAGCTCGGCCGCTGCGCCGACTGCCCGCCGACCTACGACGAGGAGCTCTACGAGCGACTGCGTGCCTGGCGCACCACAGAGGCGACGCAGCAGGCCAAGCCCGCCTACGTGATCTTCACCGACGCGACGCTGCAGTCGATCGCCGAGGCCAAGCCGACCAACGAGCATGACCTCGCCGCGGTCCCCGGCATCGGTCCCGCCAAGCTGGAGAAGTACGCCGAGTCCGTATTGGCCCTGGTCCAGGAATAGTCGGTTCCGAGGGAGGCCGCCTGCGGCTGACCGGGAGCAGCTCTGCGAGCGAAGGACGACCTTCCTGGCACCTTCGGCGCGACACGCTCACCCTGCCTTCGCACGCGCCTGCAGGGCTCGCTTGGCTCAGGCAAATCCCGGTAGCGATTCTTCGAGTATTGCCCGGAACGGCGCGGTTGCCCCGAGCTGGCTGAGCACGCCGATGCCGCCGAACCACACCCGGTGGATCAGCAGGTACTGCGGCGGCAGGTTGATCTTCATCGCCGTGCCCATGCCCTCGGCGGTAGGGGCGCTGACGCGCTGCATCTGGGCTCGCATCCAGTCGCGGTTGAACGAGAAGGTCTCCGTACGGGCTGGTTCGGTGAACGGGCCGATGTAGCGCGCGATCGTGTCGGCGTCGAGGTTGACGCCCTTCTTGAGGAAGCCCTCCTCGCGGAGTCCGTCGGCGACGCTCTCGTAGTCGCCGTCCACCGCGAACCGCAGCAGGCGGCCCATCGACAACGGCAGACCTTCGGGGAGGCGGGCGACGGCACCGAAGTCGACGACGCCGAGACGGCCGTCGGCCATGATGCGGAAGTTACCGGGGTGCGGGTCGGCGTGCAGCATGCCCGCACGCTCGGGACCGGCGAACAGGAAACGTACGTACGCCTCGCCGTAGCGATCGCGCTCCTCCTGCGTGCCCTTCGTGATGATCTGCGCCAGCGACGAGTCGCTCTCGAGCCAGGCCGAGACCAGGGCGTGCTCAGTGTGGGCGATCGGCTCGGGGATGACGACCTCGGGATCGTCGGCGAACGCGCCAGCGAAGACGCTCTGCGCTCCGGCCTCGAGCGAGTAGTCGAGCTCTTCGGCGACACGTTCCTGCAGCTCGGCGATCAGCGGCTTCACGTCGAGCGCCGGGGCGAGGATGCCGAACAGGCGAGCCATGCGACCGATCTGGCGCAGGTCGGCCGTCAGCGCCTTGGCGGCACCGGGGTACTGCAGCTTGACCGCCACCTGGGTCCCGTCGTGCCAGGTGGCACGGTGCACCTGGCCGATCGAGGCGGAGGCCGCGGGGGAGTCGCCGAACGTCGGGAACTGCTCGCGCCAGTCCTCGCCGAACTCCTCGGCCATGACCCGGTGCACGACGCCGGGAGGCATCGGCGGCGCGGAGTCCTGGAGCTTGGTCAGGGTCTCGCGATAGGGGCCGATCAGCTCGTCGGGCAGTGCCGCCTCGAAGATGCTCATGGCCTGGCCGAACTTCATGGCGCCACCCTTGAGCTGGCCCAGCACCGTGAAGATCTGGTCGGCCGTACGCCGCTGCACCTCGTCGAGCACGCCCTGCGCGGGTGCGCCGACGATCCGCTTGCCGACGCCGAGTGTCGTACGACCCGCGAAACCGATCGGCAGCGACGCGAGCCGGGCCGTGCGTGCGAACGCGCTGCCGCTCAGCGGCCGCCCCTCAGGCTTCTCGTCGTCTGCCACCGGGTCAGGATAGTCGGGAGGGCGTGAACTGCCCTGCGGATTGTCACGCGGCGCTGAGCAGGTCACAGGCGCACGCGTGGTGGAACGCGAGCGGCCAGGCGCTCCGCTCGTCGTGGCGCGGGCCGATGGCGAGGAGCTGGCCCGTGGTCCTGCCGGCCGTGCCGTCGCAGTAGGCCAGCACCTCGACGGCCAGCTCGAGCGCCGCAGCGTGCACCGTCACGGCGTCGAGGGCGGGTGGGGTCAGGACTCCCGTGTGCCGCCCGAGCTGCGGAAGGAGGGCGGGCCATGCCGGATCCCAGTCGGTGCGGTGGAGGTCGTGGCAGCCGACGCACGGTGTCAGCCCAGGGCGTACGAGCGGTCCGAGGCGTACGCGGTCCTCGTCGATCACGACCACCAGGTGGTCGAGTCCGGTGCTGGTGGGGCGCTCGAACACGGTGCGCGACGGCTCGCCGCACGTCGCGATGACGAGCAGGTGGGGATCGGTGGCATCGAGATCGCGCACGCCGGACGCGGAGAGCACCTCACGGGCGGTGTCGACGACGGGCAGCGCCGCGGCACCGGCGTGGAACGCGACGCGGAGATCGGACCGTCGTACGAGCCGAGCGGGGTCGCCGGCGCTGAGATCGGCGTGCCGCGCTTCGGCGTCCAGCCCGCGGCGGCGAGGCGCGCTCCAGCGCGTGGAGTCGAAGACGACGCCGATGGCGAGGAGCTCACGCATCAGCGCAGGCACGTCGCAGTCGAGCTCGGGGATGGTGTCGCGGGCGTGTGCCTGGAGCCGCTCGACGTCGCGCGTGCCGTCGAGCAGCCTCAGCAGTGCCATCAGACCGGGCCGGTCAGCCAGCACGACGCCGGGGGAGGTGCCGACCTGCAGGCTCGTGGCGTCGCGACGCAGCAGCGGTGCGCCGGGTCGGAGTGCTGGCCGAAAGCTCATGCCGTCAGCGTGACGCCCGACGGCCGAGGCGACCAGCGGAGCATCCACAACGGGTGGGACCCAATAAAGGCGACCCGCGGTGCGGGTCGCCTTTATTGAAGTTCGGGGAAGGTGTGGGACTCAGGCCTTGCCGAGAATCCGGTTGAGCTTCGTGCCACAGACCGGGCAGATGCCCTTGGCCATACGAGTGCCCTTGTCACTGACGTGGACCTCGCCTGACGTCTCGCGCTTTTCCTTGCACTTGACGCAGTAGAAATCGCCACTCCATGTTTCTGACATTGCGGCCTCCTTGCCGTTGTGTTGCTAGTCACCCTGAGCGTACGCGTGACAGGCGTGATTCACGCTCAGCTGAGCGTAAAACGCCCCGGCGAGTTGCACGGGGCAAAAACGGCCCCAACGACCCGTGATCCGCCTCCGAACACGAAAAGAGGCCCTCGGCGGAGTGTGCCTTCCCCTGCGCACCCTGCCGAGAGCCTCGATTGGCGATGACGCTAGGTCTGGAGGAAGCCCGCGGTCAAGCAAAATCGGGACACTGTTGTCCACGCCTGTGGATAACGATGGGGACAAGTTGTGGGGATCGCCGGGGGACCATGTGGACATGCCTGGGGGCGTCGGTGCACAACCTGTGCGCAGCCGTCGCGGCATCGAGTCGCGAGGCCGTGATGACCTGCAAAAACGCGTGGCGAGCCGTGTGGACAGAAAAAATGTCGAGTCCTCCCGATAGATTCTCCGCATGGGCGAGGTGGAGATCCGTCGCAGCCGGCGCCGCAAGCGGACCGTCAGCGCGCATCGCGAAGGTGACAAGACGATCGTGCTCGTGCCGGCACACCTCACGGCGGCACAGGAGGCCGAGGCCGTACGCTCGCTGGTCCAGCGCCTCGACCGTCGGGACAAGCGTGCACGCCCCAGCGACGACGAGCTGATGGCGCGTGCCGCACAGCTGTCCCGCACCTGGCTCGGTGGCTCGGCCGAGCCGTTGACCGTGCGCTGGGTGTCCAACCAGAACGCGCGATGGGGGTCGTGCAGCAGCGCCGACCGCAGCATCCGGCTGTCCGACCGGCTCAAGGGGATGCCGTCCTACGTCGTCGACTACGTCCTGCTGCACGAGCTGGCCCACCTGATCGAGCCCAATCACAGCAAGCGGTTCTGGGCTCTGGTCGACCAGTACCCCGAGGCGACGAAGGCTAAGGGGTTCCTCGAAGGCGTGTCTTGGACGCAGCGATGAGCGCCCGTACGGAGTGATCCGTGCCGTCGGGCAGCTCGTCGACGGCAAACCACTCCAGGGCGTCCGACTCCTCGCTGATCACGTGCGTCGCCCCGGCCGGTGCGACCGCGACGTACTGCACGTCGAGATGGTGCGACGGCCGGATCGGGCCGCAGCGCGGCACCTCGTGGCGTGACAGCAGCACCGGGACGGGGTCGATCGTCAGCCCGGGGATGCCGCTCTCCTCGTGTGCCTCGCGCAGTGCTGCTGCCGACATGCTCTCGTCCTCGGGGTCGCAGTGCCCGCCGGTCTGCAGCCAACGCTTGATGACGTGGTGCAACGTGAGGAGCACCTGCGCGTGGTCGGCCGAGAAGATCAGTGCGCTCGCCGTCAGGTGGTCTGGGTGGCACTCACGACTCAAGGCATCGGTGTGTGCGTCGAGATGGGCGAGGTAGGTGACCCGGAGGTGTTCCTGCTCGTCGTCGGGTGCCGCCCAGTGCGCGAGCACGTTCCGGGCATCGGCGTGCAACGTCACTCGTCGCCGGTGTCGCCGTCGAGCAGCTCGCCGAGCGCTGCGTCCCAGGCGTCGTCGGTGGCCGCGTCAGTCTCGCCCTGGGCGAAGCCGAGCGGGTCGTCGAGGTCAGCGGAGGTCGGCATGAGGTCGGGGTGGCTCCACGGCGCGTCGCGTTGGTCCGCGCCCTTGCGGTCGCGCAACGCGGCCCACAACGTCGCCGCCTCACGGAGCTTGCGCGGACGCAGCTCGAGGCCGACCAGCGAGGCGAACGTCTGCTCGGCAGGACCACCGGCACCGCGGCGTCGGCGCATGGCCTCGGCGAGAGGCGCGGCGGCGGGCATACGGTCCTTGGTCGCCTGGGCCACGACCTCGTCGACCCAGCCCTCGATCAGCGCGAGCAACGTCTCGAGGCGCTCGAGGGCCTTGAGCTGCTCAGGGGTGTTCTCGGGCTCGAACAGTCCGCCGCTCATCGCCTCCTGGATCGCCTCGGGCCGCGAGGGGTCGATGTCACGGATCTGGGCCTCGATCGCCGACACGTCGATGCGGGTGCCACGGCCGAACTCCTCGATGGCGCCGACCAGCGCCGGGCGCAGCCACGTGGCGTGCTGGAAGAGACGGTGGTGGGCGCACTCGCGGAGCACGACGTACAGGAGCACGTCGGACGCCGGGTGCTCGAGGCCCTCACCGAACGCGTTGATGCCCTCGGGCAGCACGGCGGCGACCTTCTCGGGTCCGAGTGGCAGGCCGATGTCGGTCGATGACATCACCTCGACGGCGAGTCCACCGAGCGCCTGGCCGACCTGCTGGCCGAACATCGCGCCGCCGGCCTGCGACAGCATGCCCATCAGGGGGCCCGCCATCGCCTTGGCCTCCTCGGGGAGTGCGTCGGCCATGGCCTTGACGACGTGGTCGGCGATCGGCTCGACCAGCGTCTGCCACGTGCCGGAGGTCGCCTCGATCCACTCGGCGCGGCTCCACGCGGTCGACGTCGTGGCACCGGCCGGGATGCTCGTGGCGGAGTCGAGCCACGACTCGGCGAGGCGTACGGCATCATCCACGGCGCCCTGCTGGGCGGCGTTGGGAGCCGGGTCGGGGCCGGCGGCCGCGGCGGCGTGCCGGGCGACGTCCTTGGCGAGATCGAAGTTGACGCTGCCCTCGTGCGGGGCGAACATCTTCTGCATCTGCCCCATGATCTGGTTCATGTCGACCTGGCCTCCGGCGAAAGCGCCGAAGATCTGCTCCATGGGCGTACCCGCGAACGGGTTCTGGGGCTCGTTGGCGTCGTCGTTGTCGTCCTCGGGCATACGTCAACAGTAGCCACCGAAGCGTCGTACTCCACACAATCGGTGTTCGCCCTGGGCGAATGGCTTCGTGGCGCCGGTCAGCCGCCTCTTGCGGAGTCACTCGCCTAGGATGAATCGGTGACTGCCGTACGCCTGCTCGACATCCGCGATGCGGCGCTGAGCCTCGACGAGGTCTACTCGGCCGTGACCGATCCGGCGGCCGGAGGAATCTGCTTCTTCATCGGTACGGTGCGCGACCGCGACGAGGGTGCCGCCGTGACGGCACTGAGCTATTCGTCGCACCCGACGGCGCTCGACGGGCTCCGCACGGTCGCCGAGCGCATCGCGTCGCAGGCCGATGTCGTCGCCCTCGCTGCCGTTCACCGGGTCGGCGATCTCGCCATCGGTGACATCGCGGTGATCGTCGCGGCGTCGGCGGTCCACCGCGCCCAGGCGTTCGACGCCTGCCGCCGGCTGATCGACGAGCTCAAGACCGACGTCGCGGTCTGGAAGCACCAGACGTTCGAGTCCGGAGACTCCGCATGGGTGTGAGTTGCCGTTACTGACTAGGCTCGCGGTGTGTCCGACGCATCGCCAACGCTGAGTCGCCGCTATACGACGATGCTCGTTGCGGCGCTCTCGCTCATCGCCCTCACCTGCGTCGCGCTGCTCGTGCCCGTGCCGTACGTCATGATGCGGCCCGGTCCCGCCTACGACACCCTCGGCGACTTCGAGGGCAAGCCGATGTTCACGTTCGACAAGGGCGTCAAGGTCTACCCGACGGACGGCAATCTCGACTTCACGACGGTCTCGGTGACCCGTGCCGATCGCAACGTCTCGCTCGGTGACGCGATCAAGGCCTACTTCGGCTCCGACAACGCCGTGGTGCCGAAGTCGCTGATCTACCCCGATGCGGAGACCGCCGAGCAGTCGACGCAGCAGGGCGCGGCCCAGCTCGACAGCTCCAAGGATTCCTCACGAGTCGCCGCCTTGCGGGCCGCGGGGTTCACCGTGACCGGCACGCCCAAGATCGTCAATGTCGCCAAGGACGGCGCCGCTGCGGGCAAGCTCAAGTCAGGCGACCTGGTGACGGGCATCGACGGCACGAAGGTCGACTCGGCCGAGGCGCTCGTCAAGGCGGTCAGCACTCACCAGCCGGGTGACGTCGTGACGGTGTCGATCATCCGCAAGGGTGCCGCCCAGGACGTCGACATCACGACCAAGGCCGCGCCGGACAACGCCAAGGTGCCCCGCATCGGTGTGACGCTCGGGACCAAGTACACCTACCCGTTCACGATCAACAACAACGTGGGTCGTTCGATCGGCGGCCCCAGCGCCGGCACGATGTTCGCCCTGGCGATCTACGACAAGCTGACGCCCGGGTCACTGACCGGCGGCGAGAAGATCGCCGGCACAGGTGAGATGGCGCCCGACGGCACGGTAGGCGCGATCGGCGGGGTCCGGCAGAAGATGGCCGGTGCCGCGCACCACGACGCCAAGATCTTCCTCGTCCCTGCCGCCAACTGTGCCGAGGCCGCAGACGGCGACGACTTCGGACTGACCCTGGTCAAGATCACCAAGCTCGACGACGCGATCGACTCCCTTGAGGCGCTGGCCAAGGACCCCCAGGCGAAGGTGCCGACGTGCAGCTGATGCCGGACTCGCCGCTTCGCCGGGCAGCCCTCGAGATGGAGGCGTACGTCGGGGCCGACGGCTGGGACCAGGCGCCGCGGCTGTTTGCGCTGGTGCCGACGGCCGACCTCGTCTCGCAGCAGCCCGGCCTGGCCGAGGAGCTGGGCGACGACGCGGGTGAGCTGACCCTCATCGAGCAGGACGGCGTACCAGCCGATCGCCCCCTCGAGGACCTGCTCACCGAGATCGCCTGGCCCGACTCGGTTCTCGGGTGCGCGGCCGTGCTCGAGCGCATCATGCTTCCGCCGGAGGCCGAGGCGGGCCTGCCCGACGATCCCGACGAGATGATGATGGCGGCTGCCGCGCATCCCGATCGCCAGGAGGTACGCCTCGTCGCCGCCGTCACCCGTGACGGCGGAGCGCACAGTGCCGTACGAGCCCGTACGCCCGACGACGCCGAGCTCCTGGAGGGGCCCGACCTCGTACCCGGGCTTGTCGAGCAGCTCCGCCAGACGCTGGCATAGAGTCTTTCCCACCCCGACCGCAGGAGCGACGTGAGCGACATCTTCGGAACACCCCGACCCCGATCGGCGCCGCGACCGCCGGACGGCCGCCGCCGTGTGCTGGTGCCGACCCTGGTCACGTTGGCCGTGCTGCTGTTCCTAGGCTCGATCTTCACCAGCGTGTGGACCGACCGCCTGTGGTTCAAGTCCGTCGGCTACAGCGGCGTGTTCCAGAGCGTGCTGACGACCCGCATCCTGCTGTTCCTCGTGATGGGCCTGATCTTCGGCCTGTTCGTCGTCGCCAATCTCTACATCGCCTATCGCACCCGTCCCGACTCGGTGCCCGTACGCCGTGACGACCCCGCCTACCGCTACCGGCTCGCGCTGACGCCGATCCTGCGGCCCGTGCTGATCGTCGTCGGCATCATCCTGACGGCTTTCGCCGGTTCGGTCGCGGCGAGCCACTGGGACACCTACAAGATGTGGCGCAACAGCACGTCGTTCGGTGTCAAGGACCCGCAGTTCCACAAGGACGTCAGCTTCTACGTCTTCGACTACCCGTGGTTCCGGTTCGTCACGTCGTTCTCGTTCGCGATGATCGTCATCACGGTGCTTGCGGTCGTGTTCGTCAACTACGTCTACGGCGGCATCCGCATCTCGGGCCGTGGCCCCAAGCTGACCCGTGCGGCGCAGGTGCACCTCTCGGTGCTCGTCGGCCTGGGCGTGCTGCTGCGCGCCGTCTCCTACTACCTCGACCGGTTCGGACTCGCGATCGGCTCGGGCAAGCTGATCGACGGCATCACCTACACCGACGCCAATGCGCGCATCCCCAGCAAGAACATCCTGATCTACGTCGCGATCCTGTGCGCCATCTTGTTCTTCGCCTCGATCTTCGTTCGCTCCTGGGCGCTGCCGGCGATGAGCCTCGGCCTGCTCGGCATTGCGTCGATCCTGATCGGTGCGATCTGGCCGGCTGTCATGCAGGGATTCCAGGTCAACCCGTCGGAGCCCGACAAGGAGGGCAAGTACATCGCCCGCAACATCACGGCGACGAGAGAGGCGTACGACGTCGCAGATGTGGAGGTCGAGTCCTATTCGGCCAACACCACGCTCACGCCCGCACAGCTCGCCGCCTCGGCCGAGTCGCGCGTCAGCACCCGGCTCCTCGACCCGACGTTGATCTCGCCGGCGTTCGAGCAGCTGCAGCAGGTACGCGGCTACTACGCCGTCCCGACGACGCTCGACGTCGACCGCTACAAGCTCGGCGACGACGCGCAGCCGCAGGACATCATCATCGCGGCCCGCGAGCTCGACCTGTCGGGTCTGCAGAGCTCGCAGCGCAACTGGGCCAACGACCACACGGTCTACACGCACGGCTACGGCGTCATCGCGGCGCGAGGCAACCAGCGTGGCCCCAACGGCGAGCCGGTGTTCGTCGAGCGTGACATCCCGCCGGTCGGCGAGCTCAAGACCACGACGCCGCCGCGCATCTACTTCGGTGAGCAGTCGCCGACCTACTCGATCGTCGGTGGCCCCAAGGGCGCCAAGCCGATCGAGGTCGACATCCCGCGCGGTGGGGCCTCGGGTGGCGACGACAAGGCCAACGCGACCCAGAACACGTACGACGGCAAGGGTGGCGTGCCGATCGGCGGCATCTTCAACAAGGCGCTCTATGCGTTCAAGTTCGCCGAGCCCAAGATCGTGCTGTCGAGCCGGGTCAACTCCAACTCCAAGATCCTGTACGACCGCGAGCCCCGCAAGCGCGTCGAGAAGGTCGCGCCGTGGCTGACGGTCGACGGCGACTCCTATCCCGCAGTCGTCAACGGCCGGGTGGTCTGGATCGTCGACGGATACACGACCAGCAACTCCTACCCCAACTCCGAGCACCGCTCCCTCAAGGAGGCGACGGCCGACACCCTCACCGAGGGCGAGTCTCAGGCCGCGCTGCCGACCGACGAGGTCAACTACATGCGCAACTCGGTCAAGGCGGTCGTCGACGCGTACGACGGCACCGTCAAGCTCTACCAGTGGGACACCAAGGACCCGGTCCTCAAGACCTGGATGAAGGTCTTCCCGGACGTCGTGGAGCCCAAGACCGCGATCAGCCAGGACCTGCTGGAGCACCTGCGTTACCCGGTCGACCTGTTCAAGGTTCAGCGCGACGTGCTGCAGCGCTACCACGTGACCGAGGAGCAGACGTTCTACGAGGACGGTGAGCGTTGGAAGGTGCCCGAGGACCCGGCAGCCCCGGGCACCTCGACTGCCCTGCAGCCGCCCTACTACCTGTCGACCGCAGTGCCCGGTGAGGACACCCCGAAGTTCTCGGTCACGAGCGTCTACCTGCCCAACAGCCGGCAGAACCTCGCGGCGTTCGTGTCGGTCAACTCCGAGGCGACTGACACCGAGAACTTCGGCAAGATGAAGATCCTCCAGCTGCCGAGCGAGACGCAGATCCAGGGTCCGAGCCAGATCGCCAACGCGTTCCAGACCGACAAGGGTGTCTCGCAGGCGCTGCTGCAGTACCAGCAGTCCAAGACGGCATCGATCCTGTATGGCAACCTGCTCACGCTGCCGGTCGGCAATGGGCTGCTCTACGTGCAACCGGTCTACATCCGGCGCAGTGCAGTCGAGGGCTCCTACCCGGTCCTGCAGTTCGTCATCGCGTCATTCGGTGGCGACGTCGGCTTCGGTACGACGCTCGACGAGGCGCTGCGGGTCGCGCTCGGTCTCGAGGAGGGCTCGACGCCGGACGACACGGAGTCGCCGACCACCCCGACGACGCCCGGCACCGCGAAGTCGGCGTCGCAGTTGCTCGCGGACGCGTCGACGTACTACGAGCAGGCGCAGGACGCCCTCAAGAAGGGTGACCTCGCGACGTACCAGAAGCGGATCAACCAGATGGCCGACTCGTTGGAGGCTGCGAAGAAGGCGATCGACGCTCCGGCGAAGTAGGACTCGCGGTGTGCGGCGACCCCGGATTTGATCCGCGGGTCGCCGCCCCGTAAAGTAGCGAGAGCGACGCGGGGTGGAGCAGCTCGGTAGCTCGCTGGGCTCATAACCCAGAGGTCACAGGTTCAAATCCTGTCCCCGCTACCAAGGAAGGCCCGGACCAACAGGTCCGGGCCTTCGTCATGTCCGATTGGTGTGGGAGGCGTTGCCTTCGTGCGGGTTGACCTCAAGGCAGGTTTAGGTTGCATTGTGGTTGATGATCTTCACCGAGCCGGAGCGCGAGTATTTGAGCCAGCAATCATTGGCTCGCTTCGTGACTCTTGGACCGGACGGAGGCCCTCAAGCGCAGCCTGTCTCGCTCTGGTTTGACCAGTCGACTGAGGCGATACACACGCTTGACCGGAAGAAGCACGGTCCACCGCTCAGTCATCGTGCATCGACGCCATCGACCCGTGCCCATCTCCGTGCACGGAGCATGTGCAATCCATCATGTTGCGCACGGTCAGCTGGGCACGACGCCGGTGACGGCGACACCCGAGCGCGTCTTGTAGCGCTTGTTCACGCTGATCAACACCGCGGTCAGTGGCTCTAGCTGGCGCGCAAGGCGTAGTCCGCCCGCGTCGACGCCGGGTTTGCCAGTCACCGCGATTGCGAGCTGTGAAACGACATCCTTCGCCTCAGCGTCGTCGCTGCAGACCAACACGTCCTCGTGTTGCAACAGCTCGGGTGTGACCCAGAGGGACTGAGCAGCGACGTGATGGAACGCCCCGACGACTCGGGCAGTGGGAATCAGTCTCTGAGTCTCCTGCGCAGCGGACTCATCCAGAACGAGCCCGAACGGACCATCCTCGTCGAACCCCAACGGATTGACGCAGGAGATCACGACTTTGCCGGCAAGCTGTTCGCGCAGCAGGCTGACGAGTTCGGTGTGGCCCTTCCAAGGAACAGCTAGTACGACCAGTTCTGCAACAGCGGCTGCATCCGCGTTTTCAGTGCCATGAACGCGTTCACTGTCGAGCTTCGCATTGATCTCGTCTGCTGCCGCTCGGGCACGGGCCACATCTCGGGATCCAACCGTGACGTCGTGGCCAGCCAGTGCGAAACGGTATGCCAGCCCTCGCCCCTGCGGGCCGGTCCCGCCGATGACGGCGATGGTGTGGGTCATGAGCGAATTTCTCCTTGAAGGGCTGTTAGGCACTGGCCTACTTATGTATAGTCACTACCAAATGAGGCTGAATGTCAATATACCGCGGTAGCGGTGTGACGAATGGAGTGGTGAAGATGGGCAACATCGTCGTGTTCGGTGCTGGGGGGCGAGCGGGCAATCCTGTGGTCGCCGAGGCCGTCGATCGAGGACACACCGTCACAGCAGTTGTTCGCGACCCCTCACGCTTTCCGGATCTAGCCGGCCCTGGGGTCACGGTCGAGTCCGGCGACATTTCCGTGGCGACGGACGTTTCCCGCTTGGTCTATGGCCACGACGCCGTCGTACACGCAGTGACACCGCTCAAGGGTCCTGACCAGATCCATCTGCTGGATCCTCAGTTCTTTGTGACGACCGCCAACAACCTCATAGCTGCAATGACTGAGCACGATGTCCCTCGAGTGGTGCTCGTCGGTCACTTCTCGAACATCCTGACGGACGACGGCTCGCCGGTGGCTGACCACCCGGACAAGTTCCCAGACTTCCTTCGTGGGTTCTCCCAGTCGCACACAGCAGGACTTGAGGCCTTTCGCGCATCGCCGAAAGAGATCGACTGGGTCATGCTTGCTCCGCCGGGCGACCTGCAGGCCGAGCGCCCGCGTACAGGCAGATACCAGCTCGGGGGCGAGACCCTGGCGCCGCAGCACCAGGACGTGCCGGGCACTCTGTCGTACAAGGACCTCGCGGTCGCGATTGTGGACGAGATCGAGACACCCCGGAACCACCGTGCCCGACTCTCTGTGTTCGACTGACCACGACGGGATGAGCAGCCCAGAAGTCGTTGTGGGGGACGCCGCACAGCCAATAGACCATGAGCGCGTTTCGCGTTGGATTGAGATTACGGTCGGGCTCCAGCCGCCGTACAATTTCGAGATCGTTGCGAACGGTCGGTCGAATCTGACGTACGTCGTACGCGACTCCAACAGCGACGCATTCGTCCTTCGTCGGCCACCTCTGGGTCCCGTGCTGCCGACCGCGCACGACATGGGACGTGAATATCGGGTGATCTCAGCATTGTCGGGCACGCCGGTCCCGGTTCCGACGCCGATAGCCCTCTGCGATGACGTGCAGGTGACAGGAGCCCCGTTCTATTTGATGGGTCATGTCGAGGGTCACGTCATCAGAACCCTCGATGATGTCGACTCGGTACTCGACATGCCGGCCCGGACGGCGGTCTCGACTGCACTGGTCGAGGCGCTCGCCAGCATTCATTCGGTGGATCCCGAAGCCGTTGGGTTGGGCGACCTGGGCCGTCGGGACAACTACGTCGCCCGGCAGCTCAAGCGTTGGCTCGGCCAGCTCCACAAATCCACTGATTCGGATGACCGAGAAGTAGGTGATGACGTCGCTTACCTCGAGCGTGCGCACAGCTGGTTGGCTGCGGCAATTCCGGAGGAGGCATCGGCGACACTCGTGCACGGTGACTTCAGGCTCGGAAATTGCTTGATCAGCACCGACGGTGACATTCGCGCGGTCCTTGACTGGGAGACATGCACGCTGGGCCAGCCGCTCGCCGATCTCGCGATCCTCCTCGTTGGCTGGACGGAGGCTGACGATGACGACCTGCTCGGCCTTGCCGCAGACCGCATCACCCCCACCTCCGCAGAAGGATTTGCCGATCGGTCAGGCATCGTCGACCTCTATGAGAATGCGACCGGGCGCGACGTCTCAGATCTTCCGTTCTACTACGCGTTCGCCTGGTGGCGGATGGCGTGCGTGCTGCACGGCGTCGCTGCTCGCTATCACCAAGGAGCCGGGGGCGGCGAGACCGCGGGGCAGGAGACGATGCTCTTCAAGGCGCGTGGAGCGACCGAGACAGCCCGTCGGGCATTGATCGAGGCAGGGCTCAACCACGATGGCTGAACCGAACGCAATAACGGTGGTTGAGGTCGACTCGTCCGGAGAGGTTCGACGGTCCACTCCCACTTGGGCGGACCTGAAGGCAATAGGACCCGGCGTGAGCGTTGCTCAGCTCGTGGAGCCGAGCGATGGTGGTCCGATCTGGGCTGTTGTCAGGTACGACGCAGGCGTCCACGTGCCTTTCCATGCAGACGATCAGCTCGATCAGCTCATCGTCGTGCTGCGAGGGGCAGTCGCATTCCTCGGCAAGGACGACGAGATTGCCCTCAAGTCGGGAGACTTCCTCCGGGTGGCACCCAGAGTCGATCACGGCTGGCGCGTCGGGAGCGATCCTGTCGAGCTGGCGGTGTTCGCGTACGTGCCCAGATGACCAGCTAGCCGGGAATCACCGGCAGGTGAAGGGCCGAAGGCCGCTCCGCGTCGTGATACACGATCTGATGAGCGACCTCGGTTGACCCGTCGACAAGCAGGCTTCCTCCGGTGTTGGGGTTGGGGTCGAACAGGGGGAAGTTGCTCGAGCTGATCTGTAGTCGAATCCGATGTCCAGCCGCGAACACATAGCTGGTCGGCGTGATCTCGATCCTGATCTGTTGAACCGATCCGGGCTCGACGAGGCCAGGGTGGTCTGGACGGAATCGGAGTCTGGTGACGCCGTCGCAAATCCCGAGGGTTGATCCGTCCGGATCCACGTCCACGATCCGTGCTGTGAAATCGGTATCGACGCATGACGTCGCCGCCCACAGCTCGACATAGGGGTGTCCGGTCACCTCGAGGTCGAACTTCAAAGGTGCGGAGGTGTAGGTCAGCACGTCTCCTCGACTCTCGACCTCCGACTGATCGAAGAAGCCGGGCTGGCGACCGAACCCCATGTGAGTCCCCCCTTGGGACGGCACGGGGTCGCGAGGGTCGTACTCAAATGTGTCGCTGTGCTCCTCGGCTGGTTCGGTGGGAGAGAGCGCCCCGGACTCGGAGTTCGCGGCGGCTTCGCCATCGCTGCGCAGATGTAGCTTTGTCCAGATCTCGCGCGCAAGGGGCCATTCCTGCTCGTCACGCCACTCGTTTCGTCCCATGACGAAGATCGACACGGGTGCTCCAGTCGAACTGTGGCCAGTACCCCGGAGCTGGGCATCGATGAAGTCACCGAGCAGTCCATCGGCCGGGGTGACGATCGATCCGCCGAAGGCGTAGGGGTCGGCGTGCTTTGCCACCTCGAGCGGAACCTGACCGATCTGACCCGGCCCGGTGTGGCCAAACGGATGTATGACAAGTCGGTGCGAATGGTCCTCGGATCGGGCCGTAAGAGTGCGGTACTGCCGAAGAGTTCCTCGGATGAACACGTCGTTCCAGCCGCCGACGTGAATGGCTGGAATCGTGACTCTCTGCACCGTCCGAGTGTGGTCGCGGGTATCCCAGTAGCCGTCTGCGGGGTCTGGGTGTTTGATCCATTCCGCGACCCACGGGACGATGCGTGAAACCTCGGTGGCAATCTTGGCGAGCGGCAGTTTCCAGAGCTCCTCGAACGCGTCGTTGCGGGCGACAGTTGCAGCGCCAACGCCTTGCATGGCGGCGGGGAGGTCGTCCATGCGCTGCTCGCGCAGGATCTTCAGCAGCTCTGAGGTGGCGTCTGTCGCATCGGCGGCTGCCCGGGCCGCCGTCCGTATCTGAGGCACTGTGATGGTTGTCGAGGCGCGATCGGCCTCGGACTCAAGGACACAGCCGATGACCCACGCGATCAACATGTCGAGCTGAACCACCCCCGGTGAGTGGTATCCGTACCCATCGAAAACGCCGGCAACAATCGTTGGAGCAATGACTTCTAGGGCCGAATGGCCGGTTCCCGCCGCGAGCCATTGTGTGGCACCGAGGTAGGACGCACCGATCATCCCGACCCGTCCATTGGACCACTGCTGGGACGTGATCCAGTCCAGGGTGTCGGAAGCATCTGCGGCGTCGTGGTGGAACAGCTCGTGGCGTCCGGACGACCCCCCTAGTCCGCGCACGTCCTGGGAGACCACGACATAGGAATACTGATCGACAAGCGGCAGGTTCGGATGAATGAACTCGGAGTCACGTCCGTATCCGGTCCGCACGAGGATCGTCGGCCACGGACCTGCCCCCTCGGGAATGTAGACATCCGTCGCGAGCTTCGTGCCGTCCTTGGTGACGACGTACTCGGTCTCGCACTTCATCTCTTCCTCCTCATGGACTCGCGTGGGGGAGAGATTAGTGGTAGTAACTCTCAATAGCAATAGACTATGAAATGGCCGTAGGAGCGTCATGGCAAGCCAACAGATGCGAGAGCTCGTTGAACGCATGCGGACAGCAGTGCCCTTGCAGGAGTTCAGCGTGGAGGTCCACCGGGAGCGGGTGCTCCGCGGGGAGTCCCTCTCAGTTGCCGAAAGCGACGTCGAGGTCGAACCTCTAGACGCTGGCGGTGTGCCCGGCGAGTGGATTCGCGCGACCGGGGCGTCACGGGACCGGGTGCTGCTGATGGCCCACCACGGCGCATTCATCGCGGGAACGCCGGCAAGTTTGCGCGTCATCGGGCACCAGCTCTCGAACCTTGCCGACGTCAGTGTCCTTTCGCTCGACTACCGCCTCGCGCCCGAGCACCAGTTTCCGGCCGCAATTGATGACCTGGTGCGGGCATACACCTGGCTCGTGAATCAAGGCATCTCCCACGACCAAATTGCCGTCGGGGGAGCATCTGCTGGCGGCGGGGTTGCTGCAGGAGCACTTCTAGCGATACGTGACGCCGGGCTACCTCCGCCCGCGGCGTCGATCCTGCTTTGCCCGTTCGCCGACCTCACGCTCAGTAGCGATGCCGCCACCGCCGACGACTCTCCTGAGCCGATCGACTCGCGAGACATCGTGCAGCGTGCAGTGGCGTTGTACCTCGGAACTGGGGATCCGCTGCACCCTTGGGCCTCGCCTGCCAGGGCTGATCTGTCGGGATTACCTCCTCTGCACGTGGAGGCAGCATCCGCCGATCGACTTGTCGACGATGCGCAGCTCCTTGTCGAGCGGGCAACGGCCTGCGGCGTGGATGCGTCTTTACATGTTTCTGAAGGTGCCATTCACAACTTCGCGCAGTACGCTGCCGACCTGCCTGAGAGCGTCGGCGCGATTAGGCGCTTCGCCGCCCATCTGGATGAACACCTCGTGCGGTAGGGCGAACCCACTACCGGCAGGGGCATCCCCACTGCCTCGGCATGCGTGCGCTCGGTTGGCTTGAGTGTCACGGCTGTGTACTCAGTCGCCCGCCCTGAACCGGAGGTAGTTGTGAGCTGGGATTTTGAGACAGAGCCGGAGTTCCAGGCAAAGCTCGACTGGATCGACGCGTTCGTCCGGGACGAGATTGAACCCCTCGAGCTGTTGGGTGAGTTCCACCCAGCGGACAAGTCGAGCTCGGCGACAACGACCCTCATTCGCGGTCTGCAGGATCAGGTCAAGGCACAGGGCCTGTGGGCCTGCCATCTGGGTCCAGAGCTGGGTGGGCAGGGCTACGGTCAGGTCAAGCTCGCCCTGATGAATGAAATCGTCGGTCGCTCGCAGTGGGCGCCGTACGTGTTCGGCTCGCAAGCGCCAGACTCTGGCAACGCTGAGATTCTTGCGCATTTCGGTACGGACGAGCAGAAGGCGACCTATCTTCAACCGCTGCTCGACGGTGAGATCTCGTCGTGCTACTCCATGACGGAGCCCCAGGTCTCCGGATCCGACCCGACACTGCAGAAAACGACGGCGATACTCGACGGCGCTGAATGGGTCGTCAACGGTGAGAAATGGTTTCAGACCAATGCGCAGTACGCGGACTTCTTCATTGTCATGGCGGTGACTGAGCCGGACGTCGAAGATCCTTACAGGCGGATGTCGCTCGTCATCGTCCCCGCCGAGACTCCGGGCGTCGAGTTCGTCCGACACCTGGAGGTCGCAGGAGAGGGGTCTGCACGGACCAGCCACAGCTACCTGAAGTTCACCGACGTTCGAGTACCGGCGGCCAACCTGCTGGGGGAACGTGGCGGAGCATTCGCCATCGCCCAGACACGGCTCGGTGGGGGTCGGATCCACCACGCCATGCGAGCCATTGGTCGCGCACGACAGGCGTTCGACATGCTCTGCGAGCGAGCCGTGTCACGGGACGTTCGACAAGGCCGGTTGAGCGGGATGCAGATGACCCAGGAGAAGATTGCCGACAGCTGGATCGAGATCGAGCAGTTCCGACTGCTCGTGCTGCGTACCGCATGGCTGATCGATCGCCACCAGGACTACAAGATGGTTCGCAAGGACATCTCCGCCGTGAAGGTCGCTATGCCGGCTGTGCTGCACAATGTCGCCCAGCGTGCGATGCACCTCCACGGGGCGCTCGGCGTCTCGGACGAGCTCCCACTGGCTTCGATGGCACATATTGCAGAGGTCATGGGAATCGTGGATGGTCCGACCGAGGTGCACAAGATCCTGCTTGCTCGTGAGCTGCTGAAGAACTACACACCGGTCGAGGGTCCATGGCCAACCGCGCACATTCCGACTCGTCGGGAGGCCGCGCGCGAAAAGTATGCAGAACTGCTCGAGCACCAAGTCGCCAGTCAATGACCTCCCGACGCGTCAGGTTGTCCGTTGCGTTCGCACCGCCCGACAATTCTCACTCATTGGCCGGCACATGACCGTCGCAGCGGGCAGGCGTTACTTGCACCACGACTTAGACCGGATTCAGAACGAGCGGTGCGTCTACGGCAGTTGGTGAACCTGCGGCTCGCCCACTGTGAGTCTTGCCGCGGGTCAGATCGCCAGCGCTATGGCCATCACGTGACGCGAGAGTCGTTGTCCTCAAACTGACTCAGGATCGCGTCGCGCCACTCCTCGGGGGTGGGGAACTCGATTGCCTGCGGCTCGGCCGTTGCCCTGTGGTCCAGCGCAGTCATACCGGTGGAGCCATCGTGAGGATCGGTCCCTCGTGGGAACCCGGGTCGTCGAGGATGTCGCAGATTCGGGCTCCGATCTGAGCGTCTGTGAGCCAGGTAGCGGGAGCACTCTCGCGGTTGCTGTCTCCAGCCACCATCGACTGTACGAGCAGTTCAAGCACGACAGGGTGGGTGAGCCACTCCGCCGCCACAGTTCGGTAGAGCATGCGCTGAGCAGCTTGAGCCACGCTGGCGTGTGCGTAGCCCTTGACGACGAAGTCGGCCATGCCACCGCCGACCCCGAGGAAGACTGAGCCAGCGTCCATGAGCGGGAGAAATGCCCGCATCGTGACGTGGTGGGACAGCAGGGTCCTTGCCACGGAGTCGACCAGATCGCGGCTTTGGTGGTTGAGGACGAACGTACGACTGCTGGGAACGTTCGTCGCGACCACAACCGCGTCGAGGTGGGCGGCGTCCAACTCGGTGGCGAGGGCGGTTGCCGCGGACTCGTCAGTGAGGTCTGCCGTCACGATTCGGACACCCAGGGAAGCCAGATCCCTCGCTCGTGAAGCGTCTCGCGAGACCGCGACCACCTCCCAGCCTCGTGACACCGCCTCGCGGACAACACCACGTCCGACATCGCCGGTTGCACCGATCACAGCGACTCGCTTCATGAAGCACCCCTTGCGAGCCCGAGGACTTCCTCCACTGCGGTTGTCAGCATGGCGACGGGATCGTCACCCATCCAGCTCGTTCGCCATGCGACGTGGCCATCTGGGCGAACCAGCGTCGCCCCTCGCGGGCCCATGCCCAGAGGGCTGGCCGGCGCCGACCACGGTGCCCGGCGGTAGGTGATTGGGATGCTGAGGTTGGCTGAGGCCTTGCTCGCGGCGTTCTCCCACTCGTGCCCGTCGGGTCCGGCAACCAGCGTGAGGTCGGTGTCGAACCAGTCGAGCGTGGACTGCTGTCGGGAAAGGTCGAGCCAGAGGTGGGGAAAGCGTGCTCCGGGTCGGTCTGAAGGCTGGTAAGTCCGCGAGTTGAGCGGTGTCACGGAGGACCCATCCCCCACGAGAGCTCCCTCGTGGTACTCGAACCCGAGTGCTCGGCCGCTTTGGTGGATGTGGTGCTCCATGTCACGCAGCCAGAACGCGATGCGATCCTCGTCACGCGAACGAACACCTGCGACGAGCTCGTTGATGCGCGTCGCGTTCCCGACGCTCCAGTCCGCGTTGTCCTGGGCAATGGCGTGGCGCTCTACCTGGTAGGTGTCTAGGAGAGCGTCCGGAGCAATCCCGTTGAGCACGAAAGCGAGCTTCCACGCCAGGTTGTGTGCGTCCTGTACGCCCGTATTCATGCCCAGGCCACCAGTGGGCGGAAATCGATGCGCCGCGTCGCCGGCTAGCAGAACGCGTCCGCTGCGGAAAGACTGTGCGATCTGGCTGCTCATTCGCCAAACGGCTTGGCCCAGCAACTTGATGTCTGGGTCGTGTGAGCCGATCTGCTTTCGGATGGCCGCAGTCACTCGTTCGGACGTCCACAGGGACGGATCCTCGGCCTCTTCCGGTCCCAGCTGGGTCCACGTCAGGTATCGGTCGCTGCCGGAGGGGAAGAGCATCGAGGTGGGGGAGTCCGTCTCAGGTGGGACAACCACAAACGACACGGTGGAGCGACCATCGAGTATGTCGCTCAGGTCGCCTTCCCAGAAGTCGTTGGCCCACACCCCCAGCGTGGACGGACCGACCATCTCGATGCCCAGCCACTTTCGTACGTCGCTCCCGGCACCATCGGCAGCGACGACGTAGTCGGCCTCGACGGCCGCTTCAGAGCCGTCAGGACCGGCAATCGTGAGCGTGACGATTCTGTCATCCTGGCTCAGAGCCGTGACGCGATGCCCGAAGCGCAGATCCACCAGATCAAGTGACTGCACGGCAGAAGCGAGTTCCTCCTCGACGATGTCTTGCGTGACATGGCATGTCCACGACGGCGTCGCCTCGCGGTTGCGGGGTTCGGGGACCACCCGACCGAGCTCGGGCCCAGCGACCGACTCGACGACGATCGCCGGCTCGACGTTCTCGGGGAGCCCTCTCCGTCGGATCGCATCCTCGACCCCCCACTGCCTGAACAGCTCCATGGTGCGTGGGTTGCAGCCCCGAGCCTTCGGGTGCTGGGTGGTCGATGAGTCGCGTTCGAGGACGATGCATGCAATGTCGAACCGGGCCAGGACCAGTGCGAGTGACAAGCCGACGGGGCCACCCCCGACAATCGCAACGGAGGTTCGGGTGGCCGCTGTCGCGGTGGATGGAGGCGTCAAGTCACTCTCGTCTCTCATGATCGAATTCCGCTTTGCGATGCTCGCGGCGCTACTTGCGCGTACAGAAGACGTTAGTTAACCTGAAAGTGACTGTCAACTGATACTAAGAATGATCATGCAGTAACTATCGTAATTGTGACTGGAGAGAGCCATGACCCATTACAAGATGTCCGACCCCGCGTACTGGGAGTCGCCGGGAAAGTTCTCTGAGCTTGACTGCGTCATCCCCTCCATGAAGCACACCTACTTCGTGCTGGGTGACGTGGAGACCGAGCAGGGTCAGTCGGCGCTCGTCATGAAGATGCAGCCCGGCCATGTGATCAACTCCCACGCACATGAGTCGACTGTCTTCGAGGTCGTGGTGGCCGGATCCATCGAGGTCGAGGGCGTCGAGTACGGGCCGGGCGACATCATGATGCTCGAAGCCGGTGAGCCCTGCGGGCGGGGTGTCGTGGGGCCCGACGGGTGCACCACGGTCGAGTTCTTCTCGACGGTTCGTGGCGCGTACAACCTCATCTACGAGGGTGCCGACGGGGAGAAGATCCACTGGAATTCGCTCGCGCAGCGAGGTCGCCCACAGGCGGAGGAGCTGAACACCTCCGCCTAGTGGCGCACGTCAATCGTCTACGGAATGTCAGCCCGCGCCGGCTGAACGGGAGGCATCGACCAGCGATCGGGGAGTCCGAACTCGGGTGACCCTGAAGCCATGGCACCACCTGTGACCTCCGACCAGTGTGCATGGTTGATTTGGTGGAGTGAGAAGCAGGCATTCAGGGCGTTGATGAACCCCATGTTGTCCATGGTCTGATTGACCGATTCTTTGATCAGCAGGGATGTGATCGTCGGGTTCTGCGCCAGGCGTCGCGCAAACGTCAAAGTGTCCTCGCCGAGGGTTTCTCGCGAGAACACCTTACTGACCATGCCGAGGCGGTGAGCCTCCTCGGCGTCGATGGAGTCGCCTGTCAGGAGGAGCTCTTTGGCTTTGCGTGCACCCAGCTCCCACGGGTGGGCGAAGTACTCAACCCCGCACATCCCGAGGCGGGTGCCGACAACGTCCGCGAACGTCGTGTCGTCGGACGCCACGATCAGGTCACAGGCCCAGGCGAGCATGAGCCCAGCCGCGTAGACCGGGCCATGCACCTGCGCAACCGTGATCTTGCGCAGGTTCCGCCAGCGCAGAGTGTTCTGGAAGAAGTGATGCCATTCCTGAAGCATCCTCTTCTCGGTGCCTGACCTGCTCCCGCCGTTCTCCATCCAGGACTGGTGCTGGTCCGGCCCGGGGTCTCTCTCAGTTAGCGCGATCTTGGAACCTAGGTCATGCCCAGCGGAGAAGAGCTTGCCAGCACCAGAGAGGATCACGACCCGCACGTCGTCATCGCGCTCGGCAGCCAAAAACGCGTGGTCAAGCTCGACCAGTAGGCCACGATTCTGCGCGTTCCGCGCCTCTGGCCTGTTCATCTCGATCTGGGCTATGCGGCCGTCGTCAGTCAGCGTGTAGGTCAGGTACTCATACGTGGTCATGTCTCTCCTGTAGATGAGGTGGTGTGAAGTCGGTATGAATGCCGTTGCTTCGGTCGCGCATGGCGCGGCGGAAGTCGGGGCTGCCCACGAGACGCTCTAGCTCGACGTCGGCTTGCCGCGTGCTTTCGCGCAGGGCCACGGTCCAATCTCGATAGACCTGTCGCTTGATCGTCGCGAGTGAGTCGGGTGAACTACGTTGGACAAGGCGCCCGGCTACCTCAAGAGCGTGGTCGACGAGGCCGTCTCGCGGCGCAACCGATGTGACCAGTCCCATCGCCAATGCCTCGGCAGCACTGAACGACCGGCCTGACATCAGGAGCTCCATGGCGCGGCCATGTCCGACGATCTTGGGTAAAAACCAAGAAGTCCCACGCTCCGCCGGAAGGCCGAGGGGTGCGAACGCCGTTGAGAAGCGGGCTTCTGTCGCGGAGACCCGGATGTCACAGGTGAGGCTCAGCGCCAACCCGACACCTGCGCATGCTCCGTTGACTGCTCCGATCACTGGTGTGGCCAGAGACAGTGCCAGGTGAAAGGGATGGGGGGAGCGAGCGTGGGTGTCGACTCCGTCGGCGAGCGCTTGAGTCATAGATGTCGGGTCGAAGCCAGGGCAAAACGTGTCGCCGGCCGCGGTGAGGACGATGCAGGCCACTTCAGGCGACACGTCGGCGCGAATCAACTCGTCGTGCAGCGCGCGTTCAAGTTCATACGAATAGGCATTTGCCTGTGCAGGCCGGTCGAGCGTCAGAGTCGCAATTCCGCGTGCGAGGGCGACGCGCACCATCGGTCGTCCATCGACTGGGTCCATTCTGGCCGCCTCCTCTCCCCTTGATGGCGTATGCTAGTTGCTAGCAATAGATAGTAACTCTTAATTTGATCAAGGGTGTCTGAGGTGGAGAAGTTCAAGAAGCTTGGCGCGGAGCTGAGCAACTGGGGTCGGTGGGGACTCGACGACCGCCTCGGCACACTGAACCTGATCACAGAGAGTCACGTACGCGATGCTGCTCGACTGGTCCGGACAGGAAGAATCTTCGACCTCGGTCTGCCGATCGGGGCGGGATCGCCGCCGCAAAGGGCAGAAAGCCCGCGATTCGATCCGGTCCATCTCATGCTTCGATCGCCTGACGAGGTCTGGCCCGGGGGGATGATCGGTGCGGACGACATGATCGTGCTGCCGTTGCAGGCAGTGACCCAGTGGGATGGTCTCGGCCACAACGGCTATGACGGGCAGTTCTACAACGGAGTGCCCGCGTCGTCGGTGACAAGCAAGGGCTCCACCATCCACTCGGTGCACGAAATTGCCGCAAAAGGGGTTGTCGGTCGAGGAGTTCTACTCGATGTGGCCCATCTTGCCGATGGTCCACTCGGCCAGGGGGATCGCATCTCCCCGGAGGACCTCGACGCAGCCTGCGCGGCCCAGGGCGTCACGGTTGGCGCTGGTGACATTCTCCTGATCCGCACAGGGTGGATCGAGCGCTGGACGCGCGATCACGACGTGCGCGAGCTGTGGGACGGCCAGCCGGGCTTGTCGCTCGACTGCGCGCGTTGGCTGCATGATCGCGACGTCGCAGCGGTCCTGATGGACAACACCGGGGTGGAACACATCCCGACGGATCCCGGGCACGGGACGTCGTGGCCGCTGCACTGCGTGCTGATACGGGACATGGGGATGACGCTCGGCGAGATGGCGGTGCTAGACCAGCTCGCGGATGACTGCCATCGCGACGGGGTGTGGGAGTTTCTCTTCGTCGCGACGCCTCTGAAAGTCGAACGAAGCGTCGGCTCACCGATCACCCCGATCGCAGTCAAGTAGCATCAGGTGCCGAGCGACCCCGACCGGGAGAACTCGCTCAGCCTGTGCTTGCCCACAATGATCCGTTGCAGCTCGATCACGCCTTGGCCGACCTCATAGAACTTGCCCTCGCGGTAGAGGCGTTCGAGCACCATCTCCTGAGAAAAGCCGTAGGCGCCGCAGATCTGCATCGCGTCGCTGGACACCTCGCGCGTCATGCGTGACGCAACGATGCGGGTGCTGGCGGCCAAGCGCTTCACATCTGGTGACCCCTGATCAACGGCGGTGGCGGCATGATGCACCAGAGCGCGAGCCGCGTCGACCCGCGCTGACATCTCACCGATCAACGCCTGGATCGTTGGGAATCGGTCGCCGATCGTACGTCCGCGATGCTCTCGCTGGCTTGCATAGCGCACGGCCTCCTCAAGTGCGCGTCGACCGATTCCCACGCAGATCGCCGCTGCACGGATCTTGGCCTCTGCCTCGGTGTCGATGAGGATCTCGAAACCAGCACCCTCCTCGCCCAGGAGCGCATCGCCTGGCAGTCGCAGTCCATCTATGGCGACCGGTGCGGTGCCCATACCGCCGAACGCGAGCATCTTGATGGGAGTCCGGGGTTGCCACCCGTCGTTGTCGGTGTCGACGAGAAAAGCGCTCAGGCTGTCGTCGCCAGTCTTGGCGAAGACGAGTGCCACGTCAGCGGCGTCGGCAAACGAGATGAACATCTTCCCGCCCTCAAGGAGCCAGTCCGATCCATCTCGTGTCGCACGCGTACGGATCTGCCGTGGATCAGAGCCGGTGCCGGGTTCAGTGAAGGCCCACGCTCCCAATGCACGTCCCTGTACGAGTTCTGCGCCGAAGTCGCGCCACTGCGCGGGTGATCCATATCGGGCGATTGCCATGGCGACTTGCACAGTCGGACCGACATAGAGCGCTGCACAGGCGCCAGCGCGTGCGATCTCCTCCATCCCGGTGACGTACGTGAGATAGGACCCGCCGACGCCGCCTTGGGATTCGGGAAACGCCAGTGCCGGCACGCCGAGATCGGACAACAGCGCCCACAGCTCGGGGGAGAACTCCTGCGTGCGGTCGACTGTGGTCGCGAGATCCTCGATCCGTTCGACTCCGACGCGACGCAGCAATGCGACCATGTCCCGCAGGTCGTTCGCGTGAGAAGGGTCGGTTGGCTGCGTCGCGTCGATCGTCATGTGGTTCAGCCCTCCAGGAGGCGCTTCATGTTGCCGTACAGGAACTTCTCGAGAACTTCGTCCGGCAAGTCGAGCGCGCGAGCGTCAGCGACGGACTTCTCGAGGTTCAGCAGGGGATAGTCGGTGCCGAAGATGACCTTGTCGGCTCCCGCTTGGCCGTGCCACTTGCCGCCCATGAACTCCAAAAGCTCCTTGGGGTAACGCTTCGGTGACCACGCCGACGTACAGATGTAGAGGTTCGGGTGCTTCGCGGCAAGATGAGTCATCATCGAAACCCACGGATCGCCGATGTGGTGCGCGGCGATCTTCAGTTCGGGGAAGGCGATGCACACGTCGTCGAGATGAAGCGGATAGTTGGGGTACGTCGGCCACAACGGACCGGGCATCCCGACATATGAAAAGACCCAGAGGTCGAGCTCCACACACTTTGCGAAGAGCGGCCAGAACCACTTGTCGTTCGGTGGGGTGCCCCACGGGCTGGGAAGGATGTGGATTCCCTCGATGCCGTACTTCTCCTTGTGCTCCTCAAGGATGCGCGGGTTCTCCATCACGTCCCAGTAGGTGCCCGGTCCCTGCCGCGGCGGCAGAATCGTGCCAGCGTGGCGGAAGCGGTCCGGGTACTGCTTGATCGCGTCGACGTGCTCCTCGACGCGGTTCTCAAGACCTTGACGATCGGTCGAGTAGTAGAGCGATGCCTGGAAGACCGCGAGTTCCACGCCCGCGCGATCCATCTCGCCGATCGTGTCGGCGAGGCTGGCCTCGGCAGTCTTGGGTTCGTCGCCGCCCTGCTGGAAGGTCCGCATGACGCGACTACGCATGGGGTCGGAAAGCCACGAGTCGCGGTCTCCGAAGGTGTCGGGTGTCGTCGCGGCCCATCCGGGATGGAAGAAAGCGTCGATCACGGGTCCGTCGTACATGATGTCCTCCTGTTGGGGGTTGAGTCAGTCGTCCAGTCGCCCGAAGCGCTGAGTCAGGTGTGCCCGATGGTGGGCGTTTGTTCCGATCGAGGACTGGTAGACACCTTCGGTACGAACGCTGGCAGCGAAGTCCGGGTTGGTCAGGTTCTCGATCAGGTCTTTGGTCATCGCCAAGGAGATCGCAGGCGACTGGCGAAGTTCGTCAAGCAGTTGCGCGACCGTGCGGTCCAGCTCGCCAGGCAGGGCGAGGCGTGCAATCAGGCCAGAACGGTGTGCCTCCTCCGAGCTCATCCAGCGCCCGGTCAAAAGGAGATCGCGGGCCAGTGCTCCGCCACCCGAACGCGCGATCGATAGGGTGCTGCCGGCATCAGGCACGAATCCCACATGGCCGAAGCTGAAGCGCCACCGCGCATCGGTCTCCGCGATGACTATGTCGGCGGCCAGTGCAAGTGCTGCTCCCGCACCGACAGCTGCGCCTGATACCGCTGAGATGACGACGTGTGGAAGGCGACGGAGCGCCAACACGGAGGCCTCCATTCGTGCCCAGTAGTCCTGCAGGTAGTCAATGGGAAGGCCCGACCTGAGCTCGTCGAGATCACCTCCGCTCGAGAACGTGTCACCGCTGCCACGGAGCACGACGAAGCACACGCCTTGCTCGTCCCGGAGCGCATCGATCGCCGTACCGAGATCGTGATGCACGTAGCGGGCTAGTGCGTTGTGACGTTCGGGCCGGTTGAGGAAGAGCGTCACGGTGTCGCCGTCCTGTTGGGCGATGACACCGGGCTTGCGTGAGGGAGTCTGCGCTGTCATGTGGTGGTCGTCTGGGAGTCGAGTGCGGCGAGGTCTGCGTCGCGAAGGACGCGACGAAGGACCTTGCCGGAGGCAGTGCGTGGGATGTGATCGACGAATGCCACGGCACGGAGTCGCTTGTAACGGGCGAGCTGGGGCTCGAACCACGAAATCACTTCGTCCTCGGTCAGTGAGGCGCCCGCGGCGAGGACGACGGCGGCTTTCGGCAGCTCACCGAGTCGATCATCGGGCAGTCCGTAGACCGCGCAGTCAGCGACGGCGGGGTGGCGGAACAACACCCGCTCGAGCTCGACCGGGGCGACCTGGAAGGCGCTGACCTTGAGCATCTCCTTGACTCGATCGGTGATGTGGAGCCAGCCATCGTCGTCCTGCCAACCGATGTCTCCGGTCCGCAACCAAGTGTCGTCAAAGGCCTCGAGGTTTGCCCCCTGTGGAAGGTAGCCGAGCATGACCTGTGAGCCGCGAGCCTGGATTTCCCCCGATGCTCCTGGAGGGACGAGTTCGCCCGTATCGAGATCCACGATTCGCAGCTCGACACCGGAGACGGCTCTCCCGGCCGTACCCAGGTGCGGATCGTCACCTGAGAGAACCGGTGTGCTGCACAGCACCGGCGCTTCGCTGGCACCGTAGGCAGCGAGCCAGCGCATCCCTGTTCGTTGCGAGAGAGCGGCGGCTGTCGCGGCGACGATGGGCGTCGCCCCCCAAACGGCATAGCGCAGGCTGGACAGATCGAAGGAGCCGAGGTCGACGCGGCTGGCCAATCCGGCGAAAACCGGTGTCGCGCCGAAGATGATCGTGATTCGCTCATCGACGATGTTGTCGAGCACGGTGTCGAGGTCGAACGCCGGAATGAGTCGGAGAGAGCTCCTGGCGCTAATGGCTGTGGCAACTGTCACGATCCCGTAGGTGTGGAAGAGCGGGAGGAACAGCTGCAATCTGTCGGACTCGTCGATGGCGGCTGCTGCTGTCCAGGCGTCGACGTTGGCCAGAAGTGAGACGTGGGAGTGACGGACCGCCTTCGGCATGCCGGTCGTTCCCGAGCTGAACACGAGGGCGACATCACGCATGGGATCGGATGCCGACTCGTAGGGAGGTGACCCCGCCGCGCACGATACGAGGTCCGCGCTTGCATGCCAACCACCGGGGGCGGCATCGTCGAGACACACTCGGTGCTTGATGGAAGCGAAATTGCCCGATGCTGCCGTGGGCAGGTCGGCCAGGACTGCGGAGGGCTCAGTCAGCCTCAGGGCGTGAGCCACTTCGTCGTCCTGCCAGGCAGGGTTGGTCATCACGAATGCAGCGCCCACGCTGGACACTGCGTATTGGGCGACGATGACGTCCGGCCGAAGACTCGCCGCGATCAGCACCCGATCAGACGGACCGATGCCGAGGTCGATCAGGGCCCGAGCCAGCCCATCGACTCGGCGATCGAGCTGGGCAAACGTCAGTTCTTCATCGAGGAATCGAAGTGCTACCGAATCTCCGCGCTGTTCAGCTGCTGTCCGAAGTCGGTCGTGAAGCGTTGACGTCATCGGCCTACTCCGTTCGATGCGCCGCTCCAGCGCTCCCATCCGACGTAGACGGGATCCGTGCGCGAACGCGAGCCGTGTGCGAATCGCGGGTCGTCTGCCGGATGGGTTCGCTGAGTCGAGCGTGACTCGGTCCAGTCGTAGACCGTGCGACGCTCCTCGATGGCCCAGCGATCGTTCCGGAAAGTCAGAACGTCGAGATAGCGGCCGTGGAACTGATTGACGGTTATGCCCTCGTCGGTGTCCTGGACGTGTGAGCCAACAAATAGCGACTCGGCACGCGCTGTGTCGCCGTTCACCTCGATCATTACGTTCGACAGCTCGTGGGTTGTCGACTGCACAACTCGGAGAAGGCCGGCCACAGCCCAGGCGGAGAACTCTGCGGCCGTACCCACGAAGACTCCGTGATCGTCGCGAGCATCAGGGTGATAAGCCGAGAGGATCAGTTCTTCGTCACATCGATCGATACCGCGGCAGTAGCGAAGGAGAGCGTCGTTGATCTGCTGTCGGTCCCACAGGGTGCGCACAGCGTCTGACTCGGGGCGTGGTTCGGGAGTCGACGACCAGGATGCGGAGGTTGTCACCAGACTTCCTCCAGCTCTACGGCAGCGGCCCCTAGTCCTGCACGGACGATCTCGGCCAGGACGTTCAAGTCGATCCAGGACGCAACGGCGTGGCCACGCCTCACATATCGGTGCATCGAGTGCTCCCACGTCGATCCCATCGCGCCCAAAACCTGACTGCACTGGGACGTGGCGAGATCAAACGCGTGGTGTGCGGCTAGCGCGGCGGTCGCCGACGCCGTGGAGGTGTGGTCGACGGTGTCCCATTCCAGTAGCGACTGAGCTGCCTCTACCGCGACGTGGGTGTCGGCGAGGCGGTGCTGGACAACCTGAAACGCCCCCAGTGGAACGCCGAACTGGTGCCTCGTCACGACATGCTCGCGGGCTACCTCGATCATTGCGCTTGCCAGCCCGACGAGCTCTGCGGCCAGCGACATCAGCGCATGATTCACCCCGACAGTCCAGTTGCAGGGCAGGGGTGTTGCGCCGGCGAGATCGATCGTGACTCGTGAGAGACCACGCTCGGGATCCAGGCCGACGACCGGTTGAGGCGAACCTTGGTGGCCAGCAACGTGGAGCAGGACCACCACGTCGTCTCGGCGCACGGGCACGATCCAGTCGATAGGATCTGGGCCGTCGACCCAGGCAAGGCCGGTCACCGTGGGTTCGTCGTGGAACGGGGCGAGGCTATGCGGGAGGACCACAGCTGAGGACTCAACTGGTGGTGCGTCGACGGTCGACAAGCCATGGCGCAGTGCGAGTTCGAGTACTCGTGACCCGCTGAGCTGACGACCGGCCTCCTGCGACAGAACTGTGATTGCGAGAGCCGGGTGTGCCAGGACAAGCTCTTCCCACCCCATGGCGGCGAATGCCTCGACACCTACAAACTCATTTGCCGCGAACATTCGTGCGGCGGATGCACGCGCATCCGCGACGAGTTCGGAGTCCCAGCTCGACCCGGTCATCATCGGCTCCTCGGAAGTCCGAGGACGTGCTCGGCGACGATCGACTTCTGGATGTCGACGGCGCCGCCGTAGATGCTTGCGGCCCGACTGTAGAACCACTCGTTCCGTACCAGCTCATCCTCAGGATCATCCGAATCAATGAACGCTGCTCCGTGCGAGAGGCGAACGACGTCCATCACGGCCTGCTCGGACTGGGACAGCAGGATCTTGTCGATCGACACCTCGGGACCCGGACTCTCACCGTCGGCGAGCAGCCGGACTGTCCTTACCGAGCGACGACGCAGGGCGGATAGCAACGTCCACGCGCGTGCGACGCGGTCGTTGGTTGCTCGCGACGATGCGGACCCGGTAACTCGCTCCGAGGCGGCGGCGAGCCGGGCGCGAAGGGTTGCTTGGCGCTGCCAGGCGTACATTCCCCGCTCCCACTGCAGCAGGTACATCGCGATCGCCCAGCCCTGGCCGGGCTCGCCGACCAGGCGGGAGCCGGCAACGAGATGGTGGTCGAACACAATCTCTGAGAACTCGTTGCGACCACCACTTGCCCTGATGGCCGGGGTCTCGACAGATGCCCCCTCGAGGTCGACCAAGAACATCGAGATGCCGCGGTGGCCGGGCTCCCCGGTTCGTGCAAGAACAGCAGAACGCTGCGAGACGTGTCCGAAGCTCGACCACAGTTTGTGCCCGGTCAGTGCCCAGTCATCGCCGACCGGCGTTGCCCGGCAGGCTAGCGACGCCAGGTCGCTTCCTGCCTCGGCTTCCGAGAAGCCTTGGCACCAGATCTCGTCGCCTCGCAGGGCAGGGGGGAGGACTTCGGAGGCAAGGTCAGGCGCAAATCTGATCAGGGCCGGACACAGAGTCTCGAGCGTGTAGCTCGGCTGCGGGACACGATGGCCAGCAAGGACGAGCTCCTCGTAGGTGACGGCGCGCAGCACCGCCGAGCCGCCCAGACCGCCTTGCTCGACCGGCCAACCACGTCGACCGAATCCGGCGTCCCACAGTTCGCGCTGAAGCAGTTGTTCCTCTGCCAGTGCTGGCTCGATCTCAACGGGTTCGTGCTCGAGACGCGCAGGCAGCTCGGGATGCTCTCGGAGCCACGCCCGGAGATCCCTGCGGTGGTCGGAAACCGACCTGACCGATGTGTCTGTGCTTGCCACAGGATTCATCGTGCGTTCGGTTGATCTGAACGCGCATTGGGAATGCCCCTATGTTTACGGTGTCGCTTCCGCTAGGTCGTCGGGGGGTGCTCGTCGAGCTGGCGCGCTAGCTCAAGGCGCGAGGCGCAACCCGTTTTTGCGTAGATGCGAGTCAGGTAGGCCTCGACGGTCTTGACGCTCAGGGACATTGAAACTGCGATTTCGCGATTTTGACGCCCCAGCTGGACCAGCCGGCCGACCTGGAGTTCGACGTCGGTGAGTGTCGTCGGCCGCGGCTCGCGATGCCGTGGAACCTTTTGGCCGCGCCTGCGCAGCTCGGTTGCGCATTTGCGACGAGACGGATCGGCGCCGAGAGCATGGAACCGCTCATACGCTTCGCGCAGCAGGTTCTCACCATCCGGGCGCAATGTGCCAAGTGCAAACGTGGTGGTTGCCTGAAGGAAGGCCGCGTCCCGGCCGAGACTTGCCTCCCGCGCCGCCGTGGCGAGGTCGACGTCTCCGATGGCCAGAGCCAACAGACGTTGAGCGTCGAGATGTGTGAGCGAGACGTGGCGGGCTCCGGGTCGGTCATCGAGCACGAGTCGGGCACAAGCGGCGGCCTGGGCGGGGCGGCCGAGGACAAGCTCAGCCTCACCGGCCCGCACGGCAAGTAGGTGGCGGAACCGTGGTGGGGCTGGGGCGCGCAGGGCTGCTTCGAGAACTTTGAGAGCAGTCTCGGCCTCGCCGCTCTGAAGGTCGATCGCGGACTGGTTCCACGCCGCCAGCGCGCGTGCTCCTGCGTCATCGTGGAGATCGAGCTCGACCCCACGGGCTTTTGCCCACTGCCCGCGGTGCACCTGGATCCCACACTCGATCGATTGTGCGAGAACCAGGCCGTTGATCGAGCCTGCCTCGGTGACCTGTGGGCGAAGTCTTTCGATCCGTGTCAGGGCGCTGTCCCACTGGCCGGTGTGGAACTCGTGCACGATATTGGCCGTCTCAAGCTCGATACGCATGAGGCCTAGACCTGATCCGTCAAGAAGATCGTGAGCTGCGGCGATGTGTTCTGCCGTGCGCACGTCGCCTTGCATTCCGAGCAGAAACGCGACGTTGGTCAGGGCTGCGATCTGTGTGGGAACCGGTTCGTCGGGGAGAGCCGCGACAATGGCGTCGATCGTATCGATCATGTCGTCGTAGCCGGCGACCAGTCCTTGCGCATGCGCCAGATGAATCGCGGGGATGATCCGACCGCGGGCGGGTTCACCTCGAAGCGACTTCCTGACCTCGCCGATGGCGACCTGCGCAGCCGGAAGATCGCCTGCGCGGGCGGACAGATGCGCCCTCAGGGCTGGAATGTGGCCAGACGGTGACGAGGTGGAGCAGGCCTGGACCGACTGATCGACGCCACTTTCGCCTAGCGTTCCGGAGGCCTCGTTGACGATGTGCATCGCCCTGGCCCGGTCGGTGTCCTCGACCAGAGTCGGCATTACCGCCGCGGCGACGTCCTGAGCCTCTTTCACCCGGCCGTCGAACAGCAGCGCGCGAGCCAGGCGCAGCTGGACACTTCCGCGTTGGGGGTCAGCGGGGCCAAGCAGTGCCGAGGCAGCTGCGTAGTACGTTGCGGAGTCGCCAGGCGATGTTGACGACAGGATGTCGGCGGCGGACAACAACGATCTTGTGGCGGCCTCGTCGCCCGGCTCAGCTGTGTGGATGAGGTGGGCCGCGAGTTCGCAGGTCGCTTGATCAGACGAGGGGAGGGCGCTGAGCCACCGCGCAGAGATGGTGTGCCACAGCGCCCGACGGCCGGCGCCGCAGGCCTCATCGAGCGCTCTTGCCAAGGCGCTCGAGGTCACCGTCCATGGCGCAGGCGAGAGAATTTGCCGACACGTCAGTTCGTCAAGGATCTCTGCGAGGTCGTCTTCGCGCAGGTTGACGAGCTCAGAAACCAGACCCAAACGGGTGGTGGTGGCGGTGCCGATGAACGCGACCGCTGCCGCTACCGCAGCATGAGTGTCATTGGGACCAACAAGATGTCGGACAGTGTGATCGGCCGCTGCGGGGGTGAACAAGGCTCGACGTGACTTGAGGCGACTGATGAGAGGCTCGTCGTGGTCCGGGCACGCTGAGAGCACGTGGTCCAGGAGCCAGGGGTTCCCGCCGACGTAGGTCGTGAGGACGGCCGCTTCGTCGGTTTCCAACGTGCGTCCGAATCTTGCCCGTACGTGCTCGCGTACCGCCGTCGGGGACATTGGGGCGATGCGGGTCGTGACGATCGAGGCGCGGCGGCCGAGACGATCGAGACAGATGGCCCACTCCCGGTCCCATGTCGTGTCGATCTCCGTCGCAGCGATCACGTGCACCGACCCGCCGACCGCTCCGAACAGGGCGGGGATCAGCTCGAGACTCACGGAGTCGAGTCGCGATGCATCGTCGATCGTGACGACGATCGATCGGTCGGATCGCAACATGTCCAGCTGATGAGCGATCGCACGCTGCTCGTTGGAACAGTCTCCGCCCGGAAGGCCTCCGAGATAGCTCTCTAGGTCAACAAGTGCTGGTCGCTTGGCCAAGCCGGAGCGCCACAACGCCTCAAGGAGTGCGGGTGTCGTGTCGGTGTCGGTGCGACTGCGAGTCAGGACCTCGACCCAGGTGAATCCGGAATCACGAAGAGATTCCCCCCGTTGGGCGACTTGAGCCGCGCGGCCCGAGCCCCGTGCACCTCTCACGAGCGTGACGGTTCTCGCGTTCGCTATGGGTATGGCTGCGGGAGCGGACTCGCGATTGGCAGTAATGCTCATGGCCGCCCCTCTCACCTCGAACTGGGTCTTACTACCATTTCAGTGTAACTCTTGTATATGTGTGAATGTCAAAAGAAGATGAATTGTGGAAACCTCAATTCGTAGGGCAGTCTCCACTCGCCGCGGCGGCAGGGGCTTCCTAGCGTGTGAGCCACCCCAATGAAGGAGACATCATGTCCAGGACGAGTGGTGCATTGTTGGTCGAGAAGGACGGTCCTGTCCGGATCGTGACGATGAACCGACCGGAT
This sequence comes from Aeromicrobium panaciterrae, assembly GCF_039537165.1. Lineage (GTDB taxonomy): Bacteria > Actinomycetota > Actinomycetes > Propionibacteriales > Nocardioidaceae > Aeromicrobium > Aeromicrobium panaciterrae. The sequence goes on along the minus strand of NZ_BAAAZZ010000002.1, from coordinate 438,215 downwards.
CAGCGCAATGCTGTGAACGAGGAGCTTCACCTCGCCCTCGCCCAGGTCTGGTCTGAGATTGCCAGCGATGCAGATGCTCGGGTCGTGGTGTTGACGGGCGCCGGAAAGGCCTTCTCTGCCGGCGGTGACATGGAGCTCATTCTGAAGACCGCCGAGGACGAGGAATACCGGTACGACAGCATGTATCACGCACGCCGGATTGTCACAGAGATGATGGCGTTTCCCCTCCCGGTGATCGCCGCAGTGAACGGCCCGGCGGTGGGGCTCGGCTGCAGTGTCGCGTTCCTCAGCGATTTGGTCTTTGCCTCCGAGCGGGCATTCTTTGCGGACCCACACGTGTCTATCGGGCTGGTCGCCGCCGATGGCGGCGCGCTGTGCTGGCCGTTGCTGACCAGCCTGATCCACGCCAAGGAGTTTCTCTACACAGGCGACAAGATCACGGCCGAGCACGCTGAGCAGCTGGGCATGGCCAACCGGGTCGTGGCGCCAGACGATCTCATGCCACAAGCGCTCGAGATGGCCCGAAGGCTTGCGGACCAGCCGCAGCGGGCGTTGCGTGACACCAAGCGCGCCATAAACATCCACCTCTCGCGTGCTGTCAACCCGGTGCTCGACTTCGCATTCTCGGCAGAGTCGGAGACGTTCTCTTCCGAGGCTTTTCGCGAGGGGATCCGTGCCCGGGTCAGTCAGTGACGGCCGACATGGAGAGTGAGGAGCTCGACGCGCTCAGACGGATGGTCGTCAGCCTCTTCGCGAAGAGATCCAGCGAGACCGATGTGCGGCACTGGATGGCAACCGATCGCGGTCTCGACCTGGCACTCTGGCGCACCATGGCCGACCTGGGCCTCACCGGAATGACCGTGCCTCAGCGTCTCGGTGGCAGCGGTGCCTCAATGAATGAGCTCGCCGTCGTGATGGAGGAAGCAGGGAAGGCTCTCGCGTGCGTGCCGCTCCTATCCTCCTCGCTCGCTACTGTCGCACTGCTTGAAGTCGAAGAGTCGTTTCCGGGCCGGGCGAGCACAATTCTTGGAGACCTGGCGCAAGGTCGCCGAATCGTGACCCTGGCGACGTCCGTCTCGTGCAGAGTGACCCCGGGTGTTGACGGTGGCTGGAATGTTTCGGGAATGGCAAAGAGCGTGCTCGATGGCGCTTTGGCGGACACCATCCTGATACTGGCTGAGGGCCCAGACGGATCAATACTTCTTGCGGTAGACGCCAACGAGTCGGTGAGTGCGAAACCGCTGGGGACGCTTGACCAGACCCGCAAGCTCGCCGACCTTGAGTTCAGGGGCGCGTCCGCGGAGCTGGTTGCCGGTCCACCTCACGCGTCGTCCGCGGTCGCACAGGCGCGAGACGCCGGAGCGATTCTACTGGCATCTGAGCAAGTTGGCGGAGCGCAGGCTGTCCTCGACATGTCAGTGGCACACGCAACCTCCCGCATGCAGTTCGGCCGACCGATCGGGTCGTTCCAAGCCGTCAAGCATCGCTGCGCGGACATGCTCGTTGACGTGGAGCTGGCTCGGACCGCGGCACGCTATGCCGTCGCGATAGCCGCCGACGATCGCGAGACCGCAGTCGTCGCAGCGACTGCGGCATCTTTCTGTGCGGAGGCCTTCTACAGATGTGCGACTGGAGCGATCCAGGTCCACGGTGGGGTCGGGTTCACCTGGGAGCACCCAGCTCATCTGTATCTCAAGCGAGCGATGTCGGGACAGCATGTCCTCGGCACTCCAAGGGCTCACCGTCGCCGCATCGCGGCCGAGCTTGGTTGGACCTCCAAGGACTGAGGATCAGATGGCGCCTACGGCAGGATCGCCGTAGACAACGGCTTCCACGACGACATAGTCATCGAGGGCGTGGATCAGGGACTCGAGATCATCGTGAAGCTTGATCAACACGGGTGCCAAGCCGTAGTTGGCGAGGTCCGCATCTGTGGTCCATTTCTCGATGAGTCGGAACTCCCCACGACGTGACCTGCCCTTCAGGCGGTGCAGGGCGTATTTTTCGCATCCCGAGAGTTTCTGGATCTCGGGAATCGCGTCGGCGATGAGTTTCTCGACGGTGTCGCCTTTCTGGTCGAGCGCCTTGATGGTGGAGACGATGATTGGCATGGGTTCTCCTAGCTTCGCTTGGTCAGGATCCAGGGGACGTCCTTGTCGACCCGAGGCTCGGCGGGCAGGCCGAGGACGCGTTCGCCCAGAACGTTGCGCATGATCTCAGAGGTTCCGCCGGCGATCGTGGTTCGGCGGGACGACAGGTAGGCGGAGCGTGGATCTGCGTATTCAAGCTCGAGGTAGGGCGCGTCCTCGAGGTCGTCGTAGCCCGGGTAAAGAAGAGCCTCGTCGCCTAGCGCCTCCATCGTCAGATCGAAGATGTCCTGCTCGAGCTCGGCCGCAGCCAGCTTGCCGATCGCTGCCTCTGGGCCTGCCGTCCCGGCTTTCTGGGCTTCGGCGGCACGAACGGCCGTCAGTCGAACCAGTTCTGCGCGGATCCACACCTGAGTGAGTTCGTCGACAATCGCAGGATCGCGGCCGTGATCGCGCCACGCTCTTACGGCCGTGTCGATGTGGCGATCCTCTGGTCGATCGACCTTGGTCTTCGCACCCAGCATCACTCGTTCGTTGGACAACGCCGTCAGTGCAACGGACCAACCCTCGCCTACGGCCCCAACCCGTGCCGTGTCGGCAAGCTGGACTGCATCCAGGTGTACTTCGCTCACCCGTGAGTAGCCGTTGATCTGGCGTATGGGCCTGACGGTCACCGCCGGGTCATGCATGTCGACAATGAAGCAGGTGATGCCAGCGTGCTTCCGTGCCTGCGGGTCTGTCCGCGCCAGCAAGAGTCCCCAACGAGCCGAACGCGCAAAGCTGGTCCACATCTTCTCGCCCGTCACCGTCCAGCTGTCGCCGTTGCGGCGAGCGGACGTCGACAGGTTGGCAAGGTCGGAGCCGGCACCGGGCTCACTGAAAAGCTGGCACCAGATCTCGTCAGTGGTGAAGGTGGGACGTAGGTGCCTATCGATCTGCTCCTCCGTTCCGTGTGTGATCAATGTGCCGGCGACGAGGCCGACTCCGATCTGGTTGTGAATCGAAGGACTGGCAAAGCCCGCCTCCGCGAGTCGGGTGTCAATCAGTTGTTGGGTCGATCGAGGCATGCCACGTCCCCCCCGCCCATTCGGAAAATGCACCCAGGCCAAGCCCGCGTCGAACTGGGCAGCCCACAGGTCCCTGTCGGCTCCGTCAGCCTGCGGAGTGCGACCTGCAATGAGGCTTTCGACGTCCCCGATGATCTTGTCTCCCCGCGTCATGGCGCGATACCGAGCTCGCGTGTGAGGTCGTGACACACCAGCTCGACGTGGCGATTGACCACGTGCTCGGGCATCGCGGCGATACTCGCCCACAAGATGAGGTGTTCCACGGGTAGGTCTCGGGATCGCTCGCGGAGGTAGATTGCGGCGTCCTGCGGTGTGAGGACCTGAAAGCTTGCCGGGGCTCCGTCGGGCCCGGGGCGGGTCAGCTCGTACGGGTCTACGGGGGGTCGAGGTTCTTTGCCAGTACCTTCGGCCTCGTGGAACGCATATGTGTCCTGCTGGTGTGCGAGGTGCGGCGCAATCTCGTGCAGAGTTCTGTCCGGGTCGTCGGCGAGGATGATCGGCATGAGTCCCGACACCCGGGCGCTCTCGGCGGGGTGGCCGGCAGCCACCAGGGCTGCGGAATAGTCGGCGAACCGCGCCCTTGACATGTAGAGCAGGCCCATCCCGAGACGCCCGGCGAGCCGAGCGCCACGCGGGCCATAAAAGCCTCCCCACACCGGGAGTGAACCTTGGACGGGTGGGGGAGTGACTGAGCCGTCCGCCCACATTCGGCGGATCTCTGTGATTGCGGCTTCTGTTCGTTCGTAGCGCTGATTTCCCTCCACCCCGAACAACTCAAACTCGGGGACGCGGTATCCAGCTCCAACACCGAGCTCTAGGCGGCCCGAGCTGAGAATGTCGACAACTGCTGCCTCTTCCGCGAGCTGCGCGGGAATCCTGAGGGCAGGTTGCATGACGCAGGTACCCAGCCGTGCCTGCCGTGTGCGCGCAGCTACCGCAGCAGCGAAGGTGAGTGGTTGAGGCAGATAGCCGTCTACGAAGCGGTGATGCTCGGAGAACCACAGCCCGCCGATGCCTAGCCGATCGGCTTCCTCCGCGACGTCAAGCGCCGAGGCGTAGACCTGAGCCATCGGACGTGCCCACGCCTGTGGGTTGCGCAGGTCGAAAACAAGTCCTAGCTTCACCATCTCGCCTTCCTGGTACGCCAGAAGATTCGGTTGCTCGTCACCGTAGGCAGACGCAGCGTGTGTCTTCAGTGGGGATGCCCCTCTGACTTGCTGGGTTCCTCATCCGAAGTCGCTCCGAATCGCCTCGATCCAAGACGTGACGAGGTCGGGTGTCGCTGTTGCCGCGGCAATGATGACTCCCTGAAATCCCAGGGCCATCAGCTCGGCAGCCCTCTTGCGTAGGGCGTCGACGCTTTCGGGCTGCATCAGGAATGCCGTGCGGTGGATCTCGCGCGGATCACGATCGTTCTTCTCGCACAGGGCGTCAATCGTTTCAAGCTTGGCCCGCAGCTCGGCGTCATCGGCTGCTGGTGGCAGGTTCGACACGTCAGCGAATCGGGCGACCAGCGGCAGTGTGAATTTTTCGCCTCCGCCTCCGATGAGGATCGGCAGTCGGACCTGCACCGGGGTGGGGATGTTTCGGGCATCGGTGACGCCGAAGTGCTCGCCCTGGAAGGTTGTCATTCGCTGAGAGAACATCTTCGAGCAAATCGCAAGCGTCTCCTCTAGGCGAGCCATACGGGTTCCGATCGCCGGAAACTCGATTCCGTAGGCGAGATGTTCCTCGGCGTTGACACCGGCGCCGATTCCGAGCACAGCGCGGCCGGCGGACACCACGTCGACAGTAGTGACGGATTTGGCGAGCAATGCAGGGTTGCGCATTGACGCGGGTGTTACGAATGCACCGAGACGGGTGCGCGACGTCGTCGCGGCCAAAGCGCCAAGCAGTGTGTAGGCCTCGAGCATAGGGGCGTCGGCTCCGCCGCCGATCTTCATCTGCATGACGTGGTCAGGCACCGCGAGCAAGTCGGCGCCAGCCTGATCGATCGCCGTTGCGACCTCCGCCGTGGCTTCGAACAGTGACTCGGTGGCCCCGGGCGCCAGGTGTGTCACTGAGGCGATCGAGATACCGATTGAGAACTCGTTGCCCGCGCCGTAGGTGTTCGCAGCTTGACACCGCTCCGCTGCCTGGACCATGCGACGTCTCCTTTGGTGAATGTCAGTAGATATTGATATTAACTCTCAAATACGATAGAGAGTCAATGTCAAAAGGAGAGTACGGATGCACGTAGGTACAGCACTGGCGACCCTTGCCGCCCAGGATCCTCACGCGCCGTTGCTCACGGCGGGAGACATCACGTTGACCCGGCGGGAGCTCAATCGGGCCGCCAACCGATTGGCACGCGAGTACCAAGAGCTGGGCGTTGGTCATGAGTCTCGTGTGGCGATCGCCTTACCGAACGGCATCGAGTTCTTCACCGTCGTGCACGCCGTTTGGAAGCTGGGGGCAGTGCCGGTGCCAGTGTCTCCGCGGCTCACTCGAATCGAGCAGGATCAACTGATCGCGCTCATAGACCCGGTGCTGCTCGTCGGTGAGGGCGGCGGCGAGAGCGAGAGCGTACGTCGTATCGCTCCCGGCTATCAGGCTTCCACACACGTTAGTGACGAGGATTTGCCGGTTCCGCCGGCGATGGATTTCTGGAAGATGGCTACATCAGGGGGGAGTACCGGCCTACCCAAACTGATCATTCCCGCCCAAACGTCTGAACTGACGATCGGAGCAGTGTCGTCACTGCGCATGGTTGCCGGCCAGCGTCAGCTTGTCGTCGGTCCGCTGTATCACGCGTCGCCATTCAACTGGGCGATGTTCGGTGCGTTGAGTGGTCAGCACCTGATCGTCATGGAGCGTTTCGATGCAGCGCTTGCCCTGCAGTTGATCGCTAAGCACCAAATCAGCTGGGTTTGCCTCGTGCCGACGATGATGCACCGAATGGCGCGCACCATAGAGGCCGATCCCATGGCGTTCGACTTGTCATCGCTAGAGACGGTTTGGCACATGGCCGCCCCCTGCCCCGAGTGGCTCAAGCGTCGCTGGATCGAGCTGGTCGGAGCGGATGTGCTGATGGAGCTCTACGGGACCACAGAGGGCCTTGCGCTGACTTCGATCAGCGGAGAGGAGTGGCTCGAACGACCGGGTTCAGTCGGGCGTCCATTCCAGGGGGAGATCAAGATTGTCGACGACACCGGAGCAGACGCTGCGGCTGATGTCACGGGCACGGTGTTCATGCGCAACATCACGGCACCGCGGACGTATCGCTATGTCGGCGCCGAACCACACGTCATCGAGGACGGCTGGCAGACGATGGGCGACCGAGGACGACTGGACCCCGACGGCTTCCTATACCTTGCCGACCGAACGACGGACATGATCTTGGTCGGGGGGATCAACGTCTATCCGGCAGAAACGGAAGGCGCAATCCTTGAATTTCCTGGCGTCGAAAGCTGCGCTGTAGTCGGTCTGCCAGATGACGAACTGGGGCAGCGCCTCCACGCTGTGGTGGAGGCACCAGCCGATTTCAGCACAGATGACTTGGAGGTCTTCCTGCGCGCTCGGCTTCTCCGCGTGAAGGTGCCGCGGTCCTATCGAGTTGTCGACGAACCTCTGCGAAACGACGCAGGGAAGCTGCGTAGGGCGGAGATCCGAGAACGTGAGATTCGAACGCTCGAGATCGCGACAAACGGTGGTCAGCGTGCGCATTGACGAAGGCGCGGATGTCCGTGCTCTGATCCGACAGGTGTTGGCAGATCTCAGTGCCCGTGAGATCACGCGGAGGTCACTGGACGGTGACGACGCCTCGGCTCCATTGCACGCGGCCGTGGCGGAGCTCGGTCTCTTGGGGCTCACAGTCGACGAGAGTGTCGGCGGGTCCGGAGGGTCGGCGCTCGATCTTCTCGCCGTGATAGAGGAAATTGGACACGCGCTGGCGCCAGGTCAGCTGTTCGTCTCCGCGTGCGCGTCTGCTCTGCTCGCAGCGACGGCACCAGCCGACCAACAACGCGAATGGCTACCTGGACTCTGCGACGGGTCGACCGTTGGAGGTGTGGGGTTCCTGGGCGGAGGCGCGCTGTGGGCTGACGGATTGCTGTCGGCTGGCTCCGCAACGGTGCTTGGGGGTTCCGCTGGTGGCGTGCTCGTCCTGATCGGTGATCAGGACGTATTCGTGGTGAACGCTGGGGTGTTGCTCGACAGCACGAAAAGTGCCGAAAGCATGGATCCCAGCCTTGCAGTGACAACGGTGCGTCTCGACGCTGTGCCCGCGGCCCGAGTTGCGGCGGGGGCTGCGACAGGGCGGGCTGTGGTGCGGAGCCTGGCGGCGGCCCAGTCGGTGGGCGTCGGGCGTGCCTGTGTCGAGCTTGCTGTCGAGTACGCCGGAGTTCGTACCCAATTTGGTCAACCAATCGGTCAGTTCCAGGCGGTCAAGCACCTTTGTGCCGACATGTTCGGGACTGTCGAGCTTGCTTCCGCATCCGCCTGGGATGCCGTAAGACACCTGGACCGGCGAGCAGGTCAAGGGGTGCACGCCTTCCATCTAACAGCTGCGGCTGCGGCTGCGGTGTGCCTTCCAGTCGCGGTGAAGGCGGCGCAGGACCACATTCAGGTACTCGGCGGAGTCGGCTACACGTGGGAGCACGACGCGCACCTCTATCTTCGACGTGCGGCGACGCTCAAGGCATTCGTTGGCACTGCCGATTCTGCACGCGACGTTGTGACCCTCGGGCTCGCCGGCATCGCTCCCGATCCAACGATCGACCTGCCCGATGAGGCAGACGAAATGAGGCCGGATCTTGCGGCGTTCCGCGCGCGGCATCTTGAGCTGTCGCCCGCAGAGCAGCGCGCAGCACTGATTGAGGAGGGTTATGCCTCGCCGCACTGGCCGTCGCCCTGGGGACGTGGGGCAGGGCCCGTAGAGCAGCTCGTCATCGCCGAAGAGCTTGCCGGACTAGCGCATCCTCACTACGGGATCGCCGAGTGGATCGTGCCGTCCCTCATGGAGTTCGGCACTTCCGACCAGCATGAACGACTTCTTCGACCAACCCTTGCGGGGGAGCTCGCTTGGTGCCAGATGTTTAGCGAGCCGGACGCCGGTTCAGATGCCGCATCCATTCGAACGCGTGGTAGGCGGGTCGAGGGGGGGTGGCTGGTTCGAGGTCGGAAGGTCTGGACCAGTCGTGCGTTGGACTGTGACTTCGGTTTCGCGACGGTGCGGACCGGACCTCTCGAGGACAAGCACCGGACGATCACTGTGATGGTCGTTGACATGCACGCCGATGGCGTGACCATACGACCGTTGCGAGACATCACCGGCGACGCCATGTTCAACGAGATCACCCTCGACGATGTGTTCGTGCCAGACCGGGATGTGATCGGCGAGGTGAATGCCGGTTGGACGGTGGCTCGGGCCACGCTGGGACAGGAACGCGTCACGGTGGGAACACAGCATGCGTTCGGCGGCGAGCTTGACCTTCTCGATGTCTACCGAAACCGAGCTGACGAGCGCCCGGAGATGCGAGCGGTGGTGGGCGAGCTGGTGGGTCGTGAGCTTGCCCTAGTTGCGCTGACGAAGCGCGCAGCCGTACGAGCAGTCGAGGGGGGAAAGTCAGGATCGGAGGGCACCGTCGCCAAGCTTCTGCGGGGTGAAATCGTGCAACGCCGCGCGGACATTGCATGGGACCTATTTGGGCGGGACGCCCTTGTTGCAACTGGTGACGGCGAAATGCTCCACGAACGCTTCCTCCATGCGCGCATGGCGACGATCGCCAGCGGGACCTCCCAAGTCACCCGCAACCTGATCGCGGAGCGAATTCTGCACATGCCACGAGGGTGACGCACCAACCGACGAAAGAAGGGCTTCCCATGGCACGGACCGATGGACGGCTGCGTGGTCGTGTTGCGCTTGTCACGGGCTCCACGCACGGCATAGGGCGCGCAACGGCAGCTCGCTTTGCAGCTGAAGGCGCAGACCTCGTCATCACCGGCAGGGACGAGGCCGCTGGTGCTTCTGCAGCCGAAGAGGTGTCGCGCCTGGGTGAAGGTCGAGCCGTCTTCGTGCCCGCCGACGTTACCGACGAAACGGCCGTTGCCCATCTCGTGAAGCGTGCGACGGAGGAGTTCGGCCGCATCGACATCTTGGTGAACAACGCCGCCGGAATAGATCAGATGCGGCAAAAGCAGGATGGTGCCGCGCACAACCTCGACCTCGACACCGTCCGCCGGCTTCTCGACGTCAACCTCGTCGGCGTGCTCGCAGTGGTGAAGCATGTTGTGCCGGTCATGATGCGTCAGGATCATGGCTCGATCATCAACATCTCATCGGTGGCGGCGCACCTGGGTCACCCTGGCATCGACACGTACACGGCGGCAAAGGGAGCGATCATCAGCCTGACGCGTTCGTTCGCTGTCGAGTATGCGCCGCACGGTATTCGGACGAACTGCGTTGTCATCGGGTTCGTTCCACACGACGACGAGCGAGCGACCCACCAGCCCGGGATGGCAGGGCCGCCGGAAGTGTTCCTAGACGTACAGCTGACCAGGCTCGGTATTCCAGACGATATCGCAAGAGCCAGTCTCTTCTTCGCGACAGATGAGGACTCGGGTTTCGTCACGGGTCAGACACTGATCGTCGATGGCGGAGTTTCTGCACGCTCTCCGCTGGTGAGCCGCGTACAGAAGTACACCGTCGACTAGTCAATGATCGAGCCGTCGTTGCCGCAGCTCGCGGGGGTCGAACTCTTGGGATCTGGCCCAGCCGATCAGTTTCTGCTCGCGGGCAATTACCGACTCAGAGGAATCGACGAGCCGGTCGATCGCTTCCTCGGGAATAACGAGTGCACCGTGCCGGTCTGCGTGGATCAGCTCACCCGGACGTACAGTCGCGCCAGCAACCTCAACGACGTCTCCGACCGCCTCGACCCGTACGTAGGCGTGCGAGATGCCAACCCCGCGCGCGATGTAGCCGAAGCCAGTTGCCGACACCTCTGGGATGTCGCGCACCAGCCCATCAGTTACGACCCCCTCGCAACCCAGGGCCAAAGCGATCGAACAGTTGACCTCACCCCACAGGCATCCGGACCCCTCTGGCCCATCCAGGTCCTGCACGACGAGCACGGTCGGCTCCTGCGACGAGGCAAGCAGGTTGAACAGGCCGATCATGGACTCATCGCGCTCTTCCCGTGTCGGCCAGACCGACTCGGATCGGATCGTCGCTGTGACGGCTCGGCCGAGCATCGGCGGCATACCTGGCGTGATGGCGTGGATGGGGGGACGCGTATATCCCGAGTTCGTCGGGCGATCCGTCAACCCGTCGAGTCCGTTTGCGAGCGTCGGAGTGTCGTACGACCTCAGCGCCTCTACATCCGGCGGAAACCGCTTGATCATGCGAGATAGGAGCTCTGAACAAGGTGGCGGTTCTGATGGAGAACTTCGCGGGTACCTTCGAGGGCAACCTCGCCACGCACCATCACGTAGCCGCGATCGATGATTGTCATCGCCCGCTCCACCTGCTGCTCGACGAGCAGAACGCCGACCCCTGAGTCAGCCGCGGCGCGAACTGCTTCGAGCAAGCGGTTGACAATAACGGGAGCAAGGCCCAGTGACAGCTCGTCTATCAGCAGCAGGGACGGCTGGGTCGACAGTGCCCTGCCGACGGTAAGCATTTGTTGCTCACCACCCGATAGGAGCCCAGCACGCCGCCGCATGAGGGGTTTGAGCTCCGGAAAGTGCTCGACCGCGGCCTCCGGGTCACCCTTGCCGAGGCGGAGGTTCGACTCGACAGTCATCTGCCGGAAGACCGATCGTTCGGGTACCAGCATCAACCCTTGGCGAGCCCGCTTGTGCGCTGCGGTCGACTTGGTGCTGCCCTTCCACGCGATCGATCCCGATGTGGTCGGGAGCAGCCCTGCGAGGGTGAGGAGAGTCGTGGTCTTGCCTGCGCCGTTTGGTCCGAACAATGCGACCACTTCACCGGGGTTCACCGCGATGTCGACACCGCGCAAAACGCCGATGCGGCCGTAGCCGCCGTGCACCTTTTCAGCGGAGAGGAGGGAGTTCGTCATGACGTGCTCCGTTCGGAGAGCTCGAGCTCGGGTTTCTGTTCCTGCTCTACGGGAGGCGTCCCGAGGTAGGAGGTGATGACTGCGGGGTCGCGCAGCACTTCGTCTGGTGTTCCCTGAGCGATGACCTGCCCGAGCGACAGCGCAATGATCCGATCGCTGACCGATGCCACCAGCGCCACGTCATGCTCGATCAGCACGATGGGAAGGTTCCATTCCTCGGCGAGCACGCGAATGAGTCGGCCGAGCTCCGCCGTCTCGTCGTCGGACAAGCCTGCCGCTGGCTCGTCAAGGAAGACGCAGGTCGGCCTTGCGGCAAGAGTGCGTGCCATCCCAACGAGTCGGCGGCGACCCGAAGGGAGGGTGTCAGGAGCGGCGTTCAGCTCGTCGCTCAGTCCGAGTTGGTTGATGGCTTCTCCAACCTCAGCAGGCAATTCGGCAGGCTTCGGGCGGAATGGGTCACGTACGTAGTGCCACCGCTCTCCAGCCTCCGACGCTGTTCGAAGATTGTCGAGCACCGTCATGTCATCGAACAGATCCACCGACTGGAATGTGCGCCCCAAGCCGGCCGCGGCACGGCCACGAGCGGAATTCTGGCTCAGCTCGATATCACCGAGCGAAATGCTGCCGCTGGCCGGCACGAGACCGCACAAGGCATCAACGAGTGTGGTCTTTCCCGCGCCGTTAGCTCCGATGAGCCCGAGAACCTCGCCAGGTCGCACTTCGAACGAAACGTTGTCGACCGCAGTCACCGCTCCGAATCGAACTGTGATGTCGCTTGCAACAAGAGTCTCCCTGTGGGCAATGGCACTGTCGGCTTTCGGGGCAAACTGTGGGGCGGCGGGCTCGGTTCGCAGCCTGCGCGCCAAATGAGCCCATGCGCCGAAGACGCCGTCGGGAGTCGTCAGCACGACGAGCAGGACAGCCGCTCCGCCGATGGCGGCAACACCGTTGACCCAGGCCGGATCGAGCTTGCCCAGTGCGTGGGCAACTGCACCACCTTGTGCAGAGAGGCCGCTGTTGATGGCACCGAAGACGTAACCCACTCCGCCGACCACGCCGTTTACGACAAGCATGATCGAATCGAGGGTCGTGTACTCGGCCAGATTGACTCGCCGGAACCGGTAGGCAGCGAGCGCGCCGGCGAGTCCGGCGAGCGCAGAAGCCAACCCGAACGCGTACAGCTTGGCCGACAAAACGCCGACGCCGAGACTTGCAGCCGCGCGCTCGTCGTTGCGTAGCGCGAGAAGTCGTCGTCCAGTCGCTCCCCGGCGCACGTTCGTCACGAGATAGGCACAGAGCACGAAGATTGCGAGCAGGAAGAGGGTGAACCGGACTGGATGCGACAGGAAGTCCAGGTCGATGCCCAGCATGCTCGGGGGCGCGGAGACGAGGCCGGTGCTTCCTCCCTTAAGGGTCGGGTTGGCAAGGACGAGTCGCTCAATCGCCAGGCTCAGGCCGATCGTGGCGACGGCCAAGTTGACGCCCCGCACGCGCAGGGCCGGAAGACCAACTAGCAAGCCGACCGCGGTGCTCACTAGGACTCCAGCGACGAGCGCTGGAACGAACGGCCAGCCGGCGTCGCCGGCCTGACCGGCGACGAGCGCGCCGATACCCGCCAACGTCAGTTGGGCAAGTGAGAGCTGACCTGCATAGCCCGTGACGAGCAGCACTGAGAGGCCGACCATCGCGATGATGATCGAGCCGCTGAGGGCGTACAACCATTCGTCGGACGAGATTGCGACCAGGGCGACTGCGGCGAGGACCATTGGGACGACGTAGCGTGCCTTGATCCACCCGGTGCCCGCTCGCATCGGACGCTCAAGCATGTCGCCACGGAGCGGAAGGGCCCGCCCGCGGAGCATGACCAGCAGCACGATGAGGATGAACGGCGCCGAGACGGACCAGCCGGCGGTGTCGACGTGAAGCGTGATTACGGATTGCAGGACGCCGAGGAAGAGGCCTCCGACCAGGGTCAACCAGAACGACGAGAAGTTTCCGACGAGGGCTGCGGCGAGGCCGGGGATGACGAGCAGGGCGATGTTGCTCACCGACAGGCCGGAGATCGGCGCGATCGCGATGCCTGCGACGCCTGCGAGGAGTGAGCCCGCCATCCAGTTGGCGGCTCCAACAAGGTTGGGGGAGAGGCCGAGGGTGAGGGCCGTCTGTTCGTTCTCGGCGACTGCAGCGGTGGAACGGCCGAACGACGTGTGGCTGTACACGAACCAGAGGAGTGCCGTCAGTAGTACTGCGAACCCGAACAGGATCAGCCTGTCGGTGCCGACACTGATGTCGCCGACTGACACGAATACTGTGGGAAGGAGCCCATCGGCGACGATCTCTGTCGACGTACCCCAGATGATGCGCCCGAGGCCAAGGACAAACATGAAGACGCCCAGCGTGGCAATCAGGCGTACGAGTGCCGATGCTCGGCGCAGCAACTGCATGATGAGCTGCATGACCAGCCCGGTGCCCGCAGCGGCGGCGAGGGCTATGACCATCGCCGCCGCTGTGGGCAGGTTTTCCCGAGTTTGATAGAAGATCTGGGCCGTGAGCAACGCGGTCGTGCCCTGCGCGAAGTTCAGCAGGCCAGAGCCACGATAGATCAGAACGATGCCTTGGGCGACGAGGACGTACGCTGCGCCTACGCCGAGCCCGATGATGGCGAACTGAAGTGTTGTCACGAGATCTTCTCCGTACTCAGGGGTGGGTGGCGATCAGCCGAACGGGACTTCTTCAGCCGTGATGGCGTCGTAGAAGTTGCTGCTGATCGGGGTGAGGACGCCGTCCTTGACCTGCTCGAAGACGACGTTGACGTCGAACATGCGGGCGAGGTCAGGGAAGCTCTTCTTGGCAGACGCCGGAGGTGTCGCGAAGTTGACCGGTGGACGCAGGCCAGTGTCGATGGGCTTGGCGACAAGCGCTTTCGCCAGTGTCTCGCCCGTCACCTCATCGAGGCCTTTGGCGACCTCGGCAAAGATCAACACGCTGTTGTACGCATTGGCGGCCGCATCATCGAGGAGCGTCTTGTCGTCGATCGAGTCCATCAGCTCGACGTACTCCTTGACTGCGGCGTTCTTGGTGTAGGACGCCGGTAGGTAGGCGTTGACGCTGTACAAATCGTTTGCCAGGTCCCCCAGTGTGTCGATGCCCTCGGCGCTCAGGGAGCCTCCAACGGCACCGTCGTAGTCGGTCTGTCGCAGTGCCTGGACGAACGGAACGCCCTGCTTGTCGACGAGGCCGATGATGATGGCGTCGTGCTTGGCGGCTCGAGCCACAACCGGCGAGTAGTCCGTTTGGTCAGGCTCGACCGGGATGGTTTCGATGGTCAGACCGAGTGCTTCTCCGGCCGTCACGATGGGTGCGAGCCCGGCCTCCGAACCAGCCGTGTCGTTTTGGAATGGGAACGCGACGTCGTCGATTCCCTGCTGCTGCATCAACGCGAAGAGACCGAGGTAGATCTCAAGACCGTTGTATACGGGGTAGGCGGCGGTGCTGCCGTACTCAGATGCGAGTGCGACGGCGCCGATCGCGGGGATCTTGCCTTCCTCGAGGATCGGGAGGTACTCGCCTGCGCCTTCGAAGGTGCCGACCGTCGCGACGGAGGTCTTCACGGCCTCCTTTGCGCAGGACACGGCTTTGTTCGAGTCTCCGCGGGTGTCGCAGGCCTCGATCTTGATGCCCTTGCCGTTGACGCCGCCGGCAGCGTTGATCTTCTTGGCGGCGGCGAGGGCACCGACACGAATCTGGTCGTAGTCGTCGGCGCCTTGGGCTCCGGCCGTCGAGAAGGGGCCGAACGTCGTCAGGGTGTAGAACTCTTTGAAGTCCTCAACACCTGTCTCCGCATTGCCCTTGCCGTCGGAGTCGCTGGAACATGCACTTGCTGCGATTGCGATCGTGCAGATCGCGGTGACCAACCACCTGCGGTTCACTGTGTTCTCCTTGCTGTGGGGTGCCGCCCGCCACATGACGGTTTCGGCCGGGGTGGCCGCCCTGTCACACCCCCGAGCGGGTGTGACGCAGGCAACATTGCTTCACGGAATCGCACTTGTGAGTGGGCTAGCAGTAGGGATGCCCCCTCGCTTAGGAATCTCTGAAGCTGGAGTTGATTTCGGGCCTGTGATCGCCGAATCCACATGGGCATGACGGCAACCGCCCCGGTGGGAGTCTCGCGGCCGGGGCGGTTGCCGTTGTGCTGTCGTCTTAGTTCTTGGAAAGGAGCAGCTCGACGCCTTCAACCTCGGGCTGCTCCGGGATGTGCGGAGTGTCCCAGGTCATCACGCGTTCGGCGAATGCCCAACCCTTTGGTCCCTTGACGATACGGTCGGCATACCGGCTGGTCTTGATAATCCGAACGTCGCCGCCGGTTCGCAGCTCAAGCACGATGGCGTCAGCACGCCCACGAATCGCGTCACCATCCTCAGTCAGGAGGATGTTGTAGCAAAGGTGGCGGTTGAGTCCTTGGTCATGCTCGTAGACCGACTTGCCCATCTCGAGGATCGCGTCTCGGCCGATGGCCTCGACGGGGTGAGTCGTCAGCTTGAAAGTTGCATCGTCGGTGAACGTGTCCGCCCACGCCACGGCATCGCCGTCGTCGATCGTCACGCACCAAGTTGAGTAGAGGTCGTGGATCGCGAGGCGATCCTCGATGCTGATGGCCATTTCATTCTCCGTTTCGTCAGAATGGGCGGGTTTCAAGGTCGACGGCTGATGCCGTCAATTGCGACAGCGTTGAAGGCATCGGTGATGGCTCGTGTTCGCTCATGAGCTGGCCCACCTTCGAAGTTGCATTGGCCGACACGATTAGTGCCTTTGATGCGCGCACGGCACATTGACTCAGCGATTGCCATGGGTCCCATCTCGAAGACGAACCCGTCAAAAGCTTCGGCGACGATCGTGATCTTCTCGTCGTTGGGGAGGTATAGCGTCATTTCTCCACCGCGGTTGGAGATGCCATCACATTCCTGGTGGATGATGATGTCGACCTTGTCAGCGAGGATCTTCACGCCGTCGCGAACGATCGATGCTCCGCGCATGTACGCGCCACCGATGCCTTGGTAGACGATCCCTGAGAACGACAAGTCCGGTCCGAATGTGCCTGCAACCCAAGCATGGCTTCGTACCAAAGCCATGTTGGCCTGAGCCCAGCTGTGATCGCGATAGCCCAGTCCGTCGATCTCGAACGTCTCGTCGCCTACGCGAACTGTGCCGGTGACTCGACCAGATGTCTCAAGGTGACCCGCGGCGGCCTGGACCTGGTCAATCTGGTCGTCCCCCCAAGGCTCGAGAGGTGGGTAGAACTCATGGAGCTTCAAGGCGATGTCGACGTCATCGTCGTGGTGCTCGAAGCCGAAGGTGTCACCGCCGGTGAACGCGATCGGCCCTCCACCGTGTCGCTCGGGGGTGTGGTTGTGGGGCTCATTTGGAACGCCCGCACGGTTGAGTCGGTATCGAAGACCGTTTTCGCTTGCTACGCCGGACCAGATCGTGACCGAGTTGTTCAGCTCGGCGCGCACGCTAGCGCTGCCTGCCACTCCCTTGTCCAGGTCGTACCAGCTGAACAACATGTTTTCTTGGTAGGTCATGCCGGGTGCATCTGGCTCCACCTCATGTACGTCGAGGCGGTAGGTCTCGACCTCCTGCTGAACCGGCATATCGTCGCATCCCTTCTGTGATCTACGCCACGAGGTTAGGCCCCTCGCCACTCGATATCAAGAGGCATGGACTATAAATTGCGTGAGACTGTCATATTTGCGCAGTACGAAGGAGAGCAAATGATTGAAGCCGTAGTTGTGGACGCGGTCCGGACCCCGGTGGGTCGAGGCAAGGTCGGGGGAGCGCTCTCGAGTGTTCACCCGGTCGATCTCCATGCGCTTGCCATCTCTTCCCTGATGGAGCGAACGGGGGTGGACCCAGCCCTCATAGACGACGTCATCAGTGGTGTTGTCGGTCAGGTTGGTGAGCAGAGCTCGAACGGTGCGCGGTGGGCAGCGCTGGCCGCCGGCTTGCCCGAGACTGTGCCGGGCGTGACGATCGATCGGCAGTGCGGAAGCAGCCAGCAAGCGATTCACTTCGCAGCGCAGGCTGTTACTGCTGGGGAGGCAGACCTCGTGATCGCCTCGGGCGTCGAAATGATGAGCCGCGTACCCATTGGCAGTCAGACGATTGGCGGCGACCCACACGGTCCGCTTGTGGCAGCGCGCTACCCGGGACTTGTCCCTCAGGGCATCAGTGCGGAGCTCGTGGCCGAGCGCTGGAATTTGTCCAGAATCGAGCTGGACGATTTCTCCGCACTCAGTCATGAACGCGCAGCCGCGGCGTGGTCCGAAGGTCGTTTTGTCGATGAGGTCGTACAAGTCACCAAGGCCGATGGAGCGATGGTGGCCACGGACGAGACGGTCCGTGCCGGAACGACGCGTCAGGCACTAGCGGCTCTCCCTGCCGCGTTCCGCACTCCCGAGACTGAGAAGGCGCACCCGGATATCGAGTGGCGTGTCACCGCCGGAAATTCTTCCCCGTTGACCGATGGCGCAGCTGCAGTCTTGATCGCGTCGAGAGAGGCGGCCGACAGGATGGGATTGCGACCCCGTGCTCGGGTCGTTGCCCAGAAGGTCGTGGGCTCGGATCCGCACATCATGCTCACAGGTGTCATGCCCGCAACGAGGAACGTTCTTGACCGCGCCGGGCTCCGGCTTGATGACATTGATGCCTTCGAGGTCAACGAGGCGTTCGCCTCCGTGGTGCTCGCCTGGGCAAAAGATCTCGGTGTTTCGCTGGATCGAGTGAATCAGCTTGGCGGAGCGATTGCCCTGGGCCACCCCCTTGGAGCCTCGGGAGCGCGGCTACTGACAACGCTGCTGACAACCCTTGAACAGACCGGAGGAAGATTCGGACTGCAGACGATGTGCGAAGCCGGTGGTATGGCCAACGGGCTGATTCTCGAGCGGTTGCCATGACCATCCAGGTGCTTGCTGCGCCGGACAAGTTTCGAGGAACAGCCACAGCGCTAGAGGCGTGCCGCGCCATCTCTGGAGCCGTACGCGATGCCGGCTACATATGCGTCGAGCAGCCGCTAGCCGATGGTGGGGAGGGAACTGTCGAGGCGCTCGGAGGTGCCAACCAGGTGACGATGGTTCAGGGGCCTCTGAACCGACAGGTGGCAGCACGCTGGCGGCTCCAGGACGGAATTGCGGTTATCGAGGCTGCGCAGGCGTGCGGCCTTCTTCAGGCTGGTGGCGCCGAAGGGAACGATGCTTTGCGGGCTTCGACTTATGGCGTCGGCCAGCTGATCGCCGAAGCTGTCGATCGCGGGGCCGGACGTATCGTGGTCGGGCTGGGCGGAACTGCTTCGACCGACGGCGGCCGCGGAATGATGGACGCGGTCCAGGAGCGCATCGGTGACGTTTTCCCAGTCCCAGTGACGGCGTGCTGCGACGTGGCGACGAGATTCGTCGACGCTGCCAAGGTATTCGGTCCACAGAAGGGCGCAGATCAAGCTGCTGTGCGGCTGCTGACCGTACGACTCGAGAGGTTGTCTGCGCAGTACAAGACCGAGTTCGGGATCGACGTCAATTCGGTCCGTGGTTCAGGTGCGGCCGGTGGTCTGGCCGGTGGATTGGCAGCACTGGGCGGCGACCTCGCTCCCGGATTGGAGGTCATCGGTGCGTCGGTGGGACTGGGCGGCCTGGTTGCCACGGCAGACCTTGTCGTCACGGGGGAGGGCCGGTTGGACCCATCATCTTTCGACGGCAAGGTGGTTGGCGGTCTTGTTGCGATGACGGAAACGCGCCAGACGCCGACCTTGGTCGTTGCAGGCGCCGTAGACGATCGGGTGCAGGCGATGACCCTCCCGCGGAACGTCGAGTACGTCGATCTCACCTCGTCGTTCGGGTCGGAGCGAGCGTACGCGGACACACAGCGATGCATAGCGGAGGCCGTCGGAGCACATCTGAACAAACTGAGTGTCACTTGCAAATGGGATTGAATGCCGTAAGGTGGGTCCGCACCTATTTCTGAGAAGGAGCAACCCGTGAGCACTGCAGGCCACATCCTTCTGACAGACCGCGCATGGCCAGACGCCGAGATCGAGCGATCGATCTGCTCTTCTGCCGGCTACGAGCTGGTCGACGCCAACGGATCTAGTCGTGCCGAGCTCATGCGTGCTGCGGGAAATGCCGTGGGGATCCTGACCAACTGGGCGGTCGTGGACGCAGATGTCATCGCGGCTGCGCCGAATCTTCGCGGGATTTGCCGTTTGGGAGTGGGTGTTGACAACATCGACCTCGTTTCGGCTGGTGAACGTGGAGTGGTAGTTGCACGCATCGCTGACTACTGCCTGGAAGAGGTCTCTGACCACGTGCTTGCGATGACGTTGGCCTGGGCGAGGGGTCTGACGGAATACAACGCCGAGGTTCACCGCGGTGTGTGGACACCTGGTGTGCGGGAGCAACGGCGTCTGAGCAGCTTGGTCATCGGAGTCTGGGGCTCAGGTCTGAACGGGCGGCGCACGGCGGCGAAGTTGGCCGCACTCGGGTGCGAAGTCTTGATAGATGATCGGCACGGCGCCGAATCGGCCAGTGAACGAGTAACGCCTGTCGCGGTCGATCAGCTGCTCGCCAGGAGCGACGTCGTCTCGATCCACCTCCCGCTCACCGCTGGTACGGAAGGCATCGTCTCGACGAACGAGCTCGCCCGCATGAAGTCCGGCGCTCTTCTGGTGAACACGAGTCGAGGCGGTGTGATCGACCTCGACGCTTTGCGGCCGGAGCTCGAGTCCGGACGACTTGCGGCCGCCCTCGACGTTCTGCCGTCCGAGCCGAAGGTTCCAGACTGGCTTCGCGCGATACGCCAGGTGATACTCACCCCGCACGTGGCGTTCAGCTCGCGTGAGTCGGTGGCGGATCTGCGAGAGCGAGCGACGCGCGATCTTCTGGCGATCCTTGAAGGAGGGAATCCACAGTTCCCTGTCAGAGCGGTGGGAGCCTGATGTGCCGGCTGCGGTGATTGTCGACGCGGTCCGCTCGCCGCTTGGAAAGGGGCGAGCGGCAACCGAGACTCGACCCGGAGGTGCGCTCTCCGGGCTTCACGGTGTCGAGCTATTGGCACAGGTCATCGGCCAGCTCATGGAGCGTTCGGGGATTGATCCCGGCCTGGTCGAGGACGTGATCGTCGGATGTGTGAGTCAAGTGGCGGATCAATCAGGCACTCCAGGCCGATGGGCATGGCTCGCCGCTGGCCTGCCCGAGCACGTTCCGTCAACGACCGTCGATCGGCGGTGTGGGTCGAGCCAGCAGGCAGCCCATTTCGGTGCGCAGGCAGTGATGTCGGGTGCCTGTGACGTGGTGGTCGTTGCTGGACTCGAGTCGATGAGTCGAGTGCCGATGGGATCTGCCCGGTTGGGACGCGATCCATTCGGCCCTTCGGTGCAGGAACGATATGCACCGGGCTTGGTACCTCAAGGAGTCTCGGCCGAGCTCATTGCTCACAGATGGGGTCTGGGCCGTGCAGAGCTGGATGAGTGCTCCGCACGCTCGCACGAGCTTGCAGCGCACTTCACTGCATCCGGAGGATTTGACGGAGAGATCGTTCCAATCAACATCCCTGGATGCCTGACGCCTTTTACCGAGGACGAGACCATTCGGCCAGGCACCACCGTAGAGGCGCTCGAGAGTTTGCCTTCGTCGTTCCGCACCGACGAGTGGGAGCAACGGTTCCCCGACCTGTCCTGGCACCTTACGGCTGGCAACTCCTCACAAATCAGCGACGGTGCGAGCGCGCTCCTCGTGATGAGCGAAGACCTCGCTCGGCGTCTAGGAGTGCGTGCAAGAGCACGATTTCACTCCTTTGCGATTGCCAGCGACGATCCGATCACGATGCTGATGGGCCCGGTACCGGCGACGGAGAAGATTCTCGCCAGGTCCGGACTGTCGATCGATGACATCAATCACATTGAGGTCAACGAGGCATTCGCCTCTGTGCCGCTTGCTTGGGCGTCGCATTTTGGAGTCGACCGTGAACGACTCAATCCTCGCGGAGGTGCAATTGCGCTGGGTCATCCACTCGGCGCATCAGGGGCACGGATCATGACGACCATGCTGAACGGGCTCGAGCAGACCGGTGGTCGATATGGCCTGCAGACGATGTGTGAAGCCGGAGGTATGGCAAATGCCACGATCATTGAACGCGCCTGACCGGGTCGCTGTAGTTGCAGGAGGTGCCATGGGCATCGGTGCGGCCGTATCCCGGCGGTTGGCCGTCGCCGGTGCCAGCGTCGTGGTTGCTGACATAGATGAGGCAAGGGCTCGCGAGGTGGCCGATGAGATTGTCGCGTCTGGTGGCTCGGCCGTCGCCACGCGTTTTGACATCACCGACGAGGATTCGGTCCAAGACCTCATGAGCAATGCTGTCGATCTGTATGGGCGCTTAGATGCTCTCCACGTCAACGTTGCCGATCTGTCGCACAGGCTCATTTCCCGCGATATCGATGCATTCGACCTGCCCGACGAGGTGTTCAACCGATCGATGGAAGCCAATGTTCTGGGTCACGTGTACTGCACTCGCCACGCGGTTCCCAGGATGCTCGAGGGCGCGGGCGGTGCGATTGTCTACACGAGCTCGGGAGCAGCTGAGATGGGGGATCCGGTCAATCCGGCCTATGCCATGTCGAAGGCAGCGTTGCAGGCGTTCACCCGCCATGTCGCCTCCCGTTGGGGCAAGTCTGGGATCAGAGCCAACGCTGTGGCGCCGGGAATGATCCTCAGCGGAAATCCGCGCGAGGACACCCCGGGGTTCGTCACCGCCAAGGATCAGGTGCTCGCCCAGACAAGAAGTCCACGACTCGGCACGCCAGAGGACGTCGCTTCGCTGGTGGCCTTCTTGCTGTCGCCAGAAGCGGAATGGATCAACGGGCAGGTCATAGGCGTCGACGGTGGCCTCATCCTGCGTTGACAGCAAGTTGCTATTTGCGGACCGAGATCTCCGCGATCACGGCGAATGCTCGATCAAATGCCTCGATGATCGTGATGTCTGAATTCTCAGTCCATTGAGTTGATGCAGCTGTGAGGACACCCTGCATGACCCAAGCGAACGTGCGGATTTCGAGACTGTCCTCCGAACCGTTGCTGCGTCGGGCCGCTTTGCTCGCGATCATCGTCATCAGGCCGAAGAGATGCTCCATGTAGGCGGCTCGAAGGTCGGGGGTCGACATGATGAGCTGGTTGCGCTTGCGCAGTGCCGCGAGCTCGTCGCTCGGCAGCTCGGCGAATATCTCGGTGACGGCCGCGTGCATGGCATCGACGAGCCCAAGTTTCTCGGGCTGCTGGTCGAATCGCTCGACTATCTCGATCGGGTACTGGTTCTCGATGAGCACCGACTCTTTCGTCGGAAAGTAGCGGAAAAAGGTACTCGGTGAGATCTCGGTGGCCTCAGCAATTTGTTCGACTGTCGTGGCCTCGTAGCCGTGCTTCTGGAAGAGCTGGAATGCCTCGGCCTTGATTGCCAGTCGGGTCTTTACCTTCTTGCGCTCGCGAAGTCCGAGTGTGGGCTCTGCCATGTCACCTCCAGCTTTGTGGCCGGGTCAGGACCCGATCTTGGTCGTCACGATACACGCTGGTGATCGTCAACTTGGGTCGCCATGCAGTTGACATGGACTTCCAATTACGAGCGGGTCGACGAGGCTTCGGCAACGCGTTCGAGCATCTGTAGTAGTACGGGACGTGGTGTTGCGAAGTTGATCCGTGCGTGGCCTGCGCCAGGAGGGCCGCAGTCAATGCCTTCGACGACATGTAGACCTTTGGAGGCGAGCAGGGCGCCGGGGCGCTCGATCCCCAGAGCTCGGAAGTCCAACCAGGCTAGGTAGGTCCCGTCGGGTGGGCGGACTTTTAGGGCGGGCACTCGCTCCATCAGCCCTTTGTGCAGAACGTCACGGTTGACCTTCAAGTAGTCCAATATCTGTTCGAGCCACGACCCGCGATCGCCGTAGGCCGCGATGGCTGCGATGAGGCCAAGGTTGCTTGCGCCGTGAGCTTCGATGGCCAACGGCTCCCAGGTCGTGACGTCCTCATCGCTGGTCAGGACGAGCTGAGCGCATTTGAGACCCGGCAAGTTCCACGCTTTGGAAGCTGAGACAGCGGTCAGTGTGTGACTCGCCGTCTCGTCACTGACCGATGCGTACGGAATGTGCGTGGCGCGTCCGAACGTGATTGGGGCATGGATCTCGTCGGCGAAGACTCGGCCGCCGTGCCGGGCCACGACCTCGCCGATAGCGGCGAGCTCGGCGACCGTGTGAACCACGCCAGTCGGGTTGTGAGGATTGCACAGCACCAACAGGTTTCCGCCGGCTCGAAACGCAGCATCGAGCATGTCGAGGTCGAGAACCGGCCGCCCGTTGTGTTCTCGCATTGGCACACGAATTGTCGGTCGGCCGTGGCGAGAGGCGAGATCGAGGAAGGGCATGTAGGTCGGGGTCGGCAGGATCACGGCGCTGCCAGGGCGTGAGAAATGCGCGATGGCGAGGTCGAGGGCTCGCACGACGTCAGCGACGGGATGGATTCGGCCGGGATCGAGTGTCCAACCGTATCGGCGCGTGAGCCAGCCAGCGGTGGCCTCAGCCAGATCACGGCGCATGTCCGCGGTCTGGTACCCGAATGTTTGCCGTGTCACTGCTTCGTGAAGTGCATCGAGGACGACCGGGGAGGTACCGAGATCGGATTCAGCGATCGCGGCACCCAGCGCGCTTGGATCTTCGTGCAGCCACTTGCGACCTCTCCGATGGCGAAGGTCATCGGCAGTGATGTTGTCGAGTCTGTAGGCCAGGGTCATCGTCCATCTTCGATCTCGCGCATGTAGTTGTAGATCGTGTAGCGCGTGACACCCAGCGCGTCCGCGACGGTGTCGACACCGTCGCGGAGCAGGAACATGCCGAGGTGGCGCAACTGGCGGACAACTTGGATCTTGTGCTCCTTGCGCATGAGCTCGACCGGGACTCCGACTTGGGAGATTGCCCCTTGGAGAAGTTCGTTCTTGAGCTCGCCGACTGAAAGGACGAAGGACTCCGCAACCGGGGTCGGCAGAGTCGGTTGCCCGAGGGTGGACTCGGCAAGGGAGTGGACTGACTCCCACATCGTCAGATCGACATTGATGCACAGCGCAGCGACCGGCGTACCTGTGTCGACCACCAGAATCGTCGAAGATCGGATACGCCTACCGTCGGGCAGTCGACTGTCGTATCCGATGATGTTGCTTGTCTCGCCGCGCGCCAGATGCTCGAGCAAGACGTTTGTTGCCGGGGCGCCCGGGGTTCGTCCTGTCACGTTTCCGCTCACGGCGACGACTGAAGCGGGTATCAGAGACAGGTCGTGAATCACAACCTCGGCATGGTCACCGAGTGATGCGGCGATCGCAGGCGCGAGGTCGCGCATGAGACCCAGCGTGTCGATCACACGTCCTCCCAAGCAATCTCTACAAATGGTTGAAGCAATCAAACAGTTGTTGACAGGAAATGGAGGCTACTCTAATCTCCAAGTCACTGTCACTTCAATCTTGAGGAACGCCATGAAAACTCGTTACCTCGGCCCTCTGTTGGTCGCGACCATCGCCACGGCGCTCGCCAGCTGCTCGTCGGGAGGTGGGTCCAAAGGTGACGACATCGTCAAGGGTGGAAGCCTGGTCTTTGCGAGCAACGTCGAGCCCGACTGCCTTGATCCCGGAACAAGTGCGTATGACATCACCGCAGTCGTCGGCCGACACCTATTCGACACGCTGCTGTGGCAGGCGCCAGACGGATCCATCGAGCCCGGCCTCGCCACTTCGTACAAGGTCTCGGACGACGCCACCGCATTCGACTTCACGCTACGCAAAGGTGTCACCTTTAGTGACGGGACGCCTCTAGATGCAGGAGCAGTCAAGGCGACCTTCGACCGCATCGCGGATCCCAAGACCGGATCTCAGTACGCCGTGGGTCTGCTCGGGCCTTACAAGGGGACCACTGTTGTTGACGCATTACACGTGAGGGTGGAGTTCACCAAAAGCTTCGCCCCATTCCTGCAGGGTGTCACCCAGGGCTTCCTCGGGATCATCGCCCCGTCCTCGTTCGAGAAGGGCAAGAACCCCTGCACCGACCCGATCGGCAGCGGTCCGTTCGTGCTGAAGAAGTTCACGCCTCAGGACAGTGTTGTGCTCAGTCAGCGACCTGAGTACGACTGGGCGCCCAAGGGTGAGTCCCACGACGGTCCGGCTTACCTCGACGAAGTCACGTTCAAGGTCGTGCCTGAAGACGAGGTGCGGGTCGGTCTGCTCCGCAGCAACGAGATCGACGCGCTCGGCGTAATACCTCCGCTCGAGATCGGGTCGCTCAAGGACGAAGGCTTCGATGTCATCGAGTCGGAGAATCCCGGAGCGCCGTACGTCGTGTACATCAATTCAAGCCGCGCACCATTCGACGACGTGCGCGCACGGCGCGCCGTGCAGGCCGCTGTGGACATCGATGGAATTCTCAAATCGGTCTATGACGGTCGCTACCCGCGTGCCTGGGGTCCATTGGCACCCGGCACTCCTGGTTACGAAAAGAGCGTGGAAGGGACCTGGGGCAACAAGCCGGGCGAGGCCGCCAAACTGCTCGACGATCTGGGCTACACCCGGTCAGGAGACTCGGGCATTCGCGAGCTCAACGGCAAGCCTCTGACGCTCGAGCTGGCGTTCTTCTCAGGAGACAGGGAGCAGCGCAACGAGGTCGTCACCTTGCTCCAGGCGCAGCTCAAGGATGCCGGAATCGACCTCAAGCTCCTCCCAGAAACCGAGGCGGCAGAGGCGCTCGGCGCCAACACCTACGATGCCGGCGAATTCAGCTTTGTAAGCGGGGATCCGGACATCCTGAGCACGCTGTTCAGCTCGGCAAACGTTGGGAAGGATGGCGAGCCGGGATCAAACATGTCGGCCGTCAAGGATGACGAAATCGATGCACAGCTCGCCGTCGGCATCGGATCGATCGATGCCGCGAAGCGAGCCGACGCGTACGGCAAGATTCAAAAGCGAGTGGTCGACCAGGCGTACGCACTACCGATCTACGTGCCGACCTACTTCCTGGCATCCAGCTCGGAAATCGGAGGGGTCACGTTCGGTCCACAGAGTGACGTTCGGTTCTACTCGGCCTACAGGAAGGGCTGACCACAGTGGTCCGGTTCGCGCTGCGACGACTGCTCGCAGCCGTCCCGGTGCTTCTCGGTGCGGTGACACTCTCATTTTTCGTTCTCAACCTGCTGCCCGGCGACGCTGTCTCGACGTTCGTCGGCGGGCGGCAGGTAACGCCCGAGCAACGAGCTGTGCAGCGTCACGAGCTCGGCCTGGATGAACCGTTGATTGTGCGCTATCGGGACTACCTCGGCGACCTCGCCACTGGAGATCTGGGCGTATCGCTCAAGACGGCTCAGCCAGTAGACGAGCGTATCGGCGACCAGCTACCGGCGACCCTTCAACTGACCAGCGCTGCGGCGGGACTCGCACTCCTCTTGGGACTGGCAGGCGGACTGAGCGCTGCTCTTGCGCGAAGACCTGGGTTGGATCAGGCAATGTCGGCGGCTTGGCTGACAGTGTTGTCAATGCCAACGTTCTGGCTGGGCCTCGTGCTGATTACAACGGTCTCGTTCAGCCTTGGTTGGCTCCCGGCGACTGGCAACGGATCTGCGGAGAGTCTCATCCTGCCGACATTCACCTTGGCGATGGGGCCAGCTGCAATCATCGCGCAAGTTACTCGCGACGCGCTCAAACGGGTGGAGCGAGAGCCATTCATCGTGACCGCACGCGCGAAGGGTTTGCGACGTTCGCAGGTTGTGACACGGCACGCCCTGCGTAACGCGTTGATCCCCGCGCTCACCATCACGGGTCTCTTGTTCGGCGCTCTGATCACATCGGCGGTCGTGGTCGAGGAGGTGTTTGCACGTCAGGGCGTCGGTCGACTTCTGCTTGGAGCCGTACGGGATCGCGATCTGCCGATCGTTCAAGCCGTCGTCCTGCTGATCGCGTTGACCTTCGTGGTGATCAATCTCTTGGTCGACCTCTTATATGCCGTGATCGACCCACGAATTCGAGAAGGGTATTCCGGATGAACGATGTCACTGCGCGCGCTGACGGGGTCGACGTGGTTGTGCTTGCCCCAAAGCGGCCTGGTCGCGGAGGCCGATCAGCACACGGACTTCTGCGCAGTCAGCCTCTCGTGGTCGCCTCTATGGCGATCCTCGGGCTACTGGTCATCTGTACTGCCATTCCGGGGATCGTTGCGCCAGGAGATCCCACGACGGTCTCCCTCCCGGATGCGCTCTCGTCCCCTGACAGCCACCACCTTCTTGGGACGGATCAGTTTGGCCGCGACATTCTTCGGAGGGTTGTGCAAGGCGCGCGTGTGTCGTTGCTCATTGCGATCGCGGCCACGCTCCTTGCGGGTGTGATTGGGACGACGATCGGACTGGTTGCCGGGTTCGTCGGCAGATTCGTCGACTCGTCAGCGATGTGGCTCGTCGACGTTATGCTCTCGTTCCCGGCTTTCACGCTGGCTCTGACCATCGTGGCGGCCCTTGGCAGTGGCACCAGCAAGGTTGTCCTGGCCGTCGGCATCGCCCTCATCCCTGTCTACGCGCGAGTCGCCCGAGCAGAGGTCCTGAGCATTCGCGAGAGGCCCTATGTCGAGGCAGCCAGGGCGTCGGGCAGTTCGAATGCTTCGATCCTTTGGCGGCATGTCCTCCCCAACGCTGCGGGTCCGGTTGTTGTGCTCGCCACGGTCAGTCTTGGCACGGTCCTCCTTGCGGCCTCATCGCTGAGCTTCCTTGGGCTGGGTGCTGCACCACCGAGCCCGGAATGGGGAGCGATGCTGGCTGATGGCCGCCGGTTCATCGGGCGCGCCTGGTGGATCCCACTCTTCCCCGGGATGGCGCTGCTCCTAACGGTGCTCTCCGTCAACATCGTCGGCCAGTGGCTCCGCGAACGGACGGACAATCGATGAGCGCACCGCTGCTCTCCCTACGTGACCTGTCAGTGGTATTCGACGGTCGGGATGGCCCCGTCACGGCGGTGGATGGAGTAAGCCTTGACATCCGTGAGGGAGAGGTTGTCGCACTGGTCGGTGAATCAGGATCTGGCAAGACCATGACCTCCTTATCAATTCTAGGCTTGGTCGATCCGCCTGGTCGCATCTCCTCAGGCAGCTGTCATTTCGAAAACGTCGACCTCATAGCTGCGTCCGACCGTGAGCTGCGGGCTATTCGCGGCAATCGGATCGCGATGGTGTTCCAAGAGCCCATGACCTCGCTCAACCCTTTGATGACCGTAGGCGCCCAGGTTGCTGAGCCATTGCGTCTTCACCGTCGGTTTTCTCGGGAGGCCGCGAACAACCGCGTGCTGGATCTCCTAGAGAGTGTTGGACTCTCAGATCCCGTCCGAGTGGCTCGGTCGTACCCGCACGTCCTCTCAGGCGGAATGCGGCAGCGCGTGGTCATCGCGATGGCGATTGCATGCGAGCCTGCCCTCCTGATTGCCGATGAGCCAACGACAGCTCTCGATGTCACAGTGCAACGGCAGGTCCTCGACCTGATGGAGACCCTCGCTCGTGAGACAGGCACCGCGATGCTCTTGGTCACTCACGACTTGGCGGTGGTGGCGGAGCGGGCTGATCGGGTCGCGGTCATGCGCGAGGGGGTGATTGTCGAGCAGGGCGCGGTTGGCGGCGTGCTTGAACGGCCGTCCGCCAACTACACGAGGAAATTGCTGGAAGCGGTTCCCGGTGGCGATCCGCCTGTCAGATCTGACGCGGAACGCGTTCCTCTGCTTGAGGTGAGCGAGGTCTCGAAGACCTTCAAGGTGGGCAGAGGATGGGCCAAGAAGGAGGTTTGCGCGGTCGACAACGTGTCCTTCTCCATCGACGTGGGCAGGACTCTCGGGCTGGTGGGTGAGTCAGGTTCGGGCAAGTCCACGACGGCGAGACTGGTACTCAGACTTCTCGAACCGAGCTCCGGCTCGGTCTCGATCGATGGGGTCGAGCTGCTCGACCTTTCGCCCACAGAACTTCGCGCTGCTCGACGCGACATGCAGATGGTGTTCCAAGACCCGTACGCATCGCTCGACCCACTGTTTGACGTAGGCCAAGTCATTGCCGAACCACTGGTCGCGCACAGGATCGGCAGCACGCCAGATCGCCGTGACCGGGTGGCGGAGCTCCTTCGTCTCGTTGGACTAACTCCCGAACATGCTCGTCGGCGCCCGCGCGAATTGTCGGGAGGTCAGCGGCAGCGAGTCGCGATTGCCAGAGCGCTGGCTCTTGAGCCGAGGCTGCTGGTCTGCGACGAAGCCGTCTCGTCCCTTGACGTGTCAGTTCAGCGGCAGGTTCTCGATCTACTTGGGGAGCTTCAAGAACGGCTCGACCTTGCTTACCTGTTCATTTCGCACGACTTGGCAGTTGTCCGGGAGTTGAGTGACGAAGTGGCCGTGATGCAGACGGGGCGGATCATTGAGCACGGCCCTACTGATCAGGTGTTCCTCGCGCCAGAGCACGAATACACCCGCCTGCTCCTCGCGTCGGTACCAACCGTCAGGTCGCGGTCGTGACCGTACGCGTGTGGACTGCCGATCGAGTCCTGACGGGTGACCGCGGCGCGGTCATAGACGACGGCGCCGTTGCAGTCGAGGGGAACACGATCGTATGGGTCGGGCCCACCGCCGAGCTGCCCGGCTCGCTTGTGGATGGTGCCGAGATCGTGACGCTCCCGGACGTGACTTTGCTGCCCGGACTCATCGACGCACACGTCCATCTGGGCTTTGATGCGTCCTTGGATCCTGTTCGCTCGTTGTTGGCAGACACCGACGACACACACCGCCAACGGATAGTGGACAACGCGGCAGAGCTCCTCCGTGTGGGTGTCACAACAGCACGTGACCTGGGATCCCGTGGCTACGTGTCAGTCGAAGTGCGCAACGCAATCCTGGCGGGCTCGGAGATCGGCCCTCGGCTCGTGGTCTCCGGGCCGCCGCTGACAACCGTGCGCGGGCATTGCTGGTTCCTCGGTGGCGAATGCGCCTCTCGGACCGAGATGTTGGGCCTAGTCAGAACTCATGCGGCGCGCGGCGTCGACTTGATCAAGGTCATGGTGAGTGGGGGGTTCATGACTCCTGGACGGTCCCCGCACGAGTCGCAGATTGGAACTGATGACCTTGTCGCCGTCGTTCGCGCCGCACATGAGCAAGGGTTGCGGGTCGCCGCACACGCTCACGGATCCGTCGCGATTGCCGATGCCGTCCGAGCTGGTGTGGATACGGTCGAACACTGCTCGTTCGCGACCGAAGGCGCGGCTTGCGAACCTGATCTTGAGGTCATTGGGCTAATCGTCAAGGCAGGCACGGTGGTGTGCCCGACCGTGAATGTGAGGCATCCGGAGCTGGCAGCGATTCTAGGGCCTGAGCGAATGCCGCCGATCGGCCTTCTCTGGGCTCGCGGTGTGCCTCTTGTCGCGGGCACGGATGCCGGCATCGGGCAGGTTGTCCACCGCGGCTACGTCGGCGGCCTCGAAGCGCTTGTTTGGTATGGAGTCCCTCCTGCCGACGTGCTGGTCGCCGCAACTTCCGCTGCGGCTGACGCTCTGGGGATCAGTGGGACCACCGGACGGCTGAAGGTCGGCCTCGATGCCGACGTCATCGCAGTGAAAGGCGACCCGAGAGATGACATCGCCGCTCTGCGAAACCTGTCTCTGATTCTCGTCCGTGGTCGCTCGCACCTGCCCGGTCCCAATCGCGAGATCGCAGCGTATGAGCTCGCCCCGACGTATCCATCCCCGCCCACCGATTGTGCGTCTCTTGATGCGTGAGCGCTACCAAGGAGAAACCGAATGAGCAATCCACCAATCCATATCGAGGAGCGTGGGTCCTACCTGCGCATCCCCAGTGCCGACCAACTGCCGGACGAGCTCCAGGCGATACTGGACGGCAACCCAGAGGAACGGGCGATGAGGGCATCGTCATTGAGCCCGGGGCATTTTCTCGCCTTTGTGGGCTTGGCAGGAAGGCTGATGGACCCTGATGACGGCTCGCTCACGCTCGAGGAACGCGAACTGATCGCAGTCGTTGTTTCGGCCGAGAATCGATGCCCCACATGCTTGGTCAATCACACGCGGGCTCTCGCAGACTTGAGCGGCGACGTGCTTCGAGCCCAGCGGATCGCCGTGAACTACCGATCGGTCGGTTTGTCGTCTCGCGAAATGGCCCTCGCCGACTTCGCAGCGAGGCTCACGGCCGAACCCCACACGTCGGGTGCCGCTGGGGTTGAGGATCTGCGAGAAGTCGGCCTCGACGACATCGCGATCTCGCACGTTGTCGAGCTTGTGGCCTTGTTCAACTACACCAACAGGATCTCGTCGGGACTGGGCCTGCACCCCTCGTCGCCGGTCTGAGCTGTGGAGGTGTTGCGGCGCTGGACTCGAATCGGCGATGTGGACGCTCGTCTCTACGAGACCGCCCACGGATCGACCCAGCGTCCGGTCATCCTGTACGTACATGGTGGTGGTTTCACTGCTGGAGCGCCCGAATTGTTCGATCAAGCTTGTGACCATCTCGCGCGTGAGACCGGCGCCGTCGTGATCTCGCCGCGCTACCGGTTGGCGCCCGACTACCCGCATCCGGCAGCTGTGAATGACTGTGCGACGGTTTTGGACGGGATCGTTGCGATGGAGTCAGACCTTGCCTGCGACTCCACGCGGATCGCAATGGCAGGGGTCAGTGCTGGGGGCGCGATTGCGGTGTCCCTCGCATACGCGACAGCCTTGCCCGTTCGCCTGGTCTTGATGCAGTCACCGCTTCTCGACGATCGACCGCATGCGACTGGCCTAGACGACGGACGCGACCCAATCTGGTCGGCCAAAGCCGCGCGAGGTGCTTGGAAGGCTTACCTCGGCCCAGGCGGGACACGCTCCGCGGCTGTGCCCGCCGAGCTGGAAGACCTTCGAAGACTGCCCCCCGTCTATATGTCGGTTGGCTCCCGCGAGGTGACGGTGCCAGAGACTCTGGCATTCTCCGGGCGTCTGGCCGAGTTGGGCGTTCCAGTCGAGTTCCACATGTGGGACGGCATGCCCCACGGTTTCGAGATCAAGCAGTCGGACAATGTCGTCGCACGAGCGTCAACGCAGGCAGCGGTCGAAGCGCTTCGTCGCGCACTCGACTAGTTCTGGAGTGCAGCGGCGAGCAGTTCAAAGGAACGGTGCCGTTTCCTCATGTCAGGGATCATGGTTAAAGCCATCAGCTCGTCTGCGCCGGCATTTGTCATCAAGTGCTGGACCTGAGCCCGTGCGGATGCAGGATCGCCCAGTACATGAGCAGCCAGACGATCCTCAATGAATGCGCGTACGTTGCGAGGCAACGATGCGAGCGGCGGAACGTCCTCGTCGCGGGGGAACGGATCCGATCGGCCATTGAGCCGAGCCATGACCTGGCCCAGGACCGACGGAAGCGCGGCGTCGCGGGCTGCCTCCAAGGTGTCGGCGATGACCACTCTCGTGGCCAGAATCGCCCAGGGTAGCTCACGTCGTCCGGGGACAAAGGACGCACGGTAGGCGGCAATGGAGTCTGACGCCGCATCTGGTGCAATGTGGTGCGCAAAGGCGTATGGCAGTCCGAGCTTGCCCGCGATGCGGCCGCTGTCAGGGCTTGCTCCGAGCAAGTACGAAGCTGGACGGTTGCCGGCAGCAGGCACAACGACTGGTCTGCCGGCTGGATCGTCGAAATAGGACTCTAGCTCTTCGATCTGCGATTCAAACGGCACGTCATCCCGTCCGTGGTGGAGCCTCTGGATGAGCGCTGGGTCGCTTCCTGAAGCGCGCCCAAGGCCCAGGTCGATCCGTCCGGGGAAGAGCGCTTCAAGCGTGCCGAATTGTTCTGCCACGGCAACTGGTGAGTGATTTGGAAGCATGACACCGCCAGCGCCAACTCGAATTTGCGACGTCTGCCCAGCCATGGCGGCCGAAAGTACGCCAGGTGAAGAGGTCGCGAGACTCTCCAAGCCATGATGTTCCGCGACCCATATGCGGTGATATCCGAGTTCTTCCACATGTTGCGCGAGCGTGATGCACTCCCTCAACGCGCTCGCGGGGGTTGTGCCATGCCACACGGGACACACGTCGAGAACTGAGTGCGGAACCACCTGGATAGACTAGTGCATGCGACTGTCAAACGATAGTGACTATCTAGAAGTCGGATTCGAGACGAGAGACAAGAGATGGATGCCGTCCGTTTAACACTCGACGCGAACGTTGCACACCTCGAACTCACGAGGCCAGATCGATCAAACGCGTTTGACTTGCTCGCCGCTCGGCGTTGATGCGCGAGACCTGTCGCGCGACGACCTGGTTGCCCGGTGAGCTGCTTCGAAGGGCGCGCGTCGCGCAGCACCTGGCCACCGCTGTGTGTCGCACGGTCTCAGGTTTCGGACCGGTCCAGATCGGGGATCAAGGTCGCCTAGCGTCGAGCCATGAGTCTTGACATCGCGGTCGTCGTGGGCAATCCCAAGCCCCGTGGGCGGACGTGGGATGCAGCCCATCGGATCGCCGGACACCTCGGCGAGGTCACGACCTCGATCGACGTCATCGACCTCGGTGCAGGTCTCCTCGGCTGGGGCGACGACGGGATCAAGGACGCCGTCGCACGCGTCGCTGCCAGCGACCTGGCGGTGTTCGCGTCCCCGACGTACAAGTCCGCCTACACCGGAGTGCTCAAGACATTCCTCGACAAGTTCGAGGGGGGCGTCGGGTTGCAGGGAGTCGTGGCGGTCCCGCTGCAGCTGGGTGGCAGCGCGACGCACTCGCTCTCACCGGAGCTCCACCTCAAGCCGGTCCTGGTTGAGCTGGGGGCCACGATCCCGGCGCCAGCGCTCTACCTCCTCGACGGAGAGGCCCCGGATCCCGCCGAGCAGGCATGGGTCGACCGCTGGGCCACGGTCGTGCGCGCCGCAGCGAGCTGACGGTACGGCGATCAGAACGCGTGGTGTGTGCCGAAGGTGCGCTGCCAGTACGTCAGGGGTGCTTGATGGCCCGTCTCCGCGTGAAGGATGTCGACGAGGACGAGGATGTGATCGCCGCCGGCGACCAGCTCGGCCACCCGCCCCACCAGCCATGCGTGCCGATCGACCAGCGCCGGAGCGCCCTGCTCGAGCTGCCAGGGGATGTCGGTGAACTTGGCGTCACCCTTGCCGGCGAAGCGCAGGCCGACCTGATCCTGGTGAGCGGCGAGCACGTTCAGCCCCACCGGGGCGCCGATCGTGAGCTTGCTCAACAACGTCGATGACCGGTCCAGCGACGCCACGACCATGGGCGGATCCATTGACAGCGACATGAAGGCGCTCACGGTGGCGCCGTGGGGCTTGCCGTCGATGAACGTCGTCACCACGGACACCGCCGACGCGACGTTGCCCATCGCGGCGCGGAAGGCGCGTTGGAGCACCTCCTGGCTGCCGGGGACGGGTGTGATGGCTGCGGCCGCGGAGTTCATGGGTGCATTCCTGTTCAAAAGGCCTTGCCTGCGTTGAGCAAGCCCAAGGGGTCGAGGGCTTGCTTGATGGATGCGTGGACATCGAGTCCGATCGCACCGATCTCACTGCCGATGAACTCGCGCTTGAGCAGGCCGATGCCGTGTTCACCGGTGAGTGTGCCGCCCAGCTCAAGCGCCAGCGCGAAGATCTGTCGAGCCGCGTCGTGGACCACCGCCGGAGGCTCGGTGAGGCTCCTGTCGTACGACAGGATCGGGTGCACGTTGCCGTCGCCGGCGTGCGCGAACGTGTGGACCGAGACTCCAGTGGCGGTGCCGATGCGCTCGATCCCGGCGATGGCGTGGGCCAGTCGCGAGCGGGGCACACAGATGTCCTCGATGAGTGGACGCCCGAGGGCCTCGATGGAGGGCAGTGCGAGCCGGCGGGCCCGGAGCAGCTCGTCGGCCTGCTGATCGTCGGTCGTGTGCTCGACCCTCGTCGCCCGCTTGGCGAGCACCGCGGCGATCGCCTCGATCTGGCTGCGCGCATCGTCGCCGTCGGCCTGGCAGATGACGAGGGCGGCACCGCGTGAGCGAAGGTCGGTGCCCTGCACCCGGTCGATCGTCTCGAGCGTACGAGCGTCGAGCAGCTCGAGCAGGCTCGGTGTCAGCCGGGCGGACGCCAGGTCGGTGCAGGCATCCGCCGCACCGGCGACATCGTCGAACGCAGCCGTTGCCGTCGCCACCGTCGAGGGCACCGGCCTGAGCCGCAGCCGCGCACCGACCACGACTCCGAGCGTCCCCTCAGAACCCACGAAGAGCGATGTCAGGTCGTAGCCCGTCACTCCCTTGAGCGTCGCTCCGCCGGTGTGGAGCAGGCGACCATCGGACAGCACGATGTCGAGCCCGAGCACCGCGTCGGCAGTGACGCCGTACTTGATGCACCGCATACCTCCCGCGTTGGTGGCGATGTTGCCCCCGAGTGTCGACAGGTCGGCGCTGGCGGGGTCGGGCGCGTAGAACAGCCCGTGCTCGCGAGCCGTTCGGTCGAGGTGGGAGGTGATCACACCCGGCTCGACTGTCGCGGTCTCGTCGAGCGGATCGATGTCGATGATGCGGTCGAGTGCCTGCAGGTCGAGGATCACGGCGCCATCTGCAGCGGTCGCGCCACCGGCGAGTCCGCTGCCGGCGCCGCGCGGGACAACTGGCGTACGCGTCGTTGTCGCCCACCTCATCACGTCCTGCACCTCGTCGACCGACGTCGGACGTACGACCGCCAGGGGCCGTCCCGGGAGAGCCCCCGAGCGGTCGACCGACAGCACCGTGAGCAGCTCAGGATCGGTGAGAGCGCGCGGGGGAAGGGTTGACGCAGCAGTCATCGTCGGACCTGGTCGAGAGCATGGCGAAGCACCCCTCCAGCCTGTGGGACGCAAACCCTGGGCGTCCAACAACGATCACTGATCGGGATCGATGCGCGACCGTGATCGATGTCTGGCACACTCAGCCGGTTGTTGGCACGCCGTATCAGCGAATGAGACGTGTCGTCCGCACCCGGTGGGCAAACCTACCGTCGAAACATGGCAACTTCCCTTGACCTGGATCACCTGCGAACCCTCGTCGCGATCTCCGAGTGCGGCGGATTCGGCAAGGCTGCCGTCACGCTGCACATCAGCCAGCCTGCGCTCAGCCAGCACATCCGCCTGCTCGAGCGCGGTCTCAAGCGCAAGCTCTTCGTCAAGGACGGGCGCAACATGAAGTTCACGGTCGACGGCGAGCAGGTGCTCGCCGAGGCCCGCCAGATCCTCGCGGCGCACGACAGCGCGCTTGCTCGACTGCAGGTCCAGACCGAGCAGGTCGTCGTGGTGGGCTCCAGCGAGCACTCCGCCGACCAAGTCCTGCCAGAGATGATCCGCGCGCTCCACCAGGCGTTCCCCGACGTCACCACCCGGTTCGAGATCGCCCGCTCGACCACCCTGATCGAGGGTGTCACCAAGGGAGCTGTCGACTTCGCCTTCATCCTCGCCTCGCGGGGCAACGAGGGTGGCCGTGAGATCGGCCGTACGCCGCTGCACTGGTACTCGGCGCCGTCATGGACGCCGAGGCTCGAGCGCGACGCGATCCCGCTCGTGGCCTTCGAGGAGCCGTGTGCCTTGCGTGAACGGGCCATGGCCAGCCTCGGTGACGCGGGCCATCGCGTCACGGTTGCGGGCCAGTCGACGACGCTCGAGGGGGTGCTCGCAGGGGTGCGAGCCGGTCTCGGCGTTGCCCTGCTGCCCAACTTCGGCGGTACGCCCGACGGGCTCGTACGTCGCGACGACCTTCCCGAGGTCGGCGAGGCCGGGCTCAACCTCATCACCCGCCGCGGTCTCGATGCCGACATCGAGGCGACCGCGATCGCAGCGGGCGAGGCCTTCTTCACTCGGCGCACGCTCCAGATCGTCGACATCCCGGCCTGACCCATCACCAGTTCTGATCCGGACGCATGAGCGATCCGTATTGGACGCCGTGGCCAGCAGTTCCTAGCGTGATCACGTGCCCGTACTCATCAGTGCCGAGGAGCTCTCC
The DNA here is from genome assembly GCF_039537165.1 of Aeromicrobium panaciterrae. GTDB lineage: Bacteria > Actinomycetota > Actinomycetes > Propionibacteriales > Nocardioidaceae > Aeromicrobium > Aeromicrobium panaciterrae. Next base: position 400,955 of record NZ_BAAAZZ010000002.1, on the reverse strand, counting down.
GCTGCCCTCGACAGCCCGCATCCACCCATCGTGCTCGACGTCCGCTGGACGCTGGGCGGCCCTCCCGGCCATGGCGAGTACCTGAAGGGGCACATCCCCGGCTCGGTGTACGTCGCACTCGACGACGAGCTCGCCCGTCACGGCGAGCCGTCAGAGGGTCGCCACCCGCTCCCCGACATCGACGAGCTCCAGAGCGCGGCCCGTCGCTGGGGCATCAGCGCCGGCGACAGTGTCGTCGTCCACGACGACGCGGGCAACCTGGCAGCTGCGCGCGCCTGGTGGCTGCTGCGGTGGGCAGGACTCGACGACGTCCGCATCCTTGACGGGGCCCTGGCGGCATGGAGATCAGCTGGCCTGCCCCTGGACGTCGATGACGTGACCCCCGAACCCGGAACCATCGAGCTGGCGCACGACGCCCTGCCGACACTCGGGCTCGACGACGTCCTGACGTTTGCCGAGAGCCACGTCCTGCTCGACGCCCGCGCCGGGGAGCGCTTTCGTGGCGAGACGGAGCCGATCGACCCGAAGGCCGGCCACGTACCCGGCGCCGTCAGCGCGCCCACCGGCGAGAACCTCGACGCGGATGGTCGATTCCTGCCGGCCGACGTGCTGCGCGAGCGTTTCGTCTCCCTTGGTGTCACGGCAGGCGCGCCAGTCGGCACGTACTGCGGGTCGGGAGTCACGGCTGCTCACCAGCTCGCGGCGCTCGCGATCGCCGGATTCGACGGTGTGCTGTTCCCGGGCTCGTGGTCGCAGTGGAGCAACAACGACCTGCCCGTCGCCACCGGCACGTGACACCGCGTACGCACTTCACCCGAGACCCGTGGTGAGGCCGACCTTTCGCGCGCTGTCGGTACGCAACTTCCGCATCTATCTGGCCGGCTCCATCGTGTCGAACATCGGTACCTGGATGCAGCGCGTGGCACAGGACTGGCTCGTGCTCGTCGTGACCGGCAGCGGCACGGCTCTCGGCATCACGGCTGGCCTGCAGTTCCTGCCGACCCTGCTGATGGTGCCGTTCGCCGGATCCGTCGCCGACCGCTTCCCCAAGCGCGTGGTGCTGCGATGTACGCAGGTCGCGATGGCGGCCCCATCGGCCGTGCTGGGACTCCTCGCGGTCACCGGCAACGTCGAGGCGTGGCACATCTATGTCATCGCCTTCGTGTTCGGGACGGCGACGGCGTTCGACGCACCGGCCCGGCAGTCGTTCGTGATGGAGCTGGTCGATCGTGACCTCGCGGCCAATGCTGTGGGGCTTGGCTCGGCCTCGTTCAACACGGCTCGGCTGATCGGCCCGGCCGTCGCCGGAGTCGCGATCGGCGCACTGGGCTCGGGCGCCGAGGCCGCCGGCTGGGTCATCCTGGCGAACGCCGTCAGCTACGTCGCCGTGTTCGTATCGCTCAACCGGCTCGACCGAGAGCTGCTCATGCCCGTTGTCGTCACCCACCAGGCTCACGGCATCGCCGATGGCTGGCGGTACGTGAGAACCCGCCGCGACCTGATCCTTCTGCTGATGTGTGTCGCGTCGGTCGGCACGTTCGGGCTGAACTTCGAGATGATGAGCGCGCTCATGACGACCGAGACGTTCGGGCTCGGCGCCCAGGAGTTCGGCGCGCTGGGCTCCTACATCGCGGTCGGGTCCATCGTCGGGGCACTGGTCGCTGCCCATCGGGGTCGCCCATCGGTACGCATCGTCGTCCTCTCCGGCATCAGTGTGGGACTCGTCGAGATCGCCGCGGGAGTCATGCCGTCGTACGTCGCGTACGCGGCGATCATGCCGGTCCTGGGGTTTGCGACTCTCACGATGATCACGACGGCCAACGCCCTGATCCAGCTGACGACCACGCCGTCCATGCGCGGCCGCGTCGCGGCGATCTACATGATGCTGTTCATGGGCGGCACGACGTTCGGAGCACCGCTCATCGGTCATGTCGGTGAGGCATGGGGAGCACGATGGACGCTCGTGGCAGGCGGCAGCTTGTCCGCCGTTGGCATCTGCGCGGCACTGATCTGGGCGGTGTTGGATGCGAGGACGATCTCCCAAGCCGGACAGCTGCCCGCCGCCCAGGGTGGGTCGGTCTAGGCGGGCACCGCGACGGCGTCGAGCACCTCGCGCGCGTCGTGCGCGCCCGGCGCCTCACCCGAGGCGAAGGACTGGCCGAGGATGCGCTGCACCGCCTCGTTCAACGGAGTGGGTACGCCATGCAGGCGACCGAGCAGGACGACCTCGCCGTTGAGGAAGTCGACCTCGTGACCCGACGCATCGGCGCGGGCGAAGCTCTGCCACGTCGACTTGCCGCCGGCTCGACCCTCTGGATGGTCGTGGACCACGAAGCCGCTCGTGTCGATCGTGTGCTCGGACTTCTCGGCGATCGAGTAGCCCGCTGCGAGGAGCGCAGCACGGGCTTCGGTCACGAGGCCCTCGTTCAGCTCGGCCACCGTCTCAGCGTCGCCCGAGAACACGTCGACGGCGTTGTGCACGTTGAAGAGGAGCTTGGCGGCCTTCCAGCGCTGGATGTCGTCGGTCGCCTCGACGGCGTAGCCCGAACGTCCCCAGTCTGCCGCTGCCTGCTCGGCCACCGCGGACGCGCCGGACGGGAACCGTCCGATCGTCACGACTCCGGTGAGCGGCGCCGACCGCACCTCGACGACTCCGGGCTCGACGTAGCGCGCCGGAAGGTTGAACGAGGCGCTGAGCACCGTGGCGAAGCGACGCAGCGCCTGGCGCTCGGCCTCGAGGCCGTTCTGCACCGTGATGGCCGGCAGATCCGCGCCCACTCCACCGCCTGCGACGGGATGCCAGGCCCACGTGGCCAGAGTGCCGTCGAGGTCCTGGGTCTTGGGGGTGAACACGAGCACGTCGTCGGGCTGCAGATCGCCGAGGTCGTCGGCTGTCGTGATCTCGATCGGCAGGGTGACCTCGCCCGACGGCCGTACGTACGTCAGGCCCTGTTGGCGTACGAGTCCGACCTGGCGCTCGCGAGCCACGAGCACGTACGGCACCGAGCTCTCGTGCAGCTGCGCGGCAAGCGTGGCACCGAGCGCTCCGGCACCGATGATGACATAGCGGGTCATGGTGGTCTCCTGGTCAGACGGCGAGGACGCGGCGGCCGACGGCGAGTCGGGCGGCATCCTCCTGGGGTGGGTGGACTCGGGCGCAGAGGACGTCGCGCAGATGGCGCTCGAGGGGGTTCGACCTGGACAACGCGGGGTTGCCGAGCGCTGCGACCGCGACGTGAACGGCCTCGATCGCGCCCTTGGCGACGAGGGGCTTGGCGATCTGGGTACGCCGGATCGCCTCCTCGTCGCCGAGCTGCGCTCGCGACGTGAGTCCGTACGCGAGCTCCTCGGCCTGGACGATGAGGCCCTCGATCTCGCCCGCGATGGTCTGGATGCGCTCAGTCTCGGCGATGGGCCGTCCCAGCGCGCTGGGCACCCGCTCGCGGGCGAACGTGGCGAACGCCGCCTGGGCCGCCCGGGCGACGCCGAGGTAGATGATTGCGTGCAGCAGGCTCGACGGTCCGCCACGCCCGACCGGGTCGATGTACTGACCGTTGGTGAACGGGATCTCGAGGAAGTTCTCGTCGGGCACCTCGACGTTGGTGTAGACGACGTCGTGCGTCGCGCTGCCGCGCAGGCCGAGGTGGTCCCAGGTCTCGATCGTCTCGATGCCCGGGGTGTCGCGCGGCACCAACAGGTGGCCCACCCGTACGTCGCTCTCATCCGTCTTGACCCACACGGACTGCCAGTCGAGATACCGGCTGCCGGTCACATATGCCTTGCGACCGTTGATCGCCCAACCCGTCGCCGTGCGCGATGCCGTGGTCGCGGGCAGGCCGCCGCGAGCCGGGGCACCGAGATCGGGCTCGGCCCGAGCTGAGTTGATGTTGACCGGACCCTCGGACGTCCTGCGGACGAACTCCGAATAGACCGTCTCGGGCCAGACGTTTTGCGCCTTCTGCTTCTCGACGGCCTGGATCGTGTTGACCAGGATCAGCCCGGCTGACGGGTCGCCCTGCGACACCGCCTGGACGAGCCGCGACAACCCGACGAGATCGAGACGATCGTCGCCTCCTGCGTAGATCAGGTCATAGACGCCGGCGTCATAGAGCTGACGCAACGTCTCCGCCGGGAAGGCGCCCTCCCGGTCGACGCGCTCGGCGTCGGCGGCGGCGATCGCGGTGATCGAGGCCAGCCACTCGACGCTGTCGACGTCGGCGCGTTCGATGGCAATCGTCATCGTGGAGCCTTCGTGCCGGAGCCGACGCCCAGGTTGGAGCGGAACGTCGTGCCGTCGTAGTCGGTGCGGAACCGGCCCCGCTTCTGCAGCTCGGGAACGAGTCCGTCGACGATGGCCTCGATGCCGCGCGGGTTGGACTCGACGTTGAACGCGAAGCCGTCCGAGGCGTCGGCGTCGATCCACGCCACGAAGTCATCGGCGAGCTGCTCGGGCGTACCGACCACGACACGGTGACCCGCGGTGATGTTGTTGTAGAGCACGTCGAGGGTCGTGAAGCCGCGATCCTTGGCCTCCTGCACGAGGTTGCCACGCTGCTGACGGTCGTACGGGGTGGCGTTCTCGATCTCGATCGCGTCGTACGGCAGCTCCTTGGCGGGATCGAGCTGTGACGGCTCGATGCCGAGCCGTTCGGCCAGCGCCGCCTTGAGGTACTCGATGTCGAGCTGCTCGTCGAGCTCGCGCTTGATCGCCTTGGCCTCGGCCTCGGTGGACCCGAGGATCGGGAGGAGGCCCGGCAGCACCAGGATGTCGTCGGCCGATCGTCCGGCCTTCTCGGCGAAGGCGCGGGCGTCACGAGTGAACGTCTGGCCCGACTCGATCGTGCGGTGCTTCGTGAAGAGCGCGTCAGCCCAGCGGGCCCCGAACTCCTTGCTCTGCTGAGATGCGCCGGCCTGGACGATGACGGGCTTGTTGCCCTCGAACGGCGGCACCGGACTGATGCCCTTGCTCGAGAAGTGCTTGCCGGTGAAGTCCACCTCGCGGGCCCGGTCGAGGTCGATGTACGTGTGCGACGCGGCGTCGGCCAGGATCGCCTCTTGCGGCAACGACTCCCACAGCAGGTGGACGATCGTCAGGAACTCCTCGGCCCGCTCGTACTTCTCGTCGCGCTCGTAGACCTCGTCGATGCCGAGGATGTCGAGCGAGTTGGCGTTCTGGCTGGTGATGACGTTCCATCCGGCACGGCCGCGACTCAGGTGATCGAGTGATGCGATGTCGCGAGCGACCTGGTAGGGCGCGTTGTAGAGCGAGTTGACCGTGGCGATCAGGCCGATGTTGTCGGTGGCGACGGCGATCGCGGCGAAGACGACCGTCGGGTCGAGCGAGCGCCACGGGCGTCGTGGCGGGTCGTCCTTGTTGAGTCCGCCGTAGCTGTCGGGCATGAAGATGGCGTCGAGCTTTCCGCGCTCGGCGATCTTCGCGCTTTCCACCAGCTGGTCGATGTCCGTGGACAGCGTCGCGGGCGACTCCTGCTGCTTCCATGCAGCGTCGTGGATGCCCGACGGGGTCAGGTTGAAGACCAGGCGTACTGGCTTGTTCTGGGACATTGCTCGCTCCTGCATGGGGCCTGCTTGTGGTCGTACCGACCGTAGGCAGCGGCCGGCGGGGGTGTCCAAGTGCGAATGTCGATGTGAATCGATCACGAAGCACGATGACCACCCCAGTGCAGCACCGAGCGGTGGGTGGATCCGGCGAGGTTCGCATCGTGGACGATGTCCGATCTCGTGCTCGAGACGGCGTACGGGGCGGTCGTCGTGTCCACCTCTGGAGTGCCGCCCCGTATCACCGTCGACGCAGCCGATGGCCATCGTCCACATCACGGGACGTGGCGGAAATGCGTCCGGAGAGCGCGCACTCTGGCCTTGGAATACGCGGAAATAACAGGCAAAAAATCGATCAGAGGCACTTATGGCAACCCATCTCGCATCACTGTTGGACGCCCCCCGACGATCGCTTCTAACGTGAACCGCCGGGCAGACCAGTGCCCGTCGCAGGATCCATGGCACAACAGGAAGAGGCCGACATGGCAGAGCGCAAGCCGCTGATCTTCAGCGCATTCAACATGCTTGCTCCGTCGCACCACGACCACGGTCAGTGGCGCCGCGACGACAGCCGTCAGCTCGAGTACACGACGCCCCAGTACTGGGTCGATGTCGCCCGGACGCTGGAGCGCGCCCGGTTCGACATCCTCTTCTTCGCCGACGTGCTGGCGCCGTACGAGACCCTCGGCGGCAACCGCGACGCGGCCCTGCGCACGGGCCTGCAGGCGCCGGTCCTCGACGCGGCCAGCATCGTTGCCCTCCTCGCGTACACCACCGAGAACCTCGGGTTCGCGTTCACCGAGAACGTCCTGCAGGAGCCGCCGTACTCGTTCGCCCGCCGCGCCTCGACCCTCGATCACCTGACGGGTGGCCGCCTGGGCTGGAACATCGTGACGGGCTCGATCCCGGGTACCGGACGCAACCTCGGATACGGGGGGCTGCCGGAGCACTCCGATCGCTACGCCCGCGCCGAGGAGTTCCTCGAGGTCGTCTACAAGCTGTGGGAGCAGAGCTGGGAGGACGGCGCGCTCCTGCGCGACAAGGCCACCGGCCACTACACCGACGCCGGCAAGATCCACGACATCCACCACAAGGGGCACTTCTACGACGTGCCCGGCGCCCATGCGTCCGAGCCATCGCCGCAGCGGACCCCCGTGCTGTTCAATGCCGGCGCGTCCGATCGCTTCGCCCAGTTCGCTGCCGATCACGCCGAAGCGGTGTTCTCGTCGATCGAGGTCGGCGACCCCATCGCCAACATCGCGAAGCTCCGCAAGGCCGCCGCCGATGCCGGACGCGATCCGTACGACCTCAAGATCATCAGCAAGTTCGCGTATGTCCTCGGCAGCACCGAGGAGGAGGCGCAGCGCATCAACGCCGACCTGGCTGAGACCCGGTCAGTCGAGTCCTTGCTGATCAAGCTCGCCGAAGGAGCCAAGAAGGACCTCTCGATCCTCGGCCTGCAGGAGAAGGTCTCCGACATCCTCGAGCGTGCGACCGCGGACGACATCGGCTCGTTCAGGACCCGGCTTGAGAACGCGCCCGACAAGGACTGGACGCTCGAGCAGTACGTCCGGTGGTCCGGTGCGCAGCATGCCGTCGGCACCCCCGAACAGATCGCCGACGCGATCGAGAGCTGGTCCGATGTCGGCATCGACGGGCTCAACGTCCACTACCTGACCCAGCCGGGCTCGTGGGAGGACTTCGCCGACCACCTCACGCCGATCCTCACTGAGCGCGGGCTCATGCGCGCCCGCTACGACCCGCCCGGAACGACCCTGCGCGAACGACTGTTCGGCGCCGGCCCGCACCTCCCCGAGACCCACCGAGCACGACGGGCCCAACAGCTCGTCTGACCAGACGAGGTCAGCACACCGCTGACCCCCTAAAGAAGAGAAAGTCAATGAGACTCAAGAAACTGACAGCCGTCATACCCATCGCACTGACTGCCGCGCTTCTCACCGCGTGCGGCAGCGGCAGCGACGGTGCCGCCGCCCAAGCCGGAGGCACCCTGAAGTTCGGCGGCACGGTTCCTGACTGCGCGGATCCCCATCAGCGCGGCAACAACCCCAACAGCTATGCGCTGAAGCCGTTGGCCGACTCGCTGCTCGCGCAGAACCTCAAGACCGGCGAGTACCTGCCGTGGTTGGCGACCAAGTACGAGGTCAGCGCCGACGCCAAGGACTTCACCTTCACCCTGCGTGACGACGTCACGTTCAGCGACGGCGAGAAGCTCGACGCCCAGGCCGTTGCCGACAACTTCGACGGGATCAAGAAGCTCGGCGCTGCCGCCTCGCTGGCCATCGGCTACCTGAACGACTACCAGCGCTCCGAGGTCGTCAGCCCCGACAAGGTCGTCGTGCACTTCTCCAAGCCCAACATCGCGTTCCTGCAGGGCACCGCGACGGGCAACCTGGCGATCGTCGCACCCAAGACGTCGGCACAGACCGCCGAGGAGCGGTGCGCGAAGGGCGCCATCGGTTCAGGTCCCTTCGTCGTGACGAAGTACGTCCCGTCCGAGACGCTGACGTACAAGAAGCGCAAGGACTACGCCTGGGGCAACCCGCTCGCGAAGAACCAGGGCGCAGCGCATCTCGACGGTCTCGAGATCGTCAACATCAAGGACACCGCCGTCCTGGCCGGCTCCCTGCTGAGCGGCCAGATCGACGCCTACTCCGTGGTGCTGCCGCAAGATGCCTCACGCATCGAAGGCGCCGGCGGCAAGGTGCTGACGACGACGAACGCCGGCTATCCCGTCGCGCTCGTGCCGAACGTCAAGGGCACCGTGTTCTCCGACCCGGCCGTCCGTCAGGCGGTGCAGATCGGCTTCGACCGCAAGGCCGCGATCGACGGTGTCATCGGCGACTGGTTCCATGCGTCGGAGTCGGCACTGAGCACCTCGACGGTCGGCTTCAAGAGCCAGGGCGATGCGCTGTCGTACCAGCCGGACAAGGCCAGGACGCTGCTCGACGACGCAGGCTGGAAGGTCGGCGCCGGCGGCATCCGGGAGAAGGACGGCAAGAAGCTGAGCTTCGACGTCACGTGGGACTCCGACTGGAATGCCACGTCGAGCGTGCTCGCGATCGTCAAGGAGCAGCTCAAGGAGATCGGTGTCGAGCTGACGATCAACCTGCTTCCCACCGGTCAGGCGGCGAGCGTCTACGACAGCGGGAAGTTCTCGGCGCGCTGGGTCAACGGCTACACGCCCGAGCCCGACACGCTCCGCGCCATCTTGAGCATCGACGCCAACAACTGGTTGGAACGCGCTGGCCGGGAAAAGCTCGATGACCTGCTGTCCGACCAGCTGCAGGCGGTGGACGTCACCAAGCGGAACGGCATCCTCGCCGAGATCCAGAAGACCGTCATCGACGAGGGATACCTCATCCCGATCTATGACTGGGCGCAGTCGTTCGCGGTGTCGTCCAAGGTCCAGGGCGCGAAGCTCGCCTACCTCTCGGGCCCCGGCCCGCTGTACGCGGACATCTCGCTCAGCAAGTAGCAGGCAGGCACTCGTGAAGACACCCCGACGACAGCACGGCAAGGAGATCCGATGAAGCGCCTCGCTCTACGGTTCGGTCAGGCTGCGCTCGTCGTCTGGGGTGCCTTCACGGTGTCGTTCGTGATCCTGTACCTGATCCCGGGCGACAGCGTGAGCGTCCTGCTCGGAGCTGATGGCGGAACGGCTGTCAGCCCCGAGCAGGAGGCCGCCTTGCGCTCGTCCCTCGGTCTCGACCAGGGCTTCTTCGAGAGGTACGTGCACCTGGCGTGGCAGTATCTCCACCTCGACTTCGGCAACTCCGTCCTCTACGGCGCGAGGGTCACCGACCTGCTGAAGAACGCCCTTCCCTCCACGATCGTCCTGACGCTGTCAGCCATGGTGCTGTCGATCGTGTTCGGCATCGCATTTGCCGTTGCCATCTCGTTTCGGCCCGACGGACGTATCGCGCGTACCCTGCGGATCCTCCCCGCGTTCGGCAACGCCGTGCCGACCTTCTGGATCGCCCTGATCCTGCTGCAGGTGTTCAGCTTCCAGATCCACATCTTCCCGTCGAGCGGAGACGCCCAGTGGTACTCCGTCGTGCTGCCGGCCCTGACGATCGCGATCCCGTACGGCTCGATGATCGCCCAGGTGACCCTCGACGGGATCCTGCGGGCACGCGCCGAGCTGTACGTCACGACTGCCGTGTCGAAGGGCCTTCGACCCCTCGACGTCCACACCCGTCACGTGCTGCCGGCGTCCCTGCTTCCCACGGTCAGCATCATCGGGCTGCACTTCGGCACGCTGCTCGCCGGCGCCGTCATCTCCGAGACGGTCTACTCGCGACAGGGCATCGGCTCGCTGATGCAGCAAGCCGTCGTGCAGCGTGACCTGCCGCTGGTCCAGGGCACGATCGTCACGACCGCGATCGTCTTCGTCATCGTCAACCTGCTCACCGACGCGGTCTATCCGCTGATCGATCCTCGCGCGAAGGTCTCATCATGACGACAGCCCCCAGCGTCATCGTCGACCCGATCGTCGGCCTCGAGGTCGGCGTCACCCCCGACAAGCGGCTACGTCCGCGACGCACGCTCGGAGCCCGCATCGGACTGGGCCTGTGCCTGGCGATCATCGGTGTCGCCGTGCTGGCAGCAGCCTTCCCCGGCTGGTTCACGCACACCGACCCGTACAAGATCTTCTACGGGCAGCACCTCAAGCCGCCGTCGTGGGAGCATCCGTTCGGCACCGACAACCTCAGCCGCGACCTCTACTCGCGGGTCGTCCACGGGGCACATGTCTCGCTCACCGCGAGCCTGCTGGCCCTCGCGATCTCGTTCACGGGCGGCACGCTGCTCGGGCTGGTCGCCGGCTCAGCTGGCGGGTTCGTCGACGGCGTGATCATGCGTGTGACCGACCTGATGATGTCGATCCCGAGCCTCATGATGTCCCTCGCGATCGTCGCGGCGCTGGGCTTCGGCACGATCAACGTGGCCATCGCGGTAGGGGTCGCCGGTATCGCTGCGATCACCCGGCTGATGCGATCCAGCGTGCTGGTGGTGGCACGCTCGGCGTACGTCGAGGCAGCCGTGCTCAGCGGCGTCGGCTGGCCGACGATCCTGCGCAAGCACGTGTTGCCCAACTCGTTCGCACCCGTCGCTGCCTACATCGCGCTCGACTTCGGCGCGAGCATCATCGCGATCTCGTCCTTGAGCTTCCTCGGACTTGGCGTCAAGCCGCCGAATCCTGAGTGGGGAGCGCTGGTGGCAGACGGGCGGTCGTTCCTCGCGACGGCCTGGTGGCTCACGACGATCCCCGGCCTCGTGGTGACCGCGGTCGTCGTCGCCGCCAATGGCGTGTTCCTGTACTTCCAGTCGAGCGGCAGGTCATCGCAGTGAGCGTCCTCAAGATCCGTGGCCTGGGCATCGACTACGTCACGCACCACTACCGTGAGGTGGCCGTCTCCGACCTTGACCTCACGGTGGAGGCGGGACAGGTCGTCGCCGTCGTCGGCGAGTCGGGCTCGGGCAAGACCAGTGTCGCCAAGGCGATCGTCGGTCTGCTGCCGTCAACCGCTGAGCTCGCACCGGAGAGCCAGATCGTCGTCAACGGCGTGGACGTGGTCGGCGCCTCCGAGGCCATGCTCAGGGCTCTCCGCGGTGCGGTGGTCAGCTTCGTGCCGCAGGACCCGCGTCGTAGCCTTCACCCGCTCAAGCGCATCGGGGCGCAGATAGCCGAGGTGCTGCTCGAGCACGACGTGTGCACGAAGGACGAGGTGGACGCCCACGTCATCGATCTGATCGATCGGGTCGGCATCGACCAGCCCGACGTACGCGCCCGCCAGTACCCTCATGAGTTCTCGGGCGGGATGCTGCAGCGGGTGCTGATCGCCATCGCGATCGCCGCCAAGCCGGCGCTCATCATCGCCGACGAGCCGACCAGCGCTTTGGACGTCACGATCCAGAAGCAGGTGCTGTCGCTGCTGGTCGACATCGTGGCCGACGACGGCGTCTCGATCCTGCTCGTGACCCACGATCTGGAGCTCGCAGCCCGCTACTCCGACGCGACGATCGTGCTGCGTGGTGGCCGCGTCGTCGAGCGTCGCTCGACGGGGGACTTCTTCGCCGGCCCCATCACCGACTACACCCGCGCCCTGCTGCGCTCCTCACCCACACTCCAACCCCGCCCGATCGACCAGTCCCTCGACGACAGGCCCGTCGTGCTCGAGGTGGACGACATCAGACGCTCGATCCGGCTTCGCAGCGACAGCTGGTGGGGCAAGGGCGAGCTGTTCACCCCGGTCGACGGAGTGACGTTTCGAGTGCCTCGGGCGAGCACCGTGGCCGTCGTGGGCGAATCAGGCGCCGGCAAGACGTCGATCGCGCGTCTCGTGCTCGGTCTCGACAAGCCCGACTCCGGGAGGGTCATCTTCGAAGGCGCCGACGTGCACCAGATCGGACGGGAGGCCCGTCGCGCCCTGCGCCGCAAGACCCAGCTGATCCCCCAGAACCCGGCGAGCTCGTTCGATCCGCGCTACTCGGTCGCCCAGGTGATTGCCGAGCCGCTCATCCATGACGGACTCGACCGCAGCGCCGTCGGCGTGCGGGTGGCGGAGCTCCTGGACCAGGTGGGTCTGCCGTCGTCGTTCGCGAACAAGGGAGCCCTTGAGCTCTCCGGTGGCCAGCAGCAGCGGGTCGCGATCGCCCGCGCGATCAGCCTCAACCCCCGACTCGTCGTGTGCGACGAGCCGACCTCGGCGTTGGATGTCACGGTGCAGGCGCGCATCATCGAGCTGCTCCTCGGCCTTCAGAAGGAGACCGGCGTGAGCTACCTGTTCATCTCGCACAATCTCGCGGTCGTCAGCGAGCTGGCCGACACCGTCGTCGTCCTCAACCGCGGCCGGGTCGTCGAGTCGGGACACGCCGCCGACGTGCTCGGCAACCCGTCGGCCGAATACACCCGGGAGCTCATCGCCTCAGTGCCACATCGCCGAGAAGGAGTCCAATGACAACCACAGTGACAAGCGAGCGCAGGCGTGCCGAGTGGCGCGAATGGCACGCGGCCCGCGAATCCCTGGCGGCGTCAGAACATGGCACGGCGTCGCTCACAGGAACGCACTGGCTGGATGAGTCGCCGGTCGAGATCGACGGACTTCCCGGCAGCTGGCGCGTAGTCGATGGCCTGGTGGTCGGCGCACAGGCCGATGTGTCACTTTCCCCGAGCCAGGAGGTCGTCCTCGACGGCAAGCTGTTGCGGGCCATCGTCAATGCGGGTGACATCGCACTTCGTGTCTTCGACCCAGCGGCTCCCGGCCGCACCACCTTCGCCGGGATCGACGTCTTTGATCTCCGGGATGAGTGGATTGTCACAGGGCGGTTCACCGAGGCAGCGCCGGAGTCGACGATCGCCATCGATCATGTCGGCGGACGACGCAGCGACGACGCCCTCGCGGGCACAGTCACGGCGCAGATCCTGGGGCACGAGGTCGAGCTTGTGGCGTTCCCGCGCGAAGGCGGCGAGCTGCAGGTCACCTTCGCAGATACGTCGAACGGCGACACGACCCAACAGTTCCGCTTCCTGAACCTGCCGCGACCCGACGTCGACGGTGCGGTGACGATCGACCTGAACAGGGCCTACCTTCCGCCGTGTGCGTTCAGCGACCACTACCTCTGTCCGATCCCGCCAGCCGCGAACCGACTGCCATTCGCCGTGCATGCAGGCGAGCGCTCAGTCCAGCGCTCCGGTTCGTGACCCGAGGTCGGTCTGGACCGACTGGCGTTGCCGCCTCAGGCAGTTCGCTCACCGAGACGGGGGAACTGCTCAAGCGAGAAGATGACCTCGACCGGCACTTCGAAGAAGGCCGCGATGCTGAGCGCAAGGTGCAGGCTGGGGCTGAACTCTCCGCGTTCGAGGTAGCCGATCGTCTGGTAGTGCACACCGACGCCATCGGCCAGGTCGCGGCGCGAGATGCCCCGCTCGGCGCGCAGCATCGCGATGCGCTGGTGCACGAACTCGCTGCTGGGTGCCATGTCAACCCCACCCCTGCATCGCCTTGGCCTTGCGGCTCTCGACGGCGGAACCAGACTCCTTGCGGGCCATGGCTCGCAGCACCCGGGGCGCGACCAGCAGGCCGAGGATGGCGTAGGCGCCGAGGACGCCGAACGTCGTCATCGTGTGGAACTGTCCACCCAGCTCGGCCGCCGCGGCGGCCTCCGGAAGCAGGGCGTCACGCATGCCCGCGCCCAGCCAATAGACCGGAAAGACCTGGGCGATCGGGTGGAGCCAGTCGGGCATACCGGTGATCGGGTAGAAGATCCCGGAGATCGCGATCAGCACGATCATCGGCAGGAAGGTCAACCCGAATCCCGCGCCCGCTGACTTCACGGAAGCGCCGACGACGGCACCCCAGGGCATCGTGGCGAGCATGCCCAGCAGGAAGACGCCGAGCAGCATCAGCCAGCCCGTGAGCGGGACGTCGGTGAGTCCCGGCAGCAGGAACAACCCGGCGATCAGGAAGACCACCAGGCCCAGAGCGGTGTTGAGGACCGCCAGGGTCACGCGGGCCACGAGGTAGGCGAGCATCCCGTGCGGTGTCGACTTGGCGCGCAAGAGCGTGCCGTCCTCGCGCTCGACGGCGAGCATCTGTGCGGTGCCCATCCAGCCGCCCATGACGACGTTCATGCCGATGAGTCCGGGAAGCGTGGCAACCGCGAGCGAGTAGCCGGTGCCGCCGAGGTCGGAGTTGCGCTGCAGGATGAGCACGCCGACGAAGATGCCATTCATCACGACGATCCAGATCTGGTCGGCGCGATTCGTCAGGCTGTGCATCATCTCGATGCCGCCGCGTCGCATGCCGAGACGCATGGAATGAAGGATGGGGTTTGACGGCCCCAGGCTCGTGGTGCTCATCGGACTACCTCCAAGGGCTGCACTTCTGCCGTGGGGTCGGTCTCGAAACGGTGGACCAGGGTCATGTAGCTGTCCTCCAGTGTGCTGCGGCGGACCTCGAGCTCGCCGATGGCGTCGCCGTGCTGTTCGAAGAGCTCGCGTACGAAGCGAGTGGCATCGTCCGCGGCGTGTACGAAATGCTCGCCGTCCTGGCTCCACCGCACTTCGGTACGTCCCTCGACCTCGCGTGACAGCTCGGCGGCGCTGCCGTTGGCGACGATGCGTCCACCGGCGAGGATCAGGATGCGATCGGCGAGCTTCTCGGCCTCGTCCAGGTCGTGGGTCGTCAGCAGGATCGTGGTGCCCTCGAGATCAGCGAGTCGGTGCACCACGTCGTGGAAGTCCCGCCGGGCCTGAGGGTCGAAGCCCGTGGTCGGCTCGTCGAGGAACAGCAGGTCGGGCTTGCCCACGATGCCGATCGCGACGTCGAGGCGGCGGCGCTGCCCGCCTGACAGCGAGCCGGCCTTCTGGCCGGAGTGCTCGGTGAGGCCGACGGTCGCCAGCAGCTCGTCGACGTCCATGGGGCGCGGCCGAGCGGGGGTGGAGAAGGGTGCGTAGTAGGCGCCGAGGTGGGTGAGCAGCTGGCGTACGCCCCACCGCCCGTGATCGCGCCAGGACTGCTGGACGATGCCGAGCCGTGCCCGCCACGTCTCGTCCGCGACGGCCGGGTCGAGGCCGAGGACCGAGACCTCGCCGTCGGACCGGTTGCGGAAACCTTCGAGGATCTCGATGGTCGTGCTCTTGCCGGCGCCGTTGGGTCCCAGCAGTGCGAGGACCTCGCCGGGCTGGGCGTCGAACGTGACTCCGTCGAGCACGACGTGGTCGCCGTAGCTCATGCGGAGGTCGCGCACGGAGATCACGGGATCCGACTCGGGTCGCTCAAAAGCCATGGAACAAAACGTAGCATAAATGCTACAGACGGAGCGTGCTGGCCGCCGGTACGAGCTCGTCAGCACAGGGGGACGACCGTCCATGGCGAAGATGAGCTCGAGTGAGGTTGACCGGCACACCGGTAGGGTTGCGGGTGGGAGTGCCTTTCTTGGCTGTCCGACGGAGAGACCCGCTGGACGGCAATCGTTGGGAGACGACTCTGTCCCGCCGGTTTCGGCCGGATGGACAGGGAGAAGGGCTGAATTGAGATAGACCGGGGAGGGAACCCTTGTCGACGCAACATTCATCGGCTCACGAGGCCGACGACCGACGCCGCATGTCGTTCGGTGAGCCCGGCGAATCGTCCGTCGAGTCGACACCGATGGGCGAAGCCGCATGACGGCACGCGACCTGCAGGACAGCTGGGACCGGGTGACACGGCACGGCGAGAAGGTGCCGCTCTACTTCTATTCCTACATCTTCGTGTCACACCCCGAGGTGCGGTCGATGTTCCCGCTCTCCATGGCGAGCCAGCGCGACAAGTTCGTCAGCGCGCTCGGCCGGATCGTGAGCCACGCCGACCGGATCGAGGACGATGCGGACTTCCTGCGACATCTCGGCCGCGACCATCGCAAGTTCGCCGTCGTCGCGGAGCACTATGACGCGGTCGGCGCGTCCCTGTGCGCGACCCTGAAGCACTTCCTGGGGCCTGCTTGGGACGAGGACCTCGCTGCGCAGTGGACGGCCGCCTACCAGGTGATCGCCCGGATCATGGTCGAGGCGGCGGAGACCTCCTCTGAATCAACTCCCGACTGGTGGGATGCCGACGTCGTCTCGCTCGAGCGGCGAACCGTCGACCTGACGTTGCTGACGGTCCGGCCCAGGATCGCGTTCGCCTATCTGCCCGGGCAGTCGTTGTCGATGGAGATCCCGCAACGCCCACGCCAGTGGCGCTACTACAGCCCCGCGAACGCTCCCCGTCAGGACGGATCGATCGACCTGCACGTCCAGCAGATCGACGGCGGTCAGGTCAGCATGGCGGTCGTGCGATCGCTGGAGGTGGGCGACACCGTCAAGCTGGGAGCGCCCGTTGGCGAGCGGCTCACCTGGCGCGCTGACGACCCGAGCGACCTCCTGATGATCGCGGGTGGAACCGGGTTGGCTCCGCTCCGCGCCGTGATCGAGCAGATCAGCCAGGCATGGGCACGTTCTGGCTCTGGACCGCGCGTGCACCTCCTGCACGGCGTACGGATGCCGTGGCACCTGTACGACCGCCCGCGACTGCGCGAGCTGGCCGACTCCCGTCCGTGGTTCGACTACACCGAGGTCGTCTCGGACGACGCGTCCTATCCCGGCACCCGCGGCAAGGTCGGAACGGTTGCGGCCAGGCAGGCGCTGCACGGCCGCAAGGCAATGGTGTGCGGTGGCCCGGAGATGGTCGGGCACACGCTCCGGGAGCTCACCTCCGCGGGCATGCACCCGGAGCACATCACGTACGAGCACTTCTACTACGCGGCAGCGGATCAACAGACCGTGGCGGCACCGTTGACCAGGTCAGGAGACACGAGATGACGAACAGCAACGACTGGGCCAATTCGCGCTATCAGACACCCGCCTCGATCCGAGCCGCGTCGTTCGATCGCGGGATCCGGGGCCTCGACCCCGACCAGGTCTACGCGTTTCTCGATCGCGTGGCCGACCAGGTCAAGGCGATGGAGAGCGATCTCCGGGACACCCGGGCCGAGCTCCAGCGCGCCCAGGCCGAGATCTACGACTACGAGCACGTGGGGGACCGGGTGAGCGACCAGGTCGTCCAGATGTTCAGCCAGGCGCAGCTTGTTGCCGAGGAGATGGCCGAGGACGTGGGTCGCGACGCGCGCGAGCGTGTCGAACAGGCACGCGCGCGCGAGCGCGAGATCGTCCAGGATGCCCTGAACACCGCAGGTGAGCAGGTTCGTTCGTATGCCCGTGCGGCCCAGGCCCAGATGCAGACGATCATGGAGACGTTCGCCAAGGATGTCGACCGACTCGGGATCACTCCACTGTCTGACGCAACGACAGTGCCACCTCGTACGAACGGTCAGTCACCCGATGGCATGAGTGACTGGCAGGTTCGCTTCCAGAACGGGAGCCGCCCGGGCTCGCAGGGCACTGCCTGAGACATGACGACTCTCGGGGGACAGGTCGCAGGCGCGACAACGACGAGTGGGGCGACTGACGCGTCCGGACCTGTCGAGCAGTCGACGGCCCGCAGGGGCGGGGCCGAGACGGATCGGGCTGCGGCGGCTGAGTTCCTCGAGATGTTCCATGCCGAGAACCGCCGAGCAGGGCCAGTGGCGCGGCGCATGGCGTCGGTCATGCGCGAGATCGACTCGACGGGCACCTACTGGCACACCCCGGAGGAGCTGGCCTTCGGCGCCCGCGTCGCCTGGCGCAACAACGCCCGGTGCATTGGCCGGCTCTATTGGAACAGCCTGCAGGTACGCGACCTGCGTGGCGTGTCGGACGCTGCCGGCGTTGCCGAACACTGCTTCGACCACCTGCGAGCCGCCAACAGCGGTGGCAAGATCCGGCCGATGATCAGCGTGTTCGCGCCGGAAGGTCCTTCGCTTCCGGCGCCCAGGATCTGGAACGAGCAGCTCATCCGCTACGCCGGCTACGGCCAGCGCAATGGGCGCGTGCTCGGTGATCCCCGCTATCACACGTTCACGAGCAAGCTGATCCGGCGCGGATGGCGATCACCCGAGCGTCGGGGGGCCTTCGATGTGCTCCCGCTCGTGGTGGAGACCGTCGAGGAGGGGCCGCAGATGTTCGACCTCCCGAGCGACGCGGTGCACGAGGTCCCGCTCGAGCATCCCGAGTTCTCCTGGTTTGCCGAGCTGGGCATGCGGTGGCACGCCGTACCGGTCATCAGCAACAACCGGTTGGAGATCGGGGGAGTGTCCTATCCAGCCGCACCGTTCAACGGCTGGTACATGGGCACCGAGATCGGTGCCCGCAACCTGGGCGACAGCAACCGATATGACCTAGTCCCGACCGTGGCTGAACGGATGGGGCTGGACACCTCGAACGAGGCGACCCTGTGGCGCGACCGGGCCCTCGTGGAGATCAACCGTGCGGTGCTCCACTCGTTCCAGGTGAACGGCGTGACCATCAGCGACCACCACACCGAGTCCAGCAGGTTCCTCACCCACCTGGGCAAGGAAGAGCGGGCAGGCCGCCGGTGCCCCGCCGACTGGAGCTGGATCGTGCCACCGATGTCCGGATCGCAGACCCCGGTGTTCCACCGCTACTACGACACCGAGGACCTCGTGCCCAACTTCTTCGGCGACGACGACGCCACCCGTCGTGCCCTCGAGGGTTCCCCACCGGCCTTCGGCTGAACGGGCGTGTTCGCCCGTCGGCGGCGAAGGGTCTAGTTTTCGAGCATGACCGAACCAGCGACCCCGGCCGAGCTGACTGCCCTGGCACGAACCATGATCCCGATCCTGGACGCGATGGGCCTCGAGGTGCTCGAGGTGACGCCGCACAGCGCCACCGCGCGCATACCGGCCGAGCCGAACGTCAACCACTTCGGGGCGATGTATGCCGGATGCCTGTTCACAGTGGCCGAGGTGCTCGGCGGTCTGATGGCTGGCTTCATGGACGTGCCCGGTGGCGTCCCGCTCGTCAAGCGACTCGAGATCGACTTCTCCCGGCCCGCGACGACCGCCGTGACGGCACGAACCACGCTGTCGGAGGCGGAGTTCGACCGGGTCCAGGCCGAGGCCATCGCGACCGGCAAGTCGAACTACGAGCTGGTCGCCGAGGTCACCGACGAGGCCGGCACGGTCGTTGCGCGCACCCGTGGCTTCTACCAGATGAGGGTGATGGGCTGACGCCGTACGACGGTGGGGGAGGAGCGCGCGAGCGGCGGTTCCAGAATGTTTTGCAGCGGCTGTCGTATCCCGGGTCACCCGTTCGTCGCACAGGTGAGAGGCGGTCGGTCGGCTGTCTCGTACGCTCAGGACCCGTCGGTGGACGGGCGAGAAGGGGACATCATGGCTGGCAACAGAGTGCTGATTTCAGGTGCGAGCATTGCGGGACCCGCGCTGGCGCACTGGCTCCACCGGCGAGGCGCTGACGTCACGGTCGTCGAGCAGTCGCCCCGACTGCGACCCGGTGGACAGGCCGTCGACGCGCGCGGGGTGGCCAAGGAGGCGATCCGCCGGATGGGCCTGGACGACGCTGTCCGGGCGGTGTGCACCGACACGGCAGGCGCCTACACCGTCGACGCAGACGGCACGGTGCTCGAGACCTTCGATGCGGCGGAGAACGACGGCGACGGCTACATCTCGGAGATCGAGGTGCTGCGCGGCGACTTCGCCCAGGTCCTGTACGACGACACACGCGATGACGTGGAGTACGTCTTCGGCGACCGGATCGCCCAGCTCACCCAGGACGCCGACAGTGTGGACATCACCTTCGAGAGCGGCGACCGGCGACGCTTCGAGCTCGTGATCGGGGCCGACGGACTGCACTCGGCACTGAGGGCGATGGTCTTCGGTCCGCGCGAGCAGTTCGTCCGACACCTTGGACTGGTGCTGGCGTTCTACAGCGTCCCCAACGAGTTCGGGCTCGACCGCTGGATGCTCGACTACCACGAGGGCGGCCGGTCAGCCGGCCTGCGCCCCATCCATGACGCGGCCCAGGCGATCGCGATGCTGTCGTTCCCGGCGCAGGACTTCGACATCGACTACCGCGACGTCGACGCCCAGAAGCGGCTGCTCCGCGAGCAGATGGCGGGAGTCGGCTGGCTGACGCCGCAGATCCTCGCGCATCTCGACGTCGCGCCGGACTTCTACCTCGACCAGGTCGCCCAGGTCGTGATGGACACGTGGTCGAGCGGCCGGGTGGGGCTGCTGGGTGATGCCGCCTACAGCGCGTCGCCGATGTCTGGCGCCGGCACCGGGCTGGCGCTGGTGGGTGCCTACATGCTGGCCGGTGAGCTCGCTGCCGCTGACTGGGACCCCGCGGTCGGGTTCGCCCGGTACGAGGAGCGGATGCGCGCGTACGTCTTGGCCAACCAGGAGATCGGCCGGATGCACGTCGAGATGCTGACCGCGGACCCGGGCGCCGAGCCCGCCCCGGAGCCCGACATGGACGCGATGATGGATCTCATCAACCGCGCCGTCAACGGCCCGGAGCTGCCGGCGTACGAGGGCCTGCCCGACCGTCGCGCCTGAGGTTGCCCTTCCGGCACCGGCGGTAGGTGTAACTGCCATTTACATTTCCGGGGCGCTGGGAAATACTCGCGTGGTCAGACCCGCTCACCCCAGGAGTCCGCCATGAGTCGTGTACGCGTGTCGATCAGCGCCGCAGTGGCATCCCTCCTGGTGGTGGTTGGAGCTGCGCTTCCCGTCAGCAGCGCGCACGCGGCGTCGCAGGCACTACGGATCGTGACGTCGGACGGTACGAGTCTGGCCGCCACCCTCTCGGGCAACGACGCGACGACTCCTCGCCCGACGATCGTGGAGTTCACGCCGTACGGAGAGTCCGGCGCGTCGTTCACCGCCGGACCCGCATACAACTATCTCGCAGTGCAGGTCCGCGGGACGGGTGACAGCGACGGCTCGTTCGACGTGCTCGGACCGAAGTCGCAGAAGGACGTGGTCGACGCATTGGCCTGGGCCTGCAGCCAGCCGTGGAGCAATGGCGAGCTGGCGCTCGCGGGCTTCTCCGCCAGCGCGATCATCGTCTTCAACTCCCTGCACCAGACGCTGCCGTGCGTGAAGGCAGCTGTACTGCGGTCAGGCACGTTCGAGCTGTACCGCGACCTGCTGATGCCTGGAGGTGTGCCGAACTCGGTGCCGGGCCTGGCAGTGCTCGCTGGGATCGGTGGGCTCGCCCTTGCCCAGGGTCCGCAGCGCCTGGCTCGCAATCCGTCGTCGGCGCTCGATGTCGTCACAGGTCTGCTCAGCTCCGGCCTCGGCGCCGGGCTGCTTCACCCCACGCTCGACACGTTCTGGCGCGAGCGTGGGTTCCGCGGCAACGCCAACAACATCCCGACCCTGCTGGTCGACGGTGTCTTCGACGTCGAGCCCCGCGGCGACTACCAAGCGTTCCAGCAGCTCCGGGCGGACGGTGTCGACACCCACCTGCTGGTGGTCGGTGGACACGACGGGGCGCCGAAGGGCACCGACAACGGCGTCGCCGAGATCGAGAAATGGTTCGACCATTACGTACGCGGGGTCGACAACGGTGTCGAGTCGCACCCTGCCGTGCAGCTGCTGCTGGCCAACGGTGACCGCGAGGACATGCTCGCAGGGAAGTACGTCACGGTCGATGGGGACGACTGGCCCCTCCCCGGCACGACGTGGTCGGAGCTGAGCCTGTCGAGGACGAAGGCCGGGGTCGCGAAATCACTGAATGACGGCAGCCTCTCGATCAGCGGGCCTGATGCTGCCGTGTCCCGTCAGATCTATCCGGCAGTCACCTCCGTGCCGACGAACACGGACCCCAACACGATCGCCACGACAGGTGGCGGATTCGGCGGACCGCTCAACAACTTCTTCGGTTTCGTTCCGGCTTTGACCGAGATGGACGTCTCCAACCTGACCGGACTGACCTACACGTCCAAGCCGTTGAGCCAACCGGTCACGGCGGCTGGCCCGGCAACGTTGGACGTACGGCTCAGCTCGTTGACGCCAACGACGAGTATCTGGGCGGTGATCTCCGACGTGTCTCCGGACGGGAAGGCGCACCCGATGGCGGTCGGACGCCTGAACACCGCGTTCCCTGACGTCATCGCCTCGAAGTCGCTCCACTCCGGTGGAGAGCTGGTCCAGCCGTACGGCGACTACTCCACGCTCAAGCCCGCGCTGCCGCTCGTCGCCAGGGACTACCACGTCGAGTTCTGGCCGATCGGCAACAGGTTCGAGGCCGGCCACCGGATCCAGCTCTCGATCGTCGGCCAGTCGGCACTCTCCCTGCCGACGCTCCCGTCGCTCAACACCGTGAGCATCGGCGGCTCGTCCGGCACAAGGCTGATGTTCCCGACTGCACCCGGAAGTGACTTGGCGGCAGCGCTCCAGTAGGTCCATGAACGGGCATGGTGGCTCCAACCGGCCATCGAAACGGGCGA
This sequence comes from Aeromicrobium panaciterrae, assembly GCF_039537165.1. Classification (GTDB taxonomy): domain Bacteria; phylum Actinomycetota; class Actinomycetes; order Propionibacteriales; family Nocardioidaceae; genus Aeromicrobium; species Aeromicrobium panaciterrae. Next base: position 378,483 of record NZ_BAAAZZ010000002.1, on the reverse strand, counting down.
CCGTGGCCGTGGGTGCGGTCGGTGTGGCGCCCGTGCGTGACCGGTTCGTGACTGGAACGCGACACTCGGTCTCCATGAACCGGTCACGAAAACGCGGTCGCGTGGCATTGTCGCCGCAGCTGATCCAGATGATGATCAGGCGCAAGCCCATCTCATACCTCGTCGGAAGCCCCACATGTCATGGCCGAGCAAGCACAGGACGGTGCCGAGTACGACCTCGTGATCGAGGGCGGACGTGTCGTCGATCCTGAGAGCGGGCTCGATGGCGTTCGCCATGTCGGTATCACCGGGGACCGCGTCGTTGCCGTGTCGGTCGAGCCGCTGATCGGTCGCCAACGGATCGACGCGCACGGGCTGGTCGTCGCTCCCGGGTTCGTCGACCTGCACAGCCACGGTCAGGCCATTGGCGAGTGCCGGCTGCAGGCGCTCGACGGTGTCACGACGGCGCTCGAGCTCGAAGCCGGGGTCGCTCCGGTGTCAGTCGCGTACAAGCGGGCGGCCCAGGAAGGTCGTCCCATCAACTACGGATACTCAGCCTCATGGGCGTCGATTCGCGGACACGTCGTCGCGGGCGAAGCGCTCAGCGGCGGAGCCCACGGATTCCAGCACGGGCTCGGCTCTGCCGCCTGGCGCTCTGCTGCCACTCCCCGTCAGGTCGGCACGATGCTGGACCTGCTGGAGAAGGAGCTGGCTGACGGCGCGCTCGGGATCGGCGTGCTGCTCGGGTACGCGCCCGAGACCGACCCCGCTGAGTTCCTCGCCGTTGCCGGGCTCGCGGCAACGGCTGGAGTCCCGACCTTCACCCATGCGCGGCCGCTGGTCGAGCAGGACGCGGAGGTCGTCGTCGATGGCGCTGAGGAGCTGACCGGGGTTGCGGCGGAGACTGGCGTCCACATGCATTTCTGCCACGTCAACTCCACGTCGACCCGGCACCTCGACCGCGTCCACCGTCTGGTCGAGGCCGTCCGCACCGAGGGCGCGAGGGTGACCAGCGAGGTCTATCCGTACGGCTCGGGCATGACCGCGATCGGCGCCGACTACTTCCACCCCGACCGGTTGCACGTCCTCGGCGCGACGGGCACGCCGCAGGATGTGATCTATGCAGCCACCGGGGAGACGGTGGCATCGGTTGCCCGGTTGCTCGACCTCCGGGCGACCGACCCGTCCGGCTTGGCCTTCATCAAGTCCTTCGACGAGGAGAGCCAGCCGGAACGACTCGCTCAGCTCGTCGGCCTCCCCGGCGCCGTGATTGCCTCTGATGCCGTGCCGTTCGTCATCGAGCCAGGCCATGCCTACGACCCGATGCAGTGGCCACCACCCGCATTCGTCCGCACCCATCCGCGCAGCGCGGGTACCTTCGCCCGCACCCTGCGGGTCGCCGTTCGCGAGACCGGAATGCTCACGCTCGCGGAGGCGATTGCGAAGTGCAGCCTTGCCCCGGCGCGCGTCGTCGAGGGCATGGTCCCGGCGATGCGGCGCAAGGGCAGGATCCAGCCGGGGTGCGACGCGGACCTGGTGATCTTCGACCTGGACCGAGTCACGGACGCAGCCACGTACCACGACTCGGTACGCCCGTCTGAAGGGATCGTGCACGTCATCGTGAACGGAGAGTCGGTGGTTCGCGAAGGGCAGCTGGACCACGAGGCGTTCCCGGGACGACCTGTGTGGGCGGAACCATGACCACGGACAAGCAGTGGGACGTCCTCGTGATCGGCGGGGGGATTGCCGGCGCCTCGGTTGCCTATGAGCTGGCCGGCGTGGCTGACGTGCTCCTCGTGGACATGGAGTCGACGCTCGGCCACCACGCGACCGGCAGGTCGGCGGCGATGTTCCTCGAGACGTACGGAGGAGCTGATGTCCGGGCGTTCACCATGGCAAGTCGGGAGTTCCTTGAGTCTCCACCGGCTGAGTTCGAGTCCCAGCTGCTGAGAAGCCGTCCGCTGATGCAGGTCGCCCGGATGGGGCGTGGACACGTCGTCAAGGAGGTCTTCGCCGACGTCAGCGGAATCGTCGGCGATGTCGAGCTCGTCGACGAGGCCAGAGCGCGGGACCTCTGCCCCATCGTCAGGTCTGGCGTGATCGAGGCCGGGCTGTACGAGCCGTCCGCGATGGAGATGGACGTTGACGCGCTCCACCAGGGCTTCGTGCGCGGTTTCCGTGGCCGCGGAGGCAGTGTGCGGCGGGGCTGCCGGGTCGAGCAGATCGAACGGGTCGGCGACCGGTGGACCGTCAGCCTGGGTGACGGCAGCTGGGTGAGCGCAACCACGGTCGTCAATGCGGCTGGCGCGTGGGCCGACCACGTCGCCGCAGTGGCAGGTGTACGACCTCTCGGTTTCGTGCCGAGAAGGCGCACCGCGTTCACCACGGCTGCACCGGAGGACGTCGCGCTCGAGCGCCTACCGATGCTGTACGACGTCGACGAATCCTTCTACGTCAAACCCGAAGGCGATCAGATGCTGTGCTCGCCCGCGGACAAGACGATCAGCAAGCCTGTCGATGCGCGGCCGGACACCCTCGAGATCGCGCGTTCCCTCGACGAGATCCGCGAGGTGACGACGATCCCCGCGCGCTCGGTCCGAACGTCCTGGGCGGGACTGCGAACCTTCAGTCCCGACGAGAACCTTGTGGTGGGCGCCGACCCCGACGTGGCCGGCTTCTTCTGGCTGGCCGGTCAAGCGGGCTATGGCGTCCAGACCTCGCCGGCACTGGCCAGGTTCGCGGCGGCCGCGATCGTGGGCGACGAACAGCCCAAGGACGTGCTGACGCTCGGACTGCAACCCGATCGTGTCTCGCCGTCACGATTCGGGCAGATGAGTGGGGCTGACCTGTGACCCGAGCACCTGCGACGGTCAGCCAGCTCCTCGACGACGTTCGCGACGTCGGGCGTGACGCCCGCCGTGGCGGATACTCACGATTCACCTACTCGGCGGCCGATCTGGAGCTGCGGGAGTGGTTTGTCGGGGAGGCTTCGCGAAGGTCGATGGACGTGGAGACCGACCGAAATGGCGCCCTCTGGGCGTGGCGCTCCGATCCGGGAGCGTCACTCGAGCGGGCCGTCGTCACGGGGAGTCATCTCGACTCGGTTCCCGGTGGCGGTGAGTTCGATGGGCCGTTGGGCATCGCGTCGGCCTTTGTGGCAGTCGATCTGCTCGAGGCCGCCGGTCTGACCTTCGACCGCGCCCTGGCAGTTGTGGCGATTCCGGAGGAGGAAGGCGGGCGCTTCGGCCAGGCATGCCTGGGATCCCAGCTGATGACGGGCGCCATCTCGCCCGATCGCGCACTCGGCCTGCGGGACGCAGATGGGATGACCTTCGGTGAGGCGTTGACCGCCGTCGGGATCGATCCCGCCCACCTCGGCCGAGACGAGGAGACGCTTGGTCGAATCGGTGCGTTCGTCGAGCTTCACGTCGAGCAGGGGAGGGGCCTCATCGATCTCGGCCAGCCGGTCGCGATCGGATCCTCGATCATCGGGCATGGGCTGTGGCGGCTCACCGTGGCGGGGCAGGGAAACCATGCCGGCGCCACGTCGATGTCGGATCGCCGGGATCCCATCGTCGCGGCTGGCGCCATCGTCGCGGCAGTACGCGATGTCGCACGTACCGTCGACGGCGCTCGTGCCACCGTGGGCCGGATCAAGGCGGTGCCGGGCGGGACCAACGTCATCGCATCGCGCGTCGACATGTGGCTCGACCTGCGTCATCCGGTCGACGGGGTGGCTGCCGAGCTGGTCGCGACGATCGTCGAGCGGGCACAGGTGGCTGCGGCAGCCGAAGGGTGCACGGTCGCGATCGTCGAGGAGTCGTACGGTCCATCGGTTGACTTCGATCACCGGCTGAGAGAGCGGATCGCCGGCGTCCTGCCCGATGCGCCGACGCTCAGCAGCGGCGCCGGGCATGACGCTGGCGTGCTGGCTGAGGTCGTTCCCACCGCGATGCTCTTCACGAGGAACCCGACGGGGATCTCCCACTCTCCTGAGGAGCAGATCGAGGAGTCGGATGCGGAGCTGGGTGCGGCGGCGTTGGCGGCCGTCCTCCAGGACTTGCTTGGCGCCAATGCGAAGGCAGGTGCGGCATGAACAGCCCGTGTGAATCACTGTTCGTCGTGACAGTTGCCATGGTGCCGGGCGGCGCACGGGCAAACCTGCTCTCGATGGCCTCAGTGCTGCATCGGCGTGGTGTCGATGTCGTCGAGGCCGAGCTCTCGCGGCCGGGTCATGATCGTCGGGTCTTCAGTGCGACCTTCCGGTCCACGGCCCGTCAGGCGGAGACGGTCCTGAGGACGCTGGAAGGACTCGTGGACGTGGTCGACGCGACGTTGTACGCCGCGCTGGACGTCCGCGGCGTTGCGGTGGCTGACGCGCCGGCGGAGCTCGTCGCAGATCGCTGAGCGGACGAGAAGGACGCAAAGTGTCACAGTTGATGAGATCTGGCGGCTACGGTCGTCCTGTGATCCCCAAAGAGCGACAGCGACAGGTCCTGGAGATCGCGCGTGCTCGTGGGTCGGTCGCCGTCGCGGACCTCGTCGAGGCGCTCGACGTGTCGGTCGAGACGATTCGGCGAGACCTCACGGTGCTGGAGACGCACGGCTTGATCCGACGCGCGTACGGGCAGGCGTTCCCGGTCGAGACCGCTGCGTACGAGTCCAACCTGGAGACGCGGGAGGTCTCGCACGTCGACGAGAAGCGTCGCATCGCCGCCGAGGCCGTGCGCCATCTCGACGATGCGGAGACGTTGTTCATCGACGAGGGGTTCACGCCGCAGATGATCGCGCGCGGCCTTCCGGACCGACGGATGCGTGTCGTGACGGCGTCGCTGCCGATCGCCTCGATGCTGGCCGACCGTGAGGCGTTCTCCGTCTACCTGCTGGGCGGGCGCGTACGAGGCAACACCCTGGGAACCGTCGACCACTGGGCCGTCGAGATGCTGAGCAACTTCGTCATCGACGTCGCGTTCATCGGCGCGAACGCGATCTCTCGCGAGCGAGGGCTGACCACGCCCGACCCAGCCGTGGCCGAGGTGAAGAAGACAGCCGTCAGGGTCTCGCGGCGACGGGTCTTCACGGGTGTCAGCGCCAAGTTCGCCGTCTCGAGCTTCTGCCACTTCGCCGATGTGGCCGACCTCGACGTCGTGGTCAGCGACCGCAAGCTGTCACAGTCGGAGGCGGACCGCTATGCCGCTCTCGGGCCGACCGTCGTTCGAGTTTGACGCACTGACCGGTCATGCGTACGGGCGCCCGCGTGGCCCCATACGGGCATGATCCGGGCGTCGATTCGGGATTGCCAGCAAGGAAAGGTGCCCAGAACGGTCACCAATCAGGCACCAAAAGGGCCCGTCTGTGTATTGCCCGTCAGTGTGGCCTGGCTCACGATGATGTCACCCGGCAGACGCCAGGCAGGACAGGAGCCCTCATGCGCGCAGTGGTGATCGAGCAGCCCGGCACCGTATCGGTGCAGGACGTGCCCGACCCGATTCCCGGACCAGGCGATCTGGTGGTGGCCGTGCGCGGTGCGGGAATCTGCGGCACTGACATCCATCTGCTCGACGGCGAGCTGCCATACGATCGCTACCCGATCGTGCCGGGCCACGAGTTCTACGGCGAGGTCGTCGACGTCGCTGGCGACATCGACCGGGCTCGCATCGGTCGCCTGGTGACGGTTGACCCCAACATGCCCTGCGGCGCCTGCGCCGAGTGCCGCCGCGGGAGGGCGAACCTGTGCGAGCGCTATGAGGCCCTGGGAGTCACGACGGACGGCGCCGCAGCCGAGCTCGTACGCGTCCCCGCCGGCCTTGCCTATGACCTGCCGGCAGACGTCTCCGATGTCGGCGCCGTGCTGACGGAACCCCTGGCCTGCGCGATCCACGGGTTCGACGGACTGCCGAGGCGTCCGCAGGACCGCTACCTCGTGTACGGAGCTGGGACGATGGGTCTGATGATGGGCCTCCTCGCGGCTGACATGACGAGCGAGCCCGTCACGGTGATCGAGCCCAACCCCTCTCGCCGCGCTCTCGCCGAGAGCTTCGGCATGCGTGCCGTGTCATCGCCGGAGGAGGTCGACCCGGACGAGCGCTGGGAGTCGGTCATCGACTGCACCGGTGTGGTCGAGGCCATCGAGGACGGTCTCGGGCGTGTTCGCCGAGGCGGCGTCTTCCAGTGCTTCGGTGTCACTGAGACCGACGCGATGGTCAAGCTGCGTCCGTTCGACATCTATCGCAACGAGATCACGGTCATCGGCAGCATGGCGGTTCACAACAGCTTCGACCGTGCACATCGGCTGGCTCAGGTGTGGGGGGACGAGAAGCTGGCCCCACTCGTCACCCATGGTTACGCACTCGACGACTACGCGGAGGCGATCCGCACCTTCCGTGATGGCGCAGGACTGAAGATCGCAATTCGACCCGGAGGACTGGCATGAACGAGACACCCATCGACCCCGATGTCGTCGACCTGCTGGCGTGGGTTGGCCCACCCGAGCAGGTGGTCGCCGCCGACCTCACCGCTGAGCAGCACCGTCAAGGTGGACGTGATGCGATGGCGTACTTCACCCAGGATGCGATCCCGGTCGCAGTCCATCACGTGTCGGACGAGACGGTGCCTGGCCGCGGTGGTGACATTCCCGTACGGATCTACAGTCCCGAGAGTCCCACCGCGGTCATCGTCTTCATGCACGGCGGCGCGTGGATGACGGGTGACCTCGACATGTCCGACTTCGCCATGCGTCGGCTCAGCCATGACACCACCAGTGTGGTCGTGTCGGTCGACTACCGCCTGATTCCGGAGCACCCCTTCCCGGCAGGGATCGACGACACGTACGACGCGATCAGCTGGGCTCGCAACGTGTACTCCGAGCTGCCACTCCTGGTTGCCGGCGACAGTGCGGGCGGCACGCTCTCGGCGTGCGCCGCCCTGCGGGCCCGCGACGAGAACGGCCCGCGCATCGACGGCCAGGTGCTCATCTACCCCGGCATCGACGATGACATCGACGCACCCAGCATGGTTGAGATGGGCGACGAGGTCCCGATCTCGCGCGAGGACCTGCGGTTCCTGCTGGCGCAGTACGTCGGCCACGAACCAGCCCAGGGCTCGCCGTATGCGTTGCCGGGATGGGCCTCGTCCCTGGAGGGACTGCCGCCCGTGGTGATCGCGATCGCCGGGCACGACCGGCTGCGGTCCTCGGAGGAGAACTTCGCCAGACGGTTGCAGGAAGCGGGTGTCCCCGTGACGATCCAGCTCGATCCCGAGCTCGTGCACGCGTGGTTCGACTTCGCTCCACGCGTTCCGGCAGCCGACCGGGCGTTCACCCGCTTGACAGACAGCGTCAACGACCTCATCCATCGGGGAATCACCACGGCTTGACGCCGAGGTTCACACTAGGAGAAATCATGACCCACCCATCAACCCGGCGTCAGACCCGGTCACGCATGGCCGTCGTTGTCCCCGCACTCGCGATGATCGCAGCGGTGACCTCGGCCTGTTCCAACTCGAGTGACGGTGACTCGTCGGCCCCCAAGGACGGCAAGCTGAGCTCGCTCCAGTTCGTCAACCCGCTGCCGAACTATCCGACGTGGAAGACGTTGGGCGACTGCATGAAGGACGCGACAGAGGACCGTGGTGTCGACTTCAAGACGAGCGGCCCGAGCGGGTCAGCTCTCGACGCGACCGCGATGGTGCAGCTGGTCCAGCAGGCCATCTCGGCCAAGGTCGGTGCGATCGTGACGTTCCCCGCAAGTGAGGGCTTCGCGCCCGTCCTCCAGCAGGCGCAGCAGAAGGGGATCGTGACAGGCACGATCTACGGTCCTGGCGGTGCGGACAGCGGAGCGGACGTCAATGCCGGTCCTGACTGGGGAGTGATCGGAGCGACCTCGATCAACGGGATCTCGAAGCGGCCCGGCAAGCACGTCGTGGGCCTGGTTGCAGCTGCCGACACCGGTCTGGGAAAGTCGTGGCTCGACGGCGTCAAGGCCGCCGCCAAGAAGACCGACAACGTGACGATCGTCGGCGAGGTCTACACCGGCGACGACGCAGCCAAGGCCTTGCCCCAGGTCAATGCGCTGCTGACCGCTCATCCGGAGATCACCGACATCGCGACGCACATGGGCACCACCACGCCGGGTGCGGTCGCGGCGATCAAGGCCAAGAAGCTCAAGGGCAAGACGTTCCTCACTGCGGTTGGCGTCGACAACGGCGGCTCCCAAGGTCTCAACGAAGGAACCGTCAGCCAGATCTTCCTGCAGGACATCTGCACCCTCGGCAAGGACGTCGCCAACGCGGTCGTCGACAAGGCTGAGGGCAAGGAGCCCAAGACGATCCCGATCAACGTCGCCGTGGCGAAAAAGGACGAGCTGCAGGACTACCTGGACAAGGGCTGGAGCTGAATGCCGTGCTGGGGCAGCTGTGACGCTGCCCCAGCACGGAGATCTCCGGACTCAAGAGAATTCACGATGCTCGGCTCGCCGGCCGAGGTCCACACAGGAGGAAGCCATGTCACCCACCATCGTCATCCGGCATCGCACGCGGGCTCGCGTCTGTTCCGACAACCCGATCGCTGTGAGGTGGCACTGATGTCTTCCGACGAGGTTCCCGCGCTTCGCCTTCGCGGCGTCCGCAAGTTCTTCGGGTCGGTCGCAGCCCTCGAGAACGTCTCGCTCGAGGCGTACGCGGGGGAGGTCCACGCAGTGGTCGGCGACAACGGTGCCGGGAAGTCGACGGCAATCAAGATCATCACCGGAATTCATGAGGCCGACGGTGGAGATGTCCTCGTGCAGGGCGAGAGGATGTCTCAACGCAGGTCGGCAGCCGACATCCAGCAGCACGGTGTGTCAGTGGTCTATCAGGACCTCGCACTCGTGGAGTGCCTCGACATCGCGCAGAACATGGCGCTCGGCAACCTCCCCCGCAAGCTGGGCGTGGTGCTTGATCGCAAGCGGATGGAACGGGACGCCGCGCAGGTCCTGCGCGAGCTCAAGGTCCGCGTGGGCAACGTCCGCACCCCGGTCGGACTGCTCTCCGGCGGGCAGCGCCAGGTCGTGGCGATTGCCCGAGCCGTACGCATGGACAAGCCGATCATCCTGCTCGACGAGCCCACTGCTGCGCTGGGAGTCCAGGAGACTGCTCACGTGGGCGGGATCATCGACGAGCTCAGGACGGCAGGCAAGGCCGTGATCTGCGTGAGTCACGACCTCGACTTCGTGTTCAAGCACGCCGATCGGGTCACCGTGCTGAGGCTTGGCAACACCGTCGGCACTCGTCGAATCGCGGACGTGTCGCGAGACGAGATCGTCGGCATGATCACGGGAGCCAATCCGGGGGACACCCCGACGACGGAGGTGGCGTGATGAGCACGGTGGCATCTCGACGTACGACGAAACCGGGCAACGAACCCAAGCAGGCGCCGGACCCCGATGACCAGAGAACTCGTGGGGACTGGTTCCGCGGGGTGATCGCCCGGCAGGAGACCACGCTGATTCTCGTCATCCTCGCGATCGGGACAGCGGCTGCCATGCGATCGAGCCTGTTCCTCAGTGAGGACAACATCGCCGAGATCTTCCGCAGCTCGGTCATCTACTTCGTGATGGGCTGCGGTGCGGCGCTGCTGATCATCGGCGGTGGCCTGGACTTCTCAGCCGGAGCCGTGTTCACGTTGTCGGCGCTGATGACCAGCAAGATGCTGGTGTCCTCGGTGCCCTGGCCTGCCGCGGTGCTGGGTGGACTTGCCCTGGCGGGTGCGATCGGGGTGCTGAACCATCTCGTCATCACGTACTGGCACGTACCTCCCATCATCGCGACGCTCGGCGTGTTCTACATGTTGACCGGCGTGGACAATCTCGTGACCGACGGCAACGACGTCCTTCCCCTCCCGCAGGTGGTCCAGGACATCGGCCAGGGGAGCATTCTCGGCATCCCGAATGTCGTGCTGATCGCGATCGCGGTGGGAGTCATCTTCTGGTTCCTCCTCGAATGGACCAGGTTCGGCATCAACGTGCGAGCGCTTGGCGGCAATCGTGAGGCGGCAGTCGCCAACGGCCTGAGAGTCACCCGGATCGACCTCGCGCTGTATATGTTGGCTGCCGTCACTGCCGGCCTGGCGGGGATCATCTACTCGGCGCGTGTCGGAGCCGGCCAGGTGACGGCAGGAGGCACGGGCACGACGCTGATCGTCATCACGGCGGTACTCATCGGCGGCGTCAGCCTCATGGGCGGCATGGGATCGATCCAGGGCGTCGCGATCGGGGCAGTGCTGTTGTCGCTGATCGACAACGCACTCGTCCTGACCGAGATCCCGCCGCAGTACAACAGCATCGTCATCGGCGCGATCCTGGTCAGCGCAGTAGCCGTCGACCACGTGCGTCGCGAGCGGATCTTCCGCAAGCGCTGAACGCGTCCACCCACGTACATCTTCCATCGAACGGAGCTTCACCATGCAGGTTGCCATCGTGCTCTATCCCAACTTCACGGCGCTCGACGTCATGGGCCCGTACGAGGTCTTCGCACGCCTTCCCGACACCGAAGTGGTCTTCGTCGCCGAGAATCCCGGTCTCGTCACCAATGACCTGAAGAGCGTCTCGATCAACGTCGTGGCCAGCCTGGACGACGTGACCAGCCCGGACGTCGTGCTCATCGGCGGCGGCCCGGGGCAGTCGGACAACATGGAAGACGGCAGGCTCCACGAGTGGCTGCGCGCGGTCGATCAGACGAGCACGTGGACGACATCGGTGTGCACCGGCACCCTGATCCTTGCGGCGACGGGACTGCTGAAGGGCAGGCCGGCGACAACTCACTGGGGCGCTCTCTCGCAGCTGCCGGCGCTCGGGGTCACGCCATCGCACGACCGCGTCGTGATCGATGGCAAGTACGCGACGGCGGCCGGCGTCTCTGCCGGGATCGACCTGGCGCTCACCTTGGCCGGCACGATGATGGGCGACGACGTGGCCCAGACCGTCCAGCTCATCATTGAGTACGCGCCCGAGCCGCCCTACAACTCAGGCTCGACGTCAACCGCGCCGCCAGAGATCCTCGAGAACGCCAAGCGGGTGCTGTCGGGTCGCTTCGCCGACTAGCCCTGGGGATCAGGGGCTTGCCGCGAGGAACAGGAAGGCGCCGAGGATCGACAGGTGGATGCCGCCCTGCAGGAGAGTCGCGCGGCCGGGCACCACGGTCAGCACGCTGGTGATCAGCGTCAGCACGAGCAGGACGATCTCGGTCTCGCCGAGGCCGAGCACCAGTGGACCGTCCAGCCAGATCTGCGCGATCGCGATGACCGGGATCGTCAGTCCGATGCTCGCCATGGCCGAGCCGTACGCGAGGTTGAGGCTGATCTGCACCTGTCGGCGACGGGCGGCACGTACTGCGGCGATCGACTCGGGAGCCAGGATCAGCAGCGCGATGATGACGCCGACGACGGCGTGTGGCATTCCGGCCGCGGAGACACCCTCTTCGACCGGCTTGGACACGTTCTTGGCGTTGCCCACGACGGCGATGAGTGCGATGAGGAGGAATCCGAGACTGACGAGCGCCGCAGCGTCAGTCGGTGGTGCGGCGTGGTCGTCGTCCGACGCAGTGCCGCCGGTCGTGGGTGCCGGCAGGAAGTAGTCGCGGTGTCGTACGGTCTGCATCGCGACGAACAGTGAGTACAGGCCGAGCGCCGCGACTGCCGCGAACGCCAGCTGGCCCGGGGTGAACTCCGGTCCCGATGCGCCCGTGGTGAAGGACGGCAGGACGAGGCAGAGGGTGGCGACGGTGCCCACGGCGGCCAGCGCGCTGCCGGTGCCCTCGGCATTGAAGTGCGCGACCTGCCGGTTGCGTGTGGCGGCGAGCAGGGACAACCCGACGATCCCGTTGCAGGTGATCATGATCGCGGCGAACACGGTGTCGCGGGCGAGGCTCTCGCTGCCCTTCGCACCGCTGGTGACCAGCGTGACGATGAGGGCGACCTCGATGACGGTGACCGCGACGGCCAGGACCAGCGAGCCGTACGGTTCACCGACGCGGTGGGCGATCACCTCGGCGTGGTGCACCGCCGCCAGGACGGCTCCGGCGAGGAACGCCGCGACTGCGATGACCCCGAACCAGGACAGGTCCCGCTGCCACGCGGCGGCGAACACGACGAGGCCGAGCAGGGGGATGGCCTGGGTCCACCGGTCGGTGATCGCTCTCATGGGCCCAGCCTCGCACCGATGCGTGGTCGCCGCTTCACAGGACAGCGCCTCCGGTCGACTTCCCGTCGTCGACGTTGGCGTACGGGTCGATCACCCTGCGGGTCGGCGCCGTGGAATCGTACGGCCACCGTTCCTCGAGGACCACCGCCAGCGCCGAGGCGGTGAAGATGGTCGACAGGATGCCGACCGAGAGCCCGATCAGGAGGGCGATAGCGAAGTCCGTGAGTGAGTCGCCGCCCAGCACGGCGAGCGCCGCCAGGATGAACATTGCCCCGAGGCCGGTGTTGATGGTTCGCGGGATCGTCTGCAGGATCGCCTCGTTGACGACGTCTCGCAGTGGCCGCTTGCGGTTGTCGCCGCGAGCTTCGGCGGCATTGTGCTCGCGGATGCGGTCGAACACCACGATCGTGTCGTTGACCGCGAGCCCGATGATCGACAGCACGGCGGCGAGGAACACGCCGTCGATCGGCTTGCCCCACCACGCGAACACGCCGACCACGGTGAGCACGACCGACGCCATCGACAGCACGGCGGAGGCCGCGTACGTCCAGCGGAACCGCCAGGCGAGATAGATCATCTGGGCGGCGATCGCGATCGCGAAGGCGATCAGCGCCTTGTCGCGCAGCTCCTTGCCGAGACTCGGGCCGATCAGCTCGTCGCGTTCCTTCTCGACGTCGCCCGCGATGGATGCGAGCGCGTCCTCGATCTGCACGGCCTCGTCGTTGCTGATGTCGTCGACACGGACGCTGATGTTCTCGGCACCGGCATCACCGGACGAGGCCTGGACGACGGCCGTGGGGAATCCCGCGTCGCTCACGGCGACTCGTGCGTCCTCGACGTCGAGCGAGCTGGAGGTCGAGTACTCCAGCAGGCGGCCACCCGTGAACTCGACCCCGAGGTTGAGGCCGCGCATGGCGATGCCGCCGATCGACACCACGGCGACGGCAGCCGTGATGGCGATCCAGGTGCCGCTGCGCCTCATGAGGTTGGGTCCGCTCTCGCTGAGCCAGGTACGTACGCGCCCGACCCCCGACAACCCGCTGAGGGCCGGACGGCCGCGGACGAACGACCGTCGCATCGCCCACTCGGTGAGCACCCGGGCGATCACCAACGCGGACACCATGGAGGCGATCACACCGATCGACAGCGTGACCCCGAACCCCTTGACCGGACCGGACGCGAAGAAGAACAGCAGGGCGGCGGCCAGCAGGGTCGTGACGTTGGAGTCGATGATCGCCGACCACGCCTTGTTGAAGCCGGTGTTGAGCGCGGGCGACAGGCCGGCGGCTTGGCGGGCCGCATACTCCTCGCGTGCCCGTTCGAACACCAGGACGTTCGCGTCAATCGCCAGGCCGATCGCGAGGACGAATCCGGCCAGGCCCGGAAGCGTCAGCGTCGCGCCCAGCCAGACGAGCAGTCCGTAGGAGATCAGCGCGTACGTGCCGAGCGCGACCGTCGCCAGCAGGCCGACCAGGCGGTAGACGAACATGATGAACAGTCCGGTGAGGACCACGCCGATGATGGCGGCCTCGACGGATGCGTCGATCGCGACCTTGCCCAGCGTCGGTCCGACCGTGCGCTGCTCGATGATCTCGACGTCGACGGGAAGGGCGCCGCCCTTGATCAGCACGGCGAGGTCCTTGGCGGTGCGCTGCGTGAAGTCGCCGCTGATGCTGGTCGAGGTGCCGCCGCCGGACCGGCACAGCTCGGGGACGACGCCGGGCGAGGAGATCACCTTGGTGTCGAGGACGATCGCCACCCGGTTGCCGGCGTTGGGGTTGGCGCAGGCATCTGCGACGAGCTGCTTCCAGCCGCTGCGACCTTCACCGTTGAACGAGACGTTGACCAGCCACTGCCCGAGGTTCTGCTGCTCGGTGACGGCTTCGGCGTCGCTGACGCCGTTGCCGTCGAGCAGGGTCGGTCCCACGAGGATCGGGTTGCCGTCCTCGTCGTCGAGGAGCTTTTCGTCCTCGCCGGGTGTCGTCTCCGTGACGGGTACGGAGATGACCTCGTGGAAGGTGAGCTGCGCCGTCTGGCCGATCTGGCGAGCCGCTTCCCGCGGGTCCTGAAGGCCGGGCAGCTCGATGATGATGCGCTTCTCGCCGGAGCGGGCGAGGGTCGGTTCGGCGACGCCGAGGGCGTCGACCCGTCCGCGGAGGACGCTGAGTGCGCGGTCGGTCGCCTCGGCGTCGGCCGTCACGCGACCGGTGTCCTGGGTCTCGAGGACGATCTGCGTGCCGCCCTTGAGGTCGAGGCCGAGCTTGGCGGGCATGGTCAGGGCGAGGAACAGGGTGATGGCGAGGACCGCAAGTGCGGCCAACGCCCTCCAGAGAGGGGCGCGGCTGGGCATGGGTGATCTTTCGAGGAGCCGCCGGACGGCGGGGTGGCAGGTCGCGGAACGTGCTCAGAGAGCAGGAGGTCCACGAGCCAACGCGTCACCTCGATGAGCGTCGCCGAATGGCTGGGCCGGACTGGCGATCGTGCTGGCCGCACCGATGTGGGGCACGTCGACCTGATCGGTCAGCGTCGCCGGATCGAGCTGGAACCGGTCCGAGACGTCGATGTGTGACGCTGCCTGGTGCGAGCGTGTGGCCGGGACCGCAACCTTCGACTGGGTCGGGCCTGCGGACGTCTGGTGCTGGGTCAGCCGCGCTGCGCTTCCGACGGGTACGACCAGCAGCGCGATGAGTGCCAGGACGAAGAGCCCTGGCGCC
>NZ_BAAAZZ010000002.1:208779-363488 GCF_039537165.1 Aeromicrobium panaciterrae | reverse complement strand
CCGTGACGTCGAGCGTGCCATGACGGAGCCCCCGGACCAGCTGGTCCGGGGGCTCCGTCATGTGCGTGCGGGTGTCACTCGGCCATCACGGGGGCGGTAGCCGGTGCCGCAGCAGCCGGGGGTGCCACCTTGTTGACGCGGATGAGCGCGATGGACGCGATGAGTGCCAGAGCTGCCGCGACGATTGCCGCCTGGAAGGCGTGCTGCTGTCCGGTCACGAAGACGTCCGCCTGTCCCGCCGCGGTCGCAGCGCGTGCTCCGAGCTCGGTGGCGCGGTCGGCCGACGCGTGGGCGAAGACCGTGCCGAACGCCGCGAGACCGATCGCCCCGCCGACCTGCTGACCCGTGTTGAGCAGGGCGGACGCCAGGCCGGTCTCGTGCGGCGCCACACCGTTGACCGCGGTCATGGTCAGCGGAACGAAGCTGCATCCCATGCCGACGCCGAGCAGCAGGAGGGAGCCCAGGAAGGGCCAGTAGCTGCTGCTGGCATCGAGGTGGGACATCGCGACCATCGCTGCGATCGCGAGGATCGGTCCGGCCGTCAGGAACGGGCGGATGCCCAGGGTCGGGATCAGCCTGCGTACGACCACGATCGACATGAACATGATGGTCACGGGCATCGGGAGGAATCCGAGTCCGGTGTGGAACGGGCTCCAACCGTGCACGTTCTGCTGGAACTGCGCCATGAAGTAGAACGTCGTGAACATGGCTGCTGCAAGGAACAGCATGATCAGGTAGGCGCCGGTGCGATTGCGGTTGGAGAAGATCCGGAACGGCATGAGCGGATGGGTCGAGAAGTGCTCGATGAGTCCGAACGCGACCAGCAGTGCTGCCGCGATCGCCAGTGTCACGACCGTCGTGGTCGAACCCCAGCCGTCGCTCGAGGCCTTCGTCAGGCCATACACCAGGGTCGACATGCCGGCCGTCACCGTGAGGGCTCCCGGGAGGTCCAGCTTCTTGCCGGAGCCCTGCGACTCGTTGAGGACCCGCGGGGTGAGAAACAGGACGAGTGCGCCGATCGGGGCGCTGATGAACAACGCCCAGCGCCAGCTGGCGTAGTCGGTGAGCACGCCGCCGAGCAGGAGTCCGAGGGCGCCACCTGACGCACCCATTGCCGCGAACACGCCGAAGGCGCGGGATCGGGCCCCCGGCTCCGTGAAGGTCGTCGCGAGCAGCGCGAGGGCGGTGGGTGCGGCGATCGCGCCGCCTGCACCCTGCGCCGCACGGGCGATGATCAGCATGGTCTCGCTGTTGGCGAATCCGCCGACGAGGGAGGCGCCGGCAAACAGGCCGATGCCGATCATGAACATGCGGCGGCGGCCGAAGAGGTCACCGGTACGACCGCCGAACAGCAGGAGCCCGCCGAAGGCGAGCGAGTAGGCCGTGACGACCCAGGTGAGGTTGTCCAGCGAGAAGTCGAGGTCGTCGCGGATGCTGGGCAGCGCGACGTTCACGACAGTCGCGTCGAGGATGACCATGAGCTGCGCGACGCAGATCACGGCGAGGGCGAGGCCGCCGTTGCGGCTTGCCTGGGCGGGTGGTGTTTCGGTCATGGGGAGTCTCCGTCAGTCTGTGGTCGAGATGGGTCGTGGGGGCCGGCCGAGCACGGGGAGCAGGACGCTGCCGGCGACCTGTTCGGCGTACGTCCGGCCGGCTGGTTTGCCGGTCATCAGGGCGCGCTGCAGCATCAGCGAGGGCACGAGACTCGCGGCCATGGCCACGTCGATCTCGGGGCCGAGGTCACCGCGCCGCTGGGCGCGTTCGAGCATCTCCGAGATGAGGGCGATGCGCGGTTCGGTGAAGCGCGTCTTGAATGCGTCGAGCAGCTCGGGCTCGCGGGGGAGTGCCGAGCAGATGCTCAACATGACCTGTTGCAGCCGCTGTGACTTCGGGCTGCACGACGCGGCGATCAGCTCCTCGACGTCGCCGTCGAGGGAGCCGGTGTCGATCGTGTCGACGGCGGGCTTGAGCGTGGCCATCGCATCGATGACCAGCTCGGCCTTGCTGCTCCAGCGCCGGTAGACCGTGGCCTTGCCGACACCCGCGGCAGTGGCGACGCCCTCCATCGAGAGGCGGTCGTAGCCGTCACGTACGAGTACGTCGATCGCGGCGTCGATGATCGCCTCGTCGCGGCTCGGGTCGCGGGGGCGACCTCGGCTCGGCTCTTCCGCGATCGCGGTGTCGGTGGTGGACATGTGTACGAACGTAGCACGATACGGAACGGGTTCGTATCGTAATGCTCATCACACGGACCGACGGGAATATGGGGAGCTCCTCCCGATGTCGCGTCTCTTGCTCTTCGCGAGTGTTGGAGCACGGCGGCACGACGTCGCTGACACTTCGACACAAGGAGCAACACCATGAAGCGATTCATCATCGAGCGTGAGATCGAGAACGCAGGCGACCTCACCGTTGACCAGCTGGCTGGCATCGCGCAGACCTCGAACGAAGCCGTCGCGTCGCTTGGTGTGCCCTACACCTGGGTCAACAGCTATGTCGCGGGCGACAAGATCTACTGCGTGCACGAGGCAGAAGACGCCGAGACGATCCTCGAGCATGCCCGTCGCGGTGGCTTCCCGGCCAACAAGGTGACCGAGGTTGCCAACGAGTTCGGACCCCAGTCCGCTCAGTCGGCGGCATCGTGAGCCGTCCGACCACCGCGGCGGCGCGACGGGAACCCGGCCGGACCTTCGGGTCCGTGCCGGTTCCTGGCTGTCCTTGCAGCAAGAATTGACCGTGCGTCAACCGATTGGCAGTCTCGATGGGCGTCCCTACACTGAAGCAGTGCAGCTGCTCGAACGTGAGAACGAGCTGGCGGTTCTCCGGGCCGCGCTCGACGGGGCCGTGCAAGGACAGGGCTCCGGGATCGCCCTTGCCGGAGACAGCGGGTTCGGCAAGTCCACGCTGATCGAGGCGCTGTGCCGTGAGATCGCCGGGGTCAGGGTCCTTCGTACCCACTGCGACCCGCTGGACACTCCTCGCCCGCTCGGCCCGTTCCGGGACCTGCGCGAGCTGGGCCTCCTGGGTCTGGGCCGCGGAGAGGACCTGCTGCTCGCCGACTTCTGCGAGCAGGTGTACGCCGCGCTCGCCGCAGAGCCAACCGTGCTGATCGTCGAGGACCTGCACTGGGTCGACGCCGCCTCGATCGACGTGCTGCGATTCCTCGCGCGCCGCATCGAGTCGATGCCGGTGGTCCTGATCGTGAGCTATCGCGACAGGGAGATCGGGCCACGACACTCTGCGCGACGGCTGCTCGGCGACATCGCCGCCCTCGACGGAATGAGCCAGCTGGTTCTGAAGCCGCTCTCGGTCGCCAGCGTCCGCCTGTTGCTCGAGGGCACGAGCCTCGAGGCCGAACGCGTGCACGCCATCACCGGAGGCAACCCGTTCTTCGCCGCCGAGGTCGCCAAGGAGCCCGACCTTCCGTTGCCGACCTCCGTTCGCGACGCCGTGCTGGCGCACACGGCCGACGTCACCTCGCACGACTTCGAGGTGCTGCAGCTCGTCGCCACCGCCCCGGATCGGCTGGACGACCGTGCCCTTCCCCTGCTCGGTGTCGACCTGCCAACGCTGCGTCGACTCGACGCCACGGCGTTGCTCAACCGCATCGAGGACGGCATCGTCTTCCGGCACGAGCTCGCCCGGCAGGCGATCGAGAGCACCATCCCGCCCGGCGGCGGTCCTCGTCTGCATGCTCTGCTGCTCGACGCCCTCGAGCAGGTCGACTCCCGCGATCCCGCCGTGCTCAGCCACCACGCTGTCGGTGCACGAGATGCCGAACGTTCGAGGCGCTACGCACGTCTGGCTGGTGAGGACGCCGCCCGAGCGGGTGCCCACACCGAGGCTGCGGCATTCTTCGCGACAGCGCTTGAGCACCTCGACTTCGAGGACCCGCGCGAACGGGCCGGGTTGTTGCTGGAGCTGTCCTACCAGCAATACATGACCAGTCGACTGGTCGAGGCGATCGACAACGTCCGGGCGACCTTCCCACTCTGGGAGAAGGTCGGCGATGCGACGGGCCTCGCGGCGGCGCACGAAGCAGTGGCGCTCTACGAGTACTACAGCGCACGGCGCCATCAGGCAGAGACACATTCAGGCCGTGCGGCTGAGATCGCATCGGCGCCCACGGCCGGACTGGCCTTCGGAACCGCGCGCGCACTCCAGGGCTACCTGGCGATGATGCGGTCTGAGATCGACGAGGCTCGACAGTTCTTCGCCGAGGCCACGGAGGTCGCCGCCGAGCACGACGACGGTCTGCTCTCGCTGAAGAGCGGGTTGTTCCGCGCCACCACCGAGCTGGTCTTCGAGGAGGACGGTGCCCGTACGAGCCTGTTGGACCACATCGACGCCGCCCGGGACGGCGGGTGGGACGAGCTGGCCTCGACCGGCTACTCGCAGATCGCGAATCTGGACGTCGAGCACGGACGATTCAGGGCCGCAGAGAACCTGCTCCAGCTCTCGATCCCGTTCACGGTCGAGCGCGACATCCCGATCTGCCGGCACTGGCAGACCGCGGTGCGCTCGCGGCTCCACTTGCACCAGGGGCACTGGAACGCCGCACTCGAGGATGCTGCAGACGTTCTGGGCAGTGAGGGCATGCCCCTGGCCAAGCTCTGGCCTTACCTGATCAAGGTGCTCGTTCCCCTGCGTCGGGGCGACGAGGCCGACCTTGCAGCGCTGGACGAGGTCTGGGCGCTGGCCGATCGCATCGACGAGCCACTGCGTCGACTCGGGGTGCTGACGGCCCTGGCTGAGGTGTCTTGGATGGCCGAGAAGTCCGACGAGCGCGTGACGGGCTTCGCGGTCGACCAGCTTGCTGAGCTGTCGTCACGACCCGGTGCGAGCTGGGGTGCCGGACAGCTGGCCGTATGGCTGCGCCGGCTGGGTCTTCCGGTGGACGCCAACCACCAGCTGGCCGAGCCGTTCCAGCTCACCCTCGAGGGTCGTCACGCCGATGCCGCTCGCTGGTGGAACATGGCCGGCGACCCGTTCGCCGAGGCGATGTCGTGGTCCGATTCCACCGACACCGGCGACCGAGTCCGCGGGATCAAGCTGCTCGACGGCCTCGGTGCCATCGGCACGGCTGACCGGCATCGGGTGGTCCTGAGGGCCGAGGGTCATGCAGCGGTTCCGCAGCGTCCACGCGAGAGCACCCGGGCAAACCCTGCCGGGCTCACCAACCGACAGCTCGAGGTGGCCAAGCTCGTTGCTCGCGGTCTTTCGAACGCCGAGATTGCCTCGAGGCTCTACATCTCACCCAAGACTGCCGACCACCACGTCTCGGCGATCCTCGCGAAGATCGGTTTGCCGACCCGGCGCGCGGTGGTCGTCCAGGCGGCTGAGCTCGGCCTCGTCTGAGGCCGGACGCCCGTAGCGGAGAAACCAGATCAGCATGAACGCCGTGCTCATCTGGTTGAAGGCGTGCAGGAACCAGACCGGCCCGAGCGGAAGGCTGAGCACGTAGATCGAGTAGACGACGTTGCCCGCGTTCGCGAGCACCAGGTTGCCGAGGCTGTACGAACCAAGGTCGCGCGTGCGCAGCGCCTTGGCGAGCATGGGCAGCGTGCTGCCCGCAAAGATCGCCGTCGAGACGACCCCTGCGAGCACCGGAAGGCTGGTCGAAGTCATGTCTTGACGTTAGAAGTCGAGGTGCCGACCGGACATCGGAGCGACTCCCCATCTATCGGGAGGACTTCGAGGAGAATGAGCCTCGGCCAGGCCCACCGGCGTTTGCGGCAGTCTGGGCGGCCTTCACGGCTTGAGCGCAGCCAGGACCGTCTTCTGGATCAGCCCTGTCGCGTCGCCCTCGCGGATGGCGCCTCGGTGCACCGCGCCGGACGCCGCGTGGATGACGGCCTGGATCGTGTCGAGCTGCCACGGGACCGGCACGTCGGTCCGGAAGCTCCCGTCCTTGCGCCCGCGCCTCAGCAGTGCCTGAACGCGTTGTGCCGGCTGCTCGTGCGCGTCGCGCAGCTCGGCCGGCGCGAGCGCTGACTCGGCCGCGACGACCAGTCCGCCGAACTGGTGTGTCACGTGCCACGACGCCTCGAGCAGGCGGGACATGGCCTCGGCCGGGTCGCCCGTGAGATCGACCGACTCCAACGCGGTGTTGCTCGTGGCGAGCGCGTCGGTCACGACCTCGCGGATCAGGTCGACCCGGGAGCCGAAGTGCGCATACAGCGTGACTCGGCCGACCCCGGCCTTCTCGGCGATCTCGCCCAGCGTCGCGGCCGGGTCGACGGCGAGACAGCGGGTGGCCGCCTCGATGATCGCGGCGCGGTTGCGCCGGGCATCGGCTCTTTGCGTCGTCTCGGCTGACGTGGTCACGCCTGAAACTATACACGCGTGTATGGCTTGTGGTACGACTAAACCATACATAGGTGTTCGACTTAGGAGGAAAGCATGAGTACGCAGCAGTCGATGGTCGCCGTCGAGACGAAGCGGCAGTCACGCCTCGTCGTGAGTGCGAAGCACTTGGGCGAGATGCTGGTCGCGATGTTCCTGGGCATGGTCACGCTCTATCCGGCCTGGCTCGCCGTCGTGGGGACGTTCGACCTGACCTGGCTCGACGGCATCGAGGTGCGCATGATCGCGATGGCCACCGCGATGACGATCCCGATGGTCGCGTGGATGCTCCACCGCGGTCACAGTCGTGCGTCGTCGGTCGAGATGGGCGCGGCGATGTACGCGGCGTTCGCGCTGCCGATGCCGTTCGTGTGGGTCGGTGTGCTCGACGAGATGGCGCTGATGGTCATCGGCCACGTGCTGATGGTGGTGTTCATGCTGGCGCTCGTGTGGCGCCACGCCGGCGAGCACCGGCACTGACCTGTCAGCGGTTGTCAGGCGTGGCAGCGCGATGACAGCGGCCTGCAAGGCGCGGGGATCACTGTGGATCCATGACCAGTACCGCCACAGTCTCCCAGCCCCGCACCTACACGTCGCTTCGCGCCGCGTGGATCCCGCTTGCCGCCCTCTGCCTTGCGTTCTTCGTCGAGATGGTCGACAACACCCTGCTGACGATCGCGCTGCCGACCATCGGCCGTGACCTGGGCAGCGGCACGACCGCCCTTCAGTGGGTCACGGGTGCGTACTCCCTCACATTCGGTGGGCTGCTGCTCACCGCCGGCTCGATGGCCGACCGGCTGGGACGCCGACGCGTCCTGCTGGTCGGCCTCGCCGTGTTCGGCCTGATCAGCCTCTGCGTCGTCGCAGTCACCAGTGCCGGCGAGCTCATCGCCCTGCGCGCCGCGCTCGGCATCGCCGCAGCCATGATGGCGCCGATCACCAACTCCCTCGTCTTCCGGCTGTTCGACGAGCAGGCCCTCCGGATGCGGGCCATGACGCTGATGATCATCGTCGGCATGTCGGGCTTCATCCTCGGACCGGTCCTCGGCGGCACCGCCCTGGCGCACGTGCGCTGGGAGTGGCTGCTGGTGGTCAACGCCCCGATCGCGCTGATCGCGTGGTTCGGAGTACGCAAGGGCGTACCGGCCGATCGTCCCGAGGACCTCACCGACGACACGCTGGACGTGCCGGGTGCCGTGCTGAGCATCGTCGCGATCGGTCTCGCGTGCTTCTCGCTGACCAGTGGAGTCGAGCACGGCTGGCTCTCCGTGATCACGCTCGCGTCGATCTTCGGCGCACTCGCAGCGGGCGTGGCGTTCGTCCGGCACGAGCGTCGTACGGACTCGCCCATGCTGGACCTCGGGTTGTTCTCCAACGGTACGGTCCGCGGCGCCACCATCGCCCAGCTGGGCACGGCGATCGCAATGGCCAGCGTGATGTTCGGCCTGATCCTGCACTTCCAGTACGCGTACGGCTGGAGCCCGGTGCGTGCCGGCCTCGCCAACCTCCCGATGATCGTCACGATGATTGCCGCGACGCCGGTGTCGGAGTGGCTTGCCAAGCGGTTCGGCCACCGGATCGCCTGCCTGGTCGGCGCGGTGCTCCTTGCCGGCGCCCTTGCGGGCATGTCGTGGGGCGTCGAGCACGGCTACGCCGCCATTGCGGTGTCGATGGTGATGATGACGGTCGGCCTCCGCACGGTCATGACGATCTGCGCGGTCGCCCTCGTCGATGCGATGCCCGCCAACCGTACGTCGATCGGCACGGCGCTCAACGACACGGCGCAGGAGGTCGGCTCGAGCGTCGGGACCGCGGTCGTCGGCACCATGATCGCCGCGCTCGTCACGACGCAGCTGCCTCCCGGCACGTGGAGCAACGAGCTCGTGCAGTCCTTCTTCCACGGAGAGCGCATCACGTACGCCGTGCTCGCCGTGCTGGTCGGTGCGATCGCCGCGTTCGGCTCGCTCTCGCTCACCAGCTCGCGCTCCACCGAGGAAGCGCACTGAGCGTCGGATGTGGTTGGCTGTCGACGTGAATGAGAACACGTTGCAGTCTGCGTTCGACCGCTACCTCGCCAAGGTCGAGGAGATCTGCGAGACCAAGGACTGGTCGGCATTCGCCGACATGTTCACCGAGGACGCGACCTACAGCGAGCACGCATATGGCGAGTTCTCGGGCCGCGAGGAGATCCGGCCGTGGATCATCAAGACGATGACGACGTTCCCGGGCAGCGAGATGACCGGCTTCCCGCCGGCCTGGTCGGTGCTCGACGTGCCGACCAACCGCGTCATCTGCGACATCCGCAACATCATGCGTGACCCGGGCGACGGCTCGGTCCACGAGGCCTCCAACATCACGATCCTGACATTTGACGACGAGGGTAACCTCGTCCGCGAGGAAGACATCTACAACCCGCAGAAGTTCGCCGACATGACCCGAGACTGGTGCCGCGTCGCCGATGCGCACGGCACCCTGAGCGACATCGGCAAGAAGATGCTCGCAGCTCTCGGAGGCTAGGCCTAGGCTCGAGCCATGAGTGACTGGCGCAGCACGACCGTCGAATCCCTGCGACACCTGATCCACCAGGCGGCCCCGGGCATCACGGAGGAGGTCAAGTGGGTCAAGGCCTCCAACCCCGACGGCGTGCCGACGTTCTCGCTGTCTGGACTCGTGTGCACCGTCGAGACCTACAAGGACAAGGTCAAGGTGACGTTCGCCCAGGGTGCGTCGCTGCCTGACCCGGCAGGCCTGTTCAACGCCAGCATGGATGCGGGTACGCGACGGGCCATCGACATCGCCGAGACGGACGAGCTCGACGAGGCCGCATTCGGAGACCTCGTCAAGAGCGCCGTCGCCCTCAACCAGACCTGACTACGCGACCTCGCGCATGATGACCGCGACGGCGTCGACGAGGTGGTCGCCGAGCTCGTCGTAGCCGAATGCGCCCATGCCCGACTGCAGCAGCGCGCCCGTGAGTGCGAACGACAGCGTCATGACGATCTGTGGTGGCAGGCGAGCCTCGGGTCCGACGGCTTGGCGGAACTGCACGGTGCACCACATGCCGATGTCGGCGCGTACGCGGTGCACCTCGGGATCCCCTGCGAGCAGGGCCTTGTGCACGGCGGACGTGAGCTCGGGAACGCTGGCGACGACGTCGGCCAGGTGGCGTACGAGCTCCTGCAGGCGGCTCATCGGGGTCGGTGCCGTCAGCTCGATCTCACCCTGCTGCTCAATGACCCGCCAGAAGAGCTCGGCGAAGAGGTGATCCTTGGACGAGAAGTAGGTGTAGACCGTGGCGGGGGAGACCCCGGCGCGTTGGCCGACGGCACGCATCGCGAGGTCCTCGTGCCCGACCTCCTTGAGCAGGGTCATGGCCTCGGCATACAGGCGCTCGACGGTGGCAGCCTGCTTGTCGTTCAGGCCGCGACGTGGAACCGAGACGGGACGATTCATCCGAGGTCTGGGCCCCTCATGCGACGGAACCGCCCAGATAGGCCGACTCGAGAAGTGTCGGGTCTGCCGCGAGCTCGGCTGCCGTGCGGTCGAGGACGACCTCGCCGTGCACCAGCACGAGGGCCCGGTCAGCCACCTCGAGCGCCAGGTGTACGTGCTGCTCGACCAGGACGACGACGGCGCCGGTGTCCTCGGCGACCCGTCGGACCGTCGGCATGAGCTCCTCGACGATGATCGGCGCGAGGCCCATCGTCATCTCGTCCAGGAGCAGCACGCGCGGTTCCTGCATGAGAGCGCGTGCCACCGCGAGCATCTGCTGTTCACCGCCCGAGAGGTTGCCTGCCGTGAGCTTGCGCCGGGTGGCCAGCGCCGGGAACCGGTCGAACGCGCTGTCCACCGTCGTGCCGTGACGTCCGCGGGCGGCGAGCAGGTTGTCCTCGACCGTCAGCGCGGTGAACAATGCACGGTCATCGGGTACGAGGACGATGCCGGCATCGGAGGCGTCGGCAGGGCGTCCGTTCTTCACGGTCTGACCCGCGACGCTCACGCTGCCGTGGAGCGCGGGCAGGAGTCCAGCCAGCGTGTTGAGCAGCGTCGTCTTGCCGGCGCCGTTCGGGCCGAGTATTGCGACGACGGATCCGCCGGCCGCGGTGAGGTCGAACCGGCGGACGACCTCGATGCTTCCGTAGCCGGCCCCGAGACCGGAGCAGACGAACATGTCGTCGGCGGGGCCCTGGACCGAAATCGTGCGATCTTCCGTGACCGTCATGAGACGACCTCCTGCTCGGCGTGGGCTGAACCGAGGTAGGCCTCGGCGACACGGGAGTCGGCGCGGATCGCAGACGGTGTGCCGTGCGCGATGACCTCGCCGAAGTTGAGCACATAGATGTCGTCGCACAGGTTGAGGACCAGGTGCATGTCGTGGTCGATCAGCAGGATCGTCACGCCGCTGTCGCGGATGTCACGAAGTCGCTCACCCAGCCATTGGCTCTCCCGGCTGTCGAGGCCGCCGGCGGGCTCGTCGAGCAGGAGCACCCGCGGGTTGCCGATCAGGGCGCGCGCCACCGAGACGACCTGGCGTCGTCCCTGAGACAGCTCCGCGACGGGCAGGTCGGCGACGTCGGCGAGACCCAGCAGCTCCAAGGTCTCTGTGACGGTACGCGGTGAGCGACCCACGGCTGCGGCGGCGCCGACGACAACGTTCTCCGTGACGGAGAGGTCCTCGTACAGCTCGGCGTGCTGGAAGGTGCGTCCCAGGGCATGGCGGACTCGTTGGTGTGGGGCCCGGCCCGTGAGGTCGTTCCCGTCGAGGCGGACTGAGCCGGTGCTCGGGGCGAAGCCGGACAGCGCGTCCAACAGGGTCGTCTTGCCGGCGCCGTTGGGGCCGATCAGCCCGACGATGGTGCCGGCCCGTACGTCGAGGTCGACACCGTCGACCGCGACGACTCCGCCGTAACGGACAACGAGATCGCGCGCCTCGAGGACGACGTCGCCGCCGACCACAGGTTCGCGCGCGGTCAGTCCCCCAACGGCTACGCCCTTGTTGTCGGGGGGACCCCCATCGCCGTCGAGAGGCGCGGGCGCAGCGACGACAGGTGCCTTGTCGCGGCGCCGTTTCTGGAGTCGTTCGTGGATGGGACCGACGACGCCCTCGGGATTGCCGATCAGGGTGAGGATCAGGCCGAGACCGGCGATGACGGCGAACCACTCGCCGCCGAGCCCGCCGACCTCGTTGAGCACGAGCGGGACCATTCCGCCCACGCCGATCAGGCCCGCCGCGACACCGCCGGAGATGCTCGTGATGCCCGCGAGGTAGGCCGTGGCGAACAGGGTCAGCCCGATGAACGTCGAGAAGCTGACGAAGGTCACATTGCCCTGGAAGTACGCCAGCATCGATCCACCGAGGCCGGCGATGAACGAGCCGATCGCGAACGCGATGAGCTTGACTCGGACGACGGCCACACCAGCACCCGCCGCCGAGCGTTCGTTGGCGCGCACCGCCAGCATCTGCGAGCCGAGCCGCGACATGCGCAGCTTGGCGACGCCCACGCCGACCAGCACGAGGATCGTCAGCACCAGCAGCGCGAACTGGACGCGTGGGTAGTCGAGGCCGACACGCGACCTCAGGTCGAGTCCGAAGAGCTCAGGTCCGACGACGTCCTTGCCCGAGCTGCCGACGTAGTCGGAGTTGGCGAACCAGAACGCCTCGAGGGCCACAGCCGTGGCGAGGGTGACGATTGCGACGGGCAGGCCGCGTACGCGAAGTGCCGGCAGGCCGACGACCACGCCGACCACCGACGCGATGAGCGCGGCTGCGAGCGGTGCGAGCGGGAACGGCACTCCCCAGCTGTCGGTGAGTGTCGCCAGCGAGAACCCGGCGACCCCCGCCAGGGTCAGCTGCGCGAACGAGACCTGGCCGGCGTAGCCGGTGACCACCACGAGCGAGAGCGCGATGATCGCGAAGATCAGGCTGGTGATCAACGCGACCAGCCAGTCGCCGCTGAACACGAACACCGCAGCGACGCCGGCGGCGGAGCTGATGAGGGTGGGCAGGGCGATCGACTGCGGTCGCGGAGCGCGACCGAGGGACGGTCGCAGGTTGAGGCCGCGGCTGGGAAGCGGCTTCGCGCGAGCGACCAGCACGAACAAGATGAGCAGCAGCACGACGAGCTCGCTGCGCCCCGAGGTGGGCAGCCACGTCCAGGTGCCTGCGAGGTAGGTCAGGTCGGACTGGATCATGCCGATGGCGATGCCGGCGACGACTGCCGGCAGGATGCGGTCGAACCCGGCGACGACCGCGGCAGCCAGCGCCGGCACGATCAGCAACGTGAACGAGTTGGGTGTCAGCGGCAGGATCGGCGCGATGAGGATGCCGGCGATCGCCGCGACGGCGCCCGAGATCATCCAGTTGGCCGCCGCGATGCGGTCAGGCTTGATGCCGCTGACGTATGCACCCTTCTCGCTGTTGGCGGCTGCACGGGTGAGCAGTCCGAAGCGGGTGAACGTGTAGGCGGCTGCCAGTGCGGCCGCTATCGCGAGGATGATGAGCGCGAACCAGACCCGGTCGCTGGTGACGTTGACGCCGCCGATCTTCCAGCTGTCGACCGGGAGGATCGGCATGGTCTGTACGCCGTCGACGCCGATGCGGATCGTGAAGAGGCCGGACAGGACGAGCATGACGCCGATCGACGCCACGGCCTTGCCGACGGGCGGCACGGCTCGCAGCGGCCGGAACACGAGCAGATGGATCAGCAACCCGGTCACGGCACAGATCGCGACCGAGATCGCAGCGGCAGGCAGGAAGCCGAGCTCGGTGCCGATGTCCACGGTCTTGGGCAGGCCGGGAATCGGCACCAGGAGCTCTCCGCGACGCAGGAACGCGTACGTGTAGGCGCCGAGCAGTGCCAGGGTTCCGGAGCTGAAGTTGATGACCCCGCTGGAGCGGTAGGTCACCACCAGGGTCATGGCCAGGGCGGCATAGATCGCGCCGTTGGCCAGGCCGAACAACAAGAAGACGATGTGCTGGTCCATGAGACTCCCTCCAGAGCTTGGGCGGGCCGGACCGAGGTCCGACCCGCCCGCCGCATCAGAGCAAGGCCTCCGTGGTGGCGAAGCCCTTGGCGTTGAGCGTCGCGGCGATGGTGCGCGCGTTGCACACTCCCTGCAGGACCGCGACGGCCTTGCCGTCACAGTTCAGGGTCAGACCCGGCGCGAGACGCATCGGAACGGCCTTCGGCATGTGCTTCATCGCCGCGATCACGTCCTTGGCGGACGTGCCTGCGCCGGGCGTGAGGTTCACGGACTCCACGAAGCCGAGGAACGTCTGGTACGCCACCTGCCCGCTGTCGGCGCCGGTGTCGATGTCCTTGCCGAACTTCTTCATGATCGTGGCGAACTCCGACAGGCCCTCACGCTCGGGGATGCGGGTGATCGACGACATCGTGGTCACGCCCTTGAGCCCGTTGGGGAGGCTGTCGATCTGGTCCTTCTGGAACGCCGAGATGTTCGTGATCATCGGGCCCGTGAATCCCAGCTGGTTGAGCGACTTGATGGCCCGGGTGACGAAGGCGTTGTCGCCCAGGATCGTGAAGGCATCCGAGCCGTTGTTGATCGACTGCTGGATCGCAGACGTCGGGTCGGCGACCTGCAGCGACAGCGGGACCATCTCGAAGCCGAGTCCCTGTGCCTTGAAGAGGGGCTTGGTCAGCGCTTCCACCGGGCCGGTGGCAGCAGGTGCGTCGACGACGATGAAGCCGCCCGTCTTGGCGCCGTTCTTCTTGATCAGTGCTGCGCTGGCGGTGGCGATGGCGAGCGGGTTCTGGAACACGAAGCCGGTCGGGCTTCCCATGATCTCTGCGTCAGCCGTCAGGGAGACGATGAACGGGACCCCGGTGCCCTTGAGCGCCTCGAAGATCGCGTGGTCCTGCCCGGTGACACCGGTCGTGACGGCGACGACCCCCGCCTTGGCGAGCTTGACGGCGCACGCCGTGGCGGTGGCCGGGGTCGCCTCGGTGGAGCAGGTGACGAGCTCGATCTTGTTGCCGCCGAGTCCGCCGAGGTACTCGTTGGCGTACTCGGTCGACGCCTCAGCGGCGGCGATGGCGTTGCCGAGCGCGCCGGATCCGGCTTCGGCGTCACCGATGAAGCCCACCTTGACAGGCGCGCCGGTGGCCTTGTTGACGGTGCCGAGGTCCACATCTGCGGTACCCGAGTCGCCTGCATCCGAGCTGCCCCCACAGCCAGCGAGCGTCAGCGCGACGCTGACTCCGATCGTGAGCACGGCCATACGGCCATAGCGTGTCGTGAGTTTCATGGTCTCCCTCATGTTTCACCGACTGCCGTCTGGCAATCGGGCTCCCTCCGGTCCCCTCGAACCGGTCTCCGACTCCCTCAAGCCGGAACGTGACCTGGGTCACGCGTGACTGGCATCCTGACACCCGTTCAGACACGGGTCAATGGTTTCGGCCAAATCATCTGGGTGCCCAGAACCAATGCCTGGTGGCGATCAGTCCAGAGAGCCCGTGACGGACTCGGCGTCGGCCCAGCGCGGGATGATGAACAGTCCGTTCGCCTCGACGGCGGGGACGTCGCTGTCGGCAGGTCGGATGTGCGCCGCCACGGTGACCTTGCGACCCGACATGGCGGTGATCCGTCCCTCCATGTGCACGCGGCCGAGTGGCAGCGGGTGCACGTAGCGCAGGGTGAGCGTGCCGGTGACGATCAGCTGGGTGTGCCGATTGCTCGCGGTCTCGCCCATCAGGTGGTCCAGCAGGAGCGAGGAGACACCGCCGTGGACGCAGCCGGGAGGACCTTCGTACGCGACACCGAGGTCGACGTCGGAGCTGACCAGGTCGTCGTCGCTCCATGACAGGACGACGGGCGGCGCGATGGCGTTGCGCACTCCGACGACCGCATTGCCCCAGTTCCAGGAGCGCCCGTCCGCGTTGTAGTGGATCCCGGCGGGCTCCGGGGGAGCGTCCTCGGCCAGGATCTGCGTCGCCTGCTGGATCAGCTGGCGCGCCTGGGCGACACGGGACTCCTCGACGCGGGTGCGGATCGCGACATCGAGGACGCCGCGGATGTCGTGGGTCAGTTCGCCGTACAACGCCTCCGCTGCCTCGACCGCGGCGGTCGACAGCGGTGACTCGGAGAACGACATCGATGAAAGGCTGGTCACGTCAGAACTCCTGGACCGGGGTGATGGGGATGGCCCGGCGGCCCTCGAACGCGAAGTCGGTGCCGGTGCTGAACTTGGCAATGACCAGCTCTTGCGCCTCGGGAGCCGGCTCGTCACGTCGTACGACGGTCAGCACCCACTCGTCGTCGGCGAGGGGTTCGACCTCGACGTCGAGATGCGGGTCGAGCACGCGTACGACGGCCTGCAGCGGTTCGTACCAGCCGGGCCCGCAGAGCGAGATCCATGCGTCGTCGTCGTGCGCCGGTGACGGCCGTACGACGAGCGTGTCGTCGAGCTCTGCCGTCACGTAGGCACTCGGGTTGAGCATCGGGTGCAGGGCGAGCAGCTGGAGCGCGCCCTGCTCGTCCTTCGGCACGTCGAGCGCCCGGGCGATCCGGTAGGCCGACATCGCCGCCGAGCCGGTGGTCTGCTTGCGGCGGATGTCGAGGGCCTGCTCGGGCGTCGCGGCACGTGCCTCGAGGGCGAGGACGAAGCTGTTGTCCAGGAGGGCCATCTGCAGGCACACCTCGTCGGCGATACGGATCAGGGCCGATCGTGAGAACGCGGCGAAGTCGAGGTCGGACAGCAGAGGTCCGGAGTAGTCGCCGACGCCCTGGTCGGACTGGTCGATCGGTGCCAGCTCGACCTTCGCGGCCCGCGACGCGGAGTTGACCGCGACAGCCGGGATCGGCTCGGCCGCGGGGTGGGAGTCGTCGATGATGACGGTCCATGCGCACGCCGGCGTACGGCCTGCCGGCACGCGAGGCGGCCGATGGATCGGGCGTACCTGGGCCTTCGGGTTCGAGGCGACCGCCGTGGCGTCGAACGTGGGGTCCTCGATGTCGTGGCACATGCCCTGGACGTACTCCTCGCCCATCGGCTCGACGTCCA
Source organism: Aeromicrobium panaciterrae (assembly GCF_039537165.1). Classification (GTDB taxonomy): domain Bacteria; phylum Actinomycetota; class Actinomycetes; order Propionibacteriales; family Nocardioidaceae; genus Aeromicrobium; species Aeromicrobium panaciterrae. Next base: position 347,122 of record NZ_BAAAZZ010000002.1, on the reverse strand, counting down.
TCAGCGCACCGCAGTGGTCGAGGTGGAACTCGCCGTGATGGGGGTCGTGGACGGTGTAACGGAAGTCGAGGAACTGTGGGGGTGCGCCGATCTCGAGCTGGATGCCCTTGAAGATCGTGACCACGTCGCCCTGTCCCTCGACGGCGGGCGCGAATCCCAGTGCCCGCTGCATGCGACGGGTGTAGATCGGACTCGCGCCGGCCCACTCCTCGATCGCGATCTGCAGCATCTCGTCGCGGCCGAAGGCGCTGATGCACCACGCCATGCCGGAGCGGTCGATCAGGTGGCCGGCCAGCAGGAGCTCGGGGACCAGGATCGCGAGCTGCCCACGCGTCAGGGCGGCGTAGCGGCTGGTCGGCAGCGCCGTGCCGTCGTGCTCTCGCTGGCGCTCGGTCACGCCGTCAGGCCCATGCGCGACGACAGCTTGTCGAGGTAGGCCAGCACCTTGTCCTCGTCAGAGTCGGGCACGCCCCAGATCAGCTCGGTCGCGCCGGCAGCCATCCAGTCGGCGAAGTCCTGGGGCTCGGGCTTCTTGGCGACCAGGATGCGGACGTCGGGCTCGCCCTCACGGCCGGCGTCTGACCACTCCTTGCGGAGCAGGTCGGCCTTCGCGGCGGTGTCGGTCTCGATCGGCGTGGTCATCCAGCCGTCGGCGTTCTGGGCGATCCACTTCATCGTCTTGGGGCCACCTCCGGCGCCGATGATCACCGGGATGCGGCCCTGCGGTGGCTTGGGGTAGGCCCAGCTCTTGCCGAACGAGACGAACTCGCCGTCGTACGAGGCCTCCTCCTCGGTCCACAGCGCCCGCATGGCCTCGAGGTACTCCTTGAGCACGGTGCGCCGCTTGGTGGCGGGTACGTGGTGGTCCGTCAGCTCGTCGGTGTTCCAGCCGAAGCCGGCGCCGATCGTGAGGCGGCCGTCCGACAGGAAGTCGAGGGTTGCCAGCGTCTTGGCGAGGGTGATCGGGTCGGACTCGACGGGGAGCGCGACCGCGGTCGACAGGCCGATCGTGGTGGTCATGGCGGCGCAGGTCGCGAGCGTCGTCCAGGGATCGAGCGTGCGCATGTAGCGGTCGTCCGGGAGCTCCTCGCCGCCCGTCGGGTGCAGCGCCTCGCGCTTCACCGGGATGTGGGTGTGCTCGGGCACGTAGATCGTGTCGAAGCCGCGCTCCTCGGCGGCCTTGGCGAGGTCGGCCGGCCTGATGCCGCGGTCTGAGGTGAAGAGCACGATTCCGTTGCGCATGGACTCACTGTAGAACGTGTTCTAGTATCTCGGAACACTTGGCTGGACACTTGTCCGGTTTTCGACGGGAGCGCTCAGATGACCACAGCCACCGAGTTCAACATCGGCCTCGCGCACGAGCTGCTCGCGGAGTCGCTTGCGGACAAGGAGGTCCTCGTCTGGCGTGATCGCCGCCTGACCTACCGCGAGCTGGGCGAACGGAGCCGCCGGCTCGCGACGTACCTCCACCGGGCAGGACTCGGAGCGCACACCGAGCGGGCCGACCTCGCCAACCACGAGTCGGGCCAGGACCACGTCGCGCTCTACCTCCACAACGGCACGGAGTATCTCGAGGGGATGCTGGGCTGCTTCAAGAGCCGGTGCGCCTCGATCAACGTCAACTACCGGTACACCGGTGAGGAGCTGCGCTACCTGTTCGGCAACGCCGACGCCAGGGCGGTGATCTATCACGGCGCGTTCGCCCCCAAGCTCGCCGCGGTTCGCGACGCGCTGCCCGACCTGGAGGTGCTGCTCCAGGTCGACGACGGATCGGGCAACGAGCTGCTTCCGGGCGCCGTCGACTACGAAGCGGCACTGGCATCCGTGCCCGACGAGCTGCCGGATGTCGGTCACTCGCCGGACGATCTGTTCATCCTCTACACCGGTGGCACGACCGGAATGCCCAAGGGCGTCCTGTGGCGTCAGCACGACATCTTCATGTCGGCGATGGGGGGCCAGGTGCCGGGTGTGTGGGACGCGATCTCGACGTACGACGAGTTCGTCGAGCGAGCCGTTGCCGGCGCGGCCTCGGACGGCACGATGGTGATGGTCCCGCCGTTCATGCACGGCGCCGCACAGTGGTCGTCGTTCATCATGATGGCCGGCGGCACGAAGATCGTGATCCCCGACGAGAACACCCACATGGACGCCGCCGACATCCTGCGGACGATCGACCGTGAGGGCGCGGCAACCATCACGGTCGTCGGAGACGCGGTCGTGCGCCCCCTGCTCGACGAGATCAAGACCGGGCGCTACGACCTCTCGTCGCTGGTGATCGTCGGCAACGGCAGTGCGGCCCTGACTCCCGAGCTCAAGGAGCAGCTGCTCGAAGAGCTGCCCAACATCTTCATCAACGACTCGATGGGTGCATCCGAGACGGGCGCCCAGGCGAGCCACCTGTCGGCCAAGGGCAATGTCTCCACGGGCAAGTTCAGCACCGGCCCCGGAGCTGTCGTGGTGAACGAGGACATGACGGCCCTGCTCGAGCCCGGCCACGACGGGATCGGCTGGCTCGGACAGTCCGGGTGGGTGCCGTTGGGCTACCTCGGAGACGCCGAGAAGACCGCCAAGACGTTCCCGACGATCAACGGCACGCGGTACGCCGTGCCGGGCGATCGCGCACGACTGCTCGAGAACGGTGACGTCGAGGTGCTGGGTCGTGAGTCGGCGACGATCAATACCGGCGGCGAAAAGGTGTTCGCGGAGGAGGTCGAGTCGGCCATCACGAGCCATCCATCCGTGCGCGACGTCCTGGTCGTCGGCCGCCCTCACCAGCGGTGGGGCAAGGAGGTCGTGGCGGTGATCCAGCTCGAGGAAGGTGCCGTGATCTCCGACGCCGAGCTCGCCGAGCACGCAGGGGAGCGTGTTGCGCGCTACAAGATCCCGAAGGCGTGGGTCTACGTACCGCAGATCCAGCGATCGCCGTCCGGCAAGGCCGACTATCGCTGGGCGCACGCCATCGCGGTGGGGGAGCAGTCATGACGATCCTGCAGGCCGAGGACCGCGACCGCGTACGCACGCTGACGCTCAATCGCCCCGACGCGCTCAACGCGTTCAACGAAGCCTTGTACGACGAGCTGACCGAGGCGTTACGTGCTGCGGCTGCAGATGACGCCGTGGCGGTCGTGCTGCTGACCGGCTCGGGTCGGGCGTTCAGCGCCGGCACGGATCTGGCCGAGATGGCGGCTCGCGTCAGCGATCCCGGCTTCGTCCCCGGCACGCACGGTTTCACCGGGCTGGTCGACGCGCTCGAAGAGCTCGACAAGCCGTTGATCCTCGCGATCAACGGGCTCGGCCTGGGCATCGGCCTGACGATCATCGGATTCGCCGACCTGGCCTTCATGTCGACCGAGGCCAGGCTCAAGTGCCCGTTCGCCAGTCTCGCAGTCGCCCCCGAGGCGGCGTCGAGCTACCTCTTGCCGCACCTCGTCGGTCGGCAGAACGCGGCCTGGATCCTCATGTCGTCGGAGTGGATCACGGCTCCCGAGGCATTGGAGATGGGTCTGATCTGGCGTACGTGTGAGCCGGAGTTGCTGATGGCGGAAGCGCGGGACCACGCCGTACGTCTTGCCGCCCTGCCGATCTCGAGCTTGCGTGCCATCAAGCGGACGATGATCGAGCCTCTGCGCGAGGGCATTGCCGATGCGCGTCGGCGCGAGAACCAGTGCTTCGCCGACCTCATGGGAGGACCGGCCAACACCGAAGCGCTCACCGCATTCGCCGAAGGCCGTGCCCCCGACTTCACCAACCTCCCAGCGGGTTGGTGACCGGCGCGACTCAGCCGTCACTGGCGGGTGTGGCGCTGTTGTGGAGTTCAAGAGCGCAAATACAAGGGCGCGGGTTCGGTCTGTGGACAGCCTGCAATGGCGGCTGACTTTGTGGACAAGAATCTTCGATTTTTCCTGAATTCACAGGGTTTTCCACTGGCCGTCGAACACTTGTTCGGGTAGCGTTTTGATATGGATCCGCAGCCGACAATCGACGCGATGCGTATTGCCGCGCAGACGCTGCGTTCCGGTGATGTGCGGGCGAAATTGCAAGCAGTGCAGGCGGCACAGGACTCTCTGGACGCGACAAAGGCTGTGCTGTTGGCGGAGCTGGAGTCGTCGAAAGACTTCGAGCTCGACGGTGCGTCGACTCTGAATGCGTGGGTGCGCACCCAGTTGCGGATGAACGCCGGACAAGCCACCACCCTGGTCAAGAACGTTGCCGCACTACGCGACCTGCCGTTGCTGGCCGAAGCCGCGTTGACGGGGCAGGTCAGTTCCGCTCATGTGCGGGTGTTTGTCTACGGGTTGGCGCATGTCGGTTTGGAGCCAATGCGCCAATTCGAGGACGTCTTCGTCGAAGTCGCCCGCGATCACGAACCCGGTGAGTTGTTCGAAGCCGTCAAGCACCTCAAAGACAAGATCCATCCTGAGGACCTTGATGCTGCGTGGGAACGCGGCATGGACAAAGAGGACTTCTGTGTTGATGCCGTCCCCGACGGTTGGCATGTGTCGGGTTTCCTCAACACCGTCACCGGTGCAAAACTCAAGAAGGTCCTCGACTCGGTCTCAGCACCCCGCGACAAGGACGATGTCCGCACCGGTTCACAACGCCGGGTCCAAGGACTCGACGACCTGCTCACTGACGTGCTCGCCAACGGCCTGCCGTCCGACAAAGGTGTACGACCCCACATGTCAGTGTTCGTGGACGCCGACACCTTGCAAGCAGCTGCCGACCATGTGCAGGCCAAAACCGAGCAGCCGTATCTGATCCCCGACCCCATGCCCGCGACTGTTGAACCAGCCACCCTCGCCGGTCACGGTGCGATCGGCCCGAATCTGCTCATGTACTTCCTGTGCGTGTCTGACTTCACCGCGTTCCTGATGAAACAAGGTGGCGGTCAACGTCAGGCACAGATCCTGAACGCCGGCACCAGCACGTACCAACCCACCCTCCTGCAACGCCGGTCAGTCATCGCCCGCCAACGCGGTGTGTGCGCCACACCAGGCTGCAACCACACCCACCTGGAAATCCACCACGTCATCTTCTGGTCGATGGGCGGCCGAACCGACCTCGACCTACTAGTTGGACTCTGCGTTCGGTGCCACCACCTGCTCCACCGAGGACTACTCAACATCACGGGCAACGCCGTCGACGGATTCGAGTTCACCAACCGCCACCGTCGACCGATCCGACGACGAAGAAACATCTACCGCCGAGCCGCCTGACCCCCAAGTCCGGCGGCCCACCGGCACGCAACCGCGAGTTGCGGGTGAACACAAGCGGGCTTGCCAGCTGCGTAGACGCATCTAGTTCCAGATAAGTGGTCACGGCGAACGCGAGGAAGTCGGTTGTCGACTTGGGCTACGTGGTTGCTCGGAAGTCTGCGCGGCGGCCAAGGACCGGTTGAGTGCCGCGGAAGCCGACCTGCCACGGCCATCTACCGCGGTCGTCGGCATAGACGAGTTGGACGGCTCGCAAGAGCGGCCCGTAGATCGCATTCGCCATGACCAGGTGCACGGTCGGCTCGGCGACGTCGACGACTTCGACGGTGAGGCGGTCAGGCCACGTGTGCCGCTCTCCAGCGACATACGCGGGGTCATCGTGAGACATGAGTCCGTGAGCGATCGGGTTGAGCAGATTCCCAGCTCTCCTGGGCGTCAGCCCAGTGACGAGGAGCTCCGGGTGCCCCATCGGAGTGAGGCCGACTGTGTAGGCAAAGGACGGGCGCCGGCGGTCCCTCTCCACGTACTGAATGAACCACCCGTAGGTGGAGATCTTCTCGCGGATCAGCTCCAGGTAGTCCGCGTCGGTTGCATTGGGGTTGTCGCACTTCCAGCACATGAGTTCTCGATTCATCGGGGACGAAATCTCAGGCTGGGCGACGGCTCTGACAATCAGATGGGTCTGTCCACAGGTGAAGCCACCCTTGCTGATGCGGCCGCATTGCGGCTAGGCTGGACACATGTCTAGTCAGTTGACCAGTCAGTCCCTCCGGCGAGGTCTCAACGCCCGCCAGCTCGGCACCGTCGAGAAGTTGCTGATCGCCGGCCAGGAGGAGCTCCGCGAGGTCGGCCACGAAGCGCTGACGATCCGTACGGTCGCCCTGCGCGCGGGTGTCTCGCCGGCGACGGCCTACACCTACCTGGCATCGAAGCATCACCTCTTCGCCGAGCTCTTCTTGCGCCACATCGCCGACGATCCTGACGCCGAGGTCGTGGGGAGCGACGTGACCGAGCGGGTTCAGAACGCTGCTCGGGGGGTCGTGAACAGACTCGTCGTCGAGCCCGAGCTCGCCGCGGCGGTCACCCCAGCACTGCTGGGCAGCGACCCCGATGTGGCCAGACTTCGGCTCAAGATCGGCGCGGAGTTCGTGACTCGCTTCGAAGCAGCTCTGCGCGAGCCCGGCGAGGACGGTCCCGTCGACCCGCTTGTGCTGGAAGTCCTCGTGCTGACGCTCTCTGGCGCCCTCCTTCAAGCCGGGATGGGCGTGATGACGTACGACGAGATGGCTGATCGGCTCGATTCGGCCGTCGCCGTGATCATGCGGGGGAACCTATGAGCGAGCTTGCAAGCGAATCAATGAGTGTGACTGAGTCGCCGTTGCTGTTCGATCCGTACGACTACGCGTTCCATGAGGACCCCTATCCGCTCTATGCCCGGCTCCGTGCGGAGTCGCCGGTCTTCCACGCGCCGGCCGACGACCTGTGGGTCGTGGCCAGCCACGCCGACGTACGCGAGGTCCTGCGTGACGACCGGACGTTCTCCAACCGCATGGGGGTGTCCTTGGATGCCAGCGCCTGGACCGAGGATGCGCACCGCGTGATGTCCTTCCTCGCGCTCGACGGTGACGAGCAGACGCGGCTGCGCAAGCTGGTGTCTGGCGCCTTCACACCGCGGAGGGTGCGCGAGCTCGAGCCACAGATCCAGCGCCTGACGGAGCACTACCTCGATCGCACCTTCGCGGCCAACACCAGGGACGGCGAGGTCGACTGGATCACCGACTTTGCCGGACGACTGCCCATGGACGTCATCTCCGAGCTGCTCGGAGTGCCCGAAGCTGATCGTGACGAGGCTCGTCGCCTCGCCGACCTGACGGTGCACCGCGAGGACGCCGTGCGTGACGTACCCGTTGACGGCATGACGGCTGCATTCGAGCTGATCGAGTACTTCTCGGCCCTGGTCAAGGAGCGTCGCAAGACCCCCGCGGACGACCTGACCTCGGCACTCACCCAGATCGAGAACGACGGTGACCGGCTCTCCGACGAGGAGATCAACGCGTTCCTCTTCCTCATGGTGGTGGCGGGCAACGAGACCACCACCAAGCTGCTCGGCAATGCCCTGTTCCACCTTGCGGCCAACCCGGACCAGCAGAAGGAGGTCTACGCCGAACCCGAGGACCTCGTCTCCGACTGGATCGAGGAGACGCTGCGCCACGACACCTCCAGCCAGATGCTGGCCCGCTACGTCAACGACGACGTCGAGCTCAGCGGCCAGAAGGTGCCAGCCGGCTCCAAGCTGCTCGTGCTGCTCGGCTCGGCCAACCGTGACGAAGAGGTGTTCAGCCATCCCGATGTCTTCGACATCCATCGAGCCAAGGACGAGCTCGGCCAGAGCCTCAGCTTCGGCACGGGCCGTCACTTCTGCCTCGGCGCCCACCTCGCCCGGCTGGAGGCCAAGGTGGTCCTCGACGAGCTGGTGCGCCGTACGTCGACGTTCGCCGTGCACGCCGATCGCGCCATACGCGTGCACTCCACCAGCGTGCGCGGGTTCCGCCACCTGCCGGTCACGTTCACCGAGGCGAGCGCCTGATGCCGAAGTACGCCCACCCCGAACGCCGGGCCGCGGTCGTCACGGGTGCCTCGTCGGGCATCGGCGCCGAGACGGCCAAGGCTCTCGCCGCAGCAGGACACCCCGTCGCCCTGGGCGCACGTCGGCTCGCGGTCTGCGAGGAGCTCGCCGCCGAGATCCGGGGCGATGGCGGTGAGGCTGTCGCGCACCCGCTCGACATGACGGATGACACCTCGGTCGAGGAGTTCGGCGCCAAGGTCGCGGCCGAGCTCGGCGACATCGAGGTGGTGGTCAGCAACGCCGGTGCTGTCGCGCCCGGGCACCTGGCCGAGATCAGCTCCGAGCGACTGACCCGCGAGCTCGACCTCAACCTGGTCGGCGCGCATCGCCTGATCCGGACGTTCGTGCCCGCGATGATCCAGCGCCAGCGCGGCGACATCGTCTTCGTCTCGTCCGACGTCGCGGTACGCCCTCGGCCCTTCATGGCCGGCTACTCCGCCGGCAAGTGGGGGCTCGAGGGCATGGTCGGAGCCCTGCAGATGGAGCTTGAAGGCACCGGCGTACGCGCGTCGATCGTCCGGCCGGGCCCGACGTGGTCCGAGATGGGCATGGACTGGGACCCCGAGGAGGCCGCGTTCGTGCTCAACGAGTGGGTGCGGTTCGGTCTCGCCCGCCACCCGCACTTCCTCAAGGCCAAGGCACAGGCCGACGCGATCGCCACCGTGGTGACGGCGCCCCGAGGCGTCCACCTCAACCTGATCGAAGTCAATCCCGAAGCGCCCGTGAAGACCCAGGAGCCAGCCGAATGACCCTGACCACCACAGACCTTCTGGCGGACGTGCCCGAGGTCTCGACGCGCCTGGATGACCAAGATCCGTCCGTCCCCGAGATCATCCGCGGCACGGGCCACCTGCCGGAGATGCGCGTCGACCCGATCGGACTGTTCACCCGCGTGCGCGAGGAGTGCGGCGACGTCGGTCGCTTCCGGCTGGCCGACAAGGACGTCGTGATGGTCACCGGCGCCGAGGCCAACGAGGAGTTCTTCCGGGCGCCCGAAGAGGTGCTCGACCAGGCGGCGGCCTATCCGTTCATGACGCCGATCTTCGGCAAGGGCGTGGTGTTCGACGCCAGCCCCGAGGAGCGCCAGCAGATGCTCAAGAACCAGGCGCTGCGCGGCGACATGATGCGGGGCCACGCGCAGACCATCGAGGCCGAGATCCGCCGGATGGTCGCCGACTGGGGTGATGAGGGCGAGATCGACCTGCTCGACTTCTTCGCCGAGCTCACGATCTACACGACGAGCTCGTGCCTGATCGGCAAGCCGTTCCGCGAGGAGCTCGACGCCTCGTTCGCGCACCACTATCACGAGCTCGAGCACGGGACGGACGCCATCGCGTACGTCGATCCCTATGCCGACATCGACAACTTCAAGATGCGCGACGCCGCACGGCTGAAGCTCGTCGACCTGGTGCAGCAGATCATCGACAAGAGAGTCCTTCGGGGCAAGGTCGCCCGCGAGGACCGCGACCTGCTCGACGTGCTGATCAGCCTCAAGAACGAGGACGGCACCGACCAGTTCACCGCCGACCTGGTCACCGGCATCTTCATCTCGATGATGTTCGCCGGGCACCACACCAGCAGCGGTACGGCGTCGTGGGCCATGATCGAGCTGATGCGTCACCCCGAGGTGATGGAGTCGGTCGTCGCCGAGCTCGACGAGCTGTACGCCGACGGGTCCGAGGTGTCGTTCCAGGCACTTCGCGAGATCCCGATCCTGGAGTCGGCGCTCAAGGAGACGCTGCGCCTGCACCCGCCGCTGATCATCCTGATGCGCCTGGTCCAGCAGGACTTCGAGCTGCTCGGCCACACGATCCCGGCCGGCACCCTGATCGCCGCCTCGCCGAGGGTCTCCAACCGGATCGAGGAGGACTTCCCCAACGCGGAGTCCTTCGACCCGAGCCGTTACATCGACCCCAACCAGGAAGACCTGCAGAACAAGTGGACCTGGATCCCGTTCGGTGCCGGCAAGCACCGCTGCGTCGGCAACGCGTTCGCGATGATGCAGATGAAGGCGATCTTCTCGGTCATCCTGCGCGACTTCGAGTTCACCCCGGCACAGCCCGTCGACAGCTACAAGGACGACTTCACCAAGATGGTGATCCAGCTCGAGCAGCCGTGTCGCGTGACGTACAAGCGGCGAGTGCGATGAGGGTCGTCGCTGACACGACCGTCTGCCAGGGGCACCAGCTGTGCCAGGGCGAGGCTCCCGATGTCTTCGGCTTCGACGAGGAGGCCGACGTCGTCGTGCTCCTCGACGAACAACCCGACGAGTCGCGTCGCGCCGACGTGACGACGGCCGTGAAGTACTGCCCCGCGTTTGCCCTGTCGATCGAAGAGGACCCGTCAATGAAAGAGAGTGGCGATGCCTGACCTGACCCGCGCCGAGATCCAGGAGTTCTGGGACGCCTGGCTCGCGACCAACCGCGAGGCCGAGCGCTCCGGTGACTGGCGGACGCTGGCCGACCACTACGCCGAGGACGCGACGTACGGCTGGATGTATTCACCCGATGAGCACTTCATGGCCGTGGGCCGCGACCAGATCCGCGACTGGGCGATCGGCATCGAGATGGATGGCCTCGACGGCTGGCGCTACGACTACCAGGCGTCCGTCATCGACGAGCAGAAGGCGATGATCGTCGGCTTCTGGAAGCAGAAGTCCGGCATCCTCGACGACGACGGGCAGGAGTTCGAGATCCTCGGCCTCGGCGGCTCATGGTTCGGTGTTGAGCGACAGGCACATGGCGAGGTCATGATCGCCTGGCAGCGCGACTGGTTCGACATGCCGTCGACCGCTCACACCTTCATGGAGATCCTCAAGGCCAACAAGGCACCCGAGACCCTCCTCAAGCGCATGTCGGTGGCGGGACATGGCGTACCCGGGCACTACCACTACAAGGACATCCCCTCGTCCGTCTGGCCGCCCCCGGTCGAGCGCGGAGACTTCATCGAACAGGAAGCCATCTGATGACTCTCACCTCCGCACCGGCTCAACAGCTGGTCGACGGCAAGCTGGGCCCCGCCTCCAGCGGCGCGACCTACCCGATCCTCAACCCGGCAACCGGGGAACGGATCGGCGATGCGCCCGACAGCTCGGCGGCCGACGTCGACTCGGCGATCGCCGCAGCGCGCCGGGCGTTCGACGAGACCGACTGGTCGACCAACGTGGAGCTGCGTCTTCGCGGGCTCCGCCAGCTCCATCAGGCACTGATCGACCACGCCGACGAGTTCCGAGCGTTGACGACGGCAGAAGTCGGCATGCCCGGCTTCATGATGGGTGCGGCCGGCTTCGACGTCCCCGTCGAGGGACTCAAGTGGGTCACGGACCTGCTCGAGTCGTACGAGTGGGAGTCCGACCTGGGCGTCGCAGCGCCGATGGGCATCACGTCGAGGCGCACGGTCGTACGCGAGCCGATTGGCGTCGTCGCGGCGATCACGCCGTGGAACGTGCCGACGCAGATCAACCTCGCCAAGATCGGCCCGGCACTGGCCGCTGGCTGCACCGTGGTCCTCAAGCCTGCGCCGGACACTCCGTGGGTGGCGTGCGAGCTGGGGCGCATCGTGGCCGAGCACACCGACATCCCGGCGGGCGTCTTCAACGTCGTCACGCCGCTGTCGAACGACGTTGCCTCGCAGCTCACCAGTGATCCGCGCATCGACATGGTGTCGTTCACCGGCTCGACTGCGACGGGCCGGGCGATCATGGCCGCAGCCGCACCAACGCTCAAGAAGGTTTTCCTCGAGCTCGGCGGCAAGTCCGCAGCGATCGTCCTCGACGATGCCGACGTGTCAGCCGCCGCCGGTGCCACGGCGTTCGCCGCGACAATCCATGCGGGTCAGGGCTGTGCCCTCACGACACGGCTCATCGTCCCGCGGGAGAAGTACGACGAGGCCGTGGCGACCGCGGCATCCGTGATGGAGTCGATCGGCGCCAAGGACCCGAACGATCCGGGTGCGATCTGCGGCCCCGTCATCTCCCAGGTCCAGCGCGACCGCGTCGAGAGCTACTTCAAGATCGCCGAGGAGGAAGGCGGCCGCATCGTGACGGGCGGCAAGGTCATCGACCAGCCGGGCTACTGGATCGAGCCGACCGTGGTCGCCGACCTCGACAACGACTCGCGGCTGGCGCAGGAGGAGATCTTCGGTCCCGTCCTGGTCGTCATCCCGCACGACGGCGACGACGACGCCGTACGCATCGCCAACGACTCCGACTTCGGACTCTCCGGCTCGATCGAGTCCGGTGACCTGGAGCGCGCCAAGGCCGTGGCGCGGCGGATTCGTACGGGCACGATGGCCGTCAACGGCGGCGTGTGGTTCAGCCCCGACGCACCGTTCGGTGGCTACAAGCAGTCGGGTCTGGGACGCGAGATGGGCGTCGCAGGCTTCGAGGAGTACCTCGAGACCAAGACGATCGCCGAACCGGCATGACCACAACCACAGGGAGAAGCATGCGTTTCACGGACAAGGTCGTCGTCGTCACCGGGGCGGCACAGGGCATCGGCGAGGCATACGCCAAGGCGCTGGCCGCTGAGGGTGCCAAGGTCGTCGTCGCCGACATCAACGCTGACGCCGGCACGCAGGTCGTCAAGCAGATCGAGGCCGACGGCGGCCACGCGATGTTCGTGACCTGTGACGTCTCATCGGCTGAATCGGCCTCTGCGCTGGTGGCAGCCGTCGAGGGCGAGTGGGGCGGGATCGACGGGCTCATCAACAACGCCGCGATCTACGGCGCCATGGAGTTCGACCTGCTGATCACGGTCGACTGGGACTACTACCGCAAGTTCATGAGCGTCAACATGGACGGCGCGCTGATCATGACGCGTGCGGTGTTCGCGTCGATGCAGAAGCGCGGCGGCGGCTCGATCGTCAACCAGTCGAGCACGGCTGCCTACCTCTACTCCGGCTTCTACGGGCTCGCGAAGGTCGGCGTCAACGGCCTCACCCAGCAGCTGGCCCACGAGGTCGGTGGCATGAACATCCGGGTCAACGCGGTCGCTCCGGGACCGGTCGACACCGAGGCCACTCGTACGCAGGCAGGCGACGCGACCAAGGACATCATCAAGACGATGGCGCTCAAGCGCATGGGTCAGCCTGAGGACATGGTCGGCGCGACGCTGTTCCTGCTGTCGGACGAGTCGTCCTGGGTGACCGGACAGATCCTCGCGGTGGACGGCGGTCAGACGTGGCGGTCGTGAAGCCGAGGCGTACCGGCTTCATCGGCCTGGGCAACATCGGCAAGCCGATGGCGCTGCGTCTCGCGGCCGACGAGTCGATCGACCTGCAGGTCTTCGACGTCGCGCCCGAGCCCGTCGCCGAGCTCGTCGCGGCCGGTGCCACCGCCGCCGAGTCGATCGGCGCGATGGGCAACTGGGCCGACGTCATCTGCGTCATGGTTCGCGACGACGACCAGGTACGCAGCGTGCTCGGTGAGGTCCTTGCCGATCTCAAGACCCGCAACGACAACATCGCCGTCTCGTTCGTCATCCACTCCACCGTGGCGCCGGAGACTCCCGCGGAGCTGACCCACCAGGTCATGGGCGTCTGCGGGTTCGCCGTGGAGGTCGTCGATGCGCCGGTCTCGGGCGGTCCGATGGGTGCCGCCGACGGATCGCTGGCGATCATGGTCGGCTCCAGCCCCGAGGGCTTCAAGGCGGTCGAACCCGTGCTCTCGGTCATGGGATCGAAGATCGTCCACGCCGGTGAGCTCGGCGCGGGCACCAGGTTCAAGCTGGCCCGCAACCTGCTCCACTTCGTCTCGTTCACGGCGACCGCCGAGGCTGCTCGCCTCGCCGAGGCCGCCGGGCTCGACATCGTGGCGCTCGGTGACGTCGTACGCCACACCGACGCGATCACCGGCGGCCCCGGCGCGATCATGCACCGCAACACCACCGCGCCCATACCGGACGGTGACTTCTGGGAAGGCGTCTTCACCCACGTGCGCGCCCTCGGCGAGAAGGATCTCGGCTTCGCGATCGCGCTCGCCGACAAGCTCGACGTCGACGTACCCCTCGCCCGGATGGCAGCCGACCGGCTCGGTCTCGCGTTGGGCCTGCAAGGAGATCACGATGCCTGACAAGTTCGACGAGCTGCCCGAGCAGCGCGCCAAGGGCCTGCGCAAGATGGAGCAGGTCTACGGGTTCGACATGACCGACGGTGGTGGCGACTTCTTCGCCTACACCGCCGACCACCTGTTCGCCGACATCTGGTCGCGACCCGGTCTGACCGACCGTGACCGGCGGCTCCTGCTGATCGGGATGCTGGCCGGGCAGGGTGCGGCGGACGTACTCGGGATCCAGGTCCCGGCGGCACATTCTGCAGGCGACCTCGATGACGCGGCGCTTCGTGAGATTGTGGTGTTCCTCAGTCATTACGCCGGCTGGCCCCAGGGTGCCCGACTCAACTCCATCGTGGAGGAGACGATCGCCAAGGCCGCCCGTGCACAGCAAGAGAAGGATTCTGGTCGTTGACCTTCATCATCACCCAGTCGTGCTGCAACGATGCCTCGTGCGTGGCTGTCTGCCCGGTCGACTGCATCCACCCCGCGCCTGACGATCCCGACTTCGCCACGGCGGAGATGCTCTACATCAATCCCGACGAGTGCATCGACTGCGGAGCCTGCGTGCCCGCCTGCCCGGTGAGTGCCGTCCACGCCGACTCCGAGCTGCCCGAGCACCTCAGCGACTACGCCCAGATCAACGCCGACTACTTCACCTGGGTCGGCGACATCCCGTTCCCCGCGGCACCGCCGCCGGCCGGCCCGAAGGTCCAGGACCAGGAGGCGCCGCTGCGGGTCGCCGTGGTCGGTTCCGGTCCGGCGGGCTGGTTCGTCACTGAGGAGCTCGCCGCGACGAGGCGTGCGGACGTCGAGATCACCGTCATCGACCGGCTCGCCACACCGCACGGGCTCGTACGTCACGGTGTCGCGCCCGATCACCTGGGCACCAAGGACGCCTCGGTCATGTTCGACACGATCGCCCGCCACAAGAGCACGACGGTCCGCCTCAACGTCGAGGTCGGCAAGGACATCACGCACGACGACCTGCTTCAGCACCACCACGCGGTGGTCTATGCCACCGGCGCGGCAGTCGGTCGTACGCTCGGCGTCCCGGGCGAGGACCTCCCCGGCAGCTACTCCGCTGCGGAGTTCGTGACCTGGTACAACGGCGAGCCCGATCATGTCGACCTCGCGCCGGCGCTCGACCATGAGCGGGCCGTGATCATCGGCAACGGCAACGTCGCACTCGACATGGCCAGGCTGCTCCTGCTCAGTCCCGACCACCTGCACGAGTCGTCCGACATGGCACCGTACGCGATCGACGGGCTCCGCGAGTCCGCCATCCGGGAGGTCGTGCT
This sequence comes from Aeromicrobium panaciterrae, assembly GCF_039537165.1. Lineage (GTDB taxonomy): Bacteria > Actinomycetota > Actinomycetes > Propionibacteriales > Nocardioidaceae > Aeromicrobium > Aeromicrobium panaciterrae. Next base: position 331,933 of record NZ_BAAAZZ010000002.1, on the reverse strand, counting down.
GGTGGGCCGCCGCGGTCCCGAGCACGCGGCGTTCACCACGCCGGAGCTGCTCGCGCTGATAAACAACCCCGACATCGACGTCATCGTCGATCCGGCCGAGCTCACGAGCCTGGCAGACATCGATGACTCGGAGCGGACCGCTGCGACGTACGCCGCCAGCCAGAAGGTCGCACTGCTCCGCCGTGTCGCCGAGACCGCGCCCACCGGGGCCAAGCGGCTGGTGCTGAGGTTCGGCCTCACGCCCCAGGAGATCGTGGGGGAGGAGCGGGCAACAGCGATTGCTCTCGCCCGTACGAACGATCCGTCCGACGTAGAGACGATCGACGCAGGCTTGATCCTCCGCGCGACCGGCTACCGGTCGACCGCGGTCGACGGGGTGCCGTTCGACGAGGAGTCCGGCCGGTTCGCCAATGACGGTGGCCGGGTCACCGATCCGGAGTCCGGCGAGCTGGTGGCCCGCGTCTACACGACCGGCTGGGCCAAGCGTGGCCCGTCGGGCGTGATCGGCACCAACCGCACCTGCGCCGTCGAGACCGCGACCGCGGTCGTCGACGACTACTACGAGGGCCGGCTCGCCGACACGGTCGGCGACAAGGACGCCTTCGACGCACTGCTGACCGAGCGCGGGGTCGCGATCGTCGACCTGGTCGCGTGGAAGCGGCTCGACAGCCACGAACGGGCCGAGGGCAAGGCCATCGGCCGACCGCGGCTCAAGATCTCCGATCGTGCCGAGCAGATCCGCATCGGGGCCGAGCAGTGACCACCCAGGAGGCCGCCGTGCCCATCCGAGTCGTCCATGTCGCCACCGGCAACGTCGGCCGGATCGCGCTGTCGCAGCTGATCGAGGACCCGCGCTTCGAGCTCGTCGGCCTGGTGGTGTCCGATCCGGACAAGGTCGGAGAGGACGCCGGTACGCTCGCCCGCCTCGACGTCGTCACCGGGATCACCGCGATCGACGACCTCGACGCCGCGATCGCCCTGGACCCCGACTGCGCCGTCTACTGCGCGCTGGCCGAGACCCGGTTCTTCGAGTCACTCGCCGACCTCCAGAAGCTGCTCGCGGCCGGCATCAACGTCGTCAGCACGTCACCGGCGACGCTGGTCTACCCGTACGGGCTGCTGCCCGACAGCATGATCGACCCGCTCGAGGATGCGTGCCACGCAGGGAGTGTCAGCCTGTTCGTCACGGGTGTCGACCCCGGCTGGGCCAACGACCTGCTGCCGTTCGCCATCGCCTCCACGTGTCAGAAGGTCGAGCAGGTCCGCTGCTCGGAGATCGCGGACTACGCGACGTACGACGGCGCTCCCGTCATGTTCGACGTCATGGGTTTCGGCAAGGAGATCGGTGACCTGCCGATGCTGTTCCAGCCGGGCATGCTCACGGCCGCGTGGGGCGTCAGCCTGCGCCTGATGGCCAAGGGATTCGGCTTCGAGCTCGACGAGATCGTTGAGCGCTTCGAGCAGGAGCCTGCGCCTGAGGCGCTCGACATCGCAGTGGGCCACATCGAGAAGGGCACCGTCGCGGCGGTGCATTTCGAGATCGCCGGCGTGGTCAACGGCAAGGAGGTCCTCGTCATCGAGCACACGACACGCATCATGGAGGGCATCCGTCCCGACTGGCCGCAGCCGGCCCAGGAAGGTGGCTCCTATCGCGTCGAGATCGTCGGCGAGCCCTCGTACGTCGTCGACATCTGCCCGACCAGTGCGCGTGGCGACCACAACTACGCCGCCATCGCCACTGCTGCGGGACGCCTGGTCAACGCGATCCCCGACGTCATCGCCGCCGACCCCGGCTTCAAGACGATGCTCGACCTGCCCTTCGGCACGGCCCGTGGCGTGTTCGCCACGACACTGGCCGGCTGACTCCACAGATGCGAAAGGTTCACCATGGGACGCGTTGACGGCAAGGTCGCCCTGATCAGCGGAGGAGCGCGCAACATCGGCGGCGCCAGCGCCCGACTGCTGGTCGCCGAAGGCGCCAAGGTCGTCATCGGCGACCTGCTCGACGAGGAGGGCGAGGCACTCGCGGCAGAGCTGGGCGACGCGGCCCGCTACGTGCACCTCGATGTGACCAAGGACGAGGACTGGCGCGCAGCGGTGGAGTTCACGGTCTCGGAGTTCGGCAAGCTCGACGTGCTGTTCAACAACGCCGGGATCTTCAACGGCGGACCGATCAACCGCTACAAGGCCGACCTCTGGCACCAGATGCTCGACGTCAACCTCACAGGCGCGTTCCTCGGCATGCGCGCGGCCAGCGACGCGATGATCGCCGCCGGTGGTGGCTCGATCATCAACACGTCATCGATCGAGGGTCTGCGCGGCACCCCGTGGGCACACGGATACGTCGCCTCGAAGTGGGGCCTTCGCGGTCTTACCAAGTCGGTCGCGCTCGAGCTGGCCCCGCACGGCATCAGGGTCAACTCGATCCACCCGGGACGCATCAGCACGCCGGCGACCGACGCGATGCCCGACGACATGATCCCGATCCCGCTGGGACGACCCGGCAAGCCCGAGGAGGTGGCGACGTTCGTGCTGTTCCTGGCCAGCGACGAGTCGTCGTTCTCCACCGGTGCCGAGTTCGTCATGGATGGCGGCACCGTCTCACTCATCCCCACCAAGCTCTGAACGAGGAACCATGTCCACACCCTCCGGTCTCGTCGTCCCCGAAGCCCTGCCCGCCTCCAGCACGCCCGCTGACGAGACCTTCGACGTAGTCGTCGCGGGATTCGGCATCGCTGGCGGCTGCGCTGCCCTCGAGGCCGCCCGTGCCGGCGCGCGAGTGCTGCTGCTCGAGAAGTCCGCCGTCCACGGTGGCACCTCGTCGATGTCCGGCGGCCACTTCTATCTCGGCGGCGGCACCGCCGTACAGAAGGCCACGGGTCACGAGGACTCGGTCGAGGCGATGTTCGCCTACCTCATGGCGAGCACGAAGGATCCCGACGAGGACAAGATCCGCGCGTACTGCGAAGGCTCCGTCGAACAGTTCGATTGGCTGGAGGCACTCGGCTTCGAGTTCGAGCGCTCCTTCTATCCCGAGAAGGCCGTCATCCAGCCCGGCACCCAGGGGCTCATGTTCACGGGCAACGAGAAGGTCTGGCCCTACCGCGACGAGATCCAGCCCGCGCCGCGTGGCCACAAGGTCCCGGTGCCGGGTGACACCGAGGGCACCAGGATCGTGATGGACCTGCTGCGCACCAAGGTCGAGGAGGCAGGTGTCGACGTCCGCTACGAGACCGGCGTGACCAACCTCGTCATCGATGGGGACGTCGTGGTCGGCGTCGCGTGGAAGTCGTTCGACCGGACGGGTGTCGTCGCGGCGTCGTCGGTCGTCATCGCGGCCGGCGGGTTCGTGATGAATCCCGACATGGTGCAGAAGTACACGCCGGCACTCGGCGAGAAGCTGTTCACGCTCGGCTCGACGTACGACGACGGCCTGGGTATTCGTCTCGGCCAGTCGGTCGGCGCGGCCCTGGAGCACATGGAGGAGCCGTTCATCACGGCGCCGTTCTATCCGCCGTCACAGCTCGTCAAGGGCCTCGTGATCAACAAGCTCGGCAAGCGCTTCGTCGCCGAGGACAGCTATCACGCCCGCAGCAGCTATCACGTGATGAAGCAGCCCGATTCGGCTGCGTACCTCATCGTCGACGCCGAGCACTACGCCGAGCAGCTGATGCCACTGGTGCCGCTCAAGGACGGCTACGAGACGGTCGAGGAGATGGCCGAGGGGCTCGACATCCCCGTCGAGGTCCTGCGCGAGACGCTCGACACCTACAACGCCAACGCCGCCGAGGGCGAGGACCCCGACTTCCACAAGCACCCCGACTGGCTGGCACCGCAGACGACGGCACCGTGGGCCGTGCTCGACCTCACCCTGGGTGTCGCGCTGTATGCCGGGTTCACGATCGGCGGCATCGCCACGACCGTCGATGGACAAGCTCGAAGGAGCGACGGCTCGGTCATACCGGGCTTGTACGCCGCCGGCGCCTGCGCCTCCAACATCGCGCAGGACGGCAACGGCTACTGCTCCGGCACGCAGCTCGGCGAGGGCTCGTTCTTCGGCCGCCGCGCCGGCAAGCACGCCGCATCGGCGCAGGTCGGCGCATGAAGACGCGGCTGAACTGCCCGTGCTCGGTGCAGATCGTCGGCACCGACGAGGACGACCTCGTGGCCAAGGTCCAAGAACACCTGGCAGCCGATCACCCGGGACGTGAGTACGACCGCGACATGATCCTCTTCATGGCGTTCTAACCCGTGAGCGGTGAGTTCTCAACCGAATGGGCGCTGTTCCAGGTGAACGGTGAGTTCTCAACCGAATGGGCGCTGTTTGGGTTGAAGAGTCACCGATGCTGCCGTACGAGGGCCTTTCGGTTGAGGATCCACCGCTCCTGCAGGGGGCCTAGCCGCGGAACTTGCGCTCGTACCTCATCCTGATCGTCTTGCGGATCACGTCGTAGTGTTCAGCCGTGCGGGGGAACTCCTGCACGTTGGGCCCCATGCTGAACTTCTTGCGCACGGTGCTCTTGGCGTACGTGAACTCACGCAGTCCCGCATCGCCGTGGAAGCGGCCGAAGCCGGAGTCGCCGACCCCGCCGAACGGCACGGACGGCATGCCGACGAACGACAGCACGGCGTTGACCGTGACACCGCCGGCGCGCATGCGGCCGGCGATCTCGGCTCCGCGCTTCCTGGAGAACACCGAGGCGCCGAGGCCGAACGACGTGCTGTTGGCCTGGCGGATCGCGTCGTCGACGTCCGTGGCGGTGTTGATGACCACGACCGGCCCGAACGTCTCCTCGCAGACTGCGGGGTTGTCCTCGGGCACGTCGACCAGCACGACGGGATGTACGAAGGGCGGCTTGACCGACTCGGGTCCGCCGACGAGAGCCGTGGCGCCACCGGCAACAGCCGCGTCGATGTGGCGTCGCACGATCTCGACCTGCCCGGGGGTGATCATCGGGCCGTAGCTGACGCCGTCGTCGAGCCCGGCGGTGACCTTCTCGGCCTTCGTGCGCACCAGCTCGAGGAACTCGTCGCGTACGGCGCGTACGACGTAGACACGCTCGACGCCGACGCACGCCTGGCCGCCGTTGAAGAACGCCCCCCAGACGACGGCAGTCGATGCTGCCTCGAGGTCGGCGTCCTCGGCGATGATCGTGGCGTCCTTGCCGCCGAGCTCCAGCACGACGGGCGTGAGGTTCTCGGCACAGGCCGCCATGACTCGGCGTCCCGTCGGGACCGATCCGGTGAACGCCAGCTTGTCCACGCCTGACTTGCAGAGGGCAGCGCCCGTCTCGCCGAGTCCGTGCACGTAGCTGAGGACACCGGCGGGAGCGTCGGGATTGGCCTTGTGGAACCCGTCGATCACGAAGGCGCCGGCACCAGCGCTGAGCTCGCTGGGCTTGACGATCACGGTGTTGCCGGCGGCCAGGGCGCAGGCTGCGCCGCTCAACACGGTGTAGATCGGGACGTTCCACGGCGTGATGATGCCGACGACGCCGAGAGGCTCGTGCACGACATCGGCGGCGAAGTTGGTGAAGGCGATGCCAGGTGCGACCTTGCGGCGCCTGAGCACCCGCTCGGCGTTCGCGGCGGTCCAGCGGATGTCCTCGAGCCCGGCGATGAACTCCATCTGCACGTCACCGATGGGGCGAGCCGTCTCGGAGTTGCCCAGCGCGTAGATCTCTTCGGCGTGGGCCGCGAGCCAGCGCACCCAGCGGGTCATGATGCGCTGGCGACCGCCGAATCCCTGTGCTGCCCACCAGACCTGCGCCTCGCGAGCCTGGTCGAGGAGCTCGGCGATGTCACCGGACGTGTGGATCGGATAGCTGCCGACCACGGCTCCCGTGCCGGGATTGACGACGTCGAACGTGTCTGCGGTGACGGGAGTCGATTCACGCTGCGTGGTGGTCATCGGCGGCCTGCTTTCGTGAGAGCCCATGAGACATGAGCCGAGGGTAGAACATGTTCCACATATCTGGAAGAGTGACTGGACAAGTGTCCAACGCAGCACGACGCTTTGCCGGAACTCCTTGACCATTGATTGCTCAACTGGTCTACTTCACGTCCTAGGACGCTACTTTTCAGGGAGACTACATGACCGCGTCAGATCACGACGTGCATGCCGAGACCAAGATGACCGTGCACGAGCGCGACTTCGCCACGCTCGCCGAGCCGATCGCCGCCTGGCTCTCCGCAACGTCCCCGGACGACGCGCCCGTGACGATCGCGAACCTGCACGCACCGCAGGGCGGTGGCATGTCGAGCGTGACTCTGCTGTTCGACGCCGACGGTGAGCCGCTGGTCGCCCGGATGCCACCGGAGGACACATCGTTCCCGGTGTTCCCGTCGTACGACATCGTCCAGCAGTTCGAGGTCATGAAGCTCGTCGCCGAGCACAGCGACGTTCCCGTGCCCGACATCGTCGGTGTGGAGGAGACCGGCGACGTCGTCGGCGCCCCGTTCGGGGTCATGCGGTCTGTCCGCGGACGGACCCCGACGGACAACCCGCCGTACGTCTTCGGCGGCTGGCTGATGGAGGCCACTGCCGAGGAGCGACGGACGCTCCAGGACGGCACCGTCAAGGCGCTCGCTGGCATCCACGGCATCGCCGATGCGCCGACGGTGTTCTCGACCCTGGCGCCCGAGGGTGAGCCGCTGCGGGCGCACGTCGACGCGCTGCGTGCCTACTACGAGTGGACCCGCTCCACCGACGGCCTCCGCATCCCGGTCATCGAGCAGGCCTTCGAGTGGCTCGAGGCTCACTGGCCGGCCGATCCGGGCCCCGGAGTGCTCAGCTGGGGGGACGCGCGCCCCGGCAACATCATCTTCGACGAGCTCACGCCGGCTGCCGTGATCGACTGGGAGATGGCCGCCATCGCCCCGCGTGAGGTCGACCTCGCATGGTCGGTGTTCCTCCACGTCTTCTTCCAGGACATCGCCAACGTCTTCGAGATGCCCGGCATCCCCGACTTCTTCCGCCGTGACGACGTCGTGGCGACGTACGAGGAGCTCAGCGGGCACACGGTGCGCGACTTCGACTGGTACATCGTCTACTCGTCGCTGCGCCACGCCGTGGTGATGAGCCAGGTCAAGCGGCGGATGATCCACTTCGGCGAGGAGCTGCAGCCTGAGGAACCGGACGGTTACGTCATGCATGCCGCGCTGATGAAGAAGCTGCTGGAAGGGACGTACACATGGGCCTGATGCCGACCGCGATGGACGAGTACCCGATCCATCAGGCGCCACTGCCGATCGCCAGGCCGGACAGCAGCGACCGCAACTTCTATGACCGCTGCTACCTCAACGCGCACGACAAGCTCGGCGAGGTCTTCCTGATCGCCGGTGTCGGCACGTACCCCAATCTCGGCGTGAAGGACGCGTTCGCAGCCGTACGCGTCGAGGACCAGCTGTTCTCGCTCAACCTCTCCGATGCCCTCGACGCTCGCAGCCTGGAGCAGCAGGTCGGTCCGTTGAAGCTCGACGTGCTCGACCCGCTCAACTCGCTGCGGCTGACCTGCGAGAACGAGCACATCGGCATCGACCTGACCTGGACGGGATCGTTCCCCGCCGTGCTCGAGCAGCGCCACATCATGCTCGACGCGAACGACCGGCCGACGCTCGATGCGCAGCGCTTCGCGCAGGTCGGCACCTGGGCGGGCTCGTTGCAGGTGGGCGGCGAGTCGTACGACGTCAGCGACTGGACCGGCACCCGTGACCGTTCGTGGGGGATCAGGCCGATCGGTGAGCCCGAGCCCCCTGGCCGTGCTGCGGAGCAGGCACTCGAGGGTTTCTGGTGGCTCTACGCACCGCTGCAGTTCGACGACTTCGCGGTGATCGTGATCATCCAGGAGCAGCCGGACGGCTTCCGTACGCTGAACGACGCCGTGCGGGTGTTCCCTGACGGCCGGGTCGAGCAGCTCGGCTGGCCGCGCATCGAGATCGACTACGCGTCGGGCACCCGCATCCCGACCGGAGCACGCATCCACCTGACGACGCAGCGGGGCGAGGAGCTGCTGATCGAGGTGGAGTCGCTGTCATTCGTGCCGCTCCACATCGGCTGCGGCTATGGCGGCGACCCCGAATGGACCCACGGACTGTGGAAGGGCAAGGACTGGATGAGCACTGCGACGTACGACCTCACCCAACCCGACGTGATCGGGCGGTTCCCGTGGGGCGTGATCGACCACTCGGCCCGCGCGACGTGCAACGGCCAGGTCGGCCACGGCCTCTTCGAGCATGCCAGTGTCGGTCGACACGACCCGACCGGTTTCGCCGACTACATGTCGGTGGCACCGTGAAGCGCGATCTCGAGGGCAAGGTCGTCGTCCTCACCGGTGGCGGCCGTGGCATCGGCGCCTCGACGACCAAGCTGTTGACCAGCGCCGGCGCGACGATGGCGATCTGCGACCTCGACGAGGCGTCGATCAGGGAGTCCGGCGTGTTCGGCCGGGTGGTCGACGTGACCGATCGCGCCGCGTTCAAGGCGTTCCTCGACGAGGTCGAGGCCGAGCTGGGTCCGGTCGACGTGCTGATCAACAACGCCGGCATCATGCCGCTCAACCGCATCGAGGACGAGACGGATCGAGCGACCCACGACATCATCGGCCTCAACCTGATGGCCGTCATCTATGCCACGAAGGAGATGGTCACCCGCATGAAGAAGCGGGGGACGGGTGGGCAGATCATCAACGTCTCCAGCGCCGCGGGTCGCATCCCGATCGCGGGCGCGTCGACGTACGTCGCCAGCAAGCACGCCGTCAGCGGGTTCTCCAACTCGCTGCACATCGAGTTCAAGGCCGACAAGACGCCGATCCAGATCTCGGTCGTGCACCCCGCGATGGTGCACACCGAGCTTGCCACCGGTTTCCGGGCCAACAAGGGGCCGGCCAAGCCCGTCACGCCCGAGCTGGTCGCCGAGGGGATCCTCTCGGCGATCCGCAAGCCGCGCCCCAACATCTACGTGCCCAGGAGCCTCGGCCCATCGGTGCGGTCGGGCGCGCTGATCCCGCGTCGTACGGGCGAGTGGCTCAACAAGGTGCTGGGCGGCGAGCGGGCGGCGCTCGACGCGCTCGACGACCCGCAGCGCAAGGCGTACGAGGAGCGCGCTGCCAAGAGCGCTCCCGCGGTCGACAAGGAGTTCCGCGACTAGGTGGCCGGGCCCTCGAAACGCGGATCCATGTGGGGGACGAGTGACCACAGGGTGTTGGCGGCGTTGCTGAGCTCGGCGGCGCTGACGCCCTCGAGCTGCTCGCTCCACTGCGTGACGAGCTGGCGAAGGGGACGCTCGGACATCTCGCGCCCCTTGTCGGTCAGCACGACCAACCGTGACCGGCCGTCGTTGGGGTCGTCGACCCGCTCGATCAGGCCGAGGCGCTCGATGCGCCTCAACGTCTTGGACATGCCGCTGGTCGTCTGCAGGATCACGTTGCTCAGCTGCGTCGGCGACATCGTGTATGGCGGCCCCGCAAACACCAGGGCGGTCAGGACCGAGTGCTCCGAGATCTCCAGCCCCTCGGGTGCGATCACACCCTGGATCGACGACTCGACCAGGCGGCCCAGGTGCAGCAGCGTCAGGTGGATCAGGGCGACGTCCTGGTTGACGTCGGGCAGCGTCGCCTTCACGGCGTCGTGCAGCTCGAACGGCGGTACGACCCGCGGGGTGGTCTCGTCGGCTGGCACGGTGAGCTCCTGTGAGTGCGAAGTACTAACGTCCTGAGACGCTATCAACCGATGGCCCCGCTATGAAGGAGCGCACCTCGTGAGATCACTCACCCGCCGACCTAGGATGACGAGATGACCCGAGGCGCGCTGACGGCCTCGATCGGCGCGGTCGTGTTCCTGGTCGCGGTCGTTGCAGGCTGCCTGGTGCTGGTCTCGCGCGGCTCCACGGCGCAGCCGGGCTATCTGCCTGCCCCGGCTGGCTCGGTCGCGGTCGCCCCTCCCGCTGCCGGCACAGGCAGTCCGGTGTCGCCGACGTGGCTGGCCGACCAGGTCGCCAGGACCGGCATCGGCTCGGTTGCCGTTGACGCGTACGCCCGGGCAACTCTTCGCCTCGCGGCCGAGCGGCCGTCCTGCCACCTCGGGTGGACGACCCTGGCCGCCCTCGGCTGGGTCGAGACAGGTCACGGTACGCATGGCGGCGCCGCGCTGCGAGCCGATGGGACGACGACGCATCGGATCCTCGGACCTGCGCTGAGCGGTGCGGGCGGGCTTGCCGCGATACGTTCCGACGCCGAGTCCGCGTCATGGCACGGTGACTCCACGTGGGACCACGCCGTCGGCCCGCTCCAGTTCATCCCGTCGACCTGGCGTCGCTGGGGGTCGGACGGCAACGGCGACGGCGTCAGCGACCCCAACAACATGTTCGACGCGGCCTACACGGCCGGGCGCTACCTGTGTGCGTCGGGCGTTGACCTGCGCACGGGACAGGGGTGGAGTCGCGCGGTGCACTCGTACAACCACTCGGAGGAGTACGTACGCAGCGTGCTTGCGCAGGCCAATTCGTACGCGACTCGGTGACTCCTAGGATTCACGCATGCGCGCCGTGATGTACGAGTCGTTCCAGCAGCTCCCCGAGGTCGTCACCGTCGACGACCCCGCATGCCCCCAGAGCGGTGTGGTCATCCGGGTCGAGGCGACTGGTCTGTGCCGCAGCGACTGGCACGGCTGGATGGGTCATGACTCCGACATCCGTCTGCCACACGTGCCTGGGCACGAGCTCGCTGGGACGATCGTGGAGGTCGGGCCGAACGCCCGAGGCCTGAGCTCGGGCGACCGGGTCACGACGCCTTTCGTGATCGCCTGCGGTCGGTGCGCCACGTGCAAGCGCGGTGACCAGCAGGTCTGTGAGGATCAGCAGCAGCCCGGGTTCACCCAGTGGGGCTCGTTTGCCGAGTACGTCGCCATCGATCGCTCCGACGCGAACGTCGTCTCCGTGCCCGGCTCGATGAGCATGGAGGTGGCGGCGAGCCTCGGCTGCCGGTTCAGCACGGCGTACCGAGTCGTAACTCAGGTCGGACTGGTCGAGTCCGGCGAATGGGTCGCGGTGCACGGCTGCGGCGGCGTCGGGCTGTCAGCCGTCATGATCGCTGTGGCCCGCGGTGCCAGGGTGGTCGCCATCGACCTCGCACCGGAGTCACTCGAGCTCGCGACCAAGCTCGGAGCGGTTGCCACCATCAACGCGAACGAGGACGTGGTTTCGCAGGTCTGGGACGTCACGGGAGGTGGAGCCGATCTCTCCCTCGACGCTCTGGGGAGCGCCGACACGATGGTCAACTCGCTGCGCTCGCTACGTAGGCGAGGTCGCCACGTCCAGGTCGGTCTGCTGGCTGGCAAGGACTCGTCAGCGCCGGTGCCGATGGATCTGGTGATTGGCTCAGAGCTGCAGGTGTTGGGCAGTCACGGAATGTCGGCGTGGTCGTACCCGGCGATGATGGCCGAGATCACCGATGGGCTGCTGAATCCGCAGCTGCTCGTACGTGACCTGATCACCCTCGACGAGGCACCCGTACGTCTTGCCGCACTCGGCGAGCCGGGAGCCGGAGTCGGTGGCGTGACGATCATCCGTCCCTGAGGATCTTTTCCATCGGCTTGCCCTTGGCGAGCTCGTCGATCAGCTTGTCGAGGTAGCGGAGCTTTTGCATCAGCGGGTCCTCGATCTCCTCGACCCGGATGCCGCACACGACGCCGGTGATCTGCGAGGCCTTGGGGTTGATCGTGGCCTTGGCGAAGAACTCCTCGAAGGTCGTCTCGTTCTTGAGGTGACGACGCAGGGCGGCCTGGTCGAAGCTCGTGAGCCAGCGGATGATCTGGTCGACTTCGCGCTTGGTGCGGCCCTTCTTCTCAGCCTTGGCCACGTAATGCGGATAGACCGAGCTGACGGGGATCGTGAAGACTCTGTGCACGGGCTCAGCCTAGTGAGAGAGGGAACGCATGTCGCCGAGGATGGAGTCTGTCGAGTCATCGAGTGTTGTCGCGGTCGGATACGACTCGGCGACGAACGAGTTGTGGATCGAGTTCGAGGGTGGCTCGACGTACGCGTACTCCCTGGTCCCTCCGTCCGTCCATCAAGAACTGCTCCAGAGCGGCTCGATCGGCCGGTACGTCAACCTCACCGTCAAGCCCCGATACGCCGCCCGCGAGGTCTAGGAGACTGCTGGGCGCGGCTCTCTTCAGCGTGCCTTCAGCGACCATCGGTCAGACTGGTCGGGTGCGCATCCTGATCGTCGACGACGAGGTCTCCCTCGCCGAAGGTGTTCGACGGGGCCTGGTGGCTGAAGGATTCGCCGTCGACGTCGCCCACGACGGGATCGACGGGCTCTGGCTCGCGCGCGAGAACACGTACGACGCGATCGTCCTCGACCTGATGATGCCGGGTATGAGCGGATGGAAGGTCTGCGCTGCCCTGCGGGACGAGGGTGACTGGACACCGATCCTGATGCTGACGGCACGTGACGGCGACCAGGACCAGGTCGAGTCGTTCAAGGGCGGAGCAGATGACTACGTGACCAAGCCCTTCGCGTTCTCGGTCCTCGTCGCTCGTCTGCACGCACTGATCCGGCGAGGCGCACCGGAGCGGCCGGCCGTACTCACAGCTGGCGACCTGAGCCTGGATCCCGGGACGCGGCGAGTGGTCCGTGCCGAGGCGGAGATCGACCTGACAAGCCGTGAGTTCGCGGTGCTGGAATACCTCTTGAGGCATGCCGGGCAGGTCCGGTCAAAGAGTCAGGTGATCGGCAACGTCTGGGACGACGACTTCGACGGTGATCCCAATATCGTCGAGGTGTATGTCGGACACCTGCGCCGCAAGATCGATCGCCCGTTCGGGCGGACGGCGATCGAGACCGTACGTGGTGCTGGTTATCGGCTGGCGGCCGACGGTGGCTGACCGTTTGCGGCCGCGATCGCTGCGGGCACGCGTCACGCTCGGTGCCGTCGTCATCGTCGCGCTGGCTCTCGGAGCCGGTGCGTACGCGTTCAGCGCCGCGTTGTCGCACAGCCTCCGTGCCGATGCCGAGAACGCGGCCGAGCTGCGGGTGGAGGCACTCGCAGCGGAAGTCGAGACCGACGGGGTGGATGCGATCACGAGGCTCGACGATGAGGCTGCGGTTCTGGTCGCGAGGGACGGGTCAGTCCTGGCCAGGTCCGAGGAGGTGGAGGGCGCCACCCTTCCAGTTCGTGATGAGCCGTTCGAGATGACGATCGACGACGAACCCGCGCTCGTGGTGAGTGAGGACCTCGAGGACGGTCGCATCGTCGTACTGGCTCATTCGCTGGAGGTCGACGATCAGGTCGGCGGCACGGTGAGAAGGCTGCTGCTGCTCGCCATTCCGGCGCTGCTGGCGCTGGTCGCCGCGACGGTGTGGTTCGTGGTCGGCCGGGCGCTCGCTCCAGTCAGTCGAATTCGTCAGGAAGTTGATCAGATCGGGGCTGATCGGCTCGACAGCCGTGTGGTCGAGCCAGACTCGGGCGACGAGATCGCCCGACTGGCCAGCACGATGAACCGGATGCTGGCCAGGCTGGACGAGTCGCAGCAGGCGCAGCGGCGGTTCGTCTCTGACGCGTCCCATGAGCTGCGGTCTCCCTTGGCTACGCTCCGGCAGCACGCCGAGCTCGCACACGCTCATCCCGCCATGACCAGCACATCCGAGCTCGCCGACGTGGTGCTCGGGGAGGGCGCGCGCTTGCAGTCCATCGTCGAGTCGATGCTGTTGCTCGCCAAGCTCGACGAAGGAGCGCCGGATGGGTTCACCCAGGTCGATCTCGACGACCTCGTGCTCGCGGAGGTGACGCGGTTGCGATCAACCGTTGCACGCGACAAGACGGTGGACGGATCGGCAATCGGCGCGGCCCGCGTCTCTGGTGATGCCCGGCTGCTCGGCCAGCTCGTACGCAATCTCGCTGACAACGCGGCACGCCACGCATCCAGTCGCATCGAGCTCGGTGTGGCCGAGGTGAACGGAAACGCGGTCGTCAGCGTCGACGACGATGGCGCCGGGATCCCTGAGGCCGAGCGCGAGCGGGTCTTCAAGCGTTTCGTGCGACTCGACGAAGCAAGGGCTCGCGAGGCGGGTGGCAGCGGACTGGGTCTCGCGATCGTACGAGCGATCGCTCGTGCCCACGGCGGAGACGTGACCATCGAGACGTCGTCACTTGGCGGCGCGCGCGTCACCGTCGCGTTCCCGACGTCTTCCTGAAGGGCGCTTCAGGCTGCTTCAGGATGGGTTCAGCGGCACCGCCGCAGGCTGGAGTCATGACCAACACAGACGAAACCCAGACCACTCCCACCAACCCGACGACTACGTCCTTCTGGCACCGCAAGCCCACGCTGTGGGTCGGCGGAGGACTCGCCGCTGCGGCCCTTCTCGCCGGCGGCGTCGGCCTCGGCACTGCCGTGGCTGACGGCGACGACGATGACCGCCCCGTCGCCACCCAGCCCGTGAACAACGACGCCGACGACGACTCACCCGTGCCGGTAGGCGGCGGCTCCACCTACGGAGCCACCGATGCCTCGGACATTGCTGGCATCCTTGCCTCGGCTGCGAAGGCTTCGAACGGCACGCCGACCTCCATGGAGGCGAACCGCGACGGGTCCTGGAGCGTTGACTTCGAAGCCTCGAACCGAGACGAGACCACGGTCCTGGTCGCGGCGGACGGCAGCGCGTCGATCGTACGGACTGACGTCGCCGACGGCGACGACGCGAACGACCCGGCACCGGCGGGCACGCTGACCGCGCAGACCATCGCCGATGCCGTAAAGGCCGCGCTGCGAGAGGAGCAGGGAACCATCATCGGGATCGACCTCGACGACGACCCGGCCGAGGCCTACTCGGTGCAGGTGCTCACCAGCAACGGCTCGGAGCCCGAGATCGACCTCAGCACCGGATTCGACGTCACGAAGGTCGACAACGATTGAGATACGACGAGAGCCCCTGACCAGCAGCTGCCGGTCAGGGGCCCTCGTCAGGCCCGGGCTACTTCACCTCGGACCGCATCACCATCCGCAGGCCGATCGCCGTCGGGATGACGAGCCAGATGATTCCAGTGACCCCGAGGTTGGCCCACTCCTCGCCGGTCAGGTGACCGTTGAACAGCGCACCCTGGGCGTAGTTGAAGTCGATCCACGGCCAGACGTCCTCGAACCAGTCCTGGAAGTTCGCCAACGCCATGAACAGGCCGGGCAGGACGAACGAGATCACGAAGTAGCCGACGATCGCGCCGGGGGAGTTGCGGATCACGAGGCCGAGCATGAAGCCGATCAGCATCCCGAGCACGTTCGCCAGGATGATCAGGAGGAACTCCTGCAGGCTCACGTCCCACGTGGTGTCGACGCCCGCGATGGCCGAGCCGAGGACATTGCCGAGGGCGCCCACCACGAGAGCGAGCACCATCGAGCCGACCGCGACGGTCAGGGTCGCGAGGACCTTCGAGCCGATCACCCTCGCACGGTTCGGCACCAGCGTGAACGTCGTGAGCCCGCTGCGCTGCGTCCATTCGCTGGTCACCGAGAGGATCGCGACCATTGGCAGGATCACCGCCATCGGGAAGCCGATCGCCGCGGCGAAGGCCTCCTGGGTCAGCTCGTCGTCCGGGGCAAACAAGATCGTCGCCGTCGTCGCCAGCACGGCGGCGATGGCGATGCTCATCATCAGCCAGAACCCCGAACGGGTGTCGAACATCTTCTGCAGCTCGACGCTGACGAGTCGTGTCGTCGGGATCGGCTGGGCCTGGGCGGCCTGACGCGCGGCGGACTGTGCCGGCGCCTCGAGGGTTGCGGTGCTCATGCTGCTGCTCCTTCTCGCTGGGTCTCTGCGGTGAGCTCGAGGAACATCTCCTCGAGGCCGGCGTTGTCGGCCGACTTGAGCTCGGTGAGGGCGACACCGGCCGCGAGTGCGACCTTGCCGACCTGCGCGGGCTCGGCGTCCGTACGGATGGCTCCGTCGGAGGTGGGGGTGCTCACGATGCCCTCGGCCAGCAGGGCGCGGGCCAGCTCGGAGGCCGAGTCGGCCCGGGCGACGGTGCCGGCGGCGTTGAGCAGCTCGGCCTTGGTTCCCTGGGCGACGATCTTGCCGTTGCCGATCACCACGATGTCGTCGGCGATGACCTCGATCTCGTGGAGCAGGTGTGACGAGAGCAGTACGGTGCCGCCCTTGTTGGCGTAGTCGCGGAGGAGGTCGCGCATCCAGCGGATACCGGCCGGGTCGAGACCGTTGGCCGGCTCGTCAAGGATCAGTACCTCGGGGTCGCCGATCAGTGCGGTGGCGATGCCGAGCCGCTGGCGCATGCCGAGGGAGTAGTTGCGTACGCGGCGGTCTGCCTCGGTGTCGGTCAGGCTCACGGTGTGCAGCATGTGCTCGACGCTGAGCTTCGGCAGGCCCATGGTGCGCTGGGCGAGGGTCAGGATCTCGCGGCCCGTACGACCGGCGTGCTGGGCCGAGGCGTCCAGGAGGACGCCGACCTTCAGCCCGGGGTTGGGCAGCTCGGCGAACGGCTGACCGTCGATCAGCGCGTGGCCCGAGGTTGGCACGGTGAGACCGACCATGACCCGCATGGTGGTGGACTTTCCGGCGCCGTTGGGGCCCAGGAATCCGGTGACTCGCCCCGAGCGTGCGGTGAACGAGACGTCATCGACGGCGGTGAAGCCGGCGTACTTCTTCGTGAGGGAATCGACTGTGATCATGTCCCGAAGCCTCGCGGCAACGGGGATATCGCCACATCGGGGACAACGCCGGAGTGACCCCCAGCCGAACCCTGACCCGCCCTAAGGGATCACCCGTTGTAGGAGACCGGGAGCGTCTTGATGCCGTTGAGCCAGCCCGAGCGGAGGCGCGAAATCTCGCCGGTCTGGGTGATGTTGGGAGCGAGATCGGCGAGCGCGTCGAAGATCAGCTTGATCTCGGCGCGGGCGAGGTTGGCGCCGATGCAGTAGTGGGCGCCGTGTCCGCCGAACGCGAGGTGCGGGTTCGGATCACGCGTGATGTCGAACGTGAAGGCGTCGGTGAACACGTCCTCGTCGTGATTGGCGCTGGCGTAGAACAGAGCGACCCGCTGGCCGGCCTTGATCTGCACGCCGCCGAGCTCGACGTCCTCCAGGGCGGTGCGCTGGAAGGACGTGACCGGTGTCGCCCAGCGGATGACCTCGTCGATCATCGTGGCGGGCCGCTCGCGTACCCACAGGTCCCACTGATCGGGGTTGTTGAAGAACGCCAGCATCCCGTGGGTCGTGGCGTTGCGGGTGGTCTCGTTGCCTGCCACGGCAAGTGCGATGACGAAGAAGCCGAACTCGTCGTCGGTCAGGCCGCGGCCACCGTCCTCGCCGGACTGCACCAGCTTGGTGACGATGTCGTCGCGCGGGTTGGCCTTGCGGTCGGCAGCCAGGCCCATCGAATACATCAGCACCTCGGTCGCCGCTGCCGCTGGGTCGTTGTCCTCGCGCGCCAGGTCGGCGTCCTCGGCGCCGGTCATCTGGTTGGTCCAGTCGAAGATCTTCTGGCGGTCCTCGGCCGGGATGCCGAGCATGTCGCCGATGACCTCGAGGGGGAACTGCGAGGCCACCTGGTCGACGAAGTTGCCGGAACCTGCCGCGACGGCGTTGGTCACGATGCGGCGGGCGCGCTCCTCGAGTGCGTCGTCGAGGGCGCCGATCGCACGAGGCGTGAATCCGCGGCTGATGATCGAGCGCAGCGCGGTGTGGTCGGGCGCGTCCTGGTTGATGATGACGACCTGGGTCATCTCCACCGACTCGCGGGTGGACGTCTCGGGGAGGCGGATGATCACGCCGTTCTCGCGGCTGGAGAAGACCTTGCTGTTCTTGGACACCTCGGCGATGTCGGCGTGCTTGGTCACGGCCCAGTAGCCGGTGCCGGCGTCGGGGTGCATGCCTGCCCGGGCGACCTCGGTCTGCTCGACCCAGTGGATGGGAGCCGTCTGACGCAGGAGCGTGAACTCCTCGTGGGGCACGCGCTCGAGGTTGAGGTCGGGATCGGTGAAGTCGAAGCCGGTGGGGAGGGTGTCGATCGTCATGGGGGCTCCTCGGCGCGGTGGCCATACAGATCAGAGATTGTGGATGAACAGAATCACGAATGTGTATGGTGGTCAAGTGAGGTCACATGGTTGGGGAGGTCGCCCGCCGCTCGATGCCGACGAGGCGCGCGCCCGGATCCTGACCGCCACCTGCGAGAGGCTCGCAGAGTCTGGCTCCACCAGCACCGCCGAGATCGCCGACCTGCTCGGGGTCACCCGGCAGACCGTCTACCGCTACTTCCCGACGACCAACGACCTGCTCAACGCCGCGGCGATGTACGCGGTGAACGAGCTCCAGGAAAATCTGGTGGGCCACGTCGCGGCCGCGTCGAAGGGTGACCCTGCCGAAGCGGTCGTCGAGGTCGTCGCGTACGTCTACGAGCACCTCCGTGACGATCCGGCCCTCAAGCGGCTCGTCGCCCCGGGCCAGATCAGCACCACGATCGCCGAGCTCACGGCACCGTCGTCGATCGCCCTGGGCGGCAAGCTGCTCACCGACATCGACATCGACTGGTCAGGGATCGGCCTGACCCAGGACGAGCAGCTTGAGCTCGTCGAGCACCTGCTGCGGACCCTGCAGTCGTTCTTCCTCGATCCCGGTGACCCGCCGCGTACCGGCGACGACCTCCGGGCCTACCTGCGTCGCTGGGTCGCCCCGGCACTGCGCGAGAGGACCTAGGTCAGCCCATGGTCAACAATGTCTTCGAGCCCGCGATGCTCGGCCCGGTCCAGCTACGCAACCGTACGGTCAAGGCGGCGACGTTCGAGGGACGTACGCCCGACAGCCTCGTCACGGACGAGCTGATCGACTATCACCTTGCTCCGGCCCGCGGTGGTGTCGGCCTGACCACGGTGGCATACCTCGCCGTTGCGCCTGAAGGGCGTACGCAGAAGGAAGTCATTGTCGTCAACGACAGGTCGGCGCCCGGGCTGCAGCGGCTGACGGACGCGATTCATGAGACGGGGGCCAAGATCGCCGGCCAGCTCGGCCATGCCGGTCCTGTCGCGAACGGCCGGTCGAACGGCGTGCACGCACTTGCTGCGTCGCGGATGCCGTCACCGCTGAGCATGCAGATGATCAAGTCCGCCACGGCTGCCGACATCGTGCGGGTGACGAAGGACTACGTACGTACGGCTCGCATCATGGCCGACACCGGTTTCGACGTGCTCGAGATCCACATGGCG
Organism: Aeromicrobium panaciterrae; assembly: GCF_039537165.1. Lineage (GTDB taxonomy): Bacteria > Actinomycetota > Actinomycetes > Propionibacteriales > Nocardioidaceae > Aeromicrobium > Aeromicrobium panaciterrae. The sequence goes on along the minus strand of NZ_BAAAZZ010000002.1, from coordinate 312,727 downwards.
CACGGCTACCTGCTGAGCTCGTTCCTCGCCAAGGGCCAGAACCGTCGCAAGGACGGCTGGGGCGGGTCGCTGGACAACCGGGCGAAGTTCGCGCGCGACGTCGCACGGGTCGTGCGCGAGGAGGTCGGCGACGCGGTGGCCGTCACCGCCAAGATCGGCATGACCGAAGGTGCGCGAGGGGGATTCTCGATGCCGGAGACGCTGGAGTTCGCGCAGATGCTGGAGGCCGACGGTCATCTCGACGCGCTCGAGCTGAGCGCCGGCAGCTCGCTGCTCAACCCGATGTACCTGTTCCGCGGCGACGTACCGCTCAAGGAGTTCGCCGCCACCATGCCGGCATTCGTACGGCTCGGGCTCAAGACGCCGATGGGCAAGAGCTTCTTCAAGGCCTATCCGTTCGAGGAGGCGTTCCTCCGCGAGAAGGCGTTGCAGTTCCGGGCGGGACTCACGATGCCGCTGATCATGCTGGGTGGCATCAACGACAAGTCGACGATGGACCGGGCGATGGTGGAGGGCTTCGAGTTCGTGGCGATGGGCCGGGCGCTGCTCCGAGAGCCCGACCTGGTCAACCGCATGCAGGCCGGCGAGACCACCAAGGGTGTCTGCATCCATTGCAACCAGTGCATGCCCACGATCTACAGCGGCACGCGCTGCACCGTCTTGGAGGACGCGGTGTGAACACGTTCTTGTGGATCTTGCAGGGCCTGCTGGCTGCGATGTTCCTGGTGGCGGGAACCCTCAAGCTGACCCAGACTCACGCCAAGCTCGAGGAGATCATGCCGTGGGTCAAGGACTTCTCGACCCCCGTCGTGCGCTTCGTGGGCGTGGCAGAGCTTGCTGCAGCGGTGGGCCTGATCCTGCCGGCGGCGCTCGACGTCGCACCGTGGTTGACTCCGCTCGCCGCGTCGGGCCTGGCCCTGCTGATGGCGCTGGCTGCAGTCTTCCACGCTCGCAAGCGGGAGTGGCCTGAGCTGACGCTCAACGTCGTTGTGGTCGCGTTGGCGCTGGTCGTGGCGATCTGCCGGTTCGGCCCGAATGCGTTCTAGCGCTGTGCAGTGAGGAATTCGCTGCCAAGCCGAAGAACTCCTAATGCACCGCCTCGTTGCTCCGAACGCTGGGACAATGGTCGCGTGGCAACCGAAGAACCGAGCGCGTTCGAGCTGCGCGCCAATCCGAGCGTCGTGTGGAGGCCGATTGTCCTCTACATGGCCTTCGGAGCCGCGTTGAGCGGTTGCGCAGTCTTCACAAGTCTCGATCTTGCGGAGTCCGCCAGAGAAGCGATTGGGGATTTCCTACTCCTCGCGGTGTTTCTCGGCGGCGTTCTGATCCTAATCACTGTGCCCTACTGGCTTTGGGCTGCCGGCAGGACAAAGTATGTGGTCAGTGCAGGCAAATTCCAGGTACGTGTGGGCCGCAAGGTCGTCGCTTCATGGGAGCTGTCGGACATACGTGCCGTGCGCCTGGAATCCCCACCAGATTGGATGGATTTGGTGACGCCTTTGAGTATCGGCGACGGACTCTTTCCGAGAGTCACGTTCTTCAACGACACAGGACGAGTCGCTTCTCGTCCAATAATGCTCTGGGACTACAGCACGGCGAGCTCGGCGGAGCGGGCGCTGATTTCGGCTATCGCCTCCAATCACTAGTGGCGTAGGCGAGCCACGTTCTCTTCCCTCTAGCTGGCGTCGCGGCCGTCGCGCATTTTGTAGTTGGTGGGTTCGGCGATTTGCATGGTTTTGATGTTGTGGTGTCTACGGCAGAGTGCGCGGAGGTTGTGGCCGTTTGTTGGGCCGTGTGGTCTGGGGATCTGGTGGTCGAGGTCTGATTCCATGGCTGGTCTGGTGCAGGTGGGGAATCGGCAGGTGCCGTCTCTGGCTTGGATGGTGGTGCGGAGTGCGTCGGATGGGAAGGGGCGGGGTTCGGTGGTGTCGAGGATCTTGCCGGTTGGGTCGGTGAGGATCCGGAACCACAGGGTGCCCGGCTCGGCGGTCATGTCGCGGACCATCTGCGCGGGCAGCGCGAACGTCCCGTCGAACGATTCACCGGGGAGGTTGTCGAGTCCGGCGAGTGAGGTGACGGGGACGGTGATCCCGATGACCGCACGCGAGCTGGTGGTGTGGCCGTCGGTGGTGCCGCGCATTTGCTCGATGAGCAGGTCGGCACGGCGCTGGTCGAGGGTACGGTCGTCGGAGATGGCCTTGGCTCGTTCGGTGAGCAGTGCGTCGATGAACAAGGCATCCGGTGTGGGGACGTAGGCAGTCAGGAACGACATGCCGTCGTCCTGGTGGTTGACCCATACCGATCGCTTGGATCGTTCTTCCTCCACCGCTGCATCCGATGTCTCCCAGCGGGCGATGAACCGGTTGAGCTTGGCTTTGAGCTGTGCGGTGGTGTGGGTGGCGGCGTAGTCGCCGATGATCGCGTCGAGATGGATGTGGTTCTCGATGGTCGTCACCTTGGCGGTTGCTGAGGCGATCAGCCGGATCCGGAAGGCGTCGATGCGGCCCTCGCAGAATGCGGCCCAGGTCTGGGGCAGTTTGTTGCGCACCCGGCGCGCGTCAGCGAGACGCATCTGGACGGTGCGGGGTGGTTCGTGAGTGATGACACTGATCTCGTCGGCGGCGAAGCTGGTCTCCATCTCACGCACCCGCGGGTCAGCGTGGCGTTCGGCTTCAACCCGACGGAGATCTTGGAACGCAAGCATGTCGGCCGCATCTTGGGCCTCCAACTGAGCCCGGACAACCTGACGTGCGGCGATCCTGTCGAGGATCGCCTGCCCGGTGTCGGTTGCTGTGCTCATACGACAAATCTAGACGAAACCACCGACAGAAAGGCTGGCGAAAATCCCTCTGTGGACAGCGAAAAACACGCATCGAGATGTGGATTTCGAAGACAGAAGAATCCGGCCGAAACCGGGCCCACTCCCATCTTCTTTGCGCTCTTTGATGCTCTCTTGAGCATCTCCGGTCGCGAGGTCTCGACCCTTCGGCCGCGGACGGCCTTGCTACTCGACTGCCAGGATGGCCGGCGCCCACTAGCGGCGTTTGAACGTCACGTCGATTCGGCGGATGCGTGGGTCGTCGGCGGGGATCAGGAACGTCTCGTGGATCCGCAGTGGTTTGCGGAATGTCTTGACGTCGAGCAGGAACTCCACGACCACGTTGTCGCCATCGACGGACCACTCCTTGTCGTGGATGGCCTTGACCAGCCTGTACTGCGGCCCTGACGTCAGGCTTCGAGTCAGATGAGCGCCGGAGAAGCCGGTACGCACGCCGCCCTCCTTGCGCGTCGCCTTCGGATGGAACGGCACGGATGCGCCGTCGCGGGAGAGCAGTGCCTGCAGGTAGGAGTCAGCGACGGCGATGCGCTCCTCGTCGGTCGCGGTCACGCGACGGCACCCGCCTTGACCAGTGGTGCGACGAAGAGCTGGAGCGATCGCCGCTCGTCCTCGACGTCGGCACCCGGCGTGATCAGCAGCGACATCGTGACGCGGATGCACCAACGGGTCAGCTGGATCGCGCGCTCGCTCGGCGGTCCGGCGAAGAACGAGAGTGCCAGCGACTCGATCATGGGCGAAGAGTTCGCGATCTTGGCGGTGAGGGACGACTCGCCGTCGCGGAACCACGCTGCGAGGTGGTCGGCCGAGCGCACCTCACGCAGCAGTGCCACGATCGTGGCGACCAGGCGCTCGCCGGGATCGCTGATCGAGGTCACCTCCTGGGAGACGAGCGAGACCAGCCGTACTGCCTCGCGGTGTGCGAACGCGAGGTGGAGGTCCTGGCGACTGTCGAAGTAGCGGTAGAGCGTCTGGCGCGAGCAGCCGGCCGCCCTGGCCACGTCGCCCATGCCGACCGCGCTCACTCCGCGATCGACGAACAGTTGGGTCGCGGCGTCGAGGATGTTCTCGGCGGCGAGTGTGGAGCGTTGCTCCCGGAGCCACGTCATGAGGCGCTCCGGAACGGTACGGAGGTTGGTCGCCGTACGTAGCTGCCGGGTGCCCAGGTCACGGCATCGACGTCGACCTCGAACGTCGGGCACCGCGCCAGCAGCTCCTCGAGCGCGACACGCGCCTGCATGCGTGCCGCGGCGGCGCCCAGACAGTGATGCGCGCCGTGCGAGAACGTCATGATCTGCTGGGGCCGGCGCAGGACGTCCAGCTCGGCGGCGTCGGGGCCGTACATGCGTTCGTCGCGGTTGGCCGCGCCGTACAGCAGCAGGACCTTGCGCCCGGCGGGGATGACCGTGTCGGCCAGGTCGACCTCGGTGGTGGTCGTACGGGCCAGCGCCTGCACGGGTGAGGTCAGGCGCAGGAACTCGTCGACGCTGTCGGGGATCCGGGTGCGGTCCTCCAGGAGGAGTGCACGTTGGCGGGGGTTCTGGGTGAGCAGCTGGACGGCGCCGCCGAGCATGCCGGTCGTCGTGTCGTTGCCGCCGGCCACCATGGTGAACGCGAAGCCGAGGATCGACAACAGCCCGGCGTCGTCACCTTCGGCACCCATGCCGGCGGAGACGAGGTGCGAGATCGTGTCGTCGCCCGGCTCGACGCGACGCCGGGCGATGAGGTCGGTGAAGTAGGCCATCAGGTCGGCGATGGCCTCGCCGCCGGCGGCGAATCCCTGGCCTGCGGAAGCCTCGAAGATCGCGTCCGTCCAGACGTCGAACTGACCGCGGTCCTCCTCGGGGACGCCGAGGTAGTGCGCCACGACCATGCTCGGCAGCGGCTTGAACAGCTCTTCGACGATGTCGCCCTCACCGGCGTCGGCGAGTCGCTGCAGGCGCTCGCGTACGAACTCCCGCACGGCCGGCTCGACCGCCTCGACCTGGCGTGGGGTGAAACCGCGAGAGACCAGGCGGCGGAACTCGGTGTGGGTCGGCGGGTCCTGCATCACCATCGGTGGGTTGTCGGCCATGCCGGTCTTCTCGAGCTCGTCGTACTCGATCGTGAGGCCGTTCGCGGACGAGAACGTGGTGAAGTCGCGGGCCGCCTCGTGCACCTGCGCGTGCCGCGTCAGCACCCAGTAGTCGTTGTCGGGCGCACGCTCGGGCACGACATGGTGCACGGGGTCGTGATCGCGGAGCGCTGCGTACATCGGCCACGGCTCACGCCACGTCTCGGCAGAACGCGGCACGTAGACAGGCTCGTGGGACAGTATCTGCGTCATGTCCTGAGAGTGTTACAGACCTGGCGGTTTGTCAAACACGGGTCGACAGGTGAACCGATCGACGATCGGCGTCTTCTAGTCTGCATACATGCCAGACGCGATCTCCCCTGCACCCTCTCCGTCGTGGAAGCCGTCGAAGGACGCCATCGAGCAGGCCCGGGTGGTGGAGTTTGCCCGGTGGCTCGAGTCCTCGGGCACTGCGGCGTTCCTGGACACGACCGACTTCCGCGAGCTCCAGTCGTGGTCGGGCGCACATCCCGGCGAGTTCTGGGGAGCTGTTGCGGCGTTCTTCGACGTCGCGTTCACGACGCCACCGACAACAGCGCTGGCGGACGACTCGATGCCCGGTGCCGTGTGGTTTCCCGGCGCCACCCTCAACATCGCGGACCAGTTCCTGCGCGGTGGTGCGGATGACGCCGTCGCGATCCATCTCGTACGCGATGACGGCTCGCGTGACTCCATCACGTTCGGCGAGCTGCGCCGCCAGGTGGGAGTCGCTGCCGCGGGACTTGCTGCACTGGGAGTCGGGCCCGGGCAACGGGTTGCCGCGTACCTCCCCAGCAGCATCGAGGGCGTCATCGCGTTCCTGGCCACAGCCTCGGTCGGGGCCACCTGGGCGCAGACCGCCATGGACTACGCCGCGCCTGCGGCTGCCGACCGCCTTGCCCAGCTCGAGCCGACCGTGCTCGTCGTCGGCACGGCATACACGTTCAAGGGACAGGTGGTCGACCGTCGTGAAGAAGCCGCCGCCCTGCGAGCGCTTCTCCCGTCGGTCAGCCACGTCATCACGGTGCCGACCTGCGGACTCGAGCCGGACATGCCGGGCGCGTCGACCTGGGCCGAGCTCATCTCCGGCACCGACTCATGGGCCCCCGTACCCGTGCCGTTCGACCATCCGCTGTGGGTGCTCTTCAGCTCCGGCACGACCGGCAAGCCCAAGGGGATCGTGCACGGTCACGGCGGCGCGCTCCTCGAACAGCTCGTGCTCAACGGGTTCCACGTCGGACTGCGCGAAGGTGATGTCTACTTCTGGTTCACCTCACCCAACTGGATGATGTGGAACGCCCAGATCGGTGGCCTGCTCCTCGGAGCGACGATCGTGCTGTACGACGGCAGCCCCGCGATCCCGACGACGGATGCGCTCTGGCATGTCGCAGCCGAGCTCGGGGTCACGGCGTTCGGCACCAGCCCCGGCTACCTGCAGCTGTGCGAGCGCGAGGGCGTCGAGCCGGGCAAGGACCTCGACCTGTCGCGGATGCGCGTCATCGGCATCACCGGGTCCGTCCTGCCTCCCACCGGCAACCGGTGGATCCGCGAGCACGTCAGCCCGAAGGTCCAGGTGGCGTCGCTGAGTGGCGGCACCGACATCGTCGGAATCTTCGTGGCCAGTGCGCCGACAACCCCCGTGTACGACGGCGAGATCAGCGCGATCGCGCTCGGGGTGTCCCTCGAGGTGTGGGACGACGACGGCCGGCGGGTGGCGCCCGGCACGGCGGGCGAGATGGTGATCACCCGGCCGATGCCGTCGATGCCCGTGATGTTCTGGAACGATCCCGAACGGGTGGCGTACGAAGGTGCCTACTTCGAGACGTTCCCGGGTGTGTGGCGCCACGGCGACTCGATCACGGTCACGGAACGCGGCACCGTCATCATCCACGGCCGCTCCGACTCGACGCTCAACCGCCAGGGCATCCGGCTCGGCAGCGCCGAGATCTATGCCGCAGCAGAGTCGCTCCCCGACGTGCACGACTCGCTCGTGGTCGGCGTCGAGCAGCCGGACGGCGGCTACTGGATGCCGATGTTCGTCGTGCCGGCGGAGGACTGCGAGCTCGATGGGCTGGCTGACCGCATCAAGACCCGCATCCGTACGCAGACCTCGCCCCGCCACGTCCCCGACGAGATCATCATCGCCCCGGCGCTGCCCCACACCCGTACGGGCAAGAAGCTCGAGGTCCCGGTCAAGCGTCTGCTGCTCGGTGGCGACCCCGACAAGGTGCTGAGCAAGGGCGCGGTGGATGACCTCCCGGCGCTCGAGTGGATCATCGACTTCGCGCAGAGCCGCTGACGGTCAGAACGGCGGCCACGGGACGGCTGGCATGTCGCCGGACGGTGCGGGGAACGTCTGCGCCGTGAGCAGCCGGTCGCACCGTGCGCTGAGCGCGGCGAGCTCGTCAGCCGTGATCAGCTCGGCGAGCTCGCTGCCGAGCTCTGCGTCGAGGGCAGTGCGTACGCGTTCGACCCCCGCCAGCTCGTCGGCGTCGAGCGAGTCGTCGATCCAGCCCCACAGCACGGTGCGCAGCTTGTGGTCGGCGTGGAACGTGAGCCCGTGGTCGATGCCGTGCCGATGCCCGTCGATCATCTCCAGCACGTGGCCGCCCTTGCGGTCGGCGTTGTTGACGACGATGTCGAACACCGCCATCCGCCGCAGCGCGGGGGAGTCCTCGTGGATCAGCGAGACCGGCTTGTCGTGCACGTCGAGCCCGTCCAGGACGTGGTGCCACCCGTCCCGCATGGCATCGGCGGGGACGAGGTCGACGGCATTCTGCGTCTGGTCGACGTCCCGCCAAAGCTGGACCATGCCCACGCCCATCGGGCCCTCACGCAGCCACGTGCGGGGGACGATGTCCCACCCGAACGCCTCGGACACGACGTACGCCGCGGCCTCTCGCCTCGCGAGGTTGCCGTCGGGGAAGTCCCACAGCGGGCGTTCGCCCGCAACCGGCTTGTAGACGATCTGGGTGTCGCCGATGTGACCGACGAAGGTGGCGTTCGAGGCCGGCATGATCCGGCTCGTGAGGACCAGCTCGTCGGTGACGAGGTCGGTCACCGGAACCCTTCGGGCAGCTCACAGATGTGGTCGTCATCGTCCATCGGCAGGCTGCACAGCGGGCAGAGCGGACGACCCGCGCCGACGACCTCGCGGGTGCGCTTGGCGAACGCCCGCGCGGTGCCGACCGGGATGCGGATCACGAGGACCTCCTCCGGCTCGATCTCCTCCAGGTCGATCACCTCGAGCTCCTCGGCATCGACCTCGATGATCGGAAAGGCCTCGATGACCAGCTGCGCGGTCGTCGGGTCCCAGCCCAGCCCCAGCGCGCCGGCGCGGAACTGGTCCTCGACGGGTTGCTCGAGCGGATCGTTGTCGACCAGGCCTTCGGGAGTCAGTGCGGGAACGCTGAACGGGTTGCCGTCCTCGGCCATCAGCTCGTCGAGGATCTCCTCGATCCGTTCGGCGAGAGCAGCAGACTGCTGCTTCTCCATCGAGACGCTGACGAGCTGCTTGCCGGCGCGGGCCTGGATGTAGAACGTCCGTTCACCGGGCTGGCCGACCGTGCCGATGACCAGACGGTCGGGCCAGTCGAATCCGTGGACGATGGGTGCCATGTTCTCAGCCTATGAGTCGGCGTCAACGTCTGCTGCGTGACCCGCTCCGCCACCGACCGGGGCGTCGTCCTCGGCGGGTGTGGCGCGCAGCCACGACAGGTCGCCGGCGTGGGTGTTGCTGGCGACGACGTACGGGCGCGCCGAGGTGTAGCGGATGATCGACACGGAGGCCGGGTCGACGTTGATGCGCTGGAACAGGTCGAGGTGCATGCCGAGCGCGTCGGCGAGGATCGCCTTGATGATGTCACCGTGGCTCACGGCGGCCCAGACGGCTCCGGGCCCGTGCTCAGCCTCGTACGTCGCGTCGTGCTTGCGTATCGCGGCGACCGCGCGGGACTGCATCATCGCCATCGACTCGCCGCCCGGGAAGGCCGCGGCCGACGGATGGTTCTGCACCACGGACCAGAGGTCCTCCTTGGCGAGGTCCTTGAGCGAGCGGCCCTGCCAGTCGCCGTAGTCGCACTCGGTGATGGCCTTGTCGCTCACGGTCCTGGGCTTGCCGGCCTGGTGCATGGCAATCGCCCTGGACGTCTCGCGGCACCGCTCGAGCGGGCTCGTCACGATGCCGGCGAGCGGGACGACACCGAGTCGTTCACCGGTCCGTGCCACCTGTTCGTGCCCCACGTCGTCGAGCAGCACGCCGGGCGTGCGGCCTGCCAGCACGCCACTCGCGTTGGCGGTCGTACGTCCGTGCCGTACCAGGATCACCGTTGCCATGCAGTGAGCCTATTGGTGCGCTGGGCGCCGGTGGGCGGCGCCGCGATGTGAAACCAAAGGGTTGCACATCGGCGGGATGTATGTGTAAGGTCTGGGTTACACATAAAGACCTTCGGAGGACCCATGGACACCAACATCATCGAACGCGAAGTCGCCATCGAGGCGCCCATCGAGCGCGTCTGGTCGCTGATCACCCAGGCCGAGCACCTCGGCACGTGGTTCGGCGACGCCGGCGCCGAGATCGACCTGCGCCCGGGCGGCGCCCTGCAGGTCCACTGGCAGGAGGGTGACCACACGCTGGTCGGGACGGTGGATGCCGTCGAGCCGACCAGCCGATTCGCCTTCCGCTGGCACCAGCTCGACACGCCGGCCGGCGCCGACCTGACGGAGCAGAACTCCACGCTGGTCGAGTTCTCGTTGACGAGCGAGGGCGACACGACTCACGTACGCGTCGTCGAGAGCGGCTTCGGATCGCTCGCGCTGCCCGAGAACGAGCGGGTTGAGATGCACGCCGACCACAGTGGCGGCTGGCCGGTGGAGCTCGGCCACCTGCAGGCGCACGCCGCAGGTGTCGCGGCCTGATGCTCGCCACCGACACCGAGGTGTTCAGCGCCCTCGGCGACGCGACCCGCTGGCAGGTCCTCACCTCGCTCGCCGAGCGCGGTGAGGGCTCCGCCACGGTCATCGCCCGCGACCTGCCGGTCAGCCGGCCGGCAGTGCTCAAGCACCTCCAGGTGCTCGATCGCGTCGGCCTGGTCGGATCGCGCAAGGTGGGGCGCGAAGTGCTCTACTCACCGCGCGCCGAGCGGCTCGAGGCGACAGCGAGACGCATGGCCGAGCTCGCCGCTGCCTGGGACACCCGACTGGCCGCCCTCAAGAAGCTCGCCGAGAGCTGACCGTCCGACACGACAAGGACAGATCCATGACGACAACAGACACGACCAGCCGCGGCTACTCGACGGCATTCACGGTGCAGCAGTCACCCCACGAGGTGTACGCCGCGATCCTCGACGTCGGCACCTGGTGGACCGGTGAGGTCGAGGGCAGCGCGGATGAGGTCGGTGCGGAGTTCAGCTACCGGCACGGCGCCCAGCACTACAGCCGGCAGCGCGTGGTCGAGCTCGAACCGGCGCGCCGAGTGGTGTGGCAGGTGACCGACAGCCACTTGTCGTTCATCTCCGAGCCCGCCGAGTGGACCGGCAGCGAGATCATCTTCGACATCGTGGCCGTACCGGGCGGAACCGAGCTGAGATTCACCCACGTCGGCCTGATGCCGGACGTTGAGTGCTTCGGTGCCTGCTCCGTGGCCTGGATGCACTACGTCAACGGCAGCCTGCGCAGCCTCGTCACCGACGGCGTCGCCCTGCCCGATCCCTTCTGATCGCCTAGCCGACGTAGTCGGCAAGGTGCTGGCCGGTCAACGTCGTGCTGTCGGCGACCAGGTCGGCGGGGGTGCCTTCGAACACCACCGTGCCACCGTCGTGTCCGGCGCCCGGGCCGATGTCGATGATCCAGTCGGCGTGCGCCATCACGGCCTGATGGTGCTCGATGACGATGACCGACTTGCCGGAGTCGACCAGCCGGTCGAGCAGGCCGAGCAGGTGCTCGACGTCGGCGAGGTGCAGGCCGGTCGTCGGCTCGTCGAGGATGTAGACGCCGCCCTCGCTGCCCATGTTGGTCGCCAGCTTGAGACGCTGACGCTCGCCACCTGACAGCGTCGTCAGCGGCTGGCCGAGGCTGACGTAGCCGAGGCCGACGTCATCGAGGCGTTGGAGGATCTTGTGGGCCGCCGGGATCTTGGCATCATCGGAGCCGAAGAACTCGGTGGCCTCGGCGACCGGCATCGCGAGGACCTCGCTGATGTTCTTGCCGCCGAACGTGTAGTCGAGCACGGCCGGAGCGAAGCGCTTGCCCTCACAGTCCTCGCACGGGGTCGAGACGCCCGCCATGATGCCGAGGTCGGCGTAGATGACACCGGCTCCCTTGCAGGTGACACAGGCGCCCTCGGAGTTGGCACTGAACAGCGCGGGCTTCACGCCGTTCTCCTTGGCGAACGCCTTGCGGATCGGCTCGAGCAGTCCGGTGTAGGTCGCCGGGTTGCTGCGGCGCGATCCCTTGATGGCGCCCTGGTCGATCGCGACCACGCCGTCACGGCCGGCGACAGAGCCGTGGATCAGCGAGCTCTTGCCCGAGCCGGCGACGCCGGTGACCACGACCAGCACGCCGAGGGGGATGTCGACGTCGACGTCCTTGAGGTTGTGGGTGCCGGCGCCACGGATCTCCAGGGCGCCGGTCGACGTACGGACGGACTCCTTGAGCCTGGCCCGGTCGTCGAGATGCTGGCCCGTCAGCGTGTCGCTCTTGCGGAGCTCCTCGACGGTGCCCTCGAAGACGATCTCGCCGCCCGCCGTGCCTGCGCGCGGACCGAGGTCGACGACGTGATCGGCGATCGCAATGGCCTCGGGCTTGTGCTCGACGACCAGGACCGTGTTGCCCTTGTCGCGCAGCTGCAGCAACAGCTCGTTCATGCGCTGGATGTCGTGCGGGTGCAGGCCGATCGTCGGCTCGTCGAAGACGTACGTGATGTCGGTCAGTGCCGAGCCGAGGTGGCGGATCATCTTGGTGCGCTGAGCCTCACCTCCCGACAGGGTTCCCGAGGGGCGATCGAGTGAGAGGTAGCCGAGACCGATCTCGACGAACGAGTCGAGCGTCTCGGTGAGCGCCGTGAGGAGCGGCGCGGCTCCCGGGTCGTGCAGGTCACGGATCCATGCCGCGAGGTCGCTGATCTGGATCGCGCACAGGTCGGCGATGCTCTTGCCGTTGATCGTGGACGAGCGTGCTTCCTCGCTCAGGCGGGTGCCTTCGCACTCCGGGCAGGTCGTGAAGGTGATCGCCCGCTCGACGAAGGCCCGGATGTGCGGCTGCATCGCGTCGACGTCCTTGGACAGGAACGACTTGCGGATCTGCGGGATGATGCCCATGTAGGTGAGGTTGATGCCCTCGACCTTGATCTTCATGGCGTCCTGGTAGAGCAGGCCGTCGAGCTCCTTCTTGGTGAACTTCGAGATCGGCTTGTCGCAGTCGAACAGCCCGACACCGCGCAGGATGCGACCCTGCCAGCCGTCCATGCTCCAGCCCGGCACCGTGAGCGCACCGTCGTTGATGCTCTTGGTGTCGTCGTAGAGCGCCGTCAGGTCGAAGTCGTTGACTGCGCCGCGGCCCTCGCAGCGCAGGCACATGCCTCCGGTGATGCTGAACGAGGCGAGCTCCTTGACCTGGCGACCGTCCTTGGTCGTGGTCTTGGCGCCCTGGCCGCTGGCCGAGGCGACGTTGAACGAGAACGCCTGGGGCCCGCCGATGTGGGGCTCGCCGAGCCGGCTGAAGAGACGACGCAGCATCGCGTTGACGTCGGTCGCCGTACCGACCGTCGAGCGGGGGTCGGATCCCATCCGCTCCTGGTCGACGATGATCGCGGTGGTGAGCCCGTCGAGGACGTCGACGTCGGGCCGAGGCATCGACGGCATGAAACCCTGCACGAACGCGCTGTAGGTCTCGTTGATCATGCGCTGCGACTCGGCGGCGATCGTGGCGAACACCAGCGAGCTCTTGCCGGATCCGGAGACCCCGGTGAAAACCGTCAGGCGTCGCTTGGGCAGCTCGACGCTGACGTCCTTGAGGTTGTTTTCGCGTGCCCCCACCACCCGGATCAGGTCGTGCGTGTCAGCTACGTGGCCGGTGGTCCTGCTCATCGGTTCTCCGTCGGTCGTGGTGGCTCGTCACGCTCACCCTATCGACGGGCACCGACGCCGGGCTTCTCCAGAACTGACCGGCTCAGGCGCTCAGCTCGGGTCGTCCGGCGAGGCGGGCTGGTCCGGCGCGTCGTCGCCTCCGGGCAGCACCTCGGGGAACGCCGGATCGGGCAGATCGGGCGCCGTGGGCCGCGAGGGCGGCTCGAGGGGGTCGGGTACGTCAGGCTCGCTCGGGGTCTCGGTCATGAAGGGGGAGTACCCGTCACCGACCAGGATCAACCTCGTCTACTTGCAGCCGAGAAGGATGAGCAGTCCGCAGTTGTTGGGAGAGGGCGACGGGCTCGGTGACGGCGCTTGAGTCGGATCCGGCTTCGACGGCCGCGGCTTGGGCGGCGCCGAGGTGGGCGTGCGGACGGGCTTGCTGGCCGTGGTCGTGGGCCTTGAGCTGGCCTCGCGCTCGGCGGTGTCGGCGGAGGGGGACGAGCTGGGCTCGGGTGTCGCACCTTCGACGACCGGCTCGTTCGTGCCGCTCACGCTGGGGAGCGACGCCGAGGCGGTGTCGGTCGCAGGGGTCTCGCCCCGGGTGAACGTCAGCAGCGCGGCGACCGCAATCGTCGTGATCACGGCACCGGTGACAATCCGGGGCAACGGCTTCTTGGACACGGGAAAGAGCTCCTCATACGCCTCGGCAGATGGGAGTGGGCCAGCAGCGTCCCCCAAGATTAACCGGCCATCCCGTCGTACAGGAAATCGACTACGAGGCGGTACGGGTGAGGAGCTCGTCACGCCGAGCCCACGCCCAGCGCAGCGCGGCGAGCGAGAACGCCAGCGTGATCAGGTTGATCCCGGCCTCGATGACGCCTCCGGAACCCTTGCCGTAGATCCCGTTCTGCAGGTCGTACAACACGTCCATGCAGAACAGGTACATGCCGGCGGAGTCGGCGGCGATCAGCCACAGCAGCGCGGTGGGAGAGCGTCGGCCGAGGGCGATGAACGCGAGCACGCAGGTGACTCCGAGCCAGGCGTCAGCGAGCGGGAACGCGTTCTCGAACGCGACGTACGCCTGCGTCGTGTCGCTCTCGACCCACGAGCGTTGGGTGAACCAGACCGACCAGTAGGCGACGTCGATGACGATCGCGATGACCAGCATGATCCGGACAGCTCGAACGCTCATGCTGGCGAGATTAGCCCTGGCGGGCCTTCACGCGGGGGTTGTTCTTGTTGATCACGAACGTGCGGCCGTGGCGGCGTACCACCTGCGAGCCGGGCTGGTTCTTGAGCGAGCGGAGCGAGTTGCGGACCTTCATGATCGTCCTTCCGTGCGTGTGAATCACGCATACATGAGAACGATTGTCAGGTGGCGGCTATTCCCACGACCCGGAGCGGCCCTGCTTGACGACGCTGCGCTTCTTCTTGGAGTCGAGTCGGCGTTCTTTCGAAGCGCGGCTCGGCTTGGTGGCACGGCGAGGTTTCGGCGGGATGATGGCGTGGGACACGAGGTCCTCGAGCCGTACGCGGGCCGCCTCGCGGTTGCGGTGCTGCGAGCGGTACTGCGACGACACCACCGTGATCGTCCCGCCGACCAGCCGGTTGCTCAGCCTCTGCGAGGCGAGCTCCTTCTGGGCGGGGGAGAGCGCGGTGGTGTCGGTCAGCGACCAGATCAGCTCGACGCGGGTGTCGGTCGTGTTGACGTGCTGGCCGCCGGCGCCCGAAGAGCGAGAGAACCGCCAGGTCATCTCGCTCTCGGGCAGGGACAGTCGTCCGTTATGACTCATCGTCCGCAAGTATGCGGTACATGGCCTTTCGGGCGTCATCCATGACCTTGGTGGCCTGCTCGCGCTGGGTGGCGTTGCCGGCCTGCGCGACCTGCTTCCAGGCGCCGATCATGCCCTTGAGGCTGCCGGCGAACTCGCGCATCTCGTCGGTCGGGTCGCCTGCGGCGGCCTCCCACAGGGTGCCGAGCTGCTCGCGGTTGTCCTCGACGTACGAGGTTCCTTCCTCGGTGGCGCGAACAGGACCGCGAGTGGTGCGGATCCGGGAGACGCTCCGTCTCATTTCCCCGAATCTGCACCAGTCGCGGTCTGGTCTGCGCCGGTCGTCGTTCAGCCGCCGGAGACGTACTTGTTGAGCTGGTCGCGCTCGAACTCCAGCTGCTCCATGCGGTGCTTGACGGCGTCACCGATGCTCAGCACGCCGACCAGCCGCCCGTCGTCGAGCACCGGGATGTGGCGTACGCGATGCTCGGTCATCGCCTCCATGAGCGAGCGGAACGAGTCGTCCGGAGCGGCGACCTGCACGTCGGTGGTCATGATGCTGGCGACCGTCACGTCACGGGCGTTGTCGACGTCGCGGAGCTTGCGGACCACATCACGCTCCGACACGATCCCGATCATCGACTCACCGTCATCGCTGACGACCATGGCGCCGACATTGCGCTCGGCCAGCGCGTCGAGCAGCTCTCGGATCGAGGCCTCGGGGCGGATCGTGAAGATGGCATCGCTTCCCTTGGACGCCAGAACGTCGCTCACGCGCATACGGATCTCCTCATGTCGTCGTTCAGGCACTGTAACGCCGAGGGGGCGCGGCGGCGAGGACTCCGGAGCTACGGCAAGTCCTCGCTGGGCTCGCGGGTGAAGTCGAAGCTCCGTACGTTGTCGGGGGCGGCCGGGGTTGGCTCGACCTCCCACGACGGCTCCGCGGGAGACATCTCGCGCGGAGCCGGATCAGGAAAGTGACCGACGTACGCCATCGCGGCATCGTGCAGACGCGAGTTGGTCGCCAGCGCGTTGTCGCCCCACGGGCCGGGCTGGCCGGCGAGGCTGGTGAAGGTGCCGCCGGCCTCACGCACGATGATGTCGAGCGCTGCCATGTCCCACACCTTGAGCTCCGGCTCGGCGGCGATGTCGACCGCACCCTCGGCAAGCAGCATGTAGGAGAAGAAGTCGCCGTACGCGCGGGTGCGCCAGCAGCGACGCAGCAGGGCGGCGAATGCCTCGGCCTTGCCGATCGCGTCCCAGCCGCCGAGGGACGCGTACGACAGCGACGCGTTCTCGAGCTCGGTGACCCGCGAGACCCGGATCTCGCGCGACGACATCAACGACTTGCCGGTGTAGGCGCCGGTGCCCTTGCTCGCCCACCAGCGTCGGCCGAGGGCGGGTGCCGAGACGCAGCCCGCGACGATCTCGCCGTCCTCCTCCAGCGCGATCAGCGTCGCCCACACGGGCACGCCGCGGACGAAGTTGGCGGTGCCGTCGATCGGGTCGATGATCCAGCGGCGTCCGCCGGGACCGGATGTGCCTTCCTCCTCGCCCTGCTCCTCGCCGAGCACGATGTCGCGCGTGCGGGCGGACTTGAGGGTGCGACGGATCGTCGCCTCGACGGCTTCGTCGGACTCGGTCACGTACGTCATGTCGGGCTTGGTCGAGACCTGGAGGTCGATCGAGCCGAACCGATCCATCGACAAGTTGTCAGCGTTGTCGGCGAGTACGTGGGCGAGGCGCAGGTCGTCGTTGTACGAGTGAGCCATGGCCATCAGGGTACGGCTTTCTCGCGGGGAATTGCCGGAGGCCGCGCAAGGTCAGTAGTCGTCCTTCGAGCTCATGCTCGCCAGAATGCGCCGGAACGAGACGAGGCGTTCAGCCGGGATGGCACCGCTGCCAACGGCGATGTCGAGCGCGCATTCGGGCTCAGCTGCCGAGTGCAGACATCCCCGCGGACAGTCGCGGGCCGCATCCTGCAGATCCGGGAACGCCTTGATCAGCTGGTCGATCTCGACGTGCGCCAGACCGAAGGAGCGAATGCCGGGGGTGTCGATGATCCATCCGCCGAATGGCAGCTCCAACGAGATCGCCGAGGTCGAGGTATGCCGACCTCTCCCGGTCACGGCGTTGACGTAGCTGACCGATCGATGGGCGTCGGGGACCAGGGCGTTGACCAGGGTCGACTTCCCGACGCCGGAGTGGCCGACCAGGACGCTCGTGCGGTCGCGCAGCACGTCTCGCACGGCATCGAGGTCACCGCCCTGCTGCGTCACGACCACCCGTACGCCGAGTGGTTCGAACAGGGCGAGGATTTCGTCGGGCGGGCCGAGGTCAGCCTTGGTCAGGCAGACCAGCGGCTCCATGCCGGCATCGAATGCGGCAACCAGGCAGCGATCGATCAGGCCGGCGCGCGGCGGCGGATCGGCGAGCGCGGCGACGATGACGAGCTGGTCGGCGTTGGCGACGATGATGCGTTCGATCGGGTCATCGTCGTCTGCGGAGCGACGGAGCACGGTACGGCGGGGGAGCACCTCGACGATGCGTGCCAGCGAGCCCTCGTCGCCGCTGATGTCGCCGACCACCCGTGCCTCGTCGCCGACCACGACGCCCTTGCGGCCCAGGTTGCGCGACTTCATCGCGGTGATCGTGTGGCCGTCGAGCGTGACGGTGTAGCGGCCGCGGTCGATTGTCACGACACGCGCGACAGCGGCGTCGTCGTAGTTGGGGCGGTCCTTCGTACGAGGCTTCGTCCGGCGTTTGGGTCGCTCGAACGGGGTGTGCTCGTCATCGCGCTCCCTGGGGCTCACGGCGTCACGACCGCAGGGTCGGAGATCGCGAGGCGGTGGTCCACGTGCGGTCGTGCCGCCGTTGCACCTGTGCCCATGGTTCGCTCGCTCACGGCGTCATGAGCCTTTCCCAGACCGGAGCGAAGTTGGGATAGGTCTTGACGGTCGTGACCACGTTCTCGACCAGCAGGCCCTCGACCCGGAGTCCGAGCACGACGGCGGCGTGGGCCATGCGGTGGTCGTCGTACGTCCGGAAGGTCTCGGCGTGCAGGGGGCGGGGTCGTACGGCGATGCCGTCCTCGAGCTCCTCGGCGTCTCCGCCGAGCCGGTTGATCTCGGTCACGAGCGCGGCGAGTCGATCGGTCTCGTGACCGCGCAGATGTGCGACGCCGGTGAGCCGGGACGGGCCCTGTGCGAGCGCCGCCATCGCCGCCACGACCGGGGTCAGCTCGCCGACGTCGTGCAGGTCGAGCTCGACCCCGCGCAGGGGTCCGTCGGCGGCGAACACCAGATCAGCGCCGTCGCGTACGGCGGTCGCGCCGAAGGCCTCGACGATCGAGCGCCAGGCATCGCCGGCCTGGTCGGTCTGCTCGGGCCAGTTGCGGATGCGGATGCTGCCACCCGTGACGAGCGCACCGGCGATGAACACTCCGGCGTTGGACAGGTCGGGCTCTATCTCGTCATTGAGCGCGGCGATCGGGCCGGGGGACACGGTCCACCGGTTGGGCCGGCTGTCGTCGACCTCGACTCCACGCTTGCGGAGCTCGTTGACGGTCATCTCGATGTGCGGCATCGATGGCAGGGCCGCACCGACGTGCCGGAGCTCGAGCCCCTTGTCGAACCGCGCACCCGAGAGCAGCAGAGCCGACACGAACTGGCTCGAGGACGAGGCGTCGATCTCGAGGGAGCCCCCGGCAACCCGCCCGGATCCCTGCACGACGAACGGCAGCGCGCCGCGGCCGCCGTCCTCGATCGTCACACCCAGGTCGCGGAGCGCGGAGATCGTGGTCGACATGGGCCGTACGCGGGCGTGCTCGTCGCCGTCGAACGTGACGTCGGCGCTGGTGAGGGCGGCAACGGCTGGCACGAAGCGCATCACCGTGCCGGCGAGGCCGCAGTCGATCGACACCGTGCCGGTGTGGTCGAGACCGGCAGGGGTGATGGTCCAGATGATGCCGTCGCGATCGATCGTGGCACCGAGCGCCGTCAGGGCGTCGGCCATCAGCATCGTGTCGCGCGACTTGAGCGGGCGTGTGAGCCGGGACGGGCCGTCGCCCAGGGCGGCGAGGATCAGCGCGCGATTGGTCTGCGACTTCGAGCCGGGCACCAGGACCTCGCCGACGACAGGCGTGGCGCGGTAGGGCGCGAGCCAGGGCAGGGGTGCGTTCATCACCCCCAGCCTATCGGCGGGCAGAGCGCTAGCGGTGCACCGAGGGGATGTGGTCGGCGACGGACGATGCGGTCCCGACGACCTTGTCCTTGGCGCGCCGGGCGATGAACTTCTTGTGCGGATCGGGATCGAGCGTGGCCATCAGCAGTCCGCCGATCATCGAGATGTTCTTGAAGAAGTGGATGCGTTGGTTGGCCCTGACGGCCGGATCGGTCTCGTTCCAGTAGGGGTGACCGACGTACGTCGTGGGTGGCATCGTGGCAGCGAGAACCAGTGCCGAGAGCCGCTGCAGCCGACCGGTGGCCAGTGCCGTGCCGGCGATGAGCTGCACGCCGCCGCTGAAGCGGGTCAGGTTGGACCCGTTGACCGGCAGATCCGGGGCGAGGCGCTTGATCGCGTCAGCGACCGGTTGCGCCTTGGCTGCGCGAGGGCCGGGATCCTTGAGCGCCATGGCTCCGCCGTAGACGAACATCGACGCGAGCATGGGGCGGGCAGCGATACGCAGGAGGGTCATGTCCCATTCATACCCGACCGGTCACAACATATTCAGAGCGGAAGCCACAGCCCGGCGCGGAACGGCTGGGAGTTGTTGGCCGGGTTGGGGTCGTCGGCCTCGGTGACCGTCACGGTCCCGGACTGGGCCAGTCCGAGTGCCTTCGCGATGAAGGTCGCGCCCTCGCCCGCGCCCAGGGTCTTGGTGCAGGTCAGTGTCGTGAGGCGACGGTTGCGTACGGCGCTGCCGCAGCTCCAGCCTTCGCTGACGACGCCGCGAAACACCGTGCTGTAACGGAATGCCATCGTCACCGTCACGGCGCGCGCCTTGGCGGGACCGTCGGTGGCTGCCGTGATGCCGATCGTGTAGCGGTGCTGGAGCAGCGTGTCATCGCTGGTGATGGCGACGGCTCCGATGCCGTAGTCCGTGGGAGCGGGGGGCGGGGGTGGCGGAGGTGGTTGCTCGGTGACCTCGGGATCGGGTGAGGGCCCGGACACCGTCGGCTGGACCTCGGTCACGGCGGTCTCGGTCGGCTCGGGCGTGGGCACGACGGTCGGCTCGGGCGTCGGCTCGACGGTCGGCTCGAGACCGGGCTCGAGCCCGGTGAGTCCGGGCGTCTCGGTCGGCGTCACCGGGACGGGTGAGGTCTGCGGGCTGACGGCGGCGGGTCGCGTCGAGTCGGTCACGCCCCCGAAGTCTGTTGCCACGGCGACAGTGCCCGCCGTGGCCAGGCCGGCGACGACGGTCACCGCCACCACGCCCTGGGCTCCGGCACCCGCCACTCCGGCGGCGCCGGCCGTGACGGCCTTGACGGGCAGCGCCACGACGCGCGCGACCTGGGACGCAGCACCGGTGATGCCGACGGCCGTGCCGATGCCGGCGGCGGCACTCGCAGCGGCGAGATAGCCGGTTGCCGCGGTGCCGAGTACTGCTGGACCGAGGATGCCGGAGAGATTGGAGTTGACCTCGGACAGCTCGAGGTAGAGGCCGGTGCAGCGGCTGCAATCGTCGAGATGTGCCTCGACGGCATGCACGTCGCGGTTGGAGAGACCCTTGCGTACGTAGGCCCCGAGCTGGCCCGTGGTCCTGCGGCAGCCCTCGTGCAGCGTCGGCGCGAGGTGGCCTTGGAGGTAGGCCTGGCGCAGCCCCTCGCGGGCGCGATATGCCAGGGCCGACACGCTGTTGGCGCTCATGCCGAGCAGCGGCGCGATCGCAGCGGGCTTTTGCCCCTCGACGTCGAGGTGCCAGAGGACGAGCTGCCAGCGCTCGGGCAGCGACGCGAACGCGGCGGCTGCGGCGCCGTGCTCGAACTGCATCGTCGTCGGGTCGACGAACTCGACGGCACGGTCGAGCTCCGACTCGTCGCCCGTGGTCCTGACGCGCTTGGTGCCACGGATGCGATCGAGGTGCAGGCGGCGAATCGCGCTCAGGAGGTAGGCGCGGAAGAACTCGTCGGGACCCTTGCCGTCCTGCAGCACGGCGAGGACGCGTGCGAACGACTCCGAGACGAGGTCGTCCGCATCGGGACCGGGTACCAGATGGCCAGCAAGGCGCGTCGCTGCCTGACGGTGGCGCTCGAAGAGCAGACCGTACGCCTCGGTGTCGCCTCCGCGCACGGCTGCGATCAGGTCGGCGTCGGATGACTCCGCTGTGGTGCTGAGCATCTCTGACACGACGAGTGACCTCCGGAAATGACAACGAGGGAGAACTTCCCCGGTCACGAAACATTCGTGGCAAACGGCGTCATGGTTCGCCGGGCGGGTCGTCTCATGGGTGTCTGAACGAGCGGAAGGAGGCACGGTGTTCAACTCGGGTATGAGCTTCGTGCCTCTGGAGCATGCCGTCCGCGACGGTCGCTCGGACATCGCTGTCGTTGCACGCGGGGTGGGAGCGCGTGCAGCGCAGATGGGCGTGCCGCTCCACGAGGTCATGGACCACGTGGAGCGCGCACACGCCCCCGGGGAGCCGCCGTTCGCGACGGTCCGTGCTGCAGCACTGGCATGGGTCGAGGAGGCTCTCGTGCACCAGGTGGATGCGTCGTGCGAGCACCCGTTGACGGCGCTGTCGACGGTTCCGCATGTGCGCTCCCGGCTCGGCGATGTCTATCGGGGGGCCGAGCGGGACGGCGTACGAGCGGCGGACGAGTATGCGCTGGTGGTGGTCGAGCTGCCTCATCTCGACCACGGCAACGAGCTGGAGCAGGAGCTGCGATCCCTCGAGGTCGCCGAGGCGATGCGGATGGTCTACGTGGGAGACGAGACCATCGCGCAGCTGTCGCCTCGTCGCTTCTGCGCCCTCGCCGGGATCGAGCGCACTGATGCGGTGACGGTGAGGTTGTTGGCGTTGATGCTCGAGCAGGTGCTGGGAGACGAGGCGCAGGTACGCCTGTGGGTCGAGCACCTGCCGGGCTCCGCCGCGGGAGTCACGGCGATGCTCGCGGGTCTGACGGGCTGAATGTCAGTACGGCGTGGCACGCTTGAAGCATGTGCGGCCGCTACGCGACGACCCAGACCTCGGCATCCCTCAACGCGGCGTTCGAGATCGACCTGGCCAACTCGTTCGTCGAGCTGGAGGCCGATTACAACATGGCGCCGACCAAGTTGGCGCCGATCCTCATCGGCCGCGCACCCGAGTCCAGCGCCGACCGCCCGCTGCGAGAGCTGATCACCGCCAAGTGGGGGCTGATCCCGAGCTGGGCCAAGGACGAGTCGATCGGCAACCGCATGATCAACGCGCGCTCGGAGACGCTCGCCGAGAAGCCGGCGTTCAAGAAGGCCTTCGGCAAGCGCCGGGCGCTGATCCCCGCTGACGGCTACTTCGAGTGGTACGCCCGCGAGCCCGTCGACGGCAGGAAGGCTCCGAAGCAGCCTTTCTACATCACCCCCAAGGACGGTTCCGTGCTGGCGATGGCGGGCCTCTACGAGTTCTGGAAGAACCGGGACGACGACGAGTGGGTGATCAGCTACACGATCATCACGACGACCGCCGAGGACGAGCTCGGACACGTGCACGACCGCATGCCGCTGTTCGTCGAGCCCGACGGCTATGACGCCTGGCTCGACCCGGCGCCCCACCCGACGGGGCAGCTGATGGAGCTCCTCACACCCGCTGCGCCCGGCCGCCTCGACGCGTTCCCCGTGTCGACGGAGGTCAACAACGTCAAGAACAACGGACCCGAGCTGATCGTCCCGCTGCCTCCGGAAGGTCCGCTGTCGGAATAGGCACTGCCACGTGGACGTTTCAACTGGCATGCAGACATGTGCCGAACGCAGCGTGGCGACCATCACGCCACTGCGCGAGCGTCCGACCCCCGGAGTAGGCTGGGATGCAATGACAGTCACTCCCGCAAGCCCCGCTGACGCCGATCCGCGCAGCACAGAGACCCCGGAGCAGCGGCAGGCTCGCTTCGAGGCTGACGCGCTGCCCTTCCTCGACCAGCTCTACTCCGCCGCGCTGCGCATGACGCGCAGCCCGCACGACGCCGAAGACCTCGTCCAGGAGACGTTCGCCAAGGCGTTCACGGCGTTCCACCAGTTCACGCCGGGCACCAACCTCAAGGCGTGGCTCTACCGCATCCTGACCAACACCTACATCAACTCCTACCGCAAGAAGCAGCGCCAGCCGCAGCAGGTCACGGACGAGATCGAGGACTGGCAGATCGCCCGGGCGGAGTCCCACGGATCGAGCGGGCTCAAGTCCGCCGAGATGGAGGCGCTGGAGCACCTCCCCGACAGCGACGTCAAGGACGCCCTGCAGGCCCTTCCCGAGGACTTCCGCATGGCGGTCTACCTCGCCGACGTCGAGGGATTCCCTTACAAGGAGATCGCCGACATCATGGAGACACCGATCGGCACGGTCATGAGCCGTCTGCACCGTGGTCGTCGTCTGCTTCGCGACATGCTCAGCGACTACGCCCGCGATCGCGGCATGGCCGTCACGGGTGGAGGTGACACCAAATGAACGAGTGCGACGGGCCGGACTGCGAGAAGGCCCTCGAAAACCTTTATCTCTTCATCGATCACGAGATCGACAACGCCAGCTGCGCCGAGATCCAGAGCCACATCGACGAGTGCACACCGTGTCTCGGTGAGTACGAGCTCGAGCGGGTCGTGAAGTCGCTTGTCTCGCGATCATGCTCTGAGGTCGCCCCCGAGGTGCTCCGGCAGAAGGTGCTGGTCTCGATCCGCACGGTGCAGGTCACCGAGGACACGTCGAGCTGACCCTCAATCAAGAAATCCCCGTCCGATGGACGGGGATTTCTCACGTTGGGTGTCACGGTCAGGCGTTGGGACGCTTGCCGTGGTTTGCGCCCTTCTTCTTACGAGCGCGGCGTTTGCGGCCTCGTTTGCTCATGCGGTCCTCCTCGAAAGCTGGAAGACCTAGTCTCCCACAGGGCTGATCCGACTCATGAATCGCTCCCGGTCCACGATGACCCGACGGATCTCGCCGCTGGCGAGCAGCGTGCCGGCGGCGTCGAGGGCAGCGACCTGGAAGCGTACGAGGCGACCATCGGTGTGGATCACGGTCGCCGTGGCCGTGACCTCCGTGCCGATCGGGCTGGCGGCCAGGTGCTCGAGGTCGACGCGGGTTCCGACGCTGGTCTGCCCAGGTCCGAGCTCGAGCGCGGCACACGTGGCCTCCTCGCACCAGGCGAGCACGACAGGTGTGCCGAGCACGGGCAGGTCGCCGCTGCCGACCGCGACCGCGGTGTCGGATTCGTTGACCGTGTGAGTGACCGATGCGGTGTCCATGGGCTCAGGCTACGGGCGCCGAGAACGACCAGAGGTGCACGCCGGGCTCCGGTTGCCGGTCCAGCTCGGGGCGTCGTACGAAACCGAAGGACTCATAGAGCCGGTGTGCGGGTGTCATCTCCGGCAACGAGCTCAGCACGATCTCCGACAGCCCGGCAGATCGCGCCCGGTCGAAGCACTCGGCGACCAGCGGGCTTCGCGGATCTCCACGCGCTCAGATGCCGGTCGTGGCCCTGGGGTAGGCCGCGTTGACGTCGGTCATGACGTTGACGAGATAGGGGACGCCGGAGGCGAACGCCCGGTCGAGCGCCGGCCCGATCTCCGTGGGGTCGGTCACCATCTCGCCGCCACCACCCAGGGCCGTCACGACCTGGTCGTAGCGGGTCTGCGGTGCCAGGTCGGCGGCCACGTCGTAGCCGTAGAGCCACTGCATGGGGCCCTTCTCCAGGCCCCACGCGGAGTTGTTGCCGACGATCATGACGACGGGCAGGTTGTGGCGTACGAGGGTGTCGACGTCCATGAGCGACATGCCGGCGGCGCCGTCGCCGTACAGCAGCACGACCTGGCTCGACGGCTTGGCGATACGCGCAGCCATCGCGGCGCCCATGCCGGCGCCGAGGCAGCCGTACGGTCCCGGGTCGAGCCAGCCACCGGGGAGCTTGGGCTCGACGAACTTGCCGGCGAACGACACGAAGTCACCACCGTCGCCGATCACGACGGCGTCGTCGCCGAGGCGCGGGAGCAGCTCGCCGTAGATGCGGGCGGGATGGATCGGATCGGCCGACGCCGTGAGCAGCTCGCTGTCGCGGGCCGTCGCGGCCGCGACCTCGTCCTGCAGCGTGCTGAGCCACGGCGTCCAGTCGGGTTTGCTGCCGGCGCCGGACTGCAGGGCCGCCAGCACGCCGTCGAACACCTTGGTCAGGTCGCCGCTGGCGGATGCCGCCATCTCTGCGTGGCTGGAGACCTGGCCGGGGGAGTCGGCGATGTGCACCGTCCTGGCCGGTGTCGCACCGTCCTTGCCGCCGAAGATGCCGTAGCCGAGGCGGAAGTCGAGTGGGGTGCCGACGACGATCACGAGGTCGGCCTGGTTGAACGCCGTCGAACGTGCCTTGGTGACGAGATTGGGGTGGCCGCCGGGGATGATGCCACGTCCCATGCCGTTGGAGATGACGGCGATGCCGGTCTCCTCGACGAACCGCAAGGCGGCAGCCTCGGCGTGATCGGCCCAGACGTCGGTGCCGATGACGAGCACGGGGCGCGCCGCCTCCCGGAGCAGGCCGGCGATTCTGCCGAGTGCCTCGGCGTCCGGCTCGATCGGCGCGGACGTGGTGCCCTTCGACGGGGCGACCGTGGTGGCGTTGAAGAACTCGTCCATCGGGACGTCGACGAACGTCGGTCCGCGGTGTGAGGAGCTGGCAAGGGTGAACGCCTCGTCGAGGACGGGTGCGATGTCGTCGACCTTGTGCGCCGTGACGGCAGACTTCGAGATGCTCTCGACGATCGGCGGCTGGTCGAGCTCCTGGAGGCTGCCCGATCCCCAACGGTTGTTGGGAGCGCGGCCGCCGACGACTACGAGCGGCGACCCGGAGAAGCTGGCCTGTGCGATGGCGCTGACACCGTTGGTGACACCTGGTCCGGCGGTCAGCACGGCGAGGCCAGGCTTGCGAGTCAGCTTGCCGATCGCCTCGGCGGCGAACACCGCGGTCGGCTCGTGTCGCACGTCGATGATCGGCATCGGCGGGTCGGCCTTGACCGCACCGTCGTACATCGGGAACACGTGGGCGCCCGAGAGGGTGAACAGGTGCTCGACACCGTGGGCGCGTGCCACGTCGATCGCGTGGATGCCGCCGTGCTGAGGTTCGTCAGTCATGCGACGCAGGCTACTAAACGGGTGGAGCGCCCGGAGGCGGGAGCGACTAGGTGACGGGCTTGGCGCGCGTGGTGGGGCGGTAGAGCCACGGGCTCTCGGCCCTGATCTGGTCAAGCACGGCGAGGATCAGGTCGGCCCGGTGGGCCGGCTGCTCGGCAAACAGCTCGGCGTCGGCGCGCAGGTCGGCGCGGCCCTGGACGCCGAGCGCCAGCTGCAGGTGCAGCGCCCTGAGCAGGGATGACGTGTTGCGTACGGACGGCGACGGCCACTCGGCCTCGATGTGGCCGCGGGTGCGCGGCAGCATGATGCCGGCGCCGAGGCGTGCGAGCCACGGCTCGACGATGCCCGGGTCGAGAGCGTTGCGGTGCAGCAGCGTCATGACCGCGTACGCGAGGCGGTCCTCCTCGCCGTGACGCCAGATGTAAGAGGTCGGCTGCAGGACTCGATCGGCAATCACGTCGAGCAGCACCGTCAGCTCGAGACGGCCGAAGTGTCGGGAGCGGGCGAGGGCTGCCAGCAGGTCGGCGCCGTGCGCGATGGCATTGGCCCAGCCCTGCTCGGGCACCCAGCCGCGGTGGTCCTGCTCGCGGACGTACCACGCGGTGGCGCTGTCTCCCCAGCGCAGCACGGAGTCGGACGTCATGAGGTTCTCGTTGTTGTCGCGGCCGATGATCTCGGCCAGCATCAGCGCGCTGTAGGAGCGCCGGAGCACCGACACGTCGCCGTCGTGGCCGAGCCCGTAGCGGAGTCCGGGAACGATCCCGTCGCCCAGTCCCGAGAGCAGGTCGTCGTAGACGCCCTTGGTGATCCAGGTGGTCAGCAGCGGGTAGGCGAGGTCTTCGCGCCAGCGCGGGTTGGGGTGCCCGAGCATCTCGACGAGCTCGACGGTGCACTCGTCGAGACTCCGGTCGGCCGGCACCTCCATGCCGGCCTGCATCACGGACTGCCAGTACGCCTCAGAAGACACTCCGCCATCCAATCACGCCCTACCCTTGATTCGTGCCCTCGCTGGATGACATCGCCCGATTCCAGACGTCGCTGTCGACCGGTGACGTCTCGTGGCTGCACGCCCTGGTGACGGACTGGCAGATCATCGCCGACCTGTCGTTCTCCGACCTGGTCCTCTGGGTTCCCGACGCGGAGTCGAAGGGCATGTGGGCCGGCGCCCAGATCCGTCCGACGACCGGTCCTACGACGCTGCTTGAGGACGCCGCCGGCACGTTCCTGCCATCGGGCAACACCGGGCGCCTGGACCAGGCGTTCGCCACCGGCGAGGCGATCGTGGAGCAGATCGAGAAGCTGCCGGACGGCTCGCTGATCCGCGCTCGTACGATCCCGGTGAAGCGAGACGGCGTCACGATCGCCGTCATCTCCTCGCGTCGCGGCGACAGCGCGCCGCGTACTGCAAGCGAGCTCGAGGCGACCTACCTCGAGGCTGCCGACGAGCTGATCGACATGATCCAGCGTGGGGAGTTCCCCCTCGAGGGCATCCGCTCGGACCTCGCCGACTCGCTGCGAGTCGGCGACGGACTCATCCGAACCGACGGCCGCGGCCGGGTCTCGTACGCCAGCCCCAACGCGCTGTCGGCCTATCGCCGCCTCGGACTGGCCGGCGACCTGGTCGGCGCCGAGCTCGGCGAGGTGACGACGAGCCTGGTCGACCGCCGGCCGACCGACCGCGGACCGCTGGGACTGCTGCGCGGCGACTCCGGCGGTGAGGCCGAGATCGAGAACTCGACTGGATCGCTGCTCCTGCGTGTCATCCCGCTCAAGACCGGTGGGCGTCGCAACGGCGCGCTGATGCTGCTTCGCGACGTCACCGAGCTGCGTCTTCGCGAGCGTGAGCTGGTCTCGAAGGAGGCGACGATCCGCGAGATCCACCACCGGGTCAAGAACAACCTGCAGACCGTGGCTGCGCTGCTACGCCTCCAGGGACGACGGGTCGAGCTGCCGGAGGCTCGCGCCGCCCTCGACGACGCGGTGCGCCGGGTCGGGTCGATCGCTCTCGTGCACGAGACGCTCAGCCAGTCGTTCGGCGACGAGGTCGACTTCGACGAGATCGCCGATCGGCTGATCCACAACGTCCTCGACGTGTCGCGAGAGTCCGACGCCGGCACAGTTCGCACCGATCGGGTGGGCAGCTTCGGCTCGCTGCCGGGTGTCGTGGCGACCCCGCTCGCGATGGTGCTGACCGAGCTGGTCCAGAACGCCGTCGAGCACGCGTACGGGCCGGGTGGAGGCACCCTCACCCTGGCGGTCAACCGCATCCGTGACCGCGTCCGCCTGCGGGTCAGCGACGACGGGGTCGGACTGCCTGACGGCTTCGACCCGTCGACGAGCCTGGGTCTCTCGATCGTCACGACCCTCGTCGAGGGCGAGCTGGGCGGCACGCTGTCGTTCGAACGGCGCAGCGGTGGCGGCACGACCGTCGCGATCGAGCTGCTCGTCTGAACGAGCGGGGACGCAAAGAACCCCGCGCTCCAAGGAGCACGGGGTTCACCGATACGTGTACGTCAGGCAGTACGAATACGTGCCCGAGCATTGCGGCGCTTCAGCGTACGACGTTCGTCTTCGCTCAAGCCTCCCCACACACCGTGGTCCTGGCCGCTCTCAAGTGCCCACTGAAGGCAGAGTTCGCGGACATCACAACGGCGGCATACGACTTTCGCCTCTTCGATCTGCAAGATGGCGGGACCCGTGTTGCCGATGGGGAAGAAGAGCTCAGGGTCCTCATCTAGGCATGCTGAACGATGACGCCAATCCATGGGGACACTCCTTCCCGTTCGGTGTTGCGCCGTGGGCAGGCCGGTCTGACCCGTACCAAGGCTGAGACTCCATGTTTTCAAGGTTTCAACTGCTTTACAAGGGTAAGAAGCCCGGCGAAATGTTGAGTTGGGTCACACTGGGAGAGTTTCGGAGTCAGGCGACACTCCCTCGTGGCTTAACCCCTCACGTACGCTGGCGCGGTGACATCACCCGACCCTCTCCCCAAGGCCGCCCGAACGTTGCTCTCGGTCGCAGGCGCGGTCGTCGCGGTGGAGGCCCTGGCGTACGTCGTTCTCGCCGTCCTGGACCTGACGGACGTGTCGAGCGAGAGACTCGGTCTGGGCGTCGGTGCGGGCATCCTGCTGGGCGTCTACGGCGCCGGGCAGCTGTACGCGGCGTGGCGGGTGACGCGCGGTGAGGGATGGGCGCGCAGCCCCCTGATCGTGACCCACCTGATCCAGCTGCTCCTCGCGTGGAACCTGCGTGACGGCGACACCCGGTGGCTCGCGATCCTGATGGCCGTCTGCGCCGTCATCGTGCTGGCGTGCCTCCTGGCTCCGCCCGTCAACCGGGCCTTGGGACGTGACATGGGGGCTGTGAGAGACTGAGAGCCGGGCACGACCTGCACAGCCACCCCTTGCTGCGGGTGCCCATGAGCGGCCAACTGCCGCATCGGCGACCTGATCGGTGCCGTCTTCCCATCTGCGCACACTTCCCGAGGCTTTTCATGGTTGCGACCGACATCGACGTGCACACTCCGGCACCGGACCCCGAAGACCCCATCTTCGCGCTGCACCGCGGCGGCAAGATGGCGATCGCGGCGACGGTACCCCTCGACAACGCCGACGATCTCTCGAAGTCCTACACGCCTGGCGTCGCCCAGGTGTGCGAGGCGATTGCCGCCGATCCCGAGGCCGCGCACGAATACACCTGGGTCTCCAACACGGTCGCCGTCGTCACGGACGGGACGGCCGTCCTCGGCCTGGGCGACATCGGCCCTGCCGCGTCCATGCCGGTCATGGAAGGCAAGGCGGTGTTGTTCAAGCAGTTCGGCGGCGTCGACGCGATCCCGATCGCGCTGGCCACGACCGACCCCGACGAGATCGTCGAGACGATCGTGCGGCTGGCACCGTCGTTCGGTGGCATCAACCTCGAGGACATCTCGAGCCCTCGGTGCTTCGAGATCGAACGCCGGCTGATCGACCGCCTCGACATCCCGGTGTTCCACGACGACCAGCACGGCACCGCCGTCGTCGTCCTGGCCGCCCTCTACAACGCGCTGCGCGTGACCGACCGCTACATCGAGGACATCAAGGTCGTCATCTCCGGCGCCGGTGCGGCCGGCGTCGCCATCACCAAGATCCTCAAGTCCGCCGGCGTCACCAAGATCGCGATCGTCGACCGAAGCGGCGTCGTCCACTCCGGCCGCGGTGCGCTCGACGACGTCAAGCAGTGGCTGGCCGACGAGACGGCCGCCTGGGCCAGGCCGGGCTCGGTCTCGGACGCGCTCTCGGGCGCCGACGTGTTCATCGGCGTCTCCGGCGGCACGGTTCCGGAGGAGGCGGTTGCCACGATGGCTCCCGACGCGATCGTCTTCGCGCTGGCCAACCCGCATCCCGAGGTCCACCCCGACGTCGCCAACAAGTACGCCCGAGTCGTGGCCACCGGCCGCTCCGACTTCGCCAACCAGATCAACAACGTCCTGGTGTTCCCCGGCATCTTCCGCGGTGCACTCGACGTGCGCGCCACGCGGATCTCCGAGGGCATGAAGCTGGCTGCGGCACAGGCCATCGCCGACCTCGTCGGTGACGAGCTGACCGAGACGTACGTCATCCCGTCGCCGTTCGATCCCCGCGTCGCCACAGCCGTGGCGCGGGCCGTCACCGACACCGCACGCCGCGAGGGTCTCGCGCGTCGGCCATACTGACGCCCGAAAACCACCCACACCCAACGTTCCAAGGAGCTCGATGTTCGCCGTCTACGCCGACCAGATCAACCCCGAATCACCGCTGGACGGGCTCGTCGTCGGCGACCGGCCCGAACCCCAGGCGCCGGAAGGGTGGACGACAGTCACGGTCAAGGCTGCATCGATCAATCACCATGATGTCTGGAGCCTGCGCGGCGTCGGCCTGCCCGCGGACCGGCTGCCCATGATCCTGGGCTGCGACGCCGCTGGTCTCGACGAGGACGGCAACGAGGTGGTCGTGCACGCGGTCATCAGTGATCCGGCCTGGCGCGGCGACGAGACCCTCGACCCCAAGAGATCGTTGCTGTCGGAGCGCCATCAAGGCACGTTCGCCGAGCGGGTCACGGTGCCGACGCGCAACGTCGTCGCGAAGCCGGCCGGCCTGACCTTCGCCGAGGCGGCCTGCCTGCCGACGGCATGGCTCACGGCCTACCGGATGCTGTTCACGCAGTCCGGCCTCAAGCAGGGTGACTCCGTCCTGGTCCAGGGTGCCGGCGGCGGTGTCGCGACGGCCGCCATCACACTGGCCCGTGCTGCGGGATTCCGGGTGTACGCGACCAGTCGCGACGAGGAGAAGCGTCAGCGGGCCGTCGAGATCGGCGCCCACGAGGCGTTCGAGTCCGGTGCCCGGCTGCCGTCGAAGGTCGACGCGGTCATCGAGACCGTCGGAGCGGCAACGTGGTCGCACTCGGTGAAGTCGATGCGCCCCGGTGGCACCATCGTGATCGCCGGTGCGACGTCGGGCGATGCGCCGTCGCACGCCGAGTTGACCCGGATCTTCTTCCAGCAGATGCGCGTGCACGGTTCGACGATGGGCACCCGCGACGAGCTTCACGCCTTGGCGCAGTTCATGGACGTCACCGGCACCAAGCCGCTGATCGACCGCGAGATCCCGATGGCAGATGCCGCCGAAGGCCTCGGTGCCGTCATCGACGGCAGCGTCTTCGGCAAGATCGTCCTGACCCTCTGAACTCCACCGCGATTTGTGACTTTGGAGGCGCCAAGCCTCGAGCTTGGCGCTTCAAACGTCACAAATCGCGGGCGTCAGTCGTCGTCGTCGAGCCGGGCCAGCCAGGTGGCGAGGCGCTCGACGGGGATCTCGAACTCGGGGTTGAGGTCGACGAATGTGCTGAGCTGCTCGGCGAGCCAGGCGAAGGTGACCTCTTCGTCACCTCGCCGGCTCTGGAGCTCCTCGATCCCGCGATCGGTGAAGTACATCAGCCGATCAGGCGAACGCCTGCTCCATCAGCGTCTCGAACTCCTCGACGTGACGGGCGTGCGATCCGACCGACGGTGCTGACGACTCCGGACGCGACACCCGCGACAGCGGCAGGCCGTCGAACTCGCCCATGAAGTGCAGCGCGATGTGCGGCCATGGACCCTGGTTGGCGGGCTCGTCCTGCACCCAACGGATCTCGCGGGCATGGGGGAACCGGGCGATCTCGGCGTTGAGCTCTGCCGTCGGACGCGGGTAGAGCTGCTCGACTCGCACGATGGCCGTACGCGATGCGTCGGGCTCACGCTTGCTGCGCTCGTTGATGAGGTCCCAGGCGATCTTGCCGGAGCAGACCAGCACCCGCTCGACCGAGTCGGCGGTGACGGAATCGTCGCCGATGACCGGACGGAACGTGCCGCTGGTGAAGTCGTCTGGCTGCGAGGTGGCGGCCTTGTTGCGCAGCATCGACTTCGGCGTGAAGACGATCAGCGGACGGTGCTCGCTCTCGAGGTTCTGGCGACGCAGCAGGTGGAAGTACGACGCTGGCGTCGACGGCTGGGCGACCGTCATCGAGTCGTTGGCGCAGAGCTCGAGAAAGCGCTCGATCCGGGCCGACGAGTGGTCGGGGCCTTGGCCTTCGTAGCCGTGTGGCAGCAGCAGCACGACGCCGGACTTCTGGCCCCACTTGGTCTCACCGGAGGAGATGTATTCGTCGACGACCGACTGTGCGCCGTTGATGAAGTCGCCGAACTGTGCCTCCCAGATGGTCAGTGCCTCGGGGCGCGCGACGGAGTAGCCGTACTCGAAGCCGAGCGCGGCGTACTCGCTCAGCAGCGAGTCGTAGACATAGAAGGTGGCCTGATCTTCGCTGACGCCTGTCAGAGGAGTCCACTCGCCGCCGTTGACTCGGTCGATGATCGTGGCGAACCGCGAGGCGAACGTGCCGCGACGGGTGTCCTGACCCGAGATGCGGACGGGACGGCCATCGGCGAGCAGCGAGCCCATCGCGATGATCTCGCCGGTGCCCCAGTCGATCGGCCCTGCCGTGATGGATGCGGCACGTCGCTGCAGCTGCGGCAGCACCTTGGGGTGGACCGTGAAGCCTTCCGGGACCGCGGTGTAGGAGTCGGCGATCGCCTTGAGTGTCTCGGGCGTGACGGCCGTGACCAGCTCGCCGGTGTGCTCGGGCTTCTCGGGGTAGTCAGGAGTACGCGTGTAGCCCGGGTCGGAGGCGGCTTCCTTGACCTCGGCGAAGTTGCGCTCGAGCTGGGCCTGGTAGTCGGTGAGCGCTGCCTCCGCCTCCTCGAGCGTGATGTCACCACGTCCGACCAGAGCCTCGGTGTAGAGCTTGCGCACCGTCTTCTTGTTCTCGATCGTGTCGTACATCAGCGGCTGGGTGAAGCTCGGGTCGTCGCCCTCGTTGTGACCGCGGCGGCGGTAGCAGACGAGGTCGATCACGACGTCCTTGTTGAACGTGCGGCGGTACTCGTAGGCCAGCTGGGCCACCCGGATGCATGCCTCGGGGTCGTCGCCGTTGACGTGGAAGATCGGCGCCTGGATCATCCGGGCGACGTCGGTGCAGTACTGCGACGAACGCGACGAGGACGGAGACGTGGTGAAGCCGACCTGGTTGTTGACGATCAGGTGGATCGTGCCGCCCGTACGGTAGCCGCGCAGCAGCGACAGGTTGAGCGTCTCGGCAACGACACCCTGACCGGCGAACGCGGCGTCACCGTGCACCAGCACGGGGAGCACGGGGTAGTCGGCGCCCCGGTTGAGGCGGTCCTGCTTGGCGCGGGCGATGCCCTCGAGCACCGGGTCGACCACCTCGAGGTGCGACGGGTTGGCCGCGACCGAGACCTTGATCTTGTCGCCGGAGCCGGACGTGAACTCACCCTCGACGCCGAGGTGGTACTTCACGTCGCCGGAGCCCTGGACCGTGCGCGGATCGATGTTGCCCTCGAACTCGCGGAACACCTGGCTGGCGTGCTTGCCGGCGATGTTGACGAGGACGTTGAGGCGACCGCGGTGGGCCATGCCGATGCAGACCTCGTCGAGACCGTCGGCTGCGGCGGCTTCACAGATCTCGTCGAGGACGGGGACCGTGGTCTCACCGCCTTCGAGGCTGAAGCGCTTCTGGCCGACGAACTTGGTCTGCAGGAACGTCTCGAACGCCTCGGCCTGGTTGAGCTTCTGCAGGATGCGCAGCTGCTCCTCGCGCGGCGGCTTGGTGTGCGGGCGCTCGACGCGTTCCTGGAACCAGGCGCGTTCGGCGGGGTCCTGGATGTGCATGTACTCCAGGCCGATGGTGCGCGCGTAGGAGTCGCGCAGGATGCCGAGGATCTCGCGCAGCTTCATGAAGCGCTTGCCGTTGCCGAACGATCCGGTGGCGAACTCGCGGTCGAGATCCCACAGCGTCAGGCCGTGGCTCGCGGTGTCGAGGTCGGGGTGGCTGCGGGCGTGGTTCTCGAGCGGGTTGGTGTCGGCCATGAGGTGACCGCGCACCCGGAATGCATGGATGAGCTCCAGCACGCGAGCCTGCTTGTGCACCTCGTCGTCGTGGCTGACGGCGATGTCCTGGGCCCAGCGGATGGGCTCGTAGGGGATCTTGAGCGCACGGAAGATGCCGTCATAGAACTCGTCCTCGCCGAGCAGCAGTCCGTGGACCTTCTTGAGGAACTCACCCGACTGCGCACCCTGGATGACGCGGTGGTCGTACGTCGACGTCAGCGTGACCATCTTGGAGATCGCCATCTGCGCGAGCGTGTGATCCGACGCACCCTGGAACTCGGGCGGGTATTCCATCGAGCCGACGCCGACGATGACGCCCTGGCCCTGCATGAGGCGGGGGATCGAGTGGTTGGTGCCGATACCGCCCGGGTTGGTCAGGCTGACGGTGGTGCCCTGGAAGTCGACGACCTCGAGCTTGTTGTTGCGCGCCTTGGTGACCATGGTCTCGTAGGCGGCCCAGAACTCGGCGAAGGTCAGCGTCTCGGCGGCCTTGATCGAGGGGACCAGGAGCGTGCGGCTGCCGTCGGGCTTCTGCAGGTCGATCGCGAGGCCGAAGTTGATGTGCTCGGGCTTGAGCTGGTTGGGCTTGCCGTCGACGACCTCGTAACCGGTGTTCATCTCGGGCATCGACTTGATGGCCTGGACGATGGCCCAGCCGATCAGGTGCGTGAACGAGACCTTGCCGCCGCGGGCGCGGGCGAGGTGGTTGTTGATGACGACGCGGTTGTCGAACAGCAGCTTGACGGGCATCGCACGGACGCTGGTGGCGGTCGGTACGGCGAGGCTGGCGTCCATGTTCTGGACCGTGCGCGCCGCGGCGCCCTTGAGGACGGACTTGCCGACCTCGCCGGGTCCGACCTTGGCGCCCTCGGGCGTCTGGACCGAGACGGGGGCCGCCGGGGCCGGCTTGGGTGCGGCGGGAGCCGGCGCGGCAGCGGGTGGCGCAGCCGGAGCGGCAGGGGCGGCCGGGGTCGGGGCAGGAGCGGCGGGCGCGGCCGGGGCGGGTGCGGCAGGGGCGGGTGCTGCCGGGGCGGGCGCTACGGGTGGCGCAGGCGGACCCTCAGGCGCCACGGTGGCCACAGCGGCGACGGCCTGCGGCGTGCTGCCGTTGGCCGACGGCGGGGCGCCGTCCTTGAAGAATGATGCCCAGGTCGGATCGACCGAGGCCGGATCCTCCTGAAAGCGTTCGTACATTTCCTCTACGAGCCACTGATTCGTTCCAAAATCAGGGGTTGTGTGGTCTGGTGAGGAGTCGGCCACTGCCTCGATCGCCTCTTCCGGCTAGGTGCTGAAAAGCATGTGAAATCGTCTGATGCAAGGGTAACGCGCACGCCTAGTCCGTCGTACGGCGGTTGGTCCGCGTCGTGGTCCCGATTTCAGATTGCCATGACCGTGGCGTGCCCGGGCGAGATCAGCCGAGAATCTGCAGCTCCGGTTGGCGCTCGACGAACTGCCCGAACGCCGCAGCTTCTGCCTCGAGAGCGCGCCTGATCGGCGGCGTGACCCGAGGCGATGAGTCGACCACGATGTCGACGGTCTTGGACTTGATCGTTCGCGTCCAGGTGCCGGCCAGCCGACCTCCGACCAGCAGCAGTCCCATGCTGCGCATCATGGCTTCGGGTGCGCCGCTGAAGAGTGTGTAGTCCTCGGTGTCGCGTGCGTACGAGATGTACTCGTCGAAATTCGACAGCAGTGTGGCAACTGGGGGCGCTGACTCGACCGGCGCGTCGGGTGACCAGTAGGTCTCGCCACCGATGTCGATGGGCCGCAGCTCGCCGAGCTCGATCGCCCTGCGGCTCTCGGTCAGCGTGAGGCTGGTCCACCAGGCAAGATCCTTGTCTCGGACGGGGCCGTGACCGCGTGCGTAGCGCCGGGCGATGAGCGCGAGGAGCTCGTCGCGAGGCTGGGCGGGCGGAGGGGTGACGACCGAGTCGAGCAGCACATACGTGTGCTGCTTGCCCCGCATCGGACCGTTGACGATGAGGGCCTCGATCTCGGCGTGCATCACGGTGTGAGCCAGGTGCTGGCCCGCGTGCGCCAACCCCGCTCCGGCAAGAGCCTCGCCGAGCTCTGCCCGGGTGCGGGCCACACCGTCGGCAAGGGCGTCGACGATCACCTCGGCGCCCCGGCCGAGCTGGTCACGACTGAGGCCGATCGTGTTGAGCCCCGACATCAAGATCTTGCTGATGCGTGGCGCGGTCACCGCGAGCAGCCAGTGGAGGTCGGACGGGTCGACGAAGTGCCACGTCGGCCGCAGCACGTGGGTGCGCAGGAAGTCGCCGCGCGCGAAGGCCGCATCGAGGTCGGCCTTGGTCAATCCGTACGTACGCCGCGCCACCGCCCACAACCCCATGTCGTGCAGTTGGGACTGGACGCAGCCGAGGTGACGAACGACGTCGACCGCCGTGTCGAAGCGCGGGGCATCCAGCCCCTGCGCGTGCAGGCGGCCGACGACTGACGGTCTCACGTCAGGCGGTGACGAGCGCGGCGTCGAGGGTGATCTCCACGCCCGTCAGTGCCTTGCTGATGGGGCAGCCGACCTTGGCTGCCTGGGCTGCCTCGGCGAAGCCGGCCTCATCGATGCCCTCGACCTCGGCCCGCACGGTCAAGGTGATGCCGGTGAGCTTGAACCCGCCCTCGGGATCGGCTCCGAGCGTCACCTCCGCCTTGATCTCCATGGCTTGCGGGGTGGCTCCGGCAGCGCCGAGCTGGCCGGCCAGCGACATGGCGTAGCACGCGGAATGGGCTGCGCCGACGAGCTCCTCGGGGTTGGTGGCGCCGCCACCGTCGTCGGAAGCACGCTTGGGGAACGACACGTCGAACGTGCCGAGTCCGGAGCTGGTGAGCTCGACCTGGCCGGATCCGTCCTGCAGGCCGCCGTCCCAGGCGGTGCGGGCTGTGCGTGTGGGCATCGTGTTGCCTCTCGTCGTGGGTGTGCTCACGACGCTACTGCGTGGCCACGACGGTACAAAAGGAATCTGCGCGGGAGTGAAACAAAACCAGCGCCTCGCGGCATGTACGTGGTGTCATGTCCAAGCCCACCGGAGGTGAAGATCCCCATGTCCGAGATCGCCACGTGAAGTCCGACGCCGAGCTCCTGGCGTCGGCAGGTCACGATCCCGACGCGTTCCGACAGCTGTACGACCGCTACGCCGAGCCGGTCCACGGCTTCCTGTTCCGCCGTACGTCCAATCGCGACGCTGCCCTCGACCTGACGGCCGAGACGTTCGCCCAGGTGTGGACATCCCGGCACACGTTCGAGGACCAGAGGGACGGTTCGGCCGGTCCCTGGATCTTCGGGATCGCGGGCCATGTGCTCGCCCGGTCGGCGCGCGAACAACGCCTGATCCGAGAGGCCAGCGAGGCGCTCCGCCTGCGTCGTGAACCGTTGTCGGTCGTGCCGGACACCTCGTGGGTCGACGGCATGGAGGCAGACCTCGAGCAGGCGCTCGCCGAGCTGCCGGACGCGCAACGCCGGGCCGTCGAGCTGCGCGTCCTGTCCGACCGCTCGTATGACGAGCTTGCCGAGGAGCTCGACTGCTCGCCGACCGCCGCCCGCATCCGGGTGTCGCGCGGCCTGTCGCGGCTTCGTACGACCACCCCATCCCTTGCCACCCAGAAGGAGCTCTCATGAGCATCACGTCGAAGAACGACCTCGCACGCCTCGGTGACGATCTCGAGCACGCGATCGCGGCCCAGATCGCTGGAACCATCGTGGGCAGGCGGCGACGCAAGCAGCGGTCGCGCACCACGATCGCGGCATTCGCCACGGTTGGCGTTGTGGTCCTCGGCGCGGGTGCCGCGGCTGCCGTGAGCCTGCTGTCTCCCGACGTCGTCGAGCAGGGCATGCCGGGCAGCAGCGTGATCTTCATCGACACCGACCCGACCTGCACGACCGCGAACAACGTCGAGTTCGACTGCACGCTCGCCAAGGCACCGAGCCGTGAGGTGCTCGACAACTACGCGGGCGCCAAGGAGACGTTCAACGACGCCGACGACAACATCGCCGGCGGCTGCATCGGACAGGACGCGGCGGGTCTGCACTGGACTTGCTACGCGGGTGACCGGGCGGTCGAGATGGAGATCATCAGCAAGGACTTCCTCGGTCAGCACACCAACGGTCCAGCAGCGGGCTAGATCGGGTGCGGGTACTCGGGGGTCCTGTGCTGGAAGGCCAGGATCTCCGGGTTCTGCACGACCCCGTTGCGGATCTCGATGGCTCGCCTGATCGTCTCGTCGGCGTCCCACGACTTCTCACCCGCAAGGACCTTCGGAACGTACGGGAGCAGCGCCTGGCTGATCTCCCAGGTCGCGGAGTTCCAGAGGTACGACGGGCTGTGGTCGACCGCGTAGTAGGTCACTCCGTTGCCGACCGTGAACGTCTGCTCGTCAAAGGTCGTCGGCTTCGCCCACTCAAAGCCCATGCCCTCGTCACACGAGACGTCGACGATGATCGTGCCCGAGGCCAGGGTCGGCAGGTCGACATTCATCAGGAACGACATGGGTGAGTTGGGATCCTGCAGCACGCAGTTGACGATGACGTCGTGCTCGGCGAGCAGCGCCGGCATCGGCACCCAGTTCTGGTCGATGAACGCGCGGCTCTCGGCCGGTGAGTCGGCCGGGTCGAAGTGCACGATCCGCGCCGAGTGGATCGGCGCGCTGACCGCGGCAACCCCGCGTTGCGTGAAGATGTCGACGTCGTGGATGCCGTGGGCGCTGAGTGCGGTGACGGCGCCACGTGCGGTCGCGCCGAACCCGATGACGGCGGCGCTCAGCCGGCGGCCGTAGTTGCCCGTCAGCCCCGCGATCTCCATCGCGTGCAGCACCGAGCCGTATCCGGCCAGCTCGTTGTTCTTGTGGAACACGTGCAGCAGGAAGCTGCCGTCGCCGCTCCAGTGGTTCATGGCCTCCCACGCGATGAGGGTCAGCTTGCGGTCGATCGCGGCCTGGGTGAGCTCGGTGTCCTGGACGCAGTGCGGCCAGCCCCACAGCGTCTGACCCTCTCGCAGCCCGAGCAGGTCGGAGGGCTGCGGCTTGGTCAGCAGGATGACGTCGCAGCGCTCGACCAGCTCGCTCCTGGACAGGACCCCGCCGACCCACGGCCGGAGCTCGTCGTCGGAGAAGCCGAAGTTGTCGCCGTACCCCTCTTCGAGGAACACGTGTGGCCGAGCCGCCTGGGTGAGGCGTTCGAGATGGCGAGGATGCAACGGCAGACGCCGTTCGTTCTCCTTGGAGGTGTGGGCGATGACGCCCAGGTCGAGCTGGCTCATGAGGGGCCTGCCGTTGGTGTTTCGACAGGGTCCGCTGCTCGGTGACGAAGGAATGGCGGGCGGCGTGCTTTCAACCGTGTGAACGCTGGTTGATCAGGCGCCGACGCTGCAAGGTCTTGCCAAACTCGCCTGTGCCCCCGGCAGGATTCGAACCTGCGCTTCCGCCTCCGGAGGGCGGCGCTCTATCCCCTGAGCTACGGGGGCCCGCCAGACAGTCAAGAAACCGACTGCCGTCGGTGGGGCCAACTGCCGTGTGAGCCTATCGCACGGGGACTACCGTGAGTCCCGTGCCCAGAGTGCTCGTCGTCGATGACACCGCCTCGATCCGCTTTCTGATCCGGACCAATCTCGAGCTCGCCGGATTCGACGTCCACGAGGCGGTCGACGGCGTCGACTGCCTGGAGGTCCTGAGCCGTACGGAGGTGCTCCCGGACGCCATCACGGTCGACGTGATGATGCCGCGGATGGACGGCGTCGCCACGGTCACTGCGATCCGCGCCGACCCGCGTACCGAGAAGATCGCGATCATCATGATCTCGACGCAGGGCCATCCCGCCGACATCCAGCGTGGCATGGACGCCGGTGTCGATGCCTACATCACCAAACCGTTCGATCCCGACCACATGGTCGAGACCGTCAGCTCGGTCCTGGAACGACTCTCGTAAGTCCTTGAGCACCGCCCCTCGGCGACGTACGGTTGCCGTACACGGAGAGGAGGTGGTCCCAGGAATGAGTAGCTCTTGGACATGTGAGGTGGCTGTCCGCTAGCCGCAGGGCTTGCAGCCGGCGGCGGGCGAAATCCCGCAGCCACCCGACCCGCAGGGAGACCGAGTAGTCCACCCGGTCCGCACTCCTACCTCCACGGAGGCGAGTGCAGCCCTGCGGGTCGTCCGCGTTTCAGGGGCGGTGACCCGGGCCGATAGGCTTGGTGGGTGACTCCCGAGCAGCTCTCAGCAGTGATCGTCGGCGCGCTCTCCTCGCTCAGCGGGGCGGGCACGATCGTGCTGCCCGATGGCGTACCGAGCGAAGTCCTCGTGGAGCGCCCCAAGGTGCGCGAGCACGGCGACTACGCGACCAACATCGCGCTCCGTCTGGCCAAGAACGCCGGCATGAACCCGCGTGAGTTCGCCCAGCTGCTCGCCGACGAGCTCGCCAGCGCTGACGGCATCGCCAGCGCCGAGATCGCCGGTCCCGGATTTCTCAACATCCGCGTCGCCGCAGGTGCCCAGGGCGCCCTCGCGCCGCAGATCGTCGCGGCCGGTGCGTCCTACGGCACGAGCGACCTCTACGCAGGTCAGAGAGTCAACCTGGAGTTCGTCAGCGCCAACCCGACCGGCCCGATCCACATCGGCGGTGTCCGGTGGGCCGCGGTCGGCGACTCGCTCGGCCGCATCCTGACCGCGATCGGTGCCCACGTCACGCGGGAGTACTACTTCAACGACCACGGCGTGCAGATCGACCGGTTCGCCAGGTCGCTGCTGGCTGACGCACGGGGTGAAGAGGCGCCGGAGGACGGGTACGGCGGGCAGTACATCGCAGACATCGCCAACACCGTGCTCGCCAGCCACCCCGGTGCGGCGGCGCTGCCCGACGCCGAGGCACTCGAGACGTTCCGCGCCGAGGGCGTCGAGCTGATGTTCACCGAGATCAAGAAGAGCCTGCACCAGTTCGGCGTCGACTTCGACGTCTACTTCCACGAGAACGACCTGCACGAGTCCGGTGCCGTCGATCGTGCGATCACGCGGCTGCGGGAGCTCGGGATGATGTACGAGCAGGACGACGCGACGTGGTTGCGCACGTCCGACTTCGGCGATGACAAGGACCGCGTCGTCATCAAGTCCGACGGCCAGCCGGCCTACATCTCCGGCGACCTCGCCTACTACCTCAACAAGCGTGAGCGCGGCTTCGACCGTTGCATCATCATGCTCGGCGCCGACCACCACGGCTACGTATCGCGGATGCTCGCGATGTGCGCCGCGTTCGGTGACACCCCCAAGGTCAACCTCGAGCTCCTGATCGGCCAGCTGGTCAACCTCGTACGCGACGGCGAGCCACTGCGGATGAGCAAGCGCGCCGGCACCGTGATCACGATGGAGGACCTCGTCGAGTCGATCGGCGTCGACGCGGCCCGCTACGCGCTGGCGCGCTACTCGATGGACTCCACGATCGACCTCGACCTCGATCTGTGGGCCAAGCAGGACAGCGACAACCCGGTCTATTACGTGCAGTACGCCCACGCGCGGCTGTCGGCAATGCTGCGAGACGCACCGAAACTTGGGGTGGAGATCGACGAGTCTTCGTTCGATCCTGCGCTGTTGGCGACCGAGCATGAAGGTGCGCTGCTGCGATCGTTGGCTGGCTACCCGAAGATCGTGACGCAGGCGGCTGAGCTTCGCGAGCCGCACCGCGTCGCGCGCTATCTCGAAGACACCGCGGCGGCGTTCCATCAGTTCTACAACGACGGACGAGGGCGTCAGGGTGTGCAGTTCCGCGTTCTTCCCGAAGCTGACGAGGCACCCAACGCATCGCATGCGGCCAGGTTGATGCTGGTCGCTGCGACGCGTCAGGTCATCGCCAACGGCCTCGGGCTGCTCGGCGTCTCGGCCCCGGAGCGCATGTGATGCGAAGCCACGAGGCAGGTGCCCTGCACGGTCAGTCCGGCGATCGCGGACCGGCCTGGTTGCGTACGCCCGAGGACCCCAACGAGCTCGTCGCGCACCTGTGGGCGTCCAACGTCTCCAAGGTCGACGGCGTACTGACGGTCGCGGGCGAGTCGGCGACCGAGCTGGCCGCCGAGTTCGGCACGCCGGTCTACATCGTCGACGAGGACGACTTCCGCCGTCGTGCGCGCAGCTTCAAGGAGGCGTTCCCCGACGCCGACGTGTTCTACGCCGGCAAGGCGTTCCTCTGCGTCGCCGCTGCTCGGTGGATCGCCGAGGAGGGTCTCAACCTCGATGTCTGCACGGGTGGTGAGCTCGCCGTGGCGATCAAGGCTGAGTTCCCGCCCGAGCGCATCGGCCTGCACGGCAAC
The DNA here is from genome assembly GCF_039537165.1 of Aeromicrobium panaciterrae. GTDB lineage: Bacteria > Actinomycetota > Actinomycetes > Propionibacteriales > Nocardioidaceae > Aeromicrobium > Aeromicrobium panaciterrae. The sequence continues at coordinate 269,905 of NZ_BAAAZZ010000002.1, read as the reverse complement.
AACAAGTCGGTCGCCGAGCTGCGCCGTGCACTCGAGGTCGGTGTCGGCCGGATCATCATCGACTCGGTCGAGGAGATCGAGCGGCTCGCCCAGCTGACTGCCGAGCTCGGGGTCACCGCGCCTGTCATGGTGCGTGTGACGGCCGGAGTCGAGGCGCACACGCACGAATACATCTCGACCTCGCACGAGGACCAGAAGTTCGGCTTCTCGATCTCCGGAGGCGACGCGCTCGATGCCGTACGCCGGGTGATCGCCGATCCCGGTCTCGAGCTGCTCGGACTGCACTCCCACATCGGCTCGCAGATCTTCGTCACGGACGGCTTCGAGGTCGCTGCCCGCCGCGTCCTGCGCCTGCACGCGCAGATCCAGAAGGAGCTCGGCGTGGTCCTGCCCGAGTTCGACCTCGGCGGCGGTTTCGGCATCGCCTATACGACCCAGGACGATCCCTCGACGCCGGAGGACCTCGCTCGCGGCATGCTCAAGATCGTCGACGACGAGTGCGCGGCGATGGGCATCGAGGTGCCGCAGCTGTCGATCGAGCCGGGCCGCGCCATCGCCGGGCCCTCGACGTTCACCCTGTACGAGGTGGGCACGACCAAGACCGTGGCGCTCGATGGTGGTGCATCACGCCGGTACGTCTCCGTCGACGGTGGCATGAGTGACAACATCCGCCCTGCGCTCTACAGCGCCGACTACTCCTGCACGCTGGCATCGCGTGGCTCCGACGCGCCCGCCGTGCTCAGCCGCGTCGTCGGCAAGCACTGTGAGTCTGGCGACATCGTGGTCAAGGACGAGTTCCTGCCCGGTGACGTCAAGGCCGGCGACTTGCTCGCCGTGCCCGGGACGGGTGCCTACTGCCGCTCGCTCGCGAGCAACTACAACCATGTGCCACGCGCCGCCGTTGTCGCCGTACGCGATGGCGAAGCCCGGGTGATCGTGCGACGCGAGACCGAGGACGACCTGCTCGCCCTCGACCTCGGCTGAGGCGGGTTGACGTCAGGTGTGCGGCAGTCGTCGTGGACCCGGTCCGCTGGAGCTGAGGCCGTCCTCGGCGTTGTAGAGCGAGCAGCTCTTGAGTGACAGGCAGCCGCAGCCGATGCAGCCGTCGAGCTGGTCGCGCAGTCCTTGAAGCTGCTGGATGCGCGCATCGAGCTCGGGACGCCAGCGGGCCGACAGGCGGGCCCAGTCGGCCTTGGTCGGGGTCCGACCCTCCGGCAGGGTCGAGAGTGCCTCCTCGATCTGTGCCAACGAGATGCCGAGGCTCTGCGAGACCCGGATGAAGGCGACGCGGCGCAGCACGTCGCGGTGGTAGCGGCGTTGGTTGCCCGCCGTGCGACGGCTCGTGATCAAGCCTTGGCGCTCGTAGAAGTGGAGCGCCGAGACCGCGACCCCCGCCCGCTCGGCCGTCTCACCGGGGGTGAGCTCCCGGTGGCGCATCTCGGTGTTGCTCATACCTCAACGATACTTGAGGTCATCCGATCAGCCGGAGCACCGCCGTGAGGGCGGCCGCGACGAGGACCGCCGTGAGGATGCCGGCACGGGCGAACACCATCAGCAACCCTCCGACGGCAACGCCCACGAAGTCGGCGCCGACGTGCAGCTCGTCGCCGTCGGCGAGGACACTCGTGACCACCAGGGCTGCCAGGAGCGCGGGAGCCATCAGCATGATGACACCGCTGATGCGTGGCGGGAGCTCGCGTCCGCCCATGACGACCGGGCCGAACGCCTTGATCACCGCCGTCACGATCGTGGCGCCCACGATGGTCCACCAGATCGTGCTCGTCATGCTGCCTGCTTCGGCCGGCGCAGGCCCCAGAGCGCGACCAGGCTCGCGGCCAGCACGGGTACTCCGGCGGGTACGAGCTCGACCAGGGCCAGTGCGAGCACCGATCCGGCCAGCGCCACTCCGGCTGCGCGCCGGCTCTTGATCTCGGCGATGAGGAGGGCGAGGAAGAACATCGGGTACATCGCGTCCAGACCGAACCGCGACGTGTCGCCCAGCAGGTCGCCGCCGAACGCGCCGAGTGTCGTGCCGGCCACCCAGCAGACGTACTGCGGTGCGGTCGAGCCGAACAGGAACCAGCGATCGAACGTGCCGTCGCCTCGGTTCGCCATGGCCCACGACGCGTCGACGACGGTCTGACCCTGCGCGGCGCGAAGCGGAGCCGAGCCAGGCAGGGAAGGGCCGAGCGCGATGCCCATGGGCAGGAAGCGTGAATTCATCAAGGCGGCCGCAGCGATCGCGGCGCCCGCAGTGCCGCCACCGACCAGGATCGCGACCGCCGTGAACTGGGCCGAGCCGGCGAAAACGATCGCCGACATGACGATCGCCGCGACGATCGGGAACCCCGCGTCACGGGCGACGACGCCGAACGATGCCGACAGCAGCAGGCCGACGGCGGCGTACGGGATGGCAGCTCGCGCGCCGGCCATGAATGCGGCGCGGGGATCTTCGCCATCGGGGAGGGGAGCGCTTGCCACGGACCCAGCGTGCCACTCGGCACACCGAGCCCTGCGCGCCGGGCTTGACCTCAACTGCGCTTGAGGTTGTCAAGTGGTCTCACCACGACGGAGGAGAACCATGCACGCGATCAGACAGTACGAGCTCGGCGGACCCGAGGTGCTCCGCTACGAAGAGGTCAAGGACCTCGAGCCAGGTGAGGGACAGGTCCGCATCGCTGTGGACGCGATCGGCGTGCACTTCATCGACACGTCACTGCGCGCCGGATTCACCAGTGCGGTGCACAAGCCGCTCGAGCTCCCGATGACTCCTGGCCGCGAGGTGGCCGGCCGCATCGACTTCGTCGGCAAGGGTGTCGACGAGTCATGGCTGGGTGAACGCGTTGTGGCCCACCTCGGCATGGCGAGCGGCGGATATGCCGAGCAGGCACTCGCCGCGGTCGGCAGCCTCCACGAGATCCCGCAGGGCATGTCGTACGCCACCGCCGTGGCCTCGATCGGCACCGGACGTACGACTGCGGGCATCCTCGACCAGGCGCCGATCCGTGCGGACGACATCGTGCTGATCACGTCGGCCGCCGGTGGGATCGGCGTCCTGCTGATTCAGGCCGTGAACGAGGCAGGTGCGACCTCGGTCGCCCTCGCCGGAGGCGCCGACAAGGTCGCCATCGCCCGTGAACAGGGCGCTGCCATGGCGGTCGACTACCGCATCGACGGTTGGGACGAGATCGTTCGGCGCAAGCTGGGTGGCAACCTGGCGACCCTGGTGTTCGACGGCGTGGGTGGGGCTCCCGCCGATGCCGCGTTCGGCTTGCTCGCGCCCGGCGGCCGGATGATGCAGTACGGGTGGCACGGCGAGGAGCCCACCACGTACGACGACCCCGACCGGACCGTCAGCATGATGCTCGGTCCGCAGATGATGGCCCGCCCCGGAGGCATCCGGTCCCTCGAGGAGGAGGCGCTGGCCAAGGCGGGCGACGGATCGCGGGTGCCGCTCGTCGGCTCGCAGTACGCGCTGTCGGACGCCGCGGCAGCCCACCTCGACCTGGTCGAGCGCCGGACTCACGGCAAGGTCGTGCTCGTACCGGACGCCCGGCTGTGACGGTCGACGCCCAGCCGCGCGAACGCCTCTGGCTGGGACCGTACGGACGCGTCGTCGCCGGTATCTTCTCGCTGGCCTTCCTCGTCGCGTTCGAGGCCATGGCGGTGGCGACGATCATGCCAGCTGTCGCCGACGACCTCGACGGACTGGGCCTCTACGCACTCGCGTTCGCGGCGACGTCCGCCATCGGCGTCATCTCGATGACGATCGCCGGTCCGATGATGGACCGTCAGGGTCCCGGCGGTGCGCTGCGCGCCGGCGTCGCGATCTTCGCGGCCGGCCTGGTGATCGCGGGTCTCGCGCCGACCATGGAGCTCTTCCTCGTCGGCCGCTGCGTCCAGGGACTCGGCTCCGGGTTCATCGGTGTCGGTCTGTACGTCGTGATCGGCAAGGTCTTCCCGGACCACCTGCGGGCACGCGTGTGGACCGTGATGACCGGCGCCTGGGTCCTCCCGGCCCTGGTCGGTCCCGTCATCGCCGGGTTCATCGCCGACCTGGTCGGCTGGCGGTGGGTGTTCCTCGGCGTCCCGTTGATCGCGATCGCCTCGGTAGGCCTGATCTGGCAGGCGCTGAGCCGGCTCGACGGCGATCCGGACGTGACGAGCGACCGTCGCCGGGTTGGATGGGCGGCGTTCACGGCGGCCGGCATCCTGGGTGTCAGCGTCGCGGGACAGCGCGGCGTGACGTGGTGGCCCGTGCTGCTCGTGGCAGCCATCGCGGTGACGTTCGTGTACGGACCGCGGCTGCTGCCCCGTGGCACCTGGCTCGGCCGGCGGGGGTTGCCGAGCATCATCGCGACGCGGAGCCTGCTGAGTGCCGGATTCTTCGGTGCCGAGACCTACGTGCCGCTGTCCCTCGTGCAGCATCGTGGCCTCAGCGTGTCGCAGGCCGGGCTGCTGCTCACCAGTGCCGCGGTGAGCTGGTCCCTCGGATCGATCATCGCCGCCAACCTGAAGGCCCTCGAGTCCAAGCTGCTCCGCGTACGGCTGGGGGCGTTCTGCGTGCTGGTCGGCACCACCGCAGGCGCCCTGACGCTCATCGACACCGTCCCGGTCGTGGCGATCGTCGTGATCTGGAGCGTGGGGGGACTTGGTATGGGCATGGCGGCATCGACGCTTGGCGTGCTGCTTCTCGACCACTCGCCGGCGGGGGAGCAGGGTGTCAACTCCGCGGCGATGCAGACCAGCGACGCCGTGGTCCAGTCCTTGGTGCTCGCGATCGGCAGCGTGGTGTTCGCGATCATGCTCACCAGTCACGCCATGACGGGTTACGTGCTGGTGTTCGTGCTGGCCGCCGTCACCGCGGCGACTGCCGTGGTGGTGTCGACCCGTCTCGAGGCGCGCTGATCAGGCGACGCAGACCGTGACCTGGTACTTCGTGCCCTTGGTGGAGCGGGACACGATCGGCACGCCGTCGACCGAGATCGTGCACTTCGCGTAGGTCGCGTTCTGCTGGTACTTCACACCGACCTGCACGAGGGTGCGGGACCCGCGGACGGTGTTGGTGATGGAGATCTTGCGGCTGGCGTAGCGGTAGCCCTCATCGCCTTTGTAGAAGCGGAAGCCGAAGTACATGCTGCCGTCCGACTGCAGGGTGATCGTGACCTTGTGGGGGGTGTTGTCGTCCCCGGCGATGCCGAAACGTCGCACACCCGCCAGGGGATCCTCGTCGCCGACGGTGCCGGTCAGCGGGATCGGGGTGGTCGCCGGTGTCGACGGCGTGATGGTGGTCTCGGGTTCGAGATCGGTCTCGTACGGGATGAACGCCTGTCCGTCGGGTGTGCCCGCGGCTGGGTCGGAGCCGCTGTCCATGAGGGTCTTGAGCCCGAACGCGCCCATCACGACGACTCCGACCGCGATCGTCGCCAGACCGATCTTGTCGAGCTTTCGTCGGGTGGACCGGCGCATGGTTTCCTCTTCCGCGGAGCGTGCCGACGTGGTGCGTCGACCTCAGCGGTTCAACGAGCCCCCAATGTCAGGGGTTATGCGATTTGAGACACGTTCAGATTCCACACACCGCAACCGAGGCCTGGTTGGTCGTCTTGCCGGTGGACTTCTCGATCCCGTCGACCGTGATGGTGCAGGTCGCGTTGGTTGCACCGTCGAGGAGCTGGACGCCGACCTGTGCCAGTCCGGCCGAGCCGGGCACGTTGTCGGTGACCGAGAACGACTTGGTCGCGTCCTTGAGTCCTTCCTTGCCGCCGGTGAACTTGTAGCCGATCCGGATGGCGCCGTCGGACTTCACCGAGATCTTGACCTCGTGCTTGCCACTGCCCAGTGCGGTGGAGGTCGGCTGCGTGGGGATGACTGGCTCGGCCGTGTCGGTCGGCAGGACCTCGGACTCGATGGGGCCCAGCGTCTCGCTGGCCTTGGGAGCGTCCGGTCGCGTGTCGAGCAGCAGCTTCAGTGCGAACGCGCCGACCACGATGGCTCCGACCACCATCGCCACAAGGCCGATGTTGTTCAGCTTTCGTTGGGTCGACCGACGCATCGTTGGGAGCCTCCTCGTGGGTGTGGGACGACGCTATCCAACGGCCCTTGACGGTTCCAACACGGCCTCGGTCGTGTGTCGGGTGTCCATCTATCCGGGGAGTGCCGCGGCTGGCGGCGCGCGCCGATACCCTTGACCGGTGAGCGCCTCGTCGTGGTCTTCCGGTCGCCCGCTTCGCGTTGCCCTGCTGGGGTGCGGAGTCGTGGGCACCGAGGTCGCGCGCCTGCTGACCCGTGACGCCGAGGAGCTGGCGCAACGCGTCGGGGCACCGCTCGAGCTGGTCGGCATCGCCGTACGCCGGCTCGGCCGTGAGCGCGACCTCGACATCTCACCTGACCTGTTCACCACCGACGCCGCCGGACTCGTCAGCCGGGGCGACCTCGACGTCGTGATCGAGGTGATCGGCGGCATCGAGCCCGCCCGTGAGCTGATGCTCTCAGCGCTGGAGAACGGTGCGTCCGTCGTCACCGCCAACAAGGCACTGCTCGCCGAGGACGGCGCGACGCTCTTCGAGGCGGCCGAGAAGGCCGAGCGCGACCTCTACTTCGAGGCTGCTGTCGCCGGCGCGATCCCGATCGTGCGTCCGCTGCGTGAGTCGCTCGCGGGCGACTCGGTCCAGCGGGTTCTCGGCATCGTCAACGGCACCACCAACTTCATCCTGGACGCGATGACCACCAACGGCACCGGGTTCTCCGAGGCGCTCGACGATGCGCAGCGCCTCGGTTATGCCGAGGCAGACCCGACCGCTGACATCGAGGGATTCGACGCCGCGGCCAAGGCGGCGATCCTGTCGGGTCTCGCGTTCCACACGCGCATGACGCTGGGCGACGTGCACCGCGAGGGCATCACCGAGGTCAGCGCCGCCGACATCCGCTCGGCCAACGAGATGGGCTGTGTCGTCAAGCTGCTGGCAATCTGCGAGAAGCGAGACACTCCTGACGGTGCCGCGGTGTCAGCCCGCGTACACCCCGCGATGATCCCGCTCTCGCACCCGCTGGCGAGCGTCCGCGGTGCCTACAACGCGGTGTTCGTCGAGAGCGAGTCAGCCGGGCAGCTCATGTTCTACGGCCCCGGAGCGGGCGGTGCCCCCACGGCGAGCGCCGTGCTCGGCGATGTCGTGTCGGTGGCCCGCAACCGCCGCAATGACGTCTTCGGCCCGGGGGAGTCGACCCACGCCCAGCTCGAGGTGCTCGACATCGGACGCGCGCGCACCCGCTATCACGTGGCGATCGACGTCGATGACCGTGCGGGCGTACTCGCGACGGTGGCGCACGCGTTCGCCGAGTTCGACGTGTCGATCCGTACCGTGCGCCAGGAGGGCTCGGGCCTTGACGCACAGCTCGTCATCGTGACCCACGAGGCCGACGATGCAGCCCTGTCCGCGACGGTCGCGGCACTGCGCAAGCTCGACATGGTGCGTGACGTCTCGTCCGTCATGCGCGTCGAGGGAGGGTTCTGATGGCACACCTGTGGCGTGGCGTGATCGAGGAATACCGTGACTGGCTGCCCGTCACGGCCGAGACCCCGGTCATCACCTTGGGCGAGGGCGGCACGCCGCTCGTGCACTCGGCCTGGTTGTCCGGCCTGGTGCACGGTGACGTATGGCTCAAGGTCGAGGGCGACAACCCCACCGGTTCGTTCAAGGACCGCGGCATGACACTCGCGCTCTCGGTCGCGGTCGGCGAGGGCGCCAAGGCCGTCGTGTGTGCGTCGACGGGCAACACCTCGGCATCCATGGCTGCCTATGCCGCTCGTGCGGGCATCACCCCGATCGTGCTCGTGCCGCACGGCAAGATCGCCGCCGGCAAGATGGCGCAGGCCGTCATTCACGGCGCCGAGATCATCCAGGTCAAGGGCGGGTTCGACGAGTGCCTCCAGCTGTCGCGCGGCCTCGCCGAGCGCTATCCCGTCGCGCTGGTCAACTCGGTCAACCCCGTACGCCTGCAGGGACAGAAGACCGCGTCGTTCGAGATCGTCGATGCGCTCGGTGCCACTCCCGACGTCCACGTACTGCCGGTGGGCAACGCCGGCAACATCTCGGCCTACTGGCTGGGCTATCGCGAGTACGTCGACGCGGGCATCGCGTCCAAGACCCCCTTGATGTGGGGATTCCAGGCCCAGGGCGCCGACCCCATCGTCCAGGGCGCGCCGATCCCGCACCCCGAGACCGTGGCCACCGCGATTCGCATCGGCAATCCCGCCTCGTGGCATCTCGCCGTCGCCGCCCGTGACGACTCCGGTGGTCGCATCGAGTCGGTCACCGACGAGCAGATCCTGCAGGCACAGCGCGATCTCGCGTCTCATGACGGCGTGTTCGTCGAGCCGGCATCCGCGGCGGGTGTGGCCGGGCTCGTCGCAGCCGCGTCGGCCGGGCAGGTCGAGGCGGGTCAGAAGATCGTCGTCACCGTCACGGGTCACGGACTCAAGGATGTCGACACCGCGCTGTCGGGCATCGGGTCGATCGTCGACGCCGTCATCGAGGCCGACGTCGACGCAGCGGCCGCAGCCGCCGGGCTGTCGTGATGCTGCCGGGCGGCGGGCAGTGAGCTTCGTCGCCGGACCGGTCACCGTACGGACCCCGGCCTCCAGCGCCAACCTCGGCCCGGGCTTCGATGCGCTGGGCCTGGCACTCACGTTGTACGACGAGGTCACCGCCGAGGTGACGCCGTCGGGACTCGAGATCTCGGTGAGCGGGGAAGGCGCTGACGGCGTTCCGCTCGATGAATCGCACCTGGTCGTACGCGCCATGAATGCGACGTTCGACGCATTGGGCACGCGACCCTCCGGGCTCCGGCTGGCGTGCGCCAACGAGATCCCGCACGGCCGCGGACTCGGCTCATCAGCGGCAGCGATCGTGGCCGGTGTCGTCCTCGCCCGTGCCCTGACAGAAGGTGGCGAGGTCGACGAGCTCCAGCTCGCCGCTGAGCTCGAGGGTCACCCCGACAACGTCGCAGCAGCGATGTTCGGAGGTCTGACGATCGCGTGGCTCGAGGGCGCGTCGGCGCGAGTCGCGCGGATCGACGCAGACGTCGAGGTCACGGCCTTCATCCCTTCCGACGCGGTGTCCACCGAGAAGGCTCGCGGACTGCTGCCCGAGTCGGTTCCGCATGCGGATGCCGCGGCCAACGCCGGTCGCGCGGCACTGCTCGTACGGGCGTTCAGCGGTGCTCCCGAGCTGCTGCTCGCCGCAACGGAGGACCGGCTCCACCAGTCCTACCGGTCGAGCGCGATGCCAGCGTCGTACGCCCTGATGTCGAGCCTTCGCGAGGACGGGATCGCGGCCACGATCTCCGGTGCCGGCCCCACGGTTCTGGCGTTCTCACGGGGTCTCGCCGACCGCCTTCCGGACGGCTGGACCATGCGCGAGCTGGGCGTCGACGCCGAAGGTGCACACATCGCTGTGACTTGAACCATGGGGGAATGCAGGAGCCGGCCCTGGTGTTACAGTGGAAGAGCCGGAGTCGAGTTCTACTCCCCGGCAAGCCATTAAAGAAGCCCGTCGGATACGGGCAAGCCTTTTATGTGATCTGCCAGCCCTCCACGGTGCTGGCAGCAGATTCGGCCGATGGCCTCATTCAAAGGAACCTACGTGACAGAAACATCCACGACACCTGACACCCTGACCCCGGCTGCTGACGCAGTGACGGAGGCGGCCCCCAAGAAGTCCGGGGGAGGACTTGGTGGCAAGGTGCTCGCCGAGCTGCAGGAGATCGCCGGCGGCCTCGGTATCGACGGCGCCGCGCAGATGCGCAAGGGCGCCCTCATCGACGCCATCAAGACGGCTCGCGGCGACAACGGCCCGGCCAAGACGGAAAAGAACGACAAGGCCGGCGAGCCCCAGGCCGACAAGGCCAGCAAGGTCGACGAGCCCCAGGCTGACAAGGCCAGCAAGGTCGACAAGGTCGACGAGCCCCAGGCTGACAAGGCCAGCAAGGTCGACGAGCCCCGGGACGCCGAGTCCAAGGCCGACAAGAACGACGAGTCGGGCGAAGGCGACAACCCGGGTCGCAACCGCAACCAGAACGCTGCGAACGCGCAGGGCGGCGGCAACCAGCAGAACCGCAACCGCAACCAGAACGCCGGGAACGCGCAGGGCGGCGGCAACCAGCAGAACCGCAACCAGAACAACCAGAACCGCAACCAGCCCGATGACGACGATGACGAGTTCGGCGGAGGTCGTCGTCGCAACCGTCGCGGTCGCAACCGCAACGGTGGACGCGGTGGCATGGAAGCCGAGCCGACGTTCACCGAGGACGACATCCTCGTACCGGCCGCCGGAATCCTCGACATCCTCGACAACTACGCGTTCGTCCGTACGACGGGCTACCTGCCCAGCGAGAACGACGTCTACGTGTCGCTGACGATGGTCCGCAAGTGGGGACTCCGTCGCGGTGACGCCGTCATCGGCCAGGTGCGCCAGCCCCGCGAGGGCGAGCGCAAGGAGAAGTTCAACCCGATGGTCAAGATCGACTCGGTCAACGGGATGACGATCGACGACAGCAACAAGCGCGTCGAGTTCTCCAAGCTGACCCCGCTCTACCCGTCGGAGCGCCTGCGCCTCGAGGGCGAGGCTGGCGGCATCACGGGTCGCGTCGTGGACCTGGTCGCCCCGATCGGCAAGGGCCAGCGTGGCCTCATCGTGTCGCCGCCCAAGGCCGGCAAGACGATGATCATGCAGCAGGTGGCCAATGCGATCACCGAGAACAACCCCGAGGTCCACCTGATGATCGTCCTCGTCGACGAGCGTCCGGAGGAGGTCACCGACTTCCAGCGCACCGTCAAGGGTGAGGTCATCGCCTCGACGTTCGACCGACCGGCCACTGACCACACGATGGTCGCCGAGCTCGCGATCGAGCGTGCCAAGCGTCTCGTCGAGCTTGGTCATGACGTCGTGCTCCTGCTTGACGGCATCACGCGTCTTGGTCGCGCCTACAACCTCGCTGCCCCGACGAGCGGACGCATCATGTCGGGTGGCGTCGACTCGTCGGCGCTCTACCCGCCCAAGAAGTTCTTCGGTGCTGCTCGCAACATCGAGGACGGCGGATCGCTGACGATCCTCGCCACCGCGCTGGTCGAGACCGGGTCGCGTATGGACGAGGTCATCTTCGAGGAGTTCAAGGGCACCGGCAACTGGGAGCTCCGCCTGCGTCGTGACTTCGCGGACAAGCGCATCTTCCCGGCCGTCGACGTCGACGCGTCGAGCACGCGCCGCGAGGAGCTGCTCATGGGCAAGGACGAGCTCGCTGTCGTCTGGAAGCTGCGTCGGGTGCTGTCGGGCCTCGAGGGCCAGCAGGGCCTCGAGCTGATCCTCGACAAGCTCAAGAAGACCGACAGCAACGTCGAGTTCCTCATGCAGATCAACAAGACGATGCCCGAGGCAAGCACTCACGGCAGTTGAGTCACTCACACAGCCCGGCATCCCCACGGGGTGCCGGGCTGTGTGCTGCAAGGATTGACCTAATTCAACAAGTGTTGATATTTTCCCGGCATGAGCAAGGCGGCATGGGGAACCGTGGTCTTCTTCTTCGCGGCACCGGGCGTGGTCGGCGGACTCCTTCCCTGGTGGATTGCCGGTGACCGTGACCCGGGCCCGCTGGCGATGGTCATCGCGGGATGCGCGCTCGTCGTTCTTGGAGTGTGGGGCGTCATCGCCGCTTTCGCCCAGTTCGTACGTGAAGGTCGAGGCACGCCGGCACCCATCGCACCGACGGAGGAGCTGGTCGTCGGAGGCCTCTATCGGTTCGTCCGCAACCCGATGTATCTCTTCGTCGGCGCGATCATCGGCGGTCAGGCCGTGATCTTCACCAGCTGGGCCGTGGCCGGCTATCTGGTCGCGTTCTTCGCCTTGGTGTTCTCGTTCGTCACGTTCTACGAGCAGCCGACGCTACGGGAGACCTACGGGGCGTCGTACGACGACTACCTCGCCGCAGTTCCGGGCTGGTGGCCGCGGCTCACTCCGTGGGACGGATCCACATCGGCGAGCACTGGTTGAAGGGCGCAACTACGCTTGGTTCATGACCTCTTTGCATGACTTCTCCGCGACCGCGATCGACGGCACCGAGCAGCAGCTCGCCGACTACAAGGGCAAGGTGGTGCTCGTCGTCAACACCGCGACGCACTGCGGATTCACCCCACAGTTCAAGGGCCTCGAGTCGGTCTACAAGGAGTACGTCGACAGGGGACTCGTGGTGCTCGGCTTCCCGAGCGACCAGTTCGGCCATCAGAACCCCGAGGACGACGCCGACACCGCGACGTTCTGCGAGAAAAACTATGGCGTGACGTTCCCGCTGTTTTCCGTGATCGACGTCAACGGCGACGACGCCCACCCGCTCTACAAGTGGCTGAAGGAAGAGAAGGGTGGCCTCGGCCCGAGCAAGATCAAGTGGAACTTCACCAAGTTCCTGGTCGACACCGAGGGCAACGTCGTCAAGCGCTACGGCTCCACGACGACCCCCGAGAAGATCAAGGGCGACATCGAGAAGCTCCTGCCTGCCTGACCGGCGGGAATGCTCGGGCACCGATTCGCGTTACACCTACGCCAACTGGCACAATTGACCCTTGGTTCTGGTTCACGGACCGCATTCAGCGAGACGACCCAGCGCCGCGAGAGGACATCATGAAGCAAGGCATTCACCCTGACTACGTCGAGACCCAGGTCACCTGTACCTGCGGCAACTCGTTCACGACCAAGAGCACTGCGCCCGAGGGCGTCCTGCGCGCCGACGTCTGCTCGGCCTGCCACCCGTTCTACACCGGCAAGCAGAAGATCCTCGACACCGGCGGACGCGTGGCCCGCTTCGAGAAGCGCTACGCCAAGAAGTAGCAACGTTCCAGCGCCGACCCCAGCCATCTGGCTAGGGTCGGCGCTGTCGTTGTCCCCGCCGATCGGAAGGAGTGCGTGATGTTCGAAGCAGTCGAGACGCTCGTCGCCGAGCATGCTGAGCTCGAGCGCAAGATGTCTGATCCTGCCGTGCACTCCGACCAGGGTCTGGCCAAGAAGCTCGGCCAGCGGTACGCCGAGGTCAGCGCGATCGTCAAGACCTACCGCGACTACCAGCAGGCCACCGACGACCTCGAGGCAGCGCGCGAGCTGGCGGCCGAGGACCCGACGTTCGCGGCCGAGGCCGATGCGCTCGAACCCCGCATCACCGAGCTCAGCGAACGCCTCCAGCGCCTCCTCGTACCCCGCGATCCTGCGGACTCCAAGGACGTCCTCATGGAGATCAAGGGCGGCGAAGGCGGCGAGGAGTCGGCGCTGTTCGCCGGCGACCTGCAGCGCATGTACGCGCGCTTCGCCGAGCAGCGCGGCTGGAAGACCGAGATCCTCGACTCCACCGAGTCGGCGCTGGGCGGCTACAAGTCCGTGACGATGGCGGTCAAGGCGACGGGCAACCCCGAGCCCGGCATGGCGCCCTATGCGCAGCTGAAGTTCGAGGGTGGCGTGCACCGCGTTCAACGCGTCCCCGTGACGGAGTCGCAGGGCCGCATCCACACCTCGGCCGCCGGCGTCCTCGTGATGCCCGAGGCCGAGGACATCGACGTCGAGATCCACGACAGCGACCTGCGCATCGACGTCTACCGCTCGTCCGGCCCCGGCGGCCAGAGCGTCAACACGACCGACTCGGCCGTACGCATCACACACCTGCCGACCGGCATCGTCGCGAGCTGCCAGAACGAGAAGAGCCAGCTGCAGAACCGTGAGCAGGCCATGCGCATCCTGCGGGCTCGCCTGCTCGAGGCTGCCCAGGCCGCGGCTGACGCCGAGGCGTCGGATGCCCGCAAGTCGCAGATCCGTACGGTCGACCGCTCCGAGCGCATCCGCACCTACAACTTCCCCGAGAACCGTCTCTCCGACCACCGCACCGGCTTCAAGGCCTACAACCTCGACCAGGTCATGGACGGCGCCCTCGACGACGTCATCACCTCGCTCGTCGAGGCGGACCTCGCGGCACGCCTCGAAGCCGTCGGCGAGTGACCGTACGCACGCAGGCCGAACGACTGCTCGTCGAGGCGACCGAGATCCTCGAGGCCGCCGGCGTCGAGTCGGCACGGCATGACGCCGAGTCGTTGCTGAGCCATGTCACAGGTGTGCCCCGCATGTCGCTGGTCACGATGGCCAGGCCTGACGGGATTCAGAAGGACGCGTTCCTCAAGCTCGTCGATGCCCGCGCCACCCGTATCCCGCTGCAGCACCTGACCGGCTCTGCCGCGTTCCGCTACGTCGACCTCGAGGTCGGTCCGGGCGTCTTCGTGCCCCGTCCGGAGACCGAGCTCCTGGCGGGATGGGCGATCGACCGGGCCAAGGTGCTGACTGATCCCGTCGTCGTCGAGCTGTGCGCCGGCTCCGGCGCGATCTCGCTGTCGATCGTGCACGAGGTCCCGGCGGCGCGGGTGCACGCCGTCGAGATCGACGAGCCGGCATACGAGTGGGCGCAGCGCAACCTCGTCGAGACGGGGGTCGACCTGCGGCTCGGCGACATGGCCGATGCGTTCCACGACCTCGACGGCACGGTGGACATCGTCGTCGCCAACCCGCCGTACATCCCGCTCGATGCGTGGGAGAGCGTCGCGCCCGAGGTTCGCGACCACGATCCGTCGCTCGCCTTGTGGTCGGGCGACGACGGGCTCGACGCCATGCGGGTGCTCGAGCAGACGGCGTGGCGACTCCTCAAGCCCGGAGGAGTCGTCGGCGCCGAGCATGCCGACGCCCAGGGGGAGTCGGCGCCGGAGGTGTTCACGGGCCGCTGGACCAGCGTGCGTGACAACCTCGATCTGGCGCGCCGACCTCGCTACGTGACGGCAACCAAACCTCTCGCATAGCGCCGGATAGTCTGGGGCTCTTATGGGCGGCGACCTTGCACTCTTCGGCGCCGCGTTCGCCGTCGGCATCGGATCGGCACTGCTGCCGATCTTCGTCAATGCCGAGCTGTTCGTCGGCAGCCTCGGCGCCACCGTCGACAGCCGACTGACTCTGGTCCTCGCGATCCTGGCGCTCGTCATCGCCACCGTGATCGGCAAGGCGTTCGTCTTCCAGCTTGCCCGTGCGGGCAGCCGCAAGATCCGGTCGACTGTGGAGCGCAAACCGCCGCGCAACAAGCTGTTCGCCCAGGTCCGACGGCTGAGCGACTGGCTGCTGACCCTGCTCGACCGTCCGTACGCGGGCGCCCTCACGGCGTTCGTCTCGTCGCTGACCGGCATCCCGCCGCTGGCCATCGTGACGATCATCGCGGGGGCGTCGAAACAGCCCCAGTGGCTGTTCCTCACGATGGTGTTCGTCGGGCGGCTGATCCAGTTCCTCGCGATCGCCTTCCTCCTCCACGGCATCAGCTGGTTCTGACCATCGACGCTCTGACGTCGTGGGCGCGAACCCACCGTTCCAACCGGTTGATGGTCCGGCGGCACCTATGCTTGGCCGCGTGAAGTTCGACTGCAGCGTGCCCGAGGAGTTCGACGAGGGGCTCAAGGCCGCCAAGACGGCACTCGACTCAGGCACCCTCGTCGTGCTGCCGACCGACACGGTCTACGGGCTTGCCGCCGATGCGTTCTCGCCGCACGCCGTGCAGAGCCTGCTCGACGCCAAGGGCCGAAGCCGCCGCATGCCGCCTCCCGTGCTCGTGGGCGCGCCGACGACGCTCGACGCACTGGCGAGCGAAGTGCCGTCGTGGTTGCGCTCCGCCGTCGACGCGCTGTGGCCCGGGCCGCTCACGGTGATCCTCAAGCAGCAGTCATCGCTGACCTGGGACCTCGGCGAGACCCACAACACGGTGGCCGTACGCATGCCCGACGACGAGCGCGCGCTGGCGCTGCTCGGGCAGACCGGCCCGCTGGCCGTCAGCAGCGCCAACATCACCAGCCAGCCACCCGCGCAGACGATCGAGGAGGCCGAGGAGATGCTCGGCACCAAGGTCGCGGTCTATCTCGACGGCGGCCCCTCGAAGTCCGGAGTGCCGTCCACGATCCTCGACGCCACCGGCTCGACCCCGCGAATCCTGCGGGCCGGGGGAGTGACCCTCGAGACGCTCCACGCCTACAACAACACGATCGAGCCGCCGGACGAGGTCAGCTGACCTGTGCGCGAATATCTCGTGGTCTTCGGCATCTCCCTCGGTGTCACCTACCTCCTCGCGTCGATCGCCCGGATGCTCGCCGTACGTTTCGGCGCCGTCGCCCGGGTCCGCGATCGTGACGTGCACGCGATCCCGACGCCGTACTTCGGCGGCCCCGCGATGTTCGGCGGGCTGCTGGCCGCGTTCCTCGTCTCGATGCACCTGCCGTTCCTCTCCCTGGCCGACTCGACGGTGTTCGGCCCGGTACGCGGCGTGCTGCTCGGTGGCGCCGTCATCTGCCTGGTCGGCATCATCGACGACCTGTTCGAGCTCGATGCGCTGAGCAAGTTCGCGGGGCAGGTGCTCGCCGCGATCATCGTGGTGACGCAGGGCGTGCAGTTCTTCTACCTCCCGCTGTACGGCAACTACCTGGGCCTCGACCAGGTCCAGGCGATGATCTTCACGGTGCTGCTGATCGTCGGCACCGCCAACGCGGTCAACTTCGTGGACGGACTGGACGGACTCGCCGCCGGCATCGTCGCGATCGGTGCCGTGGCGTTCTTTGCGTACGCGTTCGTGCTCGCGGTCGAGAACGGTGAGACCCGCGCGATCGCGGCGGCGCTGCTCACGGCCGCGCTGGCGGGAGCCTGCATCGGGATCCTCCCGCACAACTTCTTCCCGGCACGGATGTTCATCGGCGACTCCGGCTCGATGCTGATCGGCTTCGTCCTGGCCTGCTCGTCGATCAGCCTGACGGGCCAGTTCCCGGCGACCAGCCTCTCCGAGGGTGTCGCCGGCGCCGAGGCCAGCTTCCTGCCGGCCCTGCTGCCGCTGCTGCTGCCGTTCACGATCCTGCTGGTGCCGTTCGTCGACCTCGCGCTCGCCGTCGTCCGGCGTACGAGGGCGGGCCGCTCGCCGTTCAGCCCCGACAAGATGCACATCCATCACCGACTCCTCGAGATCGGCCACTCGCACCGCCGCGCGGTGCTGCTGATGTATGCGGGAGCGGGCCTGGTGGCGTTCGGCAGCGTCGTGATCAGCCTGTTCAGCGGCTGGCAGTCGATCGCCGGCTTCAGCTTCCTGGCCGTGCTCACCGCGGCCGCCGTTTTCCTGCTGCCCAAGCTGGACGAGAAGCTCTGGTCCTAGGTGTGGCCGAGGGGCATCCCAAGTTGGAGCGCGTTTGGCGCTCGTGATAACTTTCACGAACAGATTGCGAGCCTCGCTCGTGACCCCGAACCACCGAGGATGGCCGCCGAAAATGACGACCAACGATGAACGATGAACGACTCGACGGTTCTCCTGACGCGGCCACTCTTGGAGTCTGGCGACTCGTCGGTCTCGGAATGCTTTTCGTCGGCAACATCGTCGCGGGTCTCGTCCTCGGGTTCCTCGCAGATCAACACTGGAACACCTCGCCGGTCTTCGTCCTTTCGGGCATCGGCATCGGCATGGTCACGGCTTTCATCAGCGCCTGGCGACAGATCAAGCGCTTCCTCAGCACATGAGCAGCACATGACAGAGAGGAGCTCGACACGATGACCTCGACACCGTCCATCCTGCGCTCCATCCGCAACCAGAGGCGTGCGCTTCTGACCGCTGGCCTGCTCATCGTGGCCGCCATCTGGATCAGCATCCCGCTCGGCGAGTGGCGCGGCGGACTGTTCCTCTCGATCGGCATCGTCCTCGGTGCGATCAACCACCTGCTCACCGAGCACTACCTGCTCACCCAGGTCGAGGGGGGCGAGCTGCCGACCAAGAAGCAGTACGCCGCCAGCTCCGCCGTACGCCTGATCGGCGTGTCCGGTGTCGCGGTTGTGCTGGCCCTCGTGTTCTGGCCACACGGTGCCGCCGTACTGTTCGGTCTGGCCATCTTCCACCTGATCGCCCTGGTCTTCACGGGCATCCCACTCCTCCGAGAGGTGCGCAAGGAATTGAACGAGCAGATTGAGGAGAAGGCATGAGCATCTTTGCTGCAGGCCTCGCCGCCGAGACCGAGATCGAGGCGGGTCACCACACCACGTTCACGTGGCTGGGGATGACGTTCAACTCCGACACGATGCTGTCGACCGTCGTCGCCGGTGTCATCGTCGTCATCTTCGGCTTCCTGCTCCGCCGCAAGGTCACCAGCGGTGTGCCCAGCAAGGTGCAGCTCCTGTGGGAGTCCCTCGTCGAGTGGGTGCAGGGCCTGACGCTCGACAGTCTCGGGCGTCTCAACCCCTTCGTCGTCCCGCTCGCCGTCGCGCTGTTCCTGTTCATCCTGATCGGCAACTGGTTCGAGGCGATCCCGACGGGCCACAAGCTCCCGCCGCCGGCCGCCGACACCAACATGACCTACGGCCTGGCGCTCGTCGTGATCGTCGCGGTGCACACCTACGGCATCCGCGAGATCGGCATCCGCAAGTACCTCAAGCCGTTCCTCTCCCCGCTCCACCTGATCGAGGAGATCGTCAAGCCGTTCAGCCTCGCACTGCGACTCTTCGGCAACATCTTCGCCGGCGGCATCATCTTGAGCCTGATCGGCCTGATCCCCAACTACGGTGCCTGGATCCCAGAAGTCCTCTGGAAGATCTTCGGCATGGCCATCGGCGGCATCCAGGCGTTCATCTTCACGCTGCTGACGATCCTCTACTTCGGCTTCGCCGTCAGCCACGGCGGAGACGACGAGCACCACGACGAGCCAAAAAAGAAGAAGGAAAAGAAGGCCAAGAAGGCCGACGAAAAGGTCGCAGTCGCGGCCTGAGCACCACCCATACCTGAATAGCAACCCCAGACGTTCAACAAGCAACACCCCGTACATCGCGAGCGGGACCACCGCCCGCGAGACCCAAGGAGAGACATGGCAGCGGAAAACCTCAACGACGCAATCACCACTGCGGGAGCCTTTGTCGGCGGCGGCCTCGCCCTCGGCGGCGGCGCCATCGGTGCAGCCATCGGTGACGGCCTGGCCGGTAGCGCCACGATCCAGGGCGTCGCTCGTCAGCCTGAGGCACAGAGCCGCCTCATGACGATCTTCTTCCTGACCGTCGGTCTGGCAGAAGCCGCTTACTTCATCAACCTCGCCTTCATGGCGTTGTTCGTATTCGTCCTCGCGTGACGAGTGCAGCACCTCTGAGCAGACGGGAACACTGATGCCCGAGACAACATCGGCCGAGAGCAACTTCCTCGTCCCGAACGGCACGATCCTCTTTGAGATCCTGGCGTTCGCGATCTTGATGTTCATCCTGGCCAAGTACGTCATCCCCCCGGTCAACAAGGGACTGACGGACCGCCAGAACAACATCCGCCAGCAGTTCGCCGACGCCGAGAAGGCCAAGAGTGAAGCTGAGGCCGAGAAGGAGGCCTACCGCGCGCAGATCGCCGACGCCCGCGCCGACGCTGCTCGCATTCGCGAGGAAGCCAAGGAGCAGGGCGCGCAGATCATCGCCGAGATGCGCACCCAGGCCCAGACCGAGGCTGACCGCATCACGACGCACGCTCACGCGCAGATCGAGGCCGAGCGTTCGCAGGCCATGGCTCAGCTCAAGGGCGAGGTCGGCACCATCGCGACCCAGCTCGCGGGGCGCATCGTGGGCGAGTCGCTCGACGACGAGGCACGCCAGAAGCGCACGGTGGAGCGGTTCATCGCCGAGCTCGAGGAGTCTTCGAACTGATGCGCGGCGTATCTGCAGCAACGCTCACCGAGGTCCTGGCAGCCGTCGAAGGCTCCGGCACCTCAGACATCGGTGACGAGCTGTTCTCCGTCACCGCGTTGCTCGACGCGACTCCGTCGCTTCGACGGATCCTCACCGACCCCGCGACGGAGGCCGACGCCCGCGTCGGCCTGCTGAAGCAGGTGCTGGGCGACAAGGTCAGCAAGGGCACGCTCGCAATCCTCGAGGTCGCTGCCAAGGGCCGTTGGGCCTCAAGCCGCGACCTGACCGACGGGCTCGAGATCTCCGGTGTCGCGGCCCACGTCGTGGCCGCCGACAAGGACGGCCAGCTCGAGGCGATGGAGAGCGAGCTCTTCGAGGTCGGCAACATCGTGATCGCCGACAGCGGGCTCCGTGCCGCGCTGACGGATCGTACGACGGCAGCCTCGGCCAAGGCCGAGCTCGTCGACTCGATCTTCGGCGGCAAGGTCACGGCGCCGACCGTCGCCCTCGTACGCCAGGCAGCTGCAGCACGCACCGCTTCGTTCGAGAAGGTCCTCGCGGCCTTCGCCGACGAGGTCGCCGCTCGCCGCAACCGCCTGCTCGCCGAGGTCCGCTCGACCTACCCGCTGTCCGACGCCGAGCTCAACCGCATCGCGGCCGCACTCGCCAAGCGTTACGACCGCGAGTTCCACCTCAACACCGTCATCGATCCCGACCTCGTCGGAGGCATCCGTGTCTCCGTCGGCGGCGACGTGATCGACGGCTCCGTATCCAGCCGCCTCGAAGACGCCCGACGGCTCCTCGCAGGCTGACCAGACCCAACTCAAGACTCCACAAGAAGGTAGGCACCCACATGGCGGAACTCACCATCCGTCCGGACGAGATCCGCGACGCGTTGCAGAAGTTCGTGGCCGACTACACCCCGAGCGCTGCGGCGACCGACGAGATCGGCATCGTGTCCGAAGCCGGTGACGGCATCGCACGCGTCGAAGGTCTCCCGTCGGCCATGGCCAACGAGCTCCTCGAGTTCGAGGACGGCACGCTCGGCCTCGCGCTCAACCTCGACGTCCGCGAGATCGGCGTCGTCATCCTGGGTGAGTTCTCCGGCATCGAAGAGGGCCAGAAGGTTCGTCGTACGGGCGAGGTCCTCTCGGTTCCCGTCGGCGATGCCTACCTCGGTCGCGTGTGCGACCCGCTGGGCAACCCGATCGACGGCCTCGGCGAGATCAAGTCCGACAAGCGTCGTGCGCTCGAGCTGCAGGCCCCCAACGTCATGCAGCGCAAGAGCGTCCACGAGCCGCTGATGACGGGCCTCAAGGCGATCGACTCGCTGACGCCCATCGGCCGCGGCCAGCGCCAGCTGATCATCGGTGACCGTCAGACCGGCAAGACCGCCATCGCGATCGACACGATCATCAACCAGAAGGACTTCTGGGAGTCGGGCGATCCGTCCAAGCAGGTCCGCTGCATCTACGTCGGCATCGGTCAGAAGGGTTCGACCATCGCCGCCGTGCGTGGCGCCCTCGAAGAGGCCGGCGCGCTCGAGTACACGACGATCGTCGCGGCTCCGGCGTCAGACTCGGCAGGCTTCAAGTACCTCGCCCCCTACACCGGCTCGGCCATCGGCCAGGAGTGGATGTACGCCGGCAAGCACGTCCTGATCATCTTTGACGACCTGTCGAAGCAGGCCGAGGCCTACCGTGCGGTGTCGCTGCTGCTCCGTCGCCCGCCGGGCCGCGAGGCATACCCCGGCGACGTGTTCTACCTGCACTCGCGGCTCCTCGAGCGTTGCGCCAAGCTCAGCGACGATCTGGGTGCCGGCTCGATGACGGGTCTGCCGATCGTCGAGACCAAGGCCAACGACGTGTCGGCCTACATCCCGACCAACGTCATCTCGATCACCGACGGACAGATCTTCCTGCAGTCCGACCTGTTCAACGCCAACCAGCGCCCCGCCGTCGACGTCGGCATCTCGGTGTCGCGAGTTGGTGGCGCGGCGATGAACAAGTCGATGAAGGCCGTCACCGGTTCGCTCAAGGTCGAGCTCGCGCAGTACCGCGCGATGGAGGCGTTCGCGATGTTCGCGTCCGACCTCGACGCCGCGTCCAAGCAGCAGCTCGCCCGTGGTCAGCGCATCATGGAGCTGTTCAAGCAGGGCCAGTACGCACCGTTCCCCGTCGAGAACCAGGTCGTCTCGATCTGGGCCGCGACGACGGGCAAGCTCGACAACGTCCCCGTCAACGACGTGAGCCGCTTCGAGTCGGAGTTCCTCGACTACCTCTCGCGCTCGCACGGTGACGTGCTCACCGCGATCCGCGAGTCGGGCAAGTTCGAGGACGACAACGAGCAGGCCCTGGAGAAGGCGTACGAGTCGTTCCTCGACCAGTTCGAGACCAGCGATGGCCAGTCCATCAAGGCCGGTCATGAAGAGCACGTTGCCCTTGCTGACGAAGATGTCGAGCAGGAGCAGATCGTCAAGCAGAAGCGGAGCTGACGCATGGCAGCATCAGTGCGCGAACTGCGCGCGAAGATCAGGTCGACGACGTCGATGAAGAAGATCACGCGCGCCATGGAGCTCATTGCTGCGTCCCGGATCATCAAGGCGCAGCAGCAGGCGGCAGCGGCAGCACCGTATGCCCGTGAGCTGACGCGTGCCGTCTCGGCGGTCGCCACGTTCTCCAACGTCGACCACCCGCTGACGACCGAGAAGGAAGATCCCAAGAAGGCCGCGGTGCTGGTCATCTCCAGTGACCGCGGGCTCGCGGGTGCCTACTCGTCGTCGGTGCTCAAGGAGGCCGAGCGTCTCGTCGAGAAGCTGCACGGTGAAGGCAAGGAAGTCGACCTCTACCTCGCGGGACGCAAGGCCGAGGCCTACTACAACTTCCGCCAGCGCGAGTTCATCCAGTCGTGGACCGGGTTCTCCGACAAGCCGGAGTACGACAACGCTCGCGAGATCGGCGCAACCCTCGTACGTACGTTCCACGTGGACGAGGACGACGAGGACAAGGTCGACCCGGAGCGCGTCGTCGACGAGCTGCACATCGTCTTCACCCGCTTCAAGTCGATGCTGGTGCAGGAGCCCGACGTGATCCGTCTGCTCCCGCTCGAGGTCGTCGAAGGCACCGAGGCTCCGGCCGAGGGTGAAGTCCTGCCGCTCTACGAGTTCGAGCCGTCGGCGAGCGAGGTGCTCGACGCATTGCTGCCCAAGTACGTTCAGAGTCGCATCTACTACTGCCTGCTGCAGGCCGCAGCGTCTGAGCTGGCTGCTCGCCAGAAGGCGATGAAGTCCGCAACCGACAACGCAGACGACCTGATCCAGAAGTACACCCGAATCGCCAACCAGGCCCGACAGGCCGGGATTACCCAGGAGATCAGCGAGATCGTGGGTGGCGCTAACGCGCTCGCCGACGCCACCGCTGGGAGTGAGTGAGAGATATGCCTACCGCAGCCAAGAAGACCGCAGCCAAGAAGGCTCCCGCCAAGAAGGCGGCCGCAAAGTCGTCGAGCGACCTGGCCACCGGCCGCGTTGCTCGCGTCATCGGCCCCGTTCTCGACATCGAGTTCCCCAGCGACGCGATCCCTGAGATGTACGCCGCCCTCAAGGTCGACACCGAGGTCGCCGGCGTCAAGGAGACGCTGACGCTCGAGGTCGCGCTTCACATCGGTGACGGCATGGTGCGAGCCATCAGCCTGCGCCCGACCGACGGCATCGTCCGCGGCGCGACGGTCATCAACACCGGTGAGCCGATCACGGTGCCGGTTGGTGACCAAACGCTCGGCAAGGTGTTCAACACCACCGGCGACGTGATGAACCTCGCCGAGGGCGAGAAGTGGGAGGTCAAGGAGCGCCGTGGCATCCACGGCAAGGCTCCTGCATTCGACCAGCTCGAGTCCAAGACCGAGATGTTCCAGACCGGCATCAAGGTCATCGACCTCCTCACCCCGTACGTGCAGGGCGGCAAGATCGGCCTGTTCGGTGGTGCCGGTGTCGGCAAGACCGTGCTGATCCAGGAGATGATCGCCCGAGTCGCACGCGACCACGGTGGTGTGTCGGTGTTCGCCGGCGTCGGTGAGCGTACGCGTGAGGGCAACGACCTCATCGCCGAGATGGAGGAGGCCGGCGTCCTCGGGCAGACCGCCCTCGTGTTCGGCCAGATGGACGAGCCGCCGGGAGCGCGTCTTCGCGTCGCCCTGTCGGCGCTGACCATGGCGGAGTACTTCCGCGATGTCCAGAACCAGGACGTGCTGCTGTTCATCGACAACATCTTCCGTTTCACCCAGGCAGGTTCGGAGGTGTCCACGCTGCTCGGCCGCATGCCGTCCGCCGTGGGCTACCAGCCGACGCTGGCTGACGAGATGGGCGTGCTGCAGGAGCGCATCACCTCGACGCGTGGTCACTCGATCACGTCGCTCCAGGCGATCTACGTCCCGGCCGATGACTACACCGACCCGGCGCCGGCCACCACGTTCGCGCACCTCGATGCCACCACGGAGCTCGACCGAGAGATCGCCTCGATGGGCATCTACCCGGCCGTCAACCCGCTGACGTCGACGTCACGAATCCTCGACCCGCGCTACATCAGCAACGATCACTACAACACCGCCAACCGCGTCAAGAGCATCCTGCAGCGCAACAAGGAGCTCCAGGACATCATCGCGATCCTCGGTGTCGACGAGCTCAGCGAAGAGGACAAGACCCTGGTCGGTCGCGCCCGTCGTATCCAGCGCTTCCTGTCGCAGAACACGTACGTGGCCAAGCAGTTCACGGGTATCGAGGGTTCGACCGTCTCCATCGACGAGACGATCGACGGCTTCACCAAGATCTGTGACGGCGACTACGACCACGTTGCTGAGCAGGCCTTCTTCATGTGCGGCGGTCTTGAAGACGTCGACAAGAAGTGGGAAGAAATCCAGAAGAGCCTCTGATGGCAGATCCGTTGCAGATCGAGCTGGTCTCGGCCGACCGCGTCGTGTGGTCCGGCCAGGCCAGCGAGGTGCTCGCCCGCACCGTCGAGGGAGACCTCGGCGTGCTGGCCGACCACGCTCCGCTGCTGTCGCTCCTGGTCCCGGGTGTCGTGGTCATCACGCCGCTCGAGGGAGAGGCCGACATCAAGGCTGCTGTCGCCGAGGGATTCATCTCGGTCGCCAACAACCGTGTCTCCATCCTGAGCGAGGATGCGTTCCTCGCCGACGAGATCGACGCCGCCGCAGCGCGGGCCGAGCTCGAAGCGGCTGAGGCCGATGAGGACGAGACCGCTATCCTGCGAGCCGAAGCCAAGTTGAGCTTGGTCGACAAGGCGTCCTGACGTCGGGAGGGAGTTGCGATGCCATTCTGGTTGTGGCTCGTCGACTCCCTCGCGCTCGTCATCGCGCTGATGCTGGTGCCGCTGGTCGGGCTGTTGGTTCGCCGACGGGTCCTGGCCCGCAAGGGTGGAACGTTCGACATGAGCATCAACCGCAACGAGGCCGGCGTCACCAAGGGGTGGACACTCGGCCTCGCGGTCTACCGCGACAACCACCTCGAGTGGTTCCGGACGTTCTCGCTGTCCCTACGTCCGCGTTACCGCTTCGCGCGCACCGACGTACGCATCGAGGGACGCCGCGAGCCCGATGGCAACGAAGTCCACGCGTTGCACGACGGCCACCTGATCGTCGGCACCGAGAATGCCTCGGGTGTCAGGCAGTTTGCCATGAGTGCCAACGCACTAACCGGGCTGTTGTCGTGGCTGGAGTCCGCGCCCCCGGGACAGCGCGTCAACAACGTCGTCTGATGCGGTTGACGGTTCACGTCCCTCACGTAAGATCGTGTGAAGCGACTCTCCTCTGACAAAGTTGGTGTTCACGTTGTTCAAACGTTCTCTGGCCGCAGCTTGCATCTCCGCACTCGTCGTGGTCGGCGTGGCGCCCGCTGCATCAGCCGCGCCGCGGTCGCACCACCGAATCGCCAGCGTGATCGACTGGGACGCTCCGAGCCCGACGGCTCCCAGCGGCCCGACGACCAGCGCGATCGACTGGGACTGAGCTTCTAGCCGCCAGTGAGGCCGCCTGCGGCCGAACGTGGGCGTAGCGAGGCGTGGTGACCTTGTGTACTCGCGTTACTGAGTCACGTCACTACGCCTCGGAGCCTGACGCCTTCGGCGTGTATCCCTCACAGGCCCCCTACTCGCTGGCGCTCGTGGGGGGACCCCAGCCTCGCTCCTTGGCGCGATGAACGCGTTCGCTCGCAGAGCTCGCTCAGCGTTCACCGCCCGGGACCCAGAGCACGTCTCCGGTCTCGCGGTTCGCATGGCGGCCCAGGATGAACAGCAGGTCGCTGAGCCGGTTGAGGTACTTCGCCGTCAGCACGTTCATCGTGTCGCCGTGCTCCTCGAGCGCGGCCCATGCAGATCGCTCGGCCCGGCGCGTCACGGTGCACGCCACGTGCACGGCCGCGGCTGAGGGCGTGCCGCCGCGCAGGATGAACGAGCGGAGCTTGGGGAGCTGCTCGTTGTAGTGGTCGCACCATCCCTCGAGGCGGTCGATGTAGTCGGGCTCGACCCGCAGGGCTGGGAACTCCGGGTTGTCGACGACGGGGCACGACAGGTCGGCGCCCACGTCGAACATGTCGTTCTGCACGTGCGTCAGGACCTTGACGACGTCGTCCTGGAGACCGCCGAGGGCGATCGCGAGGCCGATCTGGCTGTTGGCCTCGTCGACGTCGGCGTACGCGGCGAGCCTCAGATCGAGCTTGGAGGTCTTGCTCATGTCGCCGAGGTTGGTCGTGCCGTCGTCGCCGGTACGCGTGTAGATCCGTGTCAGGTTGACCATGACAGCGAGTCTAGGCGTGCGGGCAGTGTGAGGCAGAACGCCCCGCTCAGCCCGTGACCGCCGCGGATACCGCGCGGTAACCTGAACGTTATGCCTGACAAGCCCTGGGTGATGCGCACGTACGCCGGACACAGCTCGGCCACGGAGTCCAACGCGCTCTACCGCCGCAACCTCGCGAAGGGCCAGACCGGACTCTCGGTGGCCTTCGACCTGCCGACGCAGACGGGCTACGACCCCGATCACGAGCTCAGCCGTGGCGAGGTCGGCAAGGTCGGCGTACCGATCCCGCACCTCGGTGCGATGCGTCAACTGTTCAAGGACATCCCACTCGACACCATGAACACGTCGATGACGATCAACGCCACCGCGATGTGGCTGCTGGCGATGTACGAGGTCGCGGCCGAGGAGCAGGGCGTCGACCCGGCGCAGCTCTCCGGCACGACGCAGAACGACATCATCAAGGAATACCTCTCGCGCGGCACCTACGTCTTCGGCCCCGCGCCGTCGCTGCGCCTGACGACCGACATGATCGCCTACACCGTCAGCACGATCCCCAAGTGGAACCCGCTCAACATCTGCAGCTATCACCTGCAGGAAGCCGGAGCGACACCCACGCAGGAGCTGGCGTACGCACTCACGACCGCGATCGCGGTGCTGGACGCCGTTCGCGACTCCGGCCAGGTGCCGCCGGAGGAGTTCGACGCCGTCGTCGGCCGCATCTCGTTCTTCGTGAACGCGGGTGTGCGCTTCATCGAGGAGATGTGCAAGATGCGTGCCTTCGGGCGACTCTGGGAGGAGATCACCCGTGAGCGTTACGGCGTGACCGATCCCAAGATGCGCCGACTCCGTTACGGCGTGCAGGTCAACTCGCTTGGCCTGACGGAGGCGCAGCCCGAGAACAACGTGCAGCGCATCGTCCTGGAGATGCTCGGTGTGACGCTGAGCAAGGACGCCCGCGCCCGCGCCGTACAGCTTCCCGCATGGAACGAGGCGCTCGGCCTGCCGCGTCCGTGGGACCAGCAGTGGTCGCTACGCCTGCAGCAGGTCCTGGCGTTCGAGTCCGACCTGCTCGAGTATGACGACATCTTCGAGGGTTCCGTCGTGATCGAGGCCAAGGTCGCCGAGCTCGTCGACGGCGCCAGGGAAGAGATCGACCGAGTCCAGGCGATGGGCGGCGCCGTTGCTGCTGTCGAGTCGGGCTACATGAAGCAGGCTCTCGTCGGCTCGCACGCCGAGCGACGTGCCCGCATCGAGGCGGGCGAGATGAAGGTCGTGGGCGTCAACGTCTACACCGAGACCGAGCCGTCGCCGCTGACCGAGGACCTCGACGCGGCGATCATGACCGCTGACCCCGAGGCTGAGGCCAACGCGATCGCCGACGTCGTCGCGTGGCGCAAGCAGCGCGACCAGGGTGCCGTCGACGAGGCGCTCGACCGCCTCCGCGCCGAGGCCAAGACCGACACCAACCTGATGGAGGCCACACTCGCCGCCGTACGCGCGGGTGCCACCGTCGGCGAGTGGGCCGGAGCACTGCGTGAGGTGTTCGGCGAGTACCGCGCACCCACGGGCGTCAGCGGCGTCGTCGGCGTGGCAGAGTCCGGCAAGGAGCTCACGGCCGTACGCGAGAAGGTCAGGCAGACGGGGGAGGAGCTCGGCACCCGCCTGCGCCTCCTCGTCGGCAAGCCCGGACTCGACGGTCATTCCAACGGTGCCGAGCAGATCGCCGTACGCGCGCGTGACGCCGGCTTCGAGGTCATCTATCAGGGAATCCGGCTCACACCGGCTCAGATCGTCGCCGCGGCAGTGGCCGAGGACGTGCACTGCGTCGGCCTGTCGATCCTGTCGGGATCCCACATGGAACTCGTCCCTGAGGTCCAGAAGGCGATGGCCGAAAGCGGCATCGGTGACGTTCCCCTGATCGTGGGTGGCATCATCCCCGAGTCAGATGCGCGCAGGATGGAGGCCGCTGGGGTTGCCGCGGTCTTCACCCCCAAGGACTTCGGCATGACGACGATCATGGACCGCATCGTCGACGAGATCCGCAAGGCCAACGGCCTGACTGTCTGATTCCCAGGAGGTCCCTTAAAGCCGACACTCCACCCCTGTTGCAACAAGGGTGGAGTGCCAGTTTTCGAGGTGCTGCTGGGAATCTTGTGACTAGTTGAGGTGGCGGTAGTCGCTTGGCAGTCCGCCACCGGCGTTGATATCGGCTGTCAGGTCTTGCAGCGCCATCAGTGCGACGGACTGGCTGAACGGACCGTACGAGACCCGCGCGACGCCGAGCTCCTCCATGCGGGCGAGCGGCACGGAGCCCGGAGCGCCGATCAGTGTCAGCTTCTGCGGGCCCCAGACGTCGACGATCGCCGCGATGTCATCCTCAGACAGCGCGCCGGGCACGAACACGACCGGTGCACCGGCGGCGAGGTAGGCCGAGCCGCGCTCGATCGTATCGGCGAGGACGTCCGCGTGCGGACGATCGCCGGCCCGGAGGAACGCGTCCGTACGGGCGTTGAGCACGAAATCGACACCCTCGGCCTGGCCCGCCGCCATGACGGCCTCGACGGCGGCGACGGACTCGGCGAGCGGCTTCATCTGGTCCTCGATGTTGGCACCGACAGCGCCCACACCGATCGCCTTGCGGATCGTCTCGCCGGGGTTGCCGTAGCCAGCCTCCAGATCGGCGGTCACCGGCAGGTCGGTGGCGGCGACGACCCGGGCCACGGCGTCGATCATCAGGTCGACCGGGATGTTTTCGCCGTCCTCGTAGCCATGCGCCACCGCGATCGAGTGGCTGGCCGTGGCGAGCGCCGTGGTGCCCTCGACTTCGGCGACGATGCGGGCGCTGATCGCATCCCAGACATTGACGACGGTGAGCAGCGTGGGGTCGGTGTGGAGGGCAAGGAGCTTCTGGGCCTGTGCGGCGACGTTGGTCATGCTGCCACCGTACGACCCGGCACCGACGGGACTCAGTCGGCGACCAGGCCGGCGGCCGGTTCGATCCGGGCCGCCCTGCGCGCTGGCAGGACGCACGCCGCCAGTCCGGCCAGCGCGGCGGTCAGGAAGATCAAGCCGATCTGTCCCCAAGGCATCGTCAGGTCGGGTGCCGAGGTGAACACGCCGGACGTCGCCGTACGGATGCCGAACCAGGCATACGTCGTCCCGAGCGCCACCCCGAGGATGGCCGCAACGGTCGCCATCAGCAACGCCTCCAGTGCGAGCATGGAGCGCAGGCCGAACGAGCCGAGGCCGAGGGCCCGGAGCAGGGAGTTCTCCCGGACGCGTTCGAGGACCGACAGGCTGAGCGTGTTGCCGACGCCGATCAGTGCGATCAGCACCGCGATCGCGAGCAGGGCGACCGTGACCGCGAGCACCACCGACAGGATCTTGAGGATGTAGGCGCGGTCGAAGAGCCCGCCGTCGACCTCGAGGTCGGCGGGCCTGCCGATTGCTGTGACTGCAGTCGTCACGTCACGGGCATCAGCCGAGTCCGAGGCGCGCACCCAGACGGCCCGCGTCGTCGTCACCGGCGCCAGGTCGTCGAGGGTCGCCCGGGTGATGACGGCGACATCGCCCAGCCCGGCGCCGTACAAGACCTTGAGCTCGCGGAACTGGTTGCCGATCCGTACGGTCACGGTGTCACCGGAGATGTCGGTGGAGCCTGGGAGGACGATCTCGTCCGGCTTGAGGTCGTGCAGCCAGGCGTTGCCGTGCACCAGGGAGAGTGCGTCGGCATCGGCACCCACCAGCGCAAGGGTGTCCTTGCCCACCGTGGCGTCGGCTCCGGGAAGTGCGGCGACCTTCGCGATGCCTCCCACGTCGCGGAGCTCGTCGACGACATGGCCCGGAATCGGCGCGGACGCCGAGGTGGTCATCAGGTCGATCGGGTGGTTGCGGTCGAGTGAGGTGTTGACCTTGTGCGAGATCGACGAGGCGCCCACGACGACCGACGTGATGAGGGTGACCCCGATGAGCAGAGCGGTGGAGGTCGCGGCCGTACGGCGGGGGTTGCGCAGCGAGTTCATGTGGGCCAGCCGGCCGGCCAGGCCGAACCGGCGTGCGACGGGTCCGAGTGCGCGGATCGCTCCGGGTATGAGTACCGGAGTCAGGAGGAGGACGCCGATGAACGAGAGCATCCCGCCGGCCAGGCCCACCGGCAGCGAGCCCGACAGTCCGAGCAGCAGGCCGCCACTGCCGCCGGCGAGGAACAGTCCCGCCATGGCTAGGCGGAGTGCGCCTGCTCTCGAACGCAGCTCGACGACGTCCTGCGGGTGCAGCGCGTTCAGGGGTGATTGGGCGCTCGCCCGCTGCGCCGGGAGGGCCGCCGCGGCAGCGGTGACGAGCACACCCAGCACGACGGGGATCGCGACGCTGGGCAGCGACAACGATGGATCGCCCATGGGTGTCTCGGGGGAGAGGTGGCGGGTCACCGCGACGCCGATCAGCGCGACGCCGTACCCGGCCGCGACGCCAAGTGCCGAGCCGAGGACGCCGATCAGCACGCCTTCCGCGACGACCGAGCGGGCGATCTGCGCGCGCATCGCCCCGACGCAGCGCAACAGCGCGAGGTCTCTCGCGCGCTGGGCCAGCAGGATCGTGAAGGTGTTGGCGATCACGAGGGCACCGACGAACAGCGAGACGCCGGCAAAGATCGTGATCAGGATCTGGAAGACGTCGATTCCCTGGGTGGCGCTGAGTCGCAGCTGGCGCTGGTATGCCGTCCCGGTGGACACCGTGCCGTCCTTGACGGCCGCCGTGAGCGCCGCCTTGGCCGCTGCGGCGTCGCCGTTTGTGGTCATGACGATGTCGCGGGGAAACGCCAGCTCGCCGAGTGCGGCGAAGTCTGACTCCGGCAGGTACGCCGTCGCCTTCAGCGGTCCGTCGACGTCGTCGACCGTCCCTGTCACGATGAACCGGCGATCGCCGCCGGGTGCTTCGAACGTGAGACGG
This sequence comes from Aeromicrobium panaciterrae, assembly GCF_039537165.1. GTDB lineage: Bacteria > Actinomycetota > Actinomycetes > Propionibacteriales > Nocardioidaceae > Aeromicrobium > Aeromicrobium panaciterrae. The sequence goes on along the minus strand of NZ_BAAAZZ010000002.1, from coordinate 238,421 downwards.
TCACCGATGGCGACACCGTGCTCTTTCGCCCGCTTGGACGACAACGCGATCTCGTCGGGTGCAGCCGGGAGCCGACCCTTCAGGGCCTGCTGCCAGCGCAGGTCCGGCTCGGTCGCGATGCTGCCGATCGAGATGTTCTGGGGCCCGTCCGGGAAGCGGGCGTCCCCGTACGCCTCCCAGTTGGTCGCGACGGCGGCGATGCCCGGCGTTGCGCCCGCCTGGCGTGCCGTGGACACGTACGACGCCGGGTCTCCCAAGTCGGAGATGGCGAGGTCAGCCCGCCCGTACTGCTGCTCGACCGCCTCGCCGGCCCCGGTCCTGGCGGCGGCGCTGAGAGCGTTGATCGCGACGATGAAGGCCGTCGCGATCGTGATGGCGAGCAGCGCGGCGACGTAGCGGCGGACGTAGGTCCGCATGGAGGCGAGGATCACGGTACGCACGGGTCACGCGCCGATCTGGCGCAGGGCATTCAGGATGCCGTCTTGGGTCGGGTCGTCGAGCTGTCCGGCCACCTTGCCGTCGGCGATCAGCACGACGCGGTCGGCGTACGCCGCGGCCGACGGCTCGTGCGTGACCATGACGGTCGTCTGGCCGAGCTCGCGCACCGAACGGCGGAGGAAGCCGAGCACCTCGCCGCTGGTACCGCTGTCGAGGTTGCCGGTGGGCTCGTCGGCGAACACGATCTGCGGCCGGCTCATCAGGGCTCGGGCGATCGCGACGCGCTGCTGCTGTCCACCGGAGAGCTGGGTCGGTCGGTGCGACAACCGGTCCGCCACGGCGAGCACGTCGACGAGCTCGTCGAACCAGGGCCAGTCAGGATCCCTGCCGGCGAGGTCGAGGGGGAGCAGCATGTTTTGCTTCGCGGTGAGCATCGGCAGCAGGTTGAACGCCTGGAACACGAAGCCGACGTGATGGCGCCGGAAGCGCGTCAGCTCGTTGTCGGACATCGTCGCGAGACTGTGATCACCGACGATCACCTCACCCGAGGTGGCCTGGTCGAGCCCGGCGATGCAGTGCATCAGGGTGGACTTTCCGGAGCCGGACGGACCCATGATCGCGGTGAACCGCGCGTCCTCGATGGCGAGGTCGACACCCGCCAGGGCGTGCACCTGGGCCTCTCCGCTGCCGTAGACCTTGGTCAGGCCGGTGACGCGGGCGGCGATGCCGGTGGTCGTTGCGGGATGTGCGGCGACGGCGTTCATGCTGCTCCTGGGGTGAGTGGAATCGTTCACCTTCACGCTAGGAACGGCCGTGCCCGATTGCGTCAGCCCACGGGTGGGACCTGGGAGCCGGGCGTCATACCCAGGTCGTAGTCAGCCCTCGCCCGGGCTGACCAGCCCGGACTCGTAGCCGAGCACGACAAGCTGTACGCGGTCACGGGAACCCGTCTTGGCCAGGATGCGGCCGACATGTGTCTTGACGGTGGCCTCGGCAAGGAACAGCTCGCCGGCGATCTCGGTGTTGGAGCGGCCCGCCGCGACCAGACCGAGCACTTCGCGCTCACGGGCCGTCAGGTCGGCGAGCCTGTGGTGCTCACCAGGATCGCGGACCGGCTCGACCAAGAACCGTTCGAGCATCCGCCGGGTCACGCTGGGTGCGACGACGGCATCGCCCTCGTGCACGTCACGAATCGCACCGAGGAGCATCTCCGGACGTGCGTCCTTGAGCAGGAACGCCGAAGCTCCTGCCCGCAGCGCGTTGTAGACGTACTCGTCGAGGTCGAACGTCGTCAGCACGACGACTCGCGGACGCTCGGACCTGGCAGCGAGCACGCGGGTGGCCTCGACGCCGTCCATGCGTGGCATGCGTACGTCCATGAGCACGATGTCAGCCGCCGTGACGGTCAGCAGCTCGGTGGCCTCGGCGCCGTCACCTGCCTCGCCGACGACTTCCATGTCGTCCTGCGACTCGATCAGCATGCGAAACCCGGCGCGTACGAGCTGCTGGTCGTCGACCAGGAAGATGCGGATCATCCCGCCACCGCCGGAGCCGGGACGACAGCGCGCACCCGGAAGCCTCCGCCGGGTCGCGGGCCGGCCTCGACCTCGCCGGCGTGCACCGCGATGCGCTCGCGCATGCCGAGGATGCCGTGGCCCTGACCGTCGTCGGGAGTGGTGCCGCCGCGGCCGTCGTCGTCGACCTGGATGCGTACGGAGTCGGTCGTCACGCGCAGGTCGACCGCGGCGGTGACGCCGGGGCCGCCGTGCTTGAGCGTGTTGGTCAGGGCTTCCTGCACGATCCGGTAGACCGTGAGCCCCGTGGGACTGTCGAGCCTGGCGAGGTTGCCCATCACGCTCAGCTCGACCGCGAGGCCGCTCGCGCGAAGCTGGTCGACCATCTCGGCGATGTCGCTCGCTCCCGGCATCGGCGCCAGCTCGACGCCGTCGTCATCGCCGCGGAGCAGCCCGAGCAGCTTGCGCATCTCCACGAGCGATGCGCGGCCGGTCTCGGAGATCGTGTGCAGTGTCTCGAGGGCGAACTCCGGCCGCTTGTCGGCCGCATACAGCGCACCGTCGGCCTGCACCACCATCACCGAGAGGCTGTGTGCGACGACGTCGTGCATCTCGCGCGCGATGCGGGCGCGTTCGGCGGCGGTCGCGATCTGCGCCTGCTGCTCGGCGTCGCGCTCGAGCTGCTCGGCGCGCTGCTCGAGGCTGGCGACGTACGCGCGCCTGGTGCGGGCGAGGAACCCGAGCAGCCAGGACGCGACGACCAGGGTGCTCAGGAGCACGAACCGGTAGGTGGTGCCGGCGATGTCCTCGGGTGCGCCGACGCCCCACGCGGTGGAGGCGATGGCAGCGCCGAGGATGCCCGCGACGAGACCGCCCCACACGGCCCACGCGGGCCCGTACGCGGCGATCGCGTAGAGGCCGAACAGCAGCGCGATGTCGCCGTACCGCGGTCCGTCGAACACGATGGTCTGCGCCAGGAGGAGGACGCAGATCGCGCTGAACATCACGACCGGAGCCTTGCGGCGTAGCACGAGCGGGACGATCAGGACCGCGTTGAAGAGGTCACCGCCCTGCAGCGCGATCCCGAACGAGACGAACGGGACCACCAGGAGAGTTGCGGTGATGCCGACATCGAGCCAGCGTGTGTCGAGTCGACGCCAGAAGTCGGACCGCTCACGCATCCCTTCACCCTAGTGAGGAGATGCAGGTCAGTCGTCCTCCCACGGGATGACTTTGGCAAGCCAGTCCTTCGTGGAATCGGGAGGGCGTGGTCGTCTAGTCTCGAACCGCCGCTAGGCAGCGATCTTGACGAGGTCCTTCTTTTTCTTCTTGACCTTGACGAGCTTTCGTTTCTTGACGGTGTAGCCCTCGGGAAGTGTGCCGTTCTTGAGCATCATCAGGGGACAGCGCTTGCAGGCAGGCTTGTCGCTGCAGCACTTCTTCTTCGGCTTCGGTGGCACGATTGCTATCTTACATCGTGAGGTGAGCCTCGCCTTACTTGACCGGCCTTCCTTCAGAACATGGAGAACATCCGCATGGCAGCACCAGCGTTCGTCAAACAGCTCAACGAGCAGCTCGGCAACGAGTTCGGCGCACACCAGCAATACGTCGCCATCGCGACCTACTTCGACGCGTTGACGATGCCCCAGATGGCCGGGCTGTTCTACCAGCAGGCGATCGAGGAACGCGCCCACGCGATGATGATGGTCCGCTACCTCCTGGACGCCGACGAGTCGGTGACGATCCCGGCGCTCGAGGCGCCACGTTCGGACTTCAAGAACGTGATCGAGCCGGTCGCGGCCGCGCTCGAGCAGGAGAAGCGCGTCACCGAGCAGATCAACGAGCTGACCCGTATCGCACGTGAGAACAACGACTACGCGTCCGACCAGTTCATGCAGTGGTTCATCAAGGAGCAGGTCGAGGAGGTTGCCAAGATGAGCGACCTGCTGGCGGTCGTCACGCGCGCCAACGACGACTACGAGCGCATCGAGGACTGGGTCGCCCGCGAGGACAAGAACGAGGGCAACGACCCGACGGCCCCAGCCATCGCCGGTGCTTAAGGCGCTCGCCGCGGCGACGCTCGTGGTCGCACTCGCCGGCTGCAACAACGACGACGACCAACCCGGTACGTCGACGGACCTGACGATCACGGTGACTGCAGACGAAGGTGCGACGCCGGTTGAGATGCACCTCGTGTGCGATCCGCCCGGTGGCGATCATCCGCAGCCAGCCGAGGCGTGCCAGCAGATCAAGGACGCGGGTTCCGGAGTCTTCCAGCCGGTTCCCAAGGATCAGGCCTGCACCATGATCTACGGCGGACCACAGACCGCGACGATCTCCGGCTCCTACGAGGGCGCGCACATCGAAGCGACCTTCAGCCGCACCAACGGCTGCGAGATCGATCGCTGGGAGAAGCTCGGCACCACGGTCTTCGACCTCCCCCTGCAGTAGAACCCCACGATTTGTGACCTTCTAGGCGTGACGGCGTACGAATGACGCCTCCAAGGTCACAAATCGCGGCCGTCAGAACCTGAGTCGTCCGGCGCCTAGCATTGCCGCATGGCAGACAGATTCGCCGAAGCGATGCGCCTCATGCGCAAGCACGATCCTCAGCTGATGGAGGACGGCTTCGGGATGATGCGCACCATCGCAGGCTCGCATCTGCCCAAGCTCGTCGAAGCGTATGAGTCCGAGCCGGACATCGGTCTCAGGCGTTGGCTTCTTGAGCTCATCGGCTCGACGGCGCGAGCCGAGAATCTCAATGTCCTCGTCGATGCACTTGGTGCTGAGGACGAGGCACTGCGCGAAACGGCTGCTGCAGGCTTGGCTCTGATGGACACCAAGGAAGCCCGGACAGTGCTCTATGAGCACCGCGAAGGTGGCACGAGCTAGAAGAGGCGGAGGCTGGGGTCGTCGATGCCTCTGAGCTCGTCGTAGTTCACCACTACGCATTCGATGCCTCGGTCGGTAGCAAGAACTCGTGCTTGCGGCTTGATCTCCTGCGCGGCGAAGATCCCGCGAACAGGACGAAGCGCCGGGTCGCGATTCATCAGCTCGAGGTAACGGGTCAGCTGTTCAACGCCGTCGATGTCGCCTCGACGCTTGATCTCCACCGCGACGGACGCACCGCCGCCGTCCCTGCAGAGCAGGTCGACAGGGCCGATCGCGGTCATGAACTCGCGACGTACGAGGGTCATCCCGTCGCCCAGTGCCATGGTGTGCTCGGCCAGGAGCTCCTGGAGGTGCTTCTCGACGCCGTCCTTCTGCAGGCCCGGGTCGATGCCGAGCTCGTGCGCCGAGTCGTGCAGGACCTCTTCGATGCGGATGCGCAGCGTGTCGTCGGTCTTGCCGGCGGTGACGGTCCACTCGGCGACGCCGTCGTCGGCGACACCTTCGCGGAGCGTGCACGGCGGGCTCATCCAGTTGAGCGGCTTGTAGGAACCGCCGTCGGAGTGGATCAGCACCGAGCCGTCGTTCTTGACCATGATCAGCCGGGTGGCGAGGGGCAGGTGTGCGGCGAGGCGACCGGCATAGTCGACCTGGCACCGGGCGATGACGAGACGCATGTCAGCTCCTGATCAGGGTGCCGAGCTTGAACACCAGCGTGACGCCGGTGACGGTCCCGGTGGTCGTGTTGCCGTCGTCGCCGATGAGCGAGACGGTCTCGCCCGAGATGTCGTACGTCCCGACGCGGAAGTCGACGATTCCCTGGAAGTCCTCGACGAATGTGCCGTCCTCGTTGAAGTGCACGGCCCACTGCGCCTCGACGTCCTCCCAGTCGCCGACCAGGTCGGCCTTGTCGGCGATCGAGCCGGAGGACTCCGAGGCCGACGCCGAGGTGCTGGGGGAGACGCCAGGCTTGGCGTCGTCGCCACCCCGATCGCACCCTGGGAGGGCAAGCAAAGAGGCCACGGCAATGCCTGTGGCCAGCGTCATACGCAGTTTCATTCATCTCCCCTGTGAGTCACGTTAGTCTGTCACGACCCGTTTATTACTCAGGAGTAGCCATGCAGGAGATCGTCGACCGACTGGCCGGCAGCGACCGGGGTGCAGAGATCGCGCGCACGCTGCTGCTTCCGTACCTCAACCATGCCGCCACGATGTACGAGAGTGGCTATGCGACTGCCGACGACATCGACGCATCGATGCGTTTCGGCTGCGGCTACCCCATCGGCCCGCTGGCCCTGATCGACGCGATCGGCGCCAAGACCGTCGCGACGGGCCTCGACGCGATGTACGCCGAGAGCGGCGATGACCTTCACCAGCCCACCAGCATCCTGACGGCGATGGCCGGAGACGACTCGACCTTCGCAGAGGTCGCGGGCGCCAGCGCCGCCGCAGCACCCGACCTCAAGCACGACATCCGCGTCGTCGGTGTCGTCGGCACCGGCACGATGGCCTCCGGCATCGTCGAGGTGTTCGCCAAGTCGGGCTATGACGTCGTGTACGTCGGCCGTGGCGAGGACAAGGTCGCCGGCGTGCTCACCGCGATCACCAGGAGCCTCGACAAGGCGATCGCCCGCGGCAAGCTCGACGAGGACGGCAAGTCCAACGTCCTCGACCGGCTGACCGGCTCGACCGAGCGCGAGGCCCTGGCCGGTGCCGACATCGTCGTCGAAGCCATCGCCGAGGACCTCGACATCAAGCTCGAGCTGTTCGGCGACCTCGACCGCATCTGCAAGCCCGGCGCAATCCTGGCCACCACGACGTCGTCGCTGTCGATCAACGACTGCGCCGCCGCGACGAAGCGACCCGCCGACGTCATCGGGATGCACTTCTTCAACCCGGCTCCGGTCATGAAGCTCGTCGAGGTGGTGTCCGGAGACGAGACCTCCGCGGACGTCTCCGAGACCGTACGCGCACTGTGCCTCGCCACCGGCAAGCACCCCGTGTCGTGCACCGACCGCGCGGGTTTCATCGTCAACGCGTTGCTGTTTCCCTACCTCAACGATGCGATCAAGCTCCACGAGGCAGACGGTGACAGCCTGGAGTCGATCGACGAGGCCATGAAGGCGACCCAGCTGCCGCTCGGTCCGTTCCAGCTGCTCGATGTCGTCGGCAACGACGTGTCGCTCGCGATCGAGAACTCGCTCGTCGAGACCTTCGGGCACGCCGGCTGGGCTCCCGCACCGCTCCTGGAGAGCCTCGTCGCCGACGGCAAGCTCGGCCGCAAGACCGGCGCGGGCTTCCACACCTATTAGGTGCAACCGACCATCAGGTTGCCAGTCAGCGCCGGCGAGAGACCCGGTATCGCTTCGGACCTCTGCCTTGGCGAACGGGCGCGGACGGCGCCTGGATCGACGGCGCGGGCTTCCACACGCCCTGGAGGCCGAAAAGTTACGGCACAAGGCTGTGCCGTTTTTTTCCTGCGAGACCGGTAACTTCTGAGTTGCCGGTCTCGTTGCTCTGAGTGGGGGTTGACGCACCAGGAGCGATCATGATCGGCACGTCCCACGTCACCGCTGTGGCCCGGTTGATCCGGGTCTGCACCGTGACGTGCGCCGCGGTCATGGTTGTCGCGTGGGTGTCCGTCCAGGCATTCGCGAGCCACTACAACCAGGCTCCGAGCACGCAGACCGTTGTCGCCCGCCCGGTGACCAACACTGCCCTTTCAGAGGCGATCGTCGAGCAGACCTCGCGGGGTCTGACGTGTCGTGAGGAGCCGGCCCTGACCGACACGATCCTGTTCCAGGCGTTGGAGCAGACCGAGGTGCAGGTGCTGACGTTCGAGGAGGCCATCGCGGCATCCAGTGCACATGCGGGCTGGATCCGCCGCTACTGCTTCTGATCGTCGCCGGGCTCGTCCTCGCCTCCGGGCGACGGCGCCTCGCCCTTGCGCTCCTTGAGCTGTTCGATGACGATCTTGGACTCGTGTGCACCGGGGTGGAAGATCTCATCGAGGATGCCGAACGGGCCCGACGACGTGGAGCCCTTCGACGCCGAGTCCTGCGAGAGCTGGGCGACGTACGGGAGCGCGAAGAACGCCACGACGAAGGCGGCGATGATCACGCCGGCGATGAGCACCCGGCCAGCCTACGCGCGCCGCGGTCGCGCGACGTCTCCGTACACTGGAACCATGCCTCGTCGCCGTGCCGCTCCGCGCCAGCGACCCACCCCACGATCGATGCCCGAGCGCGTCGAGACCAAGGCCGACGGCGACTGGCATTTTCGGGCGCTCCGCGGCTCGTCCAAGCAGTACCGCTGTCCCGGTTGCGGGCACGTCATCGCCGTCGCGACGCCGCACGTCGTCGCGTGGCCGGTCGAGACGGCGCTGCTGAGCGAGTCCGCGATCGATGAACGACGACACTGGCACTCCGCGTGCTGGGCGAGGAAGCACTGAGTGACCATGGGCGAACGCATACGAGGCAATTCGGTCCTTCCGGCCAGGCGTGAGGCGATCACGCTCGAGACCGCCGACGGGCTCACGCTCGTGGGAGAGCTCGCACTCCCGATCGATCGTCCTCCGGTGGCGACGATGATCTGCCTGCACCCCCTGCCGACACATGGCGGCATGATGGACAGCCACCTGTTCCGCAAGGCGTCCTACCGGCTGCCCGCCCTGGCCGGCATCGCCGTGCTGCGGTTCAACACCCGCGGCACCTCGAGCCTGCAGGGCACCAGTGAGGGAGAGTTCGACAACGCCGTGGGGGAGCGGTACGACGTCGCTGCCGCTGTCGAGCATGCGGAATTCGCCGACCTCCCGCACATCTGGATCGTCGGCTGGTCCTTCGGTACCGACCTCGCCCTGATGTACGGGTTGGAGCCGTCGGTCGAGGGCATCGTGCTGCTGTCACCGCCCCTCCGGTCGTCGCAGCCCGGCCATCTCCAGGCCTGGGCTGCCTCGGGCAAACCGGTCACGGCGCTGGTCCCCGAGCTCGACGACTACCTGCAGCCGGACGAGGCTCGTCAGCGCTTCGCCGCGATCCCACAAGCCGAAGTCATCGCGGTCGACGGCGCCAAGCACCTTTGGGTCGGCGACTCGGAGCGGGTGCTCGACGAGATCGTCGCCAAGCTCGCGCCGGGTGTCCCCGTACCGCTGCCGGACACCTGGGACGGTCCGATGGAACGCGCCGACTCGTCGGCCTACAAGGACCGCACGGTCGCCGCGTTCGACAACGACTAGTCAGGCTTTGTCGTCGTCCTTGACGGCGGCCATGACCTCGGTCTTGGGCTCGTCGTCGCCGTCCTTGACGGCCGCCTTGGGCTCGGCCTTCGGCTCGTCCTTGGGCTCAGCCTTGGCGGCGGCCTTGGGCTCGGCCTTGGGCGCTTCCTTGGCGGGCGTGCTGGGAGCGAAGGTGGATACGATGTCGCGCAGCTGACCCATCTGGGCCATGATGCCGTCGCGCTTGCGCTGGAGCTCCTCGACCTCGGCGCGCAGCACGCGGGTCTGGCGCTCGACCTCGGTCGTGGCGCTCACCCGGATCTGCTGGGCCTCCGAGCTGGCGCTCGACATCAGTGCGGACGCCTCGGCCTTGGCACCCTCGAGGACGCGTGTGGCTTCCTCCGAGGCGATGTCGCGGGCCTTGGACGCCTTGGCCATGATCTCGCGGGCACGCTCGTCGGCTGCGCCGGCGCGAGCCTCGGCGTCGGCGACCAGCTTGGCGGTCTGTGAGCTGGCCGACTCGTGGTGCTCCGACGCCTCGCGGGCGAGGCGCTCCTTCTCGACGGCGAGCACGCGGCGGGCCTCGGTGACCTCGCGGTCGGCCGCGGCACGGGCCTGCTCGACCTCGCGGGTGGCACCCAAGCGGAGGTTTTGGGCCTCCTGCTCGGCGGCGAGCTTGACCTGGGCGGCCTCACGCTCGGCGTGGGCGCGGAGGTCCTCGGTGTGCGCGAGCGCCTCGGCGTGCATCGCCTCGGCGTCCTCCAGGAGCTGCTTGCGCTTCTCCTCGAGCTCGGTGACGGCCTTGGTGCGCATCTCCTCGGCCTCGTGGTTGGCGGAGGCGCGCACCATGCTCGCCTCTTCCTCGGCCTTCTTGATCAGCTCGGCGGCGTCACGGTTGGCGCGATTGCGTACGTCCTCGGCCTCCTGCTCGGCGAGACCGAGCAGCTGTGCGGCGTGATTGCCGAGTCCTGTGTAGGTCGGCTTCTCGACCGCCTCGACACGGTCCTTGAGCTTCTCGATCAGCTCGCGGAGGTTTTCGTTCTCCTCCGTCAGGGACTTCACGGACTCGGCAGCGCTCTTGAACTCCGCGGACTGGGTGCGAACGAATGCGTCAACCGCGTCACTGTCGTATCCACCGCGGCGGGCCAGCGGGAACGATGCGTCAGCAGCCTTCTGCGCGGCGTCAAAGATGGACAGTCCAGACTCTTGGGACATGCGATTCCCTCATGAAAGTGTGTGGGTTGGTGTTGTGCCCTACACCATACCTCCCGACTGGGGCGGCAAAACACCCTGATCGGGAGGCCCGATCACCCGATCAGACGCCTCTGAACCGATTGATCGCGTCGATGTGCTTGGCGCGCTTCTCCGCGTCGCGGACGCCGAGTCCCTCCTCGGGCGCGAGGCACAGAACGCCGACCTTGCCCTGATGAAGGTTGTGGTGCACGTCGAGCGCGGCCTGGCCGGTGTCCTCGAGCTTGTAGACGCGTGACACGGTCGGGTGGATCAGGCCCTTGTCGATCAGCTTGTTGGCTTCCCAGGACTCGCGGTAGTTGGCGAAGTGGGAGCTCACGATGCGCTTGAGGTTCATCCAGAGGTAACGGTTGTCGTATTGGTGCATGTATCCGGACGTCGACGCGCACGTGACGATCGTGCCGCCCTTGCGCGCGACGTAGACGCTGGCTCCGAAGGTCTCGCGGCCCGGGTGCTCGAACACGATGTCGGGATCGTCGCCGCCGGTGAGCTCGCGGATCTTCTTGCCGAAGCGCTGCCACTCCTTGGGATCCTGGGTGTTCTCGTCCTTCCAGAACTTGTAGCCCTCGGCGGAGCGATCGATGATGTGCTCGGCACCCATCGATCGGACGATCTCAGCCTTCTCGGGGGACGAGACGACGCACACGGGCGTCGCGCCACCGTTGAGCGCGAACTGGGTCGCGTACGAGCCGAGGCCGCCCGAGGCGCCCCAGATCAGAACGGTGTCGCCCTGTTTCATGTTGGCGCCGTTGGTGGAGACGAGCTGGCGATAGGCCGTCGAGTTGACGAGTCCGGGCGATGCTGCCTCTTCCCAGGTCAGGTGGTCGGGCTTGGGCATCAGCTGGTTGGCCTTGACGATGGCGAGCTGGGCCAGGCCACCGAAGTTGGTCTCGAAGCCCCAGATGCGCTGCTCGGGATCCATCATCGTGTCGTTGTGGCCGTCGGGAGCCTCGAGCTCGACCGACAGGCAGTGCGCGACGACCTCGCGGCCGGGCTGCCACTTGTTGACACCGGGGCCCACGCGCAGCACGACGCCCGCGAGGTCGGAGCCCACCACGTGATAGGGCAGGTCGTGCCGCTTGGTGTATTCAGAGAGTCGGCCGTAGCGCTCCAGGAAGTTGAACGTGGAGACGGGCTCGAAGATCGAGGTCCACACGGTGTTGTAGTTGATCGCGCTGGCCATGACGGCCACGAGCGCCTCGCCGGGTGCGAGCTCGGGGATCGGCACGTCATCCAGGTGCAGGCTCTTGCGGGGGTCCTTGTCGCGGCTCGCCATGCCCTCGAACATGTCGACCTCGTCCTTGTGGACCGTGATGCCCTTGTAGGACTCGGGGAGCTCGATGGTGGCGAAGTCCTCGGGCGCGGTGTCGCCGGCGAGGATGGCGTCAAGGATGTTCTGCACGGTGGCGTCCTTCGTTTGGGGTCTCCGAGATGTTACTTGGCGTTAACTTGTCGGGCCATCGCGTCGGCCTGTGATCCTGCCCTCAGTGGGACGCGTCTGCGGCCGGCTCGACGAGCTCCACCAGGACTCCACCAGCGTCCTTGGGGTGCACGAAGTTGACGCGCGAGTCGGACGTACCCCGCTTGGGCACGTCGTAGAGCAGCCGTACGCCGCGCTCACGCAACGTCTCCGACACCGCGTCGATGTCAGACACGCGGTAGGCCAGCTGCTGGATGCCCTGACCGTTGCGGGCGAGGAACTTCGCGATCGTCGAGTCGTCGCTCAGCGGTGCCAGGAGCTGGATGCAGCTGCCGGAGTCGCCGACGGCGAGCATCGCCTCACGCACTCCTTGCTCCTCGTTGACCTCTTCGTGGATCGAGTGCAGGCCGAACGTCGTGGCGTACATCTCGAGGGCGTCATCGAGATCCGGCACGGCGATGCCGACGTGGTCGATCGCAAGCAGGAGGTGACCGGGAACGAGGGGGTCGCTGGGCATGCCTCGAGGGTAGAGCAGATGTTGCGGACCGTCGGGGTGATCCCGCGCACATGGGCGACACACGATCGTTACCCGTGAGTAAAGTGAAGGAACAGTCTTCTGAAGGAGCAGTGCACATGTCGCAGTCCGTGATCGTTGCCGGAGCCCGTACGCCGATCGGCCGCCTGTTGGGCGGCCTCAAGAGCCTGTCCGGCTCAGACCTCGGTGGCCTCGCCATCAAGGGAGCGCTCGAGAAGGCCGGTGTCACCGGTGAGCAGGTCGACTACGTGATCATGGGCCAGGTCCTGGGTGCCGGAGCCGGTCAGGTTCCGGCCCGTCAGGCCGCGTTCAAGGGCGGCATCCCGCTCACCACGCCGGCCATCACGATCAACAAGGTGTGCCTCTCGGGCATCAATGCGATCGCCCTCGCCGACCAGCTGATCCGTGCTGGCGAGTACGACATCATCGTGGCGGGCGGACAGGAGTCCATGACGCAGGCACCGCACATGCTGCTCGGCTCGCGCGAGGGCACCAAGTACGGCGACACCAAGCTCGTCGACCACATGGCCGCCGACGGACTCTGGGACGCGCTGACCGACCAGGCCATGGGCGGACTGACCGAGCAGATCAACGCCGACGGCACCAAGCTCACCCGTGAGGCGCAGGACGCGTTCAGCGCCCGCTCGCACCAGCTCGCCGCAGCGGCGCAGAAGAACGGCGTCTTCGACGAGGAGATCGTGCCCGTCACGATCCCGAGCCGCCGCGGCGACGACGTCGTGATCTCCGAGGACGAGGGCGTACGTGGTGACACGACGACCGAGTCGCTCGGCAAGCTGCGTCCGGCGTTCAGCAAGGACGGCACCATCACGGCAGGCTCTGCCAGCCAGATCTCCGACGGTGCTGCGGCAGTGGTCGTCATGAGCAAGGCCAAGGCCGAGGAGCTCGGTCTCTCGTGGATCGCCGAGATCGGCGCCGCCGGCACTGTCGCCGGCCCCGACTCGAGCCTCCAGCTGCAGCCCGCCAACGCGATCGAGAAGGCCGCCAGCAAGGAAGGCATCGCCGTCTCCGACATCGACCTGTTCGAGCTCAACGAGGCCTTCGCGGCGGTCGGGCTCGAGAGCTCGGCCAAGCTGGGCATCTCCGAGGACAAGGTCAACGTCAACGGTGGAGCCATCGCCCTCGGTCACCCGATCGGCGCCAGTGGTGCCCGCATCGTCCTGCACCTGGCCCTGGAGCTCGGGCGCCGCGGTGGCGGCATCGGTGCTGCGGCGCTGTGCGGCGGTGGCGGTCAGGGCGACGCACTGATCATCCGCGTACCCAAGAAGTAGTCCTGGCCAGCCGGGCGGTCTCGGTCGCCGATCTCGTCGAGCGCGCCCGGGCCGGTGAGGCCCGGGCGGTCGCCAGGCTGATCTCGCTGGTCGAGGACCAGTCTTCGAAGCTGCGTGAGGTCAGCGCTGCCTTGATGCCGCACACAGGGAAGGCCCACATCGTGGGCCTGACGGGTGCGCCCGGCGTCGGCAAGTCCACGTCGACCTCGGCGCTGGTCAAGGCGCTGCGCGCTCAGGGCCGACGCGTGGGTGTGCTGGCGGTGGATCCGACCTCGCCGTTCTCGGGCGGCGCGCTGCTCGGTGACCGCATTCGCATGCAGGAGCACGCGACGGACGACGGCGTCTACATCCGCTCGATGGCGAGCCGAGGGCATCTCGGTGGGCTGTCGGTCGCAGCGCCACAGGCGTTGCGCGTGCTCGACGCAGCCGGTTGCGACGTCGTCCTGGTCGAGACTGTCGGAGTGGGGCAGTCCGAGGTCGAGATCTCCGGGCTGGCCGACACGACGCTCGTGCTGCTGGCACCCGGGATGGGTGACGGCATCCAGGCCGCCAAGGCGGGCATCCTCGAGATCGGCGACATCTTCGTCGTCAACAAGGCCGACCGGGAGGGTGCCCAGTCGACACGTCGCGAGCTGCGATCCGTCGTCACGATGACCGACCGTCCCGACGGCGCCTGGAAGCCACCGATCCTGCTGACCGTCGCGACGAGCGGCGAAGGAGTCGACGAGGTCGCCTCCGAGATCGCCCAGCACCACGACCACCTGGTCACCACGGGGGAGCTCGACCGACGTCGGCTGGCGCGCACGAGGCGGGAGATCGAGGCGCTGGCGCTCACCTCCGTACGCGACCGGTTCGCCCATCTCTCCGGCGACACCCGCCTCGACACCCTCGCGGCAGACGTCCTGACGGGCGCCATAGACCCCTACGCAGCGGCCGACAGCCTCGTCGAGAATCTCTAGCACCGAGGGCGTGTCTGTCCGGGCAATGGACCACCTCATCGTTGAGAATGGGCTTGTGGTGAAGAAGGTCGTCATGCTGCTCGTCGTCGGTTTCGGGGTCTACTACCTGCTGACGGCGCCTGCTGGCGCGGCCGATGCCGTGAGCAACGCCGCGGGAGCCGTGATGGACGCGTTCGGCCAGGTCGGCGTCTTCGTCAACGAGCTCGTCGCCTAGGCATCCATGATCCGGGCGCTGCTCGACCGACTGCCCGACCAGGAGATCGACAGCCATCTCCTGGCCGACGAGGGCGAACGCGTGATCGACCTCGTCTATCACCATTCCATCGTCTACTGGCGCCCGATCGCCGAGGTGGCGGGCACGGCTCTGCTGTGGTTCCTCGCCCTGATCGGTCCGATCCAGCTGGGCTGGCTGTTCATCCTCGGCGGGTTCGTGCTCGCCCTCCACGCGCTCTACCTGACGCTGCGCGAACGCCGCGACGTGTTCGTCGTGACCAACATGAGGGTCTTTCGCGCCAGTGGCGTGTTCACCGTAAAGATCGCGACGATGCCGATCACCCGCATCCTCGACATCACGGTCGAAAAGCCGCTCCTCGGTCGGATGCTCGGCTACGGGCACTTCACGTTCGAGTCGGCCGCGCAGGCGCAGGGACTCCGCAACATCCGCTACATCGCAGACCCGGACGAACGTGACCTCACGATCCAGCGCGTGGTCCAGCGCTCGGGTCTGCGCGGCCGCACGATCGAGCAGCAGATGATGGAAGGGCGCTGACGGTTTGTCCCCGCCTTGCTGACATTTGTGCCACCATGCCAGCGTGGAACTCGACGACGCGCTCTGGATGCTCACGGCCCTGGCCGCCGTCGTCATCTTGTTGACGCGGATGCGGCTGTCCGCCAACCGCCGGCAGACCGGCCACGCGCAGATCCCGGGCACGATCCTCGCCGCTCACACGGTCCTCGGGGTGGCGGCTCTGGCGGTCTGGGTCTACTACCTCACGTCGCCGCGCGACGTCGTGGGGATGGTGTCGCTGGTCCTGTGGTGGCTGGAGGTCGCGGCGGGGATCTTGATCCTGCTGCGGTGGTTGCCCGGCTCCGGACGCCACGCGTCGCCTTCCGTCGATGACAGCTGGGCCCAGGGTCCGGCGTTGTCGATCCTGGGCCATGTCGGAATGCTGCTGGGAGTCGCGTTCTTCACCTATTGCGTGCTGGCCGACAAGATCACCTAGCGCGTGGCTCGCACACCCGCGCCGGGGTTTGTCAGCCACGCGCCAGCGACCGGCGCCGTCCTCACCACCGGCGACTTCCTACACTGGACGCATGAACTTCTCGCGTCCCGGTGCCATTGACCTCTCGGCGCTCAAGCAGCCGGCCGTGCGACCCGCTGCACCCGGCGGCGGTTCGTACGTCGTCGACATCACCGAGCAGAACTTCCAGTCAGCCGCCCTCGAGGCCTCGATGCAGCACGTCGTCGTGCTGAGCCTCTGGTCGCCGAGGTCACCGCAGAGCGCCGACTTCAACGGTGTGCTGGCCAAGGTGACGGGGACATTCGACGGTCAGATCGTCCTGGCCCAGGTCGACGTCGACGCCAATCCCGCGATTGCCCAAGCGCTCGAGGCCAAGGCCGTGCCGCTGGTCGTCGGCCTGGTCAAGGGCCAGCCCGTCCCCCTGTTCCAGGGCACGGTCGACGAGGCCGAGGTCATGCGCTTCTTCTCCGAGCTCGTGAGGGTCGCAGCCGAGAACGGCGTGACCGGGCGCGCCGCGGCCGCTGGTGCGCCCTCCGACGGTGGTGAGGACGAAGAGCCCGCCGACCCACGTTTCGCCGCGGCCGACGAGGCTTTCGGCGCGGGCGACTATGCGACGGCAGTCTCGGAGTACCAAAAGCTCCTCGCCCAGTACCCCGCGGATGCCGAGATCGGTGAGCGGCTGGCCGGGGTCAAGCTGCTCTCCCGTACGCAGGGCGTGGACCTCCAGGCTGCTCGCAAGGCGGCGGCAGATGCACCCGACGACCTCGAGGCACAGATGCTGGTCGCCGACCTCGACGTCAGCGGCGGACACGTCGATGACGCGTTCGATCGGCTGATCCAACTGGTCAAGCGGACGGCGGGCGACGAGCGCGAGACCGTGCGCGAGCGGCTCATCGAGCTGTTCACGGTTGTCGGCACGGCCGACCCCCGTGTGGCCACGGCGCGCCGGACTCTCGCGTCCGCATTGTTCTGACCCGCGGAGGGTTTGCCGGTAGGGTCAAACCGGCCGTCCGCTCGGAGATCGGCGAGGGAGCGTGACGATGCGTACGAGGTGGAGCTGGGTGCTCGCCGTGCTCGGCGTGCTCTCGGCGATCGCGGGGCTCACCGTGATGCTGGTCCTCGGTCCCGACAGCCGCTTCACGACCGGCCCGCACGAGGTGGAGACCGACGGCATCGCCGTGGTGACTGCACCCAGGGTCATCAGCTGGGCCGATGTCCGGGTCGACGTCCTCGCGGAGGTTCCGGCAGAGAAGCCCGTGTTCGTCGGGCTGGGCAACACGGTCGACGTGCAGAACTACGTGGGCGACACGGCCCGCCTCGAGGTCACTCGGTTCCACACGCCGTGGAAGGTCAAGACCCGCCAGGTCGATGGCAGGGATGGGCTTCCCGGCGCACCGACTGCGCTCGACTGGTGGCTCGCCCGCTCGGCAGGACGCGGTGGCGCGAGCATCTCGGCGACACTGCCCGACGAAACGGTGTCACTGGCGATCCTGTCGGTCGGCGACACCAACCTGTCGGGCCTCAAGGTCACGCTGGCGTACGGCGTCAAGGGCGGGTTCATCAAGGGCCTGGGCCTTCTCCTCCTGGGCGCCGGGGGCATCCTGCTCGCTCGCCTGCTGCGTCGTGGCGAGTCGCTGTGGAGCGATGACGACGACGTCGAGGAGGAGGACGTCGTCTACGTCTACGTCGACGAGGACGGTGTCGAGCACGAGATCTCGGCCGACGAGGCGGAGCAGTACGAGGTCGTCGACGAGGAGGTCGTCGAGCCGGATTCCGGACCGGTCGTCGGAGAGCGACAACCCGTCGTACGCGAGACCGCTCCGGAGCCGGACACGGAGGACGACGAGGACGAGATCGTCTACATCTACGTCGATGACGAGGGTGTCGAGCACGAGATCTCGGCGGACGAGGCGGCCGAGCTGGAGTTCGTCGGTGAGACGGTCGTCGACGCGCCCGAGCCCGCGCCCGAGCCCGCGCCCGAACCCGAACCCGAACCCGAACCCGAACCCGAACCCGAACCCGAGGCTGAGGTGAAGGCTGCGCCCGCGTCCGGCACGCCGACGGAGCGCGTGGTCTACGTGTTCGTCGACGAGGATGGAGTCGAGCACGAGGTCAGCGAGGAAGAGCTCGCGGACTTCGAGCTCGTCGACGAAGAGGAGGAGAAGCCGTGAAGCGTGTCATCGTCGCGGCATCGGCGCTCCTCGTCCTGTCGGCTTGTGCCGTGCCGCACCAGCGGTCGAGCCTCCCGGTCGAGAAGGCCGCCGCGCGTACGTCCGAGGTCGACCAGGTCTTCGACCGTTACCGCACGGTGCGCAACGCCGCGATCAAGCTGCTCGATCCCAAGCCGTTGTCGACGATCGAGAGCGAGGCGGTCCTCGACATCGACTCCGGGTCGTTCGAGGTCTCCCAGCGACTGGCCCAGAAGCAGAAGCAGGATGCCGCTGCGGTCGACGTGACGAAGGTGCTGACCCCGGAGTTCTCGAAGTACCCGCTCTGGTTCCTCGCCGTCGTGCGTGACCGTGCCCGTGGTGTCAACCGGGTCCAGGTGTTCGAGCGAGCGGCAGCGGCCGATCCGTGGCTGCTCGTGGCCAGTCCCGAGACGGTCGCCGAGACGTCCCTGCCCGAGCTCCGTACGAATGGCTCGAAGGTCCTGACCGTCAAGCCCGGCAACCGCACAGGCATGCGCATGTCGGCGCAGGAGGCGGCCACGGAGTACGCCAAGGCGCTCGGCGACGCCTCGGCACCGGAGGCGGACGGCATCGTGAACGACTCGTTCATCCGCCAGATGCGCTCGGCTGCCGCGGCCAACGGCGGGCTCCAGGGCGTGACCTTCTCGCAGGCATGGAGTGCCGAGGACGTGAAGTTCGTGGTGCGCACGTCTGACGGTGGTGCACTGGCATTCGTCACGTTGCTGCGTGACGACACCTACACGGTCCAGAAGGGCCTGACCGTGACGTGGCCGCAGGGGACGCCGCAGCAGGCGTTCCTGTCGCAGGGCATTTCGGGCTCCGGCACGCTGAAGTACAAGCACCAGGTGCTGCTCCACATCCCCGGTGGCAACGGCAAGCCCAGGGCGATCGGTCAGTATGGCGGCGTCGTCGGCGCCGTCACGCAATGACCCGCCCGGCCGCGTAGCCCACGGCGGCAGCGGCGACGCTCACCACCAGCATCGCCGTGGCGTTGACGAATGCCGCGCGGTAGCGGCGGTCGATCGCGAGGTGGACCGTCTCGACGCTTGCCGTGCTGAACGTCGTGTAGCCGCCGAGGAACCCGGTGCCGGCGATCGAGTGCCACGTGTCCCCGGCACCGAGGCCGACGATCAGCCCCAGCAGCAGCGAACCCGTGACGTTGATCAGGTGTGTCGACCAGGGGAGGGTCGCGGAGACCCGGGGCCTCATCCACGAGTCGACGAGAAATCTCGTGCCCGCCCCCAGGCCGCCCGCCAGGGCGATCCACATCGGGGTCACGACCGTGCCCTCGATCCGAGTGCGACACCGGCGAGCGCTGCGACGAGCCCCGCGAGCACGGTGCCGATCGCGTACGTGAGGCCCAGCGCCACGTGGTCACCGCGCAGCAGCGTGTCGGTCTCGACTGCGAGGGCGCTGTAGGTGGTGAAGCCGCCGAGGAACCCCGTGCCGAGGAGCAGTCGTGCCTGGTCGGCGGAGCGGCGCACCACCACCGCGAGCAGGGCGCCGAGCGCGAAGGAGCCGACGACGTTGACGGTGAACGTGGCCAGCGGGAAGACCCCGTCGTACGGGATCTCGCTGACGCCGCGGCGCGCAAGCGTGCCGAGCGTGCCGCCGAGGAAGACGAGGGCGAGCTGCTTCACGCGACACCTGCCAGCAGGCTCGCAGCGATCGCGAACATGACAACAGCGATCAGCCCGTCGAGGACGCGCCAGGCGGCGGGCTTGGCGAACAACGGACGGAGCACGCGTGCACCGTACCCGAGGGACGAGAACCACACGATGCTGCCGAGAGCTGCGCCCAGACCAAACCACCAGCGATCGTCTCCGTGCGTGCCGGCCACCGAGCCGAGCAGGATCACGGTGTCGAGGTAGACGTGCGGGTTGAGCCAGGTGAGCGCGAGGCAGGTGGCGACCGCGGCCCGGAGGGTGGTGGGACGGCCGACGACGTCGGCGTCGATCGCGGCCGGACGGAGGGCGCGACGGGCGGCAAGCAGGCCGTACGCGACGAGGAATGCCGCACCGCCGATCGTCATGGTGTCGAGCAGCCAGGGGACGGCCTGGATCAGGCTGCCGAGACCGCCGACCCCGACGGCGATCAGGACGACGTCGGACAGGGCACACACCGCCACGACGGCAAGCACGTGCTCACGGCGCAGTCCCTGACGCAGCACGAATGCGTTCTGCGCGCCGATCGCGACGATCAAGGACAGGCCGAATCCGGCGCCCGCGAGGGCGGCAACGAGGGCGGCGTGGTCCATGGGTCAATCCAACTGGAGGGGGCCGATGAAGGCCAGTTCATGTTGTGAATGATCCATTAGTATTGCTTATGTGCCTGACGTCGATCTCTCCCAGCTCCGTGCCCTCGCCGCCGTGGTCGATGAAGGTTCGTTCGACGCCGCGGCCGCTGCGCTCCACCTGACGCCGTCGGCCGTCAGCCAACGCATGAAGGCTCTCGAGCAGTCCGCCGGACGTGTGCTCGTCCGCCGCACCAAGCCCAGCGCGGTCACGGAGGCAGGTGAGGCCTACCTTCGGCTCGCCCGGCAGGTCGAGTCGCTCGTCCAGGACGTACGGCTCGAGGTCGACCACGAGCTGGAGCGCCCGCCGACGATCCCGCTGGCGGTCAATGGCGACTCGTTGGCGACGTGGGTGCTGCCGGCGCTGGCGGGTCTGGTCGGCACGGCCTACTTCGACGTCCGACGCGAGGACGAGGGTCGTACGGCAGATCTCCTGCGCTCGGGGACCGTCATGGCCGCGATCACGTCGGATGCCGCACCCGTGCAAGGCTGCCGGTCGACCCGACTCGGCACGATGCGCTACCGCCCGATGGCAAGCACGTCCTTCGCCGACACGTGGTTCAGCGCGGGTGTCGACGGGGAGAGCCTCGCGGTGGCACCCGTCGTGGTGTTCGATCGCAGCGACGACCTCCAGGACGCCTACTTGCGCAGCCGCAGCCGGAGCCGCCGCCGACTCGACCCGCCCCGCCATCACATTCCCGCCTCGTCGCAGTTCGCCGAGGCGATCAGGCTGGGCCTCGGTTGGGGGATGCTGCCCAAGGAGCAGTCCGAGGAGCTGGAGCGCGATGGACAGCTGGTCGACCTCGACCCGGGGCACCACGTCGACGTCACGCTCTACTGGCAGCAGTGGACCTTGCAAACTCCTGCGCTCGAGGCGACCGCCCGGGCCGTCCATCAGGCGGCCTCGGCCCACCTCGCCTGAGCGCCCCCGGCAGGAATCGAACCTGCGACCTAGAGATTAGAAGGCTCTTGCTCTATCCAACTGAGCTACGGGGGCCTGCGGGCGGTGTGCCCGGGACAAGCCTATCGGCGCGCGTGGGCTGGGGGTCGCGGCCCGGGTATGCCCTACGATTCGCAGGTGACAATCGCGAGCGAGCCCACCATCGCGGGCGTGGAGCGTCGCGAGCCGTTCCGGCAGCGCGGGCGCACCGCGCTGATCATCGCGTTCAGCGTCATCGGCGCCGCAGGTGCCGTCGGCGGCGTGATCTTCTCCCTCGGCGCGGGCGACGTCGCGGGCGCGGGCCTGTCGTTCCTGTTCGCCCTCATCCCGCTGCCCTTGCTCTGGGTGGCCTACTGGTGGCTCGACCGCTATGAGCCCGAGCCGCGCCGCTACAAGTTCGCCGCCTTCGTCTGGGGCGGAGTCATCGCAGTCGCGATCGCCCTCTCGTTGCAGATCTGGATCCAGCACGCGTTCGACGTCAGCGACGACACGATGGCTTCGGTCGTCGCGCCGATGACGGAGGAGCCGGCCAAGTGCCTGTTCCTCCTCCTCACGTTCCTGCGAGCCCGCCGGGTCATCGACGGCTTCCTGGACGGGCTGATCTTCGCCGGCCTCGTCGGCATCGGCTTCGCGTTCGTCGAGAACATCGGTTACTACGCCGCCAGCTACCTCGGCTCCGACGACATCAAGATCGATGGTCCCGCCGGCGTGACGACCACGTTCATCGTGCGCGGGGTGTTCAGCCCGTTTGCGCACCCGCTGTTCACCTCGGCGTTCGGCGTCGCGGTCGGCCTGGCCGTCACCCGCAGGTCCAAGGTCGCCAAGGTCGCGCTGGTCGTGGTCGGCTTGGCGCTGAGCATGGGCCTCCACGCCCTGTGGAACGCCTCGCTGAGCATCGGCGAAGGCGCCGGATTCTTCCTCGTCTACCTCGGACTCGCCGTCGTCCTGCTCATGGTCGCGGTGATGGCGATCATCGTCCGCTCCAACCAGATACGGATCCTCGAGCAGTCGCTGTCGTACGTGGCACAGCGCGGCTGGATCCACCCGGCGGAGATCCCTTACCTCTCGCGCTTCACCTATCGCAAGGCTGCGCGGCGATTCGCCCGGGAGCATCACGGCAAGGAGGCCGGCAAGGTCGTCAAGCACTACCAGCAGCTGGCCACGGAGATGGCCTTCCTGCATCACGCGATGATGAGCGGCCGGTCCAAGCCTCACGGCGTCGAGCGGACCTACTCGCTGCTCGACCAGATGTATGCGTTGCGGCCGGCGCTGAGATTCCCGCCGGCGCTCCAAAACACCGTGCGTCACTTCTGACCCGTCTCTCACACAGCCGTGGCCGCGCTGTACCCCTGCGTCCACTAATCTGTACGCATACCCGATGGTGAACGCGCGAGTTGATGAGAGGAGCTCCAGTGCCCGGCGAACATGCTTCGGCCGAGCTTCTCGGTGCCCTGAGCGGGCTGCTCGGCAACGTCAGTGCCGTACCTCTCGACCTCGATCTTCCTGAAGTCGCGGACGCTCGTCGTATTCGCGCCGACATCGTCACGCAGCTGTCCGACTACGTGCTGCCGCGTCTGGTCCAGCTCAACGGCCCGCTGCTGACCGTGGTGGGCGGTTCCACTGGCGCCGGCAAGTCGACGCTGGTCAACTCGCTGCTGGGCCAGCGCATCACCGAGTCCGGTGTCCTGCGGCCCACGACTCGCTCACCCGTGCTGGTGCACCACCCCGACGACGCCGAGTGGTTCGCGCCCGACCGGATCCTCCCCGAGCTGCCGCGCACGAACGTGCCCAGCAACGACACCTACGCGCTGCGTCTCGCGACCTCGACCAGGCTCCCGCGCGGGCTCGCGATCCTCGACGCTCCGGATGTCGACTCGATCGACAAGGGCAACCGCGAGCTCGCCGCGCAGCTGCTCGCCGCCGCCGACCTCTGGCTGTTCGTGACGTCGGCGGCTCGCTACGCCGACCAGGTGCCCTGGGACTACCTCCGCCTGGCCGCGGAGCGCAGCACGTCGGTCGCGGTGGTGCTCGACCGTACGAGTGCCGAGGCCGTGGTCGAGGTCCGCGGACACCTTGCCCGCATGATGACGTCGCGGGGGCTGTCCGACTCACCGCTGTTCACGGTCCCCGAGTCCGGCGTCGACGCCGATGGGCTCCTTCCAGCCGAGGCCGTCGCACCGATCGTCGGATGGCTGCACGACCTTGCCGCCGACGGTGACGCCCGCGGCAAGGTCATCTCCCATACTCTCGACGGCGCCATCCGCCACATCGTGCTCCGCGCCCACGACATCGCCGACTCGATGGACGGCCAGATCGAGGTCTCCGAGCAGCTCTACTCGAGCATCGACACGATCTATCGCAACGCTCTCGAGTCGTTCACGACGCAGATCACCGACGGCACGCTCCTGCGGGGCGAGATCCAGGCCAGGTGGCAGGAGTTCGTCGGTACGGGTGACCTGCTCCGCTCCGTCGAGGACAAGGTCGGACGCATCCGCGACCGGTTCGTCGACGGCGTCACGGGCAAGCGCACACGCTCCAGCGACATCGTCGCGGCGATCGAGACGGGAGTCTTCAACCTGGTCGTGGAGGAAGCCGAGTCGGCAGCCTCGGCGGCAGCTCGTGCGTGGGCAGAGGTCCCCGCCGGCAAGGCGCTCCTTGCTCGTACACCCGACATCGATCGGGCCTCTCGCGACTTCCGGGTCAAGGCCGAGCGCACCGTACGCGACTGGCGCCAGGCCGTGCTCGAGCTCGTGCGCACCGACGGCGGTGACAAACGCATGACGGCGAAGTTCCTGGCGTTCGGGGTCAACGGCATCGGCGTCGCCCTCATGGTCACGATGTTCGCCGACTCGGCGAGCACCAAGGACAGCACGGTGGAGCTCGGTCACAAGCTGCTCTCGGCGATCTTCGGCGACGATGCCGTCAAGGCGCTCGTCACCAAGGCGCACGCCGACCTCGAGTCACGGGTCGCAGCACTGCTCGAGGGCGAGATGCAGCGCTTCGTCGCTCTTGTCGGTCGTCCCGACGACCTCAAGGGCTTCCAGCACGACCTGCGGGAGTCCGCCCGCCAGTCCGAATACGCCCGTCACGCCGACTTCATCGCCGGCGGTGACGCATGAGCACCGCGGTCCACGACGCGCAGCCGACGTTCGCGGGTGAGCCCAGCGACGTCTCCAAGCGCCTCGACGGCCTCACGCAGGCAGTCGCGGCGAGCCGCGGCCGTATCGACGAGGAGATCCTGGCGCCCGCCGAGATGCTTGCTGGCCGGGCCAATGAGCGCCTGCGGCTGTCGGGCGAGCACACCATCGTCGCCCTCGCGGGAGCCACCGGCTCGGGCAAGTCGTCGCTGTTCAACGCACTGACCGACCTCGAGCTGGCGGGCGTTGGCGTACGCCGCCCCACCACGTCATGGGCCCTGGCCTGCGCCTG
Organism: Aeromicrobium panaciterrae; assembly: GCF_039537165.1. Classification (GTDB taxonomy): domain Bacteria; phylum Actinomycetota; class Actinomycetes; order Propionibacteriales; family Nocardioidaceae; genus Aeromicrobium; species Aeromicrobium panaciterrae. Next base: position 213,821 of record NZ_BAAAZZ010000002.1, on the reverse strand, counting down.
GGGGCCCGACGGCGCACAGGGTCTGCTGGAGTGGATGGGCATCCCGCCGCGTCACCAGGTCTCGCGCCTGAGCATGCTCGACAGGTCGGCCGAGGACACCAAGCTCGACGGCCTCGTGCTGCTCGACCTGCCCGACCATGACTCGACCGAGGTGTCCCACCACCTCGAGATGGACCGACTGGTCAAGTACGCCGACCTCCTCGTGTGGGTCCTCGATCCCCAGAAGTACGCCGACGCAGCCCTGCACGACCGCTACATCCGGCCCATGGCGTCCTACAGCGACGTCACGGTGGTCGTGCTCAACCAGATCGACCGCATCCCCTACGAGCAGCGCACCCGCACGCTTGAGGACGTCAGGCGCATCCTTGCCGCCGAAGGCCTCCCGGACGTCGAGGTGGTCGGTGTCTCCGCGACCCGCGGTGACGGCATCGAGGACCTCAAGCGCCTGCTCGCCACCCGCATCCGCGCCAAGGCGTCCGCCAAGGGGCGGCTCGGGTCCGACATCACGGCGGCGGCGCAGGTCATCGCGCAGGTGGGCGGCACACACCAGGTTCCCGGCATCAGTCCTGCCGATCGCCGGGTGCTCGACGATGCCCTCGTCAGTTGCGCGGGTGTGCCTCAGGTCGTCGACGCGATCGCGGCGGCGACGCGTCGCCAGGCGATCTTGCGTACGGGCTGGCCCGTCGCGCGGTGGCTCGGCAAGCTGCGCCGCGACCCGCTCAAGGGCCTCATGCTCGACAGCGACATGTCGATGACCGCGCTGGCCAGGGCTTCGCTGCCCGAGGCGAGCCCGGTGCAGCGCGCCAATGCCGAGCTCGCGATCCGCGACCTCGCCGAGAAGGCATCGGTCGGCCTCGAACACCCGTGGCGCGACGCCGTCCGCGCCGCCGCGAGCCCGCCGGGCCACACGATCGTCGACGACCTCGACGCGGCGATCGCGGCGACCCATGTCCGCGCCCGCACCGCATGGTGGTGGCGCGTCGTCCAGGTCATCCAGTGGCTGGCGATGCTCGGGCTGATCGCGGGTCTCGGCTGGCTGGCCGCGCAGGGCCTGCAGGACTCCGTCTATCCCGACATGTCGCTGCCGGAGCTCAAGGACATTGCGGGCTTTCCTGCCGCAGCTGTCGTCGCGGCGGGTTCGGCGGCGGTCGGCATCGTGCTCGGACTCCTGTCTCGGGTGTTCGCGCGCCTCAGCGGTCGACGCCGGGCCAGGAATGCCGATCGCCAGCTCCGTGAGGCGATCGACTCGGTGGCCGTGACGCGAGTCGTCGCTCCGGTCCAGGCCGAGCTCGACGCATACGGCGCCTACCGCACCGGAATCCTCGCCGCGCTCGGCTGACCCTCCACAACCCACTCATTCGCATGACTCCGTCCACAGCAGGATGGCCGGTGGTGGCTCGGGGGAGCGGCTCATCTCGATCCTGAGGCTCCCAACCAAAGGAGCCACACATGTCCAACGACAACACCCTGACGTTCCATGGCCGAGTCGGCACCAAGGTCGAGCTGCGCGAAGGCGGTGTGCCGTGGGTGCTGTTCCGCGTGGCGTCGACCCCGAGCTACTTCGACCAGGCAACCCGTCAGTGGCGCGACCTCGAGACGATCTGGCTGTCGGTCAAGGCCTGGCGGTCGCTCGCCCAGAACGCCGCGGAGTCGCTGGAGGTCGGCGACCCGATCATCGTGAGCGGCAAGGTCCGCGTCGAGCGGTGGACCACCTCGGAGGGCGAGGCCCGCGAGAGCACCGTCGTGGAGGCCAGTCTGATCGGCCACGACCTGACGTGGGGTGTGACCACGCTGCGCAAGGTCGAGCGGCAGCCGCAGGTGTCCACCAACGACGGCACGGTGGCCGCTCTCGAGGAGCTCGAGGGGCAATCCGCCGCGTGACCGGTGGGGTCGGGTCACGGGCGTCTCGTTAGACTTGGGGCCTATGGCTGACTACGTCTTCACCCTCCGCAATGTCCGCAAGAAGCTCGGCGAAAAGGTCGTCCTCGACGACGTCACGTTGTCCTTCCTGCACGGTGCCAAGATCGGCGTGGTCGGCCCCAACGGCACCGGCAAGTCCACGCTGTTCAAGATCATGGCCGGGCTCGAGCAGCCCAACAACGGCGATGCGATCAAGGACCCCGAGGCATCCGTCGGCATCCTCCTGCAGGAGCCTCCGCTGACCGAGGGCAAGACCGTGTTGGAGAACGTCGAGGAGGCCGTCGGCGAGATCAAGGCCAAGATCGACCGGTTCAACAAGATCAGCGAAGAGCTTGCTGACCCTGACGCCGACTACGACACGCTCCTCCCGGAGATGGGTGAGCTGCAGACTGATCTCGACCACGCCAACGCGTGGGACCTCGACTCCCGCCTCGCCCAGGCGATGGACGCCCTGCGGTGTCCGCCGCCCGACGAGGTCGTCGACCACCTCTCCGGTGGTGAGCGCCGACGCGTCGCGCTCTGCAAGCTGCTGCTTGAGCAGCCCGACCTGCTGCTCCTCGACGAGCCGACCAACCACCTGGACGCCGAGAGCGTGCTGTGGCTCGAGCAGCACCTGGCGACCTACCCCGGCGCCGTGCTGGCCATCACCCACGACCGCTACTTCCTCGACAATGTCGCCGAGTGGATCCTGGAGCTCGATCGCGGCAAGACGCACCCCTACGAAGGCAACTACTCGACCTACCTCGAGACCAAGCAGGCCCGTCTCGTCGTGGAGGGCAAGAAGGACGCCAAGCGCGCCAAGATCCTGGCCAAGGAGCTCGAGTGGGTCCGCTCCAACGCCAAGGCCCGCCAGGTCAAGAACCAAGCACGACTCAGCCGCTACGAAGAGCTTGCCGCGGAGGCCGAGCGCAGCCGCAAGCTCGACTTCGAGGAGATCAACATCCCCGCGGGTCCGCGACTCGGCGACGTCGTCCTCAACGCCAAGGACCTCCACAAGAGCTTCGGTGACCGTGAGTTGTTCGACGGTCTGACGTTCGACCTCCCGCGCGCCGGCATCGTCGGTGTGGTCGGTCCCAACGGCGTCGGCAAGTCGACACTCTTCCGGATGATCGTGGGGGAGGAGGAGCCCGACAGCGGCACGCTTGACGTCGGCCAGACCGTCAAGATCTCCTACGTCGACCAGGGTCGCGGAGGCATCGACGACAAGCTCAACGTCTGGCAGCTGGTGTCGGGCGAGCTCGACTTCATCAAGGTGGCCAACTTCGAGGTGCCGAGTCGCGCCTACGTTGCGTCGTTCGGCTTCAAGGGGCCCGACCAGCAGAAGCTCGTCAAGGTCCTGTCAGGTGGAGAGCGCAACCGTCTCAACCTGGCGCTGACGCTCAAGATGGGCGGCAACCTGTTGCTGCTCGACGAGCCGACCAACGACCTCGACGTCGAGACGCTGCAGTCCCTCGAGGACGCACTGCTCGACTTCCCCGGCTGCGCTGTGGTGGTCTCGCACGACCGGTGGTTCCTCGACCGTGTCGCGACGCACATCCTCGCGTGGGAGGGTGACGCCGACAACCCGGCCAAGTGGTTCTGGTTCGAGGGCAACTTCGCCGACTACGAGCTCAACAAGGTCGAGCGCCTCGGTGAAGAGGCGGCACGTCCGCACAGCGTGACCTACCGCAAGCTCACCCGCGACTAGCTGTCGCTGGCAGGCGGCGCCGCAGCGTCAGAACTTGCCGCCGCCAAGCGTCGTGATGACGCGCTGCATGATCTGGCCCAGCACGGCGAACTCCTCGGGCGAGGCGTTCTCGACGAGGTAGGAGTGCACCCCGCGTACGTGGGTGTGCGCCGCCTCCTCGAGAAGGGCGAATCCCCTGTCGGTCATGACGGCGGAGACGCCGCGACCATCCTCGGAGCACTGGCCTCGGAACACCAGGCCTTCGCGCTCGAGGCGAGCGATCGTGTGGGTCACTCGACTGCGAGAGTGTGAGACGGCGGCGGCGAGCTCGGCCATGCGGATCGAGCGGTCAGGCGCCTCGGAGAGACGTACGAGGATCTCGTACTCGGGCATCGAGAGGCCGTGGGCCGTGCGGAGGTCGCGATCGAGGCGCTCGTTGAGGACGATCGTCCCGCCCAGGAACGATCGCCAGATCTGTTGCTCCGCGGCAGTGAGCCACGGAGTCTCCGTCGTGGTCTCCATGTGATCCATCATACAAGATTCCAAACTTGATTGAACGTTGAACTACCTGTAGTCTCGCACTTGTTGAACAATCAACCATCTTACCCGGAGGCATCAAATGAGCAGCACCACCACCAAGGTCACCACCGGCACCTGGACGCTGGACCCGACGCACACCGAGATCGGCTTCACGGTCCGCCACATCATCAGCAAGGTGCGCGGAAAGTTCGAGACATTCGAGGGCACTCTCGTCACGGCCGACGACATCACCGACTCGTCCGTCAAGGTCTCGTTCGACCTGTCGTCGATCAACACCGGCACGGCACAGCGCGACGACCACCTGCGTTCGAGCGACTTCTTCGACGCTGACAACCAGGACCAGGCGACGTTCGTGTCGACAGGCGTGACGCAGAAGTCGGACTCCGAGTTCGTCGTCACCGGCGACCTCACGATCAAGGGCGTCACCAAGTCCGTCGAGCTCGACGTCGACTTCCTCGGTGAGGGCGCAGACCCGTGGGGCGGGACCCGCGTGGGCGTCGAGGCGACCACCGAGATCAGCCGCAAGGAGTTCGGCATCGACTTCAACATCCCGCTCGAGGGTGACAAGGTCGTCATCGGCGACAAGATCTCGATCCACATCGTGGCCGAGGCTGTTCTTCAGGCTGACGCAGCCTGATCGCGCTAGGACTGTGTCCGTGAGGACGCAGTCCGCCGAAGGGGCTTGCCCTAGGACGGTGTCCGTGAGGACGCAGTCCGCCGAAGGGGCTTGCCCTAGGACGGTGTCCGTGAGGACGCAGTCCGCCGAAGGGGCTTGCCCTAGGACGGAGTCTCCGCCGAAGGGGCTTGCCCTAGGACGGAGTCCGTGAGGACGCAGTCCGAAGGGTCATCCTGACCGCCAGCTCGGCGTGCAGGGTGGCCAGCTCGTGGCCGGAACGAGAACCCCCGGGCTCGAACC
>NZ_BAAAZZ010000002.1:0-208631 GCF_039537165.1 Aeromicrobium panaciterrae | reverse complement strand
ACGTCCTGCATGGTCTTCTCGATCTCGCGGCGGTAGGTGGCGACCTCGGCTCGGTGCTCGTCGGTGAGCGCGTGGTACTCGTACTGCACGATGCGGCCGACCCGGCTGTTGTCGGCGTGCCACAGGCTGAAGTCGTAGACCATGGCGCGCAGCCGGTCCACGGGGTCGGTGGCGGAGGCGGCGGCTGAGCTGATGACGTCGAGTGCCTTGCGATGCCCGTCGAGGCTGACGGAGAACAGCAGGCTCTCCTTCGAGTCGTGGTGCACGTAGACCGCGGCCGGACTCATCCCGGCCCGTGACGCGATGTCGCGCGTCGTGGTCGCGGCGAAGCCCTTTTCGGCGAACGCCTCGACGGCAGCGTTGATCAGCCGTTCGCGCGCTGTGATCGTGGTCATGCCGGGCCTCCTTTGTGTTGACAGCATGCCGGAGTGCTTGCATGCTAAGCAAGCGCTTAGCGCGCGAGTCCCGCCCGTGTAACTGAAGGCCTGATTGTGCAGCGAACGATCTTTGACGAAGACCACGAGGCGTTCCGCGCTTCCTGTGCGGCGTTCCTTGCCAAGCATGTCGAGCCCAACCTCGAGAAGTATCTCGAGGACAAGGCTCTCCCGCGTGACTTCTGGCTCGCGGCCGGAGCCGAAGGCTTCCTCGGCCTCGAGATCCCCGAAGAGCACGGTGGCGCCGACGCCGGTGACTTCCGGTTCAACGCGGTCTGGGACGAGGAGCTGAGCAAGCTCAACGCCGCGCTCGCCTCCTGCGTCGCGATCCACACCGACATCGCAGTGCCGTACCTCGTCGACCTGTGCACCGACGAGCAGAAGGCGCGCTGGCTCCCCGGCTGCGCCTCTGGCGAGATCCTCACCGCGATCGCCATGACCGAACCCGGCGGCGGATCCGACCTCGCCGCCCTCAAGACCACCGCCGTCCGTGACGGCGACGGATGGGTCATCAACGGCTCCAAGACCTTCATCACCAACGGCTTCTCCGCCGACCTGGTGATCACCGCGGTGCGAACATCTCCCGACAAGGGCGCCAAGGGCATCAGCCTGTTCGCTCTCGAGGCCACCGACGCGGGGTTCAGCCGTGGGCGCAAGCTCGACAAGGTCGGCCAGGGTGAGGCCGACACGGCCGAGCTGTTCTTCGAGGACGTACGCGTCGGCGACGACCGGGTCATCGGCGAGGTCGACCAGGGCTTCATCTACATGATGCAGCGACTCCCGCAGGAGCGGATCAGCTGCTCGGTCTCCAACGTCGCACACGCCAAGCAGATCCTCGCCGAGACGATCCAGTACGCGCACGACCGCCAGGCGTTCAAGCAGTCCATCGGCAGCCTGCAGCACAACAAGTTCCTGCTCGCCGAACTGGTCACGAAGATCGAGGTCGCCGAGTCGTTCGTCGATGCTGCCGTGCTGGCCCACACCCGTGGCGAGGCGACGGCGACGGATGCCGCCAAGGCCAAGTGGTGGTCGTCGGAGATCCAGAACGACGTCCTGGACCACTGCGTACAGATCCACGGCGGCTACGGCTACATGAACGAGTACCGTGTCGCTCGGGCCTGGCGGGATGCCCGCGTCAGCAAGATCTGGGCTGGTTCCAACGAGATCATGAAAGAGCTCATCGGCCGAGACCTCGGCTTCTGAGTCCACTAGGGAAGGCACTATCTGATGACCGAAGCAGTTATCGTTTCCACCGCTCGCTCGCCGATCGGGCGCGCGTTCAAGGGCTCGCTCAAGGACATGCGTCCTGACGACCTCACGGTCCAGATGGTGCAGGCCGCGCTGGCCAAGGTGCCGGGTCTCGACCCGAAGGACATCGTCGACCTGCACCTCGGTGTCGGTCAGCCTGCCGGTGAGAGCGGCTACAACCTCGGTCGTGTCGTCGCGGTGCAGGCCGGTTTCGATCACGTGCCCGGCGTGACCGTCAACCGCTACTGCTCCTCCAGCCTCCAGACCACCCGCATGGCATTCCACGCGATCAAGGCGGGCGAGGGCGACGTGTTCATCTCTGCCGGTGTCGAGACCGTGAGCCGTTTCGGCAAGGGGAGCTCGGACGGCATGCCCGACACCAAGAACCCGCTGTTCGACGAGGCCGTCGCCCGTACCGCCAAGCGCGAAGAGGGCGGTGCGCCGACCTGGACCGATCCGCGGGCCGACGGTGACGTCCCCGACGTCTACATCGCGATGGGCCAGACCGCCGAGAACGTGCAGCAGAAGATCGGCATGAGCCGCGAGGAGCAGGACGAGTTCGGCGTACGCAGTCAGAACCTCGCCGAGAAGGCTCTTGCCGACGGATTCTGGGCCAAGGACATCACCCCCGTCACGCTTCCTGACGGCACCGTCGTCAGCCTGGATGACGGACCTCGTGCCGGCGTCACGCTCGAGGCCGTGTCCCAGCTCAAGCCGGTGTTCCGTCCCGACGGCACCGTCACGGCAGGCAACTGCTGCCCGCTCAACGACGGCGCCGCCGCCGTGGTGATCATGAGCGACACCAAGGCCAAGGAGCTCGGCCTCACGCCACTCGCCCGCATCGTGTCGACCGCGGTCACGGGCCTCTCGCCCGAGATCATGGGCCTCGGTCCGGTCGAGGCGATCCCGGCTGCACTGCGCAACGCCGGCATGGGCATCGACGACATCGACCTCTACGAGATCAACGAGGCGTTCGCGGTCCAGTCCTGGGGCTCAGCCAAGGAGCTTGGCATCCCGATGGACAAGCTCAACGTCAACGGCGGTGCGATCGCCGTCGGCCACCCGTTCGGCATGACCGGTGCCCGCATCACGAGCACGCTGATCAACTCGCTGCAGCACCATGACAAGCAGTTCGGCGTCGAGTCGATGTGCGTCGGCGGTGGGCAGGGCATGGCCATGGTCATCGAGCGACTGTCTTGAGCAAGCGTTTCGACGGCAAGGTCGCGATCGTCACCGGCGCCAGCCGCGGCATCGGCTTTGCCATCGCCGAGCGTCTCGTCGCCGACGGCGCGCGCGTCTGCATCACGGCCCGCAAGGCTGACGCGCTCGCCGAGGCGGTGGAGGCTCTGGGAGGTCCTGAGAACGCGATCTTCTCGGCCGGGGCGGCTGACGACGAGGCGCACCAGGATCAGGCTGTCGCGGCGACGCTCGACGCGTTCGGGCGGGTCGACTTCCTGGTCAACAACACCGGGATCAACCCGACGTACGGTCGCATGATCGACGTCGATCTCGGTGCTGCCGAGAAGACGTTCCGGGTCAACGTGATCTCGTCGATCGCGTGGGCGCAAAAGGTCTACCACGGGTGGATGGGTGAGCACGGGGGAGCGATCGTCAACGTCGCCTCGGTCGCCGGGCTCAAGCCGGCACCGGGCATCGGTGTCTACGGCGCCTCGAAGTCCGGGGTGATCCATGTGACCGAGGAGCTCGCAGTGGAGCTGGGCCCCACGATCCGCGTCAACGCCGTGGCCCCGGCCGTGGTCAAGACGAAGTTCGCTGCCGCCCTCTACGAGGGCAAGGAGGACGAGGTCTCGGCCGCCTACCCGTTGAAGCGGCTCGGCGTCCCCGAGGATGTGGGGTCGGTCGTCGCGTTCCTGCTGTCGGACGACGCTGCCTGGGTCACGGGGCAGACGCTGACGGTCGACGGCGGGCTGCTGCTGACCGGCGGAGTCTGAGCGTCGCGGACCCCAAGACGTCATCCCGGACGCAGCTCGTGGAGCTCGTTCGGGATGACGTCTGTCGCGTGATCCACATCTCTTGAAAAACATGAGGAAAACCTCGCATTAAAGTTGAGGTTTCCCTCATGTTTTGCGAAGATGGTTGGTACCGCCCGTCGATCCCGAGACGGCAGCACCCGAGGGAAACCACGTGACGACCATCGACACACCGCTTGCCCCGAACCGTACGACCGAGCGCCGCGGCGCCCTGGTCGATCGCATCGTTGACGGAGCTCCTTACGCCGTCGGCTTCGGCGGACAAGGTGCCGAGTGGCTTGAGCCGTTGGCTGACCTCGTACGCGACTACGCGCTCGAGGCAGACCTGGAGTCACTGGTCTCCCAGGCTGAGGCCAGGCTCGCTCCGGTCGCGAGTGAGCTGGCCCGTGCGGGTGTCACCTTCACGCCATTGGCGTGGGTCGACATCATCGCGGTGGGGGAGTCTGCCGAGGACGACGACGCTCCCGAGCTGCCCGATGCCGGAATGCTCGGCACCCCCGGTGTCTCGCTGCCCGGCATCCTCCTGACCCAGCTCGCCGGGATCCGCGCGCTGCATCGTCAGGGCATCGACACCGCCGTGCTCCAGCCCGCTGCCGTGATCGGTCACTCGCAGGGACTGCTCGCTGCCCAGTCGCTCGCGGGTGCCGACGACGTCGAGCTGCTCGCCACCGCACGCCTGATCGGCGCCGCCGCCCAGCTCGTCGGCCGTCGTCGGGGACTGCTCGGCGACACGATGCTCAGCGTCTCGAACGTCCGCCCCGCGCGCATCGACGAGGTCATCGCCGACCTGCCAGCCTCGCTCCGGGTCGTCTCGCGCATGCGCAACGGCCGTCGCAGCGTGGTCATCAGCGGCCCGGCCACCAGTCTGCCGGCCGTCCAGGCCCGCCTCGAGGAGATCGCCGCCGCCGAGAAGACCGAGCGCGATCGCAAGGTCACCGGTGGCACACCGTTCGCTCCGGTCATCGAGCCGTTGACGGCACAGCTCGCGTTCCATCACCCTGACCTCGCCGCAGCCGCCGATCTCGTCGCAACCTGGGCCGCGGCGTGCGGCCTCGACAGTGAACGCGCCCGTGACCTGACGATGCGCTCGATCGTCGACCCCGTCGACTGGGTCGAGTCGCTGGAGACCGCCATGAACTCCGGCGCGAGCTGGATCCTCGATCTTGGCCCCGGTGACCTCGCGGCGCGGCTGTCGGCCCGTGAGCTGCGTACGCGCGGCGTCGGCATCATCGCCACCACGACCCGCCGCGGCCACCGCGAGCTGGTCGCTGCCGGAGCAGCTCCGCGCCTCGCCACGCCGTGGTCGGCGTACGCGCCGAGCGTCGTCACGCTGCCCGACGGCAGCATCCACGCCGAGACCCGCTTCACCCGCCTCACCGGCAAGTCCCCGATCCTGCTCGCCGGCATGACCCCGACGACGGTCGACGCCAAGATCGTCGCAGCGGCAGCCAACGCCGGCTTCTGGTCCGAGCTCGCCGGTGGTGGGCAGGTCACCGAGCAGATCTTCGCCGACCGCATCGCCGAGCTCGACGAGCTCCTGACGCCCGGCAGCACGTTCCAGTTCAACTCGCTGTTCCTCGACCCGTACCTCTGGAAGCTCCAGCTCGGCCAGAAGCGCCTCGTGCAGCGTGCGCGTGCCGCGGGTGCGCCGATCGACGCCGTGGTCGTCACAGCCGGCATCCCCGAGCTCGAGGACGCCGTCGCACTGGTCGCCGAGCTGCGCGACGCCGACATCACGCATGTCGTCTTCAAGCCCGGCACGGTCAAGCAGATCCGCCAGGTCGTCGCGATCGCCAAGGAGGTCGCGCCGACGCCGATCATCGTGCAGATCGAGGGCGGCAAGGCCGGTGGCCACCACTCGTGGGAGGACCTCGACGACCTGCTGATCACGACGTACGGCGAGCTCCGCGCGCTCGACAACGTGGTGGTCTGTGTCGGCGGAGGCATCGGTACGCCTGAGGTTGCTGCGGCCTACCTCAGCGGCGAGTGGGCTCGCCGCCACGACTTCCCGCTGATGCCGCTCGACGGCATCCTGGTCGGTACCGCTGCGATGGCGACGCTCGAGGCCACGACGGCTCCTGACGTCAAGCAGCTGCTCGTCGACACCCGTGGCACCGGCACCTGGATCGGCGCCGGCACGGCCAAGGGCGGCATGGCGTCCAGCCTCAGCCAGCTCGGTGCCGACATCCACGAGATCGACAACACCGCGTCACGCACGGGTCGTCTGCTCGACGAGGTCGCAGGCGATGCCGAGGCCGTCGCGGATCGACGTGAAGAGATCATCGAGGCCCTCGATCGGACCGCCAAGCCCTACTTCGGCGACGTCGCGTCGATGACCTACGCGCAGTGGCTGAGCCGCTACCTCGAGCTGACCGGCACGCCGGAGTGGCTCGACATCACGATGCAGCAGCGGTTCACCGCGATGCTGCAGCGCGCCGAGGCCCGCCTCCACACCGCCGATCGCGGCTCGATCCCGACCTTGTTCGCCGAGCCGGAGAGCGTGGCCGCCGGTGCCACGGCGCTCGACGCACTGCTGCGTGCGTACCCCTCGGCCGCCGAGGTCGTGCTGCACCCCGGCGACGTCGTGTTCTTCGTCGAGCAGTGCAAGATCGCCGGCAAGCCGGTCAACTTCGTCCCTGTGCTCGACGAGAACGTACGCCGTTGGTGGCGCTCCGACTCGCTGTGGCAGGCGCATGACGCCCGCTACGGCGCCGACGCGGTCTGCATCATCCCCGGTCCGGTCTCGGTCGGCGGCATCGATCGCGTCGACGAGCCGGTCGCCGAGCTCCTCCGCCGCTTCGAGGACGCCACGATCGACGGACTGCTCGCCTCCGGCCGCGCTCCGCAGCGTGTCGCCGGACGCCGTCGTGTCGACGGTGCGGGCGACGTGCTGTCGCTCGTGCTCGCGGCTCCCGACCTGGTGTGGGCAGGTCGTACGGTCCGCAATCCCGTGCACCGCCTGGGCGCCGACTGGGTCATCGTCGACGCCGAGCGCGCCGAGCATCCTGAGACCGGCGCGTCGCTCGTCACGGTCGACGCGCGTACCGCCGAGCTCCACGTGCCCCTCGCGCGTCCGCTGACCCTGCGCATCGACCTCGGCGACGCCGCCAGTGGCGCAGCGCCGGTCGTGACCACCGAGATCGCCACCGAGGCCATGAGTGCCCTGGTGGCCGGCGCCGCTGGCGGCGTCGTGCCGACGATCTCCGCCGGCAAGGCGACCGCCACGGTCGAATGGGACCCCGACGTGGTCGCCGATCATGCCGGCGTCACGGGTGCCGACGTCCCCGTCCACCCTGTGCCCGATGTGCTCGTCGGACTTGCCTGGCCGTCGGTGTTCGCCGTGCTCGGCGATGTCACGACCGCTGATGGCGTGCCGGTCATCGAGGGCATGCTCGACCTGGTCCACCTCGACCACGCGATCGCCCTCGACGGCGTGCTGCCCGCGGCTCCTGCCGAGCTGACGATCGAGGCGTTCGTCGACTCGGTGTCCGACACCGACTACGGCCGCGTCGTCACGGTTGACGTGACGATCACGTCGAACGGTCCCATCGCGACGCTCCGGGAGCGCTTCGCGATCCGCGGACGCACCGGTGCTGCCGAGCTGGCTGATCCGGCTCGTGCCGGCGGCGCCCTCGGCGACGACGTGCACGACACGCCGCGCAAGTCGCGCGGCGCGGCGTCCGTCGTCGCACCGACCGACCTGCGCGCCTTTGCTGCGGTGACGGGCGACCACAACCCGATCCACACCAGCGTCGCCGCGGCACGCCTCGCCGGGCTCGGCGGTCCGATCGTCCACGGCATGTGGGTGTCGGCGGCGGCCCAGCAGGTCGTCAGCGGGCGTCGCATCACCGGCTGGACGACACGCTTCATGGCGCCGGTACGCCCGGGTGCCACGGTCGACATCCGTGCCGACCGCGTCGGCCTCGATGCCGGCGCTGAGGTGCTCGACATCAGCTGCCGCGTCGAGGGCGAGGTCGTCATGGCCGCGACGGCCCGACTCGAGGCGCCCCGCACCGCGTACGCCTTCCCGGGCCAGGGCATCCAGCACCAGGGCATGGGCATGGCAGCCTATGCGCGCTCCAAGGCGGCCCGCGAGATCTGGGACCGCGCCGACGCCCACACGCGTGAGGCCCTCGGCTTCTCGATCCTCACGGTGGTCCGTGACAACCCGACGGTGCTGGTCGCCCAGGGCGTCACCCACAAGCACCCCGACGGCGTGCTCTTCCTGACGCAGTTCACGCAGGTCGCGATGGCGGTCCTCGGGGCCGCGCAGATGGCCGAGCTCCGCGAGTCGGGCGCGTTCGTCGAGGGCTCGATCCTTGCTGGTCACTCAGTCGGCGAATACAACGCGCTTGCCGCCGTATCGGGAGTCATCGCACTCGAAGGCGTCGTCGAGGTCGTGTTCCAGCGTGGCTCGGTGATGCACACTCTCGTCGAGCGTGACGCCGAGGGGCGCAGCGACTATCGCCTCGCCGCGATCCGTCCGTCCCAGATCGGGCTCGTCGACGACAACGTCAAGGAGTTCGTCGACGGCGTCGCCGAGAAGTCCGGCGAGTTCCTGCAGATCGTCAACTACAACCTGCGCGACTCGCAGTACGCCATCGCGGGCAGCGTACGCGGCCTCGAGGTCCTCGAGACCGAGGTCAACCGGCGCCGCGAGGAGTTCGGCGGCAAGGGTGCCTTCATCCTGATCCCGGGGATCGACGTCCCGTTCCACTCGACGGTCCTGCGGGGCGGGGTTCCGGACTTCCGGGCGCGTCTCGAGGAGCTGCTGCCTCCCTCGATCGATCCTGCGATCCTGGCCGGTCGCTATGTCCCCAACCTGGTGCCGAAGCCGTTCTCGCTCGATCGTGCCTTCATCCGGGAGATCGCCGACCTGGTGCCGTCCGAGCCGCTCGAGGCGGTTCTCGCGGACTTCGCCGCATGGTCGACCAAGCCCGGTGAGCTCTGCCGCGTGGTGCTCATCGAGCTCCTCGCGTGGCAGTTCGCCAGCCCGGTGCGCTGGATCGAGACCCAGGACCTGATGTTCCTGCCCCAGGCTGACGGAGGCCTCGGGGTCGAGCGGTTCGTCGAGATCGGTGTCGGACAGGCGCCGACCGTGGCCAACCTCGCCTCACAGACGCTCAAGCTCCCCGGTCGACACGGCGGAGCGGTCGAGGTGCTCAACTTCGAGCGCGACAGCGCTGCGGTGTTCAGCACCGACGAAGACCAGGCCAGCTTCGATGAACAGGGCGAGGAGGACGACCAGCCGACCGAGGCTCCGGTCGCCGACTCGGCCGCTCCCGCAGCTCCTGCACCCGCCGCCAGCAGCGGACCCCGTCCGGCCGACCTCACGTTCGACGCCGCCGACGCGACCACCGTGCTCATCGCCTGGTGGACCAAGATGCGCCTTGACCAGATCGGCGCCGCCGACTCGATCGAGTCGTTGTGCGACGGTGCGTCGTCGCGACGCAACCAGCTGCTGGTGGACCTCGGCGGCGAGCTCAGCCTCGGCGCGATCGACGGTGCCGCCGATGCCGACCTGCCGACGCTCTCGGGCCAGGTCAAGGGCCTCGCCCGCGGCTACAAGGCATTCGGCCAAGTGCTCACCGAAGCACTCGGCGACCACCTCAAGAAGGTGCTCGGCCCGACCGGCAAGCGCCAGGCCTACATCGCCGAGCGCGTCACCGACGTGTGGCAGCTCGGCCCGGGCTGGGCCAGCCACGTGCTCGCCGAGCTCGCGATGTCGAGCCGTGAGGGCACCAGCGTCCGCGGCGGTGACTTCGGAACGTTGAGCGGTCTGGCCACCGGCTCGGACGTCGACAACGCGATCGATGCCAGCGTCGCGGCGGTTGCCGGGCGCCACGGCGTCAGTGTCGACCTGCCGTCGACCGGCGGCGGCGAGGCGACCATCGATGCCGCCGCTCTCGGCGAGTTCACCGCCCAGATCACCGGGCCCGATGGCGTGCTGGCGTCGGCGGCACGACTGGTGCTGGATCAGCTCGGACTGACCGGGCAGGCGACCGTCATCGAGCCGGACGCCGACGAGGCCGAGATCCTGTCGCGCGTCGAGACCGAGCTGGGCGGCGACTGGGCCAAGCTCACGGCCCCGGCGTTCGACGAGGCCAAGGCCGTGCAGCTCGACGACCGCTGGGCCAGTGCCCGCGAAGACCTCGCCCGCATCGTCCACGGCGACGACCTCGAGGTCAGCTTCGTCGGTGCCGGCAAGGCCCTGTCAGCGCAGGCCACGTGGCACGCCGCGCATGGTGACCCGGCCAAGCGCGATCGGTTCCTGCAGATCGCTGCCGATGCTCTCACCGAACCCGCGAACCAGTGGGCAGGCGAGACCGCCGTGGTGACGGGTGCCAGCAAGGGCTCCATCGCGGCCGGCATCACCGGACAGCTGCTGGCCGGGGGAGCGACCGTCATCGCGACGACCTCGAGCCTGGACTCCCAGCGCCTGGCGTTCTATCGCGACCTCTACCGCTCGCACGCCGTCCACGGCGCCGAGCTGTGGGTCGTCCCCGCCAACATGGCGTCGTTCGCCGACGTCGACGCGCTCGCCGCGTGGATCGGCGCCGAGCAGACCCAGACCCGTGCGGGCGCCACGACGGTGCTCAAGCCGGCCATGACCCCGACGCTGCTGTTCCCGTTCGCTGCGGGACGCGTTGCGGGTGACATGAGCGACGCGGGCAGCCGTACCGAGGTCGACATGCGCATCCTGCTCTGGTCGGTCGAGCGGCTGATCACCTCGCTGTCGGAGCACGGTCAGGACCACGACATCGACGCAACCCTGCACGTGGTGCTCCCGGGCTCGCCCAACCGCGGCATGTTCGGCGGCGACGGTGGCTACGGCGAGGCCAAGTCGGCCCTCGACGCCCTCGTCACGCGCTGGAAGGCTGAGCCCGCCTGGGCCGACCGGGTCACGCTGAGCCACGCCATCATCGGCTGGGTCAAGGGCACGGGCCTCATGGGCGGCAACGACCCGCTGGTCGATGCCGTCGAGGCGGCCGGCGTCCGTACGTGGACGCCCGACGAGATGGCACAGGCGCTCCTCGAGACCTGCACGCCCGCGGCCCGCGCCTCGGCGCTGATCGAGCCGCTCACGGTCGACCTCACCGGCGGACTCGGTGGCGTCAACCTCGACCTGCGGGCGCTGGCCGAAGGCGTCGAGCGTCCCGTCGCCGAGGAGGTCGACGAGACCGGGACGATCTCCGCCCTGGCCGCGTCGCCGGCGCAGCTGGACCGCGTCGACAGCCTCGAGTGGGAACCCGTCAGCGCTCGTCCCGAGGACCTTGTGGTGATGGTCGGAGCAGGTGAGCTCGGCCCGTACGGATCCTCCCGCACGCGTTTCGAGATGGAGGTGTCCGACGAGCTGTCGGCCGCCGGCATCCTCGAGCTGGCGTGGACGACCGGGATGGTGGCCTGGGACAACAACGCCGGCGGCTGGTACGACACCGCGACACAGGAGAGCGTCGACGAGGCCGACCTTGCTGATCGCTACGAGGACGCAGTTCGTGACGCCGTCGGTGTCCGCCGCTACGTCGACGACGGCAACATGGTCGACAACGCAGCACCGCTGCTGACATCGATCTTCCTCGACAAGGACCTGTCGTTCACGGTGTCAAACGAGTCCGAGGCGAAGGCGCTGCGTGACGCGGACCCCGAGCGTACGACCATCGTGGCCACCGCGGACGGCGACTGGACCGTGACCCGCAAGGCCGGCACCGAGATCCGCGTGCCGCGCCGGATGAAGCTGACCCGTACGGTCGGCGGCCAGATCCCGACCGGCTTCGACCCGACCGTGTGGGGCATCCCCGCCGAGATGGTCGAGTCGATCGACCGGGTCGGCCTGTGGAACCTCATCTGCACGGTCGACGCGTTCCTCTCCAGCGGCTTCGAGCCGTCGGAGCTGATGCGCTGGGTCCACCCCGCGCTGGTCGCCAACACACAGGGCACCGGCATGGGCGGCATGCAGTCGATGCAGTCGCTCTACCTCGACACGCTGCTGGGCGAGAACAAGGCCAACGACATCCTCCAGGAGGCGCTGCCCAACGTCATCGCGGCCCACGTCGTGCAGTCGTACGTCGGCTCGTACGGCGCGATGGTTCACCCCGTCGCAGCCTGTGCCACGACCGCGGTGTCGGTCGAAGAAGGCGTCGACAAGATCAAGCTCGGCAAGGCGGAGTTCGTCGTCGCCGGCGGCTTCGACGACCTGAGCGTCGAGGGCATCGTCGGATTCGCCGACATGTCGGCCACTGCCGACTCGGCGGCAATGAGTGCCAAGGGCATCGAGGACCGCTACTTCAGCCGCGGCAACGACCGTCGCTACGGCGGATTCGTCGAGTCACAAGGTGGCGGCACGATCTTGCTGGCGCGCGGCGATGTCGCTGCCCGTATGGGTCTGCCCGTGCTCGCAGTCGTGGCGTACGCCGGCTCGTTCGCCGACGGCGTGCACACGTCGATCCCCGCGCCCGGCATCGGCGCCCTGGCAGCCGGCCGGGGTGGCCAGGAGTCGGCGCTCGCCAAGGGGCTGGCGCAGGTCAGCCTCACCGCCGACGACATCGGCGTGCTGTCCAAGCACGACACGTCGACCGGCGTGAACGAGCGCAACGAGTCCGAGCTCCACGAGCGTCTCGCCGCGGCCATTGGTCGCAGCGAGGGCAACCCGCTCTACGTCATCTCGCAGAAGACCCTCACGGGTCACGCGAAGGGCGGCGCAGCGGCGTTCCAGCTCATCGGTCTCAGCCAGGTGCTCACCGGAGGAGTCGTACCCCCCAACCGCAGCCTCGACTGCGTCATGGACGACCTCGCCGAGCACGAACACCTCGTGTGGCTGCGCGAGCCGCTCGCGACCGGCCAGCTCAAGGCTGGTCTGGTGACCAGCCTGGGCTTCGGCCATGTCGCTGGCCTGATCGCGCTGGTCCACCCACAAGCCTTCCTTGCAACCTTGACCGACGAGGAGCGTGCCTCCTATGAGGAGCGCGCGCAGACTCGCACGATCGAGGGCCGGATGCGGATCGTCCGGGCGATGTACGGCGGCCCCTCGCTGTACGAACGCCCTGATCGCCGCCTTGGCAGCGAGGGGGTGCGGGCCCGGGAGGCTGCGATGCTCCTGGATCCGCAAGCACGACTGGGTGAGGGAGACATGTACCAGTCGGTGTCATGCCAATGACGATCCTCGGGGTCGGTGTCGATCTGGTCCACGTTCCCTCGTTCGAGGAACAGCTCGACCTGCCCGGTACGAGGTTTGCCACGGCATTCTCACCTGGCGAGCGGGGTGATGCGCGGAGTGGTCCCTCCCATCCCGCGCGTCACTTCGCCGCTCGCTGGGCCGCGAAGGAAGCCGTCATCAAGGCATGGTCGGCGTCGATGTACGGCGAGGCGCCCGTGATGGACGAGAACATCCATCACCTGATCGAGGTCGTCACGGACGCGTGGGGCCGCCCCCGCATTCGCCTGCACGGCGAGGTGGCAAAACGCCTTGCCGGTCGCACCCTCGAGGTGTCGCTGAGCCACGACGGCGACTACGCCACCGCGTACGTCGTGCTCTCCGACTAGGGCGGTTTACCACGTTGGCGTGGTAAACCTCGTCCAGGCGCGGGAAGCTTTCCGCGTCCGGAGAGGGTTTGCCGAGTCAGGACGTCAGGTCAGGGGTATGACGGTGCGGTTCCGAAGGTAGAGCCGCTTAGATCGCTCCATTCCGAGTCGGATCATCGCGGCGGTCTTGGCTTGTTGTGATGGTGCAAGGCTCGCCCACACCCAGCGCGTCATGCCGTAAGACTCGTCGCGTACACGATCCTCGCGGATCTTCTCGTCTTCGATCGCCTGCCCCGGGTCCTGGTTGTAGGGGTTGAGTCGCCCGTACTTCATGAGCCCATCGAACTCCCCGGTGTGGCGGTGATCCAGCCATGCAAAGTCGGTGCGCGCGATGATCTGCCCCCGGACGTCGCAGATCTGGTGCTGCAGCTCAGGATGCGGCAGTCGATGGCGCCACATCATGTGAAGCGAGCGGACCTCCCCGACGGACTCGAGTCGCGCATCCGCGAGGCGGATGGCAATTCGCGCTTTGCGCGTGCCCATCCAATGGGCGAATTGCGATCTAGCTTCAATCAGCTCTTCCACGGTGATTTGCTCAGATCGTAGTGCTGAGGTGGCCAGCACCATCCCGGACTCGATGGATACGTGACTGCACGTCTCGAAGACCGCGCGCATTGGCTCTACCACCAAACGCCCATCGATCTCACGGATGTCTCGCGTGGGAACGACGGCACCATGATGAAACGCGATGCCGGCTTCGCGTCGGCTCGTACCGCCATCGATTCGCGTGACGTGGACCGTGTCCAAGTCGACGCCGAAGAGATCATGGCCGTACAGCGCGGAGGCGGAATGATGGGATGCGACGACTCGATCGCCGAGCTTGTCGAGCACCGATCGCACCAACACGCAGTGACGCTCTGTGGCAGTCATTGCTGTCCATTCGTGTGCCATCGCGTACGTGCCGTGCCGAATGCGCCTGAGCACCTTGGATTGCATTCCGCTGCGGATCTGCGCATCGGATAGGCCGAGATCGATGAGTTGGTGACGCATCAAGTAGCCACCGTTGGCTTCGGCTGTCTCGGTCAAATATTGGTCCACGTAGGCAGACTTCCCGGCGCGGCTATTTCCTGGTCACTTTGATCGCGACTTTGTGGACTCATCACGGCTCAGTCATTCGGTGTGGAGTTCCTCCCAGCGCGGCAAACGTCGTCCGGGCGTTGGAAGCTTTCCCCGTCGGGACGACGTTTACCACGCTGGCGTGGTAAACCATCGCTACGGAGAATGCTCGGCGCTCAGCAGGTAGGCCGTGACGAGGCGCTTGAGCTCGATGATCGCTTCGCTGTGCTCCTGCCCGTCGCGGATCGAGAAGTTGAGCATCGAGTAGACGATGTGCACCAGCACCTCCGCCATGATCGTGCGGCGTTCGCGCGGGGTGCCAGGCGTCAAGGGCGCGAGCGCCTTGGCCACCTCGGCAGCCAGCTCTCGCTCGGTGACGGCGGCTGTCGCACGCGTCGCGGGCGTCGACTGGACCGCCAGCCACACGGCACGGCGTGACGGGTCGTCGACCCACATCTTGGCCATGTGGTCGACCAGCCGGTTGAGGAACTTGAGCCAGTCGAGCGACGGGATCGCCTCGGCGAACGACGCCAGCTCCATGCGTACGGCGACGGCGTCGACGCGATCGAGCTCGCACACCATGACGTACTTGTTCTGGAAGAACTGGTAGAGCGTGCCGATCGGCAGCCCGGCGCGGTTGGCGACCTCTTCGCACGTGAACGACTCGAACCCGACCTCCAGGAGCAGCTCACGCGCCACCAGAAGCAGGTGGTCGAACTTCTTGTGGCTGCGCTCCTGGGTCGGGCGGCGCCTGGGTTCGAGGATCTCGGCCGTCACCCGCGCCACATTAGCGGGAAGCGGCGCGTCCTGCGGCGATCAGCGGAGCAATCATGTCGCCGATCCCGTCAAAGCCCGTCCCGACGGTCTGACCGGCGGAGTGCCGGAAATAGATGCCCTCGAGAATCACCGCAAGCTTGAAGAACGCCAGCGAGAGGTGGAACGAGATGTTGCTGACGTCGCGACCTGACTGGGCTGCGTAGCGCTGGAGGATCTCGTCACGCCCGAGATAGCCGGGCGCGAGTGGAGCATCCGTGACCATGAAGGCTCCCATGCTCGCCGGAGGCGCCTCCTCAGCGAGCTGTTGGTAGGCCAGTAGCACCGCGACGTCGGTCAGCGGATCCCCGAGCGTGCTCATCTCCCAGTCGAGCACCGCCGTGATCTGGTCGGAGGCGTCGACGAGGACGTTGTCGAGGCGGTAGTCGCCGTGCACGATCGTGCCGTCGCTGGTCGTCGGGATGTTGGAGTCGAGCTTGGCGATGAGCTCGTCCATGCCGGGCAGCTCGCGGCTGGTCGACGCGGCCAGCTGCTTCTTCCACCGCGCCACCTGGCGTTCGAGGTAGCCGTCGGGACGGCCGAAGTCGGACAGGCCCACGGCCGCGTGGTCGACCGAATGCAGTGTCGCGAGCGTGTCGACGAGCTGCTCGGTGATGGCCCGGGTACGGTCGGCGCCGAGCGGCTCGAGCTGCTGCGCTCGGCCGTAGGGCGTCCCGTCAGCCTTGGCCATGACGTAGAACGGTGCTCCGATGACGTCCGGGTCGTCGCAGCGGGCCAGCATCTGTGGCACGGGCACGTCGGTCGGAGCCAGTGCGGCCATCACGGTGTATTCGCGCCCCATGTCGTGGGCGGTGGCGAGCACGTGTCCCATGGGCGGACGGCGTACGACGTAGTTGCTCGTCCCGTCCGTCACCAGGTAGGTGAGGTTGGACTTGCCGCCCGTGATCAGGCTCGCCGACAGTGGCCCCTTGGCGAGTGTCGGCTCGACCTGCGTCAGCCAGGCGTGCAATGCGGCGAGATCGAGTCCCTGCGGGTCAGTCATCAGCCGAGTGGCCCGCCGGCGACGTAGATGACCTGGCCCGACACGAAGCCGGCGCCTTCGCTCACGAGGAACGATGCGGCGTGCGCGATGTCCTCGGGCTGTCCGACCCGTTGCACCGGGATCTGCTCGGCGCTGAACTTGATGAAGTCGTCGAAGCCGATGCCGAGGCGCTCGGCGGTCGCGGCGGTCATGTCGGTCTGGATGAAGCCGGGGGCGATCGCGTTGGCGGTCACGCCGAACTTGCCCAGCTCGATCGCGAGCGTCTTGGTGAAGCCCTGGATGCCGGCCTTGGCTGCGGAGTAGTTGGCCTGGCCGCGGTTGCCGAGCGCCGAGCTGCTGGAGAGGTTGACGATGCGTCCCCACTTGGCCTCGGTCATGTACTTCTGTGCGCCCTTCGACATCAGGAAGGCGCCACGCAGGTGCACGTTCATGACGGTGTCCCAGTCGTCCGTCGTCATCTTGAACAGCATGTTGTCGCGGATGACGCCCGCATTGTTGATGAGGACGGTCGGTGCGCCGAGCTCGGACTCGATGCGTGCGAACGCCGCCTTGACCTGCTCCTCGTCACCCACGTTGGCTCCCACGGCGAGGGCAGAACCGCCTGCTGCGGTGATCGCCTCGACGGTGCCCGCGCAGGACGCTTCATCGAGGTCGACGACGGCAACCTTGAGTCCGTCGGCGGCGAGTCGCTGGGCGACACCGGCTCCGATGCCTCGGGCTCCACCGGTGACGATCGCGGTACGGGGTTCACTCACGGTTCTGCTCCTTCAGGGTGCTGTCTTGAGGATCGAGGGCTAAGCGCTTGCTTAGCAAGTCCATCAGAACGGTATCGCAGACCCACCGCGCACGCGAGAGCCACGTACGTGAAAAAGCTCAGCTCCCGCAAAACACCCGGAATCAAAAGTGAGGATTTCCTCATGTTTGTGTATAGTTGAGGAAAACCTCATGTTTTAGGAGACGTCGTGTCGCAACGCGAAACACCTTCGGTGCTCTCAGCGCCTGACGCCGGGCCCGTCGAGGAGCAGGGTCACCGCTCGATGCTCACGCAGCGTCGTGCCGACCGGTTCGCTCACGTCGAGCCCAAGGGCAAGCGCGTCTACACCGCGCTGCAGCGGGCAGAGATGCTCGTCGACGACGGCTCCTTCGTGGCCATGACCCCGCTGCGCTCGGCGGGCGCGGGCCAGGGGAGCGGTGTCGTTGCGGGCTGGGGCACGACCGACGGTCACCCGCTCGTCGTCGTCTCGCACGACGCGGCAGTGGCCTCGGGCGCGATCGGCGCCGTGATGGCCGAGAGCATCCAGAAGGCCCAGCGCTTCGCGATCGACAAGGGCTACCCGATCGTCTACATCAACGACTCCGGTGGAGCTCGCATCCACGACGGGATCTTCGCGCTGCACGGTTGTGGCGGGATCTTCGCGCTCAACATCGAGGCGCAGAAGCGCATCCCGCAGATCTCCCTGATCCTCGGCCCGTGCGCCGGAGCCGCGGCCTACTCGCCGGCGCTGACCGACTGGACGATCATGGTCAAGGAGCAGGGACAGATGTTCCTGACCGGCCCCGACATCGTCAAGGCGGCCACGGGTGAGGACGCCAGCGCCGAGGACATCGGCGGATCCGACCTGCACACGCGCGTCAGCGGTGTCGCACACCTCGAGGTCGACAGCGAGGAGGAGGCGTTCCACGCGACCCGCCTGCTGCTGTCGTTCCTGCCGACGCACAAGGGCGGCGCCCAGAAGCGCCACAGCTCCGTGCCAGCCAACCCGGGAGCCGTCGAGCGCTTGCCCGGCATCGTCCCGGAGAAGTCCAGCATCGTCTTCGACATGAACGCCGTGATCGACGGCGTGCTCGACAACGGCGCGCGCCTCGAGCTCATGCCAACGCATGCGCCGAGCATCCTCACGTTGTTCGCCCGCCTCGACGGTCATGCGGTCGGCGTCATCGCCAACCAGCCCAACGCCCGCGGCGGGATCCTCGACTCCAAGGCCGCCGTCAAGGCTGCGCGCTTCGTCGACTTCTGCGGGCGCTTCGACCTGCCTGTCGTCACGTTCGTCGACGTGCCCGGCTTCCTGCCCGGCACGGTCGAGGAGGGACGCGGCATCATCACGCATGGTGCCAAGCTCCTCAAGGCGTATGTCGAGACGACGTCGCCCAAGCTGACGGTCGTGGTGCGCAAGGCGTACGGCGGCGCCTACATCGCGATGGGCGCGGCGTCGCTCGGAGCCGACGTCAACTGGGCGTGGGCCCAGTCCGAGATCGCCGTGATGGGGCCCGGCGGGGCGGTGGCACTGCTCCACCGGCGCGCGCTCAAGGAGGCTGAGGAGCCGACCGTGCTGCGTGACGAGCTGGCGGCGGTCTACCGCGAGGAGGTCGCTCGCCCCTACTTGGCCGCCGAGGCCGGTATCGTCGATGACGTGATCCATCCCGAGGAGACACGCGACCGCATGACCGCGGCGCTTCGCATGCTGACCGCCGGCACCGACTGATGTTCGCGGCACGAGCCGAGATCGTCGCCAACGTCTGGAAGATCGTCGCCCGCGAGGGTGACCAGGTCGGGGCGGGCGACGTCCTCGCGATCCTCGAGACCATGAAGATGGAGATCCCGGTCTATGCCGAGGCTCCCGGCTTCGTCAGCAAGATCCTCGTCGAGGTCGGCCAGATCGTCCAGGAGGGCGACCCGCTGATCGAGATCGACGAGACCGCCAGCGCCTAGGCCTCCTGTCTGCCATCATCGGCGGGTGTCTTCCTCAGCTGAGATCGTTCATGAGCTGCCCATGCGCTGGGCCGACCTCGACTCGCTCAAGCACGTCAACAACGTCGTCTATGTCGACTACGCCACCGAGGTGCGCAGCCTGCTCGTCGAGGACGGGCTCCTGGATGATCGCGGGGTGAGCTCGATGTCGGTCCGGTATGCCCGACCGATGCTGCTGAGCCGTCATCCCGTCGTGGTCACTTCCCTGATCGATGGAGACAAGCTGACGCAGCAGATCTGCTCGGACCGCGACGGCGAGCGTACGGTCTACTGCAAGCTCGTCACGACGCTCGGTACGCCGATTCCGCAGGACCGCTCGGCTGTCGAGACCGACCCACTGCCGTCGAGGATCCGGCGCAGCGACATCGACGCCAGCGGCGCCGTGAGCCTGATCAAGACGTTCGAGCTGTTCCAGGAGGGGCGCGTACTTTTCATCTCCAACCACCTCGGCGGGCTCAAGGCCGGGCAGTTCGTCGTGGGCACGGTCGGCGTCGACTTCCATTCGCCGATCGCTTGGCGGCGTGAGCCGTACGAGTCGCGCAGCTGGGTCAGCCGCGTCGGCGCGGGCTCGCTCACGATCGAGTCGGAGCTGTCCGACGGGGACGCCCTGCTGGCGCGGGGTACGACGTTCCTCGTGGGCTTTGACCTCGCGGCCCAGAAGTCCCGGGCGTTCTCGGCCGAGGAGCGTGCCGTCTTCGACGGCCTCAAATCAGCCCGCTAGCAGCGAGTGGCGCAAGGCTGCCTGGTCGACACCTCGGAATCGGGCATTTTGCGCCAGTCGCAGTGCTCAGCGTGAGCTATCGAGCCGAGTTGACCATGAACTGGGCTGCGTGCTGGACGTAGTCCCAGAACTGCTCGTCGAGCTCGGGTGGCAGGGCTGCCTTGTCGAGCCCGGCACGAAAGTGCACCAGCCACCGGTCACGCGCTTCGGTCGTCACCTCGAACGGTGCGTGACGCATGCGCAGCCGCGGATGGCCACGCAGCTCGGAGTAGGTCGTGGGGCCGCCCCAGTACTGCTCGAGGAACATCCGGAACCGTACGTTGGCAGGCCCGAGATCCTCCTCGGGATAGAGCGGCCGCAGCACCTCGTCGGTCTCGACACCCTCATAGAACGTGTCGACGATCAGCTTGATCGTGTCGTGCCCGCCGATGGCGTCGTAAAAGGTCTGTTGGCTCATGCTTCGGGGTCCGTCGTGGTCTGGAAGGAAGTCGGTATGCGGATGCCGGCGGCGTCGAAGCGCACCTTGATGCGCTGGCGCATCGCCCGCGCCACCTGCCACTGCTCGAGCGGCGCGGTCTTGAGCACGACGCGTACGACGGCGCCGTCCTTGTCGAAGCGCTCGACGCCCCACACCTCGGGCGCCTCGATGATGACGTCGTGGAACCGCGGGTCCTCGAACATCGCGGTGGCCTCCTCCTGGAGGATCGCCTGCACCTGGTCGAGGTCGGCCTCGTAGCCCACCGTGATGTCGAGGACCGTACGAGCCCAGTTCTGGCTCTGGTTGCCGACACGCAGGATCTCACCGTTGCGGACGTACCACACGGTGCCGTTGACGTCGCGCAGTCGCGTGACGCGCAGACCCACGGCCTCTACCGTGCCGCTGGCCTCGCCGAGGTCGACGACGTCGCCGACTCCGTACTGGTCCTCGAGGATCATGAAGACGCCCGACAGGAAGTCCTTGACGAGGTTCTGCGCGCCGAAGCCGAACGCCACACCGGCGATGCCGGCACTGGCAAGGATCGGTCCGACCGGCTGACCGAGCTTGTCGAGGATCATCACGATGACGATCGCGAGCGTCACGCCGGTGGTGATGCTCTTGAGCAACGACCCCATCGTCTCGGCGCGCTGCTTGCGGCGCTCGTGCGAACCGGGCTTGAGGTCTGCCAGCATCTCGCCGGCCTTGGTGTTGGCGATGATCCCGGGTATCGCCCCCTGCGCCGCGCGCTTCACGAGACGGTCGATGGCGCGGCAGACAAACCAGCGGAACAGCAGGCCGATGAAGAGGATCAGCAGGATCGACAGCGGTGCGGCGACGAACCAGTCGTACGCACGTCCCGCCGGCAGGTCCCAGTTGACGTCGAGGTACGGCATTCCTCCAGCCTACGGGTCACTATGATGGCGCCATGACGACTCCTACCCGTGTCTTCGCCGTGCTGCTCGGCACCGTCACCTATGTCGCACTCGGCGCCGCGTCCGCGTGGGCCGATGAGCCCAACAGCCCGGCCTGGCCCGACGGCGAGGGCCGCAGCGTCCTCGACACGCTGCTGCTGTTCGTGGGCGGCACGGTGGTCCTGTTCGTCGTGATCTCGCTGTTCGGCCTCATGACGGCGCGCCGCAACTTCGTACCCGCGCCGCCCAGCACCGATCTCGAGAAGGCTCCGTCAAGCGCCGCTGCGCACCACTGACATGACCGGGCCCGATCTGGCCTCGTTGCTCCTTCGGGTCGTGCTCGGCGTCGTGCTGCTGATGCACGGCCGCAACCACGGCTGGGGGGCGGGCGGACTGGCCGGTACGGCGAGCTGGTTCGACAGCATCGGGCTGCGCCCGGCGAAGCTGCACGCCGCGATCAGCGCATACATGGAGGTCGCCGCCGGCCTTGCGCTGCTGGTGGGCATCTTCGTGCCATTCGCCGCCGCAGCGGGCATCGGCACCATGACGGTCGCGTTCATCACGGTGCATCGCAAGAACGGCTTCTTCATCTTCAACCCGGGTGAGGGCTACGAGTACGTCGTCACCGTCGCGTTCGCCCTCACGGCACTGGCCGCTCTCGGCGCCGGCAAGATCTCCCTCGACCACGCGCTCGACATCGAGCTCCACGGCGTCGGCGTCGGCCTCGGCGCCGCTGCCGCGGGAGTGCTGGGTGCCGCGCTGCTCCTCCTCACCAGCTGGCGCCCGCCCGCCCGGGCTGGTGAGGACGACTGACTAGGCCGTGACCGACTGGGCCCGCAGCGCGCGGGCGAGGTCGTCACGTCCCTCCGACACGTAGCGGACGGTTGCTGCTCCCGCCTGGGTGCCGGCGAGCCAGGCATCGACCTTGTCGAGAGTTGCCTGCGACGGGTTCGCGAGAGGGAACAGCGGGATCAGGGCAACCTGGGCCATCCACACGCCCTTCTCCTCCAGCACCGTCTCGGCCATCGTGAGGTAGCGGTCGACATATGCCTCGAGCAGCTCACCCTGGCCCGGGACCTGGAACGCGTGCGCGATCGAGCGGCGCGTCTCGTTGGGGATGTCGCCGCTGACGACGGCCTCCCACGCCGCCGCCTTGGCGTCGGCAAGCGGCTGGATCGCCCGCGCTGCCGCGGCGTGCTCCTGGCCGGAGATCGTGTTGTCGCGCTCGAGCTCGGCGACGATCTCGGCCTCGCCGGCCTCGCCGAGGCGGGCGAGTGCAGTGAGAAGCGTCCATCGCAGGTCGGTGTCGACCATCAGTCCCTCGAGCTGGCCGTCGAGGAGCTCACGCAGCCGACCGGGCCCGGACGCCGCGTTGGCGTACGCGCGGACCAGTGCGAGCTGGTGGTCGCTTCCGGCCTCGGCCTCGTCGACCAGGGCGCGGAGACCCGACTCCCACCTCTCGGCGAGCTCGGGCCGGGCGTCGTCGGCGGTGAAGATGTTGACCGAGGTCTGCGCCTGGCGAAGCAAGGACGAGACGGCCGTCAGGTCCGACTCCGACCCGACACCCGCGAGCACGAGCGACACGAAGTCGGCCGCGGGCAGCTCTGCGTCGCGGGTCATGTCCCACGCCGATCCCCAGCAGAGGGCGCGGGGGAGTGACTCGTCGAACGTCGCGATGCTCTCGAGCAGGGTGTTGAACGAGCGTTCGTCGAGCCGGATCTTGGCGTACGTCAGGTCGTCGTCGTTGAGCAGGATCAGGTCGGGCTGCGCATGGTCCAGCAGCTCGGCGATCGGCGTCGAGGCGCCGCGGATGTCGGTCTCGATGCGCTCCGTGCGTACGAGGCGCCCCTCGACCTGGTTGTAGAGGCCGATCGCGATGCGGTGACGGCGCAGGGTCGGGTAGGCCTCGATCGCGGTCTGCTCGATCGCGAACGAGGTGAACACGCCCTCCTCGTCGGTCTCGAAGACCGCCTTGAGCGTGTTGACGCCCGAGGTCTGCAGCCACTCCTTGGCCCAGTCGCCGAGCTCACGGCCCGAGGCGGCCTCCAGCTCGTCGAGGAGGTCGGTCAGCTCGGTGTTGCCGTACGCGTGCTTCGTGAAGTAGGCGCGCAGCCCCGCGAAGAAGTCCTTCTCGCCGACCCAGGCGACGAGCTGCTTGAGCGCCGATGCGCCCTTGGCGTACGTGATGCCGTCGAAGTTGGCCTCCACCGCGTGCAGGTCGTAGTTGTCCGCCGCGATGGGGTGCGTCGACGGGAGCTGGTCCTGGCGGTAGGCCCAGTTCTTGCGGGCATTGGTGAAGCTCGTCCACGAGTCGGTGAAGCGGGTCGCGTGCGTCGCCGAGTGGGAAGCCGCGAACTCCGCGAATGACTCGTTGAGCCACAGGTCGTCCCACCAGTTCATCGTCACGAGATCGCCGAACCACATGTGGGCCATCTCGTGCAGGATCGTGTTGGCGCGCTGCTCGTACGCTGCGACGGTCTGCCGGCTGCGGAAGATCATCTCGTCACGGAACGTCACGGCTCCGGCGTTCTCCATCGCGCCCATGTTGTATTCCGGCACGAAGAGCTGGTCGTACTTGCCGAACGGGTAGCCCATCTCGAAGGCGCCCTCGAAGAACTCGAAGCCCTGCTTGGTGATCAGGAAGATGTCGTCGGCGTCGAGGTGCTCGACCAGCGACTGGCGGCAGAACACGCCGAGTGCGATCTCGTCGTACGCGCCCTTGTAGGTGTCGGTGACCTGGTGGTATTCGCCGGCGATGAGCGCGGTGATGTAGGTCGACATGCGCTTGGTCGGCGCGAAGTGCCACGTGCTGGTTCCCTCGGCGGCGGGCTCCGGCTCGGGGGTCGGCGAGTTGGAAACGACCTGCCAGCCGGACGGGGCGGTGACGTGGAACTCGAACGTCGCCTTGAGGTTGGGCTGCTCGAACGTCGTGAACACGCGGCGGGCATCCGGCACCTCGAACTGCGTGTAGAGGTAGACGCGGCCGTCGACGGGGTCGACGAAGCGGTGCAGTCCCTCGCCCGAGCGGGAGTAGGCGCAGCTCGCCTCGACCGTGAGCACGTTCTGGTCCGCCAGGCCGTCCAGCGGGATGCGGCTGTCGGCGTACACGGACGGATCGATCGACTCGCCGTTCAGCGTGATCGAGGTGATCTCGCCGTCGACCAGGTCGACGAACGTCGACGCTCCGGGGGTCGCCCCGAACGTGATCGTCGTGGTCGATCCGAATCGTGTGTCGGAGTCGAGGGTGAGGTCGAGCGCGATGTCGTACGTCTCTGTGGAGATGACCGACGCGCGCTCGCTGGCTTCTTCGCGGGTGAGGTTGGTTCCAGGCATGTCGCCATGCTTTCACGCACTGGTTCACGAGACGAGTCGGGCAGGTCGCCGTTCTCGGGCAGGATGTGCACATGCACGAGCGAAGCGAGGGCGTCAACACGCACGGTGATCTTTGTGCCTCATGCGCGCACGGAGCGACGCGAGGTGTCTCGGGACGCCGATCGACAGTCGAGCGAGTACGTGCATGAGAATCCCGTTCGCGGAGTCGGAGCGGTCGACGATCGGCATCGAGTGGGAGCTCGCCCTCGTCGACACCGATTCGGGTGACCTGCGTCAGGTCGCACAGACGGTCCTTGACGCGGTCGCACCGAAGGACGGGGGAGAGCACCCGCACATCCGCCAGGAGCTGCTCCTCAACACGGTCGAGATCGTGTCCGGCGTGTGTCACACGGTGGCGGAGGCTGGCGCCGACCTGCAGCGGGCGATCGACGAGATCCGCGTCATCACCGATCCGCTCCGGGTCGAGCTGATGTGCGCCGGCACCCACCCGTTCGCCGCGTGGGACCACCAGAAGGTCACTGACAAGGAGCGCTACGCGACACTGATCGACCGCACGCAGTGGTGGGGCCGCCAGATGCTGATCTACGGCGTCCACGTCCACGTCGGCATCGAGGACCGCGACAAGGTGCTGCCGATCAGCCGGGCGATGCTGACGTACTACGGTCATCTCCAGGCACTCAGCGCATCGTCGCCGTTCTGGGGTGGCAAGGCGACCGGATATGCGTCCAACCGGGCGCTGATGTTCCAGCAGCTGCCGACCGCCGGACTGCCGTTCCAGTTCGAGGAGTGGGACGAGCTCGAGGGCTATGTCGCCGACATGATGAAGACCGGTGTCATCGACGTGTTCGACGAGATCCGCTGGGACCTTCGTCCGTCACCCAAGTTCGGCACCCTCGAGGTGCGCATCTGCGATGGCATCCCGACGATGTCGGAGCTGCTGAGCATCTCGGCCCTGACCCACTGCCTGGTCGAGTACTTCTCGCAGGAGCTCGATGCCGGCCGTGAGCTGCCGACCGTACCGCCGTGGTTCGCACAGGAGAACAAGTGGCGTTCGGCCCGCTACGGCATGGACGCGATCCTGATCCTCGACAAGTCCGCCGAGGAGGAGCTCGTCACGACCGACCTGGCCCGACTCCTCAAACGACTCGAGCCGGTCGCCGAGAAGCTCGAGTGCGCCGAGGAGCTCGCCGGGATCGCCGAGATCGTCCGAGGGGGCGCGTCCTACCAGCGTCAGGTCGCCGTCGGCGGAGACGGCACCAACCTCGACGCCGTGGCGCGGCTGCTCGTGGAGGAGATGCGGGCCGGTCGTCCAGTGCGTGCCGGCTGACGGGCGAAGATTTCTCGGCCGATGCGGAATACGCGGATCGTTGCGTGGTTGAAACTTGTATGACCTCTACTGACACGCCTGTGCCCGACACGACCTCCACCACGACCGAGACGGTGGACTTCTGGTTCGACCCGCTCTGCCCGTTCGCCTGGATCACGTCGCGCTGGATGCTGGAGGTCGAGAAGGTCCGCGACGTCGAGACGTCATTCCACGTCATGAGCCTCTCGGTGCTCAACGAGGACAAGGATGTCGAGCAGCGCTACAAGGACATGCTGGAGCGCGGCTGGGGCCCCGTACGACTCGCCATCGCGATCGAGCAGCAGCACGGCAACGCGGCGCTGCGGCCGTTCTACACCGCGATCGGCACCAAGCATCACAACGAGGGCCGCGAGTTCGACAAGGCGTTGTACGAAGAGGTGCTGGAGGAGATCGGGCTCCCGGTGGAGCTGGCCGGCGCCGCTGATGACACGTCGCTCGACGACGCCGTGCGCGCCTCACACAAGGACGGCATCGATCGCGTCGGCGAAGAGGTCGGTACGCCCGTCGTCTCGGTCGGCGGCACGGCGTTCTTCGGACCCGTGCTGACCAAGATCCCGCGCGGCGAGGATGCCGGCGTGATCTTCGACGGCACGCGTCAGCTGGCGGGCTTCGACTACTTCTTCGAGCTGAAGCGCACCCGTACCGGAGACCTCGACTTCACCTGAGATGATGTCGGCGTGGATGTGAAAGCCGACTACGAGCGTCTTCGCAAGTCCTTCATCCACCGTCATCGCATCAACGCGACGTTCCGGCGTCAGGTCCGTGCCGGCGTGTGGGGCGCTGCCGCGCTCCTGCTCGCCGGTGCGTGGTTGCTCCGCTGGCTCTTCGGCGGCGGCTCCGACGGTGTGCTTCTCGCACTCGTCGGTGCCGGTGTCATAGCGACGGTCCTCGCACTGACCCGCCCGGCACCACCGCCCCATGCGCACGACCTGCCGGGGGCCCCTGACGGGCCGTGCGAGTCCGAGCCAGCCGACCTCGGGCCCTGGGTCGTCGCAGCCCGGTGGGCGGGCGCAGCCGCGCTGATCGCCTTCGCCGTCAACCTGCCCGCATGGGTCGTGCTGGTCGTCCTGGGCGTGGTGGCAGTTGCCGCCGGTCGCGTCATCGCCTACCGATGGTGGGTGTGGCGGCGTACGGCAGTCATCGCCGCGGCGCTGCGAGATCACGGCCCTCGGTTCGCGATCGCGTACGCCGGCCACGGTGGAGGACCGACCCACCTGTCGATGTGGGAGGGGCCGCTGCGCAGCTCGGGATTCCCGGGCGTGGTGTTCAACTTCCGCGAGTCCTATTGCGCCTACCTGCGCGAGAACACCGACCTCGGCTCGCCGTTCGTCCAGATGAGCACGGACCCACCCCGCGACCTGAGGCACCTCATCGTCCCGGGCCTCGGCGCGTTCTTCTACGTCCACAACGCCTGGACCAACCTGCGATTCATGTCGATGTCACAGGTCAAGCACGTCTGGCTCGGCCACGGCGACTCCGACAAGCCGGGCAGTGCGCTTGCCCGCCACTCGCTGTACGACCTCCTGGTGGTCTCCGGCACCGCCGCGATCGACCGATACGCCGAGGCGGGCGTGCGCATCCCGGGCGAGAAGTTCGTCGTTCTGGGGCGGCCTCAGGTGCAGGGCATCGAGACGGCCTCGCGCGACATCACCGGCGTCGAGCGTCCGGTGGTGCTCTATGCGCCGACCTGGCAGGGCAAGAAGGACGCGATCGGCCTGTCGTCCCTCGAGATCGGTGCCGAGATCGTCCGCGCGCTCGCAGTCAGGGCCGATGTGATGTTCCGCCCGCACCCGGTCTCGAGCCGCTTCCCGTCCTTCAAGCCGCTCGTCGAGGAGATCGACGCGATCCTGGCGGCCGACACGGCGGACCCCTCGACTCCCGGCTCGCACATGTGGGGCGAGCTGCCGACACGGACCTGGTCGGTGTTCGAGTGCATGAACCGGTCCGATGCCCTCGTGTCCGACGTGTCCAGTGTCGTCTCGGACTGGCTCCAGTCGGGCAAGCCCTACGCGATGGTCAGCATGAGCTGGGACGAGTCCGCCTACCGTGAACAGTTC
Source organism: Aeromicrobium panaciterrae (assembly GCF_039537165.1). Classification (GTDB taxonomy): domain Bacteria; phylum Actinomycetota; class Actinomycetes; order Propionibacteriales; family Nocardioidaceae; genus Aeromicrobium; species Aeromicrobium panaciterrae. The sequence goes on along the minus strand of NZ_BAAAZZ010000002.1, from coordinate 180,892 downwards.
CCGGCAGCCCGTGGAGCGTACGTCCTCCTTGGCGACCTCTCCAACGTCGATGAGGTTCTCGGCGACATGCTGGGACCCGACAGCCTCGCGGATGAGCGCATGACGTTGCGGACCAAGGTGCTGGGCGGATTCGAGGGCAACGGCTCGGCTGAGGCGTTCGCTGCCTACTTCCATGAGATGTTCGACCGCTTCGGCATGAAGGGCTGAGAGACTTTCCCCATGCGCGTACACATTGCTGCCGACCACGCCGGCTTCGAGCTCAAGGCCCACCTGATCGAATGGCTCACCGCCCACGGCCACGAGCCGTTGGACCACGGTGCCCACGCGTACGACGCCGACGACGACTATCCGCCCTTCTGCGTCGCGGCCGCCGAGGCAGCCGTCGCCGATCCTGAGTCGTTGGCGATCGTCATCGGCGGTTCCGGCAACGGTGAACAGATCGCGGCCAACAAGGTCAGGGGCGCCCGCGCTGCACTGGCGTGGAGTGTCGAGACGGCGTCCCTCGCGCGCCAGCACAACAACGCCCAGATCGTCTCCGTTGGCGCCCGCATGCACACGGTCGACGACGTGACAGCGATCATCGAGGCGTTTCTGACCACCCCGTGGAGCGGCGAGGCACGTCACCAGCGCCGGATCGACATGCTGCTGGCGTTCGAGGAAACCGGCGAATTTGCCTGAGGGCCACACGCTCCACCGGCTCGCCACCGACCTGACGGCGACCTTCGGTGGCCAAGCGGTGTCGTCCACCAGTCCGCAGGGCCGCTTCGACGCGGGAGCCTCCCGTCTCGACGGCCACGTGCTGTGGCGCGCCGAAGCCTGGGGCAAGCACCTGCTGATCGACTTCACCGGGGTGCGAGAACGTGTCCACGTCCACCTCGGCATCTACGGCTCGTTCGTCATCGCGCGCTCGGACCACCCCGTGGTCGGCCAGGTGCGGTGGCGGGTCGCCTCCCGTCGGGCGGTCGCCGATCTGCGCGGCCCGACGGTGTGCGAGCTGCTTGAGCCCGACGCCGCCGACGAGCTGATCGCCCGTCTCGGACCCGACCCGCTGCGCCCCGACGCCGACCCGGAGCTTGCGTGGCAGCGCATCACTGCGTCGCGCGCTCCCATCGCCACGCTGCTGATGGACCAGCGGGTGCTGTCCGGTGTCGGCAACGTCTATCGCGCCGAGCTGCTGTTTCGGCATCGCGTCGATCCCGACCTCGAGGGTCGACGGCTCGACCGTGGCACGTTCGCGGCGATGTGGGACGACCTGACGACGTTGATGAGCGCCGGCGAACGTACGGGCCGTATCGACACCGTGGATCCTGAGCACGAGCCCGCGGCGATGGGCCGTGACCCGCGCGTCGACGACCATGGCGGCGAGGTCTATGTCTATCGCCGGACGGACCAGGCGTGCTTGGTGTGCGGCACCGCGATCCGTACGCGGGTGCTTGCCGGCAGAAACCTGTTTTGGTGTCCGTCGTGTCAGCAAGGTGGATAGGCTCGACCGGGTGGCAAACAGGTTTCGTCGTGCAGCGCCGACCATGGCGCGCTATCTCGACGACCGCATCGTGCGGTGGCGCACGGGCTCCAACGAGGGCCAGTTTCTGGTCCTCGCCGCACTGATCGGCGTGACGCTCGGTCTGACGCTGATATCCCTCGTGTCGTATGCGGCGGTGCCCGCCGCAACGTTCATCGTCCCCATCCTGCTCGGCATGCTCGCACTGCGATTTCGACCTCTGTTGGCCCTCGTGCTCTTCACGGTCGTGTGCATCGGGATCACGGTGGTCAAGGAGATCTCGAGCTCAGGACTGGTGGTCGGCCGCCTGGGAACGCTTGCGGCGATCGCCATCATCGTCGCCATCGTGCTGTTCGACTCCAGTCGCCGGCGCAGCGGCCTGCCGGGACCGGTCGGCGAGGCCATGCTGGTCGACCTGCGCGACCGCCTTCAGGCACAGGGCGTCGTACCCACTCTTCCGACGGGTTGGAGCGCCCAGTCCGCGATGCTGACCGCCGGTGGGGTGAAGTTCGCCGGCGACTTCCTGGTCGCCAACCTGTCAGACGACGAGACCCGGCTCGAGATGGTCCTGGTGGATGTGTGTGGCAAGGGCGTCAGTGCAGGCACGCAGTCGCTCCAGTTCGCCGGCGCCCTGGGCGGCTTGATCGGTGCACTGCCGCCCCTTGGCCTGTTCGCTGCTGCCAACGACTTCCTCCTGAGACAGGACTGGGACGAGGGTTTCGCCACCGCGGTCCACGTCCTGATCAATCTCGAGAGCGGTGACTACGCGATCATCAACGCCGGACACCCCCCGGCACTGAGGTGGGCGACCGAACAGCGCGACTGGATCGTCGATGGTGCGCGCGGCACGGCGCTGGGCATCACGCATGCCGCGGAGTTCCACCAGACTGTCGGCAACCTCGGGGTCGGCGACGCGTTGATGTTCTACACCGACGGAGTGGTCGAGAGCCGTACCAAGGACTTCACCGACGGGATCCAGTGGCTCCGCGGGGTGGCGGCCAACGTCATCTCGACGGGGTTCGACCAAGCGGCGAAGCGGATCCTCGCACAGGTCGAGTCCGGCGACGACGATCGCGCCGTGCTGATCGTCAGTCGCGCGCTCTCGGTTGCGGGAACTGGCTCCTCATCGCTGCGTCCCAGGCGCGCGCGCCGATGAGCCGGCGACTTGCGATCGACATCTTCGCCGACGCCGTCACGGTGTAACGGATCCTGGGCCGCCTGGCCTTGAGCGCCTTCTCGATGACCTTCGCCACGGAGTCCGGTCCGCCGCCGAGGTGACGCATCGGTCCGGAGTAGGCCTCCTTGGTCGACGCTGCGACCTGGGCGTTGAACTCCGCATACGGTCCGTCGTTGTTGCTCCCCATCGAGGCGACGGCCGCGTTCTCGAAGTTGGTCGTGATCAGGCCGGGCTCGACGATCACGACCTGTACGCCGAACCCGGCGACCTCGAACCGCATTGCGTCCGACAACGCCTCCACCGCGAACTTCGTCGCGTGGTAGACGCCGCCGCCCGGGAACACGAGACGTCCGCCCATCGAGGAGATGTTGACGATGCGGCCCGAGCCTTGCTGGCGCATCGTCGGGAGGACCAGCTGGCTGAGGCGCAGCAGCCCGAACACGTTGGTCTCGAACTGGCGGCGCACCTCGTCGAGGTCAAGCGTCTCCGTTGCTCCGGACTGCGAGTAGCCGGCGTTGTTGACGAGCGCGTCGATGCGGCCTGCCTCCTCGAGGACCGTCGTGACGGCACCGCTCATCGACTCCTCGCTGGTGACGTCGAGGGCGAGCGTGCGGCACCCCTCGGCCTTGAGGCCCTCGAGTGTCTCGGGCTTGCGCGCGGTCGCGTAGACGGTCCAGCCTGCCTTGGCGAGCCGCGCGGCGGTGGCCTCGCCGATGCCGGAGGAACAGCCGGTGATCAGGACGACGCGATCAGTCATCCCGGCATTCTAGGCAAGAAAGGTCATGGCTGTACGTCGTAAAGGAAATCTGCGCAGAGAGACCGCCTGTCGCGCGTGCACATGGTGCAGGAACGTGTTGGCCATGTGGCAAGATGGTTGTCGTTGCCGCAAGGCTTCGCGGACGTAACTCAATTGGTTAGAGTCTCTGCCTTCCAAGCAGAATGTTGCGAGTTCGAGTCTCGTCGTCCGCTCTCGATATAACCGCTGGTCAGCCGTGGTTTGGAATCCATTGTTGATGACAGTTACGGCGGTGCGTATCTGGCATTCGTGCCACTACGTGCCATAGCGATCCGTAAGGACCATCCAAATGACCAGTTCAGCCACCGCTTCAAAGCGTTCTCGCAAGACCTCCCGCCGCTCCTTTGGAGCCGTCCGCAAACTGCCCTCCGGCCGCTTCCAAGTGCGCTACCGCGGTCACCTGATATCACCCACGTGGTGACTATGGGTGTCGCGTCGTGACACCCACAAGGGGACAGCAGGCGGTACCCAGTGGGTGACGTTCAGCGGTACCCAGTGGGTGACGCTGAGCAGCACCCCTAGGAGAACTCAGAAGTACGTAGGAATAGACATGAATAGATCAGGCAAACTCAACCACTCACTTGGAGTGCCGAACTTGTGGACAAGGCCTCCCACCAGCCACCGACACAAAGACGTCAGCGCCTTCGGCGCGGCAACGGAGAAGGTGCATGAGCGGCACAGCTCAGAGTCGTAGTGTCTTACCTGCGGTCGGCCAAGCATCAGGCCAATCCGTTTTTCTTGAGAGCTTTGAAGCCCCCGCCCAGGCTTCGATTTTAGATATTTCGCCTGTAAAAAATCTCAGATTGCGACAAGAACGTGCAAGCTCGAAGGGAATCGGACGAATGAACAACGAGAACTCCGAAGAACCGAGCGACGGCAGAGAGATCAAGCCAAAATCCGAAGGGCGACAAGGGAAGCCACGGCAACCCCGCAAGCCTCGTCGTTCTCGCACCAAAGCACGTGCCGGAAAGGGCCGGAGTGGACTACGGCGAGCGACCGGCGCGCGCGTGGTGGCGATTCATCCCGGCCGATGCGGCCGATGCGGCCACGACTACTTTCCCGGTACGACGATCGTCAACAAGGATGACGACGGCTGGATTCACGTTGAGTGTGGAGCCAGCTAACATCCGGCATAGTCTCAGACCATGCCCAGGGCCGGTCGAGAGCTTGAGGAATTGGTCGCGGCCCTGGAGGCAGCGACATCGGAACTTCCAGTGCGTGTCACGTCGCCAGACTCGATCGTCGGCAGGCGCTCCGGTGCATCACGTGAGGTAGACGTGACTCTCCGTGGCATGGTCGGGAGTCTCGACCTTCTTGTCATCTTCGAATGCCGGGACCGCAATACGACCCAAGACGTCACTTGGATTGAACAACTCGCGTCCAAGGGGAAGGACGTCGGCGCTAACAAGATCGTCGCGGTGTCGTCATCCGGCTACTCGGCCGCGGCAAAGCGACTCGCGGAATCGGAGTCGATTGAACTCCGGACAATGACGACGGTCACCGACGGTGACACCGCGTCTTGGGTCCAGCTATCCCACATCGACGTTATTCAGACATCAATTGCTGTGATCGATACTGAGATTGACTACTTCAGCGACACCCCTGCTATCGACAGTTCTGGGCGTAGGGCCGACTCGTTGACGTCAGTTGATGATGTGATGTTCACCTTTTGGCCGTCTCGCAAGTCGACTACCCATGGGGAACTGCGGGACCTAGCGATTCAACTCGTTGGACAAGACAACTGGGACAACGTGTCCGGCGAAGGCCTCGTGCATATGTCTGGACCAGAATCGCCAAACCTCGCGATTGTGACTATCGATGGGCCGTTTCCACTAGCGCGCCTGAGTATGCGAATGGAAGTCAGCAGCGAGCAGCACATCCTGCCGTTCCAACGTGTCAGCACCTACGGCCGACCTGACCTTGAAGCGCTACAGGCTGTCGAATTCGCCGGAGACGTGGGCGGGAGTCACGTCACCGTGAGTCTCGTTCGGAACGGAGATGAAGTGGTCGCGATAGTTCGCGGTATCGAGGACGGAACGTCTTCTCTTTCAATCGAAGGAACAACCTTCGAACCGTGAGTATCTGCACCGCCTGGCTTGGGCATTTCCCGACGATTGAGAATGATTGAGGGCCCCTCAGGCATGATGTGAAAATGCGATCCCGAACGACGGTCCTGCTTGGCGCGGGAGCATCGGTGGACGCTGGCCTCCCTCTCACCGTCGAACTGGCGGAGAGGGTCGTTGATCAAGCCAATCGAACAGCGCCTAGCAGTGTGATTCGGGCCGACTGGGTTTCGGCGCTCAACTTTGTCTACGGTGCGATGGTCGGATATCAGGCTGAGGACGGTGGCAACCCTCTCCAGGCCGTCAACATTGAGCGCCTTATCTCGGCCCTCCGACTCCTGCAGAATTCGGCCGAACATGAAGTGGCCCCGTTCGTTTCGGCGTGGAAACCGGGAGCACTGGGGGTCGGTGGGGGAAGGCTTGCGGGCAACATGGGCCAATCACTCGTAACTGCGATTGAGAAGGTCGCATCTGGTGGAGTCGGAGCGACGGTAGGCAGAAGAGACGTTGTGAGCGGCGTCTCCGACATCGCGCGAGCCGCGACGCGCAAGGGCAATCCAGAGGCGTTCGTCAAGGCTGAGAACATGATCCTTGAGAGCCTTTCCGAACTGCTTGGCGACCTCAAAACAGTCGAATACTTGGCTCCACTGGCCGAGTTGGCTCTCAATCAACCAGGCGGTCTTGACGTCGTCACTCTCAACTACGACCTCGCGGTCGAGCAGATGGCGACCGACACGGACACCGAGATTGAGCGCGGAATTGGCGGTTGGAAGCCTGGCTCCCCTTTGAGGTTTCCATCCGTCGACGGCCGCATCAATCTCTACAAGCTCCACGGCTCATTGGACTGGGTAGAACGTCGCGCCGCAGATGGAATGGCCGCACCGGAGATTGAAGTCAAGTCTGTCGACGGCGAAGAAGAGCCCGGTTCCTACCGCTCGTACCACCAGAAGCCATGGATCGTTGTGGGGGACCGGGAGAAGTTGGCCACCGATGGTCCCACTCTCGCTCTCCTTCGCGCGGCGGAAGATGCCTTACGCCGCACCACGCATTTGGTCGTCATTGGGTACTCGTTCAGTGACGCTCACATCAATTCGCTCGTTCGTAACTGGATGCTTGGCAACGCGAAACGGACGATAGGAATTGTTGATACTCAATGGGACCGGCGAAATCTCGGAGAGTTCCGCACAGCTCTACTGCGGGAGTACGGATCGACTTCAGGCAGGCGATCACGGGTTGTGGCCCTGCCTGGGACGACGAAAGACCGGATTCGGGAAGCGCTCGTGCGATTGCCTGACGAGTCATCCGACCCCTATGCGACTGTTCAGGCGGTCGAAGCCCAAGAGAACCTGGTTCGGGTGTCGATACGGCTTCATGGCCCCGATCTCTATGCGGCAAGAATCAATGTGGCGAGGGATGGCTTCTCTGGATGGGGAGTCGACACGTTCAAGACCGCCGCCGAAGTCCAGGACGAACCTCAAAACCGAAGCTCCTGGAAAGTCGCGAGCTTCGAACACTGGGTCAGTGGGTCGGAGGTCGAGGTCTTTGCGCGAGGCCCAGTCTCCGACGTCTCCAAGCTGTCGATCTACGGCGATCGTCTCGACGGTGCCACACCGGAAACCTTCGACATTGATGTCGAAAGCTAGGACGGGGTATCTGGCATTCGTGCCACTACGTGCCATAAGGGGGAGCCAACGTGGGGGTATTCCAGACCACTCGGCACTATTGAGAGTGTTACTGTTTGCGCAGTTCAGACCACGTAAAATCTCCCTGACCTGCACGTATGTTTGAGCGGTCCTCAGAATCTTCCAATCAGAATGTTGCGAGTTCGAGTCTCGTCGTCCGCTCCAATCACGCCGTAGGCGTCCCGAGAGCGGACGCATCCACTCCCTGGGCCCCACCCCCCGCGCCGAAGGCTCCTGGGCCCCACCCTCACGCCGAAGGCGCTTCAGGCACCCGTGTCGATGATGAGGTCGGCGTGCATCCGGGTCTGCTCGGCGACGAAATGCCGGGCCTCCTGCTCCGCCCACACGTCCCAGAACGGCGCATAGACGTCACCATCGCGGGCCAGGGCCCGTTCACGGCGACGCTCCAGCGGCGCGTCGACCCACAGCAGCAGGCTGAGGTAGGGACGAAGTGTCGCCGCACCGCTGCCGACACCGTCGAGGATCAGCAGGGGAGTGGGCGGTACGCGCAGCACCGTACCCGGCCGGTCCGCCTCCCAGTCCCATCGGCGCGTCTCCCCGATCTCGTCGGCGGCGATCTGGTCGAGCACTCGGCGCACCATCGGCGGCGTCGCCTCGAGTCCGTGCCAGCCGGGATACAGGTCCTCGAGGTGCAGGACGTCGCCACCGGTCTCGACCGCAAGCTGCTTGGTGAGGCTCGTCTTGCCCGAGCCGCTCGGACCGTCGAGCGCGACCACGGTGGTGGTGCCGCACGCAGGCTCACGCTGCGCGATCAGCGCGCTCAGCTCCGCGTACCGGTGGCGGTTCACAGTCCCAGTGTCCACTAGAGTGATCTGGCTACGGGATGTAGCGCAGCTTGGTAGCGCATCCGCTTTGGGAGCGGAGGGTCGCAGGTTCGAATCCTGTCATCCCGACGTACGAGGGATGCTCCCCTGAGCCGCAGGCGGCCGGGACCCCGGATTCTCCAATCAACGCGTGCCACATGAGCACCAGACGTACCACCAGACGTCAGACGACGTTCACCTTCACCATGACGTTGAGACATCTGGTTCCGCGGCAATGGGGTATGTGCGAAACAGCGCAGCGACAGGCCCCCGGCTCGCCCGGACGCTAGTAGGCCCCCCAGAGCTCGCGGGTGGACCTCCCAACCTGAATCGCCGCCAGTTCGTGGGCGGCAGCATCGGCATCGCCGTCGGTCTGGGCGTGCTGGGTCCGGCGGCGCTGCCGTCACCGGCGCCGGCGACCCTTTCCCGCTTCTTCGCGCACGGCGTGGCCTCGGGTGATCCGCTCCCCGATGCGATCGTGCTGTGGACACGGGTGACTCCGGTTCCGCTCGCCACTCCAGGCTCGGGCGTCGGTCCGAACGTGTCGGTGCGCTGGCAGATCTCCGAGCTGTCCGATTTCAGCCTGGTGGCCGACAGTGGCATCCTGTCGACCGGCCCGGCGCGGGATCACACGGTCAAGGTGGACGCGCAGGGGCTGAAGCCCGGCACGGACTACTACTTCCGCTTCATCGCGGACGGGCACGAGTCGCCGGTCGGCCGTACGCGCACCGCGCCGGCACCCGACTCCGATCCCGGCGAGCTGCGGTTCGGCGTCGTCTCGTGCGCGAACTGGCAGGCGGGATACTTCACCTCCTACCGCCACCTGGCCGAACGCGGCGACCTCGACGCGATCATCCACCTCGGGGACTACCTGTACGAGTACCAGCCGGGCAAGTACTCGTACGGCCACAACAACCGTGACATCCGCCGCCACGAGCCACCGCGCGAGATCATCACCCTCGCGGACTATCGCGAGCGGCACGGCCAGTACAAGACAGACCCCGACCTGCAGGCGTTGCACGCGGTGCTGCCGTTCATCGTGACGTGGGACGACCACGAGGTCTGCGACGGCAACTGGGCCAACGGCGCGTTCGAGCACCAGGGCAACGAGGGCTCGTTCGCTGCACGCCGCAGGGCGGCGCAGCGGGCGTACGACGAGTGGATGCCGGTGCGCATCTCGGGCACCGCGATCATCGGCGACGGCTCCCGGATGTACCGGCGGCTCCAGTTCGGCACCCTGGCCGACCTGTCGATGCTCGACCTGCGGACGTATCGCAGCGAGCGCGTCGACCCCGATGACCCCGCGATCGACTCCCCGGACCGCACCATCACCGGCAGGCGCCAGCTCGGCTGGCTCGAGGAGCACCTCTCCAGGACGCCGGTCCGGTGGAAGCTCATCGGCAACCCGGTCATGGTCGCGCCGGTCATGCTGCCTCCGCGGCCGACCGCCGAGCAGTACGCGTTGAGCCAGACCGTGAGCTTCACGCCGCTTGAGCCGTCAGCACCCAACACCGACGTGTGGGACGGCTACACGGCCGACCGCAGGAAGCTCCTCGACCACCTGGTGGAGGAGAAGATCGAGGACGTCGTGTTCCTCAGCGGAGACGTGCACACGGCGTGGGCCAACGACGTACCGGCGGCGGGTGGCACGTCGGTCGCCACCGAGTTCGTGTGCAGCTCGATCACCAGCAACAACGTCGACGACTTCATCGGGGTGGCCCCGCGCACGCTGTCGCTGTCGCTCGAGGCCGCGATCCAGACGGAGAACCCACACGTACGATTCGTCAACCTCGACGAGCATGGATACTGCGTCCTGCAGGTGACGGCGGCGAAGGTCCAGATGGACTGGTACGCCATCAGCGACCGTGCTGACGAGCACGCCACGTCGCGTCAGCTGACGTCGTGGACCGTCGCGTCCGGCACCGCACGGGTGCAGCCCACCACGCGCGCCATCCTTGCCTGAACCGCCTGACGCCACATTGGTCGTGCCACGAGCGAATCATTGGTGCCGGGTTCACGTGTCCGCGTCCGTTTGGTGCCGCTTTCGTCGATACCGTGCTTCGCTCGCGGACGCGGTGGCATGAGAGACTGTTGTGTCGCTGCGCCGCCGAATGCGAGCAGGCCAGCCCCCTAAGCGCCAGTTCTCACATACGCAGGAGTCAGTCACGTGAAAAGCAGCACCGAGTCCCTGAGCCCGACGCGGGTCAAGCTCACCATCGAGGTGCCGTTCGAGGAGTTCGAGCCCAACCTCAAGACGGCCTACAAGACCATTGCTTCGCAGATCACGATCCCCGGCTTCCGCAAGGGCAAGATCCCCAACGCGATCGTCGACCAGCGCATCGGTCGCCCGGCGGTCCTCGACGAGGCCATCAACAGCGCGCTCCCCGGTTGGTACTCGCAGGCGCTGCAGGACACCAAGATCCAGCCGCTGAGCCAGCCCGACATCGACCTGACGAAGTTCAACGACGGCGAGCCGATCGAGATCACCGCCGAGCTCGACGTACGTCCCGAGCTCGACCTCCCCGACGTCTCCAAGATCGCCGTCACGGTGGCCGACGCCGAGGTGACCCCCGACGACGTCGAGGAGCAGATCGAGGAGCTCCGCAAGCGCTTCGCGACATTCGCCGAGGTCGACCGTGCGGCCGCAGACGGCGACTTCGTGACGATCGACCTCTCTGCCGCACAGAACGGCGAGCCCATCGAGGCCGCCCAGGCCGAGTCGATGCCCTACACGATCGGTTCGGCGACGATGCTCGACGGACTCAACGAGGCCATCATCGGCATGAAGGCGGGGGAGTCCAACACGTTCTCCACCCAGCTCGCCGGCGGTGAGCTGGCCGGCCAGGATGCCGACGTGACGGTCGTCCTCAAGGACGTCAAGGAGCAGCAGCTGCCTGACCTCGACGACGACTTCGCCCAGACCGCATCACAGTTCGACTCGCTCGAGGAGCTCCGCGCCGACCTCACCGACCGCGTGACCCGCGGCAAGCGCATGGAGCAGGCCAACGAGGCCCGCGACCTGATCCTCGACGAGATCGTCAGCAAGATCGACGCCCCGCTGCCCGAGAACCTCGTCACCGAGGAGCTCGACTCGCGCCGCGCCCAGATCGAGCAGCAGCTCGAGTACGCGGGCATCCCGTTCGAGACGTTCCTCGCCGACGAGGAGCAGACCAAGGAAGAGTTCGAGGCCGATCTCGAGAAGCGCGTCCGCGAGGCGCTCATCGCGCAGTTCGTGCTCGACCAGGTCGTCGCGACCGAGGAGTTCGGCATCGACGACGCCGAGCTGTCGGCCCACATCATGCGCCGCGCGCAGCAGTCGGGTGAGGAGCCCAGCGCCTACATCCAGCACATCATGGAGCACAACCACGTTCCCGAGATGGTCAGCGAGGTGCTCCGGGGCAAGGCGCTGGCATCGCTCGTGGAGTCGGCGCAGGTCACGGACAAGTCCGGCAACGCGATCGAGCTGTCGCGGCTGATGGCTGACGGCACCTACAGCGACGAAGAGCCCGAGGCGGACGAGACGCCCGCCAAGAAGGCTCCGGCCAAGAAGGCCGCTGCCAAGAAGGCTCCGGCCAAGAAGGCCGCCAAGAAGGCCGCGCCCAAGTAGCTCGCCGTTGGGCGTGCGGCTGTGAAGTGACCAAGAACGCGCTGCCGGAATTGCCACTTCGCGTGGCAATACCGGCAGTATGGTGTCATGCCCGCCGACACCGCACGCACGACTGACGTCGCTGCACTCGCGCTCGACTACGGCGATCGACTGATCGTCGGGACGATCCGTGACCTGCACCAGGCGGTCTCGTCGCGCGCATTCAGGGCCACCCGGATGATCGGCAGCCAGGTCCCCGAGTCTCTGCACGACGCGGCCGTGACCAGCGTCTATGGCGCGATCTCCGGCATCCTGCGGCTCTCGAGCGGCTCGATCCGTGCCCTGTCGACCAAGGGTGTCGGGCGTCCGATCGAGAGCTCGAGGCGCGGCCGGCTCATCGTCGCGGCCGTCAACGGGCTGATCGGCGACGAGCTCCGCATGCTCGACGACCCGCAGGCGATCACGATGTCGATCCGGGTCGACGGTGAGGACATCCCGGCAACAGGCTGGCCGCTCGCCCAGGCGTTCCGTGGCGCCACCAGCCACCCCGTCGTGTTCGTCCACGGATTGTGCGAGAACGACGAGTCGTGGAACAACTCCGCCGAGAAGTGGGGCACGACGTACGCGCAGCGCGTCAGCGCCGAGACCGATGGCACGCCAGTCTTGCTCCGCTACAACACCGGGCTCCACATCTCCGAGAACGGCAAGCACCTCGACGCCCTGCTGCAGCAGCTCGTGGCGTCGTGGCCCACTGCCGTCACCCGCATCACGCTGGTCGGTCACTCGATGGGCGGACTCGTCGTACGCGCCGCAACCAACCACGCCACGGCTTCGGGCCAGACATGGCAGCACCTCGTCCGCGATGTCGTGTGCCTCGGCACCCCGCACGCCGGCGCCAACCTCGAAAAGGTCGCGCATCTGGGCTCACGGCTCCTGCGGTTCTGGCCGGAGTCGGCACCGTTCAGCTCGATCCTCGAGAACCGCTCAGCCGGCATCGTCGACCTGCGCCACGGCTACATCACGCAGGACGAGTGGGAAGGCCAGGACCTCACGGGTCAGTGGGGCCTCGACCGCATCGCTGCTGCGCCCCTTCCGCACGCCGAATACCACTTCGTCGCCGCCACGCTCGGTGCATCACAGGGTCACCCGCTGAGCTCGGTGCTCGGTGACCTGCTGGTGCACTTCTCGTCGGCGACGGGCGTCGGCAAGAACGGCGCGATCGTCGACGGCGCCCGTTTTGAGTACCTCCCCAGCGCCCACCATTTCGCCCTGCTCAACCACCCGCAGGTGGGAGACTGGCTCGTCACGTGGCTCAACGCCCGCACGCGGACCATGCGAGCACTCCCGGCTACGCCACGACAGGCCTAGTCCCGACCTGAGGAGCCCCGTGTCCAACAAGCAGCTGATCGAGGGAAGCGTCGAGATCACAGCACCGCCCGAGATGGTCTGGGCCCTCGTGTCCGACCTCAGGCGCATGCGCGAGTGGAGTCCGCAGGTACGCAGGCAGTTCGTGCTGGGCCGCGGCGTCAAGGTAGGAACTCGCACGTTCAACATCAACGGGCAGGGCAGGTTGCGCTGGCCGACGACCGCCAAGGTCGTGGCGTTCGAGCCCCACAAGAAGCTCGCGTTCAAGATCATCGAGAACCGTTCGATCTGGACCTACGAGCTGGAGCCGACGGCGACGGGCACCCGGCTGACGGAGTCGCGCACGACACCTCACGGCACGACCAGGTTCTCCGACTTCGGCGTCGAGAAGGGACTCGGCGGCATGGAGTCGTTCGAGGACTCCCTGGGTACCGGCATCAGCACGACGCTGGAGCGCATCAAGGCCGCGGCGGAGCGTGGCTGATGGGCCAGCCACCACTCGAGGCCGAGATCGAGATCGCCGCCACGCCGGATGACGTGTGGGCCGCGTTGTCGGACGTGTCGGCGATGAAGAGGCGCAGCCCCGAGCTCGTCGTGATGCGTACGCTCGGCAGGCCCCGGGTCGGTCGTCGGGTTGTCAACCTCAACCGACGCAAGGGCTTCGCCTGGCCCACGACGGCACGGATCACTCGCTGGAAGCCTCCGGCCAACGACGACGGCAACGGCGCGTTCGCCTTCCACGTGTGGCCGACCGATGTCGAGTGGTCCTACGACCTCGAGCCCACCTCGAGCGGCACCCGGGTCGTCGAGCGTCGTACCGCCCTGGTCGCCCCCTCGTTGTCCGTACGGCTGACCGCGAAGCTCGCCCTCGGAGGCGCCGACAACCACGACGTCGAGCTGCTGGCCGGCATGAAGGCCACGCTGGCCGCGCTCAAGGCCGAGGTTGAGCACGGCAGCTGAGGCTCAACCGTCACGCTGTCAGCGAACAGCCGCGTTTTCGCGTGTGTCGCGCGAGCGCGCCGTCTAGGTTTGCAGGGTGACCAACTCAGCGAACCCCCATCCGACGGCCATGGCCGGCGAGGCCGGACCCTCCGATCTCGACGGGCACATCTACCAGCGCCTGCTCAAGGAACGCATCGTGTTCCTCGGTTCCGAGGTGCGCGACCAAAACTCCAACGCGATCGCGGCCCAGATGCTGCTGCTCAACGCGGAGGACCCGCAGGCCGACATCTTCTTCTACATCAACTCGCCCGGCGGCTCCGTCGACGCGGGCATGGCGATCTACGACACGATGCAGTTCATCTCCAACGATGTCGCCACGTTCGGCATGGGACTCGCGGCCTCGATGGGCCAGTTCCTGCTCGCCGCGGGCACGGCCGGCAAGCGTTACGCCCTGCCGCATGCGCGCATCATGATGCACCAGCCTTCGGGCGGCATCGGCGGGTCCGCGTCCGACATCAAGATCCAGGCACAGCAGAGCATCCTGCTCAAGAAGCAGCTCAACGAGCTGCAGGCCCAGCACAGTGGGCAGACCGTCGAGCAGATCGAGCTCGACTCCGACCGCGACCGGTGGTTCACGCCGGACGAGGCCAAGGAGTACGGACTGATCGATCACGTCGTGTCGAACGCAGGAGACCTCAAATGAGCTACTACATTCCGCAGTGGGAAGAGCGCACGTCCTACGGCTTCCGTCGCATCGATCCCTACGCCAAGCTCTTCGAGGACCGCATCATCATGCTGGGCACCCCGATCAGCGACGACGTCGCCAACGCCGTCATGGCACAGCTCATGTGCCTGCAGGCGATGGACCCCGATCGTGACATCAGCATCTACATCAACTCGCCCGGCGGCTCCTTCACGGCGCTCACGGCGATCTACGACACGATCCGCTACATCAAGCCGGACGTGCAGACCCTGTGCCTCGGACAGGCGGCATCCGCCGCCGCGGTCCTGCTCGCAGCCGGTACCCCCGGCAAGCGTCTGGCGCTGCCCAACAGCCGCATCCTGATCCACCAGCCCTACACCGAGGGCACCGGCGGCCAGATCTCCGACCTGGAGATCCAGGCCAACGAGATCTTCCGGATGCGCGAGCTGATGGAAAAGATGATCTCCGACGCCTCGGGCAAGCCGATCGAGGAAGTCAGCAAGGATGTCGACCGCGACAAGATCCTGACGGCGCAGCAGGCCGTCGAGTACGGACTCGTCGACGAGGTCCTCGAGACCCTCAAGGTTCCGGTTCCCTGACACGTGACGGGCGCTCCTTTCGGGCGCCCGGCACGCGACATGCGAGAGGCCGACAGAACGGATGACCGAGACGATGCGGGTTTTCGCCGCTAGGGTGAATTTGACGCCGTCGACGTCTCGGGACGAATTGCGCGATCGAGAGGACTCTTCACGTGGCACGCATTGGTGAGACCGCCGATCTGCTGAAGTGCTCTTTCTGCGGCAAGAGCCAGAAGCAGGTCAAGAAGCTCATTGCTGGTCCGGGTGTCTACATCTGTGACGAGTGCATCGATCTGTGCAACGAGATCATCGAGGAGGAGCTCGCCGAAGGCGCCGAGCTCAGCCTCGGCGAGCTGCCGAAGCCGCAAGAGATCTACGACTTCCTCAACGGCTACGTGATCGGCCAGGACGGCGCCAAGAAGTCCCTAGCCGTCGCGGTCTACAACCACTACAAGAGAGTCCAGTCGCAGGCCTCAAGCAGCCGCAACAAGGAAGACCAGGTCGAGCTGGCCAAGTCCAACATCCTGCTGGTCGGCCCGACCGGCTGCGGCAAGACCTATCTCGCCCAGACGCTCGCCCGCATGCTCAACGTCCCGTTCGCGATCGCCGATGCGACCGCGCTCACCGAAGCCGGCTATGTCGGCGAGGACGTCGAAAACATCCTGCTCAAGCTGATCCAGGCTGCCGACTACGACGTCAAGAAGGCCGAGACCGGGATCATCTACATCGACGAGGTCGACAAGATCTCGCGCAAGAGCGAGAACCCTTCGATCACCCGCGACGTGTCGGGCGAGGGCGTGCAACAGGCACTCCTCAAGATTCTCGAGGGCACCACCGCCTCCGTCCCGCCGCAGGGTGGCCGCAAGCACCCGCACCAGGAGTTCATCCAGATCGACACGACCAACGTGTTGTTCATCGTCGGCGGAGCATTCGCGGGTCTCGACCAGATCATCGAGCAGCGCAGCGGCAAGATGAGCCTCGGCTTCAACACCGGCCAGGCCGAGGTCGCCAAGCTCAAGGACGAGCCGCACAAGCTCTACTCCAAGGTGCTGCCGGAGGATCTTCTCAAGTTCGGCCTGATCCCCGAGTTCATCGGTCGTCTCCCCGTCATCGCAGCGGTCGACAACCTCGACAAGGCCGCGCTCGTCGCGATCCTCACGACCCCGCGCAACGCGTTGACCAAGCAGTACGTCCGGTTGTTCGAGATCGACGGGGTCGAGCTCGAGTTCAGCAATGACGCCTGCGAGGCGATGGCCGACCTCGCGCTGACCCGCGGCACGGGCGCTCGTGGCCTGCGCTCGATCATCGAGGCCGTCCTCGAGCCCGTGATGTACGAGATCCCGAGCCGCGACGACGTGGCCAAGGTCGTGGTCACCGCCGAGACCGTGGCGGGCGCCGCCGGACCGACGATCCTCACCCACGACGAAGTGGCCAAGAAGGCTTCTTAAGCACGACAGTTTGAAGGGACACGCCAGTGGCCATCGCCGACCTTGCACTGTTGGGGGCGACCGGGTTCACGGGCTCCCTGACCGCCGACTACCTCGGTGAGCACCTTCCGACCGGCTCCAGCTGGGTCATCGCGGGTCGCAACCCCGACAAGCTCAAGGCTGTCGCGGAGCGTATCGAGGGCAATGGCGGCATCCGCCCGCACATCGTCGAGGCCGACGTCGACGACGAGCTCTCGATGGCGGCGCTGGCGGCACAGACCCGCGTCCTGGTCACGACCGTCGGGCCCTACATCAAGCACGGCGAGGCAGCCGTCAGGGCGTGCGCCGAGGCCGGCATCGCGTACGCCGACCTCACCGGCGAGCCGGAGTTCGTCGACTCGATGTGGCTCAAGTACCACGAGACCGCCGTGGCCAGCGGAGCGCGGATCGTCCACGCCTGCGGCTTCGACTCGATCCCGTACGACCTCGGGGTGCTCTACACCGTCGAGCAGCTGCCCGAAGGGGTTCCGATCTCGGTCAAGGGTTACATCCGGGCCGGTGGCGGTCCGTCCGGTGGCACCTACCACTCCGCGATCGGCGCGTTCTCCCGCGTGCGCCAGGCGGGCAGGACGGCCGCCGAGCGCAAGAAGTCCGAGGGTCGGCCGTCGGGTCGCCGCATCAAGGGATCTGGAAAGATCGGCCGTGGCGCCGACGGCAACGGCTGGGCGCTGCCGCTGCCGACCATCGACCCCCAGATCGTGCTGCGCTCGGCACGGGCACTGGAGCGTTATGGCCCGGAGTTCACCTACTCGCACTTCGCCCAGTTCAAGCGCCTGCCGATGATGGTCGGCACCGTCGTGGGCGGCGGCGTGCTGCTCGCCGGATCGCAGCTCAGCCTGACCCGCAACCTGCTCCTCAAGCTCAAGGACCCCGGAGACGGGCCGGACGAGGCCAAGCGCGCCTCCTCCTGGTTCAAGCTGAAGCTGATCGGCGAGGGTGGCGGCAAGACCGTCACGACCCAGGTCAGCGGCGGCGATCCCGGCTACACCGAGACGTCCAAGATGCTCGGCGAGGCGGCGATGTGCTTGGCGTTCGACGACCTCCCGAAGGTCTCCGGACAGACGACCACGGCGGTGGCGATGGGCGACGTGCTCATCGCCCGACTGCAGAAGGCCGGCATCACCTTCGAGACGCTCTGACCCCTCGAAATGTGACACATTCGTCGGTCGATTCTTCTCACATCTCCGCCACGGCTGCAGGCAGCTACTTCGTCGTAGGCTGAAATCATGGACTTCGTCGGAGTCGCACACCACGTCCTGGCATCGGGTGACGTACCTCCCGGTCTGCTCCCGGCTCGCGAGCAGATGGCCCTCTCGCTCGGCTGGCACATCATCCTGGCCTGCTTCGGAGTCGCGTTCCCCGCCATGATCTACGTGGTCCATCGCCGAGGCATCGTCCGCGACGATCCGGTCGCGCTCGGCCTGGCCAGGCGCTGGTCGAAGGTCTCGGCCGTGCTGTTTGCCATCGGCGCGGTCTCGGGCACCGTGCTGAGCTTCGAGATGGGCATCCTCTGGCCGGGGTTGATGGGCACGTTCGGTGACGTGCTCGGTCTGCCGTTCGCGTTCGAGGGCCTGTCGTTCTTCGTCGAGGCGATCTTCCTGGGCATCTATCTCTACGGCTGGAACCGCATGCCACCGCGGCGCCACCTCGCGATGCTCATCCCGATGGCAGCGGCCGGGGTCGTCGGTACGTTCTGCGTCATCTCGGTCAACGCCTGGATGAACAACCCGACCGGATTCACCCTGGTCGACGGCGAGGTCACGGACGTCAACCCCTGGCGGGCCATGTTCAACGACGGGGTCTGGCTGCAGTTCGCGCACATGTGGTTCGCCGCGTTCATGGTGGTCGGCTTCGTCGTGGCGGGTGTCTACGCAGCCGGCATGCTCAAGGGTCGGGTTGACGCCCATCACCGTCTCGGCTTCACGGTGCCGTTCGTGTTCGCGACGGTGGCGGCCGTCGTGCAGCCGTTCATCGGCCACATCCTGGGTCTTCGCGTCGGGGACACCCAGCCGTCGAAGCTCGCCGCGTTCGAGCTGGCGACGACGACCGAGCAACCGGCGCCGTTGCGCCTGGGCGGCGTGCTGATCGATGGCAAGGTGCACGGTGCACTCGACATCCCGAAGATCGGCTCCCTGATCGCCCGCAACTCGTTCGACAAGCCCGTACCGGGGCTCGACACGATCCCGGCGGCGGACCGGCCACCGGTCAACATCACGCACCTGGCGTTCCAGTCGATGGTCGGCCTCGGGACGCTCCTCGCCATCGTGGTCGTGCTCTTCTGGCTCGCGCGCTGGCGTGGGCATGACCTGTTGCCGCGGCGTTGGTTCCTGCGGGGCGCCGTGGTGGCCGGACCTCTGGCGGTCATCGCGATGGAGTGCGGCTGGATCGCGACCGAGGTCGGACGCCAGCCGTGGACCGTGTGGCAGATCCTGCGCACCACCGACGCGGCCAGCCACAGCGAGGGTCTGTGGTGGAGCTATGCGATCGCCGTCGTGATCTACGTCGGCATGACGATCGGCGCCTTGATCGTCCTGCGCTCGATGGCTCGGCGATGGCGAGACGGCCGGGAGGACCTGCCCAGTCCCTATGGCCCGCAGACGGCGACGATCGACGGGGCCTCCCGATGAGCCTCGCCGTCCTCGTGGCCGTGGCAATGTTCGCCGGCATCTTGGCATACGCGTTGTTCGGTGGCGCCGACTTCGGATCAGGCTTCTTCGACCTGACCGCGGGTGGCTCCGAGCGCGGCGGGGAGCTGCGCGCCCTGATCGACCACAGCATCGGGCCGGTGTGGGAGGCCAATCACGTCTGGCTCATCTACGTGCTCGTGATCTGGTGGACGGGATTCCCCGAGACGTTCGCCGCGGCGACGACTACCCTGACGCTTCCGCTGGCCCTCGCGCTTGTCGGCATCGTCCTGCGCGGCGCGAGCTTTGCGTTTCGCAAGTACTCCGCAACCCTGGCGCAGGCCCGCCTGTTCGGGATCGTCTTCGCGGGATCATCCCTCATCACACCGTTCTTCCTCGGTGCTGCTGCCGGGGCTGTCGCGTCGGGTCGCGTGCCGGCGGAGGGCAACGGCGACCAGCTCAGCTCATGGCTCCACCCCACGTCGATGCTCGGGGGAGTCATCGCGGTCGGTACGTGCGCGTTCCTCGCCGGGGTCTTCCTCACCGCAGATGCCCTCCGCGCCGACCAACGGCAGCTGAGCGAGACATTGCGGATCCGCACGCTCGGCGTCGGCATCGTGACGGGCGCCGTGGTGCTTGCCGCCCTGATCCCGATCAAGCACGACGCACCGACACTCAGCGACCGGTTGCTGGGACCTGCGATGCCGGTGATCGTGGTGTCCGCGCTGGCGGGCCTCGCCACGCTCGTGCTGCTGGTCCGTCGGCGTTATCCCGCCGCCCGGGTGACGGCGGTCGCCGCCGTGGCCGCGGTCGTGCTCGGTTGGGGCGTGGCGCAGTATCCCTGGATGCTGGTCGACGAGGTCAAGATCGACGACGCTGCCGGCGCCGACGCAACACTCGCTGGACTGCTGGTCGTCGTGGGACTCGCCGCGGTGGTCGTGCTACCTGCGCTCGTCTACCTGTTCAGGCTCACCCAGAGCGAACGCTGGACCACGAGCCACTGAGGCAGGTCTCACTCCGCGAGGGTCACGTCGACTGCGAGGTGCTCCAGCGCCTCGCTGGTGACCGTCAGCTCGCCGGTCACCTTGCCGGCGGCCTTCACGTCGTCCAGTGCCGCGTCGAGCGCGTCGAGCTGCTCCTGCGGTCCGCGGACGACCACGGCGGTCGCCTCGGTCTTCTGGCTGACCTTGGCGGTCGACTTGGCACCGCGGATCGCGGCCAGGACCGTCGCCGCGGATGCCAGCAGGGCCGGATCGTGGGCTGCAGTGGCCAGGTCGGTGTCGTTGACCGGCCAGCGCGAGCGGTGGATCGAGCCCTCCTGCCACCACGACCACACCTCTTCGGTGACGTAGGGCAGGAAAGGTGCGAGCAGGCGCAGCTGGACCGACAGCGCGAGCACGAAGGCCGCCTTGGCGGACCTGCCGCCGGTGTCGTCGCCGCGTGAGCGTTCCTTGACCAGCTCGAGGTAGTCGTCGCAGAACTCCCAGAAGAACTTCTCGGTGACCTCGAGCGCGGTGGCGTAGTCCATCTCGTCGAAGCGTGCGGTTGCCTCGTCGACCACGAGGCGGAGCCGCTGGAGCATGGCCCGGTCGAGCGGCTCGGTCACCAGTGAGGCGTCGAGGTAGGCGGCGTCGGCGCCGAGACCGTACTGGTCGACGGGCGCCAGGACGAACTTGCTGGCGTTGAGGACCTTCATCGCGAGACGGCGGCCGACTTTCATCTGGGTCTCGTCGAACGGTGAGTCGGTGCCGGGCCGGGCACCGGCGGCGCGCCAGCGAACGGCGTCGGCGCCGTACTTGTCGAGGATCTCGTCGGGGACGACGACGTTGCCCTTGGACTTGCTCATCTTCTTGCGGTCGGGGTCGACGACGAAGCCGGAGATCGCGGCATTGCGCCACGGCGCGACACCGTGCTCGAGGTGTGAGCGGACGACAGTCGAGAACAGCCAGGTGCGGATGATGTCGTGGGCCTGCGGGCGCATGTCCATCGGGAAGGTGCGTTCGAACAGGTCGTTGTCGCGCTCCCACCCGCACGCGATCTGCGGTGAGAGCGAGGACGTGGCCCAGGTGTCGAGCACGTCGGGGTCGGCGATGAAGCCGCCCGGCTCACCGCGCTGCGACTCATCGAACCCCGGCGGTGCCTGGGCAGCAGGGTCGACCGGCAACGAGGCCTCATCGGCGAGGATCGGTGCGTCGTAGTCGGGCTCACCATGGGCGTCCAGGCGGTACCAGACCGGGAACGCGACGCCGAAGAACCGTTGGCGTGAGACGAGCCAGTCGCCGTTGAGGCCGTCGATCCAGTTGGTCAGGCGCGACTGCATGTACTTCGGCACCCAGTTGATCTCGTCGCCGCGGGCCACGAGGGCACGGCGGAGGTCGGCGTCGCGGCCGCCGTTGGTGATGTACCACTGGCGGGTCGACACGATCTCGAGCGGCTTGTCGCCACGCTCGTAGAAGTTGGCCATGCGCTGCGTCGGCTTGGGCTCGCCGTCGAGGTCACCCGTCTCGCGCAGGGCCGCGACGGTCAGCTCACGGGCGGTGAACGTCGTCTTGCCGACAATCTCGGCGTAGCGCTCCTTGCCCAGCTGGCACGTGATCCAGTCACCAGCGTCGGCGAGGATGCGGCCATCGCGGCCGATGATCGTACGGTTGGGCAGCTGCAGCTCACGCCACCAGATGACGTCGGTGAGGTCACCGAACGTGCAGCACATCGCGATGCCGGCACCCTTGTCCATCTCGGCGGCGGGATGGGCGACGACGGGAATCTCGACGCTGTAGAGCGGGGAGACGACGGTCGTGCCGAACAGCCCCTGGTAGCGCTCGTCGTCGGGGTGGGCGATCAGGGCCACGCAGGCGGCGAGCAGCTCGGGGCGGGTGGTCTCGATGTAGACCGGTCCATCAGCTGCGTGGAACGACACGCGATGGTAGGCGCCGGGGTATTCGCGCGCCTCGAGCTCAGCCTGGGCGACCGCCGTCTGGTCGGTGACGTCCCAGAGCGTGGGTGCGTCCTGCTGGTAGGCCTCGCCGCGGGCGAGGTTGCGCAGGAACGCGCGCTGCGCGACGGTTCGCGACTCGTCGCCGATCGTGGTGTAGGTCTGCTTCCAGTCGACGCTCAGGCCGAGCGTGCGCCACAGCTGCTCGAAGACCTTTTCGTCCTCGATCACGAGCTGGTTGCACAGCTCGATGAAGTTCTGCCGGCTGACGGGCACCTGACGCTTCGGATCCGGCTCGGCGGGTGGCGTGTAGTCGGGCTCGTAGGGGAGCGACGGGTCGCAGCGGACGCCGAAGTAGTTCTGGACGCGACGTTCGGTCGGCAGGCCGTTGTCGTCCCACCCCATGGGGTAGAACACTTCCTTGCCGCGCATGCGCTGGTAGCGAGCGATCACGTCGGTGTGCGTGTAGGAGAACACGTGGCCGACGTGCAGCGAGCCCGAGACGGTCGGCGGGGGAGTGTCGATCGAGAAGACCTCGTCGCGGGTCTTGCTGCGATCGAACGTGTAGGTGCCCTGCTCGGCCCAACGAGCCGTCCAGGTCGCTTCCAGGCCTTCGAGGACGGGCTTCTCGGGAACACCCAACGGCGAGGACTGTGTCTTTCTCAAATCCGAGGTCACGACAGTCGAGTTTACGTGGGAGCGTCGCGGGCCACGTGGGTGACCCGCGACGCTCAGCTCGCGCTAGACCGAGACCTTGGACTCGATCACGTCGTCGCCGGCTGGTCCCTCGGGAACATCGTCCTTGTGGGCGAGCCTGCTCGGCCACCAGATCTTCTTGCCGATGTCGAGGTTGAGCGCCGTCACCAGCACCGATCGCACGATGATCGTGTCGAGCAGCACGCCGACGGCAACCGCGAAGCCGAGCTCGGCCATGAACACGATCGGCAGCGTTGCGAGCGCTGCGAACGTGCCCGCGAGCACGAAGCCGGCAGACGTGATGACCCCTCCGGTGGCTGCGAGGCCGACCAGCGCGCCTCGTCGCGTACCGAGCTTGAGCGCTTCTTCGCGGACGCGCGTCATCAGGAAGATGTTGTAGTCGATGCCGAGCGCCACGAGGAACACGAACACGAACAACGGGAACGAGGAGTCGGCACCTTCGAACCCGAAGACGTACTTGAACACCAGACCACTGATGCCCAGGGCGGCCGCGAAGGACACGACCACGGTGAGCAGCAGGATCAACGGTGCAGCGATCGCACGCAGCAGGACCCCCAGGACGAGGAGCACGACGACGAGGATGATCGGGATGATCAGCAGATTGTCGGCTGCCGAGGCCTCCTGGACATCCTTGTTGACCGCGGTGTTGCCACCGACCAGCGCGTCGGCACCGGCGATGTCGTGCACGGCGTCGCGTGCCCGATCGATCGTGTCGAATGCCTCGGTGGAGTCAGGGGCAGACGTCAGTGTCGCCTCGAAGTACGTGGTGCCGCCGCCGGCGCCCTTCTCGGCCACCGAAGCCGGATCGAGACCCTTGACGCCCGACAGCGCTTCCTTGACCTCGTTGGCCTGCTGGGTGTTGCTGACGACCGCGACCGGGCTGCCCGCACCGCCGGGGAAGTGCTCGGCGAGCTTCTTCTCGGCGACGACGGACGGCTGCTCCTTGGTGAAGCTGTCCTCGTTGCTCATGCCGTTGGCACCGAGCTGGGTGATGCCGAGGCCGAGTGCGATCAGGATGAGCGTCGTGGTCACCCAGACGGCCCGCGGGGCCTTGGCGATGCGCTGGCCGACCTTGGCCCAGAAGCCCTTCTCGGACTTGATCGGGTCGCCGAACCGGGGAACGAACGGCCAGAAGATCCAGCGACCGACGATCACCAGCAACGCAGGCAGCGTCACCATCATGACCAACAGGGCGCAGGCGATGCCTGCAGCACCGACCGGTCCGAGGCCAGCGGTGGAGTTCATCTGGGCGAACATCAGGCACAGCAGGCCGATGATGACGGTGGCACCGCTCGCAAGGATGGCCGGCGCCGCGCGGTGCAGCGCGTGCGCCATGGCTTCGTGGCGGTCCTCGTAGTTGTGCAGCTCCTCGCGGTAGCGAGCCACCAGCAGGAGCGCGTAGTCCACGCCCGCGCCCAGCACCAGCACGCTCAGGATGCCCGCACTCTGACCGTTGACCGTGAGATCGGCGTACTTGGCGAGCAGGTAGACGACGCCCTGCGCGACGCCGACCGCTGCGCCACCACAGAGCAGGAACAAGATGGCGAGCTGGAGGCTGCGATAGGTGATCAACAGGATGACGAAGACGATCGCGAGTGCGGAGAGCAGCAGAACGCCATCGATGCCGGAGAACGCCTCTGCCTGGTCTGCGCCGAGGGCGGCAGGTCCGGCGAGACTGACCTTGAGGTCGCCGGCGTCCTTCGTGGCGATGCCCTTGATGTCGTCGACGAGGCCGGGAAGCTTGTCCCACCCGTCGGAGCCCATCGAGATGGTTGGAATGACCTGCAGGGCCTTGCCGTCCTCTGACGGGATCGGGGGGCTGACCTCGGTGACCGAGTCGACCTCCTTGAACTCCGCAGCGTCGGCGGTTGCCTTGGCGACGTCGTCGGGCGTGATTCCGGAGTCGTTGACGTACAGGACGACCGCGGGGATCGCGTCCGGGTCGGAGAACTCCGACGCCTTGTCGATCACCTTGGTGGACTCGGCGTCTCCGGGGAGCCACGAGCTGATGTCGTTCTCCTGGACGCTCGTGAGCTTGCTGCCCAGCATGCCCATGCCCATCATGAGGATGAGCGAGAGGACCAGAATGACCCATTTGGTCCAGTGGTGGGTGACCCAACCAGCGATGCTGCGGTTCATGTGAGAGTTCTCCTCAGGACGAACGGAAACGGTGTGGGGTGCGGTGATCACATCATGCCGGAACTGACTGACAGATTCGCCATAGGTGTCGACCCTGAGAGCGTCCCTGAGCGATGCGATACTTGGGACCAATGACACCCACGTACGCCGAGGTCGAACGGGCCCTCCTCGGCCGCTGGCCCGAGACCCGCCTCCAGCCCTCCCTCGACCGCATCGCCGCCCTCTGCAGGCTGCTGGGAGACCCCGAGCACGCCTATCCGGTCATCCACCTGACCGGCACCAACGGCAAGACCTCGACGAGCCGCATGATCGACACGCTGCTCCGCGCGCTCGACCTGCGTACGGGCCGGTTCACCAGCCCTCACCTGCAGTCGATGACCGAGCGCATCGTGCTCGACGGCGAGCCGCTCTCGGAGCAGCTGTTCGTCGACGCGTTCGCCGACGTGGCGGCCTATGCGCAGATCGTCGACGACTCGTCGACCCATCCGCTGTCCTACTTCGAGATGATGACCGCGATGGCGTTTGCCGCGTTCGCGGACGCACCGGTCGATGCTGCCGTGATCGAGGTCGGGATGGGTGGCTCGTGGGATGCCACCAACGTTGCCGACGGCCAGGTGGCGGTCGTGACTCCGATCGGCGTCGACCATGCCAGCTACCTCGGTGACCGGCCCGAGATCATCGCGGTCGAGAAGGCCGGCATCATCAAGCCCGGATCGCACGCCGTGATCGCCGAGCAGGAGCAAGACGTGCTCGACGTGCTGATGCGCCGCGTGCTCGACGTCGGTTCGATCGCGTTGCACGAGGGCACCGACTTCGGTGTCACCAGCCGTGCCACGGCTCTTGGCGGCCAGCAGATCTCTCTGCAGGGTCTCAGCGCGCAGTACTCCGAGATATTCCTGCCGCTGCACGGCGCCCACCAGGCCCACAACGCGTCCTACGCGTTGGCGGCCGTCGAGGCGTTCACCGGCAGCAAGCAGCTCGACGAGGAACTGGTTCGCGAGGCGTTCGCGCAGGTCACGTCGCCCGGGCGGCTGGAGGTCGTACGACGCAGCCCCACCGTGCTGCTCGACGCCGCGCACAACCCGCACGGTGCCCGCGCCACGGTCGAGGCCGTGCAGGACGCGTTCACGTTCAGCCCGCTGATCGGGGTCGTCGGTGTCATGGCCGACAAGGATGTCGAGGAGATGCTGCGGATCTTCGAACCGGTGATGGCCGAGATCATCTGCACGCAGAACAGCACGCCGCGCTCGATGAGTGCGCATGACCTCGCCGAGGTCGCCGAGGACATGTTCGGCGCCGAACGCGTCACGGTCGTCACCCGTCTCGACGACGCCATCGAGCGCGCCGTCCTCATGGCGGACGCAGCCGAGGGTCACGACGATGCGATCGGCAGCGGTGGCGTGCTCGTCACGGGTTCGGTGATCACGGTCGGCGAGGCGCGCGTGCTCCTCGGTGGTGGTCCGGCATGAGGCGCCGGAGCGGGAGCGACTCATGAGGGGCATGTGCGCGGCGATGCTGTCGCTCGAGGCGATCATCCTTGCCCTGGCCGTACCCGTGATGATCTCGGTCGAGGACGTCTCAACGCCGTTGGCGCTGTCCCTGGGCCTCGGCCTCGCCGCGCTCTGCCTGCTGACCGCAGGGGCCCTTAGGCGTCCGGAGGCGTACGTCCTCGGCCACCTGATCCAGGTCGGCGCGATCTGCCTGGGCTTCCTGGTGCCGGTGATGTTCTTCGTGGGTGTGATGTTCGCCGCCTTGTGGTTCGGCGCGTACTTCCTCGGTCGCAAGATCGAGGCCGACAAGGCGCGATGGGCCGCCGAGGCAGAAGCTGAGTCCGGCGGCTCCTGAGGGCGTGTCATCCGGCTGATGGCGGGTTAGTGTCGTGAGATGGTCCGCGTACTGGCAGTGGCCGACGAAGAGGTACCCGCGGTGCAGTCGCGGGTCCAGGATCTGCAGGTCGACCTGGTCGTTGCGGCAGGCGACCTCCCCTGGGATTACCTCGAGTCGATCATGTCCGTGCTCGGGGTGCCGGGCGCGTACGTGCCGGGCAACCACGACCCCGAGATCCGTCCGGGTGCCGCGCCGCGCGGCATGGTCAGCGTCGACGATCAGGTCGTCGGCATTGCAGGTCTCCGGATCGCGGGGCTGGGTGGTTGTGTGCGCTACAACGACGGGCACCACCAGTACACGCAGAAGGAGTACGACCAGCGGGCCAGGCGGCTCATCAAGGTCGCTGGACCACCGATCGACATACTTCTGACCCACGCGCCGCCGCTCGGCCTGGGTGACGAGCCTGATCCCTCGCATGTCGGCATCGAGGCGCTGCACGAGGTGATCGAGGCGCTGCGCCCCACCTGGCACCTGCACGGACACATCCACCCGTACGGGATGCACAAGCCCGACCGACAGCTGGGCGTGACGACGATCCGCAACGTGATCCCCTGGCAGGTGCTCGAGATCGAGCCGCAACCCGCGGTCGCACATGCAGGACGGAGAACGTGATGGCCAGCAGCTCAGGATCGCCGCGGGTGGATGCCGAGAGCGACTTCATGAAGGCGCGTCGGCACCAGGTGTTGTCGAGTCTCGCTGCCCGGCTCCGCAACGATGTCGAGGACGTCGTGCAGTCGATGTCGTTCGACGAGGTCGTCGGGGCGCTGGGTCGCAAGGCCGAGAACTACGTCGGCACCAAGGTGATCCCGCTCGACGCGATTGTCGGCTCGGTCGACAAGGTGCGCGACTTCGACCGGCGCTTCCGTCCCACTTCAGCGGTCAACCGACAACGGTGGGAGCGGCTTGCCCGCGCCACCAGGACCGGCGAGGTCATCCCGCCCATCGACGTCTACCAGATCGGCGACTACTACTTCGTACGCGACGGGCACCACCGTGTCTCGGTCGCCCGGAGCCTGGGTGTGAAGCTGATCGAGGCACGGGTGACCGCGATCGAGACGTTCTTGACGCCTGTCGGCATTGACGCGCGCCGCGACCTCGAGCTGAAGTTCTGGCGGCGCCTCATGCTGCAGCGCGTCCCGTTCACGGGTGAGGCCCGAGCGGCGGTCGCGGTCGACGATCCCGCCGACTACGGCGAGATCGCCGAGGCGGTGGAGGCCTGGGCGACCCGGACGATGCAGGCCGAGGGTGCCTACATGGACCCCGACACGATGGCGAGACGGTGGTACGCCGAGGAGTTCAAGCCGGTCGTCGAGATGATCGAGGAGGCCGGCGTACGCGGTGGCGACGAGCGACCCGCCGAGGCCTACCTGCGCGTCGCGTGTGAGCGCTACCGGCTGATCCGCGAGCACGAATGGAACGCCGAAGTCATGGCGGCCGTCAAGAAGGGCAAGCGCCGAAAGTGAGTGCGCTCCGCGCGCGCACCTTGAGGTGCGCTCGCGAAGCGTGAGCGTCCCGCGGCGAAGCCGCCACGCGGCGAAGCGTCGTGAGGACGAGTGCTCGCGCGAGCGCGGAACGGTGGGTCGCCCCGCTTCGCTCACGGTCGGCCGTGGACGGCCTCCCTGGCGGACCCGGACTCCTCAGAGGCCGACGGTGAGGTTGTCGCCGGTGGCCGGGTCGAACAGGTGCATCTTGTCGGTGTCGATGAACAATGTCGCCTCGTCGTCCTCCTTGACCTTGCTCTCGGAGTCCAGGGACACGACGAGCTGTGTGCGCAGCGAGTCGCTGTCGATCTCACGCGCGAGCTCCTTGAGCTGGTCCTGGACTTTCGCCTCGGCCTCGTAGGGGACGTACGCGTACTGCTGGTCGCCCAGCCACTCGCGTACGTCGATGTGCGCCGGGAAGGTACGCGTCGAGTCGACCCTGCTGTCATCGAGAACCGACACGTCCTCGAAGTGCTCGGGCCTGATGCCGGCCATCAGGAGTCCCTTGCCGGCGGCCTTCTCCGCCTTGGCCTGTGGGATCGGGAACGTACCGAACGGCAGCGTGACCTGATTGCCCTCGACCGTGGCGGGCAGGAAGTTCATCGGGGGAGAGCCGATGAAGCCCGCGACGAAGAGGTTGGCGGGCTGCTCGTACAGCTCACGCGGTGTCGCGAGCTGCTGCAGGACGCCGCGCTTCATCACGGCGACCCGGTCGCCCAGCGTCATGGCCTCGGTCTGGTCGTGCGTGACGTAGACCGTGGTGATGCCGAGGCGCTTCTGGAGGCGCGCGATCTCGGTGCGCATCTGGCCGCGGAGCTTGGCATCGAGGTTGGACAACGGTTCGTCGAACAGGAAGGCCTTCGCCTCGCGCACGATGGCGCGGCCCATGGCGACGCGCTGGCGCTGGCCGCCCGAGAGGTTGGCGGGCTTGCGTTCGAGGTGCTCGTCGAGGTCGAGCGTCTTGCTCGCCTCGCGCACCTTCTCGTCGATCTCCTTCTCGGGACGTTTGGCCAGTCGCAGCGGGAACGCGATGTTCTCGTAGACCGTGAGGTGGGGGTAGAGCGCGTAGTTCTGGAACACCATCGAGAGGTTGCGGTCACGCGGTGCGAGGTCGTTGACGCGCTCGCCGCCGATGATCATGTCGCCCGAAGTGATGTCCTCCAGGCCCACGATCATCCGCAACAGCGTCGACTTGCCGCATCCGGAGGGGCCGACCAGGATCATGAACTCCCCGTCGGCGACGTCGATGCTGACGTCGTTGACGGCGGGAAAGCCGTCACCGTACTTCTTGACGATGTGCTTCATCTCGATGGCTGCCATGGATCAACCCTTCACTGCGCCGGCGGTCAGGCCGGCGACGATCTTGCGCTGGAAGAACAGGACGAGGAGAACGATCGGGACCGTCACGACCACCGAGGCTGTGGCGAGCTGGGAGTAGGGCGGATTGAACTGGTCCGAGCCGACGAAGAACGACAGCTGGGCGGGCACCGTACGGGCTCCCGTCGTGGAGGTCAGCGATATCGCGAGGACGAACTCGTTCCACGCGAAGAAGAACGTCAGGATCGCCGCCGTGAACACGCCCGGGGCCGCCAGCGGCACGATGACCTTGCGGAACGCCTGCCAGGACGTGGCCCCATCGACCTGTGCGGCCTGCTCCATCTCCCATGGGATCTCCCGGAAGAAAGCCGAGAGGGTCCAGATGGCCAGCGGCAAGGTGAACGACATGTAGGGGATGATCAGTCCCGGCCAGGTGTTGAACAGGTGGAGCGTGCGCCACAGGTCGAACAACGGGCCGACGAGCGAGACCACCGGGAACATCGCGATCGCCAGTGCCAGCGAGAGCACCAGGCGCTTGCCGCGGAACTCCAGGCGCGCGATGGCGTAAGCCGCGAGGGTCGCGAAGATCACCGCGAGGAGCGTCGCGATCAGCGAGATTCCCGCGGAGTTGAGCAACGCTCGGGTGAAGTCGTCGTTCTGCACGACGTCCTTGTAGTTCTGGAGCGTCCAGTCCTTGGGCAGGAACTGCGGGCTGCCGGTCGTGGTCTCTGCCACCGGCTTGAACGACAGCGACAGGATCCAGGCGATGGGCAGCAGGCACCACACCAGGATCACGACGAACCCGGCGCCGGTCCCGATCTTCGTGCGGTCCATGTCAGGCCTCCCCTCGGGCTTGGGCAAGATCGACGCGGAACAGCTTGACGATGACCCAGGCCAGCAGCAGTACCGACAGGAACAGCAGGACGGACAGGGCCGAGCCCATGCCGAGCTGGAACTGCTCGATGACCTGGCGGTAGGTCAGGAACGACGACGACTCGGTGTTCTGGGCGCCCTTGGTCATCACGAAGATGTTGTCGAAGATGCGGAACGCGTCGAGAGCGCGGAACAGCACGGCGACCATGATGGCGGCGCGCATGTTGGGCAGGATGACCTTGTAGAGCCGCTGCCACCAGGTGGCGCCGTCGACCTTGGCGGCCTCGAGCATGTCCTCCGACACCTGGGACAACCCGGCGAGCAGGAGGAGAGCCATGAACGGCGTCGTCTTCCAGATCTCGCTGACCATGATCGCGAACATCGCCGTCCAGTGCTCGCCGAACCAGTTGGTGTCGGCGGCGATACCCGGCAACCAGCCGAACCAGCTGTTGACGTAGCCGTTGTTGAGGCTGAACGTGAACTGCCAGGCGAACGCCGAGACGACCGTGATGATGCCGTACGGGATCAGGATCGACGTACGGATCGCGCCGCGGGCAAAGACGATCCGGTGCATCACCATGGCGAAGGCGAAGCCGATCACCAGCTCGACACCGACCGTCACGATCATGATCAGCACGGTGTTCCACATGTCGCGCCAGAACAGGCCGTCGCTCAGCACCGTCAGGTAGTTGGACAGTCCCACGAACTCGCGATCGTCAGGGGTGGTCAGGCGGTAGCGGAACAGCGACAGGTAGAGCGCCCGCAACATCGGGTACGCCGTGACGACGAGCATCAGGATGACGGCAGGCAGGACGAGCTGTCGACCGAGACGGTTCTCGGCCGCGGAGCGCTCCGTGGTGGCGGTGGCTGTCGCGGTCATGCGCGATTCCTCTCGTTCACAGGAGCTTTGATCCGTCGAGGACGTCCTTGATGAAGCGGGCGGACCGTCCGGGTGTCGACGGCGAGACGGCGCTCGCCGGGTGCCACGTGCTCTGCAGCGAGCTGGAGATGTCGCTCCAGTAGGGCGTGATGGGCCGTGGCCCGGCATCCTCGATGCTGCTCTGGAATGCCTCGAGCAGGTCCGCCGGGTAGGCCTTGGTCAGGACCGGGTCGTCGTACGCGGCCGAGCTCGACGGCATGTTGCCCGTCTCGGCGGCGTACTGGGCCTGGTTCTCGGCCGAGGTGATGCACGTCAGCGCGTCGAGCGCCTCCGTCTTGTGCGAGGTCGCGTCGTTGACACCGATGTCGATGCCGCCCAGCGGGGGACGGGACGGCTGGTCGGCCGTCGTTCGCGGATAGCGGGTGAACCCGAGGTCCTTGGAGACGGTCTTGTCGGCCTTGTACTGCGAGAAGATGAACGTCCAGTTGACGATGAATCCGCCCTTGGGGCTCGCGAATGGGCCGAGCACGGTGCCCTCGTTCGAGACCGACAGGTCCGGCATCTTCGCCGGGGACTTGGCAAGCTTCTCGATCACGCCGGCAGCAGCCTTGCCCGCGGCGGAGTTGACGTCGATCTTGGCGTCAACGCCCTTCTCGACATCGGAGACGATGTCTCCGCCAGCGCCCTGGATCAGGGCGTTGATCCACACGGAGTAGCCCTCGTACTTGTTGGCTTGTACGCCGACCGTTGCGTCGTTGTCGGCTGCCGCGTCGATGATCTGGTCCCACGTGACGGGCTGGGTCATGTCGAGCCCGGCCTTCTCGGCGAGAGACTTGCGGTACCAGAGCAGCTGGGTGTTGGCCCACAGGGGAGCGGTGACCAGCTTGCCGTCCCAGCTCGCCGCATCCTTCGCACCCGCCAGGGTGTCGGCGGTGAGGTCGGCGGCCTGGTCCTCGGGGATGTCGGCGAGGAATCCGGCGTTGGAGAACTCGGCCACGAACACCGGGTCGAGGCTCATCAGGTCGATGCCCTTGTCACCGGCGGCGAGGCGTCGGGCGAGCTGGATGCGCTGCTGGCTCGCGTCGCCGGGGAGCTGTTGCGTCGTGATGGTGTAGTCATCAGTGCTGCATCGCGCGGCGATGCCGGCCTGGCCAAAGGCACCTTTGAAGCCGGCAGGCGGTGCCGAGTCGGGGTTGGTGTACCAGACGAGCTCGGTCTTGCCGCTGCCGCTGCCGCCACAGGCGGTCAGGACGCTGGCTGCGAGGACTGCTCCTGCTGCGCCGGTCACCATTCGCCGGAAACGACTCACGGTCATACCTCCACCAGTCTTCGCCCGGACGTGGACCACACGAGGTGACGCGGGTCACAGGGACGGTTCGAACTTAACCACCGCCATCGAGATGACGCAACAGAGCGAACGGGTGCCTCCTCCGCGTGCACGCCACCGCACAGTAGGTTGTGGAGCATGGCTCAACGCACTCTCGTCCTGATCAAGCCCGATGCCGTACGACGTGGTCTCGTGGGTGAGGTTTTGTCCCGTTTCGAGTCAAAAGGACTCACGATCGTGGCGATGGAGCACCGCTCGATCGATGCGGCCCAGGCCGATGCGCACTACGCCGAGCACACCGAGCAGCCGTGGTATCCGCCGCTGCGTGAGTTCGCCATCTCGGGTCCGCTCGTCTCGCTGGTGCTGGAGGGCGACGAGGCGATCGCCGTCGTCCGCCTGCTCAACGGCGCAACCGACGGGCGTCAGGCCGCACCCGGCACGATCCGCGGCGACTTGTCGCTCTCCAACCGCGAGAACCTCGTGCACGCCTCCGACTCCGAGGAGTCGGCGGCCCGCGAGATCGCCCTCTGGTTCCCCGCCCTGCCATGACCGCGGTCGGCGTGCTGGGCACCGGCATCGTCGGTCGTACGCTCGCGGCACGGCTGGCCGAGGTGGGCGCCGACGTGATGGTCGGTGCCCGTACGGCACGGTCCGACAGTCTCGAGCCGTTCACCGCCCTCGGCGTGGACACGGGATCGTTCGCCGACGCCGCGGCGCACGCCGATCTGCTGATCAACGCGACCAACGGCAGCAGCTCGATCGCGGCGCTGCAGAGTGCCGGGCCGCTCGCCGGCAAGACACTGGTCGACGTGTCCAACGAGCTCGAGCCCGTCGATGGCGGATTCCCCAAGCCGGTGGCGTCGGCCGACAACTCGCTGGGTCAGCGCATCCAGGCGGCGTTCCCCGACCTCTACGTCGTGAAGTCGCTCAACACCATGAACTGCACCGTCATGGCGGATCCGTCGATCGTGCCCGGTGACCACGTGGTCTTCCTCAGCGGTGACGACGCGGCCGCCAAGGACCGTACGCGCGAGCTCCTGGCGCTGATGGGCTGGCGTGCCGAGCAGATGATCGACCTCGGTGGCATCGACACCGCCGCTGCGGTCGAGATGACGATGGCGCTGTGGATGCGCGTCACCGTGGCGCGTGGGCACGATGCGCCACGCTTCAACTGGGCGATCAACTCGCGCTGACCTTACGTGTAGGTGACCTGCCGCAGGTGGTGGCTCACCTCGTGGAACTGCCCGCGTACGTCCTCCGGCAGCCAGATGACGTGGTTGGACATCGAGGCGAGGTCGACGTCCTCCTCGAGCGTCGCCACGTCGACGACCTGCCGGGGGTAGTCGCGTTCGCGTTCCTCGAACTCCAGCAGCGAGATGCGTACGGCGACACCGAACGGGTTGGGGTTGACCAGGCCGATGCCCCAGAAGTCGGCCGGCTCGTCGGTGGCCTTCTGCTCGAGGTCGATCATCACGCTCTTGATGTCGGCCTCGAGGGCGGGGTGCTCGATCTCCTCGACGTCGGCAAGGGTCACGTCGACCACGCGTACGTCCCTGGCGCCGGGACCGTCGAAGCGCAGGATGTCGCGCAACGTTCCTCCGGCTGGAAGGAGCGGGCCCCCGCGGTGCGAGCCGTGCACCGTCTGGGTCACCACGCGGGGCAGCTCACGGCCCCAGATGTCGCGGGTCGTGAACGCCAGGGTCGGCAGCACCGAGACGTCGGTGTGGTTCTCGATCGTGAGGACCTGGTCGGGCCCGCCGTCGGTGGCGACGGGCACGTACTTGATCGAGAACGGACGCTTGGTGCGAGATCGGCGGGCCACCCCAAAAGCCTAGGGGAGGAACCCTCAGCGTGGCCCGGGGCGTACCAGGCCGTGATCGAACGCGAACACCACGGCGGCTGACCGGTCGCGCAGCTGGAGCTTGGCGAACACGTGACCGATGTGTGTCTTGATCGTCCCTTCGCCCAGCGTGAGCCGCTCGGCGATCTCGGTGTTGCTCAGCCCGTTGCCGATCAGCTCGAGCACCTCGCGCTCGCGTGGTGTCAGGACGTCGAGCGCACCGGAAGGCAGTGACGCGGTGCCCTCGCGATAAGCCGTGAGGACCCGCCCGGTGACCGCAGGATCGAGCCACGAGCCGCCCTCAGCCACGGTTCGGACAGCCCGCTGGAGGTCTTCGGCGGGTACGCCCTTGAGGAGGAATCCCGCCGCGCCGGCGCGAAGGGCAGCGGCCAGGATCTCGTCGTCCTCGAACGTGGTCAGGACCAGCACGGGCGGCGCGTCGGCCTCGGCACGCAGCAGCCGGGTCGCGGTCACGCCGTCGGTGCCGGGCATGCGTACGTCCATCACGACCACATCCGGCCGCAGCTCCTCGGCGCTCATGACCACGTCCGTGCCGTCGCCGAGCTCGCCGACGATCTCGAAGCCGAAGCTGCTGCGCAGGATGCCACGCAGACCCGCCCTGATCAGCTCCTGGTCGTCGACCAGGAGCACGCGGATCATCCGGCCTCCCGACGCGTGGTCGGCAGCACGGCTTCGACCTGCCAGCCAACGCGGGTCGGACCGGCCCGCAGCCGTCCTCCGGCCGCCTCGGCCCGCTCACGCATGTTGATGACGCCGACGCCGGTGCCGTCGCCGCCACCGGCGGCCCTGCCGCCGCCGTCGTCCTCGATCGTGAGTCGGGTCTGATCCGGCAAGGCCTGCACCCGGATCAGGCCACGAGCTGACGGCGCGTGCCGTGCGATGTTGGTGAGTGCCTCCTGGACGATCCGATAGACCGTGAGGCCCGCGGCCGCGGTCAAGGTCCCGAGGTCGCCCTCGACCTCGAGCGACACATCCAGTCCGGCCCGGCGGAATGACTCGATGAGCTCCGGCACCTGTGCCGCATCAGGCTTGGGCGCGGTCGTACGCGCTGCGTCGGCGCGCAGGAGGCCGACCGCCTGACGGACCTCGGCGAGACTCTGCTGGCCCAGCCGCTCTGCCTCGGCAAGCGAAGCGCGTGCTTCGTCGGGATCCTCGTCGAGGGCGAGGCGTGCGCTCGTCACGTGGAGCAGCGAGACGGTGAGCGCGTGCCCGATGACGTCGTGCATCTCGCCGGCGATCCGATTGCGTTCCTCGGCCCGGGATCGCTCGGCGAGGCCGGCCTGGGCGGCGCGGAGCTGGTCGATCAGCTCGCCCTGGCGCCGCGTCAGGATGCACACGATCACGGTGAAGGTCGTACCGGCGGCCCAGGCGCCACCGCCGGCGTCGTCGTTGATGACGAGCCACTCGACGCACTGGACGACGATGATTCCCGCGGCCAGGACGATCGCGTGCAGGGTCGATGCGCGCAGAACACACCAACCGGCCAGCACGCACATCCCGAACCAGCCGAGGTTGGACGAGCTGGCGTTGCAGATGACCGTGATGCCGGCCGCGGCCACTGCGAGGCCAGCGACCAGCAGCCAGCCTCGTACGGACGCTGCGACGAGGAGGATGCACGTGCCCACCGTGACGGCGCCGGCCACGAGAGAGAGGGAGAGCCGCTGCTCCGAACCGATGATCCCGATGACGACGAACAGGGCGACCGCGGCCGGAGCTGCGACACGCCCTGCTCGTACCGTCATGGCCGCAATTGTCACAGAGCCGTACGCCGGGCGGCGAGAGCTGTCGCAACAACGGCGATCGCGACGACGACGAGCAACGGACCCGTGCCGTCGCCGATGCCCAGCCACGGCTCACGCACCGCGTCGGTGACGAGCTTGAGCGGCAGGACGTCGGCGATCGATCGCAGCGCGTCGCTCAGGACAGCCGGCGGGGGACCTCCGACACCGAGCAGGAATGACGGGAAGAACAGCATCAGGCCGACCGCCTGGGCTGCACGCGCCGACGGCAACAGCGTGCCGAGCAGGATGCCGATGCTGACGAAGGCAACCGAGCCGGCCAGGATGCCCGCGGCGACTCGAGCGGGATCCTCGACGGCGGGTACGCCGTAGACGGGTGCCGCCACCGCGAGCAGCAGGATTCCGGACACCACGATCGCGGAGACACCGATCACGAGCTGGGCCAGCGCGAACGACCACCGGGGGAAGCCGGACGCGGAGAGACGACGCAGGACCCCGCGCTCGCGGTAGGACGCGATGTGGACCGGCAGCATGATCAGCCCGGTTG
Source organism: Aeromicrobium panaciterrae (assembly GCF_039537165.1). Lineage (GTDB taxonomy): Bacteria > Actinomycetota > Actinomycetes > Propionibacteriales > Nocardioidaceae > Aeromicrobium > Aeromicrobium panaciterrae. Next base: position 143,864 of record NZ_BAAAZZ010000002.1, on the reverse strand, counting down.
CGCCGATCACGGTCGCGAAGTACGACGCGACGTACCAGTGTGTGGGGTTGACCGGGAACGCCTCGTCGGCCTCGGTGCCGAACGATCCACCGATGATCAGCATCGACACGATCGGGAACGCGAGGACGAACGTCAGGGTCAACGGGTCGCGTCGCAGCAGCCGGAGCTCCGAGGTCACGAGTCGGCGGGTCGCCGATCGATGAGTGCGAACGGGCTGTGTCATGGTGGTCATCGGTGTGCTCCTGTCAGTACGGAGGTTGCAGGCTCAAGGACGTCGGGCCCGTCGAGCAGGGTCAGCAGGGCGGCTTCGAGGTCTGGTACGTCGACTCGCAGGTCCGCCGGGATGTCGCCGCGATCGGCGAGCCAGGCACCGACATGGGCGATGCTCGACCGTTCGCCGCGGACTGTGATCTGCGTGCTCGAGCCTCCTGGCGCGGCGGTCACGTCATGCACCCCGCGTACGCCCAGCAGCTCCCGGACGATCGGCGCAGGGTCAGCGGTGTGTACGCCGAACCGGGTCGTGGCGATCCCGGCGTGACGTGCCACGAGCTCGGCGGGCGTGCCGGCGTCGAGGACTCGCCCCGAGCGGATGGCAACGACGCGGTCGCACAGCACCTCGGCCTCATCCAGCTCATGCGTGACGAGGAGGACTGTCGTGCCGGCGTCGCGCAGCTGCGCGACGGAGGCCCAGACCTCCCGACGCGCTGCCGGGTCGAGTCCCTGGGTGAGCTCATCGAGGATGACGAGCCGCGGCTGGTTGAGCAGCGCGAGCACGAGGAACAGTCGCTGCTGCTCGCCGCCGCTCATCGAGCCGAAGTGCGATGTCAACTTGGTGGACAGGCCGAAACGCTCGACCAGCCCGTCGGCGTCCTTCGCACGTCGGGTGGAGAAGAGCTCGATGGCCTCACTGACCCGCAACCGGTCGGGGAGCGCCGAGCTCTGCAGCTGGCTGCCGACGAGCTGGCGGACGCGGTCGGCGTCGCGGACGGGATCGAGACCGAGGACGCGTACGGTTCCCGCGTCGGGACGGCGCAGACCTTGGATGCACTCGACCGTGGTGGTCTTGCCGGCGCCGTTCGCACCGATCAGGCCAAGGACCTCGCCGGCGGCGACATCCAGGTCGAGGTGGTCCACGGCGACGCGATCGCCGTAGGACTTGGACAGCCCGCGGACCGTGACGATGTCTGCGTCGGCGGGGACTTCGTGGAGTCGATTCATGACCTCAATGCTGGTGAGATCGACGGCCCGGCACATCGACCCCTGGGCAGAACTTCGTCTCTGTCCGTGGAGGGAGGGTGGCGATGGGCCCGCAGCCGCAAGTTCTTGCACAGTTCTTGCAGCAATTTGCAGCCTCGCGCTCTAGAGTGGGTCCATGACACGACGACTGGCTGAGGTGGCGTCCCGCGCCGGGGTGAGCGAGGCAACCGTCAGCCGCGTGCTGAACGACAAGCCCGGAGTCTCGGACTCCACGAGGTCGTCGGTGCTCACCGCGCTGGACGTCCTGGGCTACGAGCGCCCGACCAAGCTGCGCGGGGAGCGGGCGCGACTCGTCGGCCTGGTGCTGCCGGAGCTGCAGAACCCGATCTTTCCGGCGTTGGCCGAGGTGCTCGGTGCCAACCTGGCGCAGCATGGCCTCACGCCGGTCCTCTGCACGCAGACGACCGGCGGCGTGCCCGAGTCGGCGTACATCGACCTGCTCCTCGAGCAGCAGGTCGCCGGCGTCGTGTTCGCGGGCGGCCTCTACAGCCAGGCCGACGCCGACCACAGCCACTACGAGCGGCTGGTCAAGCGCAACCTGCCGGCCGTGCTCATCAACGCGGCTATCGACGACCTTCCGTTCCCACGGGTGGTCTGCGACGATGCGATTGCCATGGAGCAGTCGCTGGAGCACCTGTATTCACTGGGACACCAGCGAATTGGTCTGGTCCTGGGCCCGCCCGACCACGTGCCGTCCGAACGGAAGCTCGCCTCGGCACACGCCGTCGCCGCACGCCACGGCACGATGCTCGACGAGGACCTCGTCGTACGTGGTCTCTACTCGCTGCAGAGCGGCCAGGCGGCCGCTCAGAAGCTCATCGACCGCGGTGCCACGGGACTGATCTGTGCGAGTGACCCGTTGGCGCTCGGGGCCGTGCGGGCCGTACGACGCTCGCAGCTCGGCGTGCCGGAGGACGTGTCCGTGGTGGGCTACGACGACTCGGCATTCATGAGCTGCACCGAGCCGCCACTGACCACGGTCCGCCAGCCGATCGAGGCGATGGGCCAGGCTGCCGTGTCGTTCCTCGTGACCCAGATCTCGGGCGACACTCCTGCGGTCGAGGAGCTGCTGTTCGAGCCCGAGCTGGTGGTCCGGCGATCCACCGGCCCTTGCAAGAAGGAGTCATGACTCTGAAAAGTCATGCAATTAATTACATCTGTTCATTTCTTGCAATCATCTGTTAACGCTGCGTAACGTTCCCTCCACCATTTGTGACCTGCCTCACCCAGGCAGCCAACCGTGAGGAACGCGTGAGCGAGACATTGGCAACGCCCCGCCGGGCGACCACCGAGTGGTGGCGCGATGCCGCGATCTATCAGGTCTACCCGCGCAGCTTCGCCGATGCTGACGGCGACGGGACCGGAGACCTCGACGGCGTGCGCAGCAAGCTGCCCTACCTCCGGGATCTCGGCATCGACGCCGTCTGGTTCACGCCGTGGTACCCGTCGCCCATGGCCGACGGCGGATATGACGTCGAGGACTACCGCGCGATAGACCCGATGTTCGGCACACTCGCCCAGGCCGAGGCACTCATCACCGACGCTCTTGAGTACGGCATCCGCACGATCATCGACATCGTCCCCAACCACATCTCGTCCAACCATCGCTGGTTCCAGGAGGCGCTGGCCGCCGGGCCCGGCTCACCCGAGCGTGAGCGATTCTGGTTCAGGGACGGTCGTGGCGACGAGCCGCCCAACAACTGGATCTCGGAGTTCGGCGGCACACCGTGGTCTCGCGTCGTCGGTCCCGACGGCGTACCGGAGCAGTGGTACCTGCACCTGTTCGCTGCCGGCCAGCCCGACGTCAACTGGGGACACCCCGACGTGCGCGAGGAGTACGAGCAGATCCTGCGCTTCTGGTTCGACCGCGGGGTGTCGGGCGTACGTATCGACTCCGCGGCTCTGCTGGCCAAGGATGCGGAGCTGCCTGACCTGCAACCGACGCACGGTCCCGGCGGCCACCCGTACATCGACCGCGAGGACCTCCAGGAGATCTACCGGTCCTGGCGCCGGATCGCCGAGTCGTACGGCGGCGATCGCGCGCTGATCGGCGAGATCTGGCTGCCCGACGCCGAGCGGTTCGCGCGCTACCTGCGACCCGACGTGCTGCACTCGGCGTTCAACTTCGACTTCCTTGCCGCGGCGTGGGACGCCGATCGGCTCTGGTCCTCGATCGAGACCACGACCAGGCTCCACAGCGCTGTCGGCGCCCCCGCCACCTGGGTGCTGTCCAACCACGACGTCACGCGTCCCGTCACCCGGTATGGCCGGGCGGACACCGCGTTCGCGTTCGAGACCAAGCGGTTCGGCACGCCGACCGACCTCGAGCTGGGCCGTCGCCGTGCCCGAGCGGCGGCGATGCTGGCGATGGCGCTGCCGGGGTCGTACTACCTGTTCCAGGGCGAGGAGCTCGGCCTGCCGGAGGTCGAGGACATCCCGCTCGACAAGCTCCAGGACCCGATGCATGGCCGCTCCGGCGGGATCGACCCCGGTCGTGACGGCTGCCGTGTGCCTCTTCCCTGGTCGGGCACCGAGCCGCCGTACGGGTTCAGCCCGCGGCAGGTCGACACCTGGCTGCCCCAGCCCAAGGACTGGGCGGCGTTCACCGCCGAGGCGCAGTCGGCCGATCCGCAGTCGATGCTCTCGCTCTACCGGATGGCACTGCTGATCCGTCGTACGCACCCTGACCTGGGCGACGGGCCTATGGCGCGACTCGACGCCGGGCCGGGCGTCATCGCCTTCCGGCGTGGAGCGAGCTTCGCTTGCGTCACCAACCTGACGGACCACGCCGTCGAGCTACCACCACACGACCAGGTCTGGCTTGCCAGCGCGATGCACGAAGGAGGACGACTTCCGGCTGATGCCACAGCCTGGCTCCGACTGGCGTCGTGACCAGGACCTGAACCCACCATCACGTAGGAGAATCACCATGAGAACCAACCGCCTGGCGGCAGCGATCGCCGCCGTCGCATCACTCAGTGTCCTCACGGCCTGTTCGTCCGACAGCTCGGGCGACTCGGGGTCCGGCAAGGTCACGATCACGGTCGAGGGCTGGCGCCCTGGTGACCAGCAGGCCACGATCGACTCGGTCAAGGCGCAGGCCGCCGAGTTCATGAAGGCCAACCCGGACATCAAGGTCGTTCCCAAGGAATGGCAGTGGAAGTCCGATACGTTCCCCGCGCAGCTCGCCGGCGGCACCCTGCCCACGACGTTCCGCGTGCCGTTCACCGACACCAAGGGACTGGTCGCGCGCAAGCAGGTCGCCGACGTCAACGACGAGATCATGGCGCTGCCGTACGCGAAACAGCTCAACCCGACTGTCATGGAGGCGGCCAAGGGCACTGACGGCAAGGTCTACGGACTGCCGAGCGACGTCTACGCCAACGGCCTGCACTACAACCGTGAGCTGTTCACCAAGGCAGGTCTCGACCCGGACAAGCCCCCGACGACCTGGGACGAGGTCCGTACTGCGGCCAAGGCGATCCACGACAAGACGGGTCAGACCGGGTACGCCACGATGACCAAGGAGAACCAGGGCGGCTGGATCCTCACGACGCTCAGCTATGCGATGGGCGGACGGATGGAGGAGCAGGACGGTGACAAGTTCACCGCGACGGTCGACAACGACGCCACCAAGCAGGCCCTCGAGCTCATCAAGGCGATGCGCTGGGAGGACAAGTCGATCTCGGGCAACACGTCCTACAACTGGGGCACGATCAACGAGGCGTTCTCCGCCGGCAAGATCGGCATGTACGTCAGTGGCTCGGACGTCTACAACGCCCTCGTCACCACCAACAAGATCAACCCCGACGAGTACGGACTCGCGGCGATCCCGACCAACGGCGGTGCCGACGTCGGCGCACTCGGCGGCGGCTCGATCAACCTGGTGAGCGCCAAGGCGACCAAGGCCCAGCAGAAGGCCGCGGTCAAGTGGATCGACTTCTTCCGGGTCAGCAAGCTGGTCGACGAGAAGCGCGGCATCGAGGACGCGAAGACCCTGGCGGCCTCGAAGCAGCCCATCGGTACGCCGACGTTCCCGCAGTTCGACGAGGAGACGTGGCAGAAGCAGCAGGCCTGGCTCAAGCCGTACGTCAACGTTCCCACGGCGCAGATGAGCTCGTTCCTGACCGGGATGTTCGAGCAGCAGCTGATCGCAGAGCCCGCGGCACAGACCCAGGCGTTGTACGCCGCGCTCGACCCGGCGGTGCAGAAGGTGCTCGCGGACAAGAACGCGGACATCGACGCACTGCTCAAGACGGCGAACGAAAACGTCCAGGGAATCCTCGACAAGTCGTGACAGTCTCGGACCGGCCGGTGGTCTCCAGCACCGGCCGGTCCGCTCAAACCTCGAAAGGACGCCCATGACTCTCGCTCCACCGGTCTCGAGTCCTCGCCGTCTCCTGGCGCGGGGACGCGGAGGAGCGGGAGCATTGGCGTTCCTGCTGCCGTTGCTACTCGTCTTCGGCCTGTTCTCGTGGTGGCCGATCGTCCGAACGATCGTGATGAGCTTCCAGGAGACCAACCTCGTCGAACCGGCGACGTGGGTCGGCCTCGACAACTTCCGCAACGTCCTGGGCGATCCGCTGCTGCTCACGGCGATCCGCAACACGGTGTACTTCGCACTCCTGGCGTTCGTGTTCGGCTATCCGGTGCCGCTGGTCATGGCGGTCATCATGAGCGACGTACGGCGGATGAAGGGCCTCTACACGGCGCTGGCGTACCTTCCGGTCGTCGTGCCGCCGGCCGTCGCGGTGCTGCTCTGGCGGGTGTTCTACGAGCCGTCGCCGGATGGCGTGTTCAACACGGTCCTCGGGTGGATCGGCATCGGCCCCGTGCCGTGGCTGGAGTCGACCAACGCGGTCATGCCGTCGCTGGTGCTCGAGGCGACCTGGGCCGCGGCTGGTGGAACCGTGATCATCTACCTTGCTGCGCTGGTGAGCGTGCCGGCTGAGCTGTATGACGCCGCGGAGGTCGATGGTGCCGGTATCCTGCGCAAGATTCGGTACGTCACGCTGCCGCACCTGCGCGGCATCATGCTCATCACCTTGATCCTGCAGATCATCGGCACGGCCCAGGTGTTCCTCGAGCCCTACCTGTTCACCGACGGCGGCCCCGACAACTCCTCACTCACGGTGCTGCTGCTGATCTACAACTACGCATTCGGCAGCACGACGGGCAACTCGTCGTACGGCGACGCCACGGCTCTCAGCCTGCTGCTCGCCGGCACGCTGGCGATCCTGTCTCTCATCTACTTCCGGGTCACCCGTTCCTGGAGCGACTCATGACGATCGACGTGACATCGCGGCCGATGGTCGTCATCGAGCCCGGCGACCAGGGTGCGCCGCAGAAGCACCGCCGCGCACCCCAGGAGCCCGACAACCGCGGCTACGTCTCCGCATTCGATCATCGCCGCCCCGTCGTCAGATGGGTACGGCGAGCCGTCCTGGTCGGTCTCCTTCTGTTCCTCATCATCGGCGCACTTGGCCCGCTGCTGTGGCTCGCGAAGTCGGCTGTCACGCCGACGCAGGACACGCTGCGCCACCCGCTGGACCTGTGGCCGAACGGTGCCGACTGGGCCAACCTCAGGACCGCCTGGGTCGACCTCGGGCTCGGCCGCTATTTCGTCAACACACTCGTGATCGCGGGCGGCTCCTGGCTGGTCCAGATGATCGTCGCGACGACCGCGGGCTATGCCCTGTCGATCCTCAAGCCGCGCTACGGGCGCTTCCTCTACGGCGCCGTGCTCGCGACGATGTTCGTGCCGACGGTGGTGCTGCTCGTACCGCTCTACCTCACGGTGCTCGACATGCCGCTCACCAATGTGTCGCTGATCAACACGTACTGGGCGGCGTTCCTGCCTGCGGGTGCCAGCGCGTTCAACGTCGCGATCATGAAGCGGTTCTTCGACAACCTGCCGACCGAGATCATCGAGGCGGCCCGCATCGACGGTGCCGGCGACTTCCGGTTGTTCTGGTCGATCGTGCTGCCGATGTCCAAGCCCGTCCTGGGTGTCGTGTCGGTCTTCGCGGTGCTGGCAGCGTGGAAGGACTTCATCTGGCCGCTGCTCGTGCTGCCCGATCCGGCCAAGCAGCCGCTGTCCGTACGGCTGCCGGCACTGTCACAGGTCACCGAGCTCGACATCTTCCTGGCTGCCCTGCTGATCTCGACGACGATCCCGATCGCGTTCTTCTTGATCTTCCAGCGGTTCTTCCTCCGAGGGGGCGGCCTCGACGGCGCGGTGAAGGGGTAAATCGGCTCCTCCGGCCGTTGTTACCCTTGATGCCATGTCCGTCGAGTCCCTCTTCCCCCGCCTCGAACCGCTGCTGCCGTCCGTCGGCAAGCCGATCCAGTACGTCGGCGGCGAGCTCAACGCGACCACCAAGCCGTGGGACTCCGCCAAGGTCCGCTGGGCCCTGATGTACCCCGACGCCTACGAGGTTGGCCTCCCCAACCAGGGCGTGCAGATCCTGTACGAGGTGCTCAACGAGCGTGACTGGATCCTTGCCGAGCGCTCGTACGCCGTCTTCTCCGACATGGAGAAGGTGATGCGTGACAACGACATCCCGCAGTTCACTGTCGACGCCCATCGCCCCGTCAAGGCGTTCGACCTGTTCGGGATCTCGTTCTCGACCGAGCTCGGCTACACCAACTTCCTCACCGCGCTCGACCTCAGCGGCATCCCGCTGCACGCGGTCGACCGCGGCGATGACGACCCGATCGTGCTGGCCGGTGGCCACTCGGCGTTCAACCCCGAGCCGATTGCTGACTTCCTCGATGCTGCCGTGCTCGGCGACGGTGAGGAAATCGTCCTCGCGATCAGCGAGGTCGTCCGCGAGTGGAAGGACGAAGGCCGTCCCGGTGGCCGCGACGAGGTGCTGATGCGCCTCGCGAAGTCCGGCGGTGTCTACGTCCCGAAGTTCTACGACGTCACCTACCTCCCCGATGGCCGCATCCAGCGTGTCGTTCCCAACCGTCCGGGTGTCCCGTGGCGTGTCGCCAAGCACACGCTGATGGACCTCGATTCGTGGCCCTACCCCAAGAACCCGCTGGTCCCGCTCGCGGAGACGGTGCACGAGCGCTTCAGCGTCGAGATCTTCCGCGGTTGCACCCGTGGCTGTCGTTTCTGCCAAGCCGGCATGATCACGCGTCCCGTACGCGAGCGCTCGATCGCGGGCATCGGGGCGATGGTGCAGAACGGCCTCGACAAGACCGGCTTCGAGGAGGTTGGCCTGCTGTCACTGTCGAGCGCCGACCACACCGAGATCGGTGAGGTCGCCAAGCAGCTGGGCGACCGCTACGAAGGCACCAACACCTCGCTGTCGCTGCCGTCGACCCGCGTCGACGCCTTCAACATCACGCTCGCCAACGAGTTCAGCCGCAACGGCCGCCGCTCGGGCCTGACGTTCGCGCCCGAGGGGGGCAGCGAGCGCCTCCGCAAGGTCATCAACAAGATGGTGACGGAGGAAGACCTGATCCGCACCGTCGCCGCGGCGTACTCGCACGGCTGGCGCCAGGTGAAGCTCTACTTCATGTGCGGTCTCCCGACCGAGACCGACGAAGACGTCATGCAGATCGGCGAGCTCGCCAAACGCGTCATCCAGACCGGCCGTGAGGTCTCGGGTCGCAACGACATCCGCTGCACCGTGTCGATCGGCGGGTTCGTGCCCAAGCCGCACACGCCGTTCCAGTGGGCCAGCCAGCTCGACCACGAGACGACCGACGAGCGCCTCAAGAAGCTCCGTGACGAGGTGCGCGCTGATCGCAAGTTCGGCAAGGCGATCGGTTTCCGCTACCACGACGGCAAGCCCGGAATCATCGAGGGACTGCTGTCACGTGGCGATCGCCGCGTCGGCCGGATCATCGAGGCCGTCTGGCGTGATGGCGGCCGCTTCGACGGCTGGAGCGAGCACTTCTCGTACGACCGCTGGGCCACCCAGACCGCCGAAGTCCTGGCCGACGAGCCGATCGACCTCGACTGGTACACCGTCCGTGAGCGTGAGTACGCCGAGGTGCTCCCGTGGGACCACCTCGACGCGGGTCTCGACCGTGACTGGTTGTGGGAGGACTGGCAGGACTCGCTCAACCCCGACGGAGCCCTCGAGGTCGAGGACTGCCGCTGGACCCCGTGCTTCGACTGCGGCGTCTGCCCGCAGATGGACACCGAGATCCAGATCGGCCCCACTGGCAAGACCTTGCTGCCGCTCAGCGTCGTCTGACCTAGGCCGCGGGCGGGCGCAAAGATAGGGCAGGTGCCGGATGTAGGCACCCCACCTCAGAAATCACGATGGAGACATCGAGATTGAAGGAGTGGCCACCATGACCGCATCGGACTACACACACGTCGTGCTCCACCAGCAGCGGGAGCGGGCGATGATGCTCCACAACGAGCGTCGTCGGGTCACCCTCGAGCGCCTTGCAGGCGCGGAAGGCCGTGACCCGCGCACACACCTGATTCGATCGCTTCGGGCCCGCCTCAACACGCTGGTGACGCGGGTCCCCGTACGTGGGTGACGCGCGGCGAGTCGTCGGGGCCAAGTGGCACGATGAGGGGGTGCACCAGCCAGCGTCGAGCGCCACGATGATCGGTCGCGATGCCGATCTCCGGGAGCTTGATGCGGTCTACGCCCAGGTCGTGGAGGGGGAGCCCCGGGCCGTCGTCGTGGCAGGTGAGGCCGGCATCGGCAAGACCAGGCTGCTGACGGAGTTCACCACTCGCGCATCCATGTCGGCCCGCATTCTCCGGGGACAATGCGTCGACCTGGGCGAGGTGGCTCCGCCCTACGCGCCGATCGCGGCGCTGCTTCGCGAGCTGGTCGACCAGGCGGGCGCCGACGCCGTGATCGAGGCGGCCGGACCCGGGCGGGAGGCGATCGGCGTCCTGCTCCCCGAGCTCGGTGGCGACTCGGCCGGTGGTGCCAGCGCCAACCGTCTGCACGAGCTTGTCGCGATTCTGCTGGAGCACTTCGCCCGCGAACGTCCGCTGATCGTGGTGATCGAAGACCTGCACTGGGCCGACGATGCGACGCTCACGGTGCTGAAGTTCCTCCTGCGCGCCGTGGCCTCCGGACCCATCATGATCGTCCTCACCTATCGCAGCGACGATGTGCACCGCGGTCACCCCTTGCGCGTCTTCCTCACCGAGATCGAGCGTGGCAGGCTGGCGAAGCGCCTCGAGCTGCGTCGGCTGAGCCGCGCCCAAGTACGCAAGCAGGCCCACTCGATCCTCGGGCGCACGCCTGACTTCGACCTGGTGGAGAGCGTCTTCGAGCGAAGCGAAGGCGTGCCGTTCTTCGTCGAGGAGCTCGTGGAGTGCGAGGGGGAGGTCCTGCCCGAGACGCTCCGTGACGTGCTCCTGGCTCGCTACGAACGACTCGACGAAGGCACCCGCTATTTCCTCCGTGTGCTCTCTGCCGGCGGTGTGCGCATCGAGCACGAGCTCGTCGAGGAGGTCTTCGACCGCGGTACCGAGGAGCTCGACGTCGCGGCCCGCGCAGCGCTGGTCGCCAACGTCCTGGTCGTCGACGACAGTGCCTACGCCTTCCGCCACGCGCTCGTACGCGAAGCGGTGCACGGTGACCTGCTGCCGGGTGAGCGAACCCGTTTCCATGCGCGTTACGCCGAGGTGCTCGCCGCCGCCGACGAGCCCGGCAACGTCACCGAGATCGCCTACCACTGGCACTCCGCCAGCAACCATGCCAAGGCGTTTCCCGCCATGTTGGCGGCGATGCATCACGCTGCAGGGTCCTATGCCTTCCTCACGGCTGCCCAGATGGGGGAGCGCGCCCTCGAGCTCTGGGATGCCGTCGATGGCGCCGAGGAGCTCGCCGGCATCTCGCGGTCGATGCTGACGGGCAAGGTGTCCGCCTATTTGCTGGCCGCAGGTGAGCCGGAGCGAGCCCTCGCCACGATCGACCTGGCGATCGGGATGTCTGCCGAGCCGGGACCCGAGCTCGCCCGCCACTTGCTGCTCAAGGGACGATGCATCGACAACGCGGCGAGACCCGGCTCGATCCCGTTGCTCGAGCAGGCGCTGTCGATGCTTCCGCCGGGTGCGGACGACCCGCTGAGAGCGCGGGCGCTCCATCGGCTTGCGGCCCGCTACATGCTCGAGGGACACCTGACCCTCGGCGCCGAGATGGCCGGTCAAGCCCTTGAGCTCGCGCTCCGGCTGGACTTCCGGGCGGCTGCATCGGTGGCGTCCAACATCCGCGGTGTCTCGCGCGCGCACTCCGGCGAGGTCGACGACGGCGTCGCCGATCTCGAGCGCGCCAAGGACCTCGCCGACGGCGATCGTGACGCCATGCTGCGGTTCCGGGTCAACTACTCCGACATGCTCAACCTGCTGGGGCGCTACGCCGACTCGGTCGCGGTCGCCGACGAGGGCCTCGACCGGGCACGCGAGTTCGGAGTTGAGCGCAGCTCGGGAGCCGTCCTCGCCTCCAACATGATCGACCCGCTCTTCGCGTTGGGTGAGTGGGAGCGCGCGTCACGGCTGCTCGACCGGGTGATCGCCCTCTCACCGCCGCTGACGTTCCGCATCTATCTCCAGCGTGCCAAGGTCTGGTCGACCCTGTGGCGCGGTGACCTGGAGGACGCCGAGAGGCTGTTCAAGCACTCCGGACCTCACCTGCTCGCTCTCGCCGAGGTCGAGGTCCAGTCGCGGCTCGAGTACGTACGCGTGGCAGGCGAGCTCGCCCTGGCCCGCGACGACGTCCCCGCGGCGTGGGGCCACCTCTCCCACGTCATCTCCGAGGAGTTCCACTCGCTCCCCGGCCACTCGGTGATGATCTACGCGCAGGCCGCCCGGGCTCTGGCCCGCCTCCGGGCCGACTCCGCCACCGAGGTCGACGTCGACGACGCGGAGAAGCGCCTGCGCGAGAGGATCCGCGCCGACGCGTTCTGGCCCACCGCCGCCCCATGGGCAGCGGTGGCCGACGCAGAGCTCGGCGGCACGGCGCGTACGGGAGACGGGGTCGCCGAGTGGGAGCGAGCGCTCGAGGCCTCAGACGTCCTGCCGGCGCAGGTACGCCCCTACGCCCTCATGCGGCTGGCCGCGGCACAGCACGCCTCGGGCATGCGGTCCGACGCCACCGCAACGCTGGCCCGGTCGATCGAGGATGCTGAGACATTGGGAGCCGGCCTGGTCACCTCCCAGGCGCGGGCATTCGCCGAGCGAGCGGGCCTCGCCCTCGAAGGCACAGCGGCGCGGCGCGAGGCAGGATCCGTCGAGCTGACCGCCCGCGAGCAGCAGGTGCTGGAGCTCATCACGGAGGGGCTGACAAACCGCCAGATCGGCGAGCGACTGTTCATCAGCGTCAAGACCGCGAGCGTGCACGTCTCCGCGATCCTGCGCAAGCTCGGGGCGTCGAGTCGCACCGAGGCGGCCGTGATCGCCGGCAGGTCCCGCCAAGGGGTCTGAGGCGTCTAAGACGTCCCTGTCGGAGTGAGGTACCTCAGACGGGTTTCTGAGGTAGGACCCGAGCGGAAGTTAGGGCATCCGCCCGATGTGTGGGGGCTACCTCATCGACGAGATTGGGTCATGTCAGCACGACCACTCGAAAGGAAACCGACATGATCAGCGAATACATCGCCCAGCAGGAGATCCACAACCGTGAGCGCGAGCTCGTCACCGCAGCCGAGCGTCGCCGGGTCGCCGCAGAGCGTGCCGCCGCCAAGAACTTCAACGGCGACCGTCTCGCACTGATGGCACACATCGCCCGCCAGGCTCGCGCAACTCGCGCGGTTGCCCACCCGGCCCATTGAGGGCCTCACAGAAGCTCCCCTCCAGCCCCTGAGACATCGGGCACAGGAGGGGAGCTTCTTCATGTCCTGAACCCTAGGGTGGTCCCATGCCGACGCCAGACGAGCTGGTGGCAGATCCCCGATTCCCGTGGACCCGCGAGCTCCATCCCAAGAGCCTTGCTGCCCCGGTGGTGCCCGAACCCACCCGTGGCGGCGTCGAGCGCGCGATCTGTCCGCTCTGCCTCCAGACCGACGCCGCCTACCTCTGGACCGATGAGCACTGGCGGCTCCTTCCCTACAAGGGCGTTCCGCTCCGCGGGTGCGTGATCCTCGAGAGCCGCACCCACGTCGACTCGTTCTCCGACCTCCCGCGTGACGTTTCCGCGGCGTACGGGCCTGTGCTCGCCCGCATCGAGAAGGCCGTGCTCTCGATCGGTGATGTCGGCCGCGTGCATGTGTCGCGCTGGGGTGAGGGCATCGCACACTTCCACACGTGGATCATGCCTCGGCCGCTCGGCGTGATGGAGATGCGAGGGCCAGCCCTCATGGCCTGGATGGATGCACTCCCACCCCTCGACGAGGACCAGGTCGACCAGGCGCACCTCGCCATCGCTCGCGCCCTCGCCGACTAGTGAAGGGTGTCCTCGACGTACGCCGGCCTCGCGACGATAGTGCCGAAGACCGCGATGAGCGCCGCCAGCACGATCATCAGCGAGATCGAGGCGTGCCAGTCATCCGTGAGGTCGTGGAGCAGTCCGGTGCCGAACGGGCCGATGGCTGAGATCGCGTAGCCGGTGCCTTGGACGAACGACGAGAGCGCTGCGGTGCCACCCGGCGTCCGGGAGCGCCGGCCGATCATCGTCAGGGTCCAGGTGAACGCTCCTCCGCCGAGGCCCAGCAGTACCGCCCACAGCCACGGCGCCTGCTCCGGCCAGATCATCAGACCCAGCCAACCGCAGACGGTGACGGCTGAGAACGCCCACGGCAGCCAGGCCCGATCGCCGACGCGCATCATGAGGTACGGCAGCGAGAGCGTGAGCGGCACGCCGACCGCGCCAAGCAGACCGAGCATCGCGCCTGCGTACGAGTCGCTCAGACCCGCGTCGACCAGGATCGCCGGGAGCCATCCGAACTGTGCGTACGCCTGCGCCGACTGCACGCCGAACAGCAGCGCCATGGTCCACGCGAAGCGTGACCTCGCCAGGTCCCGCAGCCTGTGGTGCGAGTCGGCGACCGGATCGACGTGCACCGAGTCGCGCAGGTAGGGGAGCCACAGCAGCAGTGCCAGGAGTGCCGGTAGGGCCCACGCCGCCGTGCCCCACCGCCAGTCATCCAGGACCGACGAGAGCGGCACCGTCGTGAACGAGGAGATCGCGCCACCGCCCATGAGTGCGGCGCCGTACGCGGCGCTGATTCCGGCGATGTGGTCGGGGAAGTGCCGCTTGGCCAGCGGTGGAAGGAGGATGTTGCCGATCGCGCAGCCTGACAGCGCCACGACCGAGAACACCAGGAACAGGGCGGGGGAGTCGACGACCGATCGCACCACGATGCCGGTCACGGCGAGCCCCAGCACCAGCACCGTCGTGACGTGCAGGCCGAGCTTGGCGATGACACTGTGCGCGGCGATGCCGGCGGCGGCGAAGCAGAGCACCGGCAGGGTGGTCAGGAGCCCGGCCGTGGTGACCGACATGCCGAGGTCGCCGCGCAGGGCGTCGAGCACGACGCCGACGCTGCCGACGGCGGGTCGGAGGTTGACGGCGAGGAGGACGATCGCGACGCCGACGAGCCAGCGTCCTGACTTGCTGGTAGTCGGCACCGAACCATTCTGCGTGTCGCCCTCGCGGGTAGTCTCGTCGGGTGACGACGCTCGAGGGGACGCCCAATCCGGAGGCCCCCAATCCGCAGCTGCCGATCGTGCAGAAGTTGCGGATGCGCTACGCCAAGCGCGGCCGGCTTCGCTTCACCAGCCACCGCGACTTCGCCCGCGCCTTCGAGCGAGCCATCCGCCGCTCCGGCATTCCCATCGGCCACTCGTCGGGCTTCACGCCTCACCCCAAGATCTCGTACGCCAACGCCTCACCGACGGGTGCGGCGAGCGAGGCGGAGTACCTCGAGATCGGGATGACCCGCGAGTGCGACCCCGACGAGGTGCGTACGCTGCTCGACTCGGCGCTCCCGGACGGCCTCGACATCGTCGACGTGGTGGTCGCCCGGCCCGGCGCCCTGGCCGACCGTCTGGAGGCCAGCACGTGGGACATCTTGCTGCCGGGAGTGGGGCTCGAGGACGCCGAGAACGCGGTGCGGACGTTCCTCGCTGAGGACGACGTACCGATCCAACGGATGATGAAACAGGGCCCGCGAACCCTCAACTGCCGCGAGCCCGTCGTCGATCTCGTGGCGCGTTCGGATGTGAGCAATGGGGTGCCATGTGCGATACTGGCCATGGTTGTGCTGCACGTGACACCGTCAGTTCGACCAGATGACGTTCTCGCCGGACTCGCGTCCAGCGGTGGCCTCGAGCTCAAGCAGACGCCCATGGCGACTCGTTTGGCCCAGGGTCCTCTGGACAAAGAGACCGGCACGGTAGGCGATCCACTTGCGTTCGACCGCGACGCTTCCTGACCGGAAGCTGACCGCGGCGGCGGGTGCGAAAGCTGATGTGACAAGCCGCTGATCGTCGTCAACACCCCGACGCGTGGCGCCGGGGATGACCGAAGGCTTTAGGTCCGCGTGCGGGCCGCAGACGTGTCCGGAACGATCTCGATCGGCCCGGGCGAAGGAGAGCACATGCTCGACGACAACGAATCATCCGAGGCAAACACCGAATCCGCTCCCGCTCGACGCCGCGCTGCCGGTCGTCCCGCCGGACCGCCAGCAGCGGTGAGCTTCGCGCCACCTGAAGCACCCAAGAAGAAGGCCACCGCCGCGCCTGAGGCCGAGGACGATTCCAAGGACGGAGCAGCCTCCGAGGCGCCGGCTCCCAAGAAGGCCACAGCCAAGAAGGTTGCAGCCAAGAAGGCCGCGACCAACAAGGACGATGCGGCTGACGAGACTCCTGCGAAACCTGCCGCGTCCGCGACGGCCGCGATGTTCAAGGCTCCTGAACCAGGTCTGGCCCCCGCTCGTCCCAAGCCCGCCCCTGAGTCGCACGACGACGACAGCGACGGCGATGACGACGACGATCCCAACGCACCCAAACGCCGCCGCCGCAGTCGTGGAGGCCGCCGCCGCAGCAAGGGTGCTGGCGACGACAACGGCAACGACGACGACAGCAACGACGACGGTGACGAGTCCGACGACGACGGAAGCGGCAACACCCGCCGCCGTCGCCGCCGTGCGCGCGCCGGCGAGGGCGTCGACGGCTCGCCTGACGATCCCGAGAACACGGTGGTCCGCGTACGCAGCGGTCGCAGCCCTGAGGACGAGATCACCGGCGTCGCCGGCTCGACCCGCCTCGAGGCCAAGAAGCAGCGCCGCCGCGAGGGCCGTGAAGCCGGTCGCCGCCGCGCGCCGATCGTGTCGGAGGCCGAGTTCCTGGCCCGCCGCGAGTCGGTCAAACGCGAGATGGTCGTGCGTCAGCGCGACGACTACACGCAGATTGCCGTCATCGAGGACAACGTCCTGGTGGAGCACTATGTCGCCCGCGAGTCGCAGGTCTCGATCATCGGCAACGTCTATCTGGGCAAGGTCCAGAACGTCCTGCCCAGCATGGAGGCCGCCTTCGTCGACATCGGGGCCGGGCGCAACGCCGTCCTCTACGCCGGCGAGGTCGACTGGACCACGCTCGGCAACGGCAAGGCTCGCAAGATCGAAGAGGTGCTCAAGCCCGGCCAGACGATCCTCGTCCAGGTGTCCAAGGACCCGATCGGGCAGAAGGGTGCGCGTCTCACCAGCCAGATCAGCCTTCCCGGCCGCTTCCTGGTGCTCGTGCCCAATGGGCAAACTTCCGGGATCTCCCGCAAGCTGCCCGAGAACGAGCGCACCCGCCTCAAGGCGCTGCTCAAGGAGGTCCTGCCCGAGAACGTCGGCGTCATCGTGCGTACCGCCGCCGAGGGTGCCACGGAGGACCAGCTCACCCGTGACGTCACCGCGCTGACGGCCCGCTGGGAAGACATCGAGCGCAAGGTCGCCGCAGGCAAGGCACCCGACCTGCTCTACGCCGAGCCTGACCTGATGATCAAGGTCGTCCGTGACCTCTTCAACGAGGACTTCCACGGACTCGTCGTCGAAGGCGCCGACGCCTGGGACATGATCAAGGGCTACATCGACCACGTCGCACCTGATCTCGCCGAGCGCGTCACGCGCTGGAGCGATGACGACACGGACGCGTTCACGTCCTACCGCCTCGACGAGCAGATCCACAAGGCGCTCGAGCGCAAGGTCTTCCTGCCGTCGGGTGGCTCACTGGTCATCGACCGTACCGAGGCCATGACGGTCGTCGACGTCAACACCGGCAAGTACACCGGCTCCGGGGGCAACCTCGAGGAGACCGTCACCAAGAACAACCTCGAGGCGGCAGAAGAGGTCGTGCGCCAGCTCCGGCTGCGCGACATCGGCGGCATCATCGTCGTCGACTTCATCGACATGGTCCTCGAGAGCAACCGTGAGCTCGTGCTGCGTCGTCTCGTCGAGTGCCTGGGCCGTGACCGTACGCGTCACCAGGTCGCCGAGGTGACCTCGCTCGGTCTGGTCCAGATGACGCGCAAGCGCATCGGCACGGGTCTGCTCGAGTCGTTCAGCCACGAGTGCGAGCACTGCAACGGCCGCGGAGTCGTCATCGCCGACGCGCCGGTCGAGCCCAAGAAGGACGAGCAGCGTCGCGGCAGCCGTGGTGGCCGCGGTGGCGGAAGCGGCAACGGGGGCGGCGCCGGCGGAGGCCGTGGGGGTGCCGCCAACGGTCCCGGCGGTCGTGGCAGCGGAGGTCGCAAGAACGACGACGCCAACGACGCCAAGGGTGGCTCCAAGCCCGCCGACGACGCCAAGGCCGAGGCCAAGGACGACGTCGTGGCCGACCTGCAGCCGGCGGCGAACGATCCCGAGGCTGCGCCGGCTACCGACAATCCCTCGCGCAAAACCGGCGCGGGAGGTGCCCCCACCGGCGTGAAGAAGGCCACGCGCAAGCGCTCGGCCTCCAAGCCTGCCGGACCCCCCGCCGTGGGCGCCGAAGCGGTCGTGACGACCGCCGAGACCACCGCAGCAGCACCGTCAGCAGACGGCAGCACGGGCCCCGTTTTGACCAGCGAGGGTCAGGCTCCGTAAACTAGTCCCTTGGTGCGCCTCGCGCGCCGATATTCGCGTGTCCTGCCCATCGGTGGGAGCGCCCCAGCTGTGAAATGAGTGAGGATTCCCGTGGTGTACGCAATCGTGCGCAGTGGCGGCAACCAGACCAAGGTTGCAGTCGGCGACGTCATCGAGATCGACAAGGTGACGCAGGCCGAGGGTGAGACCCTGTCTTTGACCGCTGTGCTCTTCGTCGATGGCGACACCGTGACGGCTGACGCCGACTCGCTCGCCAAGGTCAAGGTCACGGCCGAGGTGCTTGGCGGCACCAAGGGCCCCAAGATCGTCATCCAGAAGTACAAGAACAAGACCGGTTACAAGAAGCGCCAGGGTCACCGCCAGAAGTACACCCAGGTCAAGATCACCGGAATCAAGAAGTAGGGGACTGACATGGCACACAAAAAGGGCGCAGCGTCCACCAAGAACGGCCGCGATTCCAATGCTCAGCGCCTCGGCGTGAAGCGTTTCGGCGGTCAGCTCGTCAACGCCGGCGAGATCATCGTCCGCCAGCGTGGCACCCACTTCCATCCCGGCACCAACGTCGGTCGCGGTGGCGATGACACCCTGTTCGCCCTGTCGGCCGGCGCCGTCGAGTTCGGCCGCCGTCGCGGCCGTAAGGTCATCAACATCGTCCCCGGCACGCCGGCGGACTGACCAGGCGCACACTCACGCAGGTGGGGCAGTCCGCAGCAGCGGGCTGTCCCATCTCTTGTTTTCGACACTCACCGAAAGGAGCGACACCGTGGCTGTTCCCAGCTTCGTCGACCAGGTGACGCTCCACGTCGCCGGCGGCAACGGCGGCGACGGCGTCGCCTCGGTGCACCGTGAGAAGTTCAAGCCGCTCGGGGGTCCCGACGGCGGCAACGGCGGTCACGGCGGTGACGTCATCCTCAAGGTCGACGCCGATGTCACGACGCTGATCGACTACCACCACGAGCCGCACCGCAAGGGCACCAACGGCGCTCCGGGTGCCGGCAACAACCGCAGTGGCGGGCACGGTGAAGACCTCGTGCTCCTGGTGCCCGACGGCACGGTCGTACGTGACGAGTCGGGCGAGGTGCTGGCCGACCTGATCGGGCACGGCACCGAGATCGTCATCGCTGCCGGCGGTCGAGGCGGCCTGGGCAACTCCGCGCTGGCGTCGGCCAAGCGCAAGGCCCCCGGATTCGCGCTCAAGGGCGAGCCCGGAGACGCGCTCACCATCACGCTGGAGCTCAAGGTCGTCGCCGACATCGGCCTCGTGGGGTTCCCGAGCGCCGGCAAGTCGAGCCTCATCGCGTCGATCTCGCGCGCCCGGCCCAAGATCGCCGACTACCCGTTCACCACGCTGATCCCCAACCTCGGTGTCGTCACGGCCGGCTCGACGACCTTCACGGTCGCCGACGTACCCGGGCTCATCGAGGGCGCCAGCGAGGGGCGCGGTCTGGGCCACGACTTCCTGCGCCACGTCGAGCGCTGTGCTGCGCTCGTCCACGTCATCGACTGCGCGACGGTCGACCCCGGCCGCGACCCGCTCAGCGACCTCGACGTGATCGAGGCCGAGCTCGCGGCGTACGGCGGCCTTGAAGATCGCCCCCGCCTCGTGGCGCTCAACAAGACCGATGTCCCCGACGCCAAGGAAATCGCCGGCTTCGTCCGCGCCGACCTCGAGGCACGCGGTCTCGACGTCTACGAGGTCTCGGCGGCCAGCCAGGCCGGCCTCAAGGAGCTGTCGTTCGCGATGGCCGAGATCGTCGCCTCGCGCCGCGCGGAGACTCCGGTGTCCGAGGCCACGCGCATCGTGCTGCGGCCTCCGGCGGAGGCTGGTGTCGGCCGCGAGTTCACGATCACGCTGATCAACGAGCAGTGGGTCGTACGCGGCGAGAAGCCCAAGCGTTGGGTACGCCAGACGGACTTCAGCAACGACGAGGCCGTCGGATTCCTCGCCGACCGACTCAACCGTCTCGGTGTCGAGGACGAGCTGCTCAAGCTCGGCGCCAAGGCAGGCGACGACGTCGTCATCGGCGACGAGGACAATGCCGTCGTGTTCGACTTCGATCCGCAGGTCTCCGCCGGCGCCGAGGTGCTCGGCCGGCGCGGTGAGGATCTCCGCATCGACCAGTCAGATCGCCGTACGAACGTGCAGCGCCGCGAGGAGCTCGCCGCCAAGCGTGCGTTCGAGGCCGGTGCCCGCGAGGCCCGTGCGGAGGGCCGCGACCCGCAGCCGGACTGGACGTTCCCCGAAGACGATCCCCTGGCCGAGGACGACTGATGTCTCGCGTCGTCGTCAAGGTCGGTTCGTCGTCCTTGACCACTTCGGCAGGCCACATCGATCCCGAACGGCTCGATGGCATCGTCACCGCGATCTGCGATGCACGTGACCGGGGTGACGAGGTCGTTCTCGTCTCCTCCGGCGCGATCGCCGCAGGTCTCGGTCCGCTCGGCCTGAGGACGCGCCCCCGCGACCTGCCCACGCAGCAGGCCGCTGCGAGTGTCGGCCAGGGTGCGCTGATCGCCAGCTACAGCGAGCGGTTCGCCGCCCGCGGCTTCCTCGTGGGTCAGGTGCTGCTGACGGTCGATGACGTGACCCGGCGTAGCCATCACCGCAACGCCCACCAGACGTTCGCCAGGCTCAGCGAGCTCGGCGTCGTGCCCATCGTCAACGAGAACGACACGGTCGCGACGACCGAGATCCGTTTTGGCGACAACGATCGGCTCGCGGCGCTGGTCGCCCACCTGGTCCACGCCGATCGCCTCGTCCTGCTGTCCGACGTGGACGGGTTGTATGACGGGCCGCCCGACAAGCCCGGCGCGACGCTCATCGAGGTCGTCACGGATCCCGCCGATGTCGAGGGCCTCGACATCGCCCGCGTCAGCGCGTCGAAGGTGGGCACCGGCGGAATGGTCACGAAGGTCGAGGCAGCACGCATCGCCACGGCGGCCGGCATCCCGGTCATCCTGACGTCGGCCGCCCATGCCGCGACGGCTCTCGAGGGCGGCAAGGTCGGCACGAGGTTCGAGCCGACCGGTCGCCGCCGTCCCACCCGTCTGCTGTGGCTGGCCCATGCCAGTGAGACCAAGGGCGGCGTGCATCTCGACGAGGGCGCCGTACGTGCGCTGACGACGCGCAAGGCGTCGCTGCTGCCTGCCGGCATCACCGACGTCACCGGATCGTTCAAGGCCGGCGACCCGATCGACGTCATCGGTCCCGACGGAGTGGTCATCGCCCGCGGCGTCGTCAACTACGACAGTGCCGAGCTGCCGTCGCTGCTGGGACGATCGACCCGCGATCTCGCTGCCGAGCTCGGCGAGGAGTACGAGCGCGAAGTCATTCACCGCGACGACCTGATGCTGACCTGACAACAGGCCGTAGTCTGTTCGTCATGCATCCCGACGAGGTCGTGCGCGTCACCCTGCGCGGTCTCACGCACGATGCCGATACGGCGCTCGCGGCACTTCTAGGCATCCGGGATGACGACGACGCGGCAGCGGCTGCGATCTTCCTGCAGATCCTGAGCTGCCGGTTCGACGATGCGCTCGACAGTGCCGACGCGATGCGTGCAACTGGCCGGTTGGCGGCCGCTGCGGTTGCGATGGCTCGCGCCGTCGGCACCGGCCTGGCATGGCAGTTTCCCGACGACGTGCCCGCAGCCGACCGGTTCTCCGGTCTCACGTCGATGTTGGAGCTGGAGACGGCAATGTCGAGCGGCCAGATCGCAGCCGCCAGCGAGATTGCCACCCGTATCGGTGCTGACGAGGTGCCCGCCTCGATCGAGCAGATCTGGGCGGGCATCGCGCTGGTGCGAGCGCGAGGATTTGCCGGACGATTCACCGATGCCGATGACCTGCTGACCCGGATCGAGACGGCACCCGCGCTGGTCGGCCTGCCTCAGCTGGTCCTGCTGGTTCGCGGCACGCGAATCTTCGTCGATGGGCACCTCGGTCGCGTCGATGCGGTCGACGCGGGCTTGGCCTGGCTCGCGGACTCATACCCGCAGACCGTCAAGCCCGACTACGTCCATGCCGGGGCCTATGTCCTCGCGGCCTTTGGGGTCAACGCACTGGGCCACCTCGAGGATGCGGCGAAGCTCATGCTGCATGGTGGCGGAGGTGACAACCTGCCCCGCCTGCAGGTGGTCGATCGCGTGTACGGCTACGAGATGCTCGTCGAAGCGGCACTCGCCGAGAACGATGCGGCACTGGCGCTCACGTGGTCCGAAAAGGCCGCTTCTCTCCCCATCCACGGCCACAACATGGCTGGCGCGGCGCTCGGCCGTATCAAAGCGCGTGTCGCGAACGCGTTGAGCGATCACGAGTCCGGTATTCGCGAGTCGGCCGATGCCGGAATGCTCGCGGCCCTCGTCGGGGGCGATCTCGAGGTCGTCCGCGCCCGCATCATCGAGGCATCCGCGCGAGCGGCGTCGGGTGACCGTGCGCGGGGGATCGACGAGCTGGAGGAGGCGGCGCGTCGTGCCGAGACGACGGGTGCGGCCGCCGTCAAGGCCTGGGCCGAGCGTGAGCTCGCGGCGCACGGCCGACGGCTGCGCAACGTGCCGGGTATCGGCTGGGACTCCCTCACCCCGACCCAGAAGGTCATTGCCAGGTTTGCCGCCGCCGGATTGCGCAACCGCGAGATCGCCACGGCGCTGTACGTGTCGGAGAAGACCGTCGAGAGCCACGTCGCTGCGGTCCTCGGCGCACTCGGCACGACGAACCGCGTCGGCATCGGACGTGAGCTTGGAGGCGACGAGGTTGATCCGGTGTTCGCCGCCCAGGTGACGCCGCGGCAACGCGATGTGGCCCTGCTGGTCGCTCGCGGGATGTCCAACGGTGCGATCTCCCGTGAGCTCGCCATCAGTGAGAAGACCGTCGAAAAGCATCTCGGAGACCTGTTCGCCCGCCTGCAGGTGCGCAGTCGCTCGGCGCTCGCTGCCCGCGTACGCGGTGTCTCCGCGTCGATCGGCTCTGAGCACGCGCCCTAGGATTGACGGCATGACCGACGTGAAGCAGCAGGTGCACGATGCGGCCCGGCGCGCGCGGGTGGCCGCCGCGGCTCTTGCGCTGACGCCGAGGGCAGCCAAGGACGAGGCGCTGCACGCCATGGCAGACGCGCTGGTCGCCGCGTCCGCCGACATCATCGCCGCCAACGACAAGGACGTCGCCGCCGCGAGAGACGCCGGCACCGGCGAGAACGTCATCGACCGGCTGAGCCTTGACGACGCGCGCGTTCGCGACTTCGCCAACGGTGTGCGCGACATCGCGGCGCTGCCTGACCCGATCGGCGAGGTCGTACGCGGCTCGACCCTTCCCAACGGCCTGATCCTCCAGCAGGTCCGGGTGCCGATGGGAGTCATCGGCATGATCTACGAGGGCCGCCCCAATGTCACCGCCGATGCCGCCGCGATCTGCCTCAAGGCGGGCAGCGCCGTGCTGCTGCGCGGCTCGTCGTCGGCGTCGGAGTCCAACGCGGCGATCATCACCGTGATGCGCGGGGCACTCGCCGGCACCTCGATCCCGCCGGACGTGATCCAGCAGATCGCGGCGGACGACCGTACGTCCGCGACGCACCTGATGCAGGCCCGCGGGCTCGTCGACCTGGTGATCCCACGCGGGGGAGCGGGCCTGATCAACGCGGTCGTGAGCGAATCGACGGTCCCCGTCATCGAGACCGGGGTGGGCAACTGTCACGTGTACGTCGACGCCGATGCCGACCTCGACATGGCGCTCGACATCGTCCTCAACGCCAAGACCCAACGCAACAGCGTCTGCAACGCCGCCGAGTCCCTGCTGGTGCACAAGGCAGTCGCGGACGCGTTTCTGCCGCGCGTCGTGTCTGCACTGCACGAGCAGGGCGTCACGGTTCACGGTGATCCCGCGTTCTGCGCGATCGACGGTGAGGTCGTGCCGGCAACCGACCACGACTACGCCACCGAATACCTTTCGGCCGACATCTCCGCCAAGGTCGTGGAGTCCCTCGACGACGCCGTCGACCACATCCGTACGTTCTCGTCAGGCCACACCGAGGCGATCGTCACCTCGTCGTTGGCGGCGTCACGCCGCTTCACGATGGGCGTCGACTCGGCGGCCGTGATGGTCAACGCGTCGACCCGGTTCACCGACGGCGGCGAGTTCGGGTTCGGTGCCGAGATCGGAATCTCGACGCAGAAGCTGCATGCTCGTGGCCCGATGGGACTGCCCGAGATGACGACGACGACATACGTCGTCACGGGCAACGGGCACGTCAGGTAGATTGAGGCCCATGCTGAACACCCTTGCTACGGCCGAAGAGCACCTGCGTGACATCGGCATCGATCCCTACGCTGTCGGCGCGATCGCCCTGGCCATCCTGACTCTCTCGATGCTGGCGCTGCTGCAGTTCGGCAAGGGTCGCGAGCACTCCTGAGCAACGTGAACACTCCGCGTCGCCGGATCGGCGTCATGGGTGGCACATTCGACCCGATCCATCACGGTCACCTCGTGGCGGCGAGCGAGGTCCAGTCGTGGTTCGACCTCGACGAGGTCATCTTCGCTCCGACCGGCGAGCCCTGGCAGAAGGCCGACCGCGATGTCTCGCCCGCCGAGGACCGCTACCTGATGACCGTCATCGCGACGGCTGCCAACCCGCGCTTCGCGGTGAGCCGCGTCGACATCGACCGCGACGGGCCGACCTACACGATCGACACGCTGCGTGACCTGGCCGCGCTGCACCCGGATGCTGATCTCTACTTCATCACCGGCGCCGATGCCATGGCTGCGCTGCTGACGTGGCGCGACCACGACGAGCTGTTCACGCTCGCCAACTTCGTGGGTTGTACGCGTCCTGGCCACGAGATGGACGAGTCGACGCTCGAGGGCCTGCCCAAGGACCGCATCACCCTGGTCGAGATCCCCGCCCTCGCGATCTCGTCGACCGATTGCCGCGACCGGGTCGTCCGCGGAGAGCCGGTCTGGTACCTCGTGCCTGACGGCGTCGTCCAGTACATCGGCAAGCACCGCCTGTACGCCAAGCCGGAGTCAGCCTCCTGAGCGCGACCGAGTGGGCGGTCGAGCTCACGCGTGCAGCGGCGATGGCCGCCGAGGACAAGCTGGCGGTCGACATCATCGCATTCGACGTGTCCGACCAGCTGGCGATCACCGACGTGTTCCTGCTCTGCTCGGCGGCCAACCCGCGTCAGGTGCGCGCGGTGCAGGATGCCGTTGAGGACAAGATGATCGATCTCGGCGCCAAGGCTGTTCGCCGCGAGGGCATGCGCGAGGGTCGCTGGGTCCTGCTCGACTTCGCCGACATCGTCGTGCACATCATGCATCAGGAGGAGCGGGCGTTCTATGCGCTCGAGCGGCTCTGGAGCGACTGCCCGGTCGTGGAGCTGTGAGCTGGCGGCAGGTCGTCCTGTGGCGCCACGGCCGTACCGAGTGGAACGTCGCCGGCCGCGTCCAGGGTCAAAGCGACGTACCCCTCGACGACGTCGGCCGCCAGCAGGCCCGCGAGGCAGCGGCGAGACTTGCCGCACTCAAGCCCCACCGGATCGTCAGCTCCGACTTGATGCGGGCTGCCGAGACCGCGCAGATCCTCGGTGGGCTCACGGGCCAGGAGGTCGAGCTCGACGTACGGCTCCGCGAGATGGACTTCGGTGCCCGCGAGGGACTCACGTGGGACGAAGCCTGGGCACAGTTCCCCGACGGCATGCAGGCGTGGATCGATGGCGACGAGACGCAGATCCCCGACAGCGAGACGCACCGCCAGGCCGGGGAGCGGTTTGCCGCCGCCCTGCACGACCTGTTGGAGGATCTGCCGCCCGAGAGCGTTTTGGTCGTCGTGGCGCACGGGGCGGTTCTTCGTACGGGCGCGTGCGCGTTCCTCGACATCCCCGAGGACCACTGGGGCACCTTCGGCGGGCTCGGCAACTGCTCGTGGTCGGTGCTGGAGGAGTGGAGCCGCGACGACTGGTCGCAGTGGCGCCTCACCGAGTGGAACGCCGGTACGCTGCCAGAGCCCGTGATGTCCGACGACGAGTGACCCGGTTTGGGATCGAACGGCTTGAACGGCTAACATTGGCGAGGCCTTCACGGGCAACAGCGGGGCATTGGCGCAGTTGGTAGCGCGCTTCCATGGCATGGAAGAGGTCAGGAGTTCGAATCTCCTATGCTCCACTCGAGAACTGAGGGTCCCGCCATCGAGGCGGGACCTTTCGTCGTTTCGGGATGTGCGGGGCCCTCAGGTCTCGAATCAAGATTGGTGATTCGGGGAGGAGCGAGCCCTGGCGAGCGACGGAGTCTCCTATGCTCCACAGATGATGGAACGGCCCGCGGACTTTCTGCGGGCCGTTCGTCTTTCCTGATTGCCGCGGGCCATTCCGTTGTCTATCAAGCGGGTGATGCGAGGAGGAGTGCGCGAACCGTCTCCCGGTCTTGTGTCGTTCGGGTTCAGCCACGGCTCGCGCAGGTCAGGGCGAAGCGTACGAGACGGCGGCGTCGCCTGGTGTGGGGTCGGTGTTGTCAACGGCGGTGAGTGACGCGGCGAACGCCTTCGTGCCGCCGGTGTCCAGGAGGAGAAGGCTGAGCGTTCCGGTGAAGGGTGCCGTGAATTCGCAGGTGATCTGTACGGGTGTCGCTCCCGACGGTGCCGAGCATTCCGCACCTTCTGGAGGGGCGGCGGAAAAGTTCCAGGCGCCGCCTGAGGTGATGTCGATGACGAGTGTCGATGCGGCGTCGGGCGATGACACGTCCAGGTCGAAGCTCATGTCGTCGCCCAGGTCGTTGATGTTCGCGAGGCCGAGGACGAGGTCGTATGTCGTCCCCGGGTCGGGATCTGGAACCGGCGGCGGCGTGGACTTCGCGGGTTTGCGAGCTGGTATCGGCAGCTCGACCAACGGTGCGGGAGCGGCTGCGTCCTCCTCGACGGGGGGCACGACTGGCACAGTGGGCTGCTGGTCGATCAGGGTGAGAATTTCACCGCTGCCGAGGGCCGAGAAGGGGCCATCGTCGTGGCCCCTGCTCGAACCATGGGTGAGCATGACGGCTACGAGGCAGATCGCAGCGATCCCGGTGACGGCGACGATGCCCCGAACCGCTCCAGTGCTTGCCAGCAATCGAGAGCCGAGGTCGGTGGGACGTCCAGGACCGCGCCCAAGGCTGCGACGCAATGTTGTCCCGGCGGGATCGTTGTTGCGTGGTCGTCGCCGCTTCTCCTTGCGGGACCCGTCGCCGCGGATCGCTACACCGGTGCCGCCGAGGAGGGCTGGGATGAGCAGCGCGGGCAGGTCGCTGGTGATGCTGCGCAGGTCGGCGAGCACGGCCGTACAGGCAGCACAGTCGTCCAGGTGCTGCTCGACCGCCTCCGTGTCGCGTGGGCCGAGCCGGCCGCGGGAGTACGCCGGAAGACTTTCGCGGGTCTGCTGACACGTGTGATCGTTGGTGGCTGCGACGTGGGCTGACAAGTAGGCCTGGCGCAACCCCTCGCGGGCTCGGTAGGCGAGGGCAGCCACCGCGGACGGCGTGATGCCGAGCAGGCGCCCGACCTCGGTGGACGAGTCGTCCTCGACGCTGGTGTGCCACAAGACCGTCTGCCAGCGTTCGGGCAGCGACGCGAACGCTTGTGCCAGCAGCTTTGACTCCGACCGCAACGCGGACTCGTCCGCCGCGGCGGCCAGGGTGCCGATGTTCTCGTAGTCATCGACCCAGGTGAGGCGCCCGTCGCGTTTGCCGGAGTTGATGTGGGCGTTGCGAACCGAAGTGATCAGGTAGGCGCGAAATGCAAGATCAGGTCCTCGCCCGTTCCGGAGCGCTGCCAGGACTTGACTGAACGCCTCAGCCGCGAGGTCGTCAGCCGAGCTGCGACCCGCGAGCCTGGCCGCGAAACGGACGGCGGCCTCGTGGTGCCGGGTGAACAGCACCGACGCGGCCCGGTCATCGCCCGCACGGTAGCGCGTGATGAGCTCCGCGTCCGTGACCTCGTCGTCGGTGTGCATGATGCCTCCCTAACGAGGGACAACCTTATGTGGACACGATGACGGGGAATCGATGCCAAGTTTCGAAGGTGGCGGCGCCGGTACGTCATGGATCGACCCGCACGTTGTCTCTAGATGAGTGACCCGTTGCGGCCCGGGCTGCTGGATGGAGTGTGAGGTGTTTCGCGAGAAGCATGCGCCCAACGCGTCGACTGACGCCATGCACGGTCAGGTCCTGCCATTGAGGATGGCCGGTCTGTGGGCCGCATGGACAGAAGATGGCGACATTGACGAAGCAGTCTGGGACGCCGGCAGCGTGTACGCGCTCGACGGTGAGAGCTTGCAGGTGCTGCTGGACGACGTGGACATGACACGCACGGCATGCCGCCTTCCGCCACCTGACGTCGACCTGGTGCGCGCGCTGGCGTTGGCGTGGTCCGAGGCGGCCCTCAGCCGATATGTGCGATTGACCTGTACCGATCCGCTGACGGGGCTCGCCACGGCTCAGCACCTTCAGACGCAGGTGGTCGGCCTGGTCCATACGCGCACGTCAGACGCGTGGGCCTTGGTCGTCGTCGAGGTCGCATCGAAGATGAGCTTGCTCGGCGCGGCACCGGTCCCTCCCGTCATGCTCGAGCTGATCAACCTGTCAGACGTTGCCGATCTCATGGCACGAGAGCTGAGCGCTGACGTCACGGCCGCTCGCCTCACCTCGCGACGCTGCGCCGCCCTTGTGCCGCAGGCCGAGGCGTCGGGGCTCGCCACCCGGATGGACCGACGGATTGGCAACCGTGCCGGCGAGAATCGAATCTGGATCGAGCGGCTCCCTGATGAGCCGGCGCAGGCTGCGGCGCTGATCGACGAGCTCAGCCGCTGACGCGAAGCATCAGGAGTCAGATTCTGAAAAAAAAGGTACGTCGCCGCGCGTTATGCATCGGACAGTCAACTGTCTCAACATGCATGAGCCGTTCCGCTGGTGATGTCACCGTGTCGGCCTCTGCAATCCCGGAGTCCGGGCACTCGGCGTTGGCGGGAACAACCAAACCTCGGCGCCACAACCAGACACGGACTTGCTCGGATGAATCTCGGGGTCCGTGTTCCAAGGTCTGGGTAGCCCCGGCTCGGCAGGGGAATGTCCGTGCCGGGGCTACCCAGGCCTTGGAACATGGCTGTCCCTCCCGGTCGCGCCGCGAGGTCTCCTCACATGTCAGAGCAAGCCAGGTTTGACGACCATGGCGAATCAACTTGTCGAACATCTGGCCACGCTGAACAAGCGCCTGGACCGTTGGCTTGCCTCAATGGATCCTGCCGATCGGATCGACGCTCTTTCCGATGTTCATGACGGCGTCGCGGCACTCGCGCAGCTCGTGAAGCGCGTCCGTCGCGAGACGCTGGCAGAACTGGTGGATCTGCACGGACTTGCTCAGGTGAGTCGGGCCCTCGACGTGCCGGAAGAGCGGATGCTCCGCCTCCTGGCAGGTGGGGGACCACTCGGTGGATCGTGACATCGAGGCGGTGAGTCACCCGCGGTGCCGCGCCACCAGCACGTCAGAACGCCGGCGTTGTACCGTAACCGCGTGCCCCGGCTGACGCTCAAGACGTTCTTCGTCTCCGCCGTCACGGCGGTCGCGCTGTTCCAGCTGGTCGCCGTCACCTTGGCCGCGTTGCCCCCCAACCGCTACTCCGACGCCGCGGCACCGCACACGACGTACCTGAGCCCCATGTTCACGCAGAACTGGCGGCTCTTCGCGCCCAACCCCATCGCGGAGGACCGCCGCATCCTGTTCCAGGGCTCGTACGTCGGCCCCGACGGCACCCTGAAGCAGACCGACTGGGTCGACTGGACCGAGGTCGAGCTCGACCTGGTGCATCACCGCCTGATCGGCGGACGCGCTGGATATGTCACCAACAAGCTGTTCAGCCCGCTCGGCGCCAGGTACGGCTCGCTGCTGCCGGCGCAGCGTGAAGCCGCCACCACGACGGCTGAGAAGGACCCGCCGAGCTGGGCCGAGCTGAGCGACCTGCTGCTGAAGGCCGGTCCGAGCCGACCCGTGTCGACCGCGACGTTCCTGCGCTACGAGCGGGCAACCATCCGCCTGGCCACCGAGGTGCTGGAGGCGCGCTGGCCCGACCGTACGTTCACCGCCGTCCGCTACTCCCTCAACCGCCAACGAGTCACGCCGTACGACGCGCGCAACGGCACCGAGCGCGAGCGTGAGGCTGCCCGACCCGCGGAGATCAAGCGGGTGAGCGGGTGGCGCACGCCCGAGGTCGGCGATGCCGCCGAGCGTGCCGCGATCGCCGACTTCGACCGGAGGCACCGATGATCCGGCAGGCGTGGGACTGGCTCACGGGTGACAAGCGGTCCACGTACGGGCTGGCCGTCACCCGGATGATCCTGGGCTTCATCGTCGCCAGCCAGCTGATCGTCAACTGGCCCGACCGTCATTACACGTGGGGCGACGGCGCCGCGTGGACCGAGCTGGTCCGCGAGTCCAAGAGCTGGCCGTCCTTCCTGGGACTGTTCAAGCAGGTCGACGGACACGTGTTCGATCTCGTGTACGTCGTCACGATCGTGTTCGGGCTGTTGCTGATGGTCGGGCTCTACACCCGGGCTTCTGCCGTCATGACGTTGTTCCTGTGGTTGTCGCTGTATGTCTCCGATCCGTTCGTCGGCTCGGGTGGCGACGCCGTGCTCCGAATGGTGCTGCTCTACCTGTGCTTCACCGACGCGGGCAAGCGATGGTCGGTCGATGCGCGGCTGCGGGCCGACCGCGGTGACGTCCGGCCGCTGATGCCTGACTGGTTCAGCGCGACGCTGCACAACCTTGCGGTGATCCTGATCATCCACCAGGTCGTCATGGTCTATGTCGGCTCGGCGTTCTGGAAGGTGCAGAGCGAGGTGTGGCGCGACGGCACGGCGGTCTATTACCCGCTGCAGACCGACGCGTACTCGCCGTGGCACGACCTGCTGCACCCGGTGTACGCGATCGCGCCGATCATTGCCGGCGCGACCTACATGGCCGTCGTCGTGCAGCTGTTCTTTCCCGTGCTGCTGATCTACCGGCCGACCCGCATGGTGGCGCTCGTGCTCATCACGGGCATGCATCTGGGAATCGGCATCTTCATGGGCATCTTGTACTTCTCCCTCGTGATGATCGCGGTCGACATGATCCTGGTGAGCGACCGGTCGTGGATCCGCGGATTCGAGTGGCTCAAAAATCGCCGTAGGACGCCGGTTTCCGCCTCATGATGGGAAAAAGCGTGGATTTACCGTCTCGTAACAGGCCGTGTTGTCCTAAACAACCTGAGAATGTGGTTGACTATCCTCAGCGATCTCCCAGTCGCTGTCCCAATGTTTTTACTCGGGCGTCCTTCTGGGCGCCCGAACGTTCATCAACAAGGAGTCATCTCGGATGAGGAACAAGCTCGCCAAGAACTCGATCGCGGTTGGTCTGGTCACCCTGATCATCACCGCTGGTCTCTCGTTCTCCGCCCAGGGTGCGCCTGGTGACGTCGCACAGTCCAACGCGAGCGCCATCACGGCCTCGGGCCTGACTGGCATCGTCGACAGCAAGGAGTGCACCGCGTCCTCGCCGACCGGCACGCCGACTGACGGCACCGGTGAAGTCTGCGGAACTGGCCTGACCGCCAGCGCGCCTGCGGTTGGCACGTTCGACCAGACGGCTTCGACCAGCCTCGACGGCAACAAGGGTGTCTCCACTGCCGACGCGCAGGTTGCCGGCACCGACATCGCCGCCCTGACGACGATCGACCTCTCGTCCGTGGTGGACGAGCTCGACGCCATCAACACCGGCACCATCCTCGACCCGATCCTCGGACCGCTCGCGCAGCTGCTGGGTCCCCTCCTGGACCCGCTTCTCACGAACCTCCAGACGGCCCTCGTCGGACCGCTCACCACTGCCCTGCAGGGTGCGATCCCGGTCACTGCCAAGATCGGTGCAGTCACCAGCACGTGCGACGCCACTGCCGGTGAAGGCGCGACTGGCAACGCCACCGTCTCGAGCATCGACATCACGGTCGTGCTTCCGGGCGACAACGACATCGTGATCCCGATCGCCCTGGCCACGGATCCCAACTCCGCTGTCGTGGGCTCGGTTGCTCCCAAGCAGCTAGTTGACGGACTCCTCGATGGTCTCTCGGACACGCTGACGAACAGCCTGAACGGTGTCCTCGGACCGATCGCCCTTCTGACGGACACCGTCAAGGCGCAGGTCGTCGACACTCTTCTCGATGCGATCGGCCCGGCTCTGCTGGATCCGGTGGGCGAGGCCCTCACTCCGCTCGTCAACGGCACCGTCAACAAGCAGGTCGCCGGCGACGGTGGCGAGTCCATCGAGGTCACCGCACTGGAGCTGAACGTCCTCGGTTCGGGTGCTCACCTCGCTCTGGCACGCACCAGCTGTGGCCCGAACACGCTCGCCGCTGCTGATGACGACGATGCCCAGGCTCAGGCCGATGAAGATGCACCGGCTGACGTCGAAACCGACACGGACACGCAGGCTGACGTCGACACGCAGGCTGACGTCGACAACCAGGCTGATGTCGACACGCAGGCGGATGCTGACGCAGCCGCTGACGCCGACAGCCAGGCCGATGCAGACGTGACCACCACGCTGCCGGCCACGGGCTCGCCCAACCTGCTTCCGTTCTGGATGCTGGGTCTCGGACTGCTGCTCTTCGGCGCAACGGTCCTGCTGAACGAAAAGCGTCGCCTTCAGGTCTGATAGCAACGCTTAAAACAACTGCCGGTGGCCCCTGGGGTCACCGGCAGTTGTTCGTCCGGCTACTAGAGTGGAGCCCATGCCTGACGCCGACCTCGAGCCCGTGCGTCCGTGGCAACGGCGAGTGGTGCTGACGCTCGGATTTCTCGTGCTGGTGCACTCGGCCTTGTTGATGTTGTGGCTGGCGCCGTCCAGCCCGATCCGTGACCTGGTCGGCTCGCGCAACCTCGCGTCGTACGTCGACCCCTACTTCCAGCAGGACGTCGACACGGTCGATCCGAGCGTCCAGTTCGTTGACGAGTCGTTCCAGGTCCGTGCGCTCGTGAAGGAGGGCACGCCCAAGTCCCAGGTCACCGAGTGGGTGGACCTGACGAAGGACGACGTGCAGGACGTGCGCTACGACCCCAACCCGGCTCGCGTCCACCTGATCGCACGGCGGCTCGCAACCAACCTCAACCGGTCGATGTTCGCGCTCGAGCCGGCGCAGCGCAAGATCGTGCGCGAGTCCAAGGTCACTGACACCACCTCGGACCGGGCGGCGGCCCTCAACGCCGCTGGCGACAGCTCGGCCGTGGTCCAGAACTACCTCGCGTACGACCAGATGGCGACGCAGTTCGCCTCGTTGTATGCCGCATCGAAATGGAAGGGTACGGTCCTGCAAGTGCAGTTCAAGGTCGGTCGTCGGAGTGTTCCGGCATTCTCCAAGAGGCACGACACCACGATCCAGGACGTCTCCTACCTGTGGTTCAGCTTTGGTTGGCATCCGGCCTTTCATGGGTCCCTCGAGGCTCAGGCTCCCTTCGACTCATTCGTGAAGGGCTGACATGCTGCGCGACTTCGTGTGGAACCGCATCGACTCGGTCGCGGTGCTCCGCGACCAGATCGAGGAGTGGGTGCTCACCAGGAAGCATTCGCTGTATGCCGCCGCGGCCTGCCGGATCGGGACGGGTCTCGCGGTGCTCGGGCTGCTGATCGCCAACTTCACGACCCGTGACCTCTGGGTCGGTCAGGCCTCGATCTGGGCGGAGCCGGCGCGCGCGATCAGCCGTTTCCCCGAGCTCGCGATCCTCAAGGACGTCAGCTCTGACGTGCTCACCGTCGTCTACGTCGTCACGATGCTGGCGGCGCTGGCCTTCGTCCTGGGGTGGCGCACCAAGGCGGCCAACGTGATCACGTTCGTCGGCTTCATCGCGATCGTGGGCCAGAATCCCGTGGTCGGCGGTCAGGGCGACAACCTGATCCGGCTCACGCTGCTGTGGCTCCTGCTGATGCGCACCGCCGAGCACTGGTCGCTCGACTCGCGTCGGCTCTCGCGCGCATCCAAGCGGTCCAGGGGTGAAGAGGCGCTGCCTCGCTGGTTGTCGACGAGCCTGCACAACCTCGCTCTGGTGGCACTGGCCGTCCAGACAATCCTCGTCTACACCGCCGCAGGGCTCGACAAGATCTCGCAGCAGACGTGGCAGCACGGCACTGCGCTCTATTACACGATGCAGCTCCCGGAGTTTCGTCCGTTCCCATCGCTGTCCGACCTCTTGAGCTCGAGCACGGTGGTGCTCGCGATCGTGACCTACACCGTGCTGCTGGTGCAGCTGTTCTTTGCGCCACTTCTCCTCAACCCGTCATCGCGCCGCGCCGTGATCGGACTGGCGATCGCGGTCAACGTCGTGTTCGCCATCCTGTTCGCCGCACCATGGTCATCGCTTGCCGTGATTGCGGTGACGTGCCTGTTCGCCTCCGATGAGGCGTTCGAGTCGATCGATGAGTGGATCAGGGATCGGTTCCGCCCGATCACCAGATGGATCGGGCGACGCGGCGCGAGTGTCGCCGACGTGGTGGACAGTGGCCTGCACCGTTTGGTCTACCCGGTGACGGACTGGGTGCGCTTCACGATCTTCCGGCGCTAGGCCGTGTCTCTCCATTGGTGCGCGAGCCGACCATCGAATTGGGAGGCATGGCCTAGACGCGTGCAGCGACTCTCCGCCCTGATGCGATGAGCGCGATCACGGGGAGCGTGAGGATCGCGGCGGCGGCGTTGAGGGTGCCGTAGCCGGCGGTCGCGACGACGACACCGGCCAGCAGCCCGCCGAAGGCGCCGGCGAGATTCATCGACAAGTCGGAGAAGCCCTGGACGAGCGGTCTGACCGACGGCTCCAACGAGGCGCTCAGCATCGCCGCGCCGGCGATCACCGATGCGGACCAGCCGACGCCCAGAAGGGTGAGGCCCACCATGATCTGTCCCTCGGAGTGGCCTGAGGTCCCGGCGACGAACGTGGCGAGCAGCAGGATCGACTGTCCGAGCAGGATCGTCTGGCCAGCACCCCACCGGTCACTGAGCACGCCCATCAGCGGCGACAGCGCGAACATGCCGGCAATGTGCAGGCTGATCGTGAGTCCGATGATCTTCAGCGCCGAGCCGTGGTCCTGCATGTGGACCGGGGTCAGCGCCATGACCGACACCATGACGGCGTGCGAGGCGGCAATGGCCAGGATCGCGGTGAGCGTCGTGCCGCGTACGTGGGGGAGCGCAGCCCGTACGCCACGCCGTACGGGAGCCGCATCGGCCGCGTGGACCAGGGGGTCCGGGCGGAGGAGCACGAACGTCATCACGCCCGAGATGGCGAAACCGGCCGCCGAGAACAACATGGGGCCGGCGAGGTCAGGGATGCCGACGCGGTCGGCCACCGCGGCGCCGGGGTCGGTGAGGTTGGGCCCGATCACGGCGCCCACGGTGGTCGACCAGACCACCAGTGAGAGCGCACGTCCGATCTGGGCGGGATCGGCCCGGTCGACGGCAGCGAATCGGGACTGCAAGTTGGCGGCCGTGCTGGCGCCGAACAGGACCAGACCCAACAGCACGATTGGCAACGAGTCCGCCGTGGCGCCGAGCACCGTGACTGCGGCGCCCGAGGCACCACTGAGCCAGCCGAGGGTCAGGGCGGGCCGACGGCCCCTCTGCGCTGCGATCGAGGCCATCGGGATCGTGAACGCCGCCGCCCCAAGGGTCAGCATGACGACGGCCATGCCGGACCAGCCGGACGATCCGCTGACGTCCTTGACCAGCAGTGCGCCGACCGCGAGCCCCGCGCCATTGCCGATGCCGCCGATCACCTGCACCAGCGAGAGAATCGTGACAATCCGCTTCTGCGCCGGGTCTGTCGTCAGGTCATTCACCAGAGCAACGTAGCGGAGCCGACCACGCGATCCTGCTCGCCAGGGAGCTGAGCGACCGTGGGGCCGAAGGCCGAGGCGGGGTGAGGTGCTCCCAGTGTTGGGAATGGACGGTGGTTCGCCTCGCTTCGCTCACGTTCGGCCGCGGGCGGCCTCACTGGCGGACAGGCGAGTCGCGCTTCACCAAATGCTCACGCGTTGCGCCGGGTCGAGCCAGGCCTGGTCGTCGGCCGTGACGCCGAACGCGTCATAGAACGCGTCGATGTTGCGGACGACCTGGTTGCAGCGAAACTCCGGCGGAGAGTGGGGGTCGACCGTGAGGCGGCGCACGGTCTCGGCGGGACGTACCTTGGACTGCCAGGCCTGGGCCCACGAGATGAAGAACCGCTGATCGGGTGTCAGACCATCGATCGGCTCGCCCGCCGAGGCGCCTTGCGCGATCTTGAACGCCTTGTAGGCGATGCCGAGGCCACCCAGGTCGCCGATGTTCTCACCGATCGTCAATGAACCGTTGACAGGTTTGCCGTCTGCCCCCTCGGGTGAGAGGGCGTCGTACTGGGCGATCAGGGCTGAGGTGAGCTCTTCGAAGGCGGTCCGGTCCTCATCGGTCCACCAGTTGTTGAGTGCACCTGTGCCGTCGTAGTGCGAGCCCTGGTCGTCGAAGCCGTGGCCGATCTCGTGGCCGATCACGGCACCGATGGCTCCGTAGTTGACCGCGTCGTCGGCATCGGCGTGGAAGAACGGGGGCTGCAGGATCGCGGCCGGGAAGACGATCTCGTTCATCGTGGGGTTGTAGTAGGCATTGACGGTCTGCGGCGTCATGTACCACTCGTCACGGTCGATCGGAGATCCGATCTTGGCCAGCTCACGGTCGGTCGCGACTGCGAGCGCGCGGCGGGCGTTGCCCAACAGGTCATCTGGCGCCGTCTCGAGGGCCGAGTAGTCGCGGAACTTCTCGGGGTGCCCGATCTTGGGGTCGAACGAGTTGAGCTTGTCGTGGGCGCGCTTCTTGGTCTCGTCGCTCATCCACGGCAGCGCGGAGATGCTGGAGCGATAGGCCTCGATCAGGTTGTCGATCAGCTCGGTCATCCGCTCCTTGGAGGCGGGCGGGAACTCGGTGCGTACGTAGATGCGGCCGACGGCCTCACCCATCGCGCCCTCGACGAAGCCGACGCCACGCTTCCAGCGGGGACGCAGCTCGTCGGTGCCACTCAGCGTACGGCCGTAGAACTCGAAGTTGGCGTCGACGAAGTCGGACGAGAGGTAGGGCGAGCCGCTGCGGACGACCTGCCAGCGCAGCCAGTCCTTCCAGCCCTCGAGCTCGTCGGCGACCAGGAGGGTCTCGAGCCCTTCGAGGAAGGAGGGCTGACCGACGACGACCTCGGCGAGAACGGGAACGGGCACCTTGGCGCCGGTCGACCAGGTCGTCCAGTCGAACGTCGGGGCGAGCGCCTGAAGGTCGTCCCGATTGAGCAGGTTGTAGGTCTTCTGGGCGTCGCGGCACGCAACCCGGTCCCAGTGGTGACTGGCGAGACGCGTCTCGAGGTCCATGATCCGTGCCGCGCGGTCTGCCGCATCGGTGAGCCCGGCGAGTCCGAGCATCGTCGTGATGTGGGCGACGTACGCCGTGCGGATGTCGGCCGTCGCGTCCTCGCGGTAGTAGGACTCATCGGGCAGTCCGGTGCCACCCTGGTTGAGATGCGTGACATAGCGATGAGGATTGCCGCTGTCCGGGCCGATGTACATGCCGAACACGCTGGCGACGCCCTGGCGGTCGAGCTCGCCGAGGGTCGAGACGAATGCGGCGATGTCGGCGATCGCGTCGACCTTGGCGAGCTCCGGCTCGAGGGGTGCGGCGCCGAGGGCCTCGGCGCGCTCCTCGTCCATGAAGCTGGCATAGAGGTCGCCGATCTTGCGCTGCTCGTCGTCCTCCGGCGCCTTGCTGGCGGCCTCGATGATCTCGCGCACCTTGGCTTCGGCCTCGTCGACGAGCACCACGAAAGCTCCGGCGGTGGCCCGGTCCGGCTTGATCTCGGCGGTGCGGAGCCAGGGTCCGTTGACGTATCGGAACAGGTCGTCCTGGGCGCGGATCTCAGGGTCGAATTGTGTCGTGTCGATGCCGTGGGTCACGCCAGTAGGCTACACAGGTGAGCAAGACTCTTCCCGCCCGATTGACCGTGCTCCGGACTTCGCAGCTGACGCCGACGTTGCGCCGGGTGGTGTTCGGCGGCGACGGGTTCAGCGAGTTCGCCGAGCGAGATCTCGCCCTCAACGGGGGAGCCTTCACCGACAAGTACGTCAAGCTCGTCTTCCTCTCCGACGAGTTCGACTATCCCGAGCCGCTCAACCTCGAGCAGGTGCGCGAGACGATGCCGCAAGAGGCCTGGCCGGTGCTTCGCACCTACACGATCCGCAAGGTCGATCACGGGGCCCGGGAGGTTGTCGTCGACTTCGTGATCCACGGCGATGAGGGATTCGCCGGACCATGGGCCGCTGCGGCTCAGCCCGGAGACGTGCTGCACCTGCGCGGCCCGAGCGGCGCGTACGCTCCCGACCCGACCGCCGACTGGCACCTGTTCGTCGGCGACGAGGCAGGGCTGCCCGCGATCAGCTCGGCGCTCGAGGCATTGGAGCCGGGCGCCCGGGCCGTGGCGTTCGTCGAGGTCAACGGTCCCGACGACGAGCTGCTGCTCACGACCGCGGCGGACCTCGAGATGCACTGGCTGCACCGCGGCAGCGCCGGACCGGGAACCACGACCCTGCTGGACGACGCCCTGCGTGCCTGGCCGTGGCGTGAGGGACGCGCGCACGTGTTCGTCCACGGTGAGTCGGCGTTGCTCAAGAGCGTGCGCCCGTACGTCCTCAACGACCGTGGCGTGCCACGCAGCGATGCCTCGATCTCGGGCTACTGGCGACGTGGCACGACTGAGGAGGGTTTCCGGGTCTGGAAGTCGCAGCAGACCGAGGCGGTCGTCCGGCCGGGGGCTTGAGCAGCCCGCCGTGCCGCTAACCTCTACGGGTGACTGAACTGCGAAATGTGGCCGTGATCCTTGCCGGTGGCACCGGTACGAGGGTCGGTCTCTCGATCCCCAAACAGCTCATCAAGATCGCCGGCAAGACGATCATCGAGCACACCATCGCGGCTTTCGAGGCTTCGCCGGTGATCGACGAGATCGTGGTCCTGATGACCCCGGGCCACCTCGATCCCGTACGCGCGATCGTCACGGCTGGCGGCTACGAGAAGGTCACCCAGATCGTCGAGGGTGGCGTCACCCGCAACGACTCGACGAGCCGGGCGCTCGAGGCGCTGGGCACCGACGAGTGCAACGTGCTGTTCCATGACGCCGTTCGCCCGCTGGTGTCGCAGACGATCATCGCCGACTGCGTGGAGGCACTGCGTACGCACGAGGCTGTCGACACGGCGATCCCGTCGGCCGACACGATCGTCCAGGTCCACCCTGAGCCCGGGGCTGATGGGCATGATGTCATCGAGGACGTCCTCCAGCGCTCGCTGCTGCGCCGCGGACAGACGCCGCAGGCCTTTCGCCTCTCGGTGATCCGCAAGGCCTACGAGCTGGCGTGGAAGGACCCCGACTTCACCGCGACCGACGACTGCACCGTCGTGCTGCGCTACCTGCCTGACGTGCCGATCGCCGTCGTGCTCGGCCACGAGCGCAACATGAAGGTCACCGAGCCGATCGACGTCTACATCGCCGACAAGCTCTTCCAGCTGCACTCCGCCGATGCACCCGACCAGCTGAGCGATGACGACTACCGTGCGGCTCTCGCCGGCAAGACGATGGTCGTGTTCGGCGGCTCGTACGGCATTGGTGGCGACATCGCCGAGCTGGCCCGTGGCTTCGGCGCGACGGTGCACTCGTTCTCGCGCTCGACGACCAACACGCACGTCGACCGCCGCGACGACATTGCTGCCGCCGCCCAGACGGTGCTCAAGGACTCCGACACGATCGACTTCGTCGTCAACACCGCCGGCGTGCTCCCGATCGGCGATCTCGCCGACACGACGGAGGAGACGATCTTTGCGGCGACCGAGATCAACTACCTCGCACCGATCTTCATCGCCCAGGAGTTCTACCCGCACCTCGCGGCGTCCAACGGATCACTGCTGTTGTTCACCTCGTCCTCCTACACGCGCGGTCGCAAGGGCTACTCGCTCTACAGCTCGGCCAAGGCCGCCGTCGTCAACCTGACCCAGGCGCTCGCCGACGAGTGGGCGGGGGAGGTGCGGGTCAACTGCATCAACCCCGAACGTACGGGCACCCCGATGCGCACCAAGGCGTTCGGCGACGAGCCCGAGGGCACGCTGCTCAGCTCGATGGAGGTCGCCCGCCAGTCGATCGACATCCTGCTGGCCCAGCAGACGGGGCACATCATCGACATCCGCCGCGAAGACGGCCCCGCTGCGATCGGCGGCGGCAGCTAGCTCGCGGGCAGCTGACCACCTGGTTGGCGGTGACGTCGCAACCGAAAGGTGGCGTATTCGGTTGTGATTCCACCGATCCGGCCAAGGTCAGCGCAACAAGCGGCGGATCGGGCGCAGGATGACTGGTGGCAGGAAGTAGTGGCCCGCCTGGGCGGCCGTGCCGAACACGCGTCCGTGCTGGCGGATGCGTCGCGCCCAGGGCGCCGAGATGAACGCGGGTTGCGCGGCTTCACGGGCCAGGAACACGTCGGTGGCGCCACGGAAGTACGACGTGTCCCACACGGCGTGTGACGGTCGCTCGCCCGAGACGATCAAGGCTTCGATGCGGTCGGCGATCGTCTGGTTCGCGGGCCGCGTACGGCCGCCGAAGTAGCCGCTCATCCACTCGGCAGACGGCGTACCGATCTCGTCCTTGCTGATCTCCTCGAACGTGCGCAGCAGGCCGCTGTCGAGGAACACGTGGTTGCCGAAGCGTTCGTGCACGCCGAGGTCGAGCACCAGCGCCACCCGGCAGCCCCGGTCGAGAGCCTCGAGGCACGCCGTCGACGACATCGTGAGCAGCAGGTCGGTCGTCGGCAGCTGCTCGGTGATGGGGGTGTAGTCGAGGTGGAAGTTCGGCGGCAGCTCCCGACCCCGGAGCAGGTCCGCGGGATGGTGGGCCATCCGGTGGAACGTGTCCTCGCCCCGCCGGTGTCGCGGCTTGAGGATGACGTCGCGGTCCGGGTGCTCGAGTGCATACGCGATCAGCCGCTGGTAGACGTGCAACCGCTCGACCGGCGTCGACGGCACGGTCGGCTGGTCGGCGAACAGCACGCGCTTGATCTCGCCGCCTCGCTCGGGCTGCGGAGATGACGACAGGAACGGCAGCCCGGTCAGCACCAGGTTGTCGCTGGGCAGTCCAAGCGTGCCGGCGGTGTCGCGGAAGTACTCCAGGTCGTGCGCGGAGTTGACCGCGATGACATCCGTGCCGGCCCGGTCGAGGTAGCCCGCCGTGACTTTCTCGATGATGATGCCGACCCATCCCGACACCACGATCGGTCCTGCCACGCCCGGCCGACGCGCCGTGGCCATGTCGATGCTGAGGCGTTGCGTCATCGGCCCGGCCAACGAGCACACCACGATGTCACTGCGGAGCGCCTCGGCGACCAGGTCGTCCCACGCGAGGTGGTCGACATGCTCGAAACCGGCGTCCTTGATCTGTTGGACCGACAACGCCGATCGAGTGTCGGGCACGACGACACGGCACTCGGTGCCCCGCTGGACCAGCTCGTCGCGTATGCCAGCACACCACTTCAGCTGCGAGTCGAACGCAGCGATGAGCAGCGCTGATCGGGTCACCCCACGACCGTAACCGGATGAAACCGCCTCGAACGCGGTGTCGTATGCCAGTTCACCGACTGTTGGCTCGTCGTTCCCGCCCTCGTCGCCGCAGGACCCGGATGTCCCTGTCAGGACCCACGACGTTCCCTGACACGAGGTGTCGTGTTCATCGGCCGGTCGTTGTCGCTTCCTAGCGTCGAGAAGGACAGCAGGCAGCGAGATGCATCGACTCGGCAACCGCCAGATGGACGCGAAAGGAACCGCGTGAGCCAGGACCTCATGAACCCGCAGAGCGAGCTCGTGGAGCTCGGTGGCGTGTGTGCCGTGATCCCTGCGCGCGGTGGCTCCAAGGGGGTGCCACGCAAGAACCTCCGGCTCGTCGGCGGTGAGTCGCTGATCGCGCGGGCCGTACGTGCGGTCGCCGGTGTGTCGACGGTCGACGCCGTGTACGTGTCGACCGACGACGCCGAGATCGCCGATGCCGCCAGGAATGCCGGAGCACGGGTCATCGACCGTCCAACCGACATCGCCGGCGACACCGCCTCGTCGGAAGCGGCTCTGCAGCACGCGCTCGGCAAGCTGGAGGCAGTTCCCGAGGTCACCGTGTTCGTCCAGGCCACCAGCCCGTTCATCGACCGGGAGGCGCTGGAAGGCGCGATCGACCTGGTCCGCGCCGACGAGTGCGACGTGGCGTTCAGCGTGACCCGCTCGGACGTCCACCTGTGGCGAGCCGGCGTCAACGGGCCCGAGGGAGTCAACCACGACGCGAGCGGCCGGCTGCGGCGCCAGGACCGTGCACCGGAGTACGCCGAGACGGGTGCGTTCTACGTGATGCGCACGACCGGGTTTCTCGAGCACGGGCACCGGTTCTTCGGCCGCGTCGAGATGGTCGAGGTCGACCCGGTCGGTGCGCTGGAGATCGACACCGAGCACGACCTGCGGCTGGCCAGGCTCCTCGCCGCGGCCACGGACGCACCGATCGGCGCCCGGGCCGTTGTCACGGACTTCGACGGCGTGCACACCGACGACCGGGTCACGGTCGACGAATTCGGCATCGAGTCGGTCACGGTCAGCCGTTCCGACGGCATGGGCATCGCCCGATTGCGTCGCGCCGGCATACCCGTCCTGATCCTGTCGACCGAACGCAATCCCGTGGTCACTGCTCGCGGCACCAAGCTCGGTGTCGAGGTCATCGCGGCGTGTGACGACAAGCGTGCCGCCCTCGCCCGCTGGGCCGCCGGACGACAGATCGACCTCGGCGACATCGCCTATCTCGGCAACGACGTCAACGACGTCGCGTGCCTCAACAGCGTCGGCTGGCCCGTGGTGGTCGCCGACGCCCACCACGAGGCGCGTGCCGCCTCCCGCATCGTCCTTCGTCGCAACGGCGGCGAAGGTGCAGTCCGCGAGCTCGCTGACCGCGTGCTCGACTCCATCGCACCAACGAAGGGGCATGATCATGGCTGAATGGATCCAGATCGGCGAGGAGATCGTCGGGCACGGCCGACCCACGTACGTCATCGGCGAGATCGGCATCAACCACAACGGTGACATCGCCGTCGCCAAGAAGCTCATCGATGTCGCGGCCCTCGCCGGCGCGCAGGCCGTCAAGTTCCAGAAGCGCACTCCGCACATCTCGACACCCGAGGACATGAAGCACACCCGGCGTGAGACGCCGTGGGGCGAGATGAGCTACCTCGACTACCGCTACCGGGTCGAGTTCGAGCGCGAGCAGTACACCGAGATCGCCGCGTATGCGTCGTCGCAGGGCGTCGACTGGTTCGCGTCACCGTGGGACATCCCCTCGGTCGAGTTCCTCGAGTCGATGGGCGTCTCCACCCACAAGGTCGCCTCGGCCTCCGTCACCGACCTGCCGCTGCTCCGCGAGCTCGCCGGCACCGGCAAGCCGATCATCCTGTCGACCGGCATGAGCACGATGGAGCAGATCGACCGTGCCGTCGAGATCCTCGGCACCGAGCGCCTCGTCATCATGCACGCGACGTCGACCTACCCGCTGCCGCCCGAGGAGGCCAACCTCCTGATGATCCCGGTGCTCGCAGCGCGCTACCGGGTGCCGATCGGCTACTCGGGACACGAGCGAGGCCTGCAGATCTCGGTCGCCGCGGTCGCGCTCGGCGCCGTGGCCGTGGAGCGCCACATCACGCTTGATCGCACGATGTGGGGCTCGGACCAGGCGGCAAGCCTGGAGCCGCACGGGTTCATGAGCCTGGTACGCGACGTACGCGTCATCGAGAAGGCTCTCGGCGACGGCGTGAAGCGCGTCATGCCTGGCGAGCTGAAGCCGATGCAGCGCCTGCGCCGTGACCCGGACGCGACGGTCATCTCCGCATGAGTCGAGG
Source organism: Aeromicrobium panaciterrae (assembly GCF_039537165.1). Taxonomy (GTDB): domain Bacteria; phylum Actinomycetota; class Actinomycetes; order Propionibacteriales; family Nocardioidaceae; genus Aeromicrobium; species Aeromicrobium panaciterrae. Next base: position 99,622 of record NZ_BAAAZZ010000002.1, on the reverse strand, counting down.
GGACGACGGGGACACCCCGCGTGTCCTCGTCGTCACCGACTCCGACTCCTACGTCAAGTGGGGTGCGTCGCTGGCCAACCAGATTCCCAAGGACTGGTCGGTGCGCCTCGTGCTGGCGCGGAGCAACGCCGAGCCGAGCCGGCGCCAGCTCGCCGAGGCGCTGGAGGGCTCGCGGTTCGACCGTGACGAGCCCACCCGCGTGGGTCTTGCCGACCTTCGCCGGCTGCTCAGCGAGTGGCAGCCCGACGTGCTGGTCGCGGCCACCCGCGGCCCGGCCGTTCAGGCGATGATCGGATTGATCGCGAACGAGCCGGATCGCCCGGTCATCGTCAGTGGCCTCGCCGGGATCGCCGTTCCGGTGATCCCGTACGGGCTCGGCTTCCGGCGCGCCGTCGACCTGTTCGTCCTGCACAGCAAACGCGAGCTCCGTGAGTTCGCCGAGGCCAGTGAGCGGCTCGGCATCCCGCACACGTACGAGCTCGCGACGCTGCCGTTCCTCGCATCGGCGCCGAAGCCGGCCGAGTCCGACTCGATGCGTCGGCGCGATCGGGTCGAACCCGTACGCGATCGCATCATCTTCGCCGCGCAAGCACTGGTCCCTGCGCCCAGGAAGCAGCGCACCTGGCTGCTGCGCCAGCTCATCGAGACGGCACGTGCTCATCCGCACCTCGAGGTCGTGATCAAGGTTCGCGCCCGCGCCGGCGAGCCACAGACGCATGCCGAGCACTTCTCGTACGAGGAGCTGCTCGCCGGGCTGGCACACGAGGGCGAGCTGATCCCAGCCAACCTCGTGGTGGAGAGCGGTGCCATGAGCCGCCACCTGCAGCGTGCGGTCGGCCTCGTCTCGGTCAGCTCGACCTCGCTCCTCGAGGCCATCGCGGAGGGCGTCCCGGTGCTCGGTCTCACCGACTTCGGCGTGGGTGCCGACCAGATCAACCTCGTCCTGCTCAGGAGCGGGCTCCTCGGAACGGCGCGTGACCTGGTCGCAGGGTCGTTCCAGCACCCCGAGCCCGAATGGCTCGACGACAACTACTTCCACGACCTCGCCGACAACACCTGGCTCGCGGCCGTCGAGCGGCTGCTGGAGCAGCGCGCGACGTACGGCCTCTCGCCCTATCCGGAGCTGCCCGCGACGCTGCTGAACAGGACGAGGGAGTTCTTCTACCGGCACTTCGCATTCGCCTCGGAGCAGGGCAGCAGGGTCGAGATCATGGAGTCCCGGTTGCTCGCGATAGGCATCTGGGGCAACCGTCGCCGCGGCGAGCTCATCCGCGCCGCTGACCACTGCCGAGATTTGATGGGTTTTGGCCCGTTCGAGCGCGAGAGATGGGCCAAAACCCATCAAATCTCGGGGGTCAGGGGCCGGTGGCGCCGGTGATCTGCTTCTCGGCCCACTCGCGGTCGCGTACGGCCATGGCGTCCTTGCACGCCTTCACGAAGTTCTTGGTGGCGACGCCGCGCCTGGGGTTGCCGAGGTAGTAGGTGATGAGCTTCTTGCGCTGGGTCTTGGTCGGGTCCTTGGTCAGCTGCTCGTCGACCGCGGCCATGACGTCGTCGACGGCGGCCAGCTGCGGGACGATGATCATCAGCCGGCTCGGGGGATAGGGCACCTGCGGGGTGGTGACCAGCATCGGCTTGCCCGTCGGCAGCCAGTTGAGCGTCACCGCCGACACATCGGTGATCAACAGGTCGGCGTCTGCGAACGACTTCTCCAGCGGCACGTCGGTGTCGATGCGCTCGGCGAGCAGGCGTACGGCCTTGTCGGCCTCGCCGTAGGACGCGCTGATGACACCGTTGAGCGGGTGGGGCCGGTAGATCACCCGGTAGTGGCCGACCAGCTCCCGCATGATCTTCTCGCCGTGCGTCTCGAGCGACCCGTAGGACACCGACGGCTGTGAGGCCTCCCACGTCGGGGCGTAGAGCACCGTCTTGCGACCGTCGGGGGACGGCTCGGGCTCGAACTTCTCGACGCCATCGAGCTGCGGCTGACCGATCAGCACGCTGCGGGCCTCCGCGTCGTACTGCATCACGGCGGACAACGTACGGTCAAGCGCTGCCTGGCCCGCGAGGAAGCACAGGTCGTAGGCCTTGACCTGGTTGGACACCGACACGCCCTTGTCGCTGTCGCCGTGCCCGAGGTAGACGTGAACCATCGAGCTGAACCGCAGCGACTCGAAGTTGACCGGATCGTGGTTGACGTAGAGCGCGAGCTTGACCTCGCTCAGCGACAGGATCTCGTCGAGTTGGCCGTAGCGGGCCAGGGTCACGCACTCGAAGTCGGTCTCCTTGCGCACGACCTTGGCGGTGCGGGAGTCCTTGAACACGATCACGATCGGGTGGACCGCACTCAGCGCCTTGAGTGCGTGGTACCAGGGGCGCAGCTGGTAGAGGCTGTCCTTGGTGGTGGGGAAGTAGACCATCACCTGCTGGTCGAACCGCTTGCCGAGCCGGTCCTCGTCGGTGACCTTGTCGGGCATTCCGGCCGGCAGGAAGCGCGAACGGCGCAGGCGCTTGATCGCCCACAGCTGCAGGCGACGGGTGAGGCCGACCCTGGGCTCAGACGCCATCGTCGACCAAGGTGGCGCCGTCGGTGAAGTGCGGGGCGAGCTTGTTGTCGTACATGCTCAGGGCCGATCCGATCGCCATGTGCATGTCGAGGTACTGGTAGGTGCCGAGACGACCGCCGAACAGCACGTCGGACTCGTTCTTGGCCAGCTCCCGGTATGACAGCAGCCGCTCACGGTCCTGCGCGGTGTTGACAGGGTAGTAGGGCTCGTCGCCGGACCCGTCGAGGTTGGTCTCGGCGAAGCGGCTGTACTCGCGCATGATGATCGTCTTGTCGGCGGGATAGTCGCGCTCGGGATGGAAATGGCGGAACTCGTGGATGCGCGTGTAGTCGATCGACTCGTCGGCGTAGTTCATGACAGGGGTGCCCTGGAAGTCTCCGATCGGCAGCACCTCGGACTCGAAGTCGAGCGTGCGCCACGACAGGTCGCCGTGCTTGAAGTCGAAGTAGCGGTCGATCGGGCCCGTGAACACGACCGGGATCCGGCCCACGACGCCGGCCTTGTTGTATGGCTGCGACTCGTCGAAGAAGTCGGTCCCGAGTGTCACCGTGATGTTGGGGTGCTCGGCCATCTTCTCCAGCCAGGCGGTGTAACCGCCCGTCGGCAACCCCTCGTAGGTGTCTGAGAAGTAGCGGTTGTCGTACGTGTAGCGCACCGGGAGGCGGCTGATGATCTCCGGGGCCAGCTCCGTGGGATCGGTCTGCCACTGCTTGGCGGTGTAGCCCTTGATGAAGGCCTCGTAGAGCGGCTGCCCGATCAGCGATATCGCCTTCTCCTCGAGATTGGTCGGCTCGCCGTCGAGCACCGCGGCCTGCTCGGCGACCCAGGCGCGCGCCTCGTCGGGCGTGTAGGCGGCGCGCTGGAACTGGTTGATCGTGCCGAGGTTGATCGGCATCGGGAACACTTCACCGAGGTAGTTCGTGTAGACGTGGTGCACGTACGGCGTGAAGTCGGTGAACTGGTTGACGTAGTCCCAGACGCGCTTGTTGGACGTGTGGAACAGGTGCGCACCGTAGCGATGGACCTCGATGCCGGTCTCGGGGTCGACCTCGCTGTAGGCGTTGCCGCCGATGTGGGTTCGTCGGTCAATCACCTGGACACGAAGTCCCAGCTGGGTGGCGCAACGTTCGGCGATCGTCAGCCCGAAGAAGCCCGAGCCCACGACCAACAGATCCGGCTCTGCCGAGCCTGCAGAGTCAGCGTCCATGGGTCAATGGTGCCGGAACGTCGGCCGGATCCATCGGGCGCCACGTCTTGTCGCGCCAGAGTGCGCGGTTGGCGCGGAACCCGCGTAGGAGGTCACCGATGCCCTTGAGCGTGTGCTGGACCACCACGAGGCGGAAGATCTCCTTGGCGAACGTGAGCGCCGTGCCGAGGCCGAACCCGAGCCGGTTGAGCTTGCCGTACTCCGCGAAGTACTTGCCGACGTAGGCGCGGTTGCGGATCACGTGGAAGCGAAACAGGGGGCTGCCGTCATTGAGGTGGCGGATGCCGAGGTTGACCTGCTTCTGCTCACGCTTGCGCTTGAGCACGAACGCGTCGACGTACGCGACCTCGGTGTGCTGGGCGGCGAGCCAGGCGTACGCCGCGTCGTCCCACGAGATGAAGAAGCGCGGGTCGGGCAGGCCGATCTGACGGACGATGTCGGCGTGGATCAGCATCCCCTCGAACGTGCCGGAGTTGGTGATCGCGAATCCCTCGCGGTTGAACTGCCGGCCGCTGTAGGGCAGCGGCACTCCGAGGAACTCGTTGAACTTGGCCTGCCAGTAGAACGGGGTGCCGTCGAAGTCGTAGCGCCGGCCGTGGATGACCTTGAATCGCTCCATCCAGGGCGCGAACCGGCCGATCGCGTCGGGGAGGATCTCGACGTCGTCGTCCATCAGCCACACCCAGTCAGCGCCCCGCTCGAGCGCGACGCGGGTGCCCTCGCTGAACCCGCCGGAACCGCCGGTGTTGGTGTCGAGACGGTGGTTGATCAGCACTCCGTCGGGGAAGGATTCGCGCGCGTTCTCGATGACCTGCTGCGTGTCGTCGGTGCTGGCGTTGTCGACCACGACGATCGCGAACGGCACGGACTTCATCGTCGCCGCGCTGGCCAGGAGCTCCTTGAGAAACGTCGATCGGTTGTACGTCACGATCGCGATGGCGATCTTGCCAGGAGCCGAATTCACCCGAGCAAGTCTACCGGGTCTGCGCACACGGCCTGACCGCGCTCAGACTACGTCCGTGCGGCGTGCGGCTCGTTCCTCACTGCGTCCCAGCTGTCGCCGGGACGCCTTGCTTGCTACTGCTCGCTTTCGGCCGACGGCATCTCCTGCTCAGGTGTGGAGGTGCCGTCGCGGTAGGACGCGCGGTCGGTGTCGGAGCGCTCGATGAACGCGTCGATGGCCTCTCGGAACGCCTGGAGGCTTCGCTGCTCCTGCGGCCCCAGGAGATAGGTCGCCAGCTCGGCTCGTCGGCTCGCCTGCTCGTCGGCGACCTGCTGGGTCACGACTGCGATGAACTCCGCGATACCTCGGCCGTCGCGGCCGATGATCGTGCCGGCGCTGGTCGAGGGGTAGTCCTCACGGAACGCCGCGTCGTCGAGATCGGTGTGATTGAACACGGCGTACGGCTTCTCGCTGGCGAGGAAGTCGCTGACGACGCTGGAGATGTCGGTGATCATCGCGGAGGCCCGGTTGAACCACTCGTTGATCGAGCCGCCCTTGATGACGCGGTGGTCGACTCCCGTACGGGATGCGGCCTCGTCGATGAGGTCGGCGATGCGGGCAAGGTCGGCGCGGTACTTCGCGTCGCGCTGGCCGGTGAACGGGTGCGCCTTGAAGACGATGCGCACGGGTGGATCGGCGGCGAGCAGCGACTCGACGATCTTCTGGCCGACCGCGGACACCGAGGAATACTCCTGCTCGAGGTTGACGCCCTCCCAGGTCGGCGCATAGAGCACGGTGGGCACCGGTGCGTCACCCAGCCCGGGCTCACGTGAGATCGCGTGAACCTGCGGCCGCCCGACGAATCGGTACTGGTCCTCGTGGATCCCGAGCCCGGACCTCCTGTAGCGGTCGGCACCGGCGGCTCCCGCAACCCACAGCTCGTCGTACGCGCGTGAAAACGGGTTGTTGGAGGCGCTCTTGTCGGAGTCGCCGTGACCGATGAACGCACTCATCAGGGTGGGCAGGCGCAACAGATGGATGTTGTTGCCGGTGTTGGACGGGTAGAGCGCGATCCTGGCGCCGGAGAAGTCGAGCATCAGCAGCTCGCCCGCATCGGAGAGCTCGAGTGACGGAATGGTGGTCGATCCCATCTTGGTGAACAACGCGTGGTCGCGGATCACGATGAAGACGCGCCGATCGAGCGACTCGAGGCTCTCCAGCCACGTGTTGATCTGATAGGCAGCGGTCTCGGGGCCGCTGAGGTGCACGATGACCTCGGGCCGGTAGTCGTCGATGAAGTCCTGGACCTGACGCAACGGTGCCGTGAACCCCGTCGCGCGCTTCTGCTGGCGCAGGGCCCACGAGACCCTCATGTCGGGGATCGTCACGCTTGCGAGGATCGCCACCGCCCCGATGCCGAGCAGGAGCACCACGACCCACGGGCAGCCGAGCAGGGCAGGCGCGAGCACCAGCAGCTGGGTCGCCGCGACGTGGACGCTGCGGCGGCGGGGGGCGTCATGGATCTGGGGGTCGCCGGGGATGTTGCGGGTCTCCATCGGCTTGAGCGGGCCCACGCGCCGGTACTCCTGGTGCAACGCCCGTGCGCAGAGCGCGAGCGCATAGACGACGCACATCAGCGTGAAGAAGCGCCAGGCGGCGATGCCGTCGATCTGGTCGGCGGCGACCACCAGTCCGGCGATCACCCGCAACGCAAACCGCATCGGCATGCCGAGTGCTCCCTGGTCGAGGAGCTCGGAGGCCTTGGACGAGCGCTGCTCGAACACCAGCTCGCCGATGACCGACACGAACAGCATCGCCATCGCGGCGATCTCAAGGCCGACCACCGCGCACCCGATGGCGAGGAAGAGGGTGCCGACCGTGAGGAGAAAACCGGGAAGCTCTTCCGTCTTGCCCAGTCTGTCGAGGGTTGCCTTGGCAGTGCTGACGGGCGAGACCATGGGGGCGAATTTACACGGGGTGCGCACGACCCCCTGCGGTAACGTCGTGCCGTGCTCCGCCCGCTGAGGCTGAAGATCCCGGCCTCGATCTCCCATCCCGTGCGTCTGCTGCCGCTGACGTTCGCCGCGTTGATCGTCGTGGGCACGCTGTTGCTTCTCCTCCCGGTGGCACGCGCCGGTGAAGGATCGCCGAGCTTCATGGCGGCGCTGTTCACCTCGGCGTCGGCCGTCACGGTCACGGGCCTCGCCACCGTCGACACATCGTCCTACTGGTCGCCGACGGGTCAGGGCATCATCCTGGCGCTGGTCGAGATCGGCGGCCTCGGCATCATCGCCCTCGCCACGGTGCTCGGTCTGTTCATCGGCGGGCGCCTCGGGCTGCGTACGCGACTGGTCGCCCAGGCCGACATGCACGTCGTCAACATCGGCGAGGTGCGTCCACTGTTTCGTCGTGTCGCGATCACGATGCTGTTCTTCCAGACGATCACTGCGGTGGTGCTGACGATCCGCTATCGCGGCGCCTACTTCAGCGACCTGCCGACGGCGATCTGGCACGGCGTGTTCGACGCCATCATGGCGTTCAACAACGCCGGTTTCTCGCTCAACCGCGACAGCCTGACGGGCTATGCCGGAGACGGGCTGATCATCATCCCGATCTCGATCGCGGTGTTCGTCGGCGCGATCGGCTTCCCCGTGCTCGCCGAGCTGTTCCAGGAATGGCGTACGCCCGCGCGGTGGACGATCCACACCCGGCTGACCGTGTGGGGCTCGTTCGGGCTGCTGCTGATCGGCGCGGCCGCCTTCCTGCTGTTGGAGTGGAACAACCCCGACACCCTGGGCGGCTCGGCCTTCGGGCACAAGCTCGTGACCGGCATCGAGGGCGGCATCATGCCCAGATCCGGAGGCCTCAACAGCTTCGACTGGGGAGCCGTACGACCCGAGACGCTCAACATCGGCGTCATCTTGATGTTCATCGGTGGAGGCAGTGCGTCCACCGCCGGCGGCATCAAGATCACCACGTTCCTGTTGCTGGCCTACGTCATCTGGGCCGAGCTGCGCGGCGATCCCGACATCACGGTCGGCACCCGCTCGATCGGACCCCGCGTCGTGCGCACCGCGATCACGATCGCCCTGCTCGCGGTGATGCTGGTGACCGTGACGACGTTCCTCGTCATGCTGATGACCGACTTCGAGTTCGACGAGGTGCTCTTCGAGTGCACGTCGGCGTTCGCCACGGTCGGCCTCAGCACGGGCCTCACACCCCGGCTGCCGGCCGACGCCCAGCTCGTGATCATCGTGCTGATGTTCCTGGGGCGTGTCGGCACGATTGCCGCGGCGGGCGCCCTGGTGCTCCGGCGTAGGATTCCGCGTTATCACCTTCCTGAGGAGCAACCGATCATTGGCTAGAGATCGCAAGACCTCTCCGACCACCCCGGTCATCGTGCTGGGGCTTGGTCGATTCGGCTACGCCGTCGCCCGCTCCCTCGTCGCGCTCGGTCACGAGGTGCTCGCGGTCGACGAGCAGCCCGACATCGTGCAGAAGTACGCCAGCGACTTCACCCACGTCGTCACGGCCGACACGACCGACACCGAGGCGCTCCGGCAGATCGGCGCCGAGCAGTTCGAGGTCGCCGTCGTCGGCATCGGCACCGACATCGAGGCCAGCGTGCTCACGGTGCTGGGCCTGCTCGACCTGGGGGTCAAGGAGGTCTGGGCCAAGGCGATCAGCGGCAAGCACGCCGCGATCCTCGAACGGGTCGGTGCCACGCACGTCATCCGCCCCGAGTCGCAGATGGGCAAGCGGGTGGCACACATGGTCACCGGCACCATGACCGACTTCATCGAGTTTGACGAGGGCTTCGCGATCGCCCGTACGCGCGCACCCGAGCGGGCGCAGGACAAGACGCTCAAGGACGCCGCACTTCGCGCCGAGTTCGGGGTCACGATCGTCGCGGTCAAGGCGCACGGGAGCCACGACTTCTCGTACGGTCAGGCCGACACCTACATCTCGCCCGGCGACGAGCTGGTCGTCTCGGGTCCGACCGCCAAGGTCGAGGCCTTCTGCGCGATGCACTGACCAGGGTGCGGGTCCCGACAACCGGGAGTAGCCTCCGAAACGGGTCGCCAGGGGGGTGGCCGGTGAACGGAGTGGGACGTGCTTCCTGCAGCTGACGGCACCTTCAGGCTCGACGCCGACGTCTTCGACTACACGATCATCGCGCTGTACTTCGGTGTCGTGCTCGGCATCGGGGTCATGGCGAGACGGCAGATCTCGACCAGCCTCGACTTCTTCCTCTCGGGCCGTTCGTTGCCCGCGTGGGTGACGGGCCTGGCCTTCATCTCGGCCAACCTCGGTGCCGTCGAGATCATGGGCATGTCTGCCAACGGCGCGCAGTACGGCATCGCCACGGTCCACTACTTCTGGGTCGGTGCCATTCCCGCGATGCTGTTCCTCGGCGTCGTGATGATGCCGTTCTACTACGGCTCCGGCGTGCGCAGCGTGCCCGAGTTCATGCGCAAACGCTTCGGTACGGGCGCGCACCTGGTCAACGCCATCAGCTTTGCCGTGGCGCAGCTGCTGATCGCCGGCATCAACCTCTACCTGCTCGCCACGATCGTCAACCGTCTGCTGGGATGGCCGTTGTGGGTCTCGCTGGTCGTCGCGGCGGCGATCGTGCTGTCCTACACGGCACTCGGTGGACTGTCGGCGGCGATCTACAACGAGGTCCTGCAGTTCTTCGTCATCGTGGCTGCCCTGCTCCCGTTGACCCTGATCGCGCTCCACAAGGTCGGCGGTTGGGAAGGCATCAAGGACAAGGTCCAGCCCAACCAGGAGCAGCTCTCGTCCTGGCCCGCCACGGACCTGACCGGCATCGACAACCCCGTGCTCTCGGTCATCGGCATCGTGTTCGGACTCGGCTTCGTGCTCTCTTTCGGCTACTGGACGACCAACTTCGTCGAGGTACAGCGCGCCATGGCCTCCAAGTCGGTGTCGGCCGCGCGTCGTACGCCGATCATCGGCGCCTTCCCCAAGATGTTCGTCCCGTTCATCGTGATCGTGCCCGGCATCATCGCGGCGATCATCATCCCCGAGATCGCCGACCTCAAGTCGGGTCAGGGCGGGGGAGACGTGAAGTACAACGACGCACTCCTGCTGCTGATGAGAGACCTGCTGCCCAACGGCATGCTCGGCGTCGCGATCGCCGGTCTGCTCGCTGCTTTCATGGCAGGCATGGCCGCCAACATCTCGGCGTTCAACACGGTGTTCTCGTACGACCTGTGGCAGCAGTACGTCGTCAAGGACCGCGAGGACGGCTACTACACGCGCATCGGCCGCCTGGCGACCGTCGCGGCGACGCTGCTGGCGATCGGCACCGCCGCGATCGCGTCCAACTACTCCAACCTGATGGACTACCTGCAGACGCTGTTCGGCTTCTTCAACGCTCCGCTGTTCGCCACGTTCATCCTCGGCATGTTCTGGAAGCGCATGACGGCCACCGCCGGTTGGGTCGGCCTGATCTCCGGAACGCTCGCCGCCGTGGCGGTCGCGTTCCTCAGCGAGGACTCGTTCGGTTCAGCCAGCACCGGGGTCCTCGGCATATCGGGGCAGGGAGCGAGCTTCGTCGCCGCGGGCGCGGCGTTCGTCGTCGACATCGTCGTCAGCGTCCTGGTGTCGCTGCGTACGAGACCCAAGGCCGAGGCAGACCTCAAGGGTCTCGTCTACTCGCTGACGCCCAAGGATCAGCGAATCGACCCCGACGAGGGTGACACCTCGTGGTACCAGTCACCGACCAAGCTCGCCGGCATCGCGCTGGTGATGGTCATCGTCCTCAACCTGTTGTTCCTCTAGGAGACGCACATGGCTCACGAGAAGAAGGCGGCAGTAGCGGGCTTGTTCGACCTGCGATTCATCATCGGAGGACTGCTGACCGTCTACGGACTGATCCTGACGTTGCTCGGCATCTTCAACGCGACGGACGAGGAGCTGGCCCGCGGCGACGGGTTCAACATCAACCTCTGGGCCGGTATCGGCATGCTCGTGGTCGGCCTGCTGTTCGCCGCATGGGCACGCTGGCGACCCCTCGTCGTACCGCCTGATGCCGCCTCCACGGCACCGCCCGCCTGACCGGTAACATTCGGGCAGTGAGCACGCCCGAACCGAGCCCGTCCGCCTACCGCTACTCCAGCGACCTCGCAGGCGACATCGAGCGTCGCTGGCAGGACCGCTGGGAGGCCGAGGGCACGTTCGAGGCCCCCAACCCCACGGGCGATCTCGCGGGTGATGTCACCGGCGAGAAGTTCTTCATCATGGACATGTTCCCCTACCCCTCCGGGGCGGGGCTCCACGTCGGACATCCGCTCGGCTACATCGCGACGGACGTGATCGGCCGCTACCGCCGCATGCAGGGCGACAACGTGCTGCATGCGCTCGGCTATGACGCGTTCGGCCTGCCCGCCGAGATCCACGCGGTGCAGACCGGCGAGCACCCGCGCACCAACACCGAGGCCAACATGGTCAACATGCGCCGCCAGCTGCGCCGCCTCGGCCTGGCCCACGACCCGCGGCGTTCGTTCGCGACGATCGACCCCGAGTTCATGCGCTGGACGCAGTGGATCTTCATCCAGATCTTCGAGTCCTGGTACGACGTCGAGGCCGGCAGGGCACGTCCGATCAGCGAGCTGATCGAGAAGCTCGGCACCAGCGACCCCCACGTCATCGACCAGCATCGGCTGGCCTACATCGACGAGTCGCCCGTCAACTGGTGCCCGGCACTCGGCACCGTCCTCTCCAACGAGGAGGTCACGCCCGAGGGACGCAGCGAGCGGGGCAACTTCCCGGTGTTCCCGCGCAACCTGCGCCAGTGGAAGATGCGCATCACGGCCTATGCCGACCGCCTGATCGACGACCTCGACCGGATGGACTGGCCCGAGTCGGTCAAGCTGATGCAGCGCAACTGGATCGGCCGTTCGCACGGCGCCGAGGTCAGCTTTGCGGTCGCGGGCTCCGGCTCGCGGATCGACGTGTTCACGACGCGTCCCGACACGCTGTTCGGTGCCACGTACGTCGTGCTGGCCCCCGAGCACGAGCTCGTGGCGTCCCTGACGGCCGACGCCTGGCCCGAGGGCGTCACACCGTCGTGGACCGGTGGAGCGGCGACGCCCGCCGAGGCGATCGCCGGCTACCGTGCTGCTGCCGCCTCCAAGAGCGATGTCGAGCGCCAGGAAAACAGGGACAAGACCGGCGTCTTCACCGGCTCCTACGCGGTCAACCCGGTCAACGGCGAGTCGATCCCGGTGTTCATCGCCGACTATGTCCTCACGGGCTACGGCACGGGCGCGATCATGGCGGTGCCGGGGCAGGACGACCGCGACTGGGAGTTCGCCGAGAAGTTCGACCTGCCGATCATCCGTACGGTCCAGCCGTCCGACGGCTTCGACGGAGACGCCTACAAGGGTGAAGGGCCGGCGATCAACTCCTCGCACGGCGATCTCGACATCAACGGACTGGGCATCGCCGAGGCCAAGGCTGCCGTGATCGCCTGGCTGGAGCAGCACGGGGCCGGACACGGCACCACCACGTACCGGTTGCGTGACTGGCTGTTCAGCCGCCAGCGCTACTGGGGCGAGCCGTTCCCGATCGTCTTCGACGAGGACGGGTCGCCGATCGCGTTGCCTGACTCGATGCTGCCGGTGCAGCTGCCCGAGGTGCCCGACTACCTCCCCAAGACGTTCGAGCCCGACGACGCCGAGAGCGAGCCCGAACCTCCGCTGGCCCGCGTGCCTGACTGGGTCAACGTCGAGCTCGACCTGGGCGACGGCCTCAAGAAGTACCGCCGCGAGACCAACACGATGCCCAACTGGGCCGGATCGTCCTGGTATGAGCTGCGCTACGCCGACCCGCACAACACCGAGGCCATGGTCGATCCCGCCAACGAGGCCTACTGGCTCGGCCCGCGCCAGGCGGGCGACACCGGCGGAGTCGACCTCTACATCGGCGGCGTCGAGCATGCCGTGCTGCACCTGCTCTACGCCCGCTTCTGGCACAAGGTGCTGTTCGACCTGGGGCACCTGTCGAGCGAGGAGCCGTTCCGCCGCCTGTTCAACCAGGGCTACATCCAGGCCTATGCCTACACCGACTCGCGCGGTGTCTACGTGCCCGCCGAGGACGTCATCGAGCACGTCGATGGTTCCGACACGACCTACACGTACGACGGCAAGCCCGTCAGTCGCGAGTACGGCAAGATGGGCAAGAGCCTCAAGAACATCGTCACGCCCGACGAGATGTACGACGCCTACGGTGCCGACACGTTCCGGGTCTACGAGATGTCGATGGGGCCGCTCGACGTGTCCCGCCCGTGGGAGACGCGTGCCGTCGTCGGTGCGCAGCGATTCCTGCAGCGTGTGTGGCGCCTGCTGGTCGACGAGGACAGCGGCGAGTCGCTGGCCTCGGACGACGCGCTGGATGCCGAGACGCTCCATGTCCTGCACAGGACGATCGAGGGCGTCCGTGCCGACATGGACGAGATGCGGTTCAACACCGCCATCGCCAAGCTGATCGAGCTGACCAACCACCTGACCAAGGCCGGCGTACGTAGCCGTGACGCGCTCGAGCCGCTGGTCCTGATGACGGCGCCGCTGGCACCACATGTCGCCGAGGAGCTGTGGGCCAAGCTCGGTCACGCCGAGTCGCTGGCCCGCGCCCCCTACCCGGTCGCGGACCCGGCTCACCTGGTCGAGCAGTCCGTCACCTGCGTCGTCCAGGTGCTGGGCAAGGTGCGCGGCAAGCTCGAGGTGAGCCCCGACATCAGCGACGAGGAGCTGCAGGCGTTGGCCCTGGCCGAGCCCAACGTCGTGAAGTCGATTGACGGTCGTGAGGTGCGCAAGGTGATCGTCAGGGCGCCGAAGCTGGTCTCGATCGTCGTCTAGAGTCGCGGCATGTCCAACGTTGCGATCGTCACCGACTCGACGGCCTCGCTCGATCCCACGGACGCCGCACGCGAAGGCATCACGGTCGTGCCGTTGCAGGTCATCATCGGCGCGGCGGTGCACACCGAGGGCGTCGACGTCACGGCCGACATGATCGCCGAGGCGCTGGCCGCGTTCGTACCCGTCAGCACGTCCCGCCCGACGCCCGACGACTTCCTGCGGGTCTACAACGACCTGGCCGACGAGGGGGCCGAGGCGATCGTCTCGGTGCACCTGAGCTCGAAGATGTCGGGCACGTACGACTCGGCGCTGCTCGCGGCCAAGGAGTCACCCGTGCCCGTCACGGTGGTCGACTCGGCGCAGGTCGGCATTGCCACCGGATTCGCCGCTGGCAGGGCCGCGGAGGCCCGTGATGCCGGCAAGGGTGCGGCCGAGATCGCCGATGCAGCCCGCAGTGCGGGGGAGTCGTCGACGATCCTGTTGTACGTCGACACCCTCGAATACCTCAAGCGCGGTGGTCGGGTCGGTCCCGCCGCAGCGCTGATCGGCTCCGCGCTCGCCGTCAAGCCGATCCTCACGATCAAGGACGGCGTCGTCGTGCCGCTCGAACGCGTGCGTACCGCGGCGAAGGCGCTGGCGCGGGTCGAGGCGCTGGCGGTCGAGGGCGCTCAGGCGTGCGACAACGGCTTCCAGATCGGCGTGCAGCACCTCGCCAACCCCGCGGTCGCCCATGCCGTCGCCGACCGCCTGGCGGTCGCGCTCGAGCTCGACACGATCGGCGTCGACGAGGTCGGCGCGTCGATCGGTGCCCACGTCGGTCCCGGAATGATCTCCGTGACCGTCACTCCGCGCTGCTGAGCGGTGACCTAGCGTCCACTCCCTGGTAGGGCGGTGAGTTGGCGTCCACTCCGTCCGGGGTTCTGGACGCCAGGTCACCGCTCCACGCAGGAAGGGGTTTTCCACGCCCGCTGGACCAGGCGCCCTCCTCCACAGCCGCTCTTTCCACGCGCCGAAGGCGCGATGCACCGACCTAGCGTCATCATGTGAGAGTCGAGCGGGAAGAGACGCGAGCCGAGATCGCCCGGCGTCGACTCGCGCAGCTGGCGGCATCGTTCGACGCCGAGCTGCCACCAGCCGACGACCCACCGGACGTCGAGACTCCGCGCCGGCGTCTCGAGGTCCCGCACGTCAAGGTCGTGGCCACGCTGGCGATCGCAGCCTCGGTGCTGCTCGTGTGGTGGTTGCTGTCGTCGCGCCCGCAGACGACCGATCCGGACGCACCGCTCGCCTTCGCGACAAGCTCGGCAACGGCAAAGGCGCCTGCCGAAGACTTGGTCATCGATGTCGTCGGCAAGGTCGCCAAGCCCGGCATCGTGACCCTGCCCAAGGGCTCGCGGGTCTACGAGGCGATCAAGGCGGCCGGGGGAGTGAAGGGCAAGGTCGACACGACAGGGCTCAACATGGCGCGTGTCCTCACCGACGGCGAACAGCTGCTCGTCGGCCTCGAGCCGGCGGCAGTCCCGGGCGCGGGGGCATCAGGCACCGGCACGTCCAAGGTCAACCTCAACACCGCGACCGTCGAGCAGCTCGACACCTTGCCCGGGGTCGGGCCCGTCACCGCCCAGTCGATCCTGAGCTGGCGCGATGAGAACGGGCGGTTCTCGTCGGTCGATGACCTCCTCGACGTCAAGGGCATCGGCGAGGCGACCTTGGCGGAGCTGCGCGATCTCGTCACGGTGTGATGCACGACCTGCGGATGGTCCCCGCGGCCGTGTCCTGCTGGCTGGCGGCCGCTGGACTGGTCCTGTGCGGTGCACGTACGGCCCTGGTCGTCACGCTGGTCGCCGTGCTCCTCAGCGGTCTGGCGGTCGGGCTGCGACGCACCGCGATCGCCGTCGGCATGATCGCGCTCGCGGCCGTGGCGGCCTCGTGTGCATGGCGACTGGCCGCGATCCAGAGCTCGCCGGTGACGACACTTGCCGACCACCACCGGCTCGCGACGCTCGAGCTCGAGGTGCGCCGAGACGCCTCGTCGTTCCAGCAGCACGGCCAGCAATCCGTGGTGGTCGAGGTTCTCGTACGCCGTGTCGTCACCCGCGACGTCGACCTGCGAACCCGCGGCCGGGCCACCGCATTTGTCGACGGGCGTGCCGACGACCTCGTAGTGGGCCGACGGCTGACGGTCCTCGGCCGGCTCGCACCGTCGGACGCGACCGACGAGGTCGCACTGATCGATGTCGTTCGTCGTGGCCCGACACATCGGGCGGGGTGGTGGTGGGAGGTGTCTGAGACCGTGCGCGAAGGCGTACGTACGTCGGTCGAGCACACCCCCACCGAACCGCGTGCCCTCGTCCCTGCGCTGGTCGACGGTGATGACAGCCGCATCAGCGACGCGGTCGAGGAGGACTTCCGCCGGTCGGGCCTGACCCACCTGATGGCGGTGTCGGGCACCAACCTCACGATCGTGCTCGCAGTGGTGCTCGTGATCGGTCGCGCCACAGGCGTGCGGCGGCGTGGGCTCTGGATCCTCGGAGCGTTCTCGATCGTCGGGTTCGTGGTGCTGGCGCGACCCGACCCGAGCGTCGTCCGTGCCGCTGCGATGGGGGCGGTTGGCGTGGCTGCACTCGGTTACGGCCAGCGCGGAGGCGTACGAGCGCTGGCGTGGGCGATCATCGCGCTGCTGTTCATCGACCCCTGGCTCTCGCGGTCGGCGGGTTTCGTGCTGTCGGTGTGCGCCACCGCGGGCATCCTGCTGCTCGCGCCGATGCTCGTCCGGCCGCTGCTGCGATGGATGCCGCGCTGGTGTGCCCTGGCCATCGCGGTGCCGCTTGCTGCCCAGCTTGCCTGCACACCCGCTATCGCTGCCATCTCAGGCCAGGTCTCGCTCGTGGCAGTGGTCGCCAACCTCCTGGCCGGACCAGCGGTGGCGCCGGCGACGGTTGCGGGACTGCTGGGTGGGCTGGTCACGCTCGTCGTCGAGCCTGTTGGCCAGCTGATCGGGTGGGTCGCCGGAGCCTGCGCGAGCTGGATCCTGGCGGTCGGTCACCGAGCGGCGTCCCTCGAGGCGGCATCGCTCGGGTGGCGGGCACCCTGGCAGCTGCTCGTCGTCCTGACACCGCTCATCGCGTGGGCCCTGGTGCGCATCTCGGCGCGGCCCGTGCTGTTCGCCGGGCTCGGGCTGGGCCTGATGGCCGCGATGTGGAGGCCACCCCAT
Source organism: Aeromicrobium panaciterrae (assembly GCF_039537165.1). Lineage (GTDB taxonomy): Bacteria > Actinomycetota > Actinomycetes > Propionibacteriales > Nocardioidaceae > Aeromicrobium > Aeromicrobium panaciterrae. The sequence continues at coordinate 82,806 of NZ_BAAAZZ010000002.1, read as the reverse complement.
CCGGGCTGGCCTCCAGAGTCGTGGCTCATGGTCGCCTGCGACGTCGGCCAGGGCGACGCCACCGTGCTCAACGTGGGTGACGGCACGGCGGTGGTGGTCGACGCCGGCCCCGAGCCGGCGGCGGTCGATCGGTGCCTCGACCGGCTGGATGTCCACCGCGTGCGTCTCATGGTCTTCACGCACGGACACGCCGACCACATCGACGGCTGGCCCGGCGTCGCCCGAGGACGAAGGGTCGATCAGGTCGCGGTCGGACCGACGGGAGGCCCGGGTCCTGCGCCGCACGTCGCCGTGCCGGGGGAGTCGTTTACGCTCGGCGAAGTGTCGGCGGAGGTGCTGTGGCCGCCGGCCTCACCGCCTCGGCCCGCCACCGACGGCTCGGTGGCCAACAACGCCAGCATCGTGCTGGCCGTACGCATCAAGGGAGCCCGCATCCTGCTGACCGGCGACATCGAGCCTGAGGCGCAGACCCGTTTGCTGCTGCAGCACCCCGACGTCGCCGCGGACGTCATGAAGATGCCGCACCACGGCAGCGCCCATCAGTCTGAGGCGTTCCTCGATGCCGTCGGTGCCCGCATCGTCACGGTCAGCGCGGGCGTCGACAACGACTACGGACATCCGGCGGCGTCCGCGCTGTCGATGCTGCGAGCGAGGGGTGCGCAGTGGTGGCGCACCGACACCGACGGTGACATCGCCGTGGTGCTCCGCGACGGGCACCTTCTTGTGGCCACAAGTGACTAGTGTGTCCACGTGGCTTCGGCATTCGGCAAGATCCTCCTCATCTCCGGCAACGCCGAGTTCCTCGCCGAGCGCACCAGGAGGCGCGCCGTCGCCGCGGTGACGTCCGAGCACCCCGACTGCGAGCTGTCTGAGGCGAGCGCCAGCGGACTCCAGGCCGGTGAGCTGGCCGGGCTGACGAGTGCCTCGCTCTTCAGCGACAACACCCTGCTCGTCATCACCGACCTCCAGGAGCTCGGCGATGCCGCCCAGGCCGAGCTGCTGGCGTACGCCGAGGGCCCGTCGCCCGAGATCGCCCTCGTGCTGGTGCACAGTGGTGGCGCCAAGGGCAAGGGACTCCTCGACAAGCTCCGCAAGCAGGCCTCAGTCAGCGAGGTCAAGCTCGAGGCGCCCAAGTACGAGCGCGACTACGCACAATGGGTGCACAACGAGTTCCGCGATCTCGGCGTTCGCATCGACCAGGAGGCTGCGGCCCTTCTCGTCGCCTCGGTCGGGCAGGACCTGCGGGCCCTCGCCGGCGCCGCCGACCAGCTGGTCGCCAGCATCGACAAGGGCACCGAGATCGGTGCGAGCACCGTTCGCCGCTACTTCGGGGGGCGTGCTGACGTACGCGGCTACGAGATCGCCGACGCCGCGATCGAGGGCCGCATCAACGTCGCGCTGGAGCAGGCTCGCTGGGCCGAGGCCGCCAAGGTGGCCCCCGTCCTCATCACCAGCGCCCTCGCCAGCGGGCTGCGATCACTCGCCAAGCTGGCCAGTGCGCCCGCCGGCCTGCGCGACAACGAGCTCGCGGCTCGTGTCGGGGCACCCCCGTTCAAGCTCCGTGCCATGCGGCAGCAGCTGAGGTCGTGGGATCCCGACGGGCTGGCCGAGGCTCTCGACGCCGTCGCCCAGGCCGATCTCGACGTCAAGGGTGGCGCTGCCGATCCCGCCTACGCCGTTGAGCGGATGGTGCTCAAGGTCGCCGCCCAACGGCGCCGCTGATGCCACGCACCGGCGGTCGCATCGAGGCGGTCGACCTCGCCCGCGGATTCGCGCTGATCGGGATGATGTTCACCCACATCGGCCCACGCTGGACTGGTGACAACCCGCCGGTCGGTGACATGCTCGCCGGCGGCCGAGCAGCACCGCTGTTCGCGATGCTGGCCGGAGTCGCCCTGACGATCGTCCAACGACGCGATCGAGGCGGAGCCGGATCGGTGCGTGCCACGTGGATCCGGGCCGTCCTCCTGGTGCTGCTGGGGCTGGCCCTGGGGTCACTCGACCGGGTTCCGGTCTACATCATCCTCGCCTACTACGGCGTGATGATCGTGATCGTCCTGCCGTTCCGGCGCTTGTCGACCGCGTCGCTGTTCGGGCTCGGTGCGGTGTGGGCCGTCGTCGCCCCGATCGGCCTGCTCTGGGCCCAGCGACAGCACGAGACCGTCCACGCGCTGCAGACCGAGTGGTCCGACCTGCAACACCCGGGGGAGCTCTTCATGGAGGTCGTCGTCTGGGGCATCTATCCGGTCGGCGTGTGGATCGCGTACGTCCTGGTCGGCATGGCGATCGGGCGGCTGGATCTTCACCGCATCGTCGTGGCCTGGCGGCTCGTGACGGCCGGGGCGGCATTGGTTGCCCTGACGCTTGCCGCAGGCCTGGTCGCGATCAACCGGGGCGTGTTCGACGACCGGCTCGAGGGCGGGTGGCGCATCCTGTTCGCGGGGCCGTCCTATCCGAGTCAGCGCCCGTCATGGGACGAGCTGTGGCTCGTCGGCCAGCACACGTCACGTCCCCTCGGCATGCTCAGCACGATCGGATCCGCCGCCCTTGTGATCGGCCTGTGCGCGCTGCTCGTGCGTATGCCGTGGTCGCGGATCGCCCTGATGCCCGTGCGGGCGGCAGGCGCCATGACGTTGACGCTCTACACGGTCCACGTGCTGTGGTCGTGGCGGGCGCGAGTCGATTACGAGGATGCGCACCCGGGTGTCTTCCAGCCGCACGACTACGGCGACTGGCTGGTGCAGGTCGTGGCGCTGGGTGCCGCCGCGACGATCTGGAGCCTGACGATCGGCAAGGGACCTCTCGAGTGGCTCGTTCGCCTGGTCTCGGTCTCCGCCTGGCCCTGGGTCAGCAGTTACCTGGGCAGAAATGAAAAAAGCGCCCCGAAGGGCGCTTGATCCAGGGACCGTAGGTCAGAGCGACGCGGCCTTCTTGGCAATGGCCGACTTGCGGTTGGCTGCCTGGTTCTTGTGGATGACCTTCTTGGAGGCTGCCTTGTCGAGCTTCTTGGTGGCCTCACCCGCGAGACGCTTGGCGTCGTCGGTGTTGCCGGCCTCGACGGCCTCGGTGAAACGACGGATCGAGGTCTTGAGGGCGGAGCGAACCGACTTGTTGCGCTCGCGAGCCAGCTCGTTCTGCCGGTTGCGCTTGATCTGCGACTTGATATTCGCCACGGGGCAAACCTGTTTCTCTTGAAGGATCGTGTGAAAAGTGTGGGTGACGTGCCAAAGCACGCGACCACCAACTCTATCAGCGCAGCCGCGGTCAGCCCAAATCGCCGAAGCTGAGGCCGCCAATGGCCAAACAGCGAGGCGCGCCGACGACGTGGGAGCGCGCCGCACCGGGGGCGCCACGCTGCCCCACGCAACCACTATCCTGCTCGCATGCAGACGCTCTATGACGTTCTCGTGTGGATCCATGTGGCGAGCTGGGTGGTGGTGCTCCTCGGCTACCTCAAGGACATCAGCGGACCGAAGGTCAACCAGTGGATGGCGCAGGGCCTCACGGCGGCGTTCGTGCTTGGCCTGACGCTCACTGCCATCGCCTCGATGAGCGACGACGTGGCCGACCCCAACAACGCCAAGGTGGGCGTCAAGCTCGTGATCGCCCTGGTCGCCGTGGGTCTCGCGCACTCGACGCGCAAGAAGCCGGCGCCCAACCCGGTCGCGCACGTGATCGCCGCGTTGGTCCTGGTCAACGTCGCGTTGGCCTACCTCTGGTGACCTGACCGCCGTCACTTCCCACTGGTCTTCGGACCTTCGTCGCCGCGACCGATACGCATCCCGCCTTCCGTGATCGACTCGGCATCGACCGTGTCACCGTCCGTCTCCCCGTTCACGACCACGCTGTCGCCCTTCGCGAGGTCGTCGACCGTGCCCTTGTCGGTCACCGTGATGTCGGTGTCGGAGCTGGTCTCGACCTTGACCGTCTTGCCGTCCTGGGTCTTGACGGTGACGGTGGTGCCATCGACCGAGACCACGGTGCCGAACGTGATGTTGCCCGGATCGACGTTGACGCCGCCGGGTCCGCCCTCCACGCGGGTGGGACCGGAGCCGTCGAACCGGGGGCCGGCCGCGGATGCGTCATCGCCGCCGTTGACGAGGTAGCCGCCGAGGAAGCCGGCCGCCGTGAGCACGGCCCCGCCGAGCACCAGTGTGGCCTTGGCCGGGCTCCGTCCTTCGGGTCCTGACGGTCGGGCCCGCTGCAGCGCGGCGTCGAGGGTGGGATCGGGAGTGGGGGATTCGGTCATGTCATTTCCTTCGTGGTGGGTGATGAGGTCATTCGTGGCGGAGGGCTTCGACGGGACGCAATCCCGCAGCGCGGTTCGCCGGGAAGCTGCCGAAGAACACGCCGATGAGCAGGCAGACGACGAGGGCGCCGGCGACCGAGGCGGGTACGACGACCGGCTCGATGCCGATGATCGTGACCTGGCTGACGATCAGCCCGACGACGACGCCGAGGATGCCGCCGGCCAGGCTCAGCAGGCTCGACTCGACCAGGAACTGTCCGAGGATGGATCGCCGCGGCGCACCGAGCGCCTTGCGCACGCCGATCTCCCGCGTCCGCTCGGTGACGGTCACCAACATGATGTTGGTGATTCCGAGACCGCCGACCAGCAGGCTGATGCCGGCGACGACGCCGAGCAGGATCGTGAACGTGCGGCCCGACTCCTCCTGTGTCTCGAGGAGCGCGGAGGCGTTCTGCACGTTGTAGGGGAGGTTGGTGGTGTCGGTGACGTGCCCGGCGTTGTTGAGCACCGTCTCGATCTGGGCCTGCGCCGCATCGACGGTGTCTGACGAGGACGCCTCGACGATGATCGAGGACAAGGCGCCATAGCCGGCGAGCGATGCCTGGATCGTCGACAGTGGCGCGACCGCGATGCTGCCGGAGCTGCCGGGTCCCTCAGAACCCTGGTCCTTGAGGATGCCGACCACCGTGAAGTTGGTCGCACCGATCATGACGGTCTTGCCGACCGCGGCGTCTGCAGTACGGAACAGGTCCTCCGCGGTCGCCTTGCCGAGCACGACGACCTTGGCGTTGCTGAGCACGTCGTCGTTGGTGAAGTACGTACCCGACGACACGGGAGAGTTGGTCGCCTTGAAGTAGCTCGGGTACGTGCCGATCACCTGCTGGATCGTCGTGCTCTTCTGGTCGGCGGCCCCGGTGCCGGACGTCGTCGTCGTGGGGGAGACGCTGGCGACATCGGGGGCCAGGGTCTTGTCGGTGAGCTGGCGCGCGAGGTCGGTCGTCAGCGTGAAGGTCGAGCTGCCGCGCCCTGCTGTGACCGTGAGGGTGTTGGTGCCGAGCGATTCGATCTGATCGGCGACGGCCTTGGCTGAGCCGTTGCCGACCGCCACGAGCACGATGACGGCGGCGACGCCGATGAGGATGCCGAGCGTGGTCAGCACCGAGCGCATGAGGTTGGCGGTGACGCCCTGCCAGGCGGCTCGCAACGTGTCGAGGAGGTTCACAATGCGTACGCATCCTCGGTGACGCGTCCGTCCATGACGCGGATGACACGGGATGCGTGAGCCGCAACGTCAGGCTCGTGCGTGATGAGGACGATCGTGCGACCACGCGCGTTGAGGTCGTCGAGGAGTCCCATCACGTCCTGGCTCGAGGTGCTGTCGAGATTGCCGGTCGGCTCGTCGGCAAGCAGGAGCGACGGACTCATCGCCAGGGCGCGTGCGATCGCGACGCGCTGCTGCTGACCGCCGGACAGGGCGTTGGGCCGGTGCTCGGCGCGATCGCTCAGGCCGACGAGCTCGAGCAGCTCCGCGCCGATCTCGCGACGCTCCGTGGCCGGCGTGCCGCCGTAGATCAGTGGCATCTCGACGTTGGCGCGTGCCGTCATGCGCGAGATGAGGTGGAACGATTGGAACACGAAGCCGATCATGCGGTTGCGCACCAGCGCCAGCGTGTCCTCGTCGAGGTCCGACACGTCGTGCCCGTCGAGCGTGTAGCTGCCGGTCGTGGCGAGGTCGAGGCAACCGATGATGTTCATCAGGGTCGACTTGCCCGATCCCGAGGCACCCATGATCGCGACATACTCCCCGTGGCCGATCGTGAGGTCGACGCCGTTGAGAGCTGTGACGGCCGCATCACCCGATCCGTAGACCTTCGACACGCCGCGCAGGTCGATGACGGTGCTCATCCCTTGCCACTGCTCATCGAAGGGCCCTCCATGCGGATGACGGGGCCGCCGCCTTGCACGCCGCCGCCGGGGAACGTACCGCCCGGGAACCGGGAGCCATTGCCGGAGGAGCTGCTGACCGCGCCGAGCTCGATCGTGTCGCCGACCTTCAAGCCGCTCTTGATCTCGGTGTACGTGTCGCCCTCGACGCCGATCGTGACCGTCGTGGCCTTGCTCTTGCCGTTCTTGACGACCTTGACCGTCGAGACGCCGTTGGACGTGGTGACAGCGGAAGCCGGTACGGCGATGACGCCTTCGGCCTTGGCCGTCGTGACGGTCACGGTCGCCGTGGCCCCGTCACGCAGGTTCGACGGGGGCTTGTCGATCGAGATCGTGACGCCGTAGCTGGTGACGCCGTCGGTGGACGTCGCCGTGAGGTCGATCGCGCTCACCTTGCCGGTGAACGTCTGGCCAGCGACCGCGTTGAACGTGATCGAGGCGGTGTCGCCCACCTTGACCTTCGACACGTCCGCCTCGGAGAACGACCCGGTCACGACGAACTTCGACAGGTTGGAGATCGTGATGAATCCACTCGACGCACCGTCTGAGCCGCTGACGGTGGTGCTGCCGCCCTCGGTTCCGTTGACCGCGGTGACCGTGCCGTTGATCGGCGACTTGAGGGTGAGACCCGCGTACGCGTTCTGCGCCTCGACGAGCGACAGTCGTGCCTGCTCCACCTGGGCGTACGCGGAGGTGCGCTGCTGGTTCTTGTCGGTGGCACTGGCCTTCTTGGTCTTCTTGACGACGGCGGAGTAGTTCGCCTGTGCTGCGTTGTAGGACGCCTGCGCCGAAGCCACCTTCGTACCCGAACCGGGGCTGCTGGCCGTGGCGAGGGTGTCACCCTTCTTGACCGTGTCACCGACCTTCACCTCGATGTCGTCGACCGTGCCCTCGCTCTCGAACGTCACGTCGCGCACCGTCTTGGCGGCGGCCGTGCCCGACGCCGTGACGGTGGCCGTCACGTCGGTCGAGGTGACCTTGGTCGTGGTGGTGGCTGCGTCGGCGGCCGCACCGTCTGGACCCCACAGGAGCCACGAGCCGGTTCCCGCGAGTGCGACCAGCACGGCCGCGAGTATCAGGTTGAGCGCGCTGATGCGGCGCCGAAAGATCATGGGCATGGCGATGATGCTCGGGTCGCCGCATGAGGGGATCGTGTGCTGGACCTGTCAGACGCCTGTGAGAGTGAAGGGTGTCCTGTCCTGCCCCCCGGGGGCAGGCCTCCCCATTCACCACCGACGAGCACGCCCCCGCATCCCGCCTGACGGTGTTCTCGTCCTTCGCCGCACAACCCCGGTGCGCCTCAGTCCTCGGCCGTGTCAGACGGGCACGGATGCCGCGCTCGCAATCGGCGGCCAATGGGGAGACCTGCCCCGTGAGATGGGACAATGGGAGCACCATGAGCACCAGCCCCGTACCCCAGCCCGGGGCCACCGATCCGCAGATCCTGCGCAACTTCTGCATCATCGCGCACATCGATCACGGCAAGTCGACGTTGGCCGACCGCATGCTGCAGCACACCGGCGTGGTCGACGGTCGCGACATGAAGGCGCAATACCTCGATCGCATGGACATCGAGCGCGAGCGCGGCATCACGATCAAGAGCCAGGCCGTACGCATGCCGTTCACCAAGTCCAGCGGTGATGACGCCGGCAAGGTCTACATCCTCAACATGATCGACACGCCGGGTCACGTCGACTTCACCTACGAGGTCAGCCGCAGCCTCGAGGCGTGCGAAGGCGCCATCCTGCTCGTCGATGCGGCACAAGGCATCGAGGCGCAGACGCTCGCCAACCTCTACCTCGCGATCGATGCCGACCTCGACATCATCCCGGTCCTCAACAAGATCGACCTGCCGGGCGCCCAGCCCGAGAAGTACGCCGAGGAGATCGCCGGCATCATCGGCGGCAACCCCGACGACGTGCTGCGGGTGTCGGCCAAGACGGGACAGGGCGTCGAGGAGCTCCTCAACCTGATCGTCGACGAGATCCCGCCACCCAAGGGTGATCCCGATGCTCCGCCGCGGGCGCTGATCTTCGACTCGGTCTACGACACCTATCGCGGTGTCGTCACGTACGTCCGGGTGTTCGACGGCAAGCTGTCGCACCGCGACAAGATCAAGATGATGTCGACCGGTGCCGTGCACGAGATGCTCGAGGTCGGCGTGATCTCGCCCGAACCGGTGAAGGCAGCCGATCTGGGGGTCGGTGAGGTCGGCTACCTGATCACCGGTGTGAAGGAAGTCCGCCAGTCCCGCGTCGGTGACACCGTCACCTCACACATTCGCGGCGCCACCGAACCGCTCGGTGGCTACAAGAGCCCCGTGCCGATGGTGTTCGCCGGGCTCTACCCGCTCGACGGTGATGACTACCCGACGCTGCGCGATGCCCTCGAGAAGCTCCAGCTCAACGACGCAGCGCTGGTCTACGAGCCCGAGTCGTCGGGAGCGCTGGGCTTCGGTTTCCGCATCGGCTTCCTCGGTCTGCTCCACCTCGAGATCGTGCGTGAGCGCCTCGAGCGTGAGTTCAACCTCGAGCTGATCTCTACCTCGCCCAACGTCGTCTACCGGGTGGAGATGGAGGACGGCAAGGAGATCGTCGTCACCAACCCGTCGGAGTATCCCGACGGCAAGATCGACAAGGTCTACGAGCCAGTCGTACGCGCCACCGTGCTCAGCCCGACCGACTACATCGGCACGATCATGGAGCTCTGCCAGGCACGCCGTGGACAGCTCATCGGCATGGACTACCTGTCGGAGGACCGCGTCGAGATCAAGTACACCCTGCCCATGGGCGAGATCATGTTCGACTTCTTCGACGCGCTCAAGAGCCGTACGAAGGGCTACGCCTCGCTCGACTACGAACCGACCGGCGAGCAGGCCTCCGACCTGGTCAAGGTCGATGTCCTGCTTCAAGGAGAGGTGGTCGACGCGTTCAGCGCGATCGTGCACCGCGACAACTCGTACGCGTACGGCGTCTCGCTGGCCTCGAAGCTCAAGGAGCTCATCCCACGCCAGCAGTTCGAGGTGCCGATCCAAGCAGCCATCGGTGCCCGCGTGATCGCCCGCGAGAACATCCGGGCGATCCGCAAGGACGTCCTCGCCAAGTGCTACGGCGGCGACATCAGCCGCAAGCGCAAGCTGCTCGAGAAGCAAAAAGAGGGCAAGAAGCGCATGAAGATGGTCGGCCGCGTCGAAGTCCCGCAGGAGGCGTTCATCGCCGCCCTCTCCACCGGCGACGACGCCAAGAAGTAGGCGGTTTACCACGTCGGCGTGGTAAACCCCGTCCGGGCGGGGGAAACTTCCCGCGTTCGGAAGAGGTATGCCGCTCTCGGATGGCCTTGGCTGCCGAAATCTTCACCGCCAACCTGGGATGCTGACGCCGGTCCCGGCTACGTTTGGCGATGTGCCAATCGTCGAGTCGGTCAATGTCGGAACCGCTGTTGACGTCCCGTGGGGGCAGCTCAAGCGCACCGCGATCGACAAGCGGCCCGTCGAGGGTCCGGTACGTGTCCATACGCTGGGTGTGGGTGACGACGAGATCGCCGATCTGGTCAACCACGGCACCGAGGTCCAGGCGGTCTACGCGTACGCCCGCGAGGACCTCGACGCGTGGGCCGATCAGCTCGGCCGCGAGCTCGTGCCAGGGCAGTTCGGCGAGAACCTCACGACGCAGGGAATCGACCTCAACTCGGTCCATGCGGGGGACCGGTGGCGGGTCGGCACGACCCTGCTGGAAGTGTCCGGTGTACGCATCCCGTGCTCGGTGTTCCAGGGGTTCCTCGACGAGCCCCAGTGGGTCAAGCGATTCACCCTGGGAGGCCTTCCGGGAGCCTACTTCCGCGTCATCGAAGAAGGTGACATCGCCGCAGGTGACACGATAGAAATCGTTGAACAACGCAACCACCAGATCACGATCGACTTCTTGTTCCGCGCACTCACCACCGAGCGTCATCTGCTCCCGGCGCTGAGCGCCGAACCGAGGCTCGAACCATTTGTCCGCAGACGTCTTGGTGAACGCTACGAAGCCCTCAGCATGTGACCTGCGGGTAGGTTAGGGTGATCCGCACCACATCCCGTCAGTATGCCCGTGTGAAGGACTTTCATGAGTGCCGTAGTTGCCACCCCCGAACAGCTTGAGATCGTCAACAATCGTGCTCGCAGCGTCGCCGCGATGTTCTACAACCGCGTCAACGAATCGGGCAACCACGAGGCCTACCGCTACCCCGACGAGAACGAGAAGTGGCACTCGCTCACCTGGGCCGAGACCGGCGTACGGGTGACCAACCTTGCCGCAGGACTCGTCTCGCTCGGCATCGAGCCCGAACAGCGAGTGGCGATCGCCTCCGGCACGCGTCTCGAGTGGATCCTGGCCGACCTCGCGATCAACGCCGCCGGCGCCGCGACCACCACGGTCTACCCCAGCACGATGTCCGACGACGTCGCCTACATCCTGGCCGACTCCGACAGCCGCATCGTGTTCGCCGAGGACGACGATCAGGTTGCCAAACTGCGTGAGAAGCACTCCGAGCTGCCCTCGATCAGCAAGGTCGTCGTGTTCGACGGCACGACTGACGGCGACTGGGTCATCGGCCTGGACGACCTCGAGAAGGCCGGCGAGGCCTACCTCCTCGACCACCCCACGGTCATCGAGGAGCGAGTCGCCGCGACGACGGGCGACTCGCTCGCGACCTTGATCTACACCTCGGGCACGACGGGGCGCCCCAAGGGTGTGCGCCTGAGCCACGACGGCTGGACGTACGAAGGTGCCGTGATGGTTGCCGGCGGGTTCCTCAGCATCGACGACCTGCAGTTCCTCTGGCTGCCGATGGCGCACTCGTTCGGCAAGGTGCTCCTCACGACGCAGCTGGCGGTCGGCTTCGCCACCGCGATCGACGGACGTGTGCCCAAGATCGTCGACAACCTCGCGATCGTGAAGCCCACGTTCATGGGTGCGGCGCCTCGCATCTTCGAGAAGGCCTACGGCCGGATCGTCGGCATGACCGAGGCCGAGGGCGGAGCCAAGCTCAAGATCTTCCGCTGGGCGGAGAAGGTCGGCATCGAATACTCCCGGGCAGTTCGCTCGGGCAAGTCGGTGTCGCCGGTGCTCAAGGCGCAGCACGCCGTCGCCGACAAGCTGGTGTTCTCCAAGGTCCGTGACCGTTTCGGCGGCCGCGTCCGCTTCTTCATCTCCGGCGCCGCGGCGCTGTCGCCCGACATCGCCGAGTGGTTCCACGCGGCCGGTGTGCTGATCCTCGAGGGCTATGGCCTCACCGAGACGTCGGCCGGCGCGTTCGTCAACCAGCCCGACAACTTCAAGCTCGGCTCGGTCGGCCTCCCGTTCCCCGGCAGCGAAGCACGCATCGCCGCCGACGGCGAGGTGCTGATCAAGGGCCCGCACATCATGCGCGGCTACCACAACCTCGAGGGCGAGAGCGCGTCGTCGCTCGAGGACGGCTGGCTGCACACCGGCGACGAGGGCCGCATCGACGAGGACGGCTTCCTCTACATCACGGGTCGCAAGAAGGAGCTCTTCAAGACATCGGGCGGCAAGTACGTCGCTCCGCCGCACATCGAGGGCATGTTCAAGGGCATCAGTTCGCTGACCAGCCAGATCCTGGTGCACGGCAACGAGCGCAACTTCTGCTCCGCGCTGATCACGCTCGACCCCGACGGAGTCGCCGAGTGGGCCGCCAACAACGGCATGGCCGGCAAGTCGTACGCCGAGGTCGTCAGCTCCCAGGAGATCCACGACCTGATCGAGAGCCAGATCGAGGAGCTCAACTCCAAGGTCAACCGCTGGGAGACGATCAAGAAGTTCGCGATCCTCGACCACGACCTGTCGGTCGAGAACGGTGAGATCACGCCCAGCATGAAGGTCAAGCGCAACGTCGTCGAAGCCAACAACAAGGCGATCCTTGACGGCTTCTACGCTTAGCAGATGACGACAGGGCCGATCACCTCCCGAGGTGATCGGCCCTTCGGCGTCATTGAGCCTTCGCCGGCCGCCTTCGGCGTCTACGTCCACATCCCGTTCTGCTCGGTGCGTTGTGGCTACTGCGACTTCAACACCTACACCGCCGACGAGCTGGGTGACGGAGCGACGAGAGCGTCGTACGCCGACACTGCGATCAGCGAGATCGGGCTGCAGCGCCGCGCCTTCTCCGACCTGCCTGAGGCCGAGACGGTGTTCTTCGGCGGGGGAACGCCGACGCAGCTGCCGGCGGCCGACCTCGTACGCATGCTCAGCACCCTGCGTGACACGTTCGGGCTGGCTGACGGCGTCGAGGTGACGACGGAGGCCAACCCCGACAGTGTGACGCCGGAGTCACTGGCAGCCCTGCGCGAGGGCGGTTTCAACCGCATCTCGTTCGGCGTCCAGTCCGCGGTGCCGCACGTGTTGGCGACGCTCGACCGTACGCACGACCCTGCCAACGTGCCGCAAGCCGTGAAATGGGCGCGCGAGGCCGGGTTCGACCAGCTCAGCGTCGACCTGATCTATGGCACGCCGGGCGAGTCGATGGACGACTGGCGTACGAGCGTCGAGCAGGCGATTGCGCTGCAGCCCGACCACGTGAGCGCGTACGCGCTGATCGTCGAGCAGGGCACGGCGTTCGCGCGCAAGGTCAACCGCGGCGAGGTGGTGATGCCTGACGACGACGAGACCGCCGACAAGTATCTCCTCGCCGACGAGCTGCTCGGCGCTGCGGGCCTCAGCTGGTACGAGTTGTCCAACTGGGCGCGCGATGCGACCTCGCAGTGCCGTCACAACGTCCTGTACTGGCATAGCGACAACTGGCTGGGCATCGGGCCAGGAGCGCACTCGCACGTCGACGGCGAGCGCTGGTGGAACGTGAAGCATCCTGCGGCATATGCGCAACGGCTGGCGGCGGGGGAGTCGCCGCGTCACGACGGCGAGACGATCGACACCGAGACGGCTCGGGTCGAGCGGATCATGCTCGAGACCAGGCTTCGCGGCGGCCTCGGCCTCGATGCGCTCAGCCCGAGCGCGACGGTGACCATACCGGACCTGGTGTCCCGTGGGCTCGCCGATGTCGCGGCCGACCGCCTCGTGCTCACTCTCCGGGGCCGGCTCCTCGCCGACGCGGTCATTCGCGAACTGGTGGACTAGCTGCAGGACGGCACCGTCACGTTGTCGGGACAACTCACGACGCCTCCGAGTCCGACGCCTTCGGCGTGTTCCCGTCACGGGCTTCGCCCTGGCGTGCGACGACGTTCGGGCGCTAGGCGCCCGCAGTCGTCACAAAGTCGATGAGTTCTTCGACCCGGCCGAGGAAGGACGGCTCGAGGTCGGCGTAGGAGTCGACGCGACTCAGCAGGTGCTTCCAGGCGCGGGAGATGTCGGCCTGGTCGGCGTGCGGCCAGCCGAGTGCCTCGCAGATGCCGTGCTTCCAGTCGGTGCCGCGCGGGATGACGGGCCAGGCGCTGAGGCCCAGCCGGTCGGGCTTGATCGACTGCCACACGTCGACGTACGGGTGGCCGACGACGAGGACGTGCTCACGGTCGGACACCTGCTGCGCGAGCCGGGTCTCCTTGGAGCCCGGTACGAGGTGGTCGACGAGCACTCCGAGCCTGCGGTCGTACGAGGGATCGAACTCGTCGACGACGCTGACGAGGTCGTCGATGCCGCCGAGGTACTCCACGGCGACCCCCTCGACCCGCAGGTCGGCGCCCCACACCTTCTCGACGAGCTCGGCGTCGTGACGGCCCTCGACGTAGATGCGACTCGGCAAGGCCACACGGGCGCGGGTGTTCTCGACCATGATCGAGCCTGAGGCGGTGCGGTAGCTGGTCTTGGGTGCCTTGGCGGCGGAGGGGCGTAGGACGACGGGTGCTCCATCGAGCAGGAAGCCCGGGCCGAACGGGAACGAGCGGCGGGTGTTGCGGCGGTCCTCGAGCACCATCATGCCGAGATCCTTCTCGACGACCATGATCTCGCCGACGAAGCCGGTGGTGGCGTCCTCGACGACCATGCCGCGCTCGGCGACCACCTCGACGGAGCGGCCACGCGGCGGCCTGCGCCAGTCGCCCGAGAGCACGTCGGTGCCGTACCTGTCAGCCATGCAGAACCCCGAGAAGTCGTTGATGGAAGGCCTCGAGCTCGTCCCGTGTGACGGGGCCGGCGCTCGAGAGGATCGTCGTGGTGAGAGTAGTGAGTCCGAGGGTCAGGTCGACGGCTTCCGCCCACGTCGGCGTGGCGCCGTCGGGGCTGGGCGCGTACAGGTCACCGACCGCGATGGTGTCGAGTCCGGGTACGACGAGGACGAGCTCACCGCCGCTCGGGCCGTCGCCGACGTGGAGCACCTCGACGTACTGGTCACCCAGGTCGCCGGCCCAGACCGACGACAGCGTGCCGCCGAGGGACTCGTGGATGAGCTCGGTGCCGTCGTCGACCGTGACGCGACGCGGCCAGTAGCTCAGGGTGTGATCCGTGCCGCTGACCTCGTATGGAGATTCGGCATTGTCTGTCACATCAGTAGACTGGCACTTGACCCAGGGGAGTGCCAACGCGACGCGCGGAAGGAGCGACATGTCTGACGATCGACGCCTCGACGTGCTCCGCGCCATCGTCGAGGACTACGTCGCGACCCAGGAGCCCGTGGGCTCCCGCTCGCTCGTCGAACGCCACCATCTCGGTGTCTCGCCGGCCACGATCCGCAACGACATGGTCGCGCTGGAGGACGAGGGCTACATCACCCAGCCCCACACCAGCGCAGGTCGCATCCCGACCGACAAGGGCTACCGGATGTTCGTCGACCGGCTGGCCACGGTCAAGCCCCTGTCGCCGGCTGAGCGCCGCGCGATCGAGACGTTCCTGACCGGAGCGGTCGACGTCGACGACGTGGTGCAGCGGAGCGTACGAGTGCTCGCGCAGCTCACCAACCAGGTCGCGATCGTGCAATACCCCTCGCTGACCCGTTCGACCGTCCGGCACATCGAGGTCGTTGCGCTCGAGGGCTCACGCGTGCTCCTGGTGGTCATCACCAGCAGTGGACGCGTCGAGCAGCGCATCGTCGAGCTCGTCGAGACCCCCAGCGACCAGCTGCTGTCCGATCTTCGCGCGCGCATCGGCCGGGCCACGCTCGGCGAGCGGCTCCCCGAGGCGTCGCTGCGACTTGCCGACATGATCGAGACGTTCGACGTCAACGACCGACCCGTCGTCACCGCGATCGTCACGACCCTGTCGCAGACCTTCACCAATGAGCGCTCCGACGAGCGCATCGCCGTCGGAGGCGCCGCCAACCTCGTACGGTTCGGCAGCGACTTCGACACCGCGATCAGGCCGGTGCTCGAGGCGATCGAAGAACAGGTGGTGCTGCTCAAGCTGCTCGGCGAGGCGACCTCGGGCCTGACGGTCCGCATCGGCGCCGAGACCGGCAACGACAGCCTCGTCGGCACTGCCGTGGTCTCGACCGCCTATGGCGCCGACGACCAGGCGCTCGCGACACTGGGCACGGTCGGACCCACTCGCATGGACTACCCCGCAACCATGGCCGCCGTGAGCGCCGTCGCCCGCTACGTCGGGCGATCGCTGGCGGACACCTAAATCACCACACAGACTGAACCCACTAAAGAACCCAGGACTCATGGCACAGGACTACTACGCAACACTCGGCGTCGGGCGCGACGCGACTGCGGAAGAGCTCAAGAAGGCCTACCGCAAGCTGGCGCGTCAGCTGCATCCCGACGTCAACGATGCACCTGACGCCTCCGAACGCTTCAAGGAGATCACGGTCGCCTACGAGGTACTCTCCGATCCGCAGAAGCGCGCGACGTTCGATCGTGGCGGCGACCCGTTGCGCGGTGGCGGCCCGTCCGGTTTCGGCCAAGGGTTCTCGTTCGACGACATCATGGATGCGTTCTTCGGCCAGAACACCGGCCGCGGACCGCGTCCGCGCACGCAGCGCGGCCAGGACGCGCTGCTGCGTCTGACGATCGACCTCGCCGAGGCCGCGTTCGGCGTCGAGCAGGAGATCAAGGTCGACACGGCGGTCACCTGCAGCACCTGCAACGGCAGCGGTGCCGCGGCCGGCTCCGAGCCGGTGACCTGCCGTACGTGCCACGGCCACGGAGACGTGCAGCACGTCCAGCGCTCGCTGCTCGGTGACATCCGTACGTCCCGGCCGTGCCCCACGTGCCACGGCTTCGGCACCGTCATCCCCGAGCCGTGTGCCGAGTGCGCCGGCGAGGGTCGCGTACGTTCGCGTCGCTCCATCTCGGTCTCGATCCCTCCGGGCGTCGACCACGGCACCCGCATCCAGCTCTCCGGCGAGGGCGAGGTGGGTCCCGGTGGCGGACCGGCCGGAGACCTCTACCTCGAGATCAACGTGACGCGACACCCGATGTTCACCCGCAAGGGTGACCAGCTGTTCTGCCAGGTGACATTGCCGATGACCGCTGCTGCACTCGGTGCGCACCTCGATCTGCCGACGCTCGAGGCCGACATCGCCGACGCCGACGAGGGTGCCAGGACCGTCGCCCTCGACGTCGCCGCCGGTACGCAGTCGGGTGACACGATCACGATCAAGGGCAAGGGGGTGCCGCGCCTTCGCGGGTCGGGACGTGGCGACCTCAACGTGCAGGTCATCGTCGAGACGCCTTCCCGCCTGGACGACGAGCAGCGCGACCTGCTGGCACAGCTCGCCAGGCTCCGCGACGAAGAACGGCCCGAGGCGCTGATGGGTGTCAACCACAAGGGTGTCTTCGGCAAGATCAAGGATGCGTTCAAATGACCAGCACCGATCCCGACTGCCTGTTCTGCAAGATCGTCGCGGGCGACATACCGGCCGACATCGTGCGCGAGTCGGAGCACACGATCGCGTTCCGCGACATCAACGCGCAGGCGCCGACCCACGTGCTCGTCATCCCCAAGCGTCACGAGCCCGACATCGGCAGCCTGGCCGCGGCCGACCCCGATGCCGCGCTCGCGCTGCTCCACGAGGCCAGGGCGATCGCCGACACCGAGGGCAACGGCACCTACCGCCTGGTGTTCAACACCGGGGCCGATGCCAACCAGACCGTGTTCCACTGCCATGGACACGTGCTGGCCGGCCGGTCCATGGGCTGGCCCCCCGGCTAGCTCGTTCAGTCCTGCGCCGCGAGCCAGGTGGCGAAGTCGGGTCCGGCGATCACCGCATCGGGACCCGGCAGGCACGCGCCGGCCGCCATGGCCTCGCTCTGCACGGAGGTCTCGATCGTCACGTCGTCACCGCGGTGTGCCGCGACCTGACGAACCAGGTCCGCGAGGTCTTCCGCCTTCGGGCCGGCGAGCTCGAGGCGTGTACGCGTCTCGCTGCCGTCAGCCAGGGCGAGCAGCAGCTTGGCGATCTCCTCGACAGCCACGGGCTGCGTCTTCATGGCGGGCAGGCTGACGGTGTCGCCCTGCCGGTTCCACTCCAGCATCTGTGCCGGGAAGTTGAGGAACTGAGCGGCCCGGAGGATGCGAGCGCCGGGGGCGACGTCGGAGACGACCTGCTCCTGTGCCAGCTTGGCCACGTAGTAGCCGTAGTCGGGCATGGTGTCGACCCCGATGATCGAGAGCACGACGCTGCGGGAGACTCCTGCCTGGTTCGCGGCCTCGCCGAGGTTGCGGGCGACGGTGGTGAAGAACGTCCGCGCCTCATCCCCGTCGATCCCGGGGCTTGCGGTGACGTCGACGACTGCGTCGACGCCGGCGAGGCGCTCGGCCAGGCCTTCGGGGTTCAGCAGGTCCACACCGTTCTCGCGGGCCAGCCCCACGACCTCGTACCCGGCGGCGGTTGCTGCTGCGACGACGTTGCGTCCGACCAAGCCGGTGGACCCGGCAATTGCAATGCGCATGTTCTAGCTCCTCTTCCGTAACTAAGACAACTTTTGTCCGAGTGGATCCGATCATACTCAGATAACTCTTGTCCGGGTATAGTCGGGTGCATGAAGATGTCAGCGGGCGTTGAATGGGCGTTGCACTCGTGCACCGTGCTCAGCACGTCCAGCGAACCCGTTCCCGTCAACAAGCTGGCCGAGCTGCACGGCGTCTCACGGACCTACCTCGCCAAGCACATGCAGGCGATGTCGCGAGCCGGGATCATCCATGCTGTTGAAGGACGTGATGGCGGCTACCAGCTGTCGCGCCCGAGCACGGACGTGACGGTCTACGACATCGTCCGTGCCATAGACGGTCCAGAGGCCGCATTTCGTTGCACCGAGATCCGGCAGCAGGGTCCATTGCCCACGACCGGTGAGGCATGCAAGGTCCCATGTGGCATCGCGAAGGTCATGGCCGCGGCTGAGCGGGCCTGGCGCGACTCCCTGCGGTCGGTCACGATCGCCGATCTCTCGGCCACGGTCGACGCCGACCTGCCGGGCACGTGGGACACCGTGCGTCAGTGGCTCTCGGGTGCCGCCGTCTGAGGAATTCGCGCGGGGTCGCACGCGTTGCGTACGATTGACGCCACATGACTGATGACACCGCACCTGCCCACACGTTCACGATTCCGTCGAGCGTTCCGGCGGTTTCCCTGCTCGGGCCTGCCGATGAATTCTTGCGCCTCATCGAAGATTCCTTCGAGGCGCGCATTCACGTGCGCGGAAACACGATCACGGTCACCGGATCGCCGGCCGAGGCGGCCATGGTCGAGCGCCTGCTCGACGAGCTCGTGACCATCGTGCGTACGGGCCAGCACCTGACCCCCGAGACGGTCGAGCGCAGCATCACGATGCTGCAGACCGAGACGGAGGAGAAGCCCGCCGAGGTCCTCAGCCTCAACATCTTGTCCAACCGTGGCCGCACGATCCGTCCCAAGACGGTCAACCAGAAGAAGTACGTCGACGCGATCGACAAGCACACCATCGTCTTCGGCATCGGCCCTGCCGGCACCGGCAAGACCTACCTGGCGATGGCCAAGGCCGTGCAGGCCCTGCAGGCCAAAGAGGTCACCCGCATCATCCTCACGCGCCCCGCGGTCGAGGCCGGTGAACACCTGGGCTTCCTGCCGGGCACGCTCGGCGAAAAGATCGACCCCTATCTCCGCCCTCTCTACGACGCGCTGCACGACATGATCGACCCCGAGACGATCCCCAAGCTGTTGGCCTCGGGCGTCATCGAGGTCGCACCGCTCGCCTACATGCGCGGTCGCACCCTCAACGACGCGTTCATCATCCTCGACGAGGCGCAAAACACCACGCCGGAGCAGATGAAGATGTTCCTCACCCGACTCGGCTTCGGCTCGCGCATGGTCGTGACCGGCGACGTGACGCAGGTCGATCTGCCGAGCAGCGCCAAGAGCGGTCTGCGCATCGTGCAGGACGTGCTCGAAGACGTCCGCGACATCCACTTCTCCGTGCTCACGGCGTCAGACGTCGTACGTCACAAGCTCGTCGGTCGCATTGTCGCCGCCTACGGCGAGTACGAGGCGGGTGCAGAGACGCATGAACGTCGACGTACTCAATGAGTCCGGCGCAGACGTCGACGTCGTCGCGCTGACCCGACTCTGCCGGTTCACCATGCGGCGGATGCGTCTGCACCCTGCGACCGAGCTGACCCTGCGTCTCGTCGACCCCGAGACCATTGCCGTGCTCAACAAGCAGTGGATGGACAAGGACGGCCCGACCGACGTCCTGTCGTTCCCCATGGACGAGCTCACGCCCGGTCGTGAGGGCGAGGAGAGCCCCGAGGGCTACCTCGGCGACATTGCGCTCTGCCCGCAGGTCGCCGAGCAACAGGCACCCGCCGCCGGCCACACGACGCAGGACGAGGTCAACCTGCTGACGGTGCACGGCATCCTGCACCTGCTGGGCTACGACCACGCCGAGCCTGCCGAGCACAAGGAGATGTTCGGCATCCAGGGCCGCGTGCTCCTGGAATGGCAGCAGGCCGCCGAGGGCGTCGACCCCGAGAGCGCCTGATGGTCCTGCCGATCGTCGTGTCAGCCGTGCTGGCGGTGGTTGCGGGCCTGCTGGTCAGCGTCGACGCCGCACTGTCGTCGTTCTCCAAG
Source organism: Aeromicrobium panaciterrae (assembly GCF_039537165.1). Taxonomy (GTDB): domain Bacteria; phylum Actinomycetota; class Actinomycetes; order Propionibacteriales; family Nocardioidaceae; genus Aeromicrobium; species Aeromicrobium panaciterrae. The sequence goes on along the minus strand of NZ_BAAAZZ010000002.1, from coordinate 62,624 downwards.
GCGCGCGCCGAGGAGCTCGAGGACGAAGGTCGTGGCGGTGCGGCCCGGCTGGTCCAGATCCTCCAGGACCCCGCGCCCTACCTCAACTCGGTGCTGCTCGTGCGTGTGCTCGCCGAGACCTCGAGCATCGTGCTGGTGGCGTTGGTCGTCGCTGACGACCTCGAGGGGCTCTGGACCCGGTTCACGGTGGCGGTGGCGATCATGGTCGTCGTCAGCTTCGTGCTGATCGGTGTCGGACCTCGTACGCTCGGCCGCCAGCATGCGGAGTCGATCGCCCTGCGCTCCACGCTGCCCGTGATCGCGCTGACAAAGCTGCTGGGTCCGTTGCCCAAGCTGCTCATCCTGTTGGGCAACGCCGTCACACCCGGCAAGGGATTCAGCGAGGGACCGTTCGCCTCCGAGGTCGAGGTCCGCGAGCTCGTCGACCTCGCCGCGGCCAGCTCGGTCATCGAGTCCGAAGAGGGCAAGATGATCCAGTCCGTCTTCGAGCTGGGCGACACGATCGTCCGCGAGGTGATGGTGCCGCGTACGGACCTGGTGTTCGTCGAGAAGAACAAGACCCTCCGCCAGGCGATGTCGCTGGCGCTGCGCAGCGGCTTCTCCCGCATGCCGGTCATCGAGGACAACCTCGATGACATCGTCGGCATGGCCTACCTGAAGGACGTCACCAAGCGCGTCTTCGACAACCACGACGCCGAGACGACCGAACGTATCGAGTCACTGGCCCGAGAGGTGCTGTACGTCCCCGACACCAAGCCGATCGACGACCTCCTCAAGGAGATGCAGGCGCAGCGCACCCACGTCGCGATTGTCGTCGACGAGTTCGGCGGCACGTCGGGGATGGTCACGATCGAGGACATCCTCGAGGAGATCGTGGGCGAGATCACCGACGAGTACGACTCCGAGCCCGAGGAGGACGAGGAGCTCGCCGATGGGTCGTGGCGACTCAGCTCGCGGTTCGAGGTCGACGACCTGGAGGACCTGTTCGGCATTCCGATCGAGGACGAGGACGTCGACTCGGTGGGCGGCCTGATGGCCAAGCACCTCGGCAAGGTGCCGATCCGGGGGAGCGTCGTCGAGGTGGAGGGCCTACGGTTTGAGGCCGAAGGACCCACCGGCCGACGCAACCGCATCGGCCGCGTGCTGGTCAGCCGGCTGGAAGCCGCGGAAGGGAACGACCATGACTCTCAGTGACGAGGACGCCAAGCTCATCACGCTGGCGCGCTCAGCCAGGGCGCGCACCAACGCCCAGCACGGTGCGGCGGTGCGAGACCAGGACGGCCGTACGTACGCCGCGTCCACCGTGGTCCTCGGCGCGATGCGTTTCGACGCCCTCGACCTCGCCGTCGCGATGGCAGTGTCGTCCGGCTCCAAGGACATCGAGGCGGCCGCACTGGTCGCCGAGCGGCACCCCGAGCCGATCGTCGACGGCACCGCCGTACGTGACCTGTCCGGGCACGGCATCAACGTCTACATCGCCGATCCCGACGGTGACGTCATCCGCGTGGGAGTGACGTGAGCACGTTCCGTTCCGGATTCGCCTGCTTCGTCGGCCGGCCCAACGCCGGCAAGTCGACGCTGACCAACGCGCTGGTGGGCGGCAAGATCGCGATCACCTCGTCCAAGCCGCAGACGACGCGTCATGCGATTCGCGGACTGGTGCACCGCGAGGACGGTCAGCTCGTGCTGATCGACACGCCGGGCCTGCACAAGCCGCACACGCTGCTGGGCGAGCGCCTCAATGCGCTCGTGCGCACCACGTGGTCCGAGGTCGACACGATCGGCATGTGCCTGCCGGCCAACGAGTCGGTCGGCGAGGGCGACAAGTTCCTCATCCGCGAGCTGGCGCAGATCAGCCGCAAGCCGGTGTTCGCGATCGCCACCAAGACCGACCTGGTCAAGGGTGACAAGCTGCGCGACCACCTCCTGTCGATCCAGCAGGCCGGCGCCGATGCGGGCCTGCAGTGGCAGGAGATCATCCCGGTGTCGGCAGTCTCCGGCGAGCAGGTCGACCTGCTCGCCGAGCTGCTGGTCAAGACGTTGCCCGAGGGCCCTGCGCTCTACCCCGAGGGCCAGCTGACCGACGAGCCCGAAGAGACCCTGATCGCCGAGATCATCCGCGAGGCTGCGCTCGAGGGCGTACGTGACGAGCTGCCGCACTCGATCGCCGTCGTGGTCGACGAGATGGTGCCGAGGCCCGATCGCCCCGCGGACAAGCCGCTGATCGACGTACGCGTCAACGTCTACGTCGAGCGCGACAGCCAGAAGGGCATCATCATCGGCAAGCAGGGCGCCCGTCTCAAGGAGATCGGCTCCAACTCGCGCGCCCAGATCGAGGCGATCCTCGGAACGCCGGTCTACCTCGACCTCCACGTCAAGGTCGCCAAGGAATGGCAGCGCGACCCCAAGCAGCTCCGCAAGCTCGGCTTCTAGCGCTTGTGCCGTGTCCGCAGGCCGGCAAGCCCGCAAACTCCCGGTACACCTAGTGTGACGTGAGGCCCTGAGTGCGGTAGATGCGGATAGTCGCGCGACATGCCGGGCCTGTACGGTGGACCGGCCAGCGCCACGCCTGGCACTCACGGGCGACGCCCGTGCCGCTTGGGGCGGTCCCGCCTTGGACCCGACATGCGCACAGATCAGGGTACCTTCTACGGCGATCGGACCGTTGGCGATCGAACGCCCGCACGTCGGGCCGTAGACCGCAGGGACCAACGGCAGACGGCAAGCCCGCAAACTCCTAATACACCTAGTCGGGTTTGTGCCGAATCTCAGCGGGACCATAGATAGGCAACGCCGGTACTGAGCAGTCCTACGATGACGAAGGCGGGCACGAGAAGAATTGCTGCTCGCGCTATTGCCCGTTCCTCCATCACTGCTCTCCAACCATGCCTTCGAACGATCACGAACGAGCAGGCGGCCGAGATAGCCAGCGTGGTCAGGAGCAAAGGCAAGACATCTTGCACGAGAGCGACACGCGCTCGGTTGAACGTAAATTCGGTCGCACCCAACTCGTCTGCGAGTCCCTGAAACCCAAACAGCAGCGAATACGCGAGCCCGATGACCTGCAAAGCGAACTGGACGATGCTCGCGAACGCGAGAGCAGTCAAACCCCCCAATGCCCAAACATGCCTTGCTGGCCGTAGTTGCTCGGTCGGAGCGATGCTCATGGATCGAATGTACTCACCGCCTGCGTGTGCGGCTGGGATTGCACGAACTTCTACCCAAAGCTGGCTGCATTGGGCAAGCCGGCATGTGTTCACGCTCCGCCGACTTTAGGCGGCGCGGGGTTGTTGTTTGGTGAATCTGGTGTGGCGTCTGGGTTGTTGGTTGGGGTCGACTCTTCGGGGTGGGATGACTTCGATGACTCCGTCAGCTGCCATTCGGGCTGTCCACTCGCCCTCATGGAGCTTGACGTGGTGGAAGTGGCAGAACAGGGTCGCGTTGTCGAGGTCTGTGGACCCCTGTTCAGACCAGAAGTTCAGGTGGTGGGCTTCGCACCAGGCGGGTGGTCTGTCGCAGCCGGGCCAGACGCAACCACCGTCGCGGACGGCGAGTGCAAGTCTTTGGTGGCGGTCGAACAACCTTTTGGTCATGCCGTGGTCGAGGACCCGGGACTCGGAGTCGAGGTACAGGGCGACGAGGTGCGCGTTGCACGCCAGTCGCTGGGCTTTGGTTGAGCTGATGGTGGTGCCTGACGTGTTGGTCGCAACACCACGCCCGGTGCGGAGGTCATCGATGTCGACCGTGACCGCGACGGTGGCGGCCAGTCCACCGGCTTTGGGCAGTGACTCGGTGGGCAGGTGGGTGATCAGCTCAGCAAAGGCGAGCCCCATCCGCTGGGCACGGGGCAGGGCGTTGAAGTCATCCACACCGTGGCGGGTCTCGTTCAGACTGGACCGTCTGGGGGCGATGATCCCTTCGATCGCAGCCTGCAGGACGTCGGCGTCGGGGAGCTTGAATCTGCCGTCCGTGGTGCCATCACCACAACGACGCATCGTCAACCGGGTGGCGTCCCACGCGCGGGCTTCTTCGGCCTGGAGCTTCTTGCCGAGTAGTTCGTCGGCACCGTCGGGGTCGATGACCTCCATGACGTGGTTGGCCAACCTCTTGAGGTCGTCGAGGTTGTGTTCACCCGCCAGCTCAATCAGGTGTTGTTCGGCGTCGGCGCGTTCTTCGTCACCAACCCACTCAGGAAGCGCGTGGATGGCTTTCATGATCACACCCGCCTGCTCCGTGGTGACGTCACCGCGCATCCACGCAGCACCCGTCAGCTCGGTCGTCACCTTCGACAGGCCCACGAGCCTGGCTGCCTCACCCTTGTGGATCCCGGTCAGGTTGGCCAACCACGCGGTCGTCGAGGTGGCGCCGTCATCTGTGGCGAGACCCATGTCCTCGGCCGCACCAGCCACCCGGGCCAGGGCCGCATCCATGGTGGTGCGGGCCTTCTGCAGAGCGATCGCAACCTCACGAACCTCAGAACCGGTGAGTGTCCATGCTTCGAACGTGGCGAGGTCGTCGGTCAACGACTCAAGCTGCTCGATCAGCATCTTCGACCCCCCGGTCAGTCTTTGGAACGTATGTTCGATTCTATCCAGAAACGCCCACCGGACGCAAGAGGATGACCCAACTATTTCACTGAAATAACAGTGAAAACCTGTGGATAACTCGCCGGACGATTCGGGCTTGTGGAACCACGGAACGGAGGCCGCAGCGTGTCACCAACCAACATCCCATCGGGGGCGATGGTCCAGAAGTACCTACTGAGCTCGGCGCCCTCCTGCGGCAAGCCTTCCGACCTCACGGCGAACCCCGCGACAACGTGACACCCCGCCGCGAGGGCCTGGGGCAGACTGGCGACATGGACGCGGCGGAGGCCCTCAAGGAGATCGGGTTCTGGCTCGAGCGTGAGCGTGCCGTGAGCTACAAGGTCGAGGCGTTCCGCAAGGCGGCAGGGATCATCGACGGCCTCTCGGCCGAGGAGCTGGAGAGGCGGCTCGAGAGCGGCGCCCTCAAACGTACGAAGGGCATCGGCGACCGTACCTTCGCCGTGATCAGGCAGGCCGTCGAGGGCGATGTGCCCGACTACCTCGCCGACCTGCGATCGCGCTCGACCGAGCCGCTCGCCCAGGGTGGAACGGCGCTGCGGGCCAAGCTCCGCGGTGACCTGCACAGCCACTCCGACTGGTCCGACGGCGGATCACCCATCGAGGAGATGGCGCGTGCTGCGCACTGGCGCGGCCGCGAGTACCAAGTCCTGACGGATCACTCACCGCGGCTGACCGTCGCCAACGGTCTCACTGCCGAACGCCTCGCCGAGCAGCTCAAGGTCGTCGCGAAGGTCGACGCGTCGTACGACGACTTCCGCCTCCTCAGCGGCATCGAGGTCGACATCCTGGACGACGGCAGCCTCGACCAGACGGACCGCATGCTCGACAGGCTGGACGTCGTGGTGGCCAGCGTGCACTCCAAGCTCAAGATGGACTCGATCGGCATGACGCGGCGGATGGTCAACGCGGTCAAGAATCCGCACACCAACGTGCTGGGCCACTGCACCGGGCGCCTCGTCCAGGGCTCGCGGGGCAAGCGCGACCAGTCGAGGTTCGATGCCAAGAAGGTGTTCGCCGCCTGTGCCGCCAACGACGTCGCGGTCGAGATCAACTCGCGGCCCGAACGCCAGGACCCTCCCGACAAGCTGATCGCCATGGCGCTCGACGCGGGCTGCCTGTTCGCGATCAACACCGACGCCCATGCACCGGGGCAGCTCGACTTCCTCGACTACGGGGCCGAGCGCGCCGACGCCAACGACGTACCGGCCGATCGCATCGTCACGACCTGGCCGGTCGACAAGCTCCTCGACTGGTCACACGCCAAGCGCTGATGCTGCGAGCTCGCGCACGTCATCGATCGTGATCTCGCTCGCCGTACGACCCGTGACCTCGTCGTAGACGTCGATCAGGCCACCCAGGTCCTTGACCATGCGGCGAGCCCGGGCTGGACCGTTGCCGCAGTCGGCTCGGCACTCGCCCGACCCCGCGATGCGGTGCGCGATCACCAAGGCCGTGAGTGCGTACGCCTCTGCGGCCTCGAGCTCGGGCGACAGCGCGAACGGGAACATGCGGGCTGCGCCGACGTGGAAGTCGACGTGATCGGGATCGAGGTCACCGGAGGACAGCGGGAACGCCATGGCCTCCGCGAACGCCTGGCGCACGTCGTTCTCGTCGCCGGTGCGACCGATCCACGACTCGGCGCGCTCGACAGCGGCCAGCGCCTGGGCGCGCGAAGCCGGCTCCAGCAGCGAGATGAGCTGGCGGGCTTGCGCGATACGGAGCCGGGCGCGGATCTCGGGGGAGTCGTCGGCGGTGCCGAAGAGCCGCCCGATCAGGGGCACCAGCCGCGCACGGTCGCTCTCACGCAACAGGTCGTTGGCGGTACGCGCCTCGTGGGCCAGCAGCGGATGCGTGCACTCGGGGCGGTCGCTCCATTCCTCGCCGGCGAGCAGGGAGACGTACTCCATGACGCAGGCCTCGCCGTGCTGGGCGTCGTGGGATCCGGCCGACAGGGTCGGCAGGGCATCGGGGATCTGCATGCCATCGATTATCTCCCAGGCAGCCTGACGTCAGCCTGATAATTCGCCGTGCGTTTGGTGCGGGTTTGACCCGGTGTGACTACCATCACGTATGGAGTTTGAGACAGCCTCTCGAGCCATTCTCGCCAACATCGAGAAGGTCATCGATGGCAAACCAGAAGCGGCCGAAGCCGCGCTCGTCGTGTTCCTCGCCGAAGGCCACCTGCTGATCGAGGACGTCCCCGGAGTCGGCAAGACCGTGCTCGCCAAAGCGCTCGCCCGGTCGGTGAGCTGCTCGGTGCGCCGCATCCAGTTCACGCCCGACCTGTTGCCCTCCGACATCACGGGTGTCTCGGTCTACAACCAGGCCGATCGCGAGTTCGAGTTCAAGCCCGGCGCGGTGTTCGCCAACATCGTGATCGGCGACGAGATCAACCGCGCCTCGCCCAAGACGCAGTCGGCGCTGCTCGAGGCCATGGAGGAGCGCCAGGTCACGGTCGACGGCACGACGTACGAGCTGGGCAGCCCGTTCACGGTCGTCGCGACGCAGAACCCCTTCGAGATGGAGGGCACCTATGCGCTCCCCGAGGCGCAGCGTGACCGTTTCATGGCTCGCATCTCGATGGGCTACCCGTCGCCGGCCGCCGAGCTCGAGATGGTGCAGGGTCGCGACACCGCCAACCCGTTCGACCTGCTCGACTCGGTGGCGTCGATCGAGGACGTGCAGAGCATGATCGCCGCCGCGCGTGCGATCTACGTGTCGCCCGCAGTGGAGCAGTACGCCGTCGACATCGCCCAGGCGACGCGCGATGACGCCGAGCTGCGTCTGGGCGCCAGTCCCCGTGCCACGCTGCAGCTCGTCCGCGCCGCCAAGGCCCGCGCCGCGGTGCAGGGGCGTGACTTCGTCCTCCCCGATGACATCGACGTGCTGATCCCGGTCGTGCTGCCGCACCGCCTGATCCCGATGCGCGGAGTGGCCAGTGCGGCCGATGTCATGGAACGCATCGTGGCCGAGACGCCGGTGCCGGCTGGGGCTGTCCAGCCGACGTGAACAGATCGGTCGTCCTCACGAGTCGCGGCATCGGCTTCCTGGTTGCCGCAGTGGTCTGCTTCGTCGCCGCACCGATCCTGTCGCTGCCCGCGCTGCTGTACGTCACGGTGCTGCTGGTCGGGCTCGTGGTGTTCTCGACCATCTTCGTGTTCGGCGGCCACTCCAACGTCCGCATCGAGCGGTCGTTCTCGCCGCAGGTCGTCGGCCCGGGTCTCACGGCGAAGGCGACCGTACGCGTCACCAACCTCTCGATGATCCCGTGCCTCGAGGCGCAATGGGCCGATGTGCTGCCGTCGGGCATCTCGGGTGACGCTTCGGGCACGCTCCCGGCGCTGGGCGGAAGTCGCCAGTCCGACTCGCGGGTCTCGTTCTCGTACGCCCTGCAGGGTCTGCGACGCGGGCGTCACCCGATCGGGCCGCTGAAGGTGCAGGTGCTCGACCCGTTCGGCCTCGTCTACCGCAAGCACTCGTTCGGCGCTGAGGAGCCGTTGATCGTGCTGCCCAGGCGCATCGACCTGTTGGCCCTGGCGCCGCGTGGCGAGAGTGACGACGGGGCGACCCGGCCCGCTCCGCAGCACGTCGGCGTCGGAGACGACGACGTCATCGCCCGCGCCTACCTCCCCGGGGACGCCATGAAGCGTCTCCACTGGAAGGCCACGGCCCACCGCGGTCAGCTGATGGTTCGCCAGGAGGAGCAGCAGATCAACCCGCGAGCCGGCGTCTTCCTCGACTGCGAGCCGCGCTCGCAGGGCACCGCGCGCGACGGCAAGGGCGTGTGGGAGCACTCGCCGACGTTCGAGTGGGGCATCGTCGCGGCGGCGTCGATCGTCCACCACCTCGCCCGCAACGGTTATGTCGTGTCGTTCCAGACCAGCAGCCCGGCGATCGATCGTGAGATCTCCGACGGCCAGGACTCCGTCGAGGACGCCATGGTCGACCTGGCGGTGCTCGAGCCCGACGAGACGGAGCACAACAGGTACATGGCGCCGGAGCGGGCCGCCTTCGCGATCCTCGGACGACTCGACATCCCGCGCGCCGAGCACTGGATCCACGCGGTGGGCGGAGCCCGCGACGTGCACGCGTTCGTGGCGTCCGGCACGTCCGCGGCCGCGCTCGACGTGCTCGACGGCGCCAGGTGGAAGGTCGTCACATACCGTCCCAACGACGACCTGGCCGCCATGTGGATGCTGTTCGACGCTGCGAGGGCGCGTGCTTAGGCCCGCTGCCAGGACGACGGCCCGCCGTACGGTCCGTGCGGTGTGGACAGATCATGTCCTGCTCGCCGTTGCGCTCGCGGTGCTGCTCTGGGGATTCACGACTGTCATCGAAGGACGTGAGTGGTACGTCTCGGCCCTCCTGGTCGCCACCCTCACGGGCGCGACGTGTGCCGTGCTCCGGTCGGTCGGGGTGCGCCGCGTCGCGCCGGTCGCGATCCTGGTCGAGCTGCTGGCACTCGCGTGGATCTTCGTCCCGTCGACCGTGATCGGCTTCATCCCCACGCCTGACACGCTCGTCGAGCTGGGGCGGATGCTGGGGCGAGCCCAGACCATCATGGTCGAGGAGCGTGCCCCGGTGGCCGCCGCCGAGCCGGTCATCCTGGTGATCGCCGCATCGTTCGGCTTGCTGGCGATCCTTGGAGACTGGCTGCTCGAGCATGCGCGCGCCGCCCAGACGATCGGCGTGATGTTCACGGCGATCTTCGTGGCTCCGGCGCTCACGGCCGGCGACACCCCGGCTCTGTGGATCTTCCTGGCCGTCGCGGCGTTGTGGCTCGTCTTCCTCCGTACGCGCACCCGTCAGCGCACCGGCCCTGGCTGGAGGAGTCTTTCGCCGGCTCTCATCGTCGCCACGCTCGCGCTGGTCGTGAGTGCGTTGCTGCCGCCGGTGCTACCCGACATCCGCGCCGTCGCCGCGTCGTGGGGCAAGGCGCCCACCCCGGTGTTCGGCCGCGGCATCAACCCGATGCTCGAGCTTGGGCAGAATCTCCGCCGCAACAGCACGTCGTTGGCGCTCACCTACACGACCAACTCAGGGTCCGCGTCCTACCTCAAGGTCTCGACGCTGCGCGACTTCTCCGGCAAGACGTGGAAGCCGGGCGAGTCGATCGCCAATGACCGTTTCGAGGGGCAGATCGGCCTCGACCCCGACGTCAAGACCACCGAGACGAGCACGCGAATCACGATCAAGAACCTCCGCAGCTCGCTGGTCCCGGCGCCCTATCCCGCGCTGGGCATCTCCGGCCTCAAGGGTCCGTGGCAGATCCAGCGGATGGGGCTGACGATCCGTTCCGCGCGCGACGACACCCGCGGCCAGACCTACACCGTCGACAGCATCAAGATCGCACCAACTGCCGACCAGATGCGGGAGTTCTCGAGCAAGTTCCGGCCGTCACTGGAGTCCTACCTGGTCCTTCCGGACAAGATGCCCGACGTCATCGCCGACACGGCCCTCGACGTCACCAAAGACGACTCGACCGACTACGACAAGGCGATGTCGCTGCAGAACTTCCTCCGCAACGGCAGCTTCCGCTACTCCGAGACCGCACCGGTTGCCGACGGCTATGACGGCAATGGTGTCGACGTCATCGCCCAGTTCCTCGACAAGAAGCAGGGCTACTGCGTGCACTTCTCGTCCGCCATGGCGGTGATGGCCCGTACGCTCGGCATCCCGTCGCGCATCGCGGTCGGCTACGCCCCCGGCGACGTCGTCGACACCCGTGGCGGCCGGAACGTCTACGGCAACACGTCGGACGACCTGCACGCCTGGACCGAGCTCTACTTCGAGGGCGCCGGCTGGGTCGGTTTCGAGCCGACTCCCGGCGTGGGTTCCGCCACCGCGTTCGCCGAGGCCAACGGCACCCCCACCGAGTCGACGGGCAACGAGAGCGACGCGACCCAGCGTCCGGGCGGTCTCGACGGCCAGGAGTTCGGATCGGCCGGCACCCCGACGACGGCACCCGAGGACACCACGACGACCCGCACGTTGATCGCCACGGGCTCCGGCCTGCTGTTCCTCGGACTCGCGCCCCTGCTGCTGCGCCGCCTTCGCCGCATGTGGCGCATGCGCGGCTCGGCCCCGGACGCGTTGTGGCGCGAGCTGGAGGACACCGCGCAGGACTACGGAGTCCCGACCTCGCGCGGCGACACCCCGCGTGGTTTCGCCGCCCGGTTGCGGGCGCGCCAGGGCGTCGACGTCGAGGCGCTCGACCGGTTGCTCCGGCAGGTCGAGGCGGCCCGGTTCTCGCGCACCGGCGAGCACAGCACCGATGTCGCGGACCTGCGGTCCGTCCTCCACTCGCTTGCGGCCTCGGCCTCGCGGGGGGAGCGCCTGAGGGCCGCAGCGCTGCCTCGTTCGCTCGCGGGCCGGAGAGCCTATGTGGTGCTCCGACCTGAGGTGCTAGCCTGAATCCATCATGCGGATGAAGAGCCTGCTCCTTCGTTGCCGCGTCGAGGTCCTCTAGGTCGGACCCCTCGGCGCGGAGTTTGTCACGTACCGGCCGCCTGACAGCCCCCGACAAACTTCACGAGGATCTCCGATGACGACCTACGCCAACACCCCGCAGCAACCCAGTGGCATGCCCTACGGCCGCTACACACCGTTCGTGCCGATCGCGCTCGACGACCGCACCTGGCCCTCCACCGTGATCACGGAGGCGCCCCGCTGGTGCGCTGTCGACCTCCGCGACGGCAACCAGGCCCTGATCGACCCGATGACCCCGCCGCGCAAGCTGGCGATGTTCAAGCTGCTCGTCGAGATGGGCTACAAGGAGATCGAAGTCGGCTTCCCGAGCGCCAGCCAGACCGATTTCGACTTCGTACGCCAGCTGATCGAGGGCGACCACATCCCCGACGACGTCGTGATCCAGGTGCTGACGCAGTGTCGCGAGGAGCTGATCGACCGTACGTACCAGTCGCTGGTCGGCGCCAAGCAGGCCATCGTGCACTTCTACAACTCGACCTCGACGCTGCAGCGACGTGTCGTGTTCGGCCTCGACAAGGACGGCATCACCGACATCGCGACACAGGGTGCGCGGCTGTGCATGAAGTACGCCGAGATCCACACACCTGACACGAAGATCTCGTACGAGTACTCGCCGGAGTCCTACACCGGCACCGAGCTGGACTACGCGCTCGAGGTCTGCTCGGCCGTCATCGAGGTCATCGACCCGACCCCCGACTGGCCGCTGATCATCAACCTGCCCGCGACGGTCGAGATGGCGACGCCCAACGTCTACGCCGACTCGATCGAGTGGATGCACCGCAACCTGCCCCGTCGCGACAGCATCATCTTGTCGCTGCACCCGCACAACGACCGCGGGACCGGGGTTGCCGCGGCCGAGCTGGGCTACATGGCCGGAGCCGACCGCATCGAGGGCTGCCTGTTCGGCAACGGCGAGCGCACCGGCAACGTGTGCCTGGTGACGCTGGGCCTCAACCTGTTCAGCCAGGGCATCGACCCGCAGATCGACTTCAGCGACATCGACGGCATCCGCCGCACGGTGGAGTACTGCAACGAGCTGCCCGTGCCGGAGCGTCACCCGTACGGCGGCGACCTGGTCTACACCGCGTTCAGCGGCTCACACCAGGACGCGATCAAGAAGGGCTTCGAGGCGTTGGCGAAGGACGCGGCGGAGGCCGGCCACGACGTCGACGAGCACGAGTGGGGCGTGCCCTACCTGCCGATCGACCCCAAGGACGTCGGCCGCACGTACGAGGCCGTGATCCGGGTCAACAGCCAGTCGGGCAAGGGCGGCGTCGCCTACATCCTCAAGAACGACCACCACCTCGACCTGCCGCGCCGTCTGCAGATCGAGTTCAGCCGGGTCGTGCAGGAGCTCACCGAGGGTGAGGCCGGCGAGATCGAGCCGCAGGAGATCTGGGCGGCGTTCCAGCGCGAGTACCTCGACCGCGACGAGCCCTACGAGCTGCAGAGCTTCAGCTCGATCACGGCCGAGGACGGTCGTGACCAACAGGTCGTCGACCTGCGCGTACGTGGTCAGGTGCGCTCGTTCAAGGGCGAGGGCAATGGTCCCGTCGCGGCGTTCGTCGACGGCATGCGCCAGGCCGGCGCCGACATCCAGGTCCTCGACTACTCCGAGCACGCGCTCTCGACGGGAGGCGACTCGCTCGCTGCCGCCTATGTCGAGTGCAACGTGGCGGGGGAGACCGTGTGGGGTGTCGGCATCCACGCCAACATCGTCACGGCGTCGCTGCGGGCGGTGGTGTCGGCGGCCAACCGTGCCGTCGCGACGACGCTTCCCGACTGATCCGCCGACTCGGCTCATTTACTGTACCCGCCGGTACAGTAAATGAGCCGGTCACGCGATACGCTCGACGTGACGCCGATCACCGTTCGGCGCATCATGACGTTGCGGTGCGACCCATCGCGACCAGGTTGAGGAGGATCCGTGGCGCGCATCATCAATCAGGTGGCCGTATTCGGTTTGGGCAAGGTCGGCGAGCTGGTGGCCGTCATGCTGGGGGAGTCGGGCTTCAAGGTCATCGGCTTTGACTCGGCGCCACGCGACGACCTGGGGTTTGAGGTACGCGCTCTCGACGTCAAGGACGACGCGGCACTGCGCGAGGCGCTGCGCGGGGTCGACGCGATCATCTCGTGCCTGCCCTACAACCTCAACGTGCCGGTCGCCGAGGCCGCCGCCGACTCCGGCGTGCACTACTTCGACCTCACCGAGGACGTGCCGACGACCAACCGCGTCATCGAGCTCGCCGAGGGGTCTGCCGTCGCGTTCGCGCCGCAGTGTGGGCTCGCGCCGGGCTTGATCGGCATCATCGGCGCCTCGATCGCCACGACGTTCGACGAGATCCGCTCGATCGAGCTCAAGGTCGGCGCACTGCCGCAGAACCCGACCGGCCTGCTCGGCTACGCCATCAACTGGTCGCCGGAGGGCGTGGTCAACGAATACATCAACGACTGCGAGGTCCTCCGCTCGGGCAACCGGCAGATGGTGCCGGCCATGACCGAGAAGGAACGGGTGTTCATCGGCGGCATCGAGCTGGAGGCGGCGCTGACGTCGGGCGGCCTCGGCACGATGTGCGCGACGTATGAGGGCACTGTGCACCGCCTCGACTACAAGACGCTGCGTTATCCCGGCCACTTCGACCAGATGCACTTCCTGTTCGACGAGCTCAACCTGCGTGACCAGCGCGAGCTCGTCGGCAAGATGCTGGTCGACGCGAAGCCGCCGGTCAACGACGACGTCGTCTACATCCACGCCGCCGTCGAGGGACGCAAGAACGGCCAGCCGTTCCGCGAGAACTACGTACGTGGCTACAAGCCGCTCGACATCTCCGGGCGCATCTGGCGGGCGATCTCGTGGACCACCGCCGCCTCGGCGGTCAGCGTCGTCGAGCTGGTCGCGGAGGGCGTGTTGCCCTCTTCTGGTTTCATCAAGCAGGAAGACATCACGCTCGAGCAGCTCTACTCGACCAAGGCTGGCCGGCACTTCGCCGAGCAGGGACGGATCTGACATGACTGACATCGCAACTCGTACGAAAGACATCCTCGGCCGCCTCGGCGTCGGTGACCCGTTCACCGCCGACGGCGACCTGATCTGCCACTCCCCGATCGACGGCAGCGAGATCGGCCGCCTGACGTCGCACAGCGCTGCCGAGACGTCCGACCTGATCGGTCGCGCCCAGTCGGCGTTCGAGCAGTGGCGCACGGTGCCGGCTCCCGTACGCGGTCAGTTCGTCCGCGAGCTCGGAGAGCTGCTGCGCGAGCACAAGGACGATCTCGGCGCCCTGGTCTCGATCGAGGCCGGCAAGATCGTGTCGGAGGGCCTCGGTGAGGTCCAGGAGATGATCGACATCTGCGACCTGGCCGTCGGCCTCTCGCGCCAGCTGCACGGTCTGACGATCGCCACCGAGCGTCCCGGACACCGGATGATGGAGCAGTGGCACCCGCTGGGAGTCATCGGGGTCATCTCCGCGTTCAACTTCCCGGTCGCCGTCTGGTCCTGGAACGCGGCGCTGGCGTTCGTGTGCGGAGACGCGGTCGTGTGGAAGCCGTCGGAGAAGACGATCCTCACCGCGATCGGCTGCCAGGCGCTGGCTGCCGAGGCTGGACGCCGCGCCGGTGTGCCCGACGGCCTGTCGGCACTGTTGATCGGTGACCGTGCTGTCGGCGAGACCATGGTCGACGACCCACGTGTCGCGCTCGTCTCCGCCACCGGCTCGACCCGCATGGGCAAGGAGGTCGCGCCGCGCGTGGCTGCGCGCCTGGGTCGATCGCTGCTGGAGCTCGGCGGCAACAACGCCGCGATCGTCGCACCGTCGGCCGACCTCGATCTCGCCGTACGCGGCATCGTGTTCTCCGCCGTCGGCACCGCCGGCCAGCGGTGCACCTCGCTGCGCCGCATCATCGTGCACGAGTCGATCAAGGACGAGCTGGTCGCGGGCCTCAAGGCCGCGTACGAGACGCTCCCGATCGGTTCGCCGCTGGAGTCGTCGACACTGGTCGGCCCGCTCGTCGACGAGCAGGCGTTTCTCGCGTTCGGCGCCGCTGTGTCGCAGGCGCAGGCTGACGGTGGCGAGCTGGTCACGGGTGGTTCGCAGGCCGAGAGCGAGGGCGGCTTCTACGTGCACCCCGCGATCATCGACATGCCCAAGCAGACCGAGATCGTGAAGGCCGAGACCTTCGCGCCGTTGCTGTACGTGCTGACCTACTCCGACTTCGACGAGGCGCTGGCGCTGCACAACGACGTGGCCCAGGGTCTCTCGTCGTCGATCTTCACGCTCAACGTGCGTGAGGCCGAGACGTTCCTGTCGGTCGTCGGCTCGGACTGTGGCATCGCCAACGTCAACATCGGCCCCTCTGGCGCCGAGATCGGCGGGGCGTTCGGCGGCGAGAAGGAGACCGGAGGCGGTCGTGAGTCGGGCTCTGACGCCTGGCGTTCCTACATGCGCCGGTCGACCAACACGGTCAACTACTCGACCGAGCTGCCCCTCGCCCAAGGCGTCGAGTTTGTCTGAGCCGAGGCCGCCCGCGGCCGAGCGCGAAGGCATGCCAGCGAAGCGTGAGCGTGACGCGGCGAAGCCGCTGCGCTGCGAGTTCGTCTGATGCTGACGACGGTGGCAGACGGCATCTGGGTCCACCAGAGCCCGGTGCTGCAGAACAACTCGGTCGTCATCCAGGGCCGGGACGGGGTGCTTGTGGTCGATCCCGGCATCACGCGCGACGAGATGGCGTGCTTGGCGGGCGACATCCGCGGGCTGGGCCAGACCGTGGTCGCCGGGTTTGCCACGCATCCCCATTGGGACCACGTGCTCTGGATCGACGAGCTCGGCGATGCGCCGCGCCATGGCACCGTCGCGTGCGCCGAGGCGTTGCGTGAGCAGATGTCCGACCCCGACTGGAGGACCAAGGAGGCCGAGGACCTCCCGCCGGAGATCGCCGACGACGTACCCATGGACCTGTACGGACTCATCACCGCACTGCCATCCGGCGCCGACCGGGTGCCCTGGGACGGGCCCGAGGTGCAGATCATCGAGCACTCGGCTCATGAACGCGGCCACGCGTCATTGCTGGTCGACCGCGTCCTCGTCGCGGGCGACATGCTGTCCGACATCCTGATGCCGTTTCCTTCGCCGGCAGCTGCAGATCCCCTGGGCGACTACCGTGCGGGTCTGCAGATGCTCGAGGACGTCGCCGACCAGGTCGACCGGGTCGTTCCGGGGCACGGGTCGGTGGGCTCAGACGTACGTGCTCGGATCGAGCTGGATCGTGCGTACGTCGACGCGCTCCAGGGAGGCACGCGTCCTGACGACCCGCGCATCGGGCCCGACACGACGTACGGCCAGGACTGGGTGCCCGGAATCTATGAGTGGCACCGCGCGCAGTTCGGCCCGGCCTCGTAGGTCGCCGTTGTCGGTGGCGTGAGCCAGACTTGCGGCATGTCCAGAGAAGTTCAGATCACGTTCGACGCCGCCGACCCCGCGGCGCTAGCGGCCTTCTGGGCCGAGGTGCTGGGTTATGTGCTGCAGCCTCCGCCAGGCGACTTCACGACCTGGGACGAGGCCCTCGACGCATGGGGTGTTCCGCCCGAGGAACGCAACTCTCGTTCAGCTCTGATCGACCCCGATGGCGATGGACCACGGATCTTTTTCCAGCGGGTGCCTGAGGGCAAGACTGCCAAGAACCGTGTGCACCTCGACGTACGTGCCGCGCCCGGTTTGAAGGGCGACGAACGCATGGCAGCGCTATCGGTGGAGGCCGAGCGTCTCAAGGCGCTTGGTGCGAGCGAGTGGTATCGGCTGGAGGGCAACGCGATGGACGAAGGCATCATCGTGATGTACGACCCAGAGGGCAACGAGTTCTGCCTCGATTAGCCGCGGTTCTCCTTGCGCCAGACGATCTTCAGCCCTGACCAGTCTGTGTCGATCGCCGCGACCTTGACGTCGACCAGGCCGAGCTCGAGCGCAGCATTACGGATCGCGTTCTCGTCGACGTCGCTGACGTGACCCGCGGCCTTGCGCGGCCACGCGACCCATACGGAGCCGGATGGGAAGATCCACTGGCCCCAGCGGTCGAAGTCGATCTGCGAAGCAGATCTCACGAACACCAGCGCGATATCCGTCGGGCCCGCCTCGACCAGCTCCACGCCCTCAAGCGGTTCGGCGAACTCCCAGTCGTCCGGTCGTCCCTCAATCACCAGCCGTAGACCCGGCTTGATGCCGAGCTTCTTGAGCTGCGGTGTGCCGGAGTAGCCCTCGGTCATGGCCAGCAGCGTAGTGGTGGACGCATACGCGTAGATCCCCTACGTTGATCCCGAGTGACACAGGTCACATCACGGGGGTTCCGTTCATGTTTCGTCGTCTTGGTCTTGCTGCTGTCGTCCTAGCGGTCCTTCCAACATTCGGCTGGCAACCGGGAGCGAGCGGAGCAGCCGCTTCGTACGTGGCGCTCGGCGATTCGTACTCGTCCGGCGTCGGCACCCGCACCTACATCAGCGACGGCACGAGCTGTCAGCGGTCCGTGTACGCGTACCCGTCCCTGATCGCCTCGGCGAAGGGCTATGCGCTCAACTTCCGGGCCTGCTCTGGCGCCAAGGTCTCCGATGTCACGAGCAGCCAGCTGAGCGCCCTGTCGACGAGCACGAACTACGTGACGATCTCGGTCGGCGGCAACGATGCCGGATTCACCAGTGTCCTCACCGAATGCGCGAAGCCGGCGTGGGCCAGCAACTGCTCCGGGAGGGTCGCCACGGCGCAGAGCTACATCAACAACACGTTGCCGGGGTCGCTGGCGACGCTCTACGCGAGCATCAAGGCCAAGGCGCCCAACGCGAAGGTCGTGGCGGTCGGCTATCCGCGGCTGTTCAACGGCGAGGACTGCAATGCCCTCACCTGGTTCTCACCCGACGACGAGTCGCGTCTGAACGCCACGGCCGACCTGATCAACACCAAGATCTCAGCGGCAGCAACCGCGAAGGGCTTCACCTTCGTCAACCCTGTCAGCGCGTTCGTCGGGCACGCGGTGTGCGACAGCACCGAGTGGCTCAATGGCCTGTCCAACCCGATCTCGGAGTCCTATCACCCCAACAAGCTCGGCCATTCGAGCGGCTACACCCCGCTGGTGAGCACGAAGCTGGTCGGTGCGGCGGTCCTGGTCAACGCGGCAGTCATGACCCGGGCAGAGGCCGCAAGCGGCAAGCTCGCCGCGCAGCAACGTACGTACGCGACGAAGGACGCCAGGATCCGACCTGAGGTGTTCGTGGTGCCGGACCTGTCCAGCCCCGAGATCCGTGCGGCGGCCAGGCGTGCCGGCGTTGACCTGACCAGTCGCGCCAGCATCGACCGGTTCGATCGTCTGTACGCGGAGGCTCAGGCGGCTGGCTAGGCGCGCCGCGTACGGCTTTCGTCGTCCCCACACGGCACAATGAGGGGGTGAGTCTCTACCGCGACGCTGGCATCGTGCTGCGCGTCCACAAGCTCGGCGAGGCAGACCGCATCATCACGCTGCTGACCCGCGAACGGGGACTCGTACGCGCTGTCGCCAAGGGCATCCGCAAGACCACCTCACGCTTCGGTGGGCGCCTCGAGCCGTTCATGCACGTCGACCTGCAGCTGGCCGAGGGCCGGTCGCTCGACATCATCACGCAGGTCGAGACGGTCAACGCGTTCGCCAAGGATCTCGGCGCCGACTACGCCGCCTACACCGCCGGCACCGCGATGCTCGAGACCGCCGAGCGGCTCGTGCAGGAGGACGGCGAACCCGCGATCCAGCAGTTCCAGCTGCTCACGGGTGCGCTGCGCGCCCTGACCGAGGGCCGGATGACACCCAGCCTGATCCTCGACTCCTACCAGCTGCGGGCGCTGTCGATCGCCGGCTATGCACCGACCTTCGACGGCTGCGCCCGCTGCAGCGCCGAGGGTCCACACCGCAACTTCAATGCCGCCTCTGGTGGCATGTTGTGCGATGACTGCCGCGTCGCCGGCTCGGCCGCTCCGTCCCCGTTCACCGTGACGCTGCTCGCCGGGCTGCTCAGCGGCGACTGGGAGACCGTCGGGGCCTCTGACGACCGCAGCCGCCGCGAGGCCAGCGGCATCGTCAGCACCTATCTCTCGTGGCACCTCGAGCGAGGTCTCCGATCACTCAGTCACGTCGATCGATGACCAGCAAGCCCACGCCGCACCCGTCGGGTGCCCAGCCGCCCGCCATCCCCGTCGAGCAGGTGCCCAGGCACGTGGCGATCGTGATGGACGGCAACGGCCGCTGGGCCAAGGCCCGGGGCCTGCCGCGTACTGCCGGCCACGAGATGGGTGAGGCGGCGCTGTTCGACGTCGTCGAGGGCGCGATCGAGGTCGGCGTCAAGGCGGTGTCGGCCTATGCGTTCTCGACCGAGAACTGGAAGCGCTCGCCCGACGAGGTGCGCTTCCTGATGGGCTTCAACCGCGACGTGATCCGGCGTCGGCGCGACTCGATGCACGAGCTCGGCGTACGCGTCCGCTGGGCGGGCCGCCGACCGAGGCTGTGGCGCAGCGTCATCAAGGAGCTCGAGGTCGCCGAGGAGATGACCAAGCACAACACGGTCCTCACCCTGACGATGTGCGTCAACTACGGCGGCCGGGCCGAGATCGCCGATGCCGCTGCCGCCCTGGCCCGTGATGTCGCCGCAGGCAAGGTCAACCCCGACAAGGTCACGGAGCGTACGTTCGCCCGTTATCTCGACGAGCCCGACATGGCCGACGTCGACCTGTTCTGGCGCACCTCGGGGGAGCAGCGCACCAGCAACTTCCTGCTGTGGCAGTCGGCATACGCCGAGATGGTGTTCTCCGACATCGCCTGGCCCGACGTCGACCGGCGCGCCCTGTGGGCCGCGATCGAGGAGTATGCCGCCCGCAACCGCCGCTACGGATCGGCCTGACGACCGCAATTTGTGACCTAAAGAGCGTCAAATCTCGGCGATGACGCCCTCAAGGTCACAAATCGCGGGGCTAGCTGGTCAGCGACCAGTCGCGGGTGCCGTCGAGCACGTCCTGGATGTTGGCGCGGAAATGCGGGCAGGTCGTGATGTCGTGCGCCCGGCACTCGAACGCGTGCACCGTCATCTCTCGGGACCGCCTCATGTCCTCCATCCGCCGGTCGAGGTCGGCGATGTGCTCCTGGAGGACGGCGTGCCGCTTCGGCCCGTGATCGTCGTCGATCAGCACCGCGATCTGCTCGAGGCTCATCCCGGCGGCCTTGCTGCGCAGGATGACGGCGATGCGTACGAGGTCGTCGTCGCCGTACAACCTCCGATCTGCGCCGTCACGTTCGGGTGCGAGCAGTCCGACGCTCTCCCAGTGGCGCAGGACGTGTGTGTCGAGGCCGAAACGGGCGGCGGTCTCCCCGATGGATCGCAGATTTGACTTCATGTTGACATTAAGTCGCACGATGGAGGCGAACACAAATCTGAAGGAGAAATCATGCTCGACGCCATCGTCGTCGGCGGAGGTCCCGCCGGACTGCAAGCCACCCTCACCCTCGGCAGGATGCATCGCGACGTCCTGCTGCTCGACTCAGGCGCCTACCGCAACGCCACGGTCGAGCACATGCAGAACCTCATCACGCACGACGGCCGTGACCCCGCCGAGCTGCGCGAGCTCGCGCGCAAGGACATCGCCGCGTACGACACCGCTGAGATCCGCGAGGCCACGGTCGACGAGGTACGTCGCACCGGCGACACCTTCGAGGTGCTCGTCGGTGATGAGGTGCTTGCCGCGCGCAGGATCATCCTGGCCACCGGCGTGCGCGACACCCTCCCGGACATCCCGGGCATCGCGGAGGCCTGGGGGCGCGAGATCGCGCACTGCCCCTACTGCCACGGCCACGAGTTCGCCGGCGAGCGCGTCGCGATCCTGGGTACGGAGCGTGCCGAGCACCTCGGCGCGCTGCTCGGCAACATCGCGAGCGAGCTGATCGTGCTCGAGCGGGACACCGTACGCGAGGTCGAGCGCACCGGCTTCGGGCTCCGCATCATGCTCGATGACGAGACGATCGGGGTCGGTGGAATGTTCATCGGCACGGAGGTCACGCAGTCGGCGCCCTTCGCCGAGCAGCTCGGCGTCACCCGGTACGAGTCAGGCTTCGTCGAGGTCGACCCAATGGGCCGTACGAACGTGCCGGGGGTCTACGCCGCCGGCGACCTGGCCCACATCGCGGCTCTTCCGGGACCCATGCCGTCGGTGGCGACCGCCATTGCTGCAGGAGCCATCGCCGGCTCCGTCTGCAACATGGAGCTCGCCCAGACCTGAGCGGGCGGCAAGGCGTGCCGCCGGGCGGTCAGCGCACGACCCATAGGATGGGGCATATGCGCATTGCACGGTTCGCGGGTGACGACGATCCCCGTTTTGGAGTCATCGGAGACGACAACGGGGTCCCCACGATCGCGGTGCTCAACGGTGATCCGTTGTACGCCGGGCTCAACCTGAGTGGCCAGAAGATCCCGCTGGCGGACGTACGACTGCTGGCTCCGGTGATCCCGCGCAGCAAGGTCGTGTGCGTCGGCAAGAACTACCCCGCACACGCCGCCGAGATGGGTGGCGAGGTCCCGGCAGAGCCGCTGATCTTCCTCAAGCCCAACACCAGCGTGATCGGCCCCGGCGACCCGATCTTCTACCCCTCGCAGAGCGAGGACGTGCACTACGAGGCCGAGCTCGCCGTGGTCATCGGCCGCATCTGCCGCGACATCTCCGCGGCGGACGCGGCCAAGGTGATCTTCGGCTACACCGTGGCGAACGACGTCACCGCCCGTGACCTGCAGGCCAAGGACGGCCAGTGGGCGCGCGCCAAGGGCTTCGACACGTTCTGCCCGCTGGGGCCCTGGATCGAGACCGACTTCGATCCCGGCAACGTCGACGTGACGACCCGGCTCGAGAGCCTCGGTGGTGGCGACGAGCTCAAGCAGAATGGCAACACGTCCGACATGTTCTTCAAGGTGCCCGAGATCATCGAATACATCTCGTCCTTCATGACGCTGCTGCCCGGCGACGTGATCCTGACGGGCACACCCGACGGCGTCGGCCCGATGCACGTCGGTGACTCGGTCAGCGTCGCCGTCGAGGGCATCGGCACACTCACGAATCCGGTGGTGAACGCCAATGACTAGGCCAGTGGTCGCCCGCTTTTGTCCCTCACCAACGGGCAACCCGCACGTCGGCATGGCCCGTACGGCGTTGTTCAGCTGGGCTTTCGCCCGCCACAACGGCGGCACGTTCGTGTTCCGCATCGAGGACACCGACACCTCGCGCGACAACGAAGAGTCCTATCACCTCCTCGTCGACGTCATGCGCTGGCTCGGCCTCGACTGGGACGAGGGCCCAGAGGTCGGCGGCGACCACGGGCCGTACAGGCAGTCCGAGCGCATGGACATCTACGCCGACGTCGCCCAGAAGCTCCTCGACTCCGGGCACGCCTACAAGGCGTACGACACCGCCGAGGAGCTCGAGGAACGCCGCAACGCCGCCCGAGCCGCCGGCAAGCCCAGCGGCTACGACGGCCTGCATCGTGACCTGACGCCCGAGCAGCAGGCTGCGTACGAGGCGGAGGGCCGCGAGCCGGTGATCCGGTTCAAGATGCCGGAGAAGACCTACACGTTCAATGACCTCGTGCGCGGTGAGATCACCTTCGACTCGGCCAACGTGCAGGACTACGTCATCGTGCGCGCCAACGGCCAGCCGCTCTACACGCTGACCAACCCCACCGACGACGCCATGATGGGCATCACCCACGTGCTGCGCGGCGAGGATTTGTTGAGCTCGACCCCGCGCCAGATCGCGCTGTACGAGGCGTTCGCCGAGATCGGCATCGGCGGCGGGTTCACGCCCGAGTTCGGTCACCTGCCGTTCGTGATGGGCGAGGGCAACCGCAAGCTGTCGAAGCGTGACCCCGAGTCCAACCTGCTCGACTACAAGCCCAAGGGCTTCCTGCCTGAGGCGCTGCTCAACTACATGGCGCTGCTGGGCTGGTCGATCGCCGATGATCGTGACGTGTTCACGATCCCGGAGATGGTGGAGGCGTTCGACGTCACCCGGGTCAACCCCAACCCCGCACGCTTCGACATCAAGAAGGCCGAGGCAATCAACGGATCGCACATCCGCCTGCTCGCCGAGGACGACCTGCGCGAGCGGCTGGTGCCGTACTTCCAGGACGCCGGGCTGATCGCCGATCCGCCGACCCCCGAGCAGCTCTCGACGCTCGCCGCAGCGACGCCACTGGTGCACGAGCGCATGGCGCTGCTGACCGAAGCGGTCGACATGCTGCGCTTCCTGTTCATCGCCGATGATGACTTCTCGATCGACGAGGCGGATGCCGCCAAGAACCTCGACGAGAAGGGTCTCGATGTCGTACGAGCTGCTCGCTCAGCGCTCGCCGACCTGTCCGACTGGTCGACGTCGGCGATCGAAGAGGCCCTGCGTACGAGCCTCATCGAAGGTCTCGAGCTCAAGCCGCGTCTGGCATTCGGCCCCGTACGTGTTGCCGTAACAGGCAGCCGCATCTCCCCGCCGTTGTTCGAGTCCCTGGAGCTGCTGGGCAAAGAGAAGTCACTGGCTCGTTTGGACGCCGCACTCGCCTAACCGCCCGCCGAGGAGCCCACCCTCCGCTCGCTAAGGAGGCCGCCCGCGGCCGACTGGGAGGGAGCGAGGAACGAGCGACCGAAGCGTAGTGATTGAACTCATCAACGCGCCCACCTGGTGGTTGAGTAGGGCGAGGAACGAGCCCGTATCGAAACCACGCAACCCGACTCGCTCAACGGCCATCCCGGTTTGGGCGCAGGCGGGGGAGTCGGGTAAAGTCGGTGATCGGCTCGGCCCCAGGCAGAGCCATTGGGATATGGTGTAATTGGCAACACAGCGGTTTCTGGTACCGCCATTCTAGGTTCGAGTCCTAGTATCCCAGCGAGGCCATTTCGGGTGTGAATGTTGCGCACGATATGGTGTCTCCGGTCGCAAGACCACCCATGGCCCCGTTGTGTAGCGGCCTAGCACGCCGCCCTCTCAAGGCGGTAGCGCGGGTTCGAATCCCGTCGGGGCTACCATGGACAAAAGACCCTCTGACCAGCAGCAATGCCGGTCGGAGGGTCGCTCTTTGTCGTTGGTCGTGCCGGCGCGCCGTCGATGACAGTCTGTGTGTTCTGGACCGACATCCCTCATCGCGGCGGGTCATTCCGCCGTCGGTGACCGTGCGGCACTCGCTGACGATGACTGGGCTCCATCAGGATTGTCGGCATCTTCACGATGCGAAGCGACGGTTGCGCGGCGGAGGTGCGTGTAGCGATAGCATTCGGATCGCCGATCCTCGATCACTAGGAGATTTCATGACCAGCTCGGACAAGGGTGCCGACACAGGCGCTTGGAAGGCCTCCGCGGAGTCGGAGTCAAAAGCCAAGAAGCTGCGCCTCTACGCCGTCTTGCTGTGGGTGCTCGGCATTGCGGTCGAGATCGGGGCGATCTTCGGTCTGCTGCTCAACAAGTCGATCCTCGAGGAGAAGGCCTCCGTCGACTCCAAGGGCGTGCTGGTCACCGACAACTCGTTCCCGACCTGGGCTTTCGCACTGCTGATCGGCCTGCTGGTTCTCGACGCCATCTTCGTGATCATCGGCTCGCAGCTGTGGAAGAAGGCCAACCACCTCGATCCGGCATCGGAGAAGGACAAGGTCAAGTTCTTCATCCAGAACCAGCTCGGTGCCTTCATCCCGATTGTCGCCTTCTTGCCGATCATCATCCTGATCTTCCTCAACAAGGACATGGGCAAGACGCAGAAGGGCATCGCCGGCGCTGTCGCCATCGTGGTCGCGTTGCTCGCCGCCGTCGCGGGCGTCGACTTCAACCCGGCATCGGTCGAGAAGTACACCGCTGAGAAGCAGGCCGTGATCCAGCTCCTCGGCGAGGACAAGGTCTATTACGCCGGCGGTGGCGAGGTCTACCACGTCTGTGGCGA
Source organism: Aeromicrobium panaciterrae (assembly GCF_039537165.1). Classification (GTDB taxonomy): domain Bacteria; phylum Actinomycetota; class Actinomycetes; order Propionibacteriales; family Nocardioidaceae; genus Aeromicrobium; species Aeromicrobium panaciterrae. Next base: position 37,569 of record NZ_BAAAZZ010000002.1, on the reverse strand, counting down.
CGTCTCCGACCTCTCGGGCAGCGAGGTCACGTCCGGTACGACCGCGGATGCCGTCGCTGCAGGCAAGCCCCGTCTGACCCTCAAACTCGGATCGGAGCTCGAGAAGTGCGGTCGCGCCGTGCCCAACAACCTCGACGAGATCGTCGCCGCCATCCGTGAGGTTCAGCAGGGCAACGCCACCGAGCAGGTGCTCCCGTCGCCCGACTGGTCCGGCGTTGAAGGAGCGCCGACCGGTGGTGACCTCGACACGCTCAAGGACGCGGTGAAGGACCTTCAGGGCGCTTCCTGATCCAGGCATGAGCAGGGGGAGGGTCAGCGCGGATTGCGCTGGCCCTCCTTCTGATTTCGGCCATTCCGAGTCCCTGCGGGAGTACGTTCAGCGCATGGACAACATCTCGATCGTCGGCGTCATCGTTGCGGCACTCGCGTTCTTCTTCCTCGGCGGTGCCTGGTACACCTTCCTGTTCGGCAAGCAATGGCGCGCCGAGATGGGAATCTCCGAGGAGGAGGCGGCGGGCGCTAGCCCCAACCCACTCATGTTCGTCTACTCGATCCTCGTGTCGCTCGTTGTTGCATTCACCCTCGCGAAGCTGATCAGCGAATCCAGTGTGGGTTATGGCCTGAAGGTCGGCCTGGGAGTCGGCGCTGGTGTGGGAGCCGCGATCCTCGCCCAGAACTACGTGTATGAGTCGAAGTCGCTCAAGTTCTGGCTCATCAACGCGGGCTACGTGATCGTCGGCCTCGGAGTCATGGGCACCATCATTGGAGCGTTCCAGGCGGCTTAGGGGTCGCGCGAGTCTTTCGGCTTGCGTCGCTTCGGGGCCCTCGTTCCGCCCCTCGCTCGCTGCGCTCGCTGGGGGACCCCCAAGGCCCATCCAACTCGGCCGCGGGCGGCCTCGTTAGCGGACGGAGGGGTCAGGTGAGGGGGACGATGGCTTCTATTTGCACCAGGGCGTTGCCCTCGAGCACCGCGACGCCGATGATCGTGCGCGCGGGCGGCACATCGGTGAAAAACTCTAGGCAGACACGATCGATGACGCGGCCGAACTTGATCAGCACAGGCGTGTAGATGGTGAGCTTGATCGCGTTGGACAGGTCAGTCCCTGCGGCCTTGCAGATTGCGTTCAGATTCTTCAAGCACTGTCTCGTCTGATCGCTGATCGCTTGGTCGCCGCCGCCGAACGATGGGTTCAGCGGTCGAGGCAGCATCTGCCCGGTCGTTGGGTCGATCGGGAGCTGGCCCGATGTGTACAGCAGACCGTTGTAGGCGATCGCCTGGCTGGCGCTCTCGGGATCTGACGGTGCATCCGGAGTGAAGATCACGTTGCGTTCCACAGGTCGCTCCCGCGCTTGGTGTCAACGGCTTTGGCTCCGACATACTACGGCGGGAGCTACCTGCTGAGGTCGGGCATCTGTCCATGTCTGAAAGCCGCCAGTAAGTGTCTGAACCAGCGGTCATGATGGACGTATGCACACCGACCACGAACGCTGCTATCGGGCAGTTCAGTCCCGCGACGCACGGTTCGACGGCGTCTTCTACACCGGCGTCAAGACGACCGGCATCTATTGCCGTCCGTCCTGCCCGGCCGTGACCCCGAAACCGCAGAACGTGTTGTTCTACGCCACGGCCGCCGCCGCGCAGGACGCCGGCTTCCGTGCTTGTCGTCGCTGTCGGCCCGACACGACACCCGGCTCGCCGGAGTGGAACGTACGCGCCGATGCCGTCGGCCGGGCGATGCGGCTCATCGGCGACGGGGTGGTGGAACGTGAAGGTGTCGAGGGACTCGCGAGCCGTCTCGGCTACAGCCAGCGCCACGTCACCCGCATGCTGACCCAGGAGCTCGGCGCCGGCCCGCTCGCGCTGGCCCGCAGCAACCGCTCGCACGCGGCACGTGTGCTGATCGAGACCACCGACATGCCGATGTCCGACATCGCGTTCGCCTCGGGCTTTGCCTCGATCCGACAGTTCAACGACTCGGTGCGTCACGCATATGCGCTGTCACCGACCGAGATGCGGGGGAGGCGCCGCGGTACGCCGACCGGGCGCGTCACGGTGAGACTGGCCGTACGCCAGCCGTTCCACGCCGAGGCGCTGATCGACTTCCTGGCCGCCCACGTGTTGCCAGGCGTCGAGGCGGTGCGCGACCGCACGTACGCCCGCGTGCTTCGCCTGCCGCACGGGCTTGGCGTCATGGCCCTGACGCTCCACGACGACCGCGTCGACTGCGAGCTCGAGCTGGCCGACCTGCGCGACACCGCAGTGGCGATCGGTCGAGCCCGCCGGATGCTCGACCTCGACGCCGATCCGGTCGCTATCGACACGGTGCTGGGCGCAGATCCGGCGCTCAGCGCGATGGTCGCCGAGGCCCCGGGCCTGCGGGTCCCGTCGCACGTCGACGGCTTCGAGGTCGCCGTACGCACGATCGTCGGCCAGCAGGTGTCGGTGTCCGGTGCCAACACGGTTCTCGGGCGTCACATCCCGACCAAGGGCACGGAGGTCGACTTCGCGATGGCGCAGACGTACGGACTCACCCACGCCTTCCCGGAGGCCGAGGCGTTCGCCGAGGCCGACTCCGCCAGGATGGGCATGCCGCAGTCGCGCGCCCGCACCATCATCGACCTGTCGCAGGCCGTTGCCGACGGCAAGCTCGAGCTCGATCCGGGCGTCGACCGCGAGGCCGTGCGCGAGCAGCTGCTGGAGATGCGCGGCATCGGCCCGTGGACCGCCGACTACATCGCAATGCGAGCCCTCGCGCACCCCGACATCCTCCTGGACACCGACCTCGTGCTCCAGCGCGAGCTCGACCGACGTGGCATCTCGGCCGAGCACACCGAAGCCTGGCGCCCATGGCGCTCCTACGCCGGCATGCACCTGTGGCGTGCCTCCGCAGCCTACGAAAGGACACCAGCATGACCTCCACACGATGGATGGACTCACCGATCGGCGGTCTGCGCATTCACGCGTCGGCCGGTCTGATCACCGCGATCGACTTCGGCGCCACCAAGCCTCGCAAGGAGCGGGTCAGCGACTCGCTGCTCGACGAGGCCGAGGCGCAGCTCACGGCGTACTTCGCCGGCGAGCTCAAGGACTTCAACCTCCCGCTCGCCAGCGAGGGCTCGGAGTTCCAGAAGAAGGTCTGGGCCGAGCTGCGGCGCATCCCGTACGGTGAGACCGCCAGCTATGGCGACATTGCCCGACGTCTCGGCTACGAGCCGGTGATCTCGCGGGCGGTCGGCGCCGCCAACGGCGCCAACCCGATCCCGATCATCGTCCCGTGTCACCGCGTGATCGGCGCGGACGGCTCACTGACCGGGTATGCCGGCGGGCTCGACCGCAAGAAGACCCTGCTCGATCTGGAGCAGCCGGGACTGTTCTGACGTCGCTGTTCATCTTGACGTGCCATGATCTCGGCCATTCCTAGCGAAGGAGCCTCATGGCGAAGTCGAAGCCGGCGAAGAAAGCCGACAAGAAGACCAAGAACTCAGACAAGCCCGACAAGGCGAAGTCAGAGCTGAAGGACGCCAAGGCAACCATCAAGAAGCTCAAGGCGACGATCGCCAAGCTCGAGAAGGCGGCGAAGTCCTCCAAGAAGACCAAGGCCAAGGCGCCGACGGTCAAGGCCACCACGATCGCGCCGAAGCCCGCCGCAGCGAAGCCGGCAGCCGTCAAGGCTGCACCGGCCAAGAGGGCAGCGCCCTCAGGCGATCCGCGTACGGTCGCTCAGCTCCGGGCAGCTGCCAGGACCAAGGGCATCGCGGGTTACTCGTCGATGCGCAAGGACCAGCTGGTCGCCGCGCTCGACGGTTAGCTGCTGCGGCGGAGCGTCTGCGACAGTCGCTCGGCGGCAGCGACGACCGCTGGGGCGTGCATGCGTCCGGGCTGACGCGTGAGGCGCTCGAGCGGGCCGGACACCGACACCGCGGCGACGACCTTGCCGGAGGGGGAGCGGACGGGCGCTGACACCGAGCCGACGCCGTTCTCGCGCTCGCCGACACTCTGTGCCCAACCGCGACGTCGTACGGCCGACAGCTCCGCTGCCGAGAAGGTGGCCTTGAGGAGCCCCTTGTTCATGCGCTCGGGGTCTTCCCACGAGAGCAGGATCTGCGCTGCCGAGCCGGCATTCATCGTCAGCTGGCCGCCGACGGGGATCGAGTCACGCAGGCCGGTCGGACGATCGGCGGCGGCGACGCACACGCGGAAGTCGCCCTGGCGACGGAACAGCTGGGCCGACTCACCCGTGATGTCGCGCAGACGGGCGAGCACGGGGCCGGCGGCCGCGAGGAGGCGGTCCTCACCGGCAGCAGCGGCAAGCTCACCGAGGCGCGGGCCGAGGATGAAGCGGCCTTGCATGTCGCGCGCGACGAGGCGATGGTGCTCGAGGGCGACCGCGAGTCGGTGGGCCGTCGGGCGGGCGAGACCGGTGCTCGTGACGAGCCCGGCCAGCGTGGCGGGTCCTGGCTCCAGCGCAGCCAGGACGAGTGCCGCTTTGTCGAGAACGCCGACTCCGCTAGAGTTGTCCATGTCTTGATACTGCCGTATCGCATAGTGAGACGCAAGTCTGAGAACAGCCGAGGAGAGTCATGGGCAAGACGCTTGCCGAGAAGATCTGGGATGAGCACGTCGTACGCAGCCATGAAGGCGAGCCCGACCTCCTTTATGTCGATCTCCACCTCATTCACGAGGTCACCAGTCCCCAGGCATTCGATGGCCTCCGGCTCTCCGGTCGCACGGTCCGTCGGCCCGACCTGACACTCGCCACCGAGGACCACAACATCCCGACGACCGACCTCGACAAGCCGATCGCCGACCTGGTGTCGCGCACGCAGGTCGAGACGCTGCGCAAGAACTGTGAAGAGTTCGGCGTACGGCTCCACCCGATGGGTGACATCGACCAGGGCATCGTGCACGTGGTCGGCCCGCAGCTCGGTCTGACCCAGCCCGGCATGACGATCGTGTGCGGCGACTCGCACACCTCGACGCACGGTGCGTTCGGCTCGATCGCGTTCGGGATCGGCACGTCCGAGGTCGAGCACGTGCTCGCCACCCAGTCGCTCTCGCAGGCCAAGCCCAAGATGATGGCCGTCGAGGTCGTCGGCGACCTGCCGGTGGGCTCGACCGCCAAGGACCTGATCCTCGCGCTCATCACGCAGGAGACCACGGGTGGCGGCCAGGGCTACATCGTGGAGTACCGCGGCGAGGCCATCCGCAAGCTGTCGATGGAAGCGCGCATGACGATCTGCAACATGTCGATCGAGTGGGGCGCCAAGGCGGGGCTCATCGCGCCCGACCAGACGACGTACGACTATCTCAAGGGTCGGCCGAGCGCGCCGACCGGCGCCGACTGGGATGCCGCCGTGGCGCACTGGGACAGCCTGGTCACCGACGACGACGCCGAGTTCGACAAGGTCATCACGATCGACGCCTCGACCATCACGCCGTTCGTCACCTGGGGCACCAACCCCGGCCAGGGCGTGCCGCTGTCGGGCAACGTTCCCGACCCGGCGTCGTTCGAGGACGACAACGAGCGCATCGCCGCCGAGAACGCCCTGCGCTACATGGGCCTCGAGGCCGGCACGCCGATGAAGGACATCAAGGTCGACACGGTGTTCATCGGTTCCTGCACCAACGGCCGCATCGAGGACCTCCGCGTCGCCGCCTCGCTGATCGAGGGCCACAAGGTCGCCCCTGACACCCGCATCCTCGTGGTGCCCGGCTCCGTTCGCGTACGCCTGCAGGCCGAGCAGGAAGGTCTCGACGTCATCTTCAAGGACGCGGGAGCCGAGTGGCGCGGTGCAGGCTGCTCGATGTGCCTGGGCATGAACCCCGACCAGCTTGCGGTCGGCGAGCGAAGCGCGTCGACCTCCAACCGCAACTTCGAGGGCCGTCAGGGCAAGGGCGGTCGTACGCACCTCGTCTCGCCCGACGTCGCGGTCGCCACCGGAATCCTCGGACACCTCGCCGGCCCCGCCGACCTGGCCGAGCTCGAAAAGGCAGGAGCCTGATCATGGAGAAGTTTTCGAGTCATACAGGCGTTGGCGCTCCGCTGCGTCGCAGCAACGTCGACACCGACCAGATCATCCCCGCCGTGTGGCTCAAGAAGGTCACCCGCGACGGGTTCGAAGAGGGACTCTTCTCGGCTTGGCGCAACGACCCCAGCTTCGTGCTCAACCAGGACGCGTACAAGAACGCGACGATCCTCGTCGCGGGTCCTGACTTCGGTACGGGCTCGTCCCGTGAGCACGCCGTGTGGGCGCTGCAGAACTACGGCTTCAAGGCCGTCATCTCGCCGCGCTTCGGTGACATCTTCCGCGGCAACTCGGGCAAGGCCGGGCTGCTCGCCGCACAGGTCGACGAGAAGGTCGTGGCGCGGCTGTGGGACTACCTCGACGACAACCCCGGCGCGTCGATCACGCTCGACCTCGAGACTCGTACGGTCAAGGCGGGCGAGGGCGTCGACGCGATCGAGGACTCGTTCACGATCGACGACTACACGCGGTGGCGCCTGCTTGAAGGACTCGACGACGTCGGCATCACGCTGAGCCACGAGGACGACATCGTGGCGTACGAATCGACCCGTCCGAGCTTCAAGCCCGTCACGCTCTGACCCCGACCGCGATTTGTGTCGTTGTGAGCGTCATCGACGCGATTTGACGCCTATAAGGACACAAATCGCGGGGATCAGCGCCAGATCTTGATGCTGGTGATGGTGTCGCCGTCGGTCTCGACGAACACGCGTTGCCCGACCCGCAGGTGCCGGATGTGCTCGGCCACGGCGTCGGCGCCGAACTCCAGCGGCATGCCCTCATCGGTCAGCAGCTGACCAGATCGCACAGCGGGGTCGAATTGGGAGACAGTGCCTTGCATGGCCTTCACAGTAGTGGCGCCGTGCAGTCATAGACTCCCCCTCATGCAGAAACGCGTCGTCCCGCGCACCACGCGGGTCATCCGGTTCTTCCTCCGCCCGTTCCTCCTCGCGATCACCAAGCGTGACTGGCGCGGCATGGACAACCTCCCCGAAGGCGGTTTCGTCCTCGCCCCCAACCACCTCTCTCACCTTGATCCGTTCCTGATCTCGTTGTTCATGCTCGACAACAACGTGCCGCCGCGGTTCCTCGCCAAGGACACGCTGATGTCGCTGCCCCTTGGTGGCCGCATCCTGCGCAACGCCGAACAGATCCCGGTCTACCGCAGCACCGAGGGCGCAGCCGAGTCACTTCGCGCAGCGATCGCCGCGGTCAACGACGACAAGGTCGTCACGATCTACCCCGAGGGCACGATCACCCGCGATCCGGCCGCCTGGCCCATGAGCGGCCGCACAGGGGCCGTACGCGTGGCTCTGGCGAGCGGCAAGCCCTTGGTCCCTGTGATGCAGTGGGGCCCGCAGGCGATCCTCTGGCCCTACACGAAATGGCCCAAGATCTTCCCGCGCAAGACCTTCCAGGTGCGGGTCGGCCCACCGATGGACCTGAGCGCGTACGAGGGCAAGCCGTTGACGGAGGAGCTGCTCCACGCGGCAACCGACGAGCTGATGGACACGCTGACTGCCATGATGGCGGAGGTCCGCGGAGAGCTTCCCTCGACGCCGCGCATCGATGTACATACCTTGAGCAAGCCCAAGACGAACTACAAGCGATTGGACTCCTGACAATGGCCAAGACAGCCGTGATGGGTGCAGGGTCCTGGGGCACCGCGTTCGCTCTGGTGCTCGCCGACGCCGGCAACGACGTCCGTATGTGGGGCCGCCGCGAAGAGCTCTGCGAGACGATCAACACCAAGCACGAGAACACCGACTACCTCCCGGGCATCGAGCTGCCCGACGCCATCTCGGCCACGCATGACCCGGCTGAGGCGCTCGAGAGCGCTGAGATCGTCGTCCTGGCCGTCCCGTCGCAGCAGCTGCGGGCCAACCTCGAGTCGTGGAGCGAGCACATCCCGGACGACGCCGTCATGGTGAGCCTGATGAAGGGCGTCGAGCTCGGCACCCACAAGCGCATGAGCGAGGTCATCGCCGAGATCACGGGTGCCGGGCCCGAGCGCATCGCCATCGTCTCCGGCCCCAACCTCGCCAAGGAGATCGCCAACCGCGAGCCGGCCGCCAGCGTCGTGGCGTGTGCCGACCAAGCCGTCGCCGAGCGGATCCAGAAGGCCTGCCACACCGCCGCGTTCCGCCCCTACTCGATGACCGATGTCGTGGGCTGCGAGCTCGCCGGCACGGCCAAGAACATCATCGGCCTCGCCGTCGGTGTCTGCGTCGGCCTCGGCTTCGGCGACAACACCAAGGCCTCCGTCATCACCCGCGGGCTCGCCGAGACCGCACGCCTCGGCGTCGCGATCGGCGCCGACCCGGTCACGTTCATGGGCCTTGCCGGTATGGGCGACCTCGTGGCGACGTGCTCGTCGCCGCTGTCGCGCAACCGTACGTTCGGCGAGAAGCTCGGTGAGGGCATGTCGGTCGAGGAGGTCACTGCCCAGACCCGCCAGGTCGCCGAAGGCGTGAAGTCGTGCCAGTCGGTCAGCGAGCTGGCGGCGATGCATGGCGTCGAGATGCCGATCGTCGAGCATGTCGCCGCCCTGATCGCCGGCAAGACGACGCCGAGCGAGCTGGTGTCGGCCCTCATCTCACGCCAGGCCAAGCCCGAGAAGGTCTAGCCGCCACTTGTCGACCGGTGCAAACCGGAGCGCGACTGGTGCAGATCTGCGCAACACGCCGTCCCGGAACCCCGAATCTGCACCGCTCGCGGTTGGGTCAGGCGCTGGTGGCGGCGAGGACGTTCTGGATGTCGTCCCAGAGATCCTCGACGTCTTCGATGCCGACCGAGAGCCGGATCAGCCCCTCGGGGACCGTCTCGGACTCACCAGGGTGCCTGCGACGCCGTTCCCACGTCGACTCGACACCGCCGAGGCTGGTGGCATAGGTGATGATGTCGCTCTGCTCGGTCATCTTCTGCGCAGCCTGCGCTCCGGCGACGACCTCGAGCCCGATGATCGTTCCAAACCCGGGATAGCGTGACGACGCGACGAGGCGGTGCGCCGAGAGCCGCTTGTGCAGCTCCTTCGCGTTGGCCTCCGCGCGGTCGAGCCGTACGTGGAGCGTGCGGATGCCGCGAGCGGCTAGCCAGGTCTCCATGGCGCCCGGGATGGCACCGAGCGTCGAACGCCGCTGCTCGATGGCCTTGTGGGCACGTTCGCTGTTGGTGACGATCGCGCCCAGGACGACGTCACTGTGGCCGGAGAGGAGCTTGGACGCCGAGTGGACGACGAAGTCGGCGCCGAGCTCGAGCGGTCGCTGACGCAGGGGAGTGGCGAAGGTGTTGTCGACCGCGACGGCCGTGCCCGCACGGGCGGCCGCTCGGGTGATGGCCTCGATGTCTGCGATCTGGAGCCCGGGGTTGGTCGGCGACTCCAGCCACACGAGCGCGGCGGTCTCGGAGGCGCTGATGATCTCGGGGGTGTTGTCCATGTCGACCAGGCGCAGGTCGATCTGGCCTCGACGGGCGCGTTCCTGCAGCTGGCCTACGGTGCCGTAGTAGGCGCCGCGCGGCGCGACCACCGTCGCATGGGCGGGCACCAGGTCGAAAAGCGCAGTGGTGGCGGCGATACCGGAGGCGAACGCCAGGGCGCGTCCGCCTTCGAGGGCACCGAGCACCTGCTCGAAGGAGTCCCATGTCGGGTTGCCGTGGCGTGCGTACTCGGACTGGCCGCCGGGAATCAGCGCGCTGGCCATCGTGATCGGGGCGTTGAGTGGTCCCCCGGGCACGCGGTTGGGACGTCCCGCGCCGACCGCGATGGTCGAGGGCGAGAGTTCGTGTCCGTGCATGCGCCCCATTGTGACACTGACCGGTATCGTGCTCGGCAATGAGCCTCTCGATGGACCCTTCAGTCGACAAGCCCCGCCTGGCAGTGATCTTTGGCGGCCGTTCCAGCGAACATGGCGTCTCGTGCCTCACAGCACGTGAGGTGCTCGCCGCGATCGACCGCGACAAGTACGACGTGCAGCCGATCGGCATCACGCGCGACGGCGACTGGGTCGTCGAGACGGCCGACTGGACCGGCCTCGGTCCCGGTACCCTGCCCGAGGTGCGTGAGGGCCTTCCCGCGTTCCAGTGGGAGGACCTGCACGGCTTCGACGTCGCGTTCCCCTTGCTGCACGGCCCATGGGGTGAGGACGGCACGATCCAGGGCCTGTTCGAGATGGCCGACGTCAAGTACGTCGGTGCCGGCGTTCTCGCCAGTGCCGTCGGCATGGACAAGCCGTTCACCAAGGCCGTGTTCTCGGCTGCGGGGCTACCCCAGATCCCTTATGTCACGGTGCAGCCGTGGCAGTGGAACGGCCAGCGCGACCGCGTCGTGGCCCGCATCAAGGCGCTGGGCCTGCCGGTGTTCGTCAAGCCGGCCCGTGCCGGCTCCAGCTCGGGCGTGATGATGGTCGAGTCGTGGGATGAGCTCGGCGAGGCGATATCCAAGGCCCGCGACTTCGACCCCAAGGTCGTCGTGGAGGCAGCCGCCAAGAACAAGCGCGAGCTCGAGTGCGCCGTCATGCAGCAGCCCGACGGCACCCCCGTCGCCTCGGTGGTCGGCGAGATCACGGTCGCCGAGGAGTCCAGCCACGAGTTCTACGACTTCGAGGCGAAGTACCTCGACGGCACCAGCGTCAACATCGTGCCGGCAGACATCCCGACGACGCTGAGCGAGCGCATCCGTACGTACGCCGTGCAGGCGTTCGAGGCGATCGACGCCGAAGGGCTGGCCCGTGTCGACTTCTTCGACACGTCGGACGGGCTGATCATCAATGAGATCAACACGATGCCCGGCTTCACGCCGTTCTCGATGTTCCCCCTGCTGTGGGAGGCGAGCGGTGTGTCCTACCCGGAGCTGGTGGACCGGCTGATCCAGCTGGCACTCAACCGCGACACCGGACTCCGCTAGGTGTGGTTCCCAGTGAGGTTGTGAACGCGGTCTGAGGGGACGACGCCGCACAACCCCGGTGCGTCTCCCTGCTCTGCCTTTCCGGATCGGGCGCGGATGCCGCACTCTCTGATCGACCTGGAGTGAAGCGGCACGCCCTAGACGCAGGGCTTGACGACCGGGTCGTGCTTTTCCACCGACGGCGCGATGTCGACCAGGGCGTCGGCAGCGGGATCGTAGTCGCTCGGGACCTCGACGCTGATGTAGAACCGTCGGCCGATCGTGGTGAAGAGATAGCCGTCGGCGATCTTCTCGGTGAACCATCCGACGTCGGCGACCATGTCGCAGCGTGAGGTGGGCTGGAGGTCGGCCGGTGGCGTGACACCGCAGCGCAGGATGATGGCCGGGTCGCCCCACGCGGTCGCCTTGGTGCCCTTGACGAGCACCTGCGACTGGCCGGCGACCTTCTGCGCGCCGTCGGCGTACAACGCCTTGCAGTCGTCCTCGGTGTCAGGTGCCGTCGGGTAGGTGTCGACGACGAGCCCCGAGCTGCAGCCCGCCAGCAGGAGCAGCGCGGGCAGGAGTCGTTTCACGGCTCAGATGCGCACGATCGGGCAGGTCAGTGTGCGGGTGATGCCGGGCACGCCCTGCACCTTGGTGACGACCATGGCGCCGAGCTCGTCGACGCTGGCGCCCTCGGCGCGGACGATCACGTCGTACGGGCCGGTGACGTCCTCGGCCATCGTGACACCCTCGATGTCTGAGATCGCCCGGGCGACGTCGGCGGCCTTGCCGACCTCGGTCTGGACGAGGATGTAGGCCTGAACAGCCATCGTGGAACTCCTTCGTGTGGGCGAGAACCCCAACGTAACGGATGGGATGCACCATGCGACCCGGTACCTGCGCGACAATGCCTTCATGAACTCAGGTACGGGCGGTGAGCCGACGGTTGGCGAGGTCGGCGAGTTCGGTCTGATCGAGCTGATCCGCAAGGGGATCGGCACCAATCCCCACATCCTGATCGGCCCCGGCGACGATGCCGCGCACGTCGCCACGAACGACGGCAACATGCTGGTGTCGACCGACCTCCTGGTCGAGAACCGGCATTTTCGCCGCGACTGGTCGAGCGCCTACGAGATCGGCCGCAAGGCCGCTGCATGCAACCTCTCCGACATCAACGCAATGGGTGGCGTCGCGACGGCGCTGACCATCGGATTCGGGGCACCGGCGAGCCTGCCAGTGTCGTGGGCGGTCGACATGGTGCGTGGCTTCGAGGAGGAGTGCGCCAAGGTCGGCGCGCACATCGTCGGCGGCGACGTCACCTCCTCCGACCTGGTCATCCTCGCGGTCACGGCGATGGGCGATGCCGTACGCCCCGTGCGTCGCGACGGTGCTCTGCCGGGCGACGTCGTCGCGTACGCGGGGCACCTGGGTCTGGCGGGTGCGGGCTTCGCCGCGCTCAGCCGCGGGTTCCGGTCTCCCCGGGCTGCTGTCGACGCCCACCGGATCCCGAGCCCGCCGTACGCCGCCGGTCCGCAGGCTGCCAACGTGGGCGCGACCGCCATGACGGACGTCAGCGACGGTCTGCTCGCCGACCTGGGCCACATCGCGGAGTCCAGCGGGGTCGCGATCAACCTCGAGTCCTCGGCGTTCACGATCCCCGAGCCCGTCGTGACGGTCGGGGAGGCGCTTGGCACTGACGGGCTGGCGTTCGTCCTCACCGGGGGTGACGACTACGCGCTGGTCGCGACCTTCAGCTCCGAGACGACCGTGCCGAAGGGCTGGACCCGCATCGGCGTCGTCGACGACGGGTCCGGGGTGACGGTTGACGGCAAGTCGTACGACGGTCCTGCCGGTCACCAGCACTGGCGCTGACGAATGTCATGGTCGACATCCGGTCGGTCGACGTAGCGTCGAGCCATGAGATCGGGGAACGTCGCCAGCCGTACGGCTGTGCTGGTGTGCCAGGCGCGAGCCGTGGCCGATGGGCGGCTGGCACCCGGCCGGTTCGATGATCCGGTCGCCGCGCGGCTCCTGAACGACGACGAGCGCGTGGCCGTCGAGGAGGCCCGGTCCGACACCCCACCGGACGGCGCCCGCTCACGCATGCAGTGGGAGATGCTGCGCGCGACGGCAGAGGTCATGGTGCCGCGCACGATCGCAATCGATGACGCCGTACGTGAGCGTGCCAATCCGCAGGTCGTGATCCTCGGCGCTGGTCTCGACGGACGGGCCTGGCGCATGCCGGAGCTGACGAATGTGCTCGAGGTGGACCATCCGGCGTCGCAGCAGGACAAGCGGGAGCGTGCTGCCGCGCTGACGCCGCTGGCCGCCAGTCTGCGCTTCGTGCCGGTCGACTTCGGGCGTGACGGCCTGGCCGCCGAGCTGACCGCCGCCGGACACGATCCGGCAGTCGCCACGACCTGGATCTGGGAGGGCGTGGTCTCCTACCTCGCACGGGCAGACGTGATCAGCACGATGGCCGTCATCACGGCTCGGTCGGCGCCCGGCAGTCGAGTGGTGATCAACTACCAGGCGCCGTCGCTGAAGGCATCAGTCGGACGCTGGGTGGTGGGCGCGCTCACGACGATCACGCGCCAGCACAATCCGCTGGCCGGCGAGCCGACGCGATCGACCTGGAGCCCTGACGACATGGCCGCAGAGCTGTCGACCCACGGATTCCCCGTGACGTCCGACCACGATCTGCTGACCTTGGCAGGCGACACCGACATGACGGTCCTGCAGCGCAGCAGCCTGCAGAACGGTCGGGTCGTGGTGGCTGACTACAACCAGTAGCGACGCTTGGGCACGTCGGACTCGCCGGGGATGATGTCGTCCAGCACGCCGCCGTTGGCCTCGATCACCTTGGCCGACGCGATGTTGTCGTCGTCGCAGGTGACCAGCACGGGGTCGATGCCGTGGGCGCGGGCGACGACCATCGATTGTCGCAGGATCTCGGTGGCGTGGCCGCGCCGCCGGAACGGTGGCCGTACGGCATAGCCGATGTGTCCACCGAGCGTGCGGAGGAACTCGTTGAGCTCGAACCGGATCGACGTACGGCCGACGATGACGTCGCCCTCGACGGCGACCAGCTCGGCATGCTTCACGAAGCCGTCGGGCAGGTCGATGCCGTCCTCCCACCCGTGCACGAGGGATACGTACTCGTCCCATGGCAGGTCGGGCCGGAAGCGATAGGACCAGTGGCCGCCCTCGGCCTCGAACTCGCTGATCGCGGCACGAATCTGCGCTTCGTCGCCGACCTCGATGCGTCGAAGGATCACTTCGCCAGATGGCGCCTTCGGCGCGGGACGCTCCCGCTTCGCCAGCGACCTCAGGAAGCGGGAGGTATCCCCAGCAGAGCTCGCTCGGTCGTCGGTCAAGCCTGGATCCGTGCGAACGGCTGGGCGGCTTCGAGCTCGTACGCGATCTCCAGCAGGGTTTGCTCGTCGCCGTGGTCGGCCGAGATGTGGATGCCGATCGGCATGTCGGCGGACGAGCGACCCAGCGGCAGCGAGACGGCGGGACCGCCCGAGGCGTTGTTGAGCGGCGTGAACGCGGCGTACTGGATGAGACGTTCGAACACGACCGGGAAGTCGACGGCGGGGGAAAGGTGGCCCAGCTCCGGCGTGACGTAGCCGAGGGTCGGCGACAAGATGACGTCGACGTCGGCGAATGCCTGGTGGTAGATCTGCTCCGACCTCTTGAGCCCGCGGATCGCCGCCGGTGTCCGCCACGCGTTGCGCTTGAACGTCTTGGCCAGGCCGCGGGTGAACGGATCGGTCAGGGTCTTGTCGAAGTCGGGGCTCATGACGCGTCTGCCGAAGTGCTGCGTCGAGAACGCCAGCAATGCCCAGTAGTGCTTGAAGTCGTCCATGAACTTCTGGTCGACCGGCAGGCCGACCTCGACGACGTCGTGGCCGAGCGACGTGAGCAGCCCGGCAGTGTGCTCGACCGCCTTGCGCGTCTCGTCGTCGGTGGCGACCCCGGTGACTGAGTCCAGGATCAGGCCGATCCTGAGCCGGCGATCCGACGGGCCCTCAACCAGACCGAGCTCCGGCATCCCGGCGGCCGGCTGATGGGTCTGGGTCGCGGCCAGGAAGTACGCGGTGTCGCGTACGGAGCGGGACACCACCCCGTTGGAGATGATGTCGACCGGCAGGGCGGCCGCTGCGTGAGCCTGGACGACACGACCCCGCGTCGGCTTGAGGCCGACGAGGCCGCATGCGGCGGCGGGGATGCGGATCGAGCCACCGCCGTCGTTGGCGTGCGCGATCGGCACGACGCCGGCGGCCACCAGTGCTGCGGAGCCACCGGAGGACGCCCCGGCGGAGTAGGCGGTGTTCCAGGGGTTGCGAGTCGGCGGCAGGGTCGCGTACTCGGTGCTGGCGTTGAAACCGAACTCCGGCATCGTCGACTTGCCCAGCACGGTGAAGCCAGCGGCGAGGAACTGGTCGGTGAACGGCTCGTTGGCGGTGGCGACTCGCGACTTGACCGCGAGGGATCCCTGGTCGGTCGTGAGGCCCTCGTACTCCGTGTTGTCCTTGACGAAGCTGGGGACGCCCGACAGCGGCCCGGGGCGCGGCGCCTCGGACGCCTTCAGGGCGCGGTCGAAGTCCGGGACCTGGATCGCATTGATGGCTGGGTTGACGGCCTCGGCGCGGGCGATCGCGGCTTCGGCGGCTTCACGCGCGCTGATGCTGCCGGCTGCAATGGCAGCGGCGACCCCGACCGCGTCGAGGTCGCCGAGTGCGTCATCGGTGAAAGCGTGGATGCGGGAGCTGGTCTCGTTGGTCACGAGAAGACTCTAGACGGCGATCCCGCACGCCGTCCGGGTTCGTACGAAGGGCAGGTCGGCCTTTAGCGACTGACCTTGCCGGCCTTGAGGCACGACGTGCAGACGTTGACGCGCTTCGGGGTGCCCTCGACGACAGCGCGAACACGCTGGATATTGGGATCGAAACGACGCTTCGTGCGTCGGTGCGAGTGGGAGACGTTGTGGCCGAAGCCAGGTCCCTTGCCGCACACATCACAGACCGCAGCCACGGCGAACTCCTGTTGAATCAGATTGCTTGGACGTTTGAGGGTGCCTTTGACGAGTCCGTCGGAAGACAACCGCTCAAGAATAGCCGATCACCCAACGCCAACGCGAATCCGCCGAAGCCGAGGCCGCCCGCGGCCGAGCGTTGACGCGGGTTGAGCGTCCCGCGGCGAAACCGCCACCGTGAAACCTCGTGAAGATGATTCCCCGACGCGCCTCAGGATCCACGGTCCGTGGACGGCGAAACGTGGTGAGGTCGCCATCCAACGCTCGAGTTCCGCTGCGGGGCCGTCGGATCTCGCGAGACAATCGGCTCGTGGCTGTGCTCCGGATGATCCTCGTGGACAACACCCCGTCTGTCTGTGGGGGCGTCGATGACCGAGACCTCTGAGGCCAAGGCGGAGACCAACCGTCAGCGGATCATGCTTGTCCTGCGCAACCCGCGCGTACGTCGTCTGCAGCTCGCCTTCCTGGGCTCGACGCTCGGCGACTGGGCCTTCGCGACGGCGATGGTCGTCTGGGCCTACCAGGACGGTGGCGCCACAGCGGTGGGCGTCTACCAGGCCGTGCGTTTCATCGTCCTCGCGGTGGCCGGGCCGATCGGGAGCGTGCTCGCCGATCGGATGTCGCGGCGACTCTTCATGATCACGACCGACGTGCTCCGTGCGGTCCTGGTCGGCGGGGCTGGGCTGATCGTGGTGGCCGACGGACCGTCCTGGGCCGTGTACGTCCTGGCGATCACGGCCGCCATCATCGGTGCTCCCTTCCGTGCCGCGGAGGCTGGGCTGCTGACGGAGCTGGTCGAGTCGCCCTCGCAGCTCACGACGGCGAATGCGCTCTCCTCGAACATCGAGAGCGTCATGATCTTCGTCGGGCCCGCGCTGGCCGGCGTGATCATCGGCGTGTCCGGCGTGGAGGAGGTGTTCTGGCTCAACGCGGCAACGTTCGTCTGGTCGACCGTGATGCTCCTCGGCGTACGGGCCAAGCCGAGCGACATCAGTGCAGGGCCGGCGGATCCGGAGGACGGGGAGGCCAAGGCGGGCTTCTGGAAGCAGCTGTCGTCCGGGTTCGGGCTGATCGGGCGCGACCGGGACCTGCGCAGCGTGGCGATCCTCGCCGGTTCGATCGGGTACGCGTGGGGCGCGATGACCGTCTTCATGGTGCTGATCGCCATCGACACGCTCGACTCGGGACCGAAGGGGCTTGGCTATCTCAACTCGGTGCTCGGTGTCGCCACCGTGGCGGGCAGCCTCCTGATCCTCGGTCGACTGAGCAGCTCTCGTCTCGGCCAGGACCTGGTCCTGGGAGTCGTCGTGGGTTGGGGGTTGCCCCTGCTCGCGCTGGCTGCGTTCCCGTCGGCCGTCACCGCCGTCGCAGCAATCGTGGTGATCGGCCTGTGCGAACCACTGGGCTCACTCGGGATCGACACCATCCCGCAGCGGCTCACGCCCTCGGCCATGGTCTCTCGCGTGTTCTCGGCGATCGACACCTGCCTGGTTGCTCCGATGGCGGCCGGTGCGTTCGTCACGCCGGCGCTCGTTGACTGGCTCGGACTGCGCGGAGCGCTGGCCGTCACCGCTGCGATTCCCCTGGTGGTCGGCGTGACACGGCAGTCGCGGATGCGCGCTCTCGACGAGCGACTGACGGCGCCGGCGGAGATGGCCCTGCTGCGCGACGTCCCCGCATTCGCCGAGCTGCCGGCACCGGCACTCGAGCTTCTCGCACACGCCGCGGATCGCGTACGGGAGGCCGCCGGGACAACGGTTCTCGCTGAAGGTGATGCGTCCGATCGGTTCTACCTGATCGTCACCGGCGAGGTCGAGGTCACCCAACAGGGACGGCTGCTGCGTACCGAGGGACCGTCGGAGTTCTTCGGCGAGATCGGCCTGCTTCGGGACGTCCCGCGTACGGCCACCGTGAAGACCACGGTGGATTCAGAGTTCCTGGTCATCGAGCGCGAGGACCTCCTTGCGGCGGTCAGTCAGACAGCCGATTCGATCAGCGCGTTCGACGACGTGATTGCGCGTAGGCTCCGCGCGTGAGCGTTGGAGACGCGTCGAGGACGTGTGAGGCGTGCGGCGCAACCGGTCAGGCCGATGCCGCCTTCTGCTCTTCCTGCGGAACGGCATTCCCGGCGGCGGCCTGCGTGTCATGCGGTGCCGATCTGCCCCCGGGTGCTCGGTTCTGCCCGGCCTGCGGCACGCCCAGCGGCGCACCTGCCGGCGCTCCCGAGGCGACGCGCGAGCCGGCTCAGCCGCAGGGCATGGCGCGAAAGATCACCAGCGTGCTGTTCGGTGACCTCGTCGGGTTCACGACGCTGTCGGAGAGCAGGGACCCTGAAGAGGTCCGCGAGCTGCTGACGGACTACTTCGAGGAGTGCCGCGCCGTCGTCGCACGGTACGGCGGTGAGCTGGAGAAGTTCATCGGCGACGCCGTGATGGCGGTGTGGGGCCTGCCGGTGACCCGGGAGGACGACGCCGAGCGCGCCGTCCGGGCCGGCCTGGAGCTGGTCGAGCGAGTCTCTGCGCTCGGCGAGCGGATCAACGTGCCGGGGCTGTCCATGCGGGTCGGCATCACCACGGCCGAGGTGGCGGTCACCCTCGGCGCAACGGGTCAGGGGATGGTGGCCGGCGATCCGGTCAACACCGCCGCCCGGATCCAGGCCGCCGCCGCGCCCGGCCAGGTGTGGATCGACGAGACCACGCGTACGTTCACCTCATCGGCCATCACGTATGACGACGCCGGCTCGCACGCCATGAAGGGCAAAGCAGAGCCCGTCCCGCTCTGGTCCGTACGCGCGGTGGTCGCGAACATCGGCGGGGATCGACGCGACGACGGGCTCGAGGCCCCACTGATCGGTCGCGACCGCGAGCTCCGGCTCGTCAAGGAGGTCTTCCACGGGATCCAGGCCTCGTTGCGCCCCGGGATGCTCGTGGTCGACGGCGAAGCCGGGATCGGCAAGTCACGACTGGGTTGGGAGTTCGAGAAATATGTCGACGGCCTCGACGCCGACGTGCTCTGGCATCGCGGGCGCTGCCTGTCGTACGGGGAGGGTGTGGCCTACTACGCGCTTGCCGAAGCCGTTCGCAGCCGGATCAGCGCCTTGGCGGGTTCGGGCGCGGAGGACCCGGACGGACGCCCGCCGCTGCACGAGGCGCTCGTGGCCTGCGTGCACGAGGAGTCCGACCGCGAGTGGCTCGAACCGCGCCTGGCCGCCCTCCTCGGGCAGGACACGAGCACGGCGTTCACCCGAGACGACCTCTTCCTGGCCTGGACGACGTTCTTCAGGTACGCCGGCGAGGCGGCGGACGCGCCGGTGGTGCTGGTCGTCGACGACGCGCAGTACGCCGACGACGCGCTGGTGGACTTCCTCGAGCACCTGCTCACCGCCGCGGACTTCTCCGTGTTCGTGCTGGTCCTCGCTCGGCCGGAGCTGCTCGCCGAGCACGCTGGGCTGGTCGGCAATCGGCGTGTCACGGTGGTCCACCTGGAGGCACTGTCCGACGCCGAGATGGCTGAGCTGGTGGACGAGCTCGTCACCGGCGTGCCGGACGAGATCCGGTCAGAGCTGGTCTCTCGCGCCGAGGGTGTGCCGCTGTTCGCGATCGAGACCGTGCGTTCACTGATCGACCAGGAGGTCGTCGTGCTGCGTGACGGCGCGCACGTGCTCGCAGATCCGGATGGCGTCGACCTGACGACGCTGGCCGCGCCGAAGACCCTGCAGGCCCTGATCGCTGCCCGGCTCGACACACTGCCCGAGGACGAGCGCCGCGTGGTGGACCGCGCAAGCGTGCTGGGCCTGGTGTTCACCGATCAGGGGATCACCGCCATCTGCGAGGACGTACCCGACCTCGAGCACGCCCTCGCCAACCTGTTCCGACGCGAGGTGCTGCGCCGCGAGACGGATCGGATGAACTCTGAGTTCGGGAGCTACCGGTTCGTGCAGGGCGTCGTACGGCAGGTTGCGTACGGGATGTTGGCCCGGCGCGACCGCAAGGCAAGCCACCTCAACGTCGCCACCAAGCTCGCTGCGGAGCTGGCAGTGCGCAGCGAGGCGTACGAGCTCGCTCCGATCATCGCCCAGCACTACCTCGACGCGATCGACGCGGTGCCCGGCGATCCTGATGTGCCCGAGCTGACCCAGGCGGCTTCCGAGCACCTCGAGCTTGCCGCTGATCGGGCCGCCGGTCTCGGGGCGCCGCGCGAGGCGGCTGCCTATCTGGCGCTGGCGCTGGAGCGATGCGCGCCCGAACGTCGGCTCGCGGTGCAGAGCCGGCTGGCCCGCCAGCTCCGGTTGAGTGGCGATCACGGCGCAGCCATCGAGCACGCGGGGGAGGCCGTCATCGGCTTCGAGGCGGCCGGAGACCTCCTCGGCATGGCAACCGCGACCGAGGATCTCGCCCGAGCGCTCGTCTACGACGAGGGCGACCTCGGCCGTGCCGAACAGCTGGTGCGCGACATGCTCGAGCGGCTGCCGGAGGTGCCCACGGACCCACCGGTGCTCGAGGCTCGTTTCGACCTGGTGGGCGCGCTGGCAACCGTGCTGCTCAGCACGGGCGGCTCGGGTCTCGCGGCGGTGGCGCAGGAAGCCCTGACCCTGGGCGAGCTGACAGGGGATCCGCGCAGGATTGCGGACAGCTGGTCGGTGCAGGCGCTCAGCTGCAGTGACTCCATGCCGCACCTGGCGGCGTTGCTGTTTGAACAGGCCGCGACGTTGGCCGGGGAGCACCGCGCAGTTCGCGAACGCAGCGCGGCGCTGCTCAACCTCACGGCCCTCAAGACGTTCGAGGACGTGTCGGAGGCGATCCTGACCGGCCGGGAGGCCATGGAGAGCGGTCGGGAGATCGGTGAGGAGATCGTGCTCGCCTTCGCCACCAGCAACCTCGCCACGGCTCTGCTTCTCGACGGTGAGTGGGAGGAGGCCGCACTTCTGGCCGGGCGCGAGGACGTACAGAAGTTCCTCGCATTCACGTCTGACATCGCCCTGCGCTACCAGGCGATCGCCCGCGGCGAGGACCGAGCGCCGGTCGTCGAGATGGCAGACCAGGCGCCGGAAGGCATCGAGGACCCGACAGTTCTCGCCGAGTACTACACCGACAGGGCTCTCGAGTCGCTCGGAGCCGGTCGCGCTGATGCCGCTCGGCTGGCCATGGAGGGGGTACGCCGCATCGTCGAGTCGGCGTCCACCTCGATCGACATCTGGTTGATCTGGATCATCGCGGCCGAGGTTGTCAGGGCGCAGGGGGATCGGGAGTCCGCTGTTGCACTGCTGGAGCTCGCCACCGTACGCGGCGGCCCGCTGCCGCAAGGTGTTCGCGCGCAGCATGCCCGCCTCCGTGCGTTCGCCGGTGAAGACGGATCGCTCACCGACGAAGCGGTCGAAGAGGCCTATCGGGACGCGCTCTCAAGCGCGCGCGGATGGGGCGCATCGCTGTTCGAGGCGCACGTCGCTGCCGATCTGGGGAGGTGGGTGGCACGCCAGGGGCGACACGACGAGAGCAACGACCTGGTGGATCAAGCCCGTGAGGTCTACCGGCGGATCGGCGCAACACGGTGGCGGGACGACCTCCCTCAGCGATTCTGAGTCCAGCATCCGTGCCAGCACGGACGACAGGGGAACGGCGCAGGCGTAGAACTGAGCACAGCACGACACCGAACCCGGGCAGCCGGGAAACTCCGACTTCCGGGAGCGCACGATGGCCGTCTCGAGCGTTGGCGCCATACCGCGATCGATCGACTGGGCGCTCCTCGCATCACTGCCCGAGGTCGAGCGCGAGCAGCTGCTCGCCCGGACCCGTCGGCGTGGCTACGCGCGCAACGAGGTGCTGGTCCGCGAAGGCGACCCATCTGACAGCCTCCACCTCGTGGAGCAGGGTCGGCTCGCCATACGGGTCGACACAGCCGCCGGGGACACCGCACTGCTGAACGTGATCGGTCCAGGTGACTGGTTCGGAGAGCTCTCCCTGCTCGGGAACGGCAATCCAACGCGTACCGCAACCGTCGTCGCGCTCGAACCCGCGACGACGCGGGCGTTGACGACCTCCGCCTTCGCCGATCTTCGCCAGCGTTATCCCGCGAGTGGAGAGCTTCTGCTCTCGCTGCTGTCGAGCCGCGTCGAGGAGCTGAGCATCCGGCTGGTGGAGACGATGTACGACAATCTCGACCGGCGCGTACACCGCCGGCTGCTGGACCTGGTCAGGGTCTACGGCGACGGCGATCCCGGGCATCCGGTGACTGTGCCGTTGACGCAGGAACAGCTGGCCGGACTCGTGGGTGGGACCCGGCCGAGCGTCAACGAAGTACTCCAGAGGCTGGCCCGCCGCGGCGTCGTCGAGTTGGGGCGTGGCCGGATCGTGGTCCACCAGCCCAGCAGCCTGGGCCAACTAGCGTCATGAAGTCGACGGTTCTTGTGTCGGCTGCCCGACGGAACCACCCGAGAAGTCCGAGGAAGGTATCAACCAGCGGGAGAGTCCCGATCTCCCACAACCCCAGGAGAACATCATGGTCAATCCACGACGACCCGACGATTCAGACGTCGAGGGCCACCGCGTACTGCGTGACAGCACTGATGAGGAGCTCGGCGAGGAGACTGACGTCGAGGGGCACCGCGTACTGCGCGCCAGCTCTGACGAGGAGCCCGGCGACGACGACGTCGAGGGGCACCGCGTCCTTCGAGTCAGCCCTGACGAGGACTCCGAAGTTGAGGGTCACCGCGTTCTCCGCGCCCCGAACAAGGACGACGGGGACGACACCGAGGGCCATCGCGTTCTCCGCTGATTGCTCTGCGGTACGAGGCCCCGGCTCGGGTGGGGCCTCGTACCGTTGTCACCGATGACCGGAGGCACGGACTGTGAGCACTGAGGATCTGACCCGTTCGGTGGCAGCCGTACGCGTGCTGTTCGACGCCGCGGCGTGCTCCTGCGCCTTGGCGAGCCCGGACGGTGCGAGCCTGACCTTCACGGCGGCCGACGGTGTCGGGTCCGCCGAGGTGATCGGCATCGAGGTGCCCGTCGGGCGCGGGCTGGTGGGTTGGACGGCGATGTCGGGCCAGCCGATTGCCGTACGAGACGTCCGCAGCGATGCCAGGTTCGCTCGTGACATCGCGGAGAGCACCGGCTACGTGCCGACGACGATTCTGGCTGCGCCGTTCTTCGACTCGGGGGGCGAGGTCATCGGAGTGATGGAGGTCCTCGATCCGGGCATCGACCTCTCGGGTGACTGGCCATTGGCCGTGCTGGGCACACTCGCCTCGCAGCTCGGGGCGATCGTTGCAGGTGATGGGCCGTCAGAGTCCGATCGACGGTTCCTGGACCTCGGTCGCCGAGTCGCCCAGTTGGTGGAGAACAACCGCGGATGAGCGGGCTCCCGGCCTGGTCGGAGGCGTTCGCCTCGGACCACCTCCCTGATCTTCCCTCGCTTCCGCTCGAGGACGCGCGGGAATGGGCCTTCGGCGGCTCGACCGGCGCCGGCGTGTCTGTCGCGATCGTCGACAGCGGCATAGACGCCGATCACCCCGATGTCGGCGGCGTGGCCTCCGCCGTCGCCATGGAGTCGGACGACACCCGCAGCGAGGGCTATCGGGCAGTCGAGGGGCCGCACGAGGACCTGTACGGCCACGGCACCGCGTGCGCGGCGATCGTCCGCTCCATGGCGCCCGACGTCGAGCTGCACAGCATCCGGGTCCTCGGCTCGAACCTGAAGGGTCGCGGGCTCCTGTTCCATGCCGGTCTCCTCTGGGCAGTGGATCACGGCTTCCATGTCGCGAACCTGTCGCTGTCGAGCAAGAGCGAGTCGATGTACGCGCCGCTGCACGAGGTGGCCGACATCGCCTACTTCGCCCGTACGTTGCTGGTCTGTGCGGCGAACAACCAGCCCGGTCCGACGTACCCGTCGGAGTTCGCGTCGGTCGTCTCGGTCGCGTGCAGGCCCAGCGACGACCCCTGGACGCTGTCGGCGAATCCCCAGCCACCCGTCGAGTTCGGTGCTCGGGGGATCGACCTCGAGGTGGCGTGGCTCGACGGCGGCAGCACCGTCGCAACCGGCAACAGCTTTGCGGCTCCGCACGTCACCGCGATGGCCGCGCTGATCCTCGCCAAGCATCCGGGTCTGGTGCCCTATCAGGTCAAAGCCGTGCTGCAGGCTGTGAGCGACAACAGCAGCAGGACCGGCAGTGCGCACGATGCATGACTGCCGTGCCGGCCACGCGCCGTGGGTCCGCCGGGTGTGGGTCGCCGACCGATAACCTCGCCACATGGGCCTCACCCTCAACTCCACGGCGTTTCGGGCGTGGACCCAGCTGTGTGCCGAGGCGCTGTCGGTCGCCCGTGCCGAGATCGACGCGCTCAACGTGTTCCCGGTGCCAGATGGTGACACCGGCACCAACGCCTACCTGACGTTCGTCTCCGGCGCCGACGCCGTCAGCGGGCTTCCCCGGGGGACCGATCTCCCGGAGCTGGTCAAGGCCTACACCGACGGACTGCTGACGGGCGCCAAGGGCAACACCGGCGTGATCCTGTCGCAGCTCGTGCGGGCGTGCTTCTCCCGTCTCGACCTGGCAGGCGAGGTGACGGCCGCCGATGTCGCCGCCTCGTTCGTCGCGGCATCCGATGCGGCCTACGCCGCGGTCGGCATACCCGTCGAGGGCACGATCCTGTCGGTGGCCCGCGCCGCCGCGGTCGGTGCGACGGAGGCCGCCGAGGCCGGGATCGATGGTCGTACGGTCTTCGGCAAGGCCGCCAACGCAGCCCGTGTCGCCCTTGCCCGCACGCCGCAGCAGATGGAGGTGCTGGCCCGAGCGGGAGTCGTCGACGCCGGAGGGCGAGCCCTCGTCGTGGTGCTCGACGCCACGGAGCAGGCGCTCACGGGACGGGTGCCCGAACGCGTCACGGCCCCGGTCCCGGTGCCGGTGCTGGTGCCAGGAGACGATCTCAGCGCCGATGGGCCCTCGTACGAAGTCATGTACCTCCTCGAGGCCGACGACACGGCGATCCCGGCCCTGAGAGCCAGCCTCCTGCCGCTCGGGGACTCGCTCGTCGTGGTGGGCGGCGATCGGCTCTGGAACATCCACGTGCACGTCGACGACGTCGGTGCCGCGATCGAGGCGGGCATCGCGGCCGGGCGGCCCTACCGCATCACGGTCACCCATTTCGCCGACCAGATCGCCCAGCGCCCCCAGGGCGGTCGCGTCGTCATCGCGGCCACGACGGGCACCGGGCTCACGGCTCTGTGCGAGGAGGCGGGTGCGCTGGCCCTCGCGTTCACCCGCGACGAGCCGTTGACGGTTGCCGCGATGGGCGCCTCCCTCAAGGACTCCGGCGCCGACGAGATCATCGTGCTGCCCAACAACCACCGCTACATCGGCCAGTTCGAGGCCGCGGCGCAGGCTGCACGCCAGGACGGCGTACGCGTTGCGGTGATCCCGACGACGGCGCAGGTGCAGGGCCTCGCCGCACTGGCGGTTCACGATCCCGGACTCGGCTTCGACGAGGTCGTGGTGGCCATGTCGAGCGCCGCCGCCCACACGCAGCACGGCGCCGTGACGATCGCGACCGAGCCCGGCATGACCATGGTCGGACCCTGCAAGCCCGGCGACGTGCTCGGCGTGATCGCCGGCGACTTCGCCGTCGTCGGTGACGACGTCTTCGAGGTGACCGTCGCGGTGCTCGATCGCATTCTGTCGCCCGGCGGCGAGATGGTCACCGTCGTGCTCGGCGAAGGTGGCGCCGAAGGCGTCGAGGCGCACCTGACCGAGCACCTGCGCCAGGCCCGCCCGGACGTCGATCTCGTGGTCTACGACGGGGGCCAGGAGAACTACCCGCTCTTCATCGCGGTCGAGTGATGGTCGATCTCGACACCAAGCTCGTCAACGTCCTCGGCGACAAGACCGCGAAGCCCTTGGCGACGGCGTTCGAGATCACGACCGTCGGCGACCTGCTCCGGCACTATCCGCGCCGCTATGCCGAGCTGGGCAAGCTGACGGACCTGTCTGAGCTGGTCGTCGGCCAGCACGTGACGATCATGGCTCGCATCGCCTCGGTCAAGAACCACTCGTTCGGGCCGGGAGGACGGCGCACCCGTACGGAGGTCGTCGTGACCGACGGCACCGGCCAGCTCACGCTGACGTTCTTCCAGCAGGCCTGGCGGCTCAAGTCGATGATCCCCGGCACGCTCGGCCTCGCGGCTGGAGAAGTGACGGAGTTCAACCGCAAGCTCCAGCTGACGCATCCCGACTGGGAGTCGATCGAGGCCTCCGATGACCCGACCGAGTCGAGCCGGCTGAGTCGCGGCATCATCCCGATCTACCGGGCCACCGCCAAGATGGCGACCTGGAAGATCGAGCGCTGCGTCGGCATGTGCCTCGACGCGATCGACCCGATGGCCGATCCGTTGCCGGCCGAGGTGCGCGACTCCCGCGGCTTCTACGACCTGGTGGGGTCCTTCGAGGCGATCCACCGACCCCGCAACTCCCGTGACTGGCAGGGCGCACGCGACCGCTTCCGGTTCGAGGAGGCATTCGTCGTGCAGACCGTGTTCGCGCAGCGCAGACTCGCGGTCGAGAACGAGCGCGCCAAGGCTCGGCCGGTCGCCGCGGGTGGGCTGCGCGAACGCTTCGAGAAGCAGCTGCCTTTCAGGTTGACCGCTGGGCAGCAGTCCGTGCTCGACGAGATCGCGGCCGATCTGGAGAAGCCGCACCCGATGCACCGGCTGCTGCAGGGCGAGGTCGGCTCCGGCAAGACGATCGTGGCGCTGCTGGCGATGCTGCAGGTCATCGACTCCGGTGGTCAGGCAGCACTGCTCGCGCCGACGGAGGTCCTCGCATCGCAGCACTACCGCGCCATCACGGGCCTGCTCGGAGATCTCGCCAAGGGCGGCATGCTCGGCGGCGCAGACGGAGCCACCCGCGTACGCCTGCTCACCGGTTCGATGGGCGCCAAGGCGCGCAACGAGTCACTCCTCGATGCGGCGTCTGGTGAAGCCGGGATCGTCGTCGGCACGCACGCGCTGATCCAGGACCACGTGCAGTTCGCCGAGCTGGGTCTGCTGGTGGTCGACGAGCAGCATCGCTTCGGCGTCGAGCAGCGCTCGGCACTGGTCGACCGCGCCGAGGTGACGCCGCACGTCCTCGTCATGACGGCCACCCCGATCCCGCGGACGATCGCGATGAGCGTGTTCGGCGACCTGGAGGTCTCGACGCTGCGTGAGCTGCCGGCAGGCCGCCAGCCGATCCAGACCACGGTGGTGCCGTCCGATCGACGGTCGTGGCTCGACCGAGCGTGGGAACGCGTGCGCGAGGAGGTCGGCAACGGCCGCCAGGCGTACGTCGTGGTCTCGCGCATCGGCGACGACGGTGCGGCTGATGACAAGGACACCCGCTCGCTGGTCGAGCTCGCCGACGAGCTGATCGCCGGCCCGCTGCAGGGCCTGCGGGTCGGGACGCTGCACGGGCGCATGACGCCGGAGGAGAAGGATTCGGCGATGAATGCCTTTGGCGGCGGCACCCTCGATGTGCTCGTGGCAACGACCGTCGTCGAGGTCGGCGTCGACGTGCCCAACGCCACCGTGATGGTCATCATGGACGCCGACCGGTTCGGCATGTCCCAGCTCCATCAGCTGCGCGGCCGCGTCGGCCGAGGCAGCGAGAAGGGCCTGTGCTTGTTGGTGACCTCGGCGGAGGAGGGCACGCCGACGAGGGAGCGCCTCGATGCCGTCGCCGGCACCAACGACGGGTTCGAGCTCTCACGCCTGGACGTCGAGCTCCGCCGCGAGGGCGACGTGCTCGGTGCCCGTCAGTCGGGGGTGCGTTCGAGCCTGCGGCTGCTGTCGGTCGTACGCGATGGCGAGGTCATCGATGAGGCACGTGCTGCCGCCGAGCTGATCGTCGCGGCGGACCCGTTGTTGGCCAACCATCCGGCACTGGCGGATGCCGTCGCCGAGCTCGAACGTTCCGAGCAGGCCGACTACCTGGAGCGCACATGACCCGGATCATCGCGGGGGAGTACGGCGGCCGGCAGATCAAGACACCCAAGGGCGACGGCACCCGACCCACCAGCGACCGGGTGCGCGAGGCGTTGTTCTCGTCGCTGCAGTCCGAGCTCGGCGGCTTCGACCGACTGCGGGTGCTCGACCTGTACGCGGGCTCGGGTGCACTCGGTCTCGAGTCACTCTCGCGCGGTGCGGATCATGCGACGTTCGTCGAGTCGGACTCGCGGGCGGCAGACGTCGTCAAGCAGAACGTGACGTCCCTCGGTGCAGCCGGGGTCGTCCTGCGTACGACGGTCGAGCGATTCCTGGGCACCACGCCCGGCAGACCATTCGACCTGGTGTTCCTCGACCCGCCGTACGCCCTATCGACCGACAATGTCTCCGCCCAGGTCTCTGCCCTGGCTGACGGGTGGACCGCACCCGATGCGTTGTTCGTGGTCGAGCGGTCCACCCGGGATCCGTTCACGTGGCCGGAGGGTGTCGAACCTCTCAGGAGCAAGGCGTACGGCGAGACATCGCTTTGGTACGGTCGCTGACATGACGAAGGTCGTGTGTCCCGGCTCGTTCGACCCCGTGACCAACGGTCACCTCGACATCATCGAGCGTGCTGCGCGCCTGTTCGACGAAGTCGTCGTGGCGGTGCTCGTGAACGAGGCCAAGAAGGGCCTCTTCACGATCGATGAGCGTCAGGACCTGCTGGCCGAGGCCACCCAGCACCTGCCCAATGTCTCGGTCTCGTCTTTCAACGGGCTGCTGGTCGACTTCTGCAGCGCGAACGCCATCTCGGCGATCGTCAAGGGCCTGCGCGCCGTCACGGATTTCGACTACGAGCTGCAGATGGCCCAGATGAACAGCAGCCTGACGGAGGTCGACACCGTGTTCATCCCCACGACTCCCGAGTACTCATTCCTCGCCTCCAGCCTGGTCAAGGAAGTCGCCAAGCACGGCGGCGACGTCTCGGGCCTCGTCCCCGACTTCGTCCTCGACAAGCTCAAGGCCAAGTTCGCCTGAGCCGCCCGCGGCCTAGCGCCCGGTGAGCTGTTCGATCAGGGCTTCGGCGAGTGATCTTGCTGCCTTTGGATCGACGTACGGGGGTGCGAGGCAACCCGTCTCCAGATCTTCCAGCGAGACGCCATCAGGGATGACGGACATGGCGCCGGGTTGGGCGCCGTGGCGGCTGCGTTCATGGACGATCACGTCGTGCGTTGCTCGATTGCATCCGTCGAGCTGCTTGATGTCAGCCAGGGCGACGACGATCGACTCCCACAGGGCCTGACGATCACCGTCGGAGAACTCAGCGTTTTGCAGGAGCTCGCAGCGGTAGATGACGCGACGCAGGGCAAGGACGATGCCCTCGATGCTGGGTGATGCTCCCTCTGCTGCCAGAAGCTCGCCGTCCTCGGCCTCCATCGACCAAGGGTAGGACGCGTTGAACCCACGATATCGGCGTTTGGGCTCGTATCGTCGCGCAGAAATCGACACAAGCACTGGCAGGGATCAGTCGGGCAGGATGGGCATGGCGTCTCGCTCCGTCCGACCGACCTGGACCGCGCGGCGAAGCGCCTTCGAGCCGAACTTGTCGCGTATCGCGTCGACTGCGTCGTCGATCGTTGCCCCGCCGACGACGTCGAGCGGGAGTGTGAGCTGCATCGGGTTGTCGTCGAGCGATCCCACCGAGACGCCGATCAACGTGATGCCCTTCTCGGCGATCACGCCCGCCCGCGACGCCAGGAGGTGACGCGCGACGTCGAGGATCGTCAGCGTGTGGGAGGTCGGACGCGGCAGCGTGTGAGAGCTCGTCGATCGGGTGAAGTCGCCGAACCGGAGCCGGATCGTGACGGTGCTGCCCGTACGACCGGCCGACCTCATGCGGCCGGCGACGCGGTCGACGAGACCCAGCAGCGTCAGGTCGAGCTCTTCCGCGGTGTGATGGCCACGGCCGATGGCGTGCTGGGCTCCCATGGAGCCGCGGCGCTTGCCGGTGACGACCGGCCGCGGGTCACGGTTGTGGGCGAGTGCGTGGAGGTGGTGGCCGCTGCCGGGGCCCAGGAGCTGGACGAGCTCCTGCTCGTACATCGCCGCGACGTCACCGACGGTGTTGATGCGTGCCGCGCGGAGCTTGCCGGAGGTGACCTTGCCGACGCCCCACAGCCGCTCGACGGGCAGCGCGTGCAGGAACGTGAGCTCCTGCTCGATCGGCACGACGAGCAACCCCTGCGGCTTGGACACGGCGCTGGCGACCTTGGCGAGGTACTTCGTACGCGCCACACCGACCGAGATCGGCAGCCCGACCCGGTGCATCACGTCGACCCGGAGCTGGGCGGCGATCGAGGAGGGCAGTCCGCGAATGCGCCGCAACCCGCCGACCTCGAGGAACGCCTCGTCGATCGACAGGCCCTCGACCATCGGTGTGGTGTCGTGGAAGACGTCGAACACGTCACGGCTCGCCTGCGTGTAGGCATGCATCCGAGGTGGCACCACGATGGCGTCGGGGCAGATGCGCAGTGCCTGACGCCCGCCCATGGCCGTACGTACGCCGGCACGCTTGGCCTCATAGGACGCGGCCATCACGACACCGCCTCCGACGATCACCGGACGGCCCCGCAGCGAGGGGTCGTCACGCTGCTCGACCGAGGCGAAGAACGCGTCGAGGTCGGCGTGCAGCACGGTGCCCTCGGTCACGGTGCTGTCAGCCATGATCGAATCGTCCCAGCGGGGTCTGACCGATTGGCCTCGGTGTGGCTCCGCGGGTTAGGATTCTCTTCGGCCTGCTTGCAGGTCGAAGATTTGTCGTGCATCTGGATGGATGGTCAAACGTGTTGTCGGGACCTCTGGTTTTCGATACCCATGAGATGGGTCGCAAACCGGGCGCCGAACGCAGCTTCACCGTCACGATCGAAGCACCGGCAGATCTTGGGTACGACGTCTACGGCGTGCCCGAGGGTTCCCCGGTGGACATCGAGCTCCGGCTCGAGGCCATCATGGAAGGCATCCTGGCAACAGGGTCCGCCTCGGCGCGAGCAACAGGTGAGTGCGTACGGTGCCTCGAATCGATCGACAACCAGATTGCCGTGGGATTCCAGGAGCTTTACCTCTACGACGATGCGCCCGAGGATCAAAAATCTGAAGACAGCTTCATCCTCGAGGGAGAGCTACTCGACCTCGAAACCGCATTGCGGGACGCAGTGGTGCTTGCACTGCCGCACAACCCACTGTGTGGTCCGGACTGTCCGGGATTGTGTGCCGAGTGTGGCGCACGGCTCGCGGACGATCCAGATCACACACACGGTGAGGCGATCGACCCTCGTTGGTCGGCGTTGAGCCAGCTGGCGGACCAACCGGTCAGCACAGCCGAGACATCAGAGTCGGGCAACACTCCCGACGACAGCAAGGAGTAGATCGTGGCAGTCCCGAAGAGGAAGATGTCGCGCAGCAACACGCGCCACCGCCGTTCAGCCTGGAAGACGACCGCAACCCAGATCGTCGACTGCGCCAACCCGGCGTGTGACTCCAAGACACAGCCGCACCACGCGTGCCCCAAGTGCGGTCAGTACGGAGCTCGCGGCGAGAGCCGCCAGGTTCTCTAATATCCGCGTCAGTCGACACTGACGCGCTCCGGGAGATCCTGGGTGTCCAGGATCTTGATCCCGGGCTCCTTCAGCACGCCCTGACGCACCGCTCGTTCGCCTACGAGAACGGCGGTGTGCCCAACAACGAGCGCCTCGAGTTCCTCGGCGACTCGGTGCTGGGGCTCGTCGTTACCGACACACTTTTCACCAATCACCCCGATCTGCCCGAGGGCCAGCTGGCCAAGCTCCGCGCTGCCGTCGTGAGCGCCAAGGCGCTGGCCGTCGTCGCCCGTACGCTCGGGATCGGCGAGCACGTACGACTGGGTCGCGGCGAGGAGGCCACCGGCGGCCGTGACAAGGCCTCGATCCTGTCCGACAC
Source organism: Aeromicrobium panaciterrae (assembly GCF_039537165.1). Taxonomy (GTDB): domain Bacteria; phylum Actinomycetota; class Actinomycetes; order Propionibacteriales; family Nocardioidaceae; genus Aeromicrobium; species Aeromicrobium panaciterrae. The sequence continues at coordinate 5,695 of NZ_BAAAZZ010000002.1, read as the reverse complement.
CGTCGAGGCCCTGCTCGGCGCGATCTACGTACAGTTCGGCATCGAACGCTCCGCCGAGGTCATCCACCGCATCTTCGACCCGGTGATCGCCGAGGCCGCCAAGCTCGGTGCGGGTCTCGACTGGAAGACGTCCCTGCAGGAGATCGCCGCCAACAACGATCTCGGAGTCCCGCAATACGTGCTTGAGGGCACGGGTCCCGACCACGACAAGACCTTCACCGCCAAGGTGCACGTTGGCGAGCGGCTGTTCGACGGTGGCACCGGCTCGTCCAAGAAGGAAGCCGAGCAGATGGTCGCCGAGATCGCCTGGCGCGCCATCACCGCCGACCTCGAAGCCAGTGCCTGAGCGCAATGCCCGAACTGCCTGAGGTCGAGGTCGTCCGCCTCGGCATCCACGACCACGTGGTTGGTCGCACCATCACGGGAGCCGAGGTCTTCGACGTCCGTTCCGTACGCCGCCACCTCGCCGGACCGGCTGACTTCGTCTCCCGGCTCGAGGGCCGTACCGTCGTCGGCGCCGCCCGTCGTGGCAAGTACCTCTGGATGCAGCTCGACCACGGTGACGCCGTGCTCTGCCACCTCGGCATGAGCGGGCAGTTCCTCATCGCCGACGCCGGTGACGAGCCACCCCGCCACCTGCGTGTGTCGCTGGCGCTCGACGACGGGCGCGAGCTGCGGTTTGCCGACCAGCGGATCTTCGGCGGCATGTCGTTCAGCGAGGACGGCGCCGAGCTGCCCGACGAGATCGCCCACATCGCCCGTGACCCGCTGGACCCTGCCTTCGACGCGGAGGAGTTCGCCGTACGCCTCGGCAGGCGTGAGACCGGCGTGAAGCGCGCGATCCTCGACCAGACCCTGATCTCGGGGGTCGGCAACATCTACGCCGACGAGGCGCTCTGGCGCACGCCGTTGCACTACGCCCGCAACACGCGCCACCTCAGAGCCCGAGAGGTCGAGGCGCTGCTCGGCAACATCACCCAGGTGATGCGTGAGGCGTTGCAGCAGGGCGGCACGTCGTTCGATGCGCTCTACGTCAACGTCAACGGCACCAGCGGCTACTTCGACCGCTCGCTGCAGGCCTATGGGCAGGAGGGCAAGCCGTGCCAGCGCTGTGGCACGCCGATGCGCCGAGACGCGTTCATGAACCGCTCGTCCTACTGGTGCCCGTCCTGCCAGCCCCGGCCACGCAACGGCAAGTTCTAGCCCACCCGGGAGCGGTGCCTGAGCGTCCACCGGACGATCTACGGTGGACGCTCAGGCACCGCTGACAACCAGAGATAGCCTGATCCCCGTGCCCGTCACCTTGCAGCCCATGACCGCCGAGCGGTACGTGTCGTGGAACGAGCGACTCATCGTCGAGTTCGCCAAGGAGAAGGTCGACTCGGGCAACTGGCCCGCCGAGGGCGCCCTTGAACGCTCCGCCAGGGAGAATGCCGCCGACCTGCCGCGGGGTCTCGAGACCCCGGGCCATGACATCTTCGTCGGCCTCGTCGACGGCGAGGAGGTGGGCGTGCTGTGGCTGTTCACCGATCCCGCGCACCAGGTGCCCGAGACCATGATCTACGACATCGAGATCGCCGAGGAGCACCGCGGCAAGGGGCTCGGTCGAGAGCTCCTGACCGCCGCCGAGGAGTGGTGCGCCGACCACAGCATCGGCCTGCTCAAGCTCCACGTGTTCGCCCACAACACGACCGCCGTGAGCCTGTACGAGTCCGCCGGCTTCGAGGCGACCAACATCAACATGGCCAAGGTCATCCGTTGACCGACGCGCCGTACGGTCCCGAGGCGTCCGAGCGATTCGTCGACGAGCCACCGAAGCGTGCGGGTCGTACGCCGTTCGAGCGTGATCGCGCCCGTGTCGTGCACTCGGCCGCGCTGCGCAGGTTGTCGGCCAAGACGCAGGTGCTGGGTGCAGGCTTCGACGACTTCGTGCGCAACAGGCTCACGCACTCGCTCGAGGTTGCCCAGGTGGCCCGTGAGCTGGGCAAGGCGCTCGGCTGCGATCCCGACATCGTCGACTCGGCCGCTCTCGCCCACGACCTCGGTCATCCACCGTTCGGCCACAACGGGGAGGTCGCGCTCGATGACGCAGCGGCGTCGTGCGGCGGTTTCGAGGGCAACGCCCAGACCCTGCGCATCCTGAGCAAGCTCGAGTCCAAGGCGTTCGACGCCGATGGCTCCAGCGTCGGGCTCAACCTGACACGGGCGACGCTGTCGGCGTGCGTGAAGTACCCGTGGGCTCGCGGCGAGGCACCCGACGGCGGTGCGAAGTTCGGCGCGTACGCCGACGACCTACCGGTGTTCGAGTGGCTCCGCGACGGCGCGCCCGCGAAGCGCCGCCCGATCGAAGCCCAGGTCATGGATCTTGCCGATGACATCGCCTACTCGGTGCACGACGTCGAGGACGGGGTCGTGGGTGGCTGGTTCGCGCTCGGCACGGGTGAGCTCGACCGTACGGCGATCCACGAGGTGGCACGTGACTGGTACGACGCCACCGTCACCGACGACCGCCTCGACGCCGCATCGCTGCGGCTGCAGGAGATGCCGGAGTGGCCGACGTCGCGGTTCGACGGCAGCCGTGTCGAAGGCGCCGTCCTCAAGAGCCTGACGAGTGCGTTGATCGGTCGCTTCGCCCACGCCGCGGAGCTCGCGACGAAGGAGCGGTGGGGCGAAGGGCCCCTCATACGGTTCGACGCCGACCTCGAGGTGCCAGGTGACACCCGCGACGAGATCACCGTGCTCAAGTCGATCGCGGCGCACTACGTCATGCGGGCGGAGGACCGCGTCGGACCGCAGGGCCGACAGCGTGAGCTGCTGCACGCCCTGGTCGAGGTGCTGGACCGCGGCGAAGGGCGTGACCTTGAGCCGGAGTTCGCCGCCGATTTTGCCCGCGCCGCCGATGACGCCGGTCGCCGCCGGGCCATCATCGACCAGGTCGCCAGCCTCACGGATGTCTCGGCCCGCTCCTGGGGCCTGCGCCTCCTCAGCTGACCGCCGCATGGGTGTGGGACCGGCCGACTAACATTCACCACATGGCAGGGCGGATCAAGGACGAGGACATCCAGCTCGTTCGCGAACGCGCCCGCATCGACGAGGTCATCGAGCAATACGTCACGCTGCGCAACGCGGGCGGCAACCGCATCGGCCTGTGCCCGTTCCACGACGAGAAGTCGCCGTCGTTCAACGTACGGCCGGTGCAGGGCTTCTACCGTTGCTTCGGCTGCGACGCGTCCGGCGACGTCTACAAGTTCCTCATGGAGATCGAGGGCCTGACGTTCGTCGAGGCGGTCGAGCGTCTGGCCGCCAAGTACGGCATCACGCTTCGCTACGAGGACGGCGACTCCGGCCCCCGCCGCGACCCGCAGCAGCGCAACCGGCTGCTCGAGGCGCACCGCGAGGCCGGCGCGTTCTATGCCGCCGCACTGCAGTCGTCGGCCGACGCCGAGGTCGGCCGTCAGTTCGTCAAGGACCGCGGCTTCGACCAGGCGGCCGCCGAGACATTCGGCATGGGCTTTGCGCCGCGCGGGGGAGAGGCGCTCGTCTCCCACCTCAAGGCCAAGGGATTCACCGACGACGAGCTGACGATCGGCGGACTCGCGGCCCGGGGTTCGCGAGGGCTCTACGACCGGTTCCGGGGGCGGCTGCTGTGGCCCATCCGCGAGATGACCGGCGAGATCATCGGCTTCGGCGCCCGTCGCATGTTCGACGACGACCGGGTCGAGGCCAAGTACCTCAACACCTCCGAGACCCCGATCTACAAGAAGAGCCAGGTGCTCTACGGCCTCGACATGGCCCGCAAGGCGATCTCGTCGTCGAGCCAGGCCGTCATCGTCGAGGGCTACACCGACGTCATGGCGTGCCACCAAGCCGGTGTCATGACCGCCGTCGCGACCTGCGGCACGGCGTTCGGCGAAGACCACGCACGGGTCATGCGACGTCTCATGCTTGACCACGACGCGTTCCACGGCGAGGTCATCTTCACGTTCGACGGTGATGAAGCCGGCCAGCGTGCGGCGCTCAAGACGTTCAGCGGCGATCAGCAGTTCGTCGCCCAGACCTACGTCGCCGTCGAGCCGCGCGGCATGGACCCCTGTGACCTCCGCCTCGCCGACGGTGACGCCGCCGTACGCGAGCTCGTCGCGTCTCGCATCCCGCTCTACCGCTTCGTTCTCGACAACATGCTGAGCCGCTACGACCTCGACCGCGGCGACCAGCGCGTCGACGCCGTGCGCGAGGCCGTGACGCTGGCCTCGTCGATCCGCGACAAGTCCAAGGTCGATGAGCTGCTCCGCGAGATCTCAGGGCGCGTCGGCGTCGACATCGAGCAGGTACGCGCCGAGCACCGCAAGCGTGCCGCCGCTCCCAAGGCGACTCCCACCACGTCGACGCGCGCCGCGGCGCCGACCGGCGACGTGCCGACCATCCAGGTCTCGAGCTTCGGCGCTCCCCAGTTCTTCGACGAGCGTGAGGCACTCAAGGCGATCGTGCAGCATCCACACCTGGCCAAGAGCCTGATCGACGACCTCGACGAGAACGACTTCACGCATCCGATCTCCCAAGAGCTCTGGGGATTCATCAAGGCGATGCCGTGGCCCGACGGTCCCGACGCCAACTGGCTGCCCAAGCTGTCTGACTCGGTCGCGAGCGACGAGCTCAAGCGTGTCCTGGCCGTCGCTGCGGTCGAACCGATGCGCGCGGGCGAGCGCAACACCGCGGCGGTCGTCGAGTCGGTGATCGTACGCCTCCAGCTCCTCACCACGGCACGGCGCATCAACGAGGTCAAGTCCAAGCTGCAGCGCACCAACCCGATCGACGAGGCTGAGCCCTACAACCGGATGTTCGGTGAGCTCATCGCTCTGGAGCAGCAGCACCGCTCGCTGCGTGACCGGTCGATCGGCATCCCCACCCTCTGATTCTGCGCCGGTGCGTCCACAACCGGCCGCAGCCTCGTGCGCACTCGGTGCGACGCATCGCAGGCTGGCGTGGTGGACGCCTTCATCAAGAGCCTGCTCGACCAGCCCCAGCTCGCCCTCGCCGATGAGCGGACGCTGGCGCGACGGGCGCGCGGCGGCGACCAGGCGGCGCGTGACGAGCTGATCACCGCAGGGATGCGCGCGGTGGCTCTGCGAGCGATGCTGCTGGGCTTCCGCGGCGACGAGATGCGTGACGCCGTGCAGTCGGGCGCGGTCGGCCTCATCCGGGCCGTCGACCGGTTCGACCCCGACTGCGGCACGCGTCTGGCGACGTACGCATGGCACTGGATCGGTGCCGCAATGAGGCAGTCGCGCCGTCCCGAGCCGGTCACGGCGCCGGCCGGTGTCTCCGCTCAGGAGCCGATCGAATACCACGACGACCTGCTCGACGGACTGCCCGACGAGCTCGCCGAGGTGCTCCGACTTCGCTACGGGCTGGGCGCTGGAGACCCCATACCGATGACGCTCAGCGAGGTCGCGCACACCTGCGGGCTGAGCGTCGCACAGGTCAGGCTGCGAGAGGCGAAGGCGATGCGGCATCTGCGCCTGGTACTTGCTAAGGTTGTGCACCGTGCTCCACACCGTGGGGCCGATCCCCTGTAGCTCAATTGGCAGAGCAGCCGACTGTTAATCGGCAGGTTATTGGTTCGAGTCCAATCGGGGGAGCAAGAATCCGGGGTAGGTCCACACATTAGTACACACATGCTGATGTGTGCGACCTC
>NZ_BAAAZZ010000001.1:0-49591 GCF_039537165.1 Aeromicrobium panaciterrae | reverse complement strand
TCTTGCTCCCCCGATTGGACTCGAACCAATAACCTGCCGATTAACAGTCAGACGGTTTACCGCTACCATGGGACCGGGAGATGTTCGCAGATCGCAGAGTTTCCACCCTGAAACCAGAGGAAATACTGGGACTTGACAGTACGAATATCTTCGCAGGTGCGTAGGATGTTCACGCACCTGCATGTGTGTACCTATGTGTGTACCTGACGAACGGAGAAGCCATGGAGACCCCGGCGCCGACGCTGACGTTGGCTGAGTTTCTGCTCGCACGCATCGCGGATGACGAGGAGGCTGCACAGAAAACGATCGCCGACTTCCGCTACGAGCCTGACGACCAGGCGTGGTTGGCGGGAGAAATGAGCGGCACCCCCATCGTCGCCGTGTCGGCCGAGCGCGCCCTCGCTGAGTGCAAGGCGAAGCGGGCAATCGTGGAGCTGCATGACGAGACGGGCCGGAGCCGCGCCGCACTTGATGACGCGCAGGGAGACCCCGACCTTGACGCGGTGATGGGCCCCCTTCGTGACGCTCTACGCGCTGTTGCAGGCGTCTATGCGGACCACCGTGACTACCAACCTGAGTGGTCGAAGCATGCCTAAAAAGCGTAGCCACGGCGACGGTGGCCTGTACTGGATCGCCAGCAAAGGATTGTGGCGTGGAACGATCGAGCTCGGCCGTGACGAGACAGGCAAGCGGATCACGAAGCACGTCCACTCCAAGTCACAGAAGGCGTGTCGCGAGAAGCTCGATGCCATCAAGGCTGAGATCGCTGCCCACGGTGCACCGCTCGACACGACGGCCACCGTCGGCGACTGGGCCGACAAGTGGTTGATCGAGTACAAGAAGCCGCACGTCGACCCTAAGACGTACACCGGGTACGCATCGTGCGTGAAGGTGTGGATCAAGCCCGAGATCGGCGAGAAGCGCGTCTCCGCTCTCAAGCCGTCTGACATTCTCGCCGTCCATGGTCGGGTCCGTGCTGCTGGCATGTCGTCGACTACCGCGCTCGGTGTGCACCGGGTGATGAACATGCTGCTCGAGGACGCCCGCAAGCAAGGACTATGCGCCCGCAATGTCGCCACTGACGTCACGAAGCCGCAGAAGGCCGCGTCGACCCGTGACTCCATTCCCCTCCCCCAGGCAACCGAACTGCTCACCGTCGCCGCCGGCCACGACCTCGGCGCGATGTGGTGGTTCAAGCTGCTCGGCGGTCCCCGCCAGGGCGAGATACTCGGCGCCACCCTCGAGAGCCTCGACCTCGTGAACAACCTCTACCGGGTCAACTGGTCCCTCGAGGAGGTCCCCAAGGAGCACGGGTGTGGACCGAAGACAGAGACCGGTTGGCCGTGCGGGAAGAAGCAGGGCGCGGCGTGCAGCGATTGGCGTTGGCGCATCCCCGACGGGTTCGAGATGATCCACCTGTTCGGCCGCTACTGCCTGACGCGCCCGAAGTCGATGACCGGTCGCGTCGTCCCGTTGTTCCCCCAGATGGCGGACATGATCGCCGACTACCTTGAGCGTCATGAAGACACCCCGAACCCGTACGGACTGATCTTCCGAAAAGACGACGGCACCCCGTACACCGCCACGGAGGATGCGCAGGCGTGGCGCGATCTACTGTTCGAGGCGGGGGTCATCGGCAAGGACGAATTGGCGCCGGGGAAATCCGAGATCACCGGGCACTGGGCACGGCACACCACGATCACATTGCTCGCGTCGCTGGGTGTCGACGCGCAACTGATCGGTGAGATCGTCGGCCACTCGTCAGAGGAAGTGACTCGGATCTACCGGCACGCGCACGCCGACGAGAAGGCTCACGCGATGGCCAAACTGGGCAACCTCATGCTGGCCTTGCCAGCCGGTTCTGCTTCCGCTCGTCCCTGATCCGGCGCAACCGGTTCACCGCGGTTGGCTTGTACGCGAGCGCAGCCTCGGTGTCGATGAGGCGGTTCACGATCTGTGTGGCGCCGGTCAAGGACAGGCCAGTGGCTTCACGGACCGCGGTCTCCTTCGGACCCATGTATCTCCACGTCTTCGAGAAGATGTCGATCAGCGCCTTGTCGCGATCAGACAGTTCGGTGGTCTCAGGCATGGCTTATACGGTATCGCCGGGGTCTGACAGCAGGTCCTTGAGTTGGTGGTATTCGGACGCGTGGAGCGAGTGCAGTCGCACCTCGAACATGTGCAAGGTCACCCACAACTCCTGGGCGGCGTGCCCGTTCGAGACGGTGCGCTTCATAGCCTCCGCCATGGTGTGCATGTCGGGGATGAGCCACCGTGCTGCGAGCCGGTCGGCCGCGAGCTCCTGGCGAAGTTCGGCCCGTTGGTCAACACACGGACCGTCGTGCCGGACGATATGAGCCAACTCGTGGGCCAGCGCGCACCGCTTCGACACCTGTCGGAGACGTGAGTCCATCACGATCTCTTTCGTGTCGGGAAACCACAGCGCGTCGGCACCATCGAGGTAGTCGTCGTCGGCGGTCCACAGCAGTTCGATTTCCGGATACCGGCGCAGTTCGCGCCACGGGTTGTACGTCATCGCCGAGCCCCCCTGCTACTCGTCGTCTTGCTGTTCTTCACGCTTCCCTCGGGGCCGGCGGCTCGCGACGTTCCCGAGTTCCTCGGTGGAGGGCAGTATACGGCCGTTCGCGTCGACCTGCCGTTTCGCGGAACGCTTTCGCTCGAGCTCGTCATCTTGGATGGAGGCTAGTGCGTCGGCCCGACGTTCTTGTTCGATCAGCGCGATCCAGTTGCTGGCGTCAGCACCCACGCCCTCAGCAATGAGGATCAGCTGCTCTACGTAGAGGTTGGCCCTCCCCTTCGAGATGTTGACCAACGTGGTGCGAGGCATACCCGCATCCGCTGCGATTTGAGTCAAAGACTTGGGAGAGCCTTCGATCGCGGCGGCAATGAGCTCGACTGCCCGTCGTGATGACGGACCGTCCTTCATGCTGCTTTGGGACATAGAACGGGAGCATATTCCATTTAGAACACGCCGGTCAATAGTGCTTGACATCGCGTTCCATTTGGAACTACGGTCGCCACATGTTCGATTTGGAACGTGTGAGGGAGTCCATCGCCGCCGAGGTTCGGGCCGCAATGGGACGACACAACATCACCGCAAAAGCCATCAGCGTCGCCACCGGGATTCCGCCGGCGACGCTCTCTCGCAAGATCAACGGGCTTGTCGGGTTCACCCTCGAGGAACTCTTCAAGGTCACCCAGGCGCTGAACATCTCGGCTGCTGACCTGATCCGCGAAGCCACCGCTGCAGCGAGCGCAGCATGAACGTCACGATCGGTTTCCCACCGAAGCTCATGGAGAAGCAGACAGCCGCGCTGTACCTGTCCACGTCGACTCGCAAGCTCGACGAACTGCAGTCACAGGGTGTCATCACGCCCCGCAAGTTGGGCAACAAGCGCGTCTACGTCCGCGACGAGCTCGACACCTACGCCGAGTCCCTGCCCGAGTGGGTCGGTGCCAAATGAGCGACTACCAGAGCGGCGTCTGCCTCGAGTCCGGGGTGCGCGTCGTGGACGGCATCCCCCATTACCCCTGCGAACTGGACGCGGTCACGACCGTCAACGGTCGCCCGTCCTGCGGAGGTCACCAGTGAACTACTTCCACTTCGCCATCCCCACCGGATCGACACGCAGCCCTCAGTCGTGCGCCGTCCACATCGAACGCCGCTTCGGCATCGAAGGCCGACCCGAGCTCGTGTCGATCCAACCGGCGTACCGGCTGTACCGGATCGGCTACCACCACACCGAGAAGCAACTCCCCCTGCGGCACTAACGATGCCGCCCGTTCACGACGGGCGCAGGGACGAAGCCAGTACCAGAGGCACACGCGGCGACATGCCAGAAGTGACCAAAGCCTCGAATCGAGTGGCACTCGAGAAGTAGATACAGCGATGAAGCGCAGATACCCCGAGCCGACCACGGTCCTATGCGGCAGGGAATCACGGTGACGGAGGCCCCAGGGACCTGGGGAGGTACACACCCGCACCAAGGGAACGGAACTTCGATCGCGGAGCACCCAGACAGGTATGTCCCTGGACGTGGGCGCAACAACACAACGAACGGAAGACCCAGTCTTCCAGCCATGCCCGGTTCAGGCCGGCAGTCCCATTCAAGTTGGGCCATGGCACGTCGCCCCGATGCCTACAGCGAGCCGTCGGGGCGCACCTACTTCTCACGACGGAGGTCCGGCCATGGCTCAGAAGCATCACCCGAAGCCACACTCGTCCGTACGTCACGTCGTGAAGGCGATCCTCGACACAGGTGAATGGGAGTACCACGGCCTCGACAGCAACGACCACGGTCTTCTCCTCCACACCGCGACAGGCAACACCGTCGGGTATCCGACGCACCGGTGCTCAGACAAGAACGCGTTCCGCAACGTGCTCCGCACTGCCGAACGGATCATGGGCCGGAAGATCCTCACTCTGGGAAACCGTAAGAAGTCGCGCAAGGCGCCTCAGTCGTCCGGGTTCAGCATCGAAGCTGCCCGTCGCGACTCACGCGACAACCTCACGTGGCAGGCACGGATCGACGAGCTCTGGCTACAGCGCCGTGAGCACATCGACCGGGTCGCGTCACTGGCGCAGCACCCGTCGTTCAACAGCGCCGAGCAGGCGAAGTCTTCGATCGCACGCATCCGCGCCATTGAGGCCGAACTCAACCGTGAATCACAGCGCGTCACGCCGTTCGACCTTGCCGACCTCAGCCGTTTGGACGCCGCCGTATGACGCTCACGAGCCCACGGAACAGAGACGCGTCCGAGATCGACAACCGCGCCCACTGGTTCCTCACCGAACTGGGCCGGTTCCCCACACGCAACGAGCTACGCCGTATCCGGCAATACCGCCGAGCGGTTCGCAAGCAAGGAGGCACACCGTGACGATCACCGATGAACCCCAGGTCAACATCCCGCTCCTTCGCAAGGCGGTCGAATGGGTCGAAGCGGAAGCCGACAAGCCCCTCGAGATCTGTCAGTGGTTGCAGGGCGACTGGATCAATCGGCCCAGCGACCGAGCCCGGATGGTCGAGCACTACAGGTCCGACGACGAGTTCGCAGTGAGCCTCCGAGCCAAGACCCCCGACTGTGGGACCTGCTACTGCATCGCCGGCTACGTCGACCAAGTCATACTCGGCAACCCCGAGCCGTTCACCGATAGCTACGTCGAGACGCGAGCGGCCGAAGCGCTCGGACTCTCCGACAACCAAGCCGACCGACTCTTTCACTCCGACAACACGGTCGAAGATGTCCGGGCGCTTGCCGAAGAGTTTGCCGGAGAACGGCTGTGAGCACCGTCGTCCAGCCCGCCGACTACGACGCGCCGCGGGCCGAGTTCGAGAAGCAGCTTGGGTTCACCCGGCTCGACTTCAACGACACCGACGAGTGGGAAAAGCGAGTAGTCGCACAGGCGATCAAGCACATCGCCGCGAACAATCTCGTCTTCACCACCGACCAAGTCCGCCCGCTCCTACCGGAGGTTCACCCAAACCGGATCGGCGCCGGGTTCGCCGCCGCCAGTGCTCGAGGCGAGATCGTCCACGTCGGCTACACAAAGTCGAAGAAGGTCTCGTCCCACGGCCGGGTTGTCGGCATGTGGCGCTCCACAACTTCCCCCAGGCACGGAGTCATCCGCACTCCTGGCCGAGTTGATCCCCTCCCATCCTGAAAGGCAAGCCCATGGCAGAAGGCAAGAGCGACAAGCCTGACCAGACCGAAGCAGATCCCACACCCGAAACCCCGGAAGCACCGTCGAAGGCTCTCGCCGATGTCGGCGACCTTTCGACCAAGGGCCTCGACAAGTCCTCGGTGGAGGGCCCTACCCGGCGGTACGCGTTCGGCAACGGGTACGGCGCCAAGGTGTGGGCCGGCGACGCCGCTGGTGAGTTCCGCATCGTGGCTCTCACACCCGACGGCAGAGTCACCCGTCATCTCGACGGCATCCCCCGCCTCCCGGCGTCAGTGCCCGTCGACAAGGTCAACGAGATCCTCACCACCCTCGAGGCCCTCTAAGAACTTGGCGGGCGCGTGGTGTCGGGAAGCCCACCGCCCGTCAAGCCGTCCCCCGTGACCCCTGCCGCACTTCCCCGCGGCAGGGGTCCGGTTCTTCCCAAGAACGGAGACCACCCATGGTCATCGACCTCGACAAGGTCATCGAGTCCATCGACTGGCTCGACGCCGAACGCGTCCTGTGGGTCTGGTCTAACGAGACCCTAGGCGCACACGACCCCACGATCCGTGAGGGCACCGAACCCGGCGACTTCTACAAGGGACTCATCCTCGCGGCGTTCCGCGCCGACCCAAACAACCGTGACCGGCTCCGCCTGGGGTTCGCGTCACTCATCGCAGCTGTGGAAGCGACCCAGATCATCGGGCCTGACCCCCTGCGCCAGATCGTACGGAGACACCGATGAACGCACGACACCGCGCACCAAAGACCAACCACGTCCCGTGGTGGTTGAAGATGACGCTCGCCGCCACGGTCACGTGGGCACTCCTGTGGATCGGTGCGTGGGCGTACCTGTACACCGTGTGGTCATTCGCATGATCGCCGGAGTGAACTCACCCCAGACGCCCGCCGAGCAACTTGCCGGATCTGGTGACGTCATCGGGTTCAAGGTCACTGTCGTGATCGTCGCCGTGGTCGTCATCCTCGGGTTCATTTCGATGGTCAGGTGGGATAACCGCGACGCCGCGGTCAAGGACTACATCGGCGACTTCAACGACGACCTCGCCATCGACGCCGAGCTCCTGCACGCCGACCCCGCCGAAGTGGCGGCGCTCGAAGCGGAACGTCCCATGATGACCCCGAGGGGTCGGACATGACGATCACCGACGACCAGACAGTCATCCTCGAAGACCTCGACTTCGACCCGGCATGCGCCGTAGTCGACCTGCCGGAGCGGACCGACTGCACGCGCCCCGCCGAGTGGATCGCCACGATGCGCGCCCACTGTTTCGCCGCCTCATGGCCAGTCCTTCTCTGCGATCACCACTGCGAGCAGTTCAAAAACGGCGCCACATGGCGATGCCACACATGCGACGCCGTCGTCAGCTGCCCCGACTACATCCTCGCCATCGAACGGATCAAGCCATGACCGATCAGCCAGACGGAGCAGCCCGAATCGCGGCCGAACGCCAACGCCAGATCGAGTCCGAAGGTTTCGACCCGGCGCACGACGCCCAGTACACGAAGGGTGAACTCGCCCGCGCCGCCGGTTGCTACGCCCGCCCACCAGAACTTCGCGGCGCACACGCATCACTGCATTGGCCATGGCTCCCCGAGTTCTGGAAGCCCACCCCACAAGACCGAATCCACGAGCTCGAGAAGGCCGGCGCTCTCTGCGCCGCCGAGATCGACCGTCTACTCGCATTGGAGACAGGCACATGAGCAACGAACCGAAGGCATTCCTCCTCGAAGGCCAAGGCGTCGTCGACATGCTGGTGCTCATCTGGCTCGACGGGTTCACGAGCGGTGCATCTACCGCCCTGCTGACTGCCCTCGAAGGCATCCCTGAAGAAGCGGCCGACGAGTTGGCCAACAGGATCAGCGACCGGATCCAGCAGGACCCGCTCGCGATGCTCGAAGTCGAACGTGAGGTCAAGGAACGTCTCACCGGCGACGCTGTCGACGGCTCAGGACGGACGATCACGGCGGTCAAACCATGAGCGATTTCTTCGACGCGTGGGTCCCGTTCTTCACTCTGCTGACAATCTCCGGATTGTTCGCATGGGTCACTAGCTCGCTCTGGATGCCGTTCGTCACGAGCGTGCTCGGTGGTGACGACGAGTGAGTACCCGGACCGCCGAACACCGTCCGGCCGTGCGTCGACGTACGTACAGCCACGATGACCCCACCTGCCTGGATCTCTTTTCAGGCTTTGGGGGGATGACGCAGGGCGCCGAGCACGCGGGTTTCCTCACGATCGTGGCCGCGAACCACAACCGCTACAAGGTCGAGGTCCACGAGGCTAATCACCCCGGCGCCGAGCACTTCATCGCCGACCTCGTGAATCCTGAGTCGTCGGACTATCACTCGGTTCGGGACCTACCCGCCGCCGATCTGCTGCTGGCCGGCGTCTCTTGCGTGAACCACTCGCAGGCCAACACCAAGAAGGCATACGCGCAAGGCCTCTCCCTGTTCGACCTCGAAGATCCAGACTTCGACGACGCCGTCACCCGCTCCGAGCGGGACCGGGCTACCGCCAACTGCGTCCTGCACTACGCGGCTCAACATCACCCGAAGCTGATGCTCGTCGAATGCACCACCGAGCTTCAGTCATGGGGACCAGCTGTTCCGGGAAAGCGGAAAGTCGGGGACGGGTCGACATACCGGTGGTGGCTGAAGGAGATCGGCAAGCTCGGATACGACCACCGTGTCCTGTTCCTGAATTCGCGATTCTTCGACGTCGACCAGTCACGCGATCGCGCCTACTGGGTCTTCTGGGACCGGAAGATTCCGGCGCCCGACCTCGACCATCGTCCCGTGTCATGGTGCGGTCGATGCTCGACCGCTGTGGAGGCGGTGTGGACGTGGAAGACCGGCCCCACGCCGACTGGATCGACCAGATACGGCAAGCAGTACGTCTACCGGTGCCCGTCGTGCCGGAACGAGGTCATTCCACCGTCGGGCTACTCGCTGCGGTCGATGGATCTGTCGAACCTGGGCACGCGGATTGGCGACATGCCTTTGAAGAAGATCAAAGACAAGACCACTGGTGAGTTCTACTCAAGCCCGCTGGCGAAGGCAACGATGGCTCGGGCGGACCGGTGCCGTCAGAAGTTCGCTGAATTCCCCGCTGTCCTGATGCCCGCCAAGGCCATTCGTGGATCGGAGAGGCACCCATGGCAGCCGATGGCCACCCAGACCAGTCAGCAGGAGACTGCGGTCCTTTCGACGGGCGCGATCATGCAAGCTGCCGGCAACACGTACGAGCGTCCGGGCTCGGAGTGCCGGTCTAGAAATCTGACCGATCCACTCTGGGCGCAGACAGCAACCAACGGCACAGGTCTTGTGACACCACCCGTCGCTATTGCGATCGACAACTTTCAGGGCGCACCACGTGGCGTGGACGAACCTCTGCCGACTCAAGCTGCATCGGAAACCATGGCGGTCCTGTCGAGCGGTGTGCTGCCGTATCGCAAGAACACTGAGCCGACGACCCACGCGGAGGCGATGCCGACGGTCACGTCTGATCAGATCCCAGGTCTCCTCACTGCGGCTGGCACGATCAAGCACAACGGCTCGATCGACGAGGCCAAGTACCGAGCTCACCCGGTCGATGAGCCTCTGGGAACGGTGGTCGGTTCTGCACTGACCCAAGGGATGTTGTTCTCCGGTTGGTACAAGCAGAACGGCTCTGAAGGCACTGAGACAGCACCACACCCAGTGACCGATCCGTTCGGAACACTGACATCGCGGGATACGACAGCGATGCTGCAAGCCGAGTGGACCGAAGCTCTCGCGGACCTCGCACTCGAGGACTGCTACTTCCGCATGATGATGGCCCACGAGATTGGGCGTGGCTGCGGATTCGACGTTGATTTCGGCGAGTACGAAGGCAGCTTCGAGGTCTGGGGATCGGCACGCGACCAGGTGGACGGGTTCGGCAACGCCGTCTCTCCGTCCGTCAGCCAGTGGATCTGTGGTCGCCTTCGGGCGGTCTGGCACAGCGAGGCGGTCGCTGCATGAGGCCCTTGTCTAACGAGGTGCTCGTATGACAGGTGCTACGGCGACCGTCCGAGAGCTCGTGTATGAGCGGGCGAACAAGTGCTGCGAGCGGTGCGGGATCTACGCCTACGGCGGATCGGTGCACCACCGACGTCCTCGAGGTATGGGCGGCTCGAAGCAAGCCGACACGAATCAGCCGTCGAACCTGATCCTGCTTTGCGGGTCGGGCACGACTGGTTGTCACGGCTGGGTTGAGTCCCACCGTAATGAAGCGATCGACACCGGCCTTGTCCTCCGTCAGGGCACCGACCCAACCGCCGAGCCCGTGACCCTCCGTTACGGGCGCGTGCTCCTCAAGGACAACGGGGACGTGATCTACGCATGAGCGACTTCATCCCCGAACGTTGCGGGCGCTGTGGCCACCTCACCGGTGTGATCGCCGACCTGTCCGTCGACCCCGTTCAGCGGGTCGTGTCCGACCCCGGTGCGTACAACGAGCACCAACTGTTCTGCCAGTTCCGAAGGAGATGGATCTCATGACCGACAAGCCGACCGTCCACGAAGCTCTCGCGAACGTGATGGGCGAGGTCTCGCACGTCGCGAAGCGGGACCACAACGAGTTCCAGAACTTCAACTTCCGCGGCATCGACGCCGTCGTCAACGCCGTCGGACCTGCGCTCCGCAAGCATGGCGTCATCATCACCCCGGTCGTCGCGGACGTCAGGTACGACACCGTCTCAACGTCGAACGGGAAGCCCTCAACGGCGTGCCGAGTGCTCGTCGACTACGTCTTCCATGGTCCTGCCGGCGACACCATGACGGCTCGGGTGATCGGTGAAGCGTGGGACACCGGCGACAAGGCCGCACCAAAGGCCATGTCTGTCGCGTTCCGCACCGCGCTCCTGCAGGCGCTCACTTTGCCAACCGACGACCCGGACCCCGATCACGCGATCTACGAGCGAGGCGACGGTCCAGCACGGCCGACCGAGTCGCAGATGGTTCGCATCGGCGGACTCATGCACGAGCGAGGCATCGTCGACGAAGGGCAACTGCCGTTCGTAGCTGAGGTGATCGGACGCCAGATCGGTCACCCAAACGAGCTCACCCTGGACGAAGCGACCGCGCTCGAGACCCATCTCCGGACCCTGCCCATCCCTGACGATGGCGAGCAGACGTGAAGAACGGACCGAAGCGCGGCCCGACACCTAGATCCCAACAAGAACGGCTTGCTGACCTGCCCACGCCGGTTGCTCGTTCCACCGAGGCTCTCGTCTCTGAGCAGCGAACCGCCAACCTGATCGCCGTTCTCGGACTCGGAATCGACTGCCTACAGGCGGGTCGACTCACCTCGAACCTCGCGTTCACACCAACACAACTCGTGAAGGTTCGCAACGAAATCAACGAACGATTGGGGCTCGACGATGTCTGACACCCGGACCGCTGCCGTGCGTGCAGCCGTCGCCAAGTTCCTCGAGGACCGCCTCAAGGAAGCCCGCAAGGTCGTGAACGCCGAGGTGTTGGCGGTGCTCGACAAGGGCGACCGGAAAGCTGCGACCCTCACCGACGGCACCGAGATCGCAACCGTGTCTGTCAGCAAGGGCCGACGGGAACTGCGAGTCGAGAACGAGGCCGAGTACATCGCCTGGGTCAAGGAACATTCCCCGCACAACGTCTACAAGCCCGAACCGCGGGAACAGGTGCACGGCGCCTACACCAAGGCCGTCACGTCGGCCGCGAAGGTCGTCGACGGGTTCTACGTCGACGAGACCACGGGCGAAGTGATCCCCGGACTCCGGCAGGTCCTCTCCGACCCGACCGTTTCGGTCCGTATCTCGGAAGACCAAGCGGACAACATGTTCGCCGCGTTCGACGACGGACGCCTGACCCTCCTCACCACCGAAGTCCTCACCGTTGAGGCGCCCGACGAGCTCGAAGAAGGATCTCCATGACCAGTTACCAGTTGACCGACCTCACCGACGCCGTACGAACGGCAGGCCAAGCGCTCGTCGGGGAAGACCTGAACATCAACAACCTCGACCCGATCGACCGTCGGAACGTACTGTCATCCGTCCTCAAGATCGTCCTGCCGGCGGCTCCGATCATCGCCGCCGACGTGCTCGGTGTCGCCGAAGGAGCCCTCCTCAGGGGTCTCGAGCACGATCCCTCATGTGCGTCCCTGTACGACGACGACACGGCGTGCGACTGCCACCAGGACATCCTGAACGTGCTTGCCGAAGTCCGCGCCAGCCTCGACGCATGACCACGCTCGACCTCCCACCCGGCAGGTGGGAACGGCACGGTCTGATCGACCGCTACGTCGTGACACCACCGGTCCCGAGAAAGCGTGGGCCGAAGCCGCGTCCCGAGCGGTACGTGTGGACGAACGAACAGGACGTGTGCGACGCCCACACGCGCTACCTCTACGGGGTGCGGGATGACTACGTGCGCGAGGGAGAACGCGTGTACCAGCGCAACAAGAAGCGTGAGGAGCGACGAGCTCGACGTGCCATGACAAGCCGGGAGGTGAGCAACTAATGGGCCGAAAGTTCGCACAGATCCAACTCAGCATTTGGTCCGACCCCGACTTCAAGTCGCTCGACCGAGACTTGCAGCACACGTTCTTTGTGCTGCTCAGCCAGCCCCGGATCAACCTCTGTGGTGTTCTCGACTACCGGCCGCGGCGCCTCGCTCAGTGCGCCGGCGACTGGCCCGTCGACGACGTGGAGCGGGACATCAAGGAGCTTGAGGCACGCCGGTACGTCGTGGTCGACCGCGACACCGACGAAATGCTCATCCGGTCATTCATCCGACACGACGGGTTGCTGACTCAACCGAACGTCGCCCAGGGCATGTCGGCCGACTACGGCGAGGTCATGTCAGACAAACTGCGTGACGTCATCGAAGCAGAGCTACGACGTGCGTACCTCGACGATCCCGACTTGAAGGGATGGGTCGGCGGCGACGGTCTCGGTGGAGTCAAGAAGGGCAACCCGATCTTGTATCGAAGGGTTGTTATGACTCCATGAGAAGGGTTCCCCAAAGGGTTACCGGAAGGGTTTAGGGAACGGCAAAAACTCGGTTCCGTACACACCTGTACCTGTACCTCTACCTTCACCCATACCTGCACCACCACCAGCACCCCGACTCGCGCAGCGAGTCGTAGGTGCTCTCCACGCGCAGATCCTTCTTCTCACCTACCGACACGTGCGCGAGAACGAAGACGAATTCATCACTCACTCACACAGGCACGGGCGCTTCGCGCACCGGCCAGAACGGTCACGCCCATGCTCACCATCACGAAGAAGGCCACCGACAAGACAAAGGGTCTGATACTCGGTGATCTCCGTCAGGTACTCACCGACTGCGACTTCGCCGGCCTGCCAATGACATCCCCTGTCAAGGTTCGGGTCGGGTTCCGAGGACAGATCACCGCCCTGGAGGTTCGGGAGGCCGACGATGCCTGAAACCAGATCCCCAGTCGAACGGACAACCCGGCTCGCCACCACCGTGAACGAGCTCGCCGACGCTTGGGCGTTTGTGATGGCCCACGTCGACTCGGTCGGACCCGATCCCAACATCGAAATCAAACCCATATGGGTCTACCGCGTCGCAGAAATGGACGACAACGACGACCCGCCCCGACATTTTTCGGTCGTCGTATCCGGCATGGTTCCGGACCCCGAGCCGTGAAGATCCGCCTCGCTCTGACCTTCGAGGTCACCCGCGACAAGCCCATCCGTGAAGACATCACCGTCGACATGGTCGGGCACCTGCAAGACCTCCCGGCCGCAACCAGCGGCATCGGGTTCATCCCCGACCCAGACGAGGGTCATCCGCGCAAAGGAGCAACACAATGACCGAAGGCACCCCCACCCCGGCGAAGAAGACCGCCGCTGCCCCACTCCCCAGTGCGCCGGCCGCGCCGCCCAAGAAGGAGCGCGTCGAGAAGCTGTTCGTGGCGTACAACGCCGAGAACGAGACCGAGTTCGACGCGGTCGTGTTCGGCCGCAAGCTCGACGCCCTCGAGCACGCATCCGACCAGGACACCCGCTGGAAGGTCGTTGAGATCGTCAAGGGTCAGTCCATTCGTGCGGCGATCGCGAACAAGAGCTGATGAACGCCACGCAATGGTGCGCCGTCAGCCAGATCCTTCTCACGATCATCGTGCTTCACCTGTGGTGGCGAACTCGTGATCGGGACCTGCACTGGCTCGTCAAGAACCACGACATCGTCTCCGTCTCGATCAGCAACGACATCCGTGACGGCACGACCGGGACGGTCCTGTTTCAGGACAAGTCACGTCGGCTCGTCCGCGAAGGCCACATCCGCAACCCGGAGCGAGTAGCGCGGAAGGCCCGCAAATTAGCGATCCGCCGTGCCGCGAAGGCCCGCCGTCAGGCGCAAGAGCGCCACTGAGACCCCGTGACCACCCGGTCACGCGAAGAAGGGAAGCACATGAAGAAGCTGATCGCGGTCATCGCGCTCGCCACGTCGACGTTGTTCGTCGCGGCGCCCGCGATGGCCACGGACACCGTCCCGGAGACGACAACTTCGGACACGTCCGCGGCAAACGGAGAGACCGCCAAGCACGACAAGCCGAAGCCCGTGTTCGAGGTGTACGAAGTCGACGCGTGTTGGCAGATGGCAACATCTGACGGCGTTGAAGGCACGTACGAGTGGCCTCAGACTCGCGTCTATGGGGAAGAGTGCGGCGCCACGCCGGCGTGCGGGGAGACCGTCGAGTTCCAGCACGACACGTACTGGATCCGCGACAAGGAGGACAAGCAGTACCTCAAGCACCTCAAGGTCCTGAACTCGCCCGCTGACGACGCCCAGCTTGAACCCCACGACTACTACTCGACTGTCGTGCATGGCGGTGAGTGCATCCAGGTTGCACCGCCGACGATCACCCAACCCACGTGCGAGAACCCCGACTACACCGTTGATTGGGTGTCGTCAGGTCCGCATTGGACCGGGGAGATCATCTACCCGCCGAACTCGTCCGCACCGAACGTCATCAACGTGACAGCCAACGCGGACGACGGCTACGAGATCGAGGGCGACTCGTACTGGGAGCTCGTGATCGTCCCTCTCAGTGACGACGACTGCGACACGTCGACGCCACCCACAACGCCGCCGTCTGACACACCGTCAGACGCCGGAGCGGTGCTGCCCGACACGGGCGCACCGAAGAACCTCGTCCTCGGTGTCATCGGAGCTCTGCTCACGATCGCCGGCGCCGGGATTCTCAGGGCACAGCGACGCCACGTCGCCTAGCCCACATCGGGGTGGGTCGTCACGCACGACCCACCCCATCATCCTCCCGGAAGGAAAACCATGAGCAACCGCCAGAAGCCCACCGACCCCGAACTCCGACGCTCACCACGCCCGCACGGTGTCGTGCACTCCGCCCGCTTCGGGCAGACCTTGTTCGCACCGCTGGCCTGGTTCAAGACCAACAAGATGCCAGAGTGCGTCGACGTTGCGGCGTGTGGCATCCGGTCAAACCCGAAGGCACCGCATTTCCACCCGTCGGTGGTTGACCGATGAGCTTGTACGAGATCAAACCTCTGGATGACCGGACAGGATTCAAGGGCAAGCCGAAGCGTTCCCAATTCACCCGCCCCGGTTCCGGGTGGTCCCGTGAAGCGATCCCGTTCTCTGCCACCCGCACGGTGCTCGAACGTGAGCTCCGGCAGCTGAGCGCCAAGAACGTGATCCTCGAGGTCGACGTACTGCCCGGTGCGATTCGGCTCGACGGAGAACTCTACGCCAACGCGAAGGTCAACACCCCCGCGGTGCGTCTGCACTTCGACTCCAAGCACGGACACCTGACGTACGCCACGGACGCGTTCACGACATGGCAGGACAACGTCCGGGCGATCGCTTAGGCGCTCGAGGCCCTCCGCAAGGTCGACCGGTACGAAGTCGGAATGGGCGGTGACCAGTACCGCGGCTACCTCGCCCTCGAGGCGGGCAGTGGCGCCACTGCTCTCGGGGCTGAACCTGCCATGACGCCAGCCGAAGCTCGGGCAACGATCGGCGAGCACGCCTACGGGATGGACTACGAACAGTCCAACCAACTCGACACCGAATCAGGGATTGCGAGTTCGTACAAGCGTGCCCAGGCCAACGTGCACCCGGACCGCAACGGCGGCGACCGCAAGGCGTGGGATCAGGTTGAGAAGGCCGCGAAAGTGCTGGGGCTTCTATGAGCTCCTTCGATCGCCGGGTTGGCGTCCTACGCGAAGCGTTGAAGGAGATTCGGGCCGAGTCCACGACTCACCCTGAACTGGCGGACGTCGAAGACGTTGCCCGCCGACTTCACCCCCACCTCTACGACGGCACGTTCGCCGCCAACCTCGGAAAGCTGGCGCTTTTCACCAGCGAGCAGGCGGAGACGTCCGCGGCGCGAAAGCGCGAAGAACACGAGCTCGAGGTCGAGCAGGTATTGCTCTACTTCCTCAATCCCAAGGACGTCTGATGGCTGACAAGACCGGAATCGAATGGACCGACGCGACATGGAACCCGACCACCGGTTGCGACAAGGTATCGGCCGGGTGTGACAACTGCTACGCGCTCACGCAGGCGAAGCGATTGAAGGCGATGGGCTCTGCCCGCTACCAGAACGACGGCGACCCGACGACAAGCGGTCCAGGGTTCGGGTTCACGATGCACCCCGACGCCCTCGACCAGCCACTCCGCTGGACGAAACCGCGGCGGATCTTCGTGAACAGCATGAGCGACCTGTTTCACGGCGACAACACTCAGGAGTTCTTGGCTGAGGTGTTCGCGGTGATGAGCATGGCTCCGCGACACACGTTCCAGGTGCTCACGAAGCGTCCGGCGATCATGAGGTCAGTTCTGAGCTCGCCGATGTTCAAGTTGCAGGTCAACGGCGCTCGGATGAAGCGTGGCGTGTCGGTCCTGCCGGATTCTCGTCGATCGGACGGGACTTACGCGTGGCCATTGCCGAACGTCTGGCTTGGGACATCGGTTGAGGACCAGAAGTGGGCCGACATCCGAATCCCGTTGCTTTTGGCGACTCCGGCAGCGGTCCGGTTCCTCAGCTGCGAACCGCTGCTCGGACCTGTCGACCTCACACCGCACATGCCACTGCTCGCATACCCAGATCCGCGGGAAACCGAAGACTGGGGCATCGACTGGGTGATTGTCGGTGGCGAGTCCGGCAAGGATGTACGTCCGATGCACCCGGATTGGGCGAGGTCGATCCGGGACGCCTGCGTGGAATCAGGCACCGCTTTCCTGTTCAAGCAGTGGGGTGAGTGGGCGCCGAGCAAGGTCTCCGGCGGTACTCACACGAACCCGAAGATGAGCAAGCAGCGGTTCATGTACGACTCAGTCCGCTTCGCCCCAGACGGCACGACGTACGCCGCCGATCCCGATCTCTACTCGTACCCCGGTATGGCGTCGATGCTGCGCGTCGGCAAACGAAACGCCGGCCGTCAGCTCGACGGACGCACCTGGGACGAATACCCCGAAGGAGCACCATCGTGACGTACAGCAACATGACACCCGGACCGATCCCGGACCAGATCGTCCAGGACAACCCTGACTGGCGGGCACTCCACATCGGCCCACCTCCGGGTGTGTCCGACGAGGACTGCGGCACTGTCGAAGCGTTCTATGGCCTCGTCGACGGAATGCCCTGTCTGGCTGACTTCTGGCGACCCACGCCCGAGCAGCTGGCGATTCTTAACGCCGGCGGGTTCCTCGAGCTCCGCCAGTACACGGGGCGGATGGTCATGCACTCGCTGATCGTCCACGCAGACCGGGACACCTGATGTTCGACCCAGAACCAGAGCCGTCGGCGGATCTCGAGGCACAGTGGCAGATCGCTCAAGCCGACAACGAAGACCGATACCAGGAGGGCAATATGGGCGCAGAGGACTTCAACCTCGGTGCGTGGACGTGGCGTGACGCCGCGTGGGTGCGATGGATCCAGATACGCGCTTGGTTCCGACGCTGCCCAGACTGCAAACAGCGTGGCCACTACCCGGACTCGCCGAGATGGGACGAGGACCACATAGCTCGCATGCTGGGCCTCCCGATCGAAGGTCACTGCCCGAATTGTGGCAAACGCTCGGAGGATGACCGATGAGCACGAAGACCGACGAGAAGGTTCACGCCCGCATGAACTTGGCGTGGCGCGACACTGTGACCATTGAGCGGCTCAGCACTGGTGACCGGTTGGACATTTCTGTAGCCGATGCACGTACCCTCGCGGCCGATTTACTGTCAGCTGCTGACGCTGTTGAGGAGGCCGACCGATGAGAGCGTCAGACCATGACCCCGCCGACTTCGGCGGAGTGACCCCACCCGACAAGGGCGAGGTTCAACGACTGGTGGATCGACTTTGGGTCGCGTTCGGGTGCGCGCCGAACCCAGACTCGTTCAAAGCTACACAACGCGAGTCGATGGTCGCTCGAATGTGCGAATGGGCCGCGAAAGCTGAGCGCGATGCTGCGGCTGACATCCCCGATAAGTCTGCGGCGATCCAACCGGTCGTGGAATCCGTCGTATGCGGATGCCCCAGGAATGAGGTGGGTGACATCTCGTGCAACCGGTGCGGCGAGAAGGTCAACATACAGTGCTGGAATTGCCGCACAATGCGCGGCGACGGCGTCTGCCCGAACCCTGTCACTGCCAGCGAGCGATTCGCGGCCAGTTTGTCGGCTGGACCGCTCACTCAACATCTGAGGTCGATCCACGCCCTCCTCCTTCATCTCGGTGCCGCCGGCGACGCTCTCACGCTTGGTGAGCACTCACTCCGAGAGATCGCCACGTACACGATGCACAGTCCCTACGAGCGTCGGCGATGAAGGGCCGGATTTGGGTCGGGCGAGTTGGCGGCACCGCAATCGGTTCGACCGACGACGGAGCGCCGAT
The DNA here is from genome assembly GCF_039537165.1 of Aeromicrobium panaciterrae. Lineage (GTDB taxonomy): Bacteria > Actinomycetota > Actinomycetes > Propionibacteriales > Nocardioidaceae > Aeromicrobium > Aeromicrobium panaciterrae. The sequence goes on along the minus strand of NZ_BAAAZZ010000001.1, from coordinate 30,996 downwards.
CATGCTGCACGACGACGGCATCGAGGTGATGGACGAGCTCAGCCACGGGTTCAGCACGATCAAATTTGATGACGAGGGAGACGAATGACCGAGCAGATCACCACGGTCCCGAACACGTGCATGAACGGGTGCGAGGAACGCAACGATGAGGACGAGCTCGAGCCCGTGTATACGTCCGACCGGTTCACGTTGTGCGACAACTGCATCCGCCGGCTGGACAAGTACATCGACAACATCCGCAAGAACTACCCGCGGTTGGTTGCTCACCTCATGCCCGGATCGGTCGAGAAAGACCCCGAGTCGAAGCAGACTAAGAAACCTGTCGCGCCGTTGCCCGTGCGGGTTGAGGTGATCGACCTCGCCGATGAACGGCACTACCTCATCGGCGGGTCGCTGCCGATCGAGAACGTACGCGGTGCCGTGGGTGTGATCCAGCGTTGGGCGATGACCGTCCGGACCCAACGACGCTTCACGACTCGTCCGAAGCGGTACACGATCGCGTCCGAATTGGCCGTACTCGAACGGTCTTGGGAATGGGTCTTGCAGCAGCCGTGGACACCGGCACTCATGAAGGACATGCGAAAGCTCAACTCCGAGCTCTCCAACGCCGTCGGTCTTTACCGGTTCCGTCCTACGGCTTGGTGCCCGACCGTCCTGCAGCCGGGTGACGCTGGCAACGAGTCCACGGAACCCGTCCTCTGCGAGGGACCGCTCCTCACGCTGTCGCGTGACCCGCTGGCGATCGTGTGCCTGAAATGCCGACGCAAGTACGACCGCGACGACGCCGACCGGCTCTGGCGCGAAAAGCTCGCACGGGAAGGAACGATGTGAGTGCTCCGAAGCGCGTCTTGCCGAAGCTGACGTGGGACCAAGCGACGATCATGCAACTCGCCACGGGCAAGGCTCTGGTGGCGCTCGGGTACAAGGACTACCAGCTGCGCCGGTGGTCCGCCGAGGGTCGAATTCATCCGGTTGGGACCGCTCCTGGCGGCGCTCACCTGTTCCACGTGCCCACGGTCAATCAGGCCGCGAAGTGGTACGCGTGGCGACACGGCAACCCAGAGGTTGAATAGCGTCTGACCTGCGTGCACAATGTGAGTGCACCTAGAACACGTGTTCCCAAAATCAGCCGCACCCGATTTGGGGCGGCCTTCGTGTTAGGTGGAGGTCTTCGCTTTCGCTGCCATGACAACATCCGCGAACGCCCGGAACTCGTCCTCACGACCCGATCGGTACATCACCGTGTACGGGTCGGCCATGGTCTGCTTCTTGTTCCGGATCACGGTGTGGAGGCTCGTACCGGCCACCATGACCCGCATAGCGCGTAGACCGATATCGGCACGGATGAACGTGAACCCTTCAACCTGCGCGATCGGTATAGCGGTGTTCCCGCCGAGCAGCTTCTTCCCGATCGTCACGTACTGGTCGTCGGCCTCGATCCAACCGAGATGACCTTTCAACCTCACGACTCGACTCCTTCAACGGGGGTGAAACTCGATGGTAGACCTGAACCCAGGCGATCGTGGAGGAAAGCAGTTCGAGCACTACTGGACGAAGGACCCTCGCGGTCTCGCGAAGTGGGCGACCCACCCGCACCCGTGGACGGCGCTCTACCGGCATCTAGTCAAGTACGTGCCAACGTTCGCGGCCGAGCTCACGGAGACGTACTTCCGGAAGGTGTTCCACATCAAATCCGGTTGGCGCAAGGGCAAGAACCCGCTCGGACCAGGCTAGACATAAGCGTGTCGTCCGGCCACGAACGGAGAGAACGGACCGGACGACACTGGTGCAGGGCACCGTTGGATGGTGGGCGATGCGACAACAACGCACACCCGGTAACCCAGCGGTAGGGATTCTAGCTGTTGAGGGCTTTCGCTTTCGCCCGACCAGCTGCGAGGTCCATACGACGTCCGCGACCGGGCCGGTTCTTCGCCCACGCCTCGATCTCGGTGCGCGAGTACACGCGGCGTCCGCCGATGCGCCCGACTTCCTTTGGCGCGTGGCCACGCTTCACGTAGGTCACGAATGTCGAGAGACCCACGCCAGCGATCTTCGCCGCTTCGGTGCCGTCGATCACGTCTTCGAGGTCCATTGCCTCCCCTTCGCGTAGTGACTTCGTATTGTAGTCGCCGCTCACAGATTTTCTCCGTTCGTTGTGGGGAATCGAGCCTCCGGGCTCACCGTGTCGTCGGGTCCGCGCCCCGACGACACAACATCGAGCTGGTGCGCCACGGCATGCCGCACGGCTTGCTCAAGGTGCCGTACCGGGAACACCGCCGGACAGACCAAGCAACGAACGCCGGCCACCTGCTGGCCACGTCGCCGGCGGATCTCCCGCCGGCGGTACGCCGCGAACTGTGCCCAGGTGCTCACAGTGCGTACATCCGCACATCGCGCAGCGTCTCGTCCCGGTCAGCTCTCGCCCTAATCCGCTCCGCATCCTCACGCGACAACGGCACCGGGGACCAGTTCAGCGTCGACAGGGTATGAGCGCCGAACCGTTCCTCGCTGAGATGAACCTGCTCACCCTTCCAAGTCGCGGCGACCGTGTAGGCGCTCATTCGACCGGTTCAATCAAGTCGGCCTGCGCGAGGAGCACGCCCGCGAGTTGACGAGCCTCGAACGGCGACAGCGGGTAGTCGCCGCGGGTTTCGTCCACGAGTTCGATGTACTGCATCCCGGCGAGTCCGGCGACACGCGCCGATATGAATGCTTCCGGGAGGCTTTCACCGAGCGCGTGACTCACCTTCACGGTCTTGCCGAACGCGTTGCCGAAACGTCTGGGCATCATTTCTTCAAGGTCGGCGGCGAAGATGTCGGCCTCTTCCCCAGCCATGTCAGGCACGGTGACGATGAACCGACGGGTTTTGATTTCGTTGCTCATGTTCACTCGCCCGCCTTCGTGGTGGGAAGGGTGAGCGTGTGCTCGTCGTACTCGTACATGCGGCACTTCCACCCGTTGGTTTCGATGAATCGGCACCAATCACCCACGCTGTTCTTGTCGAGCTCGCCTCCGAACTCGTCAGTTCCGAGACCGTCGCCCAGGTCAATCCCGTGACGCTCAGCGGCGTCGACGACATCCGACCAGATCATCGCCTTGACTTGCTCGAAGTCGGCGTAAACGAGCGTCCAAACCTCGCCGTCGTTGTTGCCGGTCACGGTCCACACGGTCACCGTGTTGTGTGTGTCTGTGGTCATTGTCTTGTCTCCGTTCGTCTGTTCCCGGTTGTCGCCGGGTTGAGTCGGTGTGACTCGTACCCTGCCCGTCGCCTAGGACGGGCAGGATGCGTTACGCACCGCGTCCTTGCATGTCGCGTTTTGCTGCCACGAGCGCCGGGAGACCGATCTCTAGGCAGTCCCGGCATGTGACCCGCTCCCAAGCGGTTTCCCAGTTGAAGACCATTCGGCGGACCCGTCGCGGCTCGCCCAGCGGGTCGATGCCGCACGCGAGGCCCATGGACGGCATGACCACGTGCCATATGTCGCCGGTGGGCGTTTCGATCTCCGCCAGTAGGTCGAGCATGTCGATCTGGCCGGGGACTTCCGCGGTCATCACAGCGACCCCAGGACCGGCAGGGTTTCAATCGTGAGCCACGCTGCCGTGGTCTCGTCGTGCCAGAGTGCGAGCCACTCGGCAACGCTCGCCGGGTCGGTCTCGTCCACGTCGGGAAGGTCGGACGGTGCTGGGAGGTCCGGGTCACCTTGTGACGCGAAGTCGAGCGTCTCGCGGTACGCCGCGAGCCTCACAACGTCGACCGTGGTGCCCACGATGATTTCCGGGTCCCGGTCGTCGTAGTTGCTGCCCCACTCGATCACGCCGACGACCACCGTGGGCTTGTCGTCGTCCTTATGGCACGGGCAGCACTCCACGCATGTCTCCCGATCGTTCGGGCAAGCCATCTCGTCAAGGTTCACCTGCGAGCAGTTCACGCATGTGAGGTCTGAGGGAATCTGGGTTGTCATCGTTCGTTCTCCGTTCGTTGTGTCGGCGTTGTCGCGCCGTGAGCCTCTAGGCGACTCACACGGTCACCCGTCGAGCGGGTGACCATGCGTTACGTCTAGGCGCGGTGTGTGGGCTCCTCGTCGGTGTAGTTGTACGGGCGTCCGTTGTCGACGGCGTAGCAGTCGGGCACGTGGCGCCCCTTGAACCCCGGTTCGGGCATGGGGAGCGCGTCCCACTCGATGCCGGTCAGGTCGATGTCCTGGAACGTCTTCCATCGAGCTGATGCGTAATCGGGTCCGTACCCACCGCTGAACGCTTCCGGTCCGCCGTGGGCGTCGATGTAGGCGTCCATCCATGCGATCGCTTCGGGCGTGTACTCGCGGGACCCGTTGACCCCTTTGCAGGAGAATCGGTGTTCACGGATCACGCCGTCAGGGTCGGCGTACATCGTCGCCGGGATGTGGTGGTTGCTGTCGTCCATGCCGTCGAAGTACGACGACTGAAAGCCGCCGGTGATCTCGCGGACCTGACCGGTTGTGGGTCCGTCGACCCACGAGAGCGAGAACCACCCGTAGCCGGTGCCGCGTGACCCGCGAAGCGAGAACTTCACGCCGGGGAACGCCGCTTTCAGGGCCTTTCGGATCTCCTGACCGGTCTCCTTCACGGTGTAGTCAATGCGTTCGTATTCGAGTTCCATGGCGCTCATCAGGAGACACTCCAGTCGCCGACACGGTTGCCGTTCATGTCGTGGACGGTGCCGCCGTCGGCAGTGGTGATCCAGCCGCCGTCGAGGTCGGCGACCTGTGCACGGACCTTGTCCAGTGCCCGTTCGAGGTCAACGGCGTCCTGCATGGCGTCGTTGCCGAGCGTGATACTGAGTGTGAATTGCATTGGTTTCTCCGTTCGTTGTGCGCCGTTGTCGCGGCGCGGAGTCGGGGCGACTCACACGGGGCACCGTTGCCGGTGCACCATGCGTTACGTCCCGGCTAGGCGACTTCCCTGCCCTGGAGATCCCGTTGGTCGGCGTAGTACGCGGTGAGGAAGTCCCGGTACACGGGCGCCGGGTGCGCGGCACGGTAGTCCCGTTCCTCATCGGTGTACTTCTCGCCGCGTGCGGGCTTGCCGTTGGCTCGTGCGCCTCGCATAGCGTCGGCCAGTCCGGCTTCCCATGTCTCACGGGCGAGCCGGTACGCTTCCCCGACTTCCTGCACGTGACGGGGCGCGGAACGCTTCACCTTGACCCGTTCGGGCTTCACCGGTGCCGGTTCTGCCATGGCCGCGTAGTCACGGAGGATCGTGTCCACGGGGATAGCGGCGTAGGTCTCCCACACCTCGCGCCACGTGAGCGCGTCCCCGGCGGTCTTCGCTTCCCTGTAGTCGGCATCCGTGAGGGCACGGCGGATAGCGTGCGCGGTCTTGTTGCGGGCCTTCCGCTCTGCACGCGTGATCATCGTGCACCGTCCTCGCAATAGTCATCTTGCGGACGGGCTGTGAAGTAGATGCACGCGGGTCCGGTGTCCGCCGTGGCAAGCGCCACGTATGACTGTCCCTGACCGTTGCCGCTCGTACCGGCGTCCCAGTAGCAGTTATTGGCGCTCTCGTCGGCACAGGGTGTGCTCATGGCGATAGCCACTGCGGCTAGGTGGGCGATGAGGTTGAACATGCTGTCTCCGTTCGTTGTGGGTAGTTGTCGCTACCCGGTGAGATGAACGTTACGCAGCAACTTCGCAACGTGTCAAGTCGAACCCGCAAAGTCATGGCAAGAATTTCCGGGACCTGGCCAACGAGCTCGACGACACGAGCCCACCCGGCAGGACGCCCCACGCGCACGCGTCACGCACGCGCACACGTACGCCGGCACACGCACGCGGACACACGCCCAGGCACACGCACAAGCGCGTACACGGGCACACACGCACGCGCCCCAGCCACCCGGTGCCGGAACCCTCCCCCCTCCCCCGCAACCCCGCACCGTCCCGTTCGGGTGATCGCTGTGCGCGTGGGTCTGGGGAAATACGAGCGCGGGCTTGGGACCGGCCCGGAGGGAGGCGTGTTCGATGACTGGTTGGCGTCCTGACCGCCCGCTCCCCAAGAACTGGAAGGGACTGCGGAAGCGTCGGCTCAACCGCGACGGCCACCGTTGTCAGCTGGCGTACGAGGACACGTGCACGGGTCGTGCGACTGAGGTCCACCACGCCGGCGACCCACACGATCATCGGATCGAGCAGTTGCTCTCCGTGTGCCACGAGTGCCATGAGGTCGAGACCCAGCGTCAGTCGGCCGAAGCGACTCGGGCCCTGTGGGCTCAGACAAAGCGCCGGCCGAAGCCGCACCCAGGTTTGCTGTGAGCGTCCGCCAGGGACGCTCCGAATCCCGACATGGGAGGAACGAAGATGGCTGCACCAGCTGGAGGTATCGAGCTCCCTCTGTACACGCGTCTCGACGACCGTGAGTACGAGCTCGGCACGATCACCATTCCGATCAGCACACGCCTCGAGGCCGACGAAGATGGCGGCGCTCTGATGGTCGTGCAGGTTGGTGGTGAGTGATGGCTGGCAACGGTCCTCCTCCCAAGGACAAGCGGTCCCGCGATCGCGACATGAAGCTGCTAACCGACCTCGTCTACAAGGGCGAGGTGTTCGGCGACCCGCTTCCGACCGGCGTGCTCGGCACCGAGAAGGTCGACGGGGAGGAGCGCGAGGTCGACTGGCATCCACAGACCTTGCTCTGGTGGGAGGCGCTGCGTGGGTGGCCGCTCATGGAGGGCGAGCCCGCGATCTCGTGGTCGTTCATGGTCGACACCGCGTTCATGCACCACAAGATGTGGACGAACGGCCGGTGGGACTTCGCTGCTGAGATCCGTCTCCGCGAGGCGAAGTACGGGATCATGCCCGACGATCGCAAGCGGCTCGGGTTCAAGTACAAGCCGGAGCCCGACGCGGTCGAGCCGACCGATCAGCCGGCCGCGGGTGGCAAGGCTTCTGTCACGTCGCTCGAGGCCCGCCGTCAGCGCCTCTCGAACGATGAGCCTGACGAGAAGACCGGGACCGACGAGGACTAATGCCTCGCCTGCTGGTGCAGGCACCCGATCACGACCGGAACTTCTCCCTCGGGTGGCTCGCCACCGCGTGGATGGAGGAGCTCGTCCTCCACGGCGACGGCGACGTGATCGGCGAACCTGTCGTACACGGTGACGAACTCACAGAACTCATCGTCGACGCGTACGCCCTGCACGCACCCGGCAAGACGTCCCCGCTCAAGGTTGGTCGTCGGCACTACGACTCGGTCTTCTACTCGAGGCCCAAGGGTGCCGACAAATCGGGCCAGGGCGGACGGTTCGGCCTGTTCGAGGCGCTCGGCCCTGCACGGTTCGCCGGCATCGCTGAGGGCGGCGAGGTGTACGAGGACCCGTACGGTCTCGGGTTTCGGTACGTCTACACCAAGGGCGAACCGATGGGTCGGCACGTGTCGACGCCGTTCATCCGGTGCATGGCCACGGAGGAGAACCAGACCGGCAACGTATACGACACGATCCACTTCAACCTCACCGAGGGTCCGCTCTCGTACGCGATGAACCGCAAGGACGATGCCGGCCTGTCCCGCATCATCCTTCCTGCTCGCGGCGAGATCACACCGTCAACCGCGTCTGCCGCGGCGAAAGACGGCGGCAAGGAAACGTGGGTCAACTTCGACGAGTCGCACCTGTACAACACGCCCGAACTTCGGCGCATGTTCGCGACCGTCACTCGTAACCTCCGCAAGCGCAAGAAGATCGCAGAGACGTGGTACTTCGAGTCGACGACGATGTTCGCCGAAGGTGAAGACTCCGTCGCCGAGAAGACGCTCAAGTTTGCCGAGCTCCTCATGGAGGGACGCACCCGCGCCAAGCCGAACGTGTTGCTCGACTGGCGATACGGAGAGTGCGACGACCTCGCCGATCTCGACAAGCTCAAGGCGGGAATCGAGGACGCGTTCGGTGATGCGATGTCGTACCAAGACATCGACTCGCTGGTCGACGAGTTCTTCGACCCGCGCAAAGATCCCGAGGATTCTCGCCGCTACTTCCTGAACGCCCGGACGTCACATGAACACTCGTACATCCGTGCTGAGGATTGGGCGGCGGTCGGTCCGAAACGTGACGCCGACGGAAAGATCACGACGGCGCGTGTCGTCGACCCCAAAGAACCGATCACTCTCGGTTTCGACGGTTCACGCAAACGCGCACGTGGCATCACCGACGCGACGGCGCTCATCGGTTGCTGCGTGTCCGACGGTCACCTGTTCGAGATCAAGGTCTGGGAACAGCCGGGACTTCGGCGCGGACCAGACGGCAAGCAGATCCCATGGGCGGTTCCCTTCATCGAGGTTGACCGCGAGGTCGCACAGACGTTCAAGAACTACAACGTCGTGGGGTTCTACGCCGACCCTGCGAAATGGGAGTCCTACATCGCCGCCTGGGAGGCGAAGTACGGGCCGAAGCTCAAGATCAAGTCATCGGCCAAGCACCCCATCGAGTGGTGGATGGTCGGCGCCACAGCGAAAGCCGTGCACGACATTCTCGTCACCTTCGAGGACGCCGTCATCGAACGGCAACTGTCACACGACGGATCAGGTGCGCTCACACGTCACGTGCTGAACGCCCGCCGGCGGTTCTCGAAGACCGGCTACGGCATCAACAAGGAGACGCCGGAGTCCCCCAACAAGATCGACGCCTGCGTTGCCGCGGTGCTCGCCTACCAAGCCCGACTGGAAGCCCTCGCGAAAGGCGTCACCCAGCCGGCCCGCAAGAGGAAAGCACCCACCCGAGTCAGATAGGACACCGCATGGAATCCAATGCTGCTGCCGTGCCGTACTCCGACGAGTGGTGGTTCAAGCAGCTGTACACAGTCATGCATCACAGCGAACGCCGACTCAACGACAAGAAGATGTCCAGGGTCGAGTGGTTCGACTTGCTCTGGCGCCACTACACCGGCGATGCCCCGCTGCCCGACTTCGCGCCGACCGAAAAGAAGAAGGCCGCACGCGAGGTCATGCGCATGGGTCGCGCCAACATCGCCCGACTCTCTGTCACGTCGCTTCTCGATCGCATTCGGCTCAAGGGTGTCCACATCATCTCGAATGACTCGGCCGACGTTTCTGGCGACGATGGCGACGACGGTGATGGGTCGGATGCTGCTCGCCGCCTCATGAAGGCAAACGCCCGCGCCCTGCAAGACACGTTCCGGTACGCAGCGGTCATGTCCGAAGGCATCCTCTGGATCTCGAACCCGACCGGTGACAAGGCGGTGGCCACGGCCGAAGACCCGCGTCAGTGCGTCACGATCAACGATCCGCTCGACCCCGACAAGGTCGTCGCGGCGATGAAGATCTACGCCGATGATCTGACGAAGTACGTCTACGCCCACGTCGCCCTCCCCGCTGACGAGAATGGCGAGCAGGTCGAGCGCGTCCGGGTGGCACGTCGCAAAGGGCGCTCCGCCGGCCTTGGGAACTCGTGGTCCGCCGGACCTTGGGAGTGGGTCGACACACTCTCAGACGAGGAGCAGAAGCGCGAGCCCAAGGGCGCGAACCTCCCGGTCTCCGGTCGCGGCGTGTTCGTACACCGCTTTCAGTTCACAGACGACATGGGCTTGTTCGAGCCGAACCTCGACCTGCTGAACCGGATCAACAACATGATCGTCGACCGGCTCTGGATCTCGAAGTTTCAGACGTTCCGTCAGCGTGCTTTGCAGGACGCCACCGAACCCGGCTCCGAAGTCGATCCCCTCCCTGACACGGACGAGGAGACCGGCGAAAAGATCGACTACGACGACCTGTTCGAGTCCGACCCTGATGCCATGTGGAAGCTCCCCCAGGGCGTGAAGATCTGGGAGTCCCAGACTACCGATCTGCAACCGGCGCTCTTGTCCGTACGCGACGACATCAAGGAATTCGCCGCCGTCACCCGCACACCGTTGACGCTGTTTGTCCCGGACGCCGTGGGTGGCTCTGCCGAGGGTGCCGCGCTTGCTCGTGAGTCGCAGGTGTTCCACGCTGACGCGATCATCGAACGCTGGAACCAGATCGTGTCCGACGTCGCGGCTAACCTTCTCGTCGCTGACGGTCAGGCTCTCGACCCCGAAGCCGAACTCGAGCCCATCTGGCTGCCCACCGAGCGGTATTCGCTCCTGCAGCGGTCACAGGCCGCGCTCGCCGCGAAGAACACGGGCATCCCCCAGGAGGGAATCTGGGCCGACTTCTGGCAGCTGGACCCGGCGACGATCGCCCGGTACAAGCGGATGCGGAACAAGGACCTCCTGTTCGGCGACACGCCCCCAGCGCCGCAGACCGAGTCCGAACCGGTGACGGAGCCGGCCGATGGCCCAGCTGACGCCTGAGCAGAAGGCCCAGCTCACCGCGCTCGTCATCGCCAACGGGTTGGCGTACGAGAAGCTCGAGGAACGGCTTGTCGACGCGGTGCTCAAGTTGCTGTCGCAGATCCGCGGTTTGTGGTTCACGAGGGGCGTCACCGAGCCGGTCGAGCGAGAGATCGCCGATCTAGTCCGAGATGCCCAAGAGGCTGTCGGCGACCTGACCGAGGAGTTCTCGAATCAGGTGTTCGAGGCATTGCGGATCAGGGTTCCCAAGCGCCAAGCGGACCTGCATGTGAAGATGCCGGCCAAGCTCCGCGGCCTTGACATTCTCAAGGAATGGGAACGTCCAGCCCGTGACGCCCGAGTCATACGGCTGCTTGGCGCCGATGAGTTCGAGGCGAACGAGAAGGCCCGCTGGCGTGCCGAGCAGCAGGCCCGCATGGATCTGGCACTCGCCCGCCGCGAAGCCGAGCGGCAGCGTTGGGGCCTGTCGGAAGACATCACCGGATATCGGCGCATCCTGCATCCCGAGCTCAGCCAGACAGGGCCGTGCGCGTTGTGCATCGTCGCTGCGACCCGTATCTACGGCAAGGCCGATCTCAAGCCACTCCACGGTGGGTGCGTCTGCACCACCCTCCCGGTCACGAAGTCGTTTGACCCCGGCCTCGAGCTCAACCGCGACGACCTTGACGCGATCTACGAAGCCGCCGGCGGCAACCGTCGCGAGAACCTGATCCGCGTTTACGGGCTCGACATCGCCGGACTCAAGCCCGAAGCCGTTGAAGGTGAACACGGCGAACTCGGCCCGTACCTGTATGACCCAAGGTTCCGTAATCGTGACGCGAAGCGCACCGAGGAACTGGCACGCAAGGGCATGGACCCGCAGCGCGTGTACGACGTCCAGCGAAAGCTCGTCGAGAAGTTCGAGAAGGACATCGCTGCCGGCAAGAAGGTGTCCGCCAAGACCCTCGAGTTCCACCGCCGCATGCGCGACGAGTGGCTCAAGAAGCTCAACGACGCCGCCTAGACCTCCCGTCCATCCGCAGACGGGGATCGCACACCACGCCACGTGGTGCTGCAACCAACCCTCCGACAGGGAGACACGCATGAACCGCAACACGCTGAACCGCCAGTCCCGGTTGCTGCTGGACCCGTTCGGGTTCCCCCTCGCAACGATCGGACGCCGTACTCCTGGACGTGACCCGGAGCCCACCGACCCGCCCGAAGGTGGCCCCACGGTCCCGCCGGCTGATCCTCCCAAGAAGGACGATCCGACAGACCCGCCGAAGAAGGACGATCCTCCCGAGGATCGCGGATACCCGGCGGACACTCCTGTCGCTGAGATGACCCTCGAGCAGCAGGTCGCCTACCACAAGTACCACTCCCAGAAGCACGAGAAGCGAGCCAAGAAGCTCGGTGATGTCACTCTCGAGAAGTACGCCGAGGACATGGCCGAACTCGAGCGGCTCCGTCAGGCCACGCTCTCCGATTCCGAGAAGGCGATCGAAGCCGCTCGAACTGAGGGTCGGCAGGCAGCACAGGCCGAGACCAACTTGAAGGTCATCAAGGCCCATGTGGACGCGTTCCTGGAAGCACGGAATGTGGACCGCACCACGATTTCGGACACCCTCGAGGCGCTGAACTTCGAGAAGTTCGTGAAGGACGGAGACGTCGACACCGACAAGCTCCACTCCGTTCTGACATCCCTCGTCCCCGACGCCGGCAAAGGCGGCGGACGTTGGCCCGACACGGGCCAGGGCAAGCGCGGTGGAACGGCGAAGACGAAGGGCGTGGCGGCAGGCCGCGACCTCTACGAGTCCGTCCACGGCACCAACAAGTAGCACCACTCACCCAACCCCGGAAGGAATCGACTATGCCCAAGCTGCGTAGCGAGACATACGGTGCGGGAGACCAGTCCTGGCTCGGTTCTTCGCACGGCATCAACGAGTGCCGTACGGAGATTCTGGACATCTCCGCGTTCACCGCGAACACCCACTACCCCAACGGGTACATCCCGTCGGGCACCCCTGTCGCGAAGGTCGGTGGCGTTCTCGTCCCCTACGACGTGACCGAGGCCACCACGACCAACGCGGGCGTGCTCGCAGGTCACATCTTCACCGACCAGCCGGTCATCGGCACGGACGACTTCGCCGTCCCGCTGCTCGACCACGGCCGCGTGAAGGCAGCGAAGATCGCTGCTCTCCCGTACGCATCGTTCGTCCGGCCCGCCGCGGCCGCGAAGAACGCCGCCCACAACATCGTCTACATCTGAGAGGGGCTGACATCAAATGAGTCTCTGGACTGATCTGATCGACCCGGCAACACTGACCGGGTACGCACGCAAGTCCCTCGAGGACTACGAGGCGGCGAAGGGTACGCTCGCTCGCTACCTGCCGAACCGCACCGTCGAAGACACCGTTGTTCGGTTCAACGTCACGCAGAACGGACTCGTCGAGACGGCGAAGTTCCGTGCGTTCGACGCTGAGCCGGAGATCGGCAAGGGCGAGGGCGGAAAGCGGGTCACGATCGAGCTTCCCGCGATCGGGCAGAACATCCCGATCACCGAGCTCGACCAGCTCCGCAACCGCAACGCCAGCGACGATCTCAAGGTTCGCGAGATCCTCAAGACCACGCGTCGCGTGGTCCGGGCTGTCGCTGACGCCATGGAGTACCAGCGCGGTGTCGCCCTGCTCACGGGCATCGGCACCATTGCGCAGGACAACTTCACCGCGGTCGACAACTTCGGCCGCTCGGGATCGCACACGGTCTCGGCCGGCACGGCGTGGTCGGACGTCACGGTGGATCGTCTCGCCGACCTGCAGGCGTGGGTCGACACGTACGAGGCCACCAACGGGGAACTCCCCGGCTCGATCGTCATGACCAAGCCGGTGTTCCGCGCCTTCGCCAAGGGCAACCAGTTCCAGACCCAGCTGGTCAACGGTGGCGCACGCCGCCCGACCGACGCCGAGGTCCGCGCCTTCGTCGAAGGACAGGACCTGCCGCCCATCGAGATCTACACCCGCAAGGTGAACCTCTCGGGCACCGGTACGACCTCGGTCCTCGGTGCGGACAAGCTGCTCCTCCTGCCGGCTCCGGTCGATCCCGACGACGCTGAGGGCACTGACCTCGGCGGCACGTTCTGGGGTCGCACCCTGACGTCCGACGATCCCGACTGGGACATCGAGGACACCGAAGGCGCCGGCATCGTTGCCGGTGTGTGGAAGAACGACAAGCCCCCGATGATCTCCCAGGTCATCTCGGACGCCATCGGTCTTCCCGTCCTGGCGAACGCCAACCTGTCGTTCTGCGCGGACGTCCTCTGATGTCGCGGGCTCTGGCAACCACGGTCATCCTCCCGGACCCGGACACCGGCGAAGCCCGCGTGTTCCTGGCCGGAACGGTGCCGGATGAGTGGGCCGCGGACCTCATCACCAACCCCAAGGCATGGGGTGAAGGTGTCAAGCCCGCGGTCGACGAGGAGTCCGATCAGGACGCCGACGACACGTACGAAGACGACTCGCAGGATGAGTCGGAACAGGACGAGTCCGACGACGAGAGCGACACCGACGAGGAGGAAGACGAGTCCGATCAGGACCCCGACGCCAATGAGTCGGACAAGGAGTCCGACGACTCCGAGGTTGAGCTCGTCGAGCCGCCCCGCACTGGTGAGGGTTCAGGCGTGAAGGCGTGGCGTGCATACGCCACCGCCAAGAACGTCTCGTTCCCCGAAGACGCCAAGCGGGACGAGATCATCGCGGCTGTCGACGCAGCCTCGAACAACTAAATACCGACATCAGGGAAGGGGATCGCTGGCCATGGAAACCATCACCGAGTTCGATCAGGTGCGAAACGGATTCAAGCCAGCGGTCCCCGACTCTGACGAGGAGTACGTGACCGACCTCATCGAGGAAGCCGAACTCGAGCTCGCACGCCGCCGCGGCGACCTCCGCACATGGATCGACGCCGGCACCTCGCAGGACATCCGCGACGACCGGGAGCACCGGATTGTCGTCGTTGTCCGCCGTGCCGTACGCCGCGTCCTCAAGAACCCGTCCGGGTACGCGTCCGAGACGGATGGCGACTACTCGTACACCCGGTCCCGCTCGGCCGCGTCCGGAGAGATCAGCATCACCTCCAAGGACTGGCAGCTGCTCGGTGTCAGCAATGGCATCAAGGCCGGAACGATCCGGTCCAAGCTCTCCCGCACTTCGCCGCGCTACCCGGACCAGGGGCGTTGTCGATGAGTCTGCTCGACGACGCTCGGCACGAGGTCACCCTCTACCCGGAGATCGAGATCATCGACGACCTTGGCAACAAGCGCCGGGTGCCCGACTTGGAGAACGGCGTGATCCTGTACGGCCGTGTCGGATCGCCTCAGTCATCGGAAAACACCTCGGTCGGCAACCAGACCGTCGCCACCCAGAAGGTGTTCCGGACCCGCTCATTCATTGGTGGGGCGTTCGCTGCTGCGTCGTACGCCGGCCGCATGTGGGACGTCATCGGCGAGCCCGACTTCCACGACGGCTCCGACGTGACCCGGCACTACTCCGTCACCCTGCAAGCACGCACAGCCAAGGCAGTCTGATGGCCCTCATCTACGAGAAGGTCAACGGCGTCGACCTCCACGACTACATCGCACACATGCCCGGTGTGAAGGACGCGGTCAACGAGAAAGGCCGTGAGACCCAGCATGTAGCGGAGGCGATCTTCGCAAAGCATGACCGTCCAGGCGGGCACCAGATCACCGGGGGCCCCGACGGCATCACCGACTACTACGTCTATCTCGAGGGCCCGGTCCCGCACATCATCGAGTACGGACGCGCCGCGTACGTCACGAAGAAGGCGCAACGGCTCGGCGACCGCATCATCCCCGCCGGCACACACGTCGGCGCGTGGGACGGAACACACGTGCTCCGCCGAACCTGGGAGGCGATGTAGATGGCCGTCCACGTCAACAAGCTGCTCAACGAAATCCTCCGCGACGAACTCGAAAGCAATGACCGGAATTTCGGCACATCACTCCCACCTGACCTCGCCGACCAGATCCCGTTTGTGCACGCAGTCCACAGCGCCGGATCGCTCATGGACCCAGAGTTCGCGGACTGGGCGTCCATCGTGATTGACGCGTACGGCGCGTCCGACACGGAAGCGTTTAACGCGGCGCAGTCAGCACGCACGCTCGTCGTCGACGCGTGGAAGAACCAGACCCAGTTTCCTGCCGGTTACATCAGCTTCTTCGACAAGGACAACGCTGTCCCACCATTCCCGGCGCCAGCCGCGGCGGTGCCTGACGGACTGTTCCGCTACACCGCCGAGTACCGGCTGCTGCTTCGCACACCGCTGGCCTGACGGCCACCCGATCTACCCCACCAATCGGTGGGGTCAACGTCCTGCCCTGACCGTCCGGTCTGGGAGGAATCCGCGCACCCACCACAACACCCGGAGGTATTTCTCATGGCACTCGATGATGGTGCGGTCGTCCTCCCCGGACGCGGCTACCTGTTCTGGAATGACACCGCCGGCGCTGCGCCTCCTGCTGACACGCAGGTGGAGATCGCCGCGCTCGACCTGACCGCGGCAACTCTCCCCACCGGTTGGCGCAACCTCGGCCACACGTCACGTGAGAACAACGTGGCGCTCGGCAAGGACGGCACCGAGGGCGAAACGAAGGGCTCGTGGCAGAGCTCAGCACTTCGCAAGCTCGCCGACGAGACGATCTGGTCGCTCACCGCTGCGTCGCTGCAGCTGTCGAACGACACGCTGGATCTCTACTTCGGTGAGGGCGACATCTCCGACCCGGACGTCTACCACGTCCTTCCGTCGGCCACACCGATGTCAGGCGCCCTCTACCTGGTGCTCGTCGACGGCTCTGTTCGTGTGCCGCTGTACCTCGCCAAGGTCTCGGCAACGTCCGACGACGCGCCCGAGTTCGATCCGACCGCGTTCCTCGAGTTCAGCATCAAGATGACCGTTCTCGAGCACAACGGCGCCGCGGGACTCATGTCCTGGTACGCCGCCGGTCTGGGCACGCCTGCCTGACCCCATCTCCCTGCCCGTCGCGTCCAGCGCGGATAGCGCGGCGGGCAGGGGCTTCACCACACATGTCCGCGCATATCCGCGAAAGAAGGAACACCCATGTCAGAATTCACATTCACTCTCGAGGACGTCAAGCAGTCCATCGAGGAGCAGTACGGACCGGTCGTGATCGGCCTCGGCGAGGCCGGCACCGCGACCCTGATCCAGGCCGTGCGTCTGCCCGACGCGACGCAGGACAAGCTGCTTGCGATGCAGGCCCGGTTCAACGAGATCCGCAAGACGGCATCTGAGGTGGCACAAACCAGCGACGGCGAAGATGACGAAGGCGCCTCAACTGCCGCCCGCGATGGCAAGAAGCAGTCAGTCGAACTGCTCGAGGAGATGCTGACCCTCGTCGCGAAGACCGACGCGGACGCCAAGCGCATCATCAAAGCCTGCAACCACGACCTGCTCGTCCTCGGCGGCGTCTTCCAGCGATACGGGAAGCGGTCCCAGCTGGGGGAAGCCTCAGCCTCGTCCGGCTCCTCCGAGAGCACGGCGGGGCAATCGCCTCAGACCTCTCCGAGTACCACCGCCTGAACCTGCGGGCCGTGATGTCGGACCTCATGTCCGACACGCCCACCGAGTTCGACCCTCGGTACATCCTCAACCTCATCGTGTGGATGACCGACACGTCGGCACTTAAAGCGTCCGTGTCCGGTGGGGTCCATCACCGCGGATGGGGCATGGACCGGTACCTCCTCCGAGCGATCCAGAACGGGATCTCCACCAACACGGTGGTCACCGCGAAGGCCGCTGCCGGCAAAAAGGCCCGGTCAGTCAAGAGCCCGAAGATGTGGCCCGGTCCGGACGAGATCCACAAGACCGCCACGACGCCGAAACCGAAGCTGTCGCTCGCTGACTTCGCACGCAACCTGACCCGACGACGTCGATAGGAGGTGACTCATGGTCGCCAGTCCTGGTGGTAAGGAAGTAGGGCGTCTAGCCCTCAAGGTTCTCCCAGACACCAGTGACTTCGTCCCTGAGTTGAAGGCGTTCGCGGAACGGGTCGAGTCCGAGATCAAGATCGAGATCCCGGTCCATCTGGACCGGGACAGCTTCGGCGCCGAACTCGAGATCCTCGAGGCACAGGTCAACGCGGCCGAACCAGTGCTCGACGTCGGCATCGACGTCGATGGCACTGGCGCGTTGGAGCATCTCGAGATCATCCTCGACGCCATGCAGGGCACCGCGTCCCTGCACGACATCGACGTCGCGGTGGACCTTGACGTGGGAGGCGCCACAGCGGAGCTCGCAGCCTTCACCGGGGCCACCGCAGCCGCCGGCGCCGGATCTGGGTTCATCGGCCGTCAGATCGCCCTGTGGGGTCCGCTCATCTTCGTCGCCGCGGTCGGCATCGCCGCGCTCGCCCCGGCGTTGGCGGTGATCTTCCCGTTGGTCGCAGGCATCGCCCTAGGGGTCGGTGCGATCGCCCTCGGGTGGGACTCCGTCAAGGACACCTTCAAGCCCATCACCAACGCGATCAAGGACATGAAGAAGGAGATCGGCGGCGTACTCACCGACGGCCTCGGACCGCTGATCTCGACGTTCGTGAAGAACTTCATCCCCGTTCTCACGCAGGGGCTGACGATCTTTGCCGGCTTGTTCAACACTGCCGCGAAGGGTCTCCTCGGGTTCCTCAACTCGGGTGAAGGTCTCGACCTCATGTCCCAGTTGGTCGTCGGACTGGGCAAGGCGTTTGCGCCCTTCGCGTCGCTGATCGGGCCGCTGGCTGAGGTCTTCCTCCGACTGTCCATCGCGGCCCTGCCGGCCCTGCAGATGATGGGCGACGCACTCCTCGAGGTCACGACCCAGTTCGCCGACTTCCTCACCGGTACGAGCGGTCCGTCCAACGCGATCACCGACTCGATGTCGGAGCTCGGTGACGTTCTCGGGATCATCGGCAAGCTCATCAAGGACCTGTTCCCCCCGCTGGTCGACGCCGCCCCCGGTGTCATCTCCATGCTCGAGGGAATCGGCGAGGTCATCGGTCAGGTGTTCAAGGCACTACAGCCGTTGTTCCAGTTCATGTCCGATCACACGACGACGATGAAGATCATCGGCGCCGTCCTCGCTGGTGTCGCGATCGCTCTGGGCCTTGTCGCTGCTGCAGCCCTCGTCGTCGGTCTCGTCACAGCATCCGCGGCCACCATCATCGCTGCAGCGATCGGCGCCGTCATCGGGTTCATCATCTACGCCTACAACGAGTGGGAGACCTTCCGCAACATCGTCGACGCCGTCATCTCTGCCGTGGTGTTCGGAGTCGCGTTCATGGTCGAGCTGATCAAGATCGCCTTCAACGCCATCGTCGCCTACATCCAGTGGGCAATCGGGTTCTGGATCGGTTTCGGCACCGCAGTCGGCAACGCCATCGGCACAGCGATCGACTGGGTGGTCGGACTTCCAGAGCAGATCCTTGACGCCGTGACCGGGTTCGGCGACCTACTTCTAGACGCAGGCCGAGACCTGATTCAGGGCCTCATCGACGGCGCCGAGGAAATGGTTGACGTCCTCATGGACACCGTCAGGAACATCGCTGGCGGGGCGGTCGACGCGGTCAAGGGCATCTTCCACATCCACTCGCCGTCGAAGGTTTTCCACCAGATCGGTGTGTACGTGATGCAGGGGCTCGTCGACGGTCTCGAGGCCGGCACACCTGAGGTCGAAGCGGCATTCGACCAACTCGCGGACATGGTCGACAAGTTCTCCACGATCGCACCCAGCGTCGACTTCTCCACCGAGAACATGTCACCGCTCACCCGTGCGGTCGACGCCGCCCTCATCTCGGGTGACGCACACGGCCCCACCGAGATGGTCATCCGTGATTGGTCCGCCGGCAAGGGATGGATGCAGAAGACCACCGACGAGAAGGCAGCACAGACCGAAAAGCTCAACTCGATCGACGACATCCTGGGAGGACCTGAGTGACCACGCTGACGATCCCCCGGACCTCATCCGCGACAAACTACGAAGGCTCGCCCACTGCGAAGTACGGCAGCACCCAGACGCTCCTGTACATGTCGAACCAGGCAACGAAGCGTCGGTTCGCGTACGTCGCCAGTGCGATGCCGGCGATCCTGCTGAACCCCAACACGGAGATCCAGTCCGCGAAACTCTACTTCCGCAACAAGGACGCGTGGGCGGGTTCCAATCAGGTCACCGCGACGATGCTGTCCGGTGCGTGGTCGGCAGCGAACCTGTCGTGGAACGTCAAGCCCGCCACGACGCTGCTCACCGCGTCCCAGACGAAAGTGGACGCTGCAGCGAACACGCTGTGGGAGCTCGACGTGTTGGCGCACCTCGAGGCGATGCAGGCCGGTGCACCGAACCGCGGGTGGCGCCTGTCGACCAACTCGAACACCATCCGGTCGATAAAAAACACCGGCGCAGACGCGGTCGCGTTGGTCGTCGAATACTACGTGCCGCCGAACAAGCCCACTGCCCTCTCACCCGCGGATGGGCAGGTCGTCTCGTTGGCCAAGCCGTCGTTGAAGGTCACCGATGTCGACCCAAGCCTGACGGCGCAGGTAGCGATCCAGGTGCAAATGAATTCGACAAACGTGTGGACGGCGCCGACGTACGATTCCGGCGAGCTCCCGTCGACGTCGTCCACGGTAGACCTGTCCACCGTTGTGGGTTCACCGACACTGTCACCCGGTGACACCCGTTGGTGGCGTGGCCGGGTCAAGGGCACAGGCAACATCTGGTCGCCGTGGTCGGACGGGGCGGAGTTCCAGTACCAACCGCTTGGCACGCTGGCCATCTTGGTGCCTGATGCGCCGCCGAACAACGAAGTCACCGACCCAACACCTCCGATCGGTTGGGACCCGTCGTTCGTGCAGACGGCGTACCGGATGTTCATCGTCGACCCCGACCTCCCCCCCGACTCGTGGGTGCTCTACGACACTGGCCTGATCGCCGGCGCCGCAGACACCGACGCGCCTGACGAGGGCGTCATCACCGTCGTTGGGAAGACGTACCGGACAATCGTTCGGTCGTGGGACGGCTACAACCGGGTCAGCAACGGCGGCGTCCCCGAGTACGTGGAAGCCTCACGTGACTTCACGTTCGAGCTCTCCGCAGGAGTGGACCCGGTCACGGCGCTGGCCGCGGTCGACCTCAACCCGTACCCGTTCGTGAAGCTGACGTGGTCCCGTACTACCGAACCCGACATGTTCCAGATCGTCCGCGATGGTGTGCAGATCGCGCTCGTGCAG
The DNA here is from genome assembly GCF_039537165.1 of Aeromicrobium panaciterrae. Classification (GTDB taxonomy): domain Bacteria; phylum Actinomycetota; class Actinomycetes; order Propionibacteriales; family Nocardioidaceae; genus Aeromicrobium; species Aeromicrobium panaciterrae. Next base: position 10,408 of record NZ_BAAAZZ010000001.1, on the reverse strand, counting down.
GCTGTTGACGCCACGATCGGCGGCGACGACTACGAGTGGGTCGACTCCACAGCCGCACCCCGGCAAGAGCACACATGGATCGTCCGGGCGATCGTCAACGGTGAAACGTCCGCGACCAACCCCGACGTCACAGCCGAGATCAACCCTCGCGGCATCTGGTTGTGCGACCCCGAGAACGACGTCTACGTCACGGTCATCACCCAGGACGCGCAGTCGATGGTGCTGTCGGAATCAGGTGAGACCTTCACCGTCCTGAACGCCGAATACTCCGTCCGAACCGTGTCGTCGCTGCGCGGCTACACCGGCAGCATCACAGGAGAACTGTTCGCCACCGAACTCACCGGAAGCCTCACCGGCGCCCAGCTGCGCGACATGTTCCTCGACGTCCGCGACCGCTACGTCGGCCGGCAGATGACGCTCACCCTCGCCGACATGGCGTTGCGCGTCGTGCCGTTCAACATGACGGTGTCACCGACCCCACATCCGGGAAGGGATGGGGACTACCGGTACGTGTGCAGCTTCGACTTCATAGAGGTCGCCGCCTAGATGTACAACTACCTCGGACTCGACAACGAGAGCCTGCAGGCATACCTCGACCACATCGTCGCTTTCCCCGTCGTCAACTTCCGGGTGCAGGTGTGCGACCTCGAGCACCAGCCCGTGTCGAACATCAGCAACCGGGTGTTGGCCGGACAGATCACGTACGACTGGGACGGCGAGGAATCGACCCGCGTCCTGACGATGAGCGTGTTCGACCCCGACTACGACCTCGGATTCGACACCTCCGACATCGTCGACGGTGTCTGGTTCTTCGACCGCATGGTGCAGGTGTGGTCCGAGGTGTACGTCCCCGCATTGGGGTTCGTCGTCGAGTGCCCGATGTTCACTGGCCCGGTTCGCAAGTTCAAGCGACTCAACCAGGTCGTCACCCTCGACTGCTCCGGCAAAGACATCTTTGCCCGTCAATCGTGGCCCCGGTTCACCATCCCCAAGGGCACCAACAAGGCCACAGCGATCAGGCAGATCCTTACCGAGCTCGGTGAAACCAAGTTTCGGTTCGAGGCCACCACGGTCCAGAAGACCGGAGAGACCAAAGTCATTGACCGCAACATGACCCTTTCCCCGTGGGGGTACGCACGCCTACTCGCGTCGACATTTGACTGCCGTCTGTTCTATGACGGCGCCGGCTACGCAACCCTGCGAGCCAAAGACCCCACTCGCCCGGTGTTCACGTTCCGTGACCGCGACGGTGGGTCGGTGCTCACCGAGCCCGAGACGTCCGGCGACTTCTCCCGCATCGCGAACGTCGTACGCGCCGAAGGTCTCAAGACCCCCAACGGAGCCAACCCGTACTACGAGGCCATGGTCCCAACGACGTCAGTAATCCACCCCTCGAAGCTGTCCCGCGGTGGAAAGCCGTTCTACATGGGCGCCGTGGTGATCCGCGACTCGATCACAACCACCGCTCAGGCGAAGTCCGTCGCCCAGTCCGAGCTTGCCGACCGTCAGAACGCCGCGTACGACATCCAGTTCGACTCCCGGCCGATCTTCCCGCTCGAGGAGGGCGACCCGATCGCCACCAGCATCGCCGGCATCGGGTCGACCTCCACGCTGCTCAAGTTCGTGATCGGTTTCGCACCATCCGCAGTGATGCCCATCGGCTACAAGAAGCTCGTCGCCCCACAAGTCGCCAAAATCCGGAGGTACTAGTGCAGGTCCAAGGTGTTGTCGAGTCGGTCGACACAATCAAGGCGGGAGGGGCCCTCGAGGTCGCAGCCACCGCCGGCGACACAGTCATTCAGCTAGACAATCTGGTCGACTTCAACCCGGCTGGCGGTTCCTCTGTTCTGCTCAGCGCCGACGACACCGGCGACATCACTGAGACCGTGACCTACGACGCTGGCGGTCTCGACACCGACGCCAACACGCTCGCTCTCGCGGCACCGCTGGTGAACTCATACCCCGCCGGCGCCGCTGTCACCATCGACCCACCCTTGTCGCGCAAGATCGTGCAAGTTCTGACCGATGAAGACTCAGTTCCGTTGCCGGCAGGCGTGCTCCACTCGTTGAAGGGGTACTCGGTGATGGTCGACGGACCCCGTGACCCCGGCACAGGCGAGTCGGTCATCGTTGACGACGTGGGTGGCCGTCCCACCGTGGTGGAAGTGCTGGATCAGCAGCCGCTGATCGACGGCGGAAACATCGACCCAGAGTCGGCTATCCCCCCCGAGGCGATGACAGATGGACTCGCTCCGGCCGAATCCCCAGCAACGACTGTGACACCGTTCGCAATCGGCGCCGTGAAGGCCACATGGCCGGCGCAGGCCAATGCCGACCCCGTCATGTACGACGTCTACGCGTCACTCACCTCCCCGGTCACCACCGCCGACGAGTTGGTGACCTCCACGTCCGGGTTGTCAGCGGTCATCTCCCGTCTCGGCGGGAACCAAATCCCGATGACCGAACCAGGCACCGACATCCATGTGGCGGTCGTTGCTCGTGACGCAGACGGTGAAGCTGAGATTGGCGCCGAAGGGTCGGGGGCGGCACGGCTCGCTGACAACGAGTTCATCTCCGCTCTATACGCCTACTTCGGAGAGGTACAGGTCGCCCAGCTGACCTCAGGCGTTATTGACGCGCTAACTCAGATCGGTGTCGGCACGTCCATCGTCATCTCCACGCCCAGCGTGGGAGTCACCCCACTCACGGGCGGCATCGAAGTCCTCGACCCTGCCAACCCCACTGGTGAACCGCTGGTTCGTCTGCACCCCGAGGGTTGCACGTTTCGAGGGAAGGTCACCACCGACATCCTCACCGTGCTCCAGGACTTGATCATCAACGGCGACGCGACGCTTTCCTCCAGCGGCACGTTCACGCTTGAAAACGGTGTCTCTGACCCGCCAGCGGCCCCGGACCTTGCGCAGGGTCCGTTGACAGCGATGGCGTGGCCCTCGGCGCCAGCAGGGCACGCACGCAAAGGCATCTCGTGGGATGCGTCTGGTGGCCAGTGGGTCGAAATGTTCACCCGCACATCCGACAACGTGTCCCGCTACCGGACCGTATCGACAGCTGGTGTTGCCGGATCGCTGGTGACCTTCTCGTCGAGCCTCGCCGGCACAGGGATCACGGGTGTCAGCTTCTCCCGCATCGGCGGTCACACGGTCTTGGGAACGTCCATATATCTGACTGCCGTGTACGCCAACGCGTTCGGCGATGAATCCATCGTCCTGCACAAGTCCGTCTTCTCCACAGGTGCACGGCAAGGCGAGACGACACTGGTCTTTTCTTCCTTCGCGAGCAACGCCGATCCCGCAGTCGGCCACGACGGCACAGACCTCATCGCCGTCTACTACGACACCACCTTGGGTTTCCTCGCGTCCAAGTTGTCCACATCGTTTGTTCATGCCGGCACCACCGAACTCACCGGCCCATCGGAGGATTCCTTCTCTGCCGACTACCGGTTCGTGGGCATCGGCAACTTCGGTTACGGCGCATCCAAGCTCACTCTGGTCAGCGACACCCACGTCGATGTCTATCCCTTGCCCACGTTCTCTAGCGACTCGAAGGCCCGTGACGCAGCCCTCTCGTGGGTGCTGGACTCATCCGTATCAGCGGTTGCGGGCGGCATCGCCTACAAGACCAACGGCACCAACCAGGCGTTCTACTCGACGCACAGCGACGGCAAGTTGTCGCGATGGTCCTCCTACTATCCCGCTGCGTCAGAGAAATTCTGGGTGAAGTACGTCGACACCGGCGCAGGTGCGACTCACACCGCGCCGTCACCGACGTCGTCGATCGCCGTGGGCAAGCGACGGTTCGCCACGGCAACGCTGCGCGATGCACCGTCTGGCGTCACCGGTTCCGACACATACGTCGGCTACGGGTCCTCAACTCCGGCGACGTTCTACAAGCGGCCCGAGGTGCTGAGTGGGCGGGTCTTGGTGATGACGTCACTCAAAGACACCAGCGGGTCGACGTCCGTGCCCAGTACCAGCACGATGGGCGGGTCGCCAGCGCTCCTGAAATCCCAGGTCGGCGGTCTGCAGGCCGGCGGTGACGGATCGTTCACGGCACCCCTGCAGGACCAGCGGATCTCGCCCACGCTGCAGAACGGCACGGGTACAAGCGAGGTCATTGTCGCGCAATGGGACCTTCCTACGGACTACCTCATCGACGACGTCATGTACCAGATCGCCATGCTCGCCGACGTTTCGAGCACTGCCACGCTGACATGGAGGATCAGATGCGGCACGGCCGGCACCACCGCCGACGCGACCATCAAGACGTTCGCCACAACGGGTGCTGGCGCTGCGAACGTGCTCGCCTCCAACGACTTCAAGCTCTCCTGTCTCGCCGACGGTATCTCCGGCCTACTGGCCGCGGCGGGCTACGCCATGTTGGGCAACGCGATCGTGGGCCCGACGTCCGGTGGCGGCGCCGGTGTGGCGGTGAACACCACGGTTCCGCTCAAGCTGAGTGTCACCCTGACGCAGTCCGCCGCCCAGACCACGACGATCCGATCTGCCGTGCTCAACCGATTGAGGGGTTGACGTGAACAGGAGCGTGAACTGATGACCGCCGAGTCCGATCTGCAGCGTGCGGTTGATCGCCTGACGAAGACGGTCGAGGACCTCCGAGCGACGCTCGTGAACAAGGAGGTCTACCAGTCCGACCAGCGTGGTGTTGCCGCTGAGATCAGGAACTTGAAAGACGACGTCGAGGAGATGAAGGACGGTCAAGCTCGCAGGGACACAGAGCGCAACGCCGACCGGCGCCTCCTCATCGCGGCGTTCGTGTCGCCGCTGCTCCTCCTGGTTGTCCAGCTGTATCTCGCTTCACAAGGGGTGACGTGAAATGGTGCCGACTTCGATGACACCGAGGTTCCGCAGGATCGCATGGTTGTTCATCGCAGTGATGACGCTCTCGACCCTGTACATGATGTACACGCCGATCGTCGACCGGCTTGACAAGTCGGAGGCCAACCAGTCCAAGACGGTCGCCGCGCTCGACAAGGCCAACGCCAAGGTCGCCGCGCTCGGGTCTCAAGTCCGACGGCTCGGCGAGGAGCCCGTCGTCTCGGTGAAACCTGTACCGGCACCCGCGCCGGTGCGAGGTGCAACCGGTCCGGCTGGTCCGGCCGGTCAGAACGCCACAGACTCGCAGGTCGCCGCGGCGATCGCGACGTATTGCATCTCACACGGGGGATGTCGGGGGCCCGTTGGTCCAGCCGGCGCGGCAGGTGCAGCTGGCACGAACGGAACCAACGGCGCCGATGGCAAGGACGGCGCTGACGGCGCTGATGGCAAGGACGGGCGCGGCATCGCGTCGGTCACCTGCCAAGGTCTCGGCACCTTGACCCTCACGATCACCTACTCCGACGGAACGTCAGAACAGGTGCCCTGCGGCGCCTGACGCACATCGCCGCTTGACCCCGCCTCTCGGCGGGGGTCTCAACCATCCCCTCACGGAGGAGTCCGCGCATGGCTGCACCCACCACAAAACCGATCGGCACACCGTACGGCAAGAAGGGCGACTGGGCCGCTGGGTACCACCCCGGCGTCGACTTCCTCTGCCCTGTTGGCACCCCTCTTAAGGCGCCGGCGGATTCGACGATCATCTACGCAGGCACTCGCTCCCCGTGGGGCACGGCGTACGGCACATGCGTCATCGGTGAGACCAAGGTCAACGGTGCGAGGTACCGCTGGATCACGGCCCACATGTCGTCGACGTCGGTCAAGGCTGGGCAGAGGGTGAAGCTCGGCGCGGCGCTCGGTAAGTCCGGCAACACGGGCCGCACCACAGGACCTCATTGCCACTTCGAGGTGCGCCATTCACCGTTCGGCTACTGGGATCACCTGAACCCGAAGGTCGTGCTCGACGTCAAGGCAGCGCCGTCCGTCCCGGTCACCCCCGAGGACCAGATCTACATCGTGACCGCAAAGACAGAGCTTCTCGGCCGTGAGTGGCCCGTCGACGGACCGGTCCGATCGAGCGCCGCCAACGGCCACATCGTGACGTCCGTCGGCCGCACCGCCAAGCAGAAGGACGGCGAGGTTTGGGTCAAGAATGTCTCCGGGTTCTACTGGTCGACGAAGTACCTCGAGAAGAAGGCGACCCCGCCACCTACGCCGAAGATGACGATCCGTCCGCTCTGGTACAACATCCCCGGCCCCGACAAGATCAAGAACGACAGCACCCGAGCGAAGGCCGGCGCCGCGCTCATCAAATCAGGCCGGCCGTCGGTATTCGGTCTGAACGAGCTAGTCGGCACAGGCAAGAACACCGCCAACCCGACCGTCCCGTCACCCTTTGCCAAGAAGGTCTCGACCGCATTGGGCCTCGAGTACGGCATGGTCATCCCGACCACGGCAGCCAACGAGAACTACCTGTTCTGGGAGAAGGACAGCACCGGCCTCGTCAAGCGATACCCGGACCTCAAGGTGTACGCGAAGGTAGACGGCAAAGCGGTCCCTGGACGGCACCTCACTGTCGCGGTGTTCGAGGACATCAAGTCCGGCCAGGAGTTCGTGTTCGGCGTGACGCATCTCGTTGACGGCAAGCAGTGGGGCGCCGGACGGACGGCGCAGGCGGTCCTCATCCGCAAGGAGCTTGACCGGATTTCCGCACTGCACGGCAACGCGCCCATCTTCATCGGTGGCGACATGAACCGCTCCGACGATCTTCCGGCGTTCACAGAGCGTGGACAGTGCAACCTCCGCAAGAACCCGAAGGCGAGCACGAACGCGATGTACGCCACGTACACCAACATCGCCAACGACGTCATGGGGAAGAACCCCGAGTGGATCATCGACCACGGATACGGTCCCGCGAACTTCGTCCGCAACGGGTACACCGTGCTGCTCGGCTACGACGCGTCCGGCACCTTCCCGCCGATCCGGCCCTCGGACCACGTTCCGATCCTGTTCTCCGTCACCGCACCGTAAAGGAGTCACACATGTTCCTCACCAAGAAGAAGCTCAACGCGGCCGTTCTCGCCCGGTACTGGAAGGCCTTTGCCGGGTTCTTCGCCGGCGCGGTCGTCCCACTCGTGGGACCTCTCACGCAGGGCGAGTGGCCCGTTGCCGCCGACTATCGCATGTCGCTCGGCTTCGCGCTGTCGGCGGCGTTCCTTGTCGGGATCTCGCCGAAGAATGCTGAGTAGTCGCTGTGAACCGCGAGCAGGTTGTTGCCGTCGGTGCTGGCGTGGGGCTGCTGTCCCTCGTTGCGGTCGCCGTCTTCGGCGTGCTCGCGTTGGACGCCTGGTTGATCTGGCAGGTCGTTCAGCGATGAAGTTCGTCATCGGAATGGTCCAGCTCTACTACGAGCTCGGTGCCTGCCTGTTCGACACGATCCGCACACGATGGAAGGACCACCATGCCACTCCCCGGTGATGTCCCGAAGGTCACGCTGACCTACGGTTCCCACATCGACTCAGCCGCCACCCCCATCGTCTCAGGCGTCATGCTCATCACCCCGGAGATGACCCGCACCCACATCGCGTCCGGCACGTACGTCGACCGGTCACCGATCGAAGTGCCGATCGCCAACGGTGTCGGGACGTCAAACCCCGTCATCGCGTCCGACGCTCCGGGATTCAATGTCGACGGACTTGTGCTGTACACCATCTCGTTCCTGAAACTGATCGACGAGAGCGGCAAGGTCGTCAAGCGACACCCCATCAAGAACGTTTCCCTGCCGCTCGCGACACCCACGGTCGATGTCGACCTTCTCGACGCAAGCACCCAGCCCGGTGCGAAATTCACCTACCCGTCGGTCACCAGCATCGACGAGCTCACCGGTCCAATCACCGCATCCCAGCTGCTCGAAGTTCTCGGCCTCGAGGACGTCGTCATCGACGTCTCTGGACTCACGAGTTCTCTCGCCAGCGAGATCACAGACCGGCTCACGGGCGATCAGGACAACGCTGACGCGATCGCCACTGAAACCGCGGCTCGCACGGGCGCCGTTGCAGCGATCAACGACGCCCTCACCGACAAAGCCGATCTCGTCGGTGGGCAGGTCCCTGGCGCCCAGCTGCCGTCGTATGTCGACGATGTGCTGCCGTACGCCAACCTTGCGGCGTTCCCGAATCCGGGTGAGGCTGGCAAGATCTACATCGCCGAAGACTCCAACAAGCAGTACCGGTGGGCAGGTGTCGGACCCGGCTATCAGGTCATCTCCGACACGATCGCCCTCGGCGAGAACGCGTCGACCGCCTACCGCGGGGACCGCGGCAAGACCGCGTACGAGCACTCTCAGTCGACGGGCAACCCGCACGGAACCGCGGCCGACGTAGTCCCGTTCAACCCGTCAGGGAGCATCGGGGCCAACACCGTCGCCGGCGCACTCGCCGAACTCGACTCCGAGAAGGCCAGCGTTGTCGTCGTTGCTGGCAAGGTCGATGCCACGCCCGCCGGCAAGGAACGTCTCGCGATCGTCGACAACTCCAAGCTGTGGCCGTTCCGTGCCGCACTCGGCAAACGGGACACTCGCCTGGTCAACGTGGGCATCCTCGGTGCGTCGTCCACGGAGGGTGCGTTCGTTGGCTCATTCGACCGGACCCTGAGCCAGCAGTTGGTCAAGCTTCTCCGCAATCGCTACCCCACGGCCGGGCTCGCTGCCGGCGCTGGCGGTCGCGGATTCATCGGCATCCCCTCTAGGGAACTGACAACGTCCCCTCAGTACGCCGCGGGCATGTGGCCGCAGGCGTTCACAGGTGGAGCGTACGACCCGCCGTCATCCGGCGCCGCCTCGGCGTTTGACGCTGGCGCCAAGCACATGAGTTGGTACTCCAACGTCGTCGGCAGCAAGTACGTTCACTCGCTCGCGACACCAGTCACCTCGTATGAGGTCCACCACGCCAAAGGCACGAGCGGCACTGCCACGTCTGGGTACCACAAGCCCGACGCTGGATCGAGCACCGTTTTCAGCACCGGTCCAACGGTCGGTCTCGCCAAGGAAACAGGCGGCGCGGCGACGTCAACGATTGAGGTGGGGGTGAACGCTGCCGGCTATCTGGTCGCCACCGGCATCCGCGAGTACGCCGGCGACGAGACCAAGGGCATCCAGGTCCACAACTTCGGGCACTCCGGAATGAAGATCGCGGACTGGCAGGACGGGTACGCGATCGCCAACTCGTGGCGCGAGCATCTCGCATCGTTCAACCTCGATCTGCTGATCCTCCACGACCTCGGCGCCAACGACGCGTTCGGCGGCATGACACCTGCACAGGTCAAGACCGCCATCGTTAACTTCATCGTCATCCTCCGCGCCGGCGGAATCACCTGCCCCATCGTGGTCTCGGCGCTGTTCGACCCGTCGGGTGGTGCAGCCCTGGGGTCGCCGTGGTCTTCGTACGCGACTGTCATGCGCGAGATCGCCGACGCCGACGCCACGGTCCTGTTCGTCGACCATTCGGTGCGCATGCCATCGACCGCAGTGACTGACACACTCGGCCTCTACTCAACCGTCGATCACGTGCACGCTCGCGCTGACGGTGCGATCAACAAGTGGCAGGCGTCAACGTACGACGCGTTCCTTGCCGCAGCCTGAACACCCCGCCCTCCCCGATTGGCCCCCATCTCCTTCGGGAGGTGGGGGCCGCTTTAGTCGTTGGTGCTGCCTCCCAGCCCTTCGGGGGTGAAGCGTGGGAGGCAGCAGACCGCGATCGTAGGACCTGTCGCCGGCGCCCGCTACCGTCTGTCCACATGCAGGCGTCCGAGTACCCATCGCACGCGACCAACGTTCAGCCCGCGAAGCAGTGGGTGAAGGTGCTCAACGAGTCGTGGCCGCCGCTCGAGGTGTCGCGCCGAATCCGCGACGTCGAACCCCAGGATGAGATCCCGGTCATCGTTCGTGTGCAGTTCGAGACTGGCGAGGAGTACCTCGAGGGCAAAGCGGTGTGGTGGGTCAACCGCCAGACACGGCACGTGCGGATCGCCGTCAACGACTCTCGCTTGCAGACAGGCGGGGTGACTGTCGACCCAGCGGACGTACGCCGGCGCTAGTGGACGTCGTCGGAGCTATCGACCCATCCGCGGTGGATGCACCGCTCCCAGACTTCGGGGTCGATCAGGTGGTCGCCGCGCATGAGCTCGGAAAGCTCACGCTCAACGAGACGAGCGGCCTCGAGGTACGGGCGCACGTCAGTGGCCGGAAGGGCGGGGCTCGCGGCGCCTGTCGACAGGATCGTTCCGTCGCGGTCGACGACAGCACTGATCGACCCGAAGTCCGGGTCGATCACGGCGTGCAGCGTGCTTGTGCTCATGTGAAAAGCATATCGCTGCTCGAGCACCGCGAGAAGTATTGGAGGTCGCACACATCAGCATGTGTGTACTAATGTGTGGACCTACCCCGGATTCTTGCTCCCCCGATTGGACTCGAACCAATAACCTGCCGATTAACAGTC